>JAMQGV010000004.1 GCA_025994075.1 Vicinamibacteria bacterium
CGTGGGTGCGCTCGCGCACCCACGCCACGCGCCGCGCGGGGTCGCGCTCCGCGTCGATGTCGAGCACGTCTTCGGCGCCGAGCGCGCGGGCCGCCTCGAGGCGGTCGGCCGGCGCGCCGACGACCAGCACGCGTAGCGCGCCGGCGAGTTGCGCGAACGCCGCCGCGGAGAGGCCGACCGGGCCGCTGCCCTGGACCACCACCGTGTCGCCGAGCGCGATGCCGGCGCGCTCGACGGCGTGGAACCCGGTCGGCGCGCCGCAGCCGCCGCCCATGAACGCCTCGAGCGAGAGCCCCTCGGGCAGCGGGACGAGCCGCACCCCGGGCCGGATCTCGATCCGCTCGGCCCAGCCGCCGAGCAGTCCTTCGTCGGCGCTGGTCGTGATGCCGTACACGCGCCGGCTCGGGCAGCGGGTGCCGGCCTTGGCCACGGTGCAGTGCCAGCAGGCGCCGCAGATGCCGAACACGTCGTAGAAGGTGACGACCGCGCCGGTTTCGATCGCGCGACCCTCGACGTCGAGCAGCGGGCCGTTCGTCTCCAGCACGCGGCCGACGCTGACGTGGCCGGGGATCAGCGGCCAGGGCACGGTGCCGAGGTGGCCGTGGTGGAGGTGGACGTCGGTGCCGCACACCTCGGAGGCGAGCGTCTCCAGCACCGCCCCGCCCGGCTGCGGCCGCGGCTCGGGGTAGCGGCGTTCCTCGAGGGGCTGACGCGGCCCCGGCATCACCATCGCGCGGACCTGGCTCATGGGCCAAGGCTAAGCGGTTCCGGTCCCCGGAGCCAGGGCTGCGGGCACCCTTCTTGCTTCGCTGGATGCCGGGGGCCCCGGAACCTCGGAGCCGCAGGTCTTTCGCATCGGCGGGCCCCTTCAGGAGTCAATGGGCCGTGGAAGAAAGCCATCGCAAGCGCCTGGCGATCCTCGTCGGCGGCGGCCCGGCCCCCGGCATCAACAGCGTGATCGGGGCGGCCACCATCCGCGCCGCGCTGGAGGGCGTCGAGGTCGTGGGCATCCAGGACGGTTTCGAGTGGATCTCCCAGGGCAACGTCGACCACGTGATGCCGCTGACCATCGAGGGCGTCAGCCGCATCCACTTCCGCGGCGGCTCGTTCATCGGCATCTCGCGCGCCAATCCCACCACCGACCCCCGCCTGCTCGAGAACGCCGTGCTGTCGCTGCTGCGGCTCAACGTGTCGCGGCTGGTGACGATCGGCGGCGACGACACCGCCTACTCGGCGATGCGCCTGTGCGAGCAGTCGGCGGGTCGGATCGCGGTCGTGCACGTGCCGAAGACGATCGACAACGACCTCAACCTGCCGCCCTGGGTGGACACCTTCGGGTTCCAGACCGCGCGCCACGTCGGGGTCGACATCGTCAAGAACCTGATGGTCGACGCCCACACCACCTCGCGCTGGTACTTCATCATCGCGATGGGGCGCAAGGCGGGGCACCTCGCGCTCGGCATCGGCAAGGCCGCCGGCGCGACGCTGACGCTGATCCCCGAGGAGTTCGCGGGGCGCCCGCTGCGGATGAAGACGATCGTGGACACCCTGGTCGGCGCCATCGTCAAGCGCCTCGCCTACGGCCGCCGCGACGGGGTGGCGATCATCGCCGAGGGGCTGGTGCTCGGGCTGGAGCCCGAGGAACTGGCCGCGCTCGACCTGGCGGAACGCGACGCCCACGGCCACCTGCGCATCGACGAGGTCAACATCGGCGAGCTGCTCAAGGCCGAGGCCCAGAAGCGGCTGAAGGCGCTGGGGCTGAAGGCCACGATCGTGGCCAAGAACATCGGCTACGAACTGCGCTGCGCCGACCCGATCCCGCTCGACATGGAGTACACCCGCGACCTCGGCTACTGTGCGGTCAAGTACCTGCTCGAGGGAGGCAGCGGGGTGATGATCTCGATGCAGGGCGGCCACTTCGAGCCGGTGCCGTTCGCGGAGCTGCTCGACCCGAAGACCGGGCGCTCGAAGGTGCGCATGGTCGACGTCGGCTCCACCCGCTACGCGATCGCCCGCCGCTACATGATCCGCCTGCGCCGCGACGACTTCGAGGACGCGCACGAGCTGGCCCGCTTCGCCGCCTCCGCCCACATGTCGCTGCAGCAGTTCCGCGACGAGTTCGCCTACCTCGTCACCGACGAGCGCCCGGCCTTGCATTTTCTGGGGGCCACACCCGCACCCCCAGGTACACGTCAGGAGTCCACTTCATGAGCCTCAGTCAGCTCGCTCGATCGATCAAGGAGTCGCCGACCCTCAAGCTCAACGAGATGGCGGCGAAGCTGCGCGCCAAGGGCGAGCCCGTCATCCACCTCGGCGGCGGCGAGCCCAAGAGCCGCGCCCCGCTCGACGCGGTGATCCACTGCGCCAACCAGCTGAACGCCGGCGAGGTGCGCTACGCGCCGGTCGACGGCATGGCCGACATGAAGAAGGCCGTGATCCGCTACCACGAGGAGCACTACGGCCGCGCCGTGGCGCCCGAGAACGTCGTGGTCTCGAGCGGCGCCAAGCAGGCGATCATGGTCCTGCTCCACGCCATCCTCGACCCCAAGGACGAGGTCGTGTTCCCGGCGCCGTACTGGGTCAGCTACCCCGAGATGGTGAAGCTGGCCGGAGGCGTGCCGGTCGTGGTCACCCCGGAAGACGGCTCGTTCCAGCCGCGCATCGAGGAGATCGCCGAGGCCTGCGGCTCGTACACGAAGGCCGTGATCCTCAACAGCCCGAACAACCCGTCGGGCGCCGTCTACTCCGCCGAATTCGTCGCCCAGGTGGTCGAGTTCTGCGAGAAGAAGCACCTGTGGCTGATCATGGACGACCTGTACAACCGGCTCGTCTTCGACGGCCGCACCCCGCCCAACCCCTACGACTACGCGAAGCAGGCGCTCGACACCTCGCGCCTGGTCGTCGTCCAGGGCGTGTCCAAGATGTACGCGATGACCGGCTTCCGGATCGGCTGGGGCGTCGCCAACCGCGAGGTGGCGGCGGCGATGGCCAACATCCAGGGCCACCAGACCTCGGGGCCCTCGACGCCCTCGCAGTGGGCGGCGATCGGGGCGCTCTCCGGCGTGCAGACGCCGATCGAGGCGCTGCGGCTGACGCTCGAGAA
This sequence comes from Vicinamibacteria bacterium, assembly GCA_025994075.1. Classification (GTDB taxonomy): domain Bacteria; phylum Acidobacteriota; class Vicinamibacteria; order Fen-336; family Fen-336; genus WYBL01. Next base: position 3,104 of record JAMQGV010000004.1, read on the forward strand.
CAACCGCAACGTGATGCTCGACCGGCTGGCGGCCTTCTCCGGCGTCAAGGTCCAGAAGCCCGCCGGCACCTTCTACTGCTTCCCCGACATGCGCGCCTACGGGCCGGACTCGGCGAAGCTGGCCGAGCTGCTGCTGCAGCGGGTGCGGGTCCTGGTGATGCCGGGCAAGGAGTTCGGCGTGGAGGGCTTCCTGCGGCTGTCCTACTGCGGCACCGTCAAGGAGATCACCGAGGGCCTTGAGCGCATCAAGTGGGCGCTCGACCCCGACGCGCCCAACGAGATCTTCATCGGCGACCGCAAGCTGGTGAGGGACTGGCTGTGAACATCTACCTGGACGTCCACTCGCCCGCGTCCGGGGAGGCCGCCGTCGCCGCCTCGGCGTTCGGCCTCCAGCACCACGGCCTGTCGGGCCTGCGCCGCGCCTACTGGAACCTGTCGACCCCCGCGCTCTACGAGGAGGCGGTGTTCCGCTCCGAGGCCCGCTTCGGCCACATGGGCCCGCTGCTCGTCGACACCGGCAAGCACACCGCGCGCGCCGCCGCGGACAAGTTCGTCGTCCGCGAGGACAGCACCGAGGAGAAGGTGTGGTGGGGCCAGTACAACCGCCCCTTCGCGCCCGAGGCGTTCTCCATGCTGCACGCGCGGCTGTCCGGCTACCTGCAGGGCCGCGACGTGTTCGTGCAGGACTGCTACGCCGGCGCCGACCCTGAGCACCGGCTGCCGATCCGGGTGATCACCCAGAAGGCGTGGCACAGCCTGTTCGCCCGCACGATGTTCCTGAAGCCGGCCCACCTCGACGACTACCGGCGCCACGTGCCGGAGTTCACGATCATCGCGGCGCCCGGCTTCCAGGCCTCGCCGCTGGTCGACACCACCCGCACCGAGACCTTCATCGTCGCCAACTTCCGCGAGAAGCTGGCGCTGATCGGCGGGTCCGCCTACGCGGGCGAGATCAAGAAGACGATCTTCACGGTCCTCAACTACCTGCTGCCGCTGGACGGCGTGCTGTCGATGCACTGCTCGGCCAACGTCGGGCCGGCGGGGGACACTGCGATCTTCTTCGGGCTCTCCGGCACCGGCAAGACGACGCTGTCGGCCGACCCGTCGCGGCGGCTGATCGGCGACGACGAGCACGGCTGGAGCGAGAACGGCGTCTTCAACATCGAGGACGGCTGCTACGCCAAGGTGATCCGCCTGTCGCCCGAGGCCGAGCCGCAGATCTACTCCTGCACCCGCCGCTTCGGCACCATCCTCGAGAACGTGGTGTTCGACCCCGTCAGCCGCCACCTCGACCTCGACGACGACGCCCGCACCGAGAACACCCGCGGCGCCTACCCGCTCGAGTTCATCGACAACGCGCTGCCGGAGAAGCGCGCGGGCCACCCCAAGAACGTCATCTTCCTGACGTGCGACGCCTCCGGCGTGATGCCGCCCATCTCGCGGCTCAGCCCGGAGCAGGCGATCTACCACTTCGTCTCCGGCTACACCTCGAAGATCGCCGGCACCGAGATCGGCCTCGGCGTCGAGCCCGAGATCACGTTCAGCGCCTGCTTCGGCGGGCCGTTCATGGTCCACCACCCCTACGAGTACGCGCGACTGCTGGCCCGCAAGATCGTCCAGCACGGCGCGCAGTGCTGGCTGGTCAACACCGGCTGGACCGGCGGCCCGTTCGGGATCGGCAAGCGGATCTCGATCCACCACACCCGCAAGCTGCTGAACGCGGCGCTGTCGGGATCGCTCGCGGGCGTGCCGTACCGCAAGGACGCGATCTTCGGGTTCGACGTGCCGACGGCGTGCGAGGGCGTGCCGTCGGAGATCCTCGACCCGGCCAACACCTGGGGCAACCGCGAGGAGTACTTCCGCAAGTACGACGCGCTGGCGGCCCGCTTCATCGAGAACTTCAAGCTGATGGCGGCCGGCTGCCCGAGAGAAGTGGCGCAGTCCGGCCCGCGCCGGCTCGAGGGCGCGGCGGTCTAGACTGACCCCGGGCGGTGGTAGGGTTCGCCGCATGACGAAGAGCCCTGCCGCCGCCCTGATCGCCTGCATGTCGCTCTCTTCGCCCGCCCACGCTGCCGCGCTGTCCGCCGTCGAGCGGGAGGTCGTGCGCCACGCCGACGCCCAGCTCGCGGAGGCGCTCGCGTTGCTCCAGCGCTCGGTCGACGTGCCCAGCGCGACGGAGAACCTCGCTGGCGTGCGCGAGAACGGCGAGATCTTCGCGGAGGCGCTGCGCCCGCTCGGCTTCGAGACGCGCTGGGTCGAGATGCCGGCGGAGATGGGGCGGGCGGGTCACCTGGTCGCGACGCGCGCGGGGCGCGGCCCCGGCGTGCTGCTGATCGGCCACCTCGACACGGTGCTCGAGGGCGAGCGCTTCCGGCGCGAGGGCGACCGCGCGTACGGCAGCGGCACGTCCGACATGAAGGGCGGCAACGTCGTGATCGTGGCGGCGCTGCGCGCGCTGCACGCGGCAGGCGCGCTCGAGGGCCGCGCGATCAACGTGATCCTCACCGGCGACGAGGAGAGCACGGGGCGGCCCTACGACGTCGCCCGCAAGCCCCTGCTCGACGCGGCGCAGGGCGTGAAGTACGCGCTCGCGTTCGAGGGCTACGTGCCCGGCACCGCCGTCACCGGCCGCCGCGGCTTCTCGAGCTGGCGGCTCGAGGTGCACGGCCGCCAGGCCCACTCCTCCGGCATCTTCAACGCCGGCACGGGCAGCGGCGCCGTGTTCGAGCTCGCGCGCATCCTGAACGCGTTCCACGAGACGCTGCGCGAGCCGTACCTGACGTTCAACCCGAGCCTGGCGGTCGGCGGCTCCGAGGCGCAGCTCGACTCCGCGACCAGCGCGGCCACGGCCGAAGGCAAGACCAACGTCGTCGCCGACCTCGCATTCGCCCACGGCGACCTGCGCTACCTGTCGGCGGAGCAGCTCGCGCGCGCCCGCGCCCGGATGCGCGAGATCGTCGGGCAGAACCTGCCGGGCACGTCCGCGGAGATCATCTTCGAGGACGGCATGCCGGGCATGGCGCCGACCCCGGAGGGCAACGCGCTGCTCGCGCGGCTCGACCAGGTGTCGCGCGACCTCGGCACGGGTCCGATCGCCCCCCACGACCCTTCGAAGCGCGGCGCGGCCGACGTCTCGTTCGTGCCCGACACGGTCGCCCGCATGGACGGCCTCGGCGCGCTGGGGGACAAGGAGCACGCGCCCGGCGAGTGGATCGACCTCCGCGAGTTCCCGAACATCGTCAAGCGCGCGGCGCTGCTGATCCACCGCCTCGCGGACTGACGCAGCCCCCCTGCGGGTTCAGGCGAGACGCAACCCCAGGCCCGCCGGAAGCCGACGGAGGTCGGCGTCGGTCGTCAGCAATCTCGCGCGACGGTTGATGGCCTGGGCGGCGATCAGCGCGTCCGGCGTCGAAAAGGCCACGCCCTCTGCGGCGCAGGCGTTCATCAGGTCGGCGGCCTTCAGGTGGTCGCCCTCGGTCGCCAGCACGATCGGGAAGCCGTCCTGGACGGCCTTCAGCAGGCGGTCGCGCTGCGCGCGGTCGGCGACTCCGCTCAGCAGTTCCTGCAGCACGATTCCCGGGATGCCCAGCGTCTCGTCCGACCGCAACAGCGCCTCGACGCGGGCCGTCAGGTCCTCCTCGGCGGCGCCCTTGCGGCGGCGCCGCAGCACGGCGGAGACGACGCTTTGGTCGAACAGGATCACGACGCCCGCCGCCGGGCCTTCTTGTAGTCCCAGTCCGGCCGGAAGTCGATGGTGCCGAAGAGCCGGGTCAGCCCGCGACGCTTGCGGCGCTGCACGTACTCGGCGAGCGCCTCGTTGACGGTCTCCCGCTTCGAGCGGCGCCCGCCCACCCTCAGCGCCTCCTCGAGCAGCGCGTCGTCGATCGCCAGGTTGGTGGCCATGCCCCCTCCTACACAGAGCGTTACACAAGCGACGCGGGGGGGCAAGGACGGAAGGACGCGGGACGTGGCAAGCTTGGCCGCCGCCGCGCCTGGTGCGGCGGCGCCGAGGAGGGCGCCGTGTCCGTCCACCTGACCGCGTGTCCGCGCAACTGCTACTCGACGTGCTCGCTGCGGGTCACCGTCGAAGGCGGGCGGCTGGTGCGGGTCGAGGGCGCCGCGGAGAACCGGGCGACGGCCGAGGGGCCGTGCCTCAAGGGGCTGTCGTACGTCGAGCGGGCGCACTCGCCGCAGCGGATCGTCGAGCCGCTGCGGCGCCAGGCCGACGGCTCGTTCCGCACGATCGGCTGGGACGAGGCGATCGAGTCCATCGCATCGCAACTCGAGAGGTTGCGGGCCGCCCACGGACCGCAGACGGTCCTCTACTACAGCGCCAGCGGCACCAAGGGGCTGCTCAACGGCTGCGGCCTCGCGTTCTGGCGGCTGTTCGGCGGCTGCACGACGACCTACGGCGACCTGTGCTGGCCGGCGGGGCTGGAGGCGACCCGGCTGACGCTCGGCGCCAACTCCCACAACGCGCCGTGGGACCTCGAGAACGCGCGGCTGATCGTGCTGTGGGGCAAGAACGCGGCCGAGACCAACGTCCACCAGATGCCGCACGTCCAGCGCGCGCAGGACCGCGGCGCGCAACTCGTCGTGATCGACCCGCGGCGGACCGAGACCGCCGAGCGCGCCGACCTGCTGCTGCAACTGCGACCGGGCACCGACGGCGCGCTGGCGCTGGCGGTCGGCCACGTGTTGCTGCGCGACGGCCTCGTCGACCGCGACTTCGTCGAGGCGCACGTCAAGGGGTTCGACGAGTACGCACGCGCGGTTGCGGAGTGGGAGCCCGCGCGGGCGGCGGCGATCACCGAGCTGCGCGCGGAGGCGATCGAGGCCTTCGCGAGGCAGGTCGGAACGGTCAAGCCGATGACGCTGGTGCCCGGCTTCGGGATGCAGCGCTTCACCAACTCTGGCCAGGCGATGCGGGCGATGCTGGCGCTGTGCGCGATCACCGGCAACCTCGGCAAACCCGGCGCGGGCTGGATGTACGCGAACCTGCAGACGCAGGTCTTCTCGCAGGTCAAGGACCCGATCGACTGCTATCCGGGGACCCCTGACGGCGTCGTCAGGGTCTCGCTGTCGACGGCGCGGCTGGGGCGGGACATGCCGGCCGCCGCCGATCCGCCGCTGACCTTCGCCTGGGTCGAGCGCGGCAACCCGATCCCGCAGAACCCCGAGACCTCGCGCGTGCTCGAGGCGTTCCGCCGGCTCGAATTCCGCGTCGTGGTCGAGGAGTTCCTGACCGACACCGCGCGCGAGGCCGACGTCGTGCTGCCCGCCAAGAACTTCTTCGAGCAGACGGACGTGATCGGCGCCTACTGGCACCCCTACCTGCAACTGCGGCCGAAGGTGCTGGAGCCGCCGCCCGGCGTCCAGCCGGAGACCGAGATCTACCGCGCGCTCGGCCGCCGGCTGGGGATCGACGAAGCCGCGCTGGCCGCGGCGCTGCCCGGTCCCTCGGACTCGTCGATCGAGGCCTGGCTCGCCGCGAAGCTGGCGCCGACCGGGATCACGCTCGACCAGTTGCGCGCCGGGCCCGTGCTGTCGCCCGAGTTCGAGGAGGTCGCGTTCGCCGGCCTGCGGTTCCCGACGCCCTCCGGGAAGATCGAGCTGTGGAGCGACGAGGCCCGCGCGCGCTGGGGCGTTCCGGAGCTGCCGTCCTGGCAGGAAGCGGGGGAGCGGCCCGACCCGGCCGGGCGCTTCCCGCTGCACCTGCTGACGCCCAACACCAAGAACCGCATCCACTCCCAGTTCGGCCACCTCGAGACGATCCGGCGCATGGCGCCGGCGCCGTTCGTCGCCATTCACCCGACGGACGCGCGCGCCCGCGGCGTGGCCGAGGGCGAGCGCGTGCGCGTCTTCAACGAGCGCGGCGAGCTGCGGCTGCCGGCGCGTTTCGACCGCGGGCTGAAGCGCGGCTGCGTGGCGATCACCAACGGCTTCTGGCTGACCGAAGGCGCCGCCGTCAACCTGCTGTCGGAGGGCCGCGAGACCGACATGGGCCACGGCGCGGCGTTCCACGACAACGCCGTGCAGGTCGAGCGCGCGTGACGTCGGCGTTCGCCCCCGCGTCGCAGCAGCGGCCGGCGTTCGTGTTCGCGCCGGACCGCTGCACCGGCTGCGAGGCCTGCCGCGTCGCCTGCGGCAACGAGAACGCGGGCGGTGCCGACACCGGATGGCGCGCGATCACCACGCTCAATCCCACGCGGCACCCCGCGCTGCCGACGCGCCACCTGAGCCTGGCCTGCAACCACTGCGACACGCCCGTGTGCGCGCTCGGCTGTCCCGCCAACGCCTATCGGCGCGACGCCGCCACCGGCGCGGTGCTGCTCGAGCCCGACAGGTGCATCGGCTGCCGCTACTGCTCGTGGCTGTGCCCGTGGGACGCGCCGAAGTTCGACGCCGCCGCCGGCGTGATGACCAAGTGCACCTTCTGCTCGCCGCGCCTCGCGGCCGGCCTGCAGCCCGCCTGCACCCAGGCCTGTCCGACAGGGGCCCTCGCGCTCGGCGATCGCCGGGGCGTGCGCGAGCCGGACCTGCCGCTGCTGGGACTCGACGCCCGCGGCCTGGGGCCCGCGCTCCGCGTCGTCGACCCGCGCCAGCGCGCGACGGGCCTGCCGCCCGCGCTCGCGATCGACGCCTGGCTCGACGCCGACGAGCGGGTGCCGCCGCAGCCGCGACCGCGCCCGAAGATCGAGCTGCGCTCCGAGTGGTCGCTGGTGCTGTTCACGGTCGCGCTGCCCGCGCTCGTCGCGTGGCTGGGCGCGGGCCTCGCGTTCCCGGAGCGCGCCCCCACGCTGGCCGCCTTTCTCGCCGTCAGCGGCCTCGCGCTCGCGCTGTCGACGTCGCACCTCGGGCGTCCGCTGCGGGCGTGGCGCGCGATCCTCAACTGGCGCACCTCGTGGCTGAGCCGCGAGGCGCTGCTGGCCGGCGCCTTCGTCGGCCTCGGCACCGTGGCGCTCGCCGGCCCCCTGCTGGCGGCCGTCGTCCCCGCGATCGCCCCCGGGTCCGCACTCGCCGGTCCGCTCGCGTTCGTCGCGGGCCTCGGCCTCGCGATCGCGATCGACGGCGTGTACGCCGCGATCCCGCGCCGCGACCGCTTTGCGCTCCACAGCGCCGACGCGTTGCTGGCGACCGTGCTGCAACTGGCGCTCGCGCTCGAGGTCACGCTGCTCGCGTGGACCGCCGCGGCCGTCACCCTCTCGCTGCTCGCGGCCCGCGTCCGCCGCGGCGCCTTCGGCCTGCCCGCGGCGTGGGCCGCGGCGCGGGTCGCGCTGCTGCTGTTCGCACTCGCGGCGAGCGCGACGGTCGGCTGGGCGCCGGCGCTTTCGGTCGCGGTCGTCAGCCAGGCGATCGACCGCTGCGCCTTCTACGCCGAACTCGACCCGACCACGCCGGCCTCGCGTATGGCGGACGCCGTCGCGCGCCTCGCGCCTTGACCGGACCGACCCCGCGGGCGTAGGTTCGCCGTCGCGGCCTCCAGGGCCGCCCTTCGGCGCCGCCCGGCGCCTCCGACTCGAGGCGACACCATGAGACCTGCGATCGCGTTCGGCTTCTTCCTCCTGTCCCTGGCTCCCCAGGCCCTCGCCGGCGACGGCAAGTGGACCCCGCAACAGGTGCTGGCGCAGGGCCCGGAGTGGGTCAAGGCGCAGGGCTTCGAGTTGCCGCTGCAGCGGCTCTGGGACGCTCCCGCCGGCGACGGCCTGCTCGCCAACGCGGTGAAGCTGCCGGGCTGCTCCGGCAGCTTCGTCTCCGCCGAGGGCCTGCTGATCACCAACCACCACTGCGTCGCGGGCATCCTGCAGGAGCACTCGACGCCGCAGGCCAACCTGACCCGCGACGGCTACCTCGCGCGCACGCGGGCCGACGAAAAACGGGCTGGCGCGTACCGCATCCAGGTCCCGCGCGGCTTCCGCGACGTGACGGCCACGGTGCTGGGCGCCGTCCCCGCGGGGGCCGACGACCTCGCGCGCTTCGCGGCCGTCGAGGCGAAGCAGAAGGCGCTGGTCGCGGAGTGCGAGCAGCGCCCGGGCACGCGCTGCCAGTTCGCCGAGTTCGACGGCGGGCTCTTCTTCACGCTCACCGAGTACGAGGACGTCCCCGACGTGCGCCTCGTCTACGCGCCGCCGCTCGGGGTCGGCAACTACGGGGGCGAGGTCGACAACTGGAGCTGGCCCCGCCACACGGGCGACTTCGCGCTGCTGCGCGCCTACGCCGCCGACGGCACGCCGTACCGCCCGCGCCACTTCTTCCCGCTCTCGAAGGACGGCGTGCGCGAGGGCGACGCGGTGGCCGTGCTCGGCTACCCGGGCCGCACCTACCGCGCTTGGGTCGCGGACGAGATGGCCGAGCGCGAGGCGCGCTGGTTCCCCTCGATCCGCGACCTGACGGGCGAGTGGATCGCGCTCCTGAAGGAGGCCGGCGCCCTCGCGCCCGAGGTCGCGATCGCGGTCGCCGACGACCTGCGCAGCCTCGAGAACACCCACAAGAACGCGCAGGGCCAGATCGCGGGCCTGGCCCGCGGCCGCATCGTCGAGCGGCAGCGCGCCGAGGAGGAGCGGGTCCGGACCTGGGCCGCGAAGCGCGCGGACGGCGCGGATGCGCTCGCCGCCCTGGAAGGGCTGCGCGCGCTGAACGCAGCCCGGCTCGCGACCTGGGAGCGCGACTTCCTGCTCGACATGATCGCCCGCGGGCCCCGCGCCCTGCGCTGGCCGACGAGCCTGGCGCGGCGGGCCCACGAGGCGGTCAAGCCCGACGCGGAGCGCGAGCCGGGCTACATGGAGCGCGACGTGCGGCAGTTGCGCGACCAGCTCCCGCGCGACCAGAAGCGCTACGCGGCGGCCGCCGACCGCCGCCTGCTCGCGTCCTGGGTGCGCCGCGCGCTGGCGCTGCCGGCGGGGCAGCGGATCGCCGCCGTGGACGCGGCCTTCGGCGGGGCGACGACCGATGCAGCGCTGCAGGCGGCTCTCGACGCGCTGTACTCCCGCTCGCAGGTGTTCGACCTGGCCGTCCGCACCGCGATGTTCGACGAGACGCCGGAGGCGCAGCGCGCGCGGCGCGACCCGCTGCTCGACCTCGGCCTCGCCCTCGACGCCGAGCGCCGCGAGCTGAAGGCGCGCCGCGACCGCGCGGCGGGGGCGACGCTGCGGCTGCGCCCGGCCTGGCGCCGGGCGGTGATCGCCGAGGCGGGGCGGCCGGTGGCGCCCGACGCCAACGGCTCGCTGCGGGTGACGTTCGGCCGCGTGCGCGGCTACTCCCCGCGCGAGGCCGTGGTCTACACGCCCCACACGACGCTGCTCGGCGCGGTCGCCAAGCACACGGGCGAGGACCCGTTCGAGCTGCCGGAGCGAGTGCGGGAGGCGTTCGCGGCCGCACGCTTCGGCCGCTGGGCCGACCCGCGGCTGGGCCACGTGCCGGTCGCCTTCCTCGCCGACTGCGACACCACGGGCGGCAACTCCGGCAGCCCGACGATCGACGGCCGCGGCCGCCTGGTCGGCGTCAACTTCGACCGCGCCTGGGAGAACGTCGCCAACGACTTCGGCTACAACCCCGAGGTCGCGCGCAACGTCAACGCCGACGCCCGCTACCTGCTCTGGCTGCTCGAGGAGGTGGAGGGCGCCCGCGAGCTGGTCGGCGAGCTCGTGCCCGCGAAACCCTAGGGCCGGCCGCCCGCGGGCTCGACCGCGTACTCCGTCTGCACCAGCCCGCTCGGGAAGCTGCGGGTTGCGAGGTGCCGCAGGCGCACGTCGCGCCCGAGCGGGCCGAACAGCGGGATGCCCTCGCCGATCAGCACCGGCACCCGGGTCAGGACCAGGCGGTCGATCAGCCCCGCGGCCAGGAAGCGCTGCACGGTGGCGCCGCCGTCGACGTAGAGGTTGCGGGCGCCCGAGGCCTCGAGCCGCGCCACGACCTCCGCGGGCTCGCCGCTCATCACCTCCACCCGGCCGGCGATCGCGGACACGTCGAGCGGGCGGCTCGTCAGCACGACGATCCGCTTGTCGCCGTACGGCCACGGCCCGCCGAAGCCGAGCACCGTCTCGAACGTGGCGCGCCCCATCACCAGCGCGTCGACGCTCGCCATCAGCGCCTCGTAGCCGTGGTCCTCGGGGGCTTCCGGCAGGAAGTCGAGGGCCCCGTTGCGCCGGGCGATGAAGCCGTCGACGCTCAATCCGATGAACACCGTGCGCATGGGCGAAGTCTCCTCCCGAATCCTAGAATGCGCCGGGGCCGCGGCGCGCGGCCGGGGCAGGGGAGTGACAGCGATGAATCGACACGGGCTTCGACGGTTCGCGGCGGCGGTGGCGCTGGTGACGATGGCGGGCACGCCCGCCGCTGCGGAGGGCGCGCCGCTGTGGCTGCGTTACCCCGCGATCTCGCCCGACGGGGCGACCGTCGTGTTCACCTATCGCGGCGACCTCTACCGCGTGGCCGCCGCCGGCGGCGTCGCGACGCCGCTGACCACGCATGCCGCGCACGACTTCATGCCGGTGTGGAGCCCGGACGGCCGCCAGATCGCCTTCGCCAGCGACCGGCGGGGGAGCTTCGACGTGCACGTGATGCCGGCGAGCGGCGGCGAGGCGCGGCGGCTCACCTTCCACTCGGCCGACGAGCACCCCTACGCCTTCACCGCCGACGGCAGCGCCGTGCTGTTCGGCGCCGCGCGGCAGGACCCGGCGCAGAGCCGCCTGTTCCCGGCCGGGTCGATGCCCGAGCTGTACCGGGTGCCTGTCGCGGGCGGCCGGCCGGAGCTGGTGCTCGCCACCCCGGCGGAGGACGTGCAGCCGAGCCGCGACGGCCGCCTGCTGCTCTACCACGACAAGAAGGGCGGCGAGAACGCCTGGCGCAAGCACCACACCTCGGCGATCGCGCGCGACGTGTGGGTCCACGACGCGACCACGGGCCAGCACCGCAAGCTGACCACCTTCGCCGGCGAAGATCGCAACCCGGTGTTCGCGCCCGACGAGCAGTCGGTCTATTACCTGAGCGAGGAGAGCGGCTCGTTCAACGTGCGGCGGATGCCGCTCGCCGGCGGCGCCTCGCAGCCGGTCACCTCGTTCACGGGCGGCCCGGTCCGCTTCCTGACCCGCGCCGCCGACGGCACCCTGTGCTTCGGCCATGACGGCGAGATCTACACGCTGGCGCCCGGCGGCTCCCCCCGCAAGCTGGCGGTGACGATCGCGCAGGACGCCGCCGACGACGCCGAGAAGGTGGTCGCGGTCAACGGCGGCGCCCGCGAGCTGGCCGTCGCGCCGAGCGGCAAGGAGGTCGCCTTCGTCGCCCGCGGCGACGTCTTCGTGACCAGCGTCGAAGGCGGCGTCACGCGCCGCATCACCGACACCCCCGGCGAAGAACGCAGCGTCTCCTTCTCGCCGGACGGCAAGGCGCTGCTCTACGCCTCGCAGCGCGGCGGGAGCTGGAAGCTGTTCGAGGCCCGGCGGCGGCGCGACGCCGACCCCTACTTCTACGTCGCGACCGTGCTCGACGAGAGGGCGCTGGTCGCCAACGAGCACGACAACACCCAGCCGGCGTGGTCGCCGGACGGCAAGCAGATCGCCTACGTCGAGGACCGCGCGACCCTGCGCGTCCTGGATCTCGCCTCAGGCCAGGCCCGCACCCTGCTCACCACGCGCGAACTGGCGCCTGGCGGCCAGAACTTCCAGTGGAGCCCCGACGGGCGATTCATCCTCTTCGACCTCTCGGTGCCCGGGTTCGCGCCGGGCGAGGTCGGGCTGGTGGCCGCGGACGGCTCGAGCCCCGCGCAGAACCTCACGCAGAGCGGCTTCCACGACGGCGACGGCCAGTGGGTGCTGGGCGGCACGGCGATGATCTGGCGCAGCAACCGCGACGGGCTCAAGGCCGTCGCCCAGAGCGGCCGCACCCAGCAGGACGCCTACGGCCTGTTCTTCACCCGCGCCGCCTGGGACCGCTTCCGGCTGACCAAGGAGGAGTACGCCCTGGTCAAGGAAGCGGAGGAAAAGAAGGAAAAGGAGGAGAAGGAAGCCGCGGACAAGGACAAGGACGCGAAGGACAAGAAGGGCGACAAGGCCGACAAGAAGGACGCGAAGCCCGAGCCCGTCGCCTTCGACATGGACGGCCTCGCCGAGCGCAAGGCGCGGCTGACGCTGCACTCCTCGATCCTCGGCGACGTGCTGCTGAGCAAGGACGGCGAGACGCTCTACTACCTCGCCCAGTTCGAGAAGGGCTTCAACCTGTGGTCGACCAGCCTGCGCGGCAAGGAGACCAAGCAGGTGCTGGCGCTCGACGCGAACAACGCGCGCATGGCGTGGGACGCCGAGCAGAAGACGATCTTCCTGCTGGCGGACGGCGCGCTCTCCAAGGTCGACCCGGCGACCGCCAAGAAGGAAGGCATCGCGATCAAGGGCGAAGCCGTCGTCGACGTGGCGGCCGCGCGCGCGGCCCAGTTCGAGCACGTGTGGCGGCAGACCGCGAAGACGTTCTACACGGCCGGCTTCCACGGCGCCGACTGGAACGCGCTGAAGGCGACCTACGCCCGCTTCGTGCCGCACGTGGGCAACGACTTCGAGATGGCCGAGCTCCTGTCCGAGATGCTGGGCGAGCTCAACGTCAGCCACAGCGGCGCGCGCCACTCCGCCTCCGAGCCGGGCGACGACGCCACCGCCTCGCTCGGCCTGCTCTTCGACCCCGCCCACCGCGGGCCGGGGCTGAAGATCGACGAGGTGCTGGTGGGCGGCCCGCTGGACAAGGCGGCGGTGACGGTGCGGCCGGGCATGGTGCTGGAGTCGATCGACGGCGTGCCGCTGGCCGCGGACGCCGACCTGGCGCGGCTGCTCAACCGCAGGGCGGGCAAGACCACGCTCGTGGGGCTCGCCGACGGGGCTCGCAAGCTGGAGGCGGTGGTGCGCCCGATCGACGGCCGCGAGGAGGACCGCCTCCTGTACCGGCGCTGGGTGCGCCGCAACCAGGAGGAGGTCGAGCGCCTCAGCGGCGGCGCGCTCGGCTACGTGCACGTGCCGGGCATGAACGACGGCGCCTACCGCTCCGTGTTCGAGGAGGTGATGGGCCGCTACGCCGACCGCAAGGGGCTGGTGGTCGACGTCCGCTTCAACGGCGGCGGCGACCTGGTGGCCGACCTCGCGATGTTCCTCAGCGGCCGCCGTTTCTTCGACTACACGACCGACACCCGGTCGCTCGGCTTCGAGCCCAACTTCCGCTGGACGAAGCCCAGCGTCAGCATCGTGAACGAGGCGGCGTACAGCGACGGCCACTGCTACGCCTACACGATCAAGGCGCTCGGCATCGGCAAGCTGGTCGGCCGGCCGGTGCCCGGCACCTGCACGTTCGCCGGCTGGGAGCTGCTCGGCGACTCGGGCATCCGCTGGGGCGCGCCGCCGGTCGGAGTGAAGGGAATCGAGGGCCGCTACCTCGAGAACGCCGAGACGACTCCGGACCTCGAGGTGGCCCTCTCGCCCGAGCTCGTCGTCCAGGGCCGCGACGAGCAGCTCGAGGCCGCGGTGGCGGCGCTGATGAAGGAGCTCGCCGGTCCGCCGCGGTGACGGCTCCGCATCCGTGGGACTGGTCCACGGCACTAGCGCTGATCCTGGTCCACGTGGGGGCCCTGTTCGCCCCCTGGTTCTTCGACTGGTCGGCGCTGGCCATCGGTGTGGTGCTGTACCTCGCCTCCGGGCTCGGCGTCACGCTGGGCTACCACCGCCTCCTCGCTCACCGCAGCTTCAGGACGCCGCTCTGGCTCGAGTACCTGTTGGTGGCGGCGGGCTCGCTGGCCTGCCAGGGTGGACCGGTCGGCTGGACGGCGGTCCACCGCATGCACCACGCCAACGCCGACCGCCCGGGCGATCCCCACAACGCGCGCGACAGCTTCTGGTGGGCTCACATGGGCTGGCTCTTCCGCCAGCCCCCGCACAAGCTGGACCCCGCCGTCCGCCGCCGGATGGCGAACGACCTCGAGCAGCACGGCTTCTACCGGTGGCTCGATGCCACGTTCGTCTTCAACGCCCTGGCCCTGGGGTGGTTGCTCGGCGCGCTGGGGGGCTGGCCGTGGGTGTTCTGGGGGATGTTCGTGCGGCTGACGGTGGTCTTCCACGCCACCTGGCTGGTCAACAGCGCCGCGCACACCTTCGGCTACCGCCCGTTCGACACGCCCGACCGCTCCACGAACTGCTGGTGGGTGGCGTGGCTCACGTTCGGCGAGGGCTGGCACAACACCCACCACGCGCATCCGAGCTCGGCGCGCCATGGGCTCGGGCGCTGGGAGTTCGATGCGGCGTACGCGGCGATTCGGCTGCTGGAGCGGGTCGGTCTGGCGTGGGACGTCAAGCTCGCCGCGCAGGCTGCGGGTTCGCCTCGACCTTGACTCGACGCGCGCCGGCACGTCTAATCGGCGCACTCCGACGAGGACCTGAGTGCAGCCCTCCGCTCGAATCCGGGCCGCAGCGGGCCTGCTGGCCTGTGCGGCAACCTGGTCCTGCTCCGGGCCGCGGACGGATGCGGCCCCGACGCCGCCCGCTGCCGCTGCCGGGGAAGGTCGCATCGCCGCGCTCGGACGAGTCGAGCCGCGGGGCGGGGTGTTGCGCCTCGCCGCACCGTCGCTGTACTTCGACGCCGTGGTGGGGACGCTGAAGGTCCGCGAAGGAGACGCGGTGCGCGCGGGCGAAGTGGTCGCGGTGCTGGAGCACCACGCGGTGATGGCGGCGGCAGCCGACCAGGCCCAGGCCGCGCTCGAGGCGAAGCGGGCGGCCGTCGGGTCCCGCCGCGCGGAGCTGGACCACGCGCGGCTCGAACAGGAGCGCCGCCAGCGGCTCCACTCCCAGGGCCTGGTGACCACCGCCGACCTCGACGCCGCATCGTCGCGGCTGCGCATCGCCGAGAGCGAGCTGCAGCAGATCGAGCGGGAGATCGAGGCCGAGCAGGCGGCGCTGGTGCGCAGCCGGCTGGAGCGCGACCGCGCCCTGGTCCGCGCACCGATCACGGGTCGCGTGCTCGTGGTGCACGCGAGGGACGGGGAACAGGTAAGCGAGCGCGGCATCCTCGAGCTCGCCGCAGACGACGAGATGGTCGTGGTCGCCGAGGTCTACGAAGACGACATCGGCCGCGTCCGCGTCGGGCAGCGCGCCACGGTGCGCAGCCCGCTGCTCGCGAAGCCGCTCGCGGGCGAGGTGGCGCGGGTCGGCCGCAGGATCGGCAAGCGGGACCTGCTGGGCACCGATCCCGCGGCTCGCACGGACGTGCGGGTGGTCGAAGTCGAAGTCGCGCTCGCCGATGCGGCGCCCGTTCGTGCGCTGATCCACCTCACGGTCGACGTCGAGATCGAGCCCTAGCGCGCCACCGAGATGGAGTCCCCGGCCAGCCTCGCCTGGTGCCAGCTGATCCACCAGAAGCGGCGGCTGGCCGTCGCCGTGCTGGGCGTGGCCTTCGCCGTCCTGCTGATCCTCATGCAGCACGGGTTCCGCGACGCGCTGTTCGCCGGCACCGTGCTGCTGCACGAGCGGCTGCGGGCCGACATCGTGCTCGTCGATCGCCAGGCCGAGTCGATCACCAGCCTGCGGCCGTTCCCGGAGCGGCGGCTCCACCAGGCCCGCGGCGTGGCCGGAGTGACCGCCGCGAGCCCGCTCTACATCGACTGGACGCCGGTCGGCTGGCGGAACGAGGAGACGGGCGGGACGCGCAGCATCTACGTCGTCGGCATCGACCTGCTGAACCCGGCCCTGGACCTGCCTCGCGTCGAGGCGAGCCTGCCCGCGCTGCGCCGGCCGGACACCGTGTTGTTCGACGCCCTCTCGCGGGCGGAGTTCGGCCCCGTGGCCGAGCGCTTCCGGCTCGACGGCCCGCACGCCGCGACGGTGAACCGGCGCCGGGTCGAGGTGGTCGGCCTGTTCGAGCTGGGCACGTCCTTCGCCGTCGACGGCACGCTGGTGACCAGCGTGGCCAACTTCCTGCGCCTGTTGCCGGACCGGCAGCCGGGGCAGATCAACGTCGGCCTGCTGCGCGTGGCGGCGGGCCACGACGTGGAGGCGGTGCGTGCCCGGGTCGCCGCCACGCTGCCCGGCGACGTGCAGGTGCGGACGCTGCGCGAGTTCGTCGCGGACGAGCAGGCGTACTGGGACGGTTCGACGCCGATCGGCTTCGTGTTCGCGTTCGGTTCGCTGGTCGGGCTGCTGGTCGGTGCCGTGATCGTGTACCAGGTGCTGTTCGCCGACGTGCAGCAGCACCTGCCCGAGTACGCCACGCTGAAGGCGATGGGCTTCACCCACGGGTACCTCAGCCGGGTGGTGATGTCGCAGGCCCTGATCCTGGCGGGGCTCGGCTTCGTGCCGGGTGCACTGGCGGCGATGGGGCTGTACGACGTCGCCCACGAGGCGACCCGCCTGCCGATGCGGCTCGGTCCCGTGGTGGCCGCGGTGGTGTTCGCGCTCACCGTCGCGATGTGCACGCTCGCCGGCCTGGCGACGCTGCGTCGCCTGCGGGCCGCCGACCCCGCGGACGTGTTCTGAGTGGCACCCGGGGGCCAGCCGCTGGTCGAGCTGCGCGGCGTCGGCCACGCCTTCGGGGCCGGCGCGCTGCGCCGACAGGTGCTCTTCGACGTGGCGGTCGACGTGCTGCCGGGCGAGATCGTGATCCTGACCGGGCCCTCGGGCTCGGGGAAGACCACCCTGCTCGGCCTGATCGGTGCGCTGCGCGAACCCCAGCAAGGCACCGTGCGCGTCCTGGGCCGGGAGCTGCGAGGGGCGCGCGAGCAGGTCCGCGTCGAGGTCCGGCGCCAGATCGGCTACGTGTTCCAGGCCCACAACCTCCTGGCCTCGCTGACGGCGCTGCGCAACGTCCAGCTCGGGCTGCGCGGGCTGGGCGTGGGCCGGGCCGAAGCGCGCGAGCGCTCGCTCGAGGCCCTGTCGCAGGTCGGGCTCGGCGAGTTCGCCGAGGCCCACCCGGCCCAGCTCTCCGGCGGCCAGCGACAGCGGGTGGCGGTCGCCCGGGCGCTGGTGCGCCGACCGCGCCTGCTGCTCGCGGACGAGCCGACGGCCTCGCTCGACCGCGCATCCGGCCGCGCGGTCGCCGACCTGATCGCGCGCCTCGCCCGCGACGCCGGGTGCGCGGTCGTCCTCGTCACCCACGACAACCGCATCCTCGACGTGGCCGATCGCCTCCTGCACATGGAGGATGGCGTGCTCTCCGCGTTCGCCGGCGAAGTGGCGGCCAGCACCCGGCGGATGCTCGGGGCTTTCGCCGCCGCGAACCGCAGGGGCGACGTCGTGCGGCAGGTGCGCGACCTGCCCTTCGCCGGCTTCACCCGCCTGCTCGACGGGCTGACCCACGACTTCGGCGAGTTCCTCGCCACCCTCGAGCTGGCCCAGGGCGACGCCTTCGACAGCATGCTGGAACAGGTGCTGGAAGCGCTGACCCTGAAACTCGGCGAGCTGGTGGGTGCCGACCGCGCGACGCTGTTCGTGCTCGACGCGGCCCGCTCGGAGCTGCGCTCGCAGGTGATCCAGGGGCGCGCCCCGCTGCATCTGCCGGTGGGAACGGGCATCGTCGGCCGCGTGGCCGCCACCGGGGAGCCGATCAACGCGCCCGACGCCCGCGCCCACCCGCTGTTCGACGACCGCTCCGATCGCGAGACGGGCTACCGCACGCGCAGCCTGCTGACCGTGCCGATCCACGACTCGCGGGGTGCCGTCCAGGCAGTGCTGCAAGTGCTCAACAAGGCCGGCGCCGGCGCCTTCGACGACCACGACCAGCGCGTCCTGCACGACGCCGGACAGGCGATCGGCGCCGCCCTCGAGGTGTGGTGCCGGATGCGGGACCGGCGCGGCGGGCCGGCGACGGAGGCCGCGTCGTGAGCCGCTTCGCCATCGGCCCCGAGGCGTCCTGGGCCGCGTTCGACCGGCTGGTGTCGCGCGTCGCTCGCGGGGCCGACCCCGCGGCGCTGCGCGAGATCGTGCACGTCGGCGCGCTGTCGGGGCCGGAGGCCGAGCCGCTCTCCGAGCGCCTGCAGCACCTGTACTCCCTGGCGTTCGACGCGGACGAGGTCATGGACGCCGGGCAGCAGGCGGTGGCGATCGCGCACGGGTTTCACGAGACGTGGCTGGCGCGCGACTCCGCCGGTGCGGTGACGGCCGCGCTCCAGGCGCAGCTCGTGGACCTCGAGGGCGGGGCCGCGATGCTCGTCGTCTGGTACGTCGCGGCCGTCCCCGGCCTGCGCACCCCGGCCCGGGAACTGTTCACCCGCGCGCTCGCGGACTCGCTGGCAGCGGCCCGCGCGCGGGGACGCGCCGTGGCGGCGATCGTGGGGGAGACGCGGCCCGCCGTGGAGCGGACCTTCAACCGGTACGGGTTGCGCCGGGTTTACTACCGCACCCCGGCGGGTCGGCTCGCGGAAGTGCCGTACCGCGTTCCCAACGACGACCTGTCGGACGTGGTCTCGGAGCACCTGATCCTGATCCGGCTCGACGGCCGCGCCGACCTTGAGGTCGCGGAACTGCTGGCGATCGTCCGGGCGCTGCACCACGAGTACCTGCGGCCCGAGTACTACACGCCCGCGGCGCTGCGTGCCTCGGAGCGCCACCGCGGGCACCCGCTGCCGATGTCGGCGACCCGGGACGAAGCCTCGGCCGCGGCCTACCGCGACGCCTTCTCCGCGAGCCTGGCCCGCTGCCGGGCCGAACTCGAGCACCAGCTGCGGGGCGCGGAGGCCCTGGTCCTGCTCGGCGAACGCGAGCGCCGCCAGCTCGATGCCGGCGCCCACGCCGCGCCCGGGCGCGACGACGGCTTCAGGGAGCGGCCATGACCACTGCGCCGTCGGCGGGGCTGCGCCGGGCTCCCGGCACTCGCGCGTTGCTCGTCTGGTTCGGGCGACTGGTGGCCCGTCGCCGGGCGGCCTGCGCCGGCATCGTCCTCGCCATGGTCGTGCAGCTCGGCTTCCAGCTCGCGGTGGCTCACGGCCTGCAGGTCATCATCGACGGCGCGATCCCGCAGCGCGACGTCGGGCTGCTCCTCGCCGCGCTGCTGGCGCTGGCGCTGGCCTTCGCCCTCGGCCTCGCCGCCGCCTTGTGGCAGGCTCGCACCCAGGCACGCCTGGCGACGAGCGCCTTGCGCGACCTCGCCGCGCGCCTGTTCACCCGCGTGCTCCGGATGTCTTCGGCGAGCCGGCGGCAGCTCCCCGCCGCCGAGGTGCTCTCGCGCCTGACCACCGACCTGAAGGCGATCGAGCAGGGGCTGCAGGTGATCCTGCCGGTGGCGCTCCAGAACGGGATCTTCGCGCTCGGCGCACTGGCGGCGGTCGTCGCGATCGAGTGGCGGGTGGCGCTGGCGACGCTGCTGGGGGCGCCGATCGCGCTGGCCGGGGCTCACCTGCTGACGCCGCGCGCGGCACGCGCCAGCGAGGAGTGCGCGGCGGACCAGGCGCGGGTGACCGCGGTGGTGGAGGAGAGCCTCGGCGCGCAGCCGGCGGTCCAGGCGCTGGGCGTCGAGCCGGTGTTCGACGCGCGTTTCGACGCCGAGGCGCGCCGGGCCGAGGCGTCGGGCGCCCGCCTCGCCTTCCTGTCCCACTTCCTCGGCGCCACCTCGGAGTACGGGGTGACCCTGCTCGTCGTCGCCATCATCGGGGTCGGCGCCGCGCTCGCGATCTCGGGGAGCCTGACCACCGGCGCGCTGGTGGCCTGCTGCAGCCTGCTGCTCAACGCAGGCTGGGCGGCCTCGGCCGTGGGTGACGCCCTCGCCGGCCTGACCAGGCTCGGGGGCAGCGTCGCCCGCCTCGACGACCTGGCGGAGCGCGCCGAGCCGCTGCCGCAGAAGCCCGACCCCGCCCCCCTGCCGCCGCTGACCCGGGCGATCCGCTTCGAGGCGGTGCGTTTCGGCTACGACGACCGCGTCGCACTCGACGGCGTCAGCTTCGAGATCCCCGCCGGGAGCTGGGTCGCGTTCGTCGGGCCCAGTGGCTCGGGCAAGAGTTCGGTGCTGCGCCTGTTGCTGCGCCTGGAGGATCCCTGGGCGGGTCGCGTGACGTGGGACGACACGCCGGTCGACGCGGTACGGCTCGACGACCTGCGCCGCCAGGTCGGGCTGGTGCCGCAGGATCCGGTCCTGCTCGACTGGTCGTTGCGCGAGAACATCCGTCTCGGCGCGCCCGCGGCCGGTGACGACGCGATCGCCGCGGCCGCCCGGGCCGCGGAACTCCACGCCGTCATCGAGGCGCTGCCGGACGGCTACGAGACGCGGGCCGGCGAACGCGGGGGAGGCCTGTCCGGAGGCCAGCGCCAGCGGCTGGCGCTGGCGCGGGCCCTGGTCCGCGACCCGCGCCTGCTGGTGCTGGACGAAGCGACCTCGGCGCTCGACGCCGAGACGGAGGCGCGAATCAACGCGACGCTGGAACGGGTGGCTCGGGGCCGCACCGTTGTGAGCGTCACCCACCGGCTGGAGTCGGTGCGCCGCGCCGACCGCATCTTCGTGCTCGAGGCCGGGCGCGTCGTCGAGGCGGGCGCCCACGACGAGCTGCTCGCGCGCGGCGGGCGCTACCGCTCGTTGTACGAGAAGCAGAGCGGGTTCACCGAAGGAGCCGACGGCAACGTCCAGGTCACGGCGGAGCGCCTGCGGCGGGTGCCGCTGCTCGAGTCGCTTTCGCTCGAGGTGCTGGAGCCGCTGGCGCGGCACTTCGTCACCGAGCGCTTCGAAGCCGGCCAGGCGGTGTTCCGGCAGGGGGCCCGCGGCGACCGCTTCTACATCGTCGTGCGCGGCCGCGTCGAGGTCGAGCGCGAAGGCCGCCGCTTCGCGGTCCTGCTCGACGGCGACCACTTCGGCGAGATCGCGCTGCTCGAGGGCGTGCGGCGCCAGGCGAGCGTCGTCGCCCAGGTCCCGACGGTGTGCCTGAGCCTGACCCGCCAGCGCTTCTGGGAGCTGCTGCTGCCGCACGAGGGCGTGCGCGAGGCGCTGGTCAGGCAGATGCAGGAGCGCATCTCCGCGATCGGCACGCTCGACCGCGACGGCGGCGTGACCCTCGCGGATCCCGAGAAGACCATCATCTGACGGAGACCGGATGCCGATCCTCGAAGTCGACTGCACCACGTCCGCCCTCCCCCGCGGAGTGCGGGTCGCCCGCTGCCGCCGGTTCGACGGCTGGAGCCTGGAGGCGACCCGCTCCTTCGCGCCCGGCGAGGTCGTCTACCGCTACCCGCTGCGCCTGATCGACGCCGACACCGAGGTCCACCTGCTCACGGAGCTCGGCGTCCGGCGCTGCAACCCCGAGGACCACTTCCTGCCGCTCGAGCCGGGGCTGCTGGCCGCGGTGCCGCCCGCGATGCGGGAGCGGATGGCCGGGTTCCTCGGCGCGGCGAGCGACGACCCGGACGAGCTTCACCGCCTGATCAGCGACGGCGGCGAGCCGCGCTGGCTGATGCTCGGCTTCGACGAACTGCTGAACCACGCCGCGGCGCCCAACTGCCGCGTGTCGCTGGCGCCGGTCGAGCTCGACCTCGAGGGCGACGAGCCGGTCGCGTGGGGCGAGCTGTTCGCTCTCCACGCGATCCACCCCGGAGACGAGCTGACGGTGGACTACCGCACGTTCTGCGGTCCCGACTGGCAGGTGCCGGCGCACTGGTGCGCCTGAACCTCCGGCATCGTCAGCCCAGCAGCGCCGCGGCCATCCGCCCGGACCACGCGTCGAGCCTCTGCTGGAGCGCGCCGCGCCGCGCTCTGGAGAGCGGCGCGGTGCGCTCGGCGAGCAGGTCCCCGAGCTCGCGCCGGTCGAGGGTGCGGCCGCCGAGCGTCAGGCCCACCACCGGCTCGACGTTCCCGGAGAAGAACGCCGCGAGGCGGGCCCGGTAGTCGTCGTGCGGCCAGGTGACGACGGGCTCGCCGTCGGCGGCCAGCGCGTCCGCCCTCTGGGCCGCGGCCAGCAGGCTCCAGTGTCGGCCCGGTTGCTCGTGGTGCTGGAGGTGGGCGCCGTCGCCGAGGTTCGCGTGGTCGTTCGGTGTCCGGCTGTCGCTCGTGGTGCCTCGCGCACCCGCGGGGCGGCTCGGGTCGACGAGGCCGTGCTCGGCGTAGGCGTTGATCGCGACCTCCAGGCCGGCCGCGAGGTGGCACAACCAGCGGAACAGCGCGGCTGCCGGGCTGACGAAGAGCAGCGCCACGTTCGCGGCGTGGTAGGCGGCGAGGCCGAGGGCCAGCTCCCGGAGCGGTCCGCGCCGGCCCTTGCGGCGCAGGTAGGCGGCGACGTCCGCGCCGGTGGCGAGGCTCCACGAGACGCGCGCGACGAACACGCCGAAGTCGAGGTAGCTCCTGCGGTCGTAGCGCGCGGTGCCCAGCGTGTCGTCGGCGCCGTTCTCCTCCACGTGGTGGTTCCACAGGTGCTGCACCCGCACCCAGCGCGGCGCCGCGTTCAGCAGCAGCTCCAGCACGACGCCGACGTGGACCCGGGTGGCCGCCAGCACGGTGCGCGTCCAGCGCGACTGGCCGGGCGCCGGCGCGAACGGCCGGTTGTGCATGTCGATGTGGATCAGCGTCGACGCGCTCCATCCGGAGACCGACAGCACCACGAAGTAGAGCGCGATCGTGAAGCCGTTGCACAGCGCCGGCACCACGATCGCGACGAAGCAGGGCAGGGCCAGCGCCGTGGCGTCGACCAGCAGCCGCACGAGGTAGGCGTCCAGCGGGTTGCGAAGGCGCGCCGCGAACCAGCGCTCGGGCCACGCGCCGCGGACGTGTGCCTCGAGGTCCGCGAGGGTCGCCGGGCCCGAGTAGCTGGCGGCGGCCGCCGCGGTCGCGGCGTGGGCGCACGCCCCGATCGCCGCCAGGCAGAGCCAGGCGCGAGCCAGCCAGCCGACTGTCGAGGCGTCACTGGCGGCCTGCGCCGCGGGTGACGCCAGGCCGATCGCCACCAGCGCCGCGGCGGGCGCGGCCGCCCGCGGCCAGCGCTCCAGGGCCCGGCGCAGCGGGGTGGCGCGGAGCAGCGGCCACGCCGCGGCCGCGAGCGCGACCGCCAGCAGCTTCTGGGCGACCAGGATCGCCGTCGCCCAGGGAAAAGCCAGCGCCCGGGACAGCGTCGAGGGGGGCTGGCGCGGCGTCACTCGCGGACGACGCGCAGGGTGCGCAACGACGCGTCCGCGGTCGTGAAGTGGCACGGCTGCCGGCGCGCCTCGCGCAGGCGTTCCACGAGTTCGCGGCCGACGCGCTCGCCGGGCACCAGCCACGGGATGCCCGGCGGGTACTGGCAGACGGGCTCGGCCACGATGCGCCCCCGCGCCTCGGCGAGCGGTACCGCCTCGCTCGGACGGGAGCAGGCGGCCCGCGGCGTCAGCGCCTGGGGTGGCAATGGCCAGCAACTTGGCGGGGCCGGCGGCCGTCCCCGACCCCGGGCGCCGCGGCGCAGCGCGTCGAAGGCGCGCAGCAGGCGGGCGAGCACCGCGGGTGGATCGGCCGGCCCCAGCACGCACACGACGTTGGCCTCGTCGGCGAACTCGTCGAGCAGGTTGGCGGACGCCAGCAGGTGGCGCTCGGCGTCGTGGCCGGAAAGGCCCGTGCCCGACACGTCGACGACCAGGCGCAACGGATCGAAGCGCACGTCCGCGGGCAGCCCGGCGGCGCCGGGACCCAGCGGGCGCAGCGGTTCGAGGGCGCGGATCGCCTCGCGCAGCCGGCGTGCCCGGGCCACGGCGCGCGCCAGCTCGGCGCGCCCGCGGGTCGCCAGCCAGCGCCGGCACAGGTCGAGCGAGGCCAGCAGCAGGTAGCTGGGGCTGGTGCTGGTGACGAGCGCCAGCGCGGCCTGCACGCGCTCCGGCGCCACCAGGCCGCCGCGCGTCCGGTGCAGGCAGGCGGTGCCGACCAGCGAGCCCAGCGTCTTGTGCGGGCTCTGGACGACGAGATCGGCGCCGGCGGCGAGCGCCGACCCGAGCAGGTCGGGCGCGGGCGGCAGGAAGGGGAGGTGCGCTCCGTGGGCTTCGTCGACCAGCAGCGGAACGCCGCGCCGGCGACAGGCGCGCGCGACGGCAGCGAGCGGGCGCCCGATCCCGTAGTAGCTCGGCGAGGTGAGCAGCACCGCGCGGATGCGGGGATCCGCTTCCAGCGCACGCGCCACCTCGTCCCCGTCGGGCGGCACCGGACCGGCCGCCGCGCTCCAGCGGGCCGGCAGGTAGACGGGCGCCGCGCCGCTGAGCACGAGGGCGGCGAACGCCGAGAGGTGCGAGTGGCGGGAGAGCAGCACCGCGTCGCCGGGGCCGACCGACGCCAGCAGCATCGCGTGCACGCCGGAGCTCGAGCCGTTCGCCAGGAACCAGGTCTGCGCGCTGCCGCATTCCGCGGCGAAGTCGCGCTGCGCCGCCGCCAGCGGCCCGCGGGTGGCCAGCCAGTTGCCCGTTTCATCCATCGCCGGCAGGTCGCAGGCCAGGCCCTCCTCGGTCAGCCAGCGCGACAGCCCCGGCAGGAAGCGGCGCCCCTTGTGGCCCGGCGTGTGGAGCGGCGTCGCCGGTCGGCGAGCGTAGCGGCGCAGGGCCTGGGCGAACCTCGCGGGTGCCGGACGGGTCCCGGGCAGCGGAACCCGGCGGGTCACGCCGAGCTGACGCGCGTCGGCGGCAACGGGCGGGCGAGCGCCTCCGGGGCGACGCCCGCGCGCAGCGCGGCCAGCAGGCCCGCCGCCTCGAGGTAGCTGCGGGCCTCCAGCAGTTGTCCCGGGGCGAACGGCAGCCGGGACAGGTCGCCGCTCATCAGGCTCGTGTTGTCGTCCACGGCGATCACGCGGATGCCCTGGGCCAGCGCGGCCAGCGTCGGGATCCCGACGCAGTGGCGGGGCACCACCAGGCACGACACGTCTTCGGCGCCGACGCACGAAGGGTCGTAGTGGCCGTCCGCGCGGGGCTCGGGGCGTGGCGCTCGCCACAGGCCCTTCAGCACGCAGAAGAGGAACGAGGTGGAGATCGCCTCGGCGGCCTTGCGCGGGTCGACCTGGCCGAGGTCGAGCGTGCGCAGCGCGAGGTCTTCGAGGGTGGGGGCATGCGCGACCGGCACCCCGCACGCGAGCGAGACCACGTGGCTGAGCACCGCCTCGGCGCCGCCCCAGGGATTGGGCAGGTCCTGACGGTAGTACCGCTCGGTCAGCCGGCGCGGGTCGCCGTCGGGCGAGACCCGGGTGGCCAGCGCCACCGCGTCGTACTCGTGACGCCGGCGGAGCAGGACGTCGAGGAGCGGGCCCAACTCGTCCGCTGACCCGATCGCGCGGCCCGAGGCCGAGCGCGTCATGCGCATCGCCAGCGGGGTCCGCAGCGTCACGACCCCGGCGCACGAGAGGCCCAGCGTCGCTCGCGCCGCGCTGGCGACGTTGACGACCTGGTCGACGGCCCACGGCCCGTCGGACCGCTCCTCGGTGACGACCAGCACGCGGTTGCTGCGCACGCGGCGGAGCCCGACGGTGCCCATCAGCAGGCGTGCGAGCACGCTGCCTTCGACGTAGAGCGAGTTGGAAGGGGCCTCGTTGACGTCCGAGGCATTGACGACGTTGGGATGGAGGATCAGCTCGTCGCACACCGCCGCCAGCACCCGCGCCGCCGGCGTCGCGTCTCCGGCGTGGCCGCCGATCGTGCAGTCCACCCCCGTCGGGACCACCATCGCCGCCGTGAAGGCGTGGGTCCGCTCCGGGCCGCGGCGACGGAACTCGAACATCGACGGGAGGTGGAGTTCGTCGCCGGGTTCGCACTGGTCGAGCTCGAAGCGCCACGTCTCCGCGGTGGTGTGGGTCAGCGCCAGTCGCAGGGGCACGGCCCCCGGTTCGCAGCGGCGGGCCAGGGCGGCGAAGAACTCCGGCAGGGGCGTCCCGGGCCGCAACGCATCGATCGTGCCTTCGGCGGTGGAGACGCGAAGCGCGGCCGGGGTCGAGCGGTTCATGCGACCCAGTCGGCGGGCGGTTCCCACGGTCCGGAGAAGGTCCGGTAGTCGACGGTCAGTTCGTCGCCGGGCGCGATTCGTTTCAACGCGCGCAATTGCCCGCGGCCGCGAGGCTCGGGGCCGGAGAGATCCAGCTCCACGACCAGGTCTGCCGCGCAGTTGGGCTCGTTCGAGTGGTTGACGAGTTCCTCGAACCCGAGGTTGAGGAAGCGCTGCCGACCCCCGCGCGTCAACGCGGCGAACAGCGCCTCGTGGTCCGCCGCCGGCAGGCCGCAGTGGTTGGCGAGGCGCTCGAGCAGCTCGGGGGCCAGGAAGCCGAGCGACGAGGGCAGCAGCTCGAGCCCGTACTCGGCGAACGTGCAGCGGCGGACCCCGAACGCGGTGACCAGGCGCACCTCGACGTCCTCGGCCAGCAGCCGGACGGGATGGAGGTAGACGACGTCTCCCGCGTTCCACGAACGGGTGGCTTCGAGGCTCCAGCCCTCGAAGCGGCGGCAAGGTGCGACGCGGATGCCTTCGGGAAGACCTGCAGATGTGCAGTCGATCTCGAGTGTCGGCACTGCGTTCCTCTTGTGTGATTCGGAAGCGCCAAGTCTAACGTCGATTCGCGACGAACGGCGGCGAACCCGAGCCGAGCCGGCCACGGCCGCGGGGTCGGGCGGGAGATAATCCGGCGGGTAACACGCCCGGAGGCCGCCGATGTGCCCTTCGCGGACGATTCTGCTCGCCCTCCTCTCCAGCCTTCTTTCGCCGCCGGTCGCCGCGCAGACCGAGAACGTCGCGGCAGGGACGCCCCGGTACTGGGAGAACCTCACGCGCGACGCGCTCGCGGAACCCTCGGCGCCGCGCTTCTCCGGCGAGCTCGAGCGCGCGCGCTGGGTGATGGGCGTCGTCGAGCGCGAGCTGCTGCGGCAGGGCATCCGGCCCAACACGAGCGTCGCGGGCCGCGCCATCTCGGGGGCGACGACCGGCGACCTGACGACGGGCACCTGCGGCCACACCTCGATCCTCGTGCGCGCGGCGTTCAAGGGCGCCGGCTTCGCGCCGCACCAGGTCTTCACGGTGATCGGGCAGGCCCAGGGCATCGGCGCCTACAACCCGCTCTGGGTGAACACCAATCACGCCGCGGTCGGCCTCGTGCTCGGCGGCCAGCTCGTGATGTTCGATCCCTGGGAACACGCCAACGCGACCGGCGGCTGGAGCGGCATGCAGGCGTCGCGCTGGAACGGCATGGGGTTCCCGAAGTGGGCGGTCGCCATCGACGACTACGAGAAGTTCGTCTGGGAGAGCGCCGAAGGTCTGTCGAACTGGACCGGCAAGGGCCCGTACGCCGTCCAGGAGGAGATCCTGGCCCGGAGCAGGGTGCTCGCGGCCGCTGCCCGGCCGGCGCGAGCCGCGACTCCGGTGCCCGCGCCCGCGGGCCCGGCCCCGGCGGGCGGCCACTGGAAGCGGGTCTCCGGGCCGACGTTCGTCAAGGAGTGGAACCAGCAGCCGATCGCCGGCTACTTCCAGGACTTCCAGGCCAGCGGCGTCGCCGGCGCGATCCGCATGAAGTACCACTGCGGCGACTCGCAGCATCCGCTGGAGGACCGCTCGAAGAACTACGCGGCCCTGACCTGGACGACGTCCGAGGACCTCGAGTACCTGGTGCCGGGCCGGAAGCTCGTGCTGGAGGGCCGGCTGACGCACGACCACGACGGGTCGGCCAGTGCCGCGGCCGCGGCCCACACCCCGGAGGGCGTGCACGTCGCCTACCTCGCGCGAGAGGTGTTCGCGACGAAGGCGTCCACGCCCCTGCGCGGCGAAATGGTCATCCCGGACGGAGGGCCGCAGCGGTCAGGGCTGAAGCTCGAGTTCTACTGCTCGAACTCGGGCGGCGTGGGGCGCGTCCGCTACTTCTACGAGTGGTCGCCCGGCGCGGCCCGATAGCCCCCGAGACCGCCTCTGGCCCGCCTCGAGCGGGCGGATCGCGTCAGTACCCGCGGGCCGCGGAGCCTGCCGGCGCCGGGCCGACCACGCGCAGGACCGGCAGCGCGCCGTCGGCCGCGACCAGCGGCCGGAACTCGGGATAGCGGTACAGGCCGTAGAGATTCGAGGGCTCGAGCAGCAGCGCGGCGCGCGCGGCGTCCGGGCCGTCGAGGCGCACCTGCAGCGACCCGGCGGGCAGCTCCGTCCTGGCCGCGCTCGCACAGCGGACCACCTGGCGTCCCTCGTGCCGGGCGTAGAGCAGGTCCTCCTCCTCCTCGATCCGCAGGAGCGTGCAGCGCTCCGCGTCCACGGGGTCGGCGGCGGCCAGCGTCTCGTGAGCGAGCCCGTGGCGCTCGAGCAGCGCGCGGAAGGCGGGGACGGCGGCCGGGTGCGCCACCGCGTAGGCGCGCGGCGTGGCGGCCGTGGCCTTGACCACGACCGACGACATGAAGTTCGCCGTCGGCACGAGGACCGCGCGGCCGGTGGCGGCGTCGATCGCCTTCGCCAGCGTGCGGCGGAGGCCCACGTTGGCCCAGAACGCGTGGGTCGGCAGGAACTCGGGCAGCGGGCGGGCGCGGGCCGCCTCGACCACCCGCGTGTCGGACTGGCGGCGCGCGGGGTCGGCCTCGAGGAAGCGCCGGAACAGGGCGAGGTAGGCGTCGACGCGGTCGCCGAGGTCCGCCTGCGGGTCCGGCGCCGCCCGCTTCACGCCGGCCTCGATGATGAACGAGAGCGCGCCGTGGGCCGCGAGGCCGTTGCGGCCGTCGTCCGTGTCGACCGTCGAGTGCCGCTGCTCCTGGTCGGGCGGCGGCCCGCCGACGCTGTAGCGCTCGTAGGCGTGGCCCGCCGCGGCCAGCGGGGCCTCGCCCTCGTCCACCCAGCGCAGCCCGGCCGCGACCAGCGCGGGGTCGAACAGCGGGTGGTTGGCGCCGTCCATCATGATGATCGGCCAGCGCAGCAGGCCCCGCCTGCGCCACTCCTCGCCGTCGCGCGTGTACTCGTGGCCGTCGACCGCGACGTGGGGCCGGACCCGGCGCGCCACCCGGTGCAGCGCCTGCGTCTCCGGTTGCGAGAGCACGACGTGGTCGCGGTTCAGGTCGATGCCGGCGCCGTTGCGCCGCTGGTTGGCCTCTGCCCCGTCGGGGTTCACCATCGGCATCACCCAGAGGTCGACGCCCCGGGGCAGGCGGGCGGGCTCGCGCGAGAGGTCGCGCAGCAGGAACAGCAGCGCGTCCTTGCCCGAGACCTCGTTGCCGTGCTGCTGCGCGTAGAGCAGCACGCGCCAGGGCTCGGGCCCTGCGCCGGCGCGATCGGCGAGGCCGTGCGCGACGTGGACCAGGAAGACTCCTCGCCCCTGCGTGCTCGTGCCCTCGCGCCTCACCTCGATGAAGCCGGGCCGGGCCACCTGCTCCAGGAACGCCTCCATCTCGGCGTAGGAGATCGTGCGGCGCAGCGCGCGGTGGTCGCCGGCCAGCGCGGCCGGGAGTTCCGCGGCGAGCGGAGAGGCAAGGCAGGCGGCGATCAGGCCCGCCGCGGCCAGGGAGCGGATCATGTCAGGCGAACTCGAGGCCACGGGCGTCGGTCGTGACGATCGTGCCGGCTTCGCCTACGAGCACCTTGCCGACGTCCTCGAGGGCGCCGATTCCGGCCGGCTTGCCTGTGGCCGTGGCGAAGCGGCAGGCGGCCTCCACCTTCGGCCCCATCGACCCCGCGGCGAAGCCGAGCGCCGAGAGGGCCTGTGGCGAGGCGCGCCGGATCTTGCGCTGCGTCGGGAGGCCCCAGTCCGCGTAGACGGCCTCGGCGTCGGTCAGCATCACGAAGAAGTCGGCGCCGAGCTCGCGGGCGAGCAGCTCCGAGGCGAGGTCCTTGTCGATCACGCACTCGACGCCGACCAGCTTGCGGTCGGCGCCGGGCTCGTACATCGTCGGGATGCCCCCGCCGCCGGCGGCGATCACGATCGTGTCGTGGGCGAGCAGCCAGCGGATCGGCCGCATCTCGAAGATGCGCTTCGGCTGGGGCGAGGCGACCACCCGTCGCCACTGGCTCCCGTCCAGCTTGAAGATCCAGCCCCGCTGCGCGGCCAGGCGGTCGGCCTCCTCGCGCGGGTAGCCGGGGCCGATGAACTTGGTCGGGTTCTGGAAGGCCGGGTCGGCGGGGTCCACCTCGACCATCGTGAGCAGGGTCGCGAAGGGCCGGCCGAAGGGCAGCAGGTTGCCGAGTTCCTGCTCGATCATGTAGCCGATCATTCCTTCGGTCTCGGCGTCGAGCACGTCGAGGGGATAGGACTCGGCGCCCATCCCGTAGGCGGCCCCCTGGAGCGCAAGCAGGCCGACCTGGGGCCCGTTGCCGTGGCCGACCACGAGCTGGTGCTCGGCCGCCACCGGGGCCAGCGCGCGGGCGGCCGCCTGCACGTTGCGGCGCTGGTTCTCGGCCGTCGGCGCTTCGCCGCGCCTCAACAACGCGTTCCCGCCCAGCGCCGCGACCACCAGCACGCTCAGCCTCCCGGCCGCGGACGCGAGCAGCGCCGCGCGCCTCGAAACGCTGAGGAGGATACTCGCAACGGGGCGGCGAGGCGGATCGCGCCAGGGACGCCCGGAACTCCGTGCTTTGACACCCGGCCCGGCTCTGCTAGCGTCCCGCCTCCCGGGAGGAGTGACCATGTTGCGACGGGCATTCGTGGCGAGCGTCTTTCTCGTGGCGGCCGTCGGGACCGCGGCCGAGCCGCAGAAGCCCACCAAGGACTTCAGGAAGGCCTTCGAGAAAGTCTTCACGCCGCCCAGGCTGGGTCACGACTTCGGGGCGTTCGCGGTGCTGGTGGCGGACGACGTCCCCACGGTCTCGAGATACGGCCACATGCGCTCGCCCGAGGACATGCAGGGCTTCCAGACGATCAAGGTGGACGTCGTCGACGGCCGGCTCAGTTACGACACGAAGAGCTTCGCGAAGTACTCCGTCGGCACCCTTCTGAAGCGCGGGGAGGTCGTGGGCATCGTCCACGTCGGCTACGGGAAGGGCACGGTCGAGCTGAGCTTCGAGACGCGCCGCAAGCTGATGGTGACGCGCAGCGAGGTCGGCAGCACCTCGCCGCAGCGCACCGAGGGCGAGTTCTGCACGACCGTCCTGCGCTTCCGCCTCCCCGCGGGCCTGGCCCAGCCCGCCACTGCCGCCGATGTGCCGGCCGCGCTGGAGTACGTCGGCGGCTTCCTGAAGGCCTTCCCGGACGAGGTCTCCGCCGCCACCTACGCCCGCTCGCTCGAGTAGCGGATTGGTCCCGCCCTCCCGTGCTGACCCGCGTTTAGGGCCAGCTCGATCTGGGCGATCACCCGGTTCGACCGTGGTCACGTCGCGGTTGCCGGTGGCGGTGATGAGGATGTCGGCGGTCTCGACCACGTCCTCGAGGGTGAGGACCTGGTAGCCCTCCATCGCCGCCTGCAGCGCGCAGACCGGGTCGATCTCGGTGACGATCACGCGCGCGCCGGCAGCCGTAGAGGTTGTCGAACGTCGACTTGCCGGCGACAGGCTGCGTCACGGCGCGGTGGTCGGCGACGCTGAAGACGTCGTGCGACGGCGCGATGGCTGCCGTTGGCTCGCTCCTCTGGCGCCCATCGTCTCGATCTCTGAGACGAGTCCGCTCGCACCAGGCCGCAGCAGGCGAAGCGCGAGATCCAGCAACGGCGTCGTCATGAACGTCGTTGCCAGAGCCATCAGCACCATCATCGAGAACAGGGCCGGCGACAGGATGCCGAGGTCCACGCCGATGTTGAGGACGACCAGCTCCATCAGGCCCCGGGTGTTCATCAGGATCCCGAGCACCGAGGCCTCGCGCCAGCGCAAGCCGGAGACTCTCGCCGCCAGCGCAGACCCGCCGACCTTCCCGAGGATGGCGAGGCCGATGATCAGGGCGCAGTAGCTCCACATCTCCGCGCCCTGCACGAGGCCGATCTCCGTGCGGAGTCCCGTGTACGCGAAGAAGATGGGCAGCAGGAGGACCGTCGCGACCAGCTCCAGGTTCTGGTTCACCGCGGCCACGAAGGCCTCGTCCTTCGGCAGCACGGCTCCGCAGAAGAACGCGCCGAAGAGCAGGTGGAGCCCGAGCCACTCGGTGGCCAGGGCGGACAGCAGGAGCACGATCAGGATTCCGCCGAACGTGTCCTGCGACAGGCGGCCTTCCCTGCGAAACGCCGCCAGGAAGCGACCGAACAGCACCGAACGCAGCACCATCATGACGGCGACGAAGACGGCCAGTCCGCCCACCATCGCGAACATGGACAAGCCGCCATGGCTGACGCGCACCAGGGTCACGAGGCCCGCCAGCAGGCACCAGGCCGTCACGTCGTCGACGGCCGCGCACGCGATCGTCAGCGAGCCCAGGGGGGACTCGTGCATCTGCCGCTCGCGGAGGATGCGGGCGAGGACCGGAAACGCCGTCACGCTCATCGCGATGGCCATGAACAGCGCGAACTCGTGGAAGCCGACGGCGTCGGACGACAGGCGTGGATAGAGGTACAAGGCGGCGAGGCAGCCGAGGCTACCGGGGATGGTGATGCTGGCGTGGCTGGCCAGCACGGCGGTGTGCCCGAGCCGCCGCAGGTGCCGGTGGTCGAACTCGAGCCCGACCAGGAACATGAACAGCAACAAGCCGAGCTGGCTCAGCGTGAAGAGGTGCGGCAGGAGTGCCTCGGGAAACAGGGCCGCGGACACCCCCGGCATCAGCCAGCCCAGCAACGAGGGCCCGAGCGCGATGCCGACGGCCATCTCGCCGACCACCTGGGGTTGGCCGAAGCGGCGGCTCAGCCGGCCCGCCGCGCGCGTGGCGACCACCAGCACGGCCAGGGACGCCAGCATGCCGATCAGTTCGCCCTTCATCGTCCCTCCAGGCCGAGCGAATCGGCCGCGGGCAGGCGCTCGGCGCGGACGGCGGTGTGGCCACATTGCGGGCAACCCGGCAGGTCCATGGAGCCCACCAGGACACGACGCCCGTCAGGCTCGTCGACGAGGCGCGCCTTCAGCCGCAGCGCGCCCAGGCACGGAGCCGCGGCGTCGTCCCAGGCGATCGCGAGTTGCGAGTCGGCGATCTGGCCGTTCGCCGCAGCCCCGCTCCAGCCCAGGAGGCGCACGGACACGTAGCGTCCCGACTGCCGCACGCGCATCACCACCTGGCCGTGGCTGCTCGCCGTCGCCAGGCACTCGCCCGCGACGGTGCCCCGGTTCACGGCCGTGACGACCCAGCGTCCCGCGACGTGGGGCGGCGCGGCGACGGACGTGCCCAGGTGCAGGGCCACGAGGATCGCCGCGATCGGAACTCCCACCAGCGCCAGGTACTCGCACAGGACCCTGGATGCCCGCGCCATGCTTCCTCCCTTGCCTGCGTCTCTTCCGGACCGGTCCCAGTAGATACGGCGCCGGGTTTCGCGACCATCGGGCCGGTGGGGGAGGCCTCCTCCCCCGTTTGCCGGATGGGCAGGCGGCCAGGCCGGCGCTAGGCTTCGGCTCTGCGGCGGCGGAAAGCGGAGGTCGGGCAATGCGCTTCAAGACGTGGCCGGTTGCAGCGCTGGGGCTGGCCAGCCTCCTGATCGTGATCGCCGCGTCGCTGTCGGCGGCCTCGCGCAAGGCACAGGAGATCTACATCCAGCTCGACCAGTTGAACACCCGGCACCGGGAGTTCGAGGCCAAGCTCCGCCGCCTGCGTTCCGACGTCCACTTGTCGGGCATCTTCGTGCGCGACTACCTGCTGGACCAGGAGGGAGAGCGGGCGCCCGGGTACCGCCAGCGCCTCGCCGAGCTGCGGCACGTCAACCTCTCGGCGGTCGGCGACCTGCGCGTCCTCGCGCTCCATAGCCGGGCTGCGGCGAGCCATCGGATCGACGGCCTGGAGACGCGCCTCGAGCAGTACTGGCGCGCGTTCGACCCGCTGTTCGACTGGACACCGGCCGAGAAGCAGACCCGCAGCGCCGGCTTCCTCCGGCGGGAGGTGGTGCCGCGGCGCGAGGCGGTGCTGGCGATCGCCCAGGAGATCGAGCAGTTGAACAACGCGAACCTCGAGGCGCAGCGGGCGGAAGTCGAGCGCCGGCACCAGGTGTTCCGCGCCGACCTGTCGCGCCTGCTCTGGCAGAGCGTGCTGCTCGGCAGCGTCGTCGCGGCGGTCGCCGTGGCCAGGCTGCGGACGCTGGAGCGGCGGTCCGTCGAGCAGCGGGAGATGGCGGAGGAGGCCCGCGAGCAGATGCGCCGGCTGTCGCAGCAGCTCGTCGCGACCCAGGAGGAGGAGCGCAGGAAGCTCTCGCGCGAACTGCACGACCACGTCGGCCAGGTGCTGACCGCGTTGCGCATGGAGCTGGGACGGATCGAACGGCTGCGCGTCCCGAGCAACACCCGTCTCGCGGAGGCGGTGGTCGAGAGCCGGGCCCTGGTCGACGACATGGTGCAGACGGTGCGCGACCTGGCGCTCGGACTTCGCCCCAGCATGCTCGACGACTGCGGCCTGCAGGCGGCCCTCGAGTGGCACGCCCGGGACTTCGCCCGCCGCTACGCGCTGCCGGTCGAGGTGACGATCGACGGTGATTTCGACCAGCTCCAGGACCAGCAGCGAACCTGCGTCTACAGGGTCGTCCAGGAAGCGCTGACGAACTGCGCGAAACACTCCGGAGCCTCGCGGGTGGACCTCCGGCTCCGGTGCCGGGCGAACGTCCTGGAGCTGACCATCGCGGACGACGGCCGGGGGTTCGAGGCCCGGGGCTCGGCCAGCGGCCTCGGCCTGCGCGGCATCGAGGAACGGGTGCGTGACCTCGGGGGCACCGTCAGGATCTCGGGCGCGGCCGGATCGGGGACGACGCTCGCCGTCCGCCTGCCGGTCGGCGCCGACGCCACGGAGGCGGACCATGCGCTTGCTTCTGGCTGACGATCACGCGATCGTCCGCCGCGGGCTCAGGAGCCTGCTCGAGACGGAGCCCGGCCTCAGGGTCGTCGCGGAAGCGGCCGACGGCCTCGAGGCCGAGCGGCTCTGCGGCGAGCACAAGCCCGACGTCGTGATCGTCGACGTCGCCATGCCGCTGATGAACGGCATCGAGTTCACCGCCCGCGTGCGCAAGCTGAACCCCGCTCCGCAGGTGATCGTGCTCAGCATGCACGCCGACGAGTCGTACATCCTGCGGGCGCTCGCCGCCGGCGCCCGGGCGTACCTGCTGAAGGACGCGACGGACGAAGACCTGCTGCCTGCCGTGCGCGCTGTGGGGGCAGGCAAGCCCTTCCTCAGCCCGGTGGTGGCGACGGCGCTGTACGACGGCCACCTCGGACAGTTGCGCGCTCGCGGGCTGACGGACTCCTACCACCTGCTCACGGACCGCGAACGCGAGGTGATCCAGCTCCTCGCCGAGGGACGATCGAACAAGGAGGTCGCCTCGCTGCTGGGGATCGGCTTGTCTACCGTGGAGACGCATCGCGCCAACCTGATGCAGAAGCTCGACCTCCACAACACCGCGGAGATCGTGCTCTACGCCGTGCGCAAGCGACTGATCACCTAGCCGCGCGCGAAGCCCTGAGACGCGGCGACGAGAGCCGCTGCTGGCCATCGGGGATCAGCGATTCCAGCGCGATCCGATCCAGGCCGGTCATCGCTCGGTCTCCACGAAAGGGGGTGTCCAGGGACCCTCCGGGGGCCACCGGTCGGAAAACGGCTCCTGGGCTGCAAGCGCGGTCCAGGGGGCAAGGAGGAAGCGGACCAACAGGTCTCCAACGACGTTGAGGTCCGTCGGCGCTCCGGGCAGAGCGTTGCGCCGCAAGTACGCCTGCCACTGCCGGGCGCGATCGGCGGACGCGTAGAAGGTCGCCTGCAAAGCGACGGGCGGGTCGCCGCCGATCTCCGTGTCGCGGCGCCGGAACGTGGCCGCGATCGCCGGGCGAGGCGCTCGCCATCGAACGCGAAGCGCGTAGCCAGCACGTAGACGTCGTAGAAATCCTTCATCCGGCTGTTGCGCTCGGCGAGGAGGACCATGGCGTGGAGCTTCTCGGCGACGACTGCTTCTGGGGGATACGCGCGGATGCGGGGAGCGGGCGCGTCGAGAAGCACGGGATAGTCGGCTTCGACGGCGCCCGGCTCGATCGCGTTGCCGAAGCCGACGTCGAGCTGCATGCGGACGCGCACCTCACCCAGCCAAGCCTCGAAAGCGATGCGCAGGCCGCCGTACTCCGTTGCGTCGCGGATCGGTTCGGAGCGGAGGGTCTCCACGGCGAAGGTCATGCCGTCGTCGGGAACCTCGACCTGACAGACGTCGCGGATGCGGTGCCGGACCGCTGCATCGTCCGGGTCTCCGTAACCCGTGAAGTCGAGGTCGCGCGTGGGCCGGTATGCGGAACCGCCCCAGATCGCGAAGAGCATCGCCCCCTTGAGGACGAACGCGTCGCGATGGGAAGAGACGCCGAGCCGGTACAGGAAGCGCTCCGCCGCGTAGCGTTGAACGGCGAACTGCGGATCTTCTCCGCGCTCCCGGGCTCCGTTCAGCAGGCGCCGGTGAATGGAGGCGGGCCGGTGGCGGGGAGCGTCGGGCCTCACGGGAGCGCGTCCAAGTAGCTCCGCAGCACCGTGCGGGCTCGACAGGCTTCGGCCGCGCGGACGATCTCGGTGACGGTGGTGACCCTCGAGCGCAGGGCGTCGTGCAGGGCCTCCTTCGCGACATCCACGCCAATCTTGTTGCGGTAGCGGAAGCAGTCGACGACCGTGCGCGCGGGTGACGTAATCGCCACGGGGACGCCGAGCATGCGTTGCGTGACGACGCCGTAACGGAGCATGGCGCCGGAGAAGCGGACGATGCGGAGCGGGGCGGGGATGCGCTGCGGCTTGCGCGCCTTGCGGTCGAGAGCGATCCAGACCTCGTGCGGGGACTGGGTCCCGATGCCGTGGACGCGGAGCGCGGAGAGCAGGCAGACGATGGAGTTCGGCACCGCCGAGGCCACCATCGCCAGCGTCTCGAACTCGTTCGGCTCGACGGCGGCGAGACGGTAGAGGCCGGGCCCGAGTTTTTCGACCGTGCCGTCCGAGACGAGGCACTGGAGGTCTCGGAGAGTGAGGCCGAGCGCGGGGAGGTCGCGAGATCGGAAGAAGACTCCCAGGTTGGCGGCTTGGAGGTGGCCCGACGTCAGGTGCTTGCGTCCCATTGCCCGGAGGGTAGTAAATGTCGGCAGATAGATGCAAGTGCCGACGTTTGGTCCGCGTTCTGCTCATGGCCGCGCGGCCTTCCGCATGACGTGCCCGAGCAGCACCCGAAGAAACGACGGGCCGGGCGCTCCTGCGAGCGGCCCGGCCCTCGTGGTCCTCGTGGACCGTGCGGACTAGTAGCGGTACGTGTCGGGCTTGTACGGGCCCTCGGGCTTGACGCCGATGTACTCGGCCTGGCGCGGGGTCAGCGTCGTCAGCTTGACGCCGATCTGCGCGAGGTGGAGCCGGGCGACCTTCTCGTCCAGCTTCTTCGGCAGCACGTACACCTTCTTCTCGTACTGGCCCGCGTTCTGCGCGAGCTCGATCTGGGCGATCACCTGGTTCGTGAAGCTGTTCGACATCACGAAGCTGGGGTGGCCCGTCGCGCAGCCTAGGTTCAGCAGCCGGCCCTCGGCCAGGATCATCACCGAGTGGCCGTCCGGGAACGTGAACATGTCGTACTGCGGCTTGATGTTGGTGCGGACGACGCCCGGCGTCTTCTTGAGGCCGTCCATGTCGATCTCGTTGTCGAAGTGGCCGATGTTGCCGACGATCGCCTTGTCCTTCATCCGCGCCATGTGCTCGACCGTGATCACGTCGCGGTTGCCGGTGGCGGTGATGAAGATGTCGGCGGTCTCGACCACGTCCTCCAGGGTCAGGACCTGGTAGCCCTCCATCGCCGCCTGCAGCGCGCAGATCGGGTCGATCTCGGTGACGATCACGCGCGCGCCCTGGCCGCGCAGCGACTGGGCGCAGCCCTTGCCCACGTCGCCGTAGCCGAGCACCACCGCGACCTTGCCGGAGATCATCACGTCGCTGGCGCGGAAGATGCCGTCGATCAGCGAGTGGCGGCAGCCGTAGAGGTTGTCGAACTTGCTCTTGGTGACCGAGTCGTTGACGTTGATGGCGGGGAACAGGAGCTGGCCGGCCTTCTGCATCTCGTACAGGCGGTGCACGCCGGTCGTGGTCTCCTCGGAGACGCCCTTCAGCGCCTTCGCCATCCTGGTGAAGCGCTGGCCGTCCTCCTTGATCATCCGCGCCAGCAGGCGCAGCACGATCGCGAACTCCTCGGAGTCGGCGGTCTCGGGCGCGGGCACCACGCCCGTCTTCTCGAACTCGACGCCCTTGTGGATCAGCAGCGTCGCGTCGCCGCCGTCGTCGACGATCTGGGTCGGGCCCTGGCCGTTGCCGAAGTCGAGCGCCTGCGACGTGAACTCCCAGTACTCCTCGAGCGACTCGCCCTTGTAGGCGAAGACCGGCACGCCCTTCGGCGCGTCGACCGTGCCCTCGGGGCCGACGACGACCGCCGCGGCCGCGTGATCCTGGGTCGAGAAGATGTTGCACGACACCCAGCGCAGCTCGGCGCCGAGCGCCTTCAGGGTCTCGATCAGCACCGCGGTCTGGATCGTCATGTGCAGCGAGCCGGTGATGCGCTGGCCCTTGAGCGGCTGCGACGCGGCGTACTCCTTGCGCACGGCCATCAGGCCGGGCATCTCCTGCTCGGCGAGCCGGATCTCCTTGCGGCCCCACTCGGCCAGCGAGAGGTCCTTCACGTAGAACTCCATGCCGCCCTTCTTCTGGACGAGCGGGGTGTGCGCGGGGGTCGTGGCCATGTTCGTCTCTGTCTCCTTCTTATGAACGGGAACGGGCCAGCGGGCGCGTGCCCGTGGCCAGCAGCAGGGCGGGGCCCTTGACCCCCGCCTCCGGGGGCAGCGGGCGCACCGCGATCTCTTCGAAGCCGGCGCTCGTCAGCAGGCCGGCCAGCGCCTCGGGCTCGAAGCCCAGGTTGGCGTGGCCCATCTGGCGGGCGAACTCCTCGCGGTCGTGGCGCATCACGTCGATCGCCACCAGGCGGCCGCCCGGCGCGAGCACCCGGAACGACTCGGCCAGCGCCGGCGCCGGGTCGGGCAGGTAGCCGAGCACCAGCGTCATCAGCGCGCCGTCGCAGGCGCCGTCCTCGATCGGCAGCGCCCGCAGCTCGCCCTGGCGCAGCTCGACGTTGGCGAGGCCGGCGACCCGCTTGCGGGCCGCCTTCAGCATCGCGGCCGACTGGTCGACGCCGATCACGCGCTTCACGTGGGGCGCGAGGGTCGCCGCCATCTGCGCGGTGCCGCAGCCGAGGTCGGCGACGGTCCAGCCCGCGGGCAGCAGCGCCGCCATCGCGGCGGCCGGGAAGGCGCGGCCGTAGAGCTCGTCGCGCAGCTTGTCCCAGCGCGTCGCCGCGCTGGCGAAGAAGGCCTGGGCGTCGGCGCCGCGCTCCTTGAGCCGGCGCTCGAGGCGGAGCTGGTCCTGGGCCAGGGCCGCCCAGCCCTCGGTCTCGGAGCGCGTCACCTGCCACAGCCGGCGCGCGCCCGAGGGCAGCTCGTCGGCGGCGAGGCGGTAGAGGTTGGCGGTGCGCTGCGCGCGGTGGCGGACCCAGCCGCGGTCGGCGAGGTGCTTCAGGTGGCGGCTGACGGTCGACTGCGGGAGCTGCATCACGTCCGACAGCTCCAGCACGCCCAGCTCGTGGCGCTCGAGCAGCCGCAGCAGGCGCACCCGGGTCGGGTCCGCCAGGCTCTCGATCCGCGTCAGCAGCGCTTCCTGATTCATCCGTATATCCGGATGAAAGAGTAAAGCCGGGGCGGGCCCGTGTCAAGCCCGTCGGGGGTTTGGGGGCGGAGGAGGCCGGAGTCGTCCGACGGAGCCCCCATGGGACCGGCGCCGGGTTCATCCCGGCGTCGGAACCCGACTAGCGTAGGATCACCACGGGGGGCCGGGAGGCGGCCATGGGCGGAGCGCGGCGGTTCGCGCCGGGGCTGGCGGCGGTCGTGGCGGGGAGCCTGGCCTGCGGCGGCGGCGGAGCAGGCGCGCCGGCCCCGGGCGCGGCCGCAGCGGCGGCGATCCCGGTGGTGGCCGCGGTGCCGCTGCCCGCGGCGGCCAGCGAGAGCGACCTGCTCGACTCGGTGTTCCGCGTCGACGTCGAGCGCGCCGAGGTGATCTTCGACATCTTCCCGTCCGAGCGCCGAGTCCAGGCCCAGGCGGCGATCACGTTCCGGATGCGGCCCGGCCAGACGCGGCCGATCCTGCACCTCGAGGCCGCGCAGGCGCCGCGGCTCGGCCTGCGGCTGAACGGCGAGGAACTCGATCCCGCGCGCGCCGCCGACGTGCGCCTGCTCGCCTTCGCGGGCTCCGGCGAGGTGTCGGTCGAGCTCGAGCGCGACCTCGCCGGCGGAGTGTCGCACCGCCTGGAGGCGAGCTATCCGCTGACGATGGCCGACGCGGACGGGCGCTTCTACGCGGACGTCAACGACATCGAAGGCCGCGGCAACGAGACGCTGTTTCCTGCACTCAACACCCCGCACGAGCTGGCCCACCACGTGCTGACCTTCCGCGTGCACGCGGCGGAGCCCTACGTGGCCGTCGGCAGCGGCGGCCTCGCGTCGCGCGCCGCGGGCGACGTGCAGGAGTGGGTGCTCGACACGGGGCGGCCGGTCGCGGCGTACACGGTGATGTTCCACCTCGCCCCGGCGCGCACCCACGCCCTCGTGGCGCGCAGGATCGGCAGCGTCGACGTGCGGGTGCTGGCGCCGACCGGCGGCGTCACGGCGGACGAGGCCTTCGTGATCCTCGAGCCGTGGCTCGCGGAGCTCGACCGGGAGCTGGGGCCGTTCCCGATGCCGCGCGGCCTCGACGTCGTGCTCACCCAGGGCGGCGGCGGCATGGAGTACTACGGCGCGACGACCACCTCGCTGCGCGCGCTGCGCCACGAGGTGTTCCACATGTACTTCGCGTGCAGCACGATCGCCCGCACCTACCGGGACTCCTGGTGGGACGAGGCGATCACGATGTGGTACGAGCTCTCGGTCGACCCGGCGTGGGCGCCGATCGCCGAGGACTATCGCTCCGACATCGTCGCCGGCCGCTCCGCGGTGGCCGTCGGCTTCGACCGCCGCGCGTACGACCAGGGCGCGCGGATCATCCACGCCCTCGCGCAGGAGGCCGGCGGCCGCGCGCGCATGGTGGCGTTCCTGCGCGACCTCCACGCGCGGCGGCAGTTCGACCCGATGACGACGTGGGATCTGGCCGATGAGTTCGAGGCCTGGAGTGGAGCCGACGTGCGCGCTCGCCTCGAGCGCTGGCTGTACCAGCCGGCGCCCGCGGGTGCCTCCGCTTCCGAGCCTTCGCCTGCCGCCTGGCTCCACCACGTCGACCTGCGGCTGCCGCGGCCGTGAGGCCGGCGGGGCGCGGCTACTTCTTCGCCTTGACCTCGAGCTTGCGGGCCAGCACGTTGTTGTCGCGGTAGCGCTCGGTCACGTCGGAGTTGGCGTTCGCGGTGACGATCAGGAAGTAGGTTCCGGGCTCGACCGACGCCGGCAGCTCCAGCCGCGACTCGCCCTGGTGGGTCTGGCCCGACTCCAGGCTCGGCACCCGCCGCGCGGCGAACTTCAGCCCGTCCGGCCCGCAGGTCTCCGTCTTCGACAGGCAGAAGCCCGTGATGGTCGGCGTCGCGGCCGCCTCGCCGACGTTCTCGACGACGTCGATCACGAAGAAGCGCTTGCCGACCTCGACCTTGGAGGGCACCGTGAGCTGGGCCTGCACCAGGTCCACGGGGCTGCTCCGGTCCTGGCCGGCGGCGACGGACGGCAGCAGCGTGACGAGAGCGGCGGCGAGCACGGCGCGGCGCATGAGGCCTCCTTTTCGTGGACGCCTGGAGCATAAGGCAAGTGTTTGAACACGGCGGGCCCGTTGTCCGTATCGCTGAACACGGGCCAGATCGGAGGATCGATGAGCGACGCCGCGAGGACGCCGGAGCTTCGCCTGTGGCCAGGGGTCGCGCTGGTCGCGCTGCAGTGGTTCGGGTGGGTCGTCGTCCCGCGGTTCGCCCCCGACTTCGCGCAGCACGGCATCCTGGGCGCCCTGGCCTGCGGGCCGCTGGTCCTGTTCTGGTGGCTGCTCTTCAGTCGAGCGCCGTGGGTCGATCGGCTCGGCGGCCTCGCGCTCGCGATCGGCGCGATGGCGCTGACGCCGCGGTTGCTCCACGAGTCGGTCGCCCGCGGCAACATGGGCTTCCAGTTCGTGCTGTGGGGCATCCCAGCGGTCAGCCTCGCTTTCGTCGGCGCGACCGTGGCCGGGCGCCGGCTCGGCGCCGGGGCCCGGCGCGCCCTGACGGCGGCGGCGATCCTGCTCGCCTGCGGCGCCTTCACGCTCGTGCGGAGCGAAGGCGTCACCGGCAACGGCATGCCGGAGTTCGTCTGGCGCTGGACGCCGACGGCCGAGGAGCGGCTGCTGGCGCAGGCCGCGCCGCTGCCGCCGCCCGCTCCGCCGGCCGCCCCCGCGGCGACCCCGGCAAGCGCGACTCCGACGCCCGTGCCCGCAGCGGTCGCGGCACCCGCGCCCGAGGGGCCTGCTGTTGCCGGGGTGGGCCCCGTGGCCGTCGCGGCGGCGCCCGAAGAGGCGGCAGAGTGGCCCGGCTTCCGCGGCCCGCGCCGCGACGGCGTGGTGCCCGGGGTGCGCATCGGCAGCGACTGGAACGCGTCGCCGCCCGCCTCGCTGTGGCGGCGCCCGATCGGCCCCGGCGTGTCCTCGTTCGCCGTGCGCGGCGACCGGCTCTTCACCCACGAGCAGCGCGGCGAGGAGGAGATCGTCGCGGCCTACGACCTGCGCAGCGGCGAGCCGGTGTGGACGCATCGCGACGCCGCGCGCTTCTGGGATGCCCACGTCGGCGCCGGCCCGCGCGCCACGCCGGCGCTCGAGGGCGGGCGGCTCTTCACGCTGGGCGGTACCGGCATCCTGAACGCGCTCGATCCCGACGACGGCGCGCGGCTGTGGTCGCGCGACCTCGCCGCGGACGCGGGGGGCAAGCGCCCGCTGTGGGGCTTCGTGACGTCGCCGCTCGTGGTCGACGGCCTCGTCGTCGTCCACGCCGGCGGGCTCGCCGCGTACGACGTCGCCACCGGCGAGCCGCGCTGGCGCGATGCGGACCGCGCCGGCAGCTACAGCTCCCCGCACCTGCTGACGCTCGACGGCGTGTCGCAGATCGTGCTGGTCACCCACACCGGCGCGGTGGGCTTCGCGCCCGCCGACGGCCGCCGCTTGTGGACCCACGCGTGGGCCGGCCCGGACTGGAGCGGCATCGGCGTGATGCAGCCGGTGCCGACCGCCGACGGCGACGTGCTGATCAGCATGGTCGACGGCGGCGCCTCCCCGATCGGCACCCGCCGCCTGAAGGTCGCGCGCCAGGGCGACGCCTGGTCCGTGACCGAGCGCTGGACGTCGAACGCGCTGAAGCCGGCCTTCAACCAGGTCGTCGTGCACGAGGGACACGCCTACGGCTTCGACAACCGCATCCTGGCGTGCATCGACCTGGCGACGGGCGAGCGGCGGTGGAAGGGCGGGCGCTACGGCAGCGGCCAGCTCCTGCTGCTGCCCGAGCAGGACCTGCTGCTGGTGGTGACCGAGGACGGCGGGCTCGCGCTCGTCAAGGCGAGCGCCGACGGATTTGCGGAACTCGCCCGCGCGGAGGCGATCGGGGGGCGTACCTGGAACCAGCCGGCGCTGGTCGGCGACGTGCTGCTGGTCCGCAACGGCGAGGAGATGGCGGCGCTCCGCCTGCCTGCAGCGCGCGACTGACCGAAGCTCGACCCGCGTGTGCGCCGGCACTGGTCGAGTATGATCCTCATATGAGGACGACGATCTCGATCGACGACCGCCTCGGGCGCCGCGTCCGGCAGCGGGCCGCCCAGCTCGGGCTCTCGGTCAGCGCCTTCATCGCCCGCACCCTGGACGACGCCCTCAAGCGCAGCCCGGCGGCCCCCGAGCGGCCGTTCCGGCTGGTCACGGTGAAAGGCGATGGCGTCTCACCCGGCGTCGACCTCGACCGCCACGGGGCCCTGCTGGCCGCGGAGGACGAGGCCCTTTACGGGCGCGACGGCCGCTGATGCTG
Organism: Vicinamibacteria bacterium; assembly: GCA_025994075.1. Classification (GTDB taxonomy): domain Bacteria; phylum Acidobacteriota; class Vicinamibacteria; order Fen-336; family Fen-336; genus WYBL01. The sequence goes on from JAMQGV010000004.1 coordinate 47,044, forward strand.
CTGCCGGACGTCAACGTCCTCGTCTACGCGCACCGCGAGGACTCGACGGTCGACCACTCCCGCTACGCCGCCTGGCTCACGGATCTCGCGACACGCCGGGAGCCGTTCGCGCTCTCGGTGCTCGCGCTTTCGGCGATCGTGCGGATCACCACCAACCCGAGGATCTTCCGCCGGCCGTCGAGCCTGGACGAGGTCTTCGCATTCGTCGAGGAACTGCGCGCGCGCCCGAATGCCCGCGTGGTGGGGCCCGGGCCCGAGCACCTCGCCATCTTCGAAGACCTGTGCCGTCGCGCCGGGGCCACCGGGAAGCTTGTCGCTGACGCACAGCACGCAGCGGTGGCCATCGAGCACGGCTGCACCCTGGTCACGACAGATTCCGACTTCGACCGTTTCCCGGGCCTGCGCTGGCGCCACCCGCTGCGACCGTAGGATTCGCGTCAGCCCTCGAAGACGAGCTGGTCTTCGAAGTAGAGGCGCAGCGGCAGCGGCGGACGATCCGGGCGGTGGGCCAGCTCCAGCGTCCAGCCCGCGGCCGTCGCCAGCGCGGGGAGCGCCAGGCCCTCCGGCAGGAACAGCCGCGTGGCCACGAAGTCCGCGCGCACCTGCCAACCCTCGTGCTGCCACACGTGGAGGCGGGCGCGAGACCACGACCCGGCCGACGCGGGGCGGCTCGCCGGCGCTGCGTCGAGGCGCTCCAGCGCGCAGACGCGCTGGAGCGAACCCTGCGGGCAGAAGCCGACCAGTGCCGGGCCGTGGAAGTCCGCCGCCCCGGCGAGGAAACGCTCGATCTCCACGTCCGTCAGCAGAGCGCCTGCCGCGCCCGACGGTCGCTCCAGGTCGGCCGGCTGGAAGTGGGTATGGCGGCCGCGATGTTCGTCGCTGGTCGCCCTCGCCACGAGCGGCACCCGGAACGTGGGCGCCGCGCGGCGCACGAGCTCCTCGGTAGCGGCCCAGCCCAGGATCACGCCCGCCTGCACGAGGGCCAGCAGCAGCGCGCGCTTCATGGCCGGGCCTCCGCGAGGCGCCGCAGCGCCAGCCGGCGCGAACGCTCCAGCGCGAACAGGACCGCGAGCAGGAGCAGGCCCGTGACCAGCAGCGCGAGCCCTCCCTCCAGCGCGTTCGGGAAGAAATCGAAGTAGCGGACCAGGATGCCGAGAGCCACGCCCGCGTAGCCAGCGTTGATCCAGCCCGCGGCCTGGGCGCGCGCCCCCGCCCGCACCACCAGCACCGCGGCGGCGAGCTGCACGACCCACGCGACTGCGACGGCCGCCGCGTCGACGGGCGAGCCGGGCTCGTAGCCCGGCCCGACCAGCAGCCAGGGCGCCAGCGAGCCCACGAGCAGCCCCCGCCATTCGGCGACCGAGAGCGTCGCGCCGAGCACGTCATGCGGCCGCCACAGCGCCCAGCCGAGGCCCGCGAGCGCCACGGCCCATGCGCGCCCGAGGTCGGAGCCGTCCAGGTCCTGCGCCGCTCCGAACACCAGCAGCGCGAGCTGGGTGAAGCCGAAGGCCCAGCCGCCCGCGACGCCCGCGAGCGCCTGCGGTGCCCGCGGGAGCCGCGCGGCGACGCCCGCGGCGACCAGGGGCAGCGCCAGCCACAACCACGGCCCGTCCACGTCACGGGCCTTGACCGGCGAGCCCGGCTCGAAGACCTCGAACAGCAGCGCCGCGAGCAGCGCCGCGCCGAACACGCCGGCTGGCGCGCGGCGCTCCAGTACGAAGGACATCGGCAGCACCAGCGCGGCCCACAGCCAGAGGCTGTTCGCGGTGCGGCCGTCGAGGTGGTAGATCTCGGCGACCAGGGAGATGCCCACGAGCAGCAGGCCTCCGGCCACCAGGGCCGCGGCTTCGGCGAGGGCGGGCCGGTCGGGGACGCGGCGCCCGAGGTCGAACGCCAGCACGGTGAAGGCGACTTGCAGCAGCGCCCAGCCGCCGAGCTTCGCGAAGCGGTGGAGCTCGAGCCAGTGCTGCGCGAGCAGCAGGCCTGCGCCGGCCAGGACGAGCCCGGCGCCCAGCACGGCCAGGGCGCCCAGCACGAGGCGGGACGCGTTGCGCCGCAGCAGCTCTTCGCTGGCGGCGAGCAGGGCGCCCGCCTGCTCCTCGCCGACGAGGCCGCGTTCCTGCCAGTGCCGAAGGTGCCGGCGCAGCACGGCGCGTTCGCTGCTCATGCCTTCAAGATCCGCCTGCCCGGGCCCGGGCGCCAGCGCGCGGTTGACGCTTTCGCGAGTGTCCCGAGTTCAACCTCCGACCGGGGCCCGGCGCGCGAGCGGCCACGCGAGCTGGCCAACGAGGCCCGCGGGCATCTCGCCGTCGCCGGGGTAGCCGAGCCGCTGCGGGCTGCGCTCGCGCGGCCAGTAAGCGGTGCCGAACAGGAAGTCCCAGGCGCTGAAGACGACGCCGAAGTTCTTGGCGACGCCGCCTTCGTCGGAGGCGTCGTGGTGCCACAGGTGCATGCGCGGGCTGTTCAGCACCCGCCGCAACGGTCCCGCGTCGAAGTCGACGTTCGCGTGGTTCAGGTTGCCCCAGACCGTGCCGATCACCGCGACGACGAGCGCGGCCTGCGGCGAGGCGCCGAGCCACGCCAGCGGCACCCACTGCAGCCAGCGGTAGACGAGGATCTCCGCCCAGTGGAAGTGCCAGTTGCCGATCCAGTCCATCTCGCGGATCGAGTGGTGGACCTTGTGGACCTGCCACAGCCACGGCACTCCGTGCAGCAGGCGGTGGATGCACCACTGCAGGAAGTCGGAGACGACCAGCAGCACCGGCACCTGGACGAGCAGCGGCCAGCCGCCGATCGGCGACCGGCCGAGCACGAGCCCCGCGTCGCGCGCCGCCACGACGATCGCGGCGACCAGGCCGGCCTCGAGGCCGCCGGTGAGGACCGCGAAGAAGTGGCCGTTCAGGGCCAGGAACGAGGCATCGCGCAGCAGCCCGGGCCGCAGCGCCCGCTGCGGGCGCCAGGGCCGCAGCCGCTCGAGGATCACGAACGCGGCCGAGGTGAGGAGCAGCCAGTGCCAGTACTGCATGCCACGTTGATGGTAGCTCCCCGCCTCGCCCTACACTTCGGTCTGGACGTGCGCCCCGGAGGCCCCTCGATGCGTGCCCGGTCACTCTTCTTCGCCCTGATCCCGCTGCTGGCCTGCGCCGCGCCCGGCGCGGCCGCCCCGGCCGCACCCGCCGCGCCGACCCGCGTCCCGGTCCACGTCGCGCGTCACGCCACGGGCGCGCCCGTGCTGTTCGGCCTGCCGCTGCCGAAAGGCGCGCTCGAGTCGCCCGACCACCTGCGGGTGCTCGACGCCGCCGGCCGCGAGGTCGAGGCCCAGGTCACCGAGGTCTCGCGCTGGGGCGCGGGCCGCAGCCTCAAGTGGGTGTGGATCTTCTTCTTCGCGACCGACGCCGAGCGCTACACGGTCGAGTACGGGCCGGGCGTGCGGCGCCGGCTGCCGGCCGCGGGCCTCGACGGACCGCTGCGGGTCGTCAACAACCCGCGGCCGGGCGGCGCCGTCGACGTCACCGCCGGTCCGCTGCACGTGACGTTGCGCCAGGGCGAAGGCGGCTTCGTGCAGCAGGCGCTGTTCGACGCGGACGGCGACGGCTTCGACGCCGGGGACGTCGTCGTCGAGCAGGCGGGCGCGCGCGGCGCCTTCGCCGACCTGCTCGACGCCCAGGGCCTCGACGTCTCGCGCGCCGTGCTCTTGCGCTCGACGCTGGAACGCGGCTCGGGCCCGCTGCACGCCGTCGTGCGCTTCGAGGGCGAGTACCGCTACGGCCGCCCCGACCAGCCCGCCGCGCCGTTCGTCACGCGGTTCCACTTCTACGCCGGCCGCGCGTACGTGCGCGTGCAGCACACCTGGGTCTACACGGGCACGCCCGACCGCCATCGCCCCCTGAAGGGCGAGTACCCGCACCTCGCGACCCAGGCCCGCGAGCTCGACGAGGGCGACCCCGCGGACCCCGGCTGGACCCAGCCCGAGGACCAGTTGCAGGCGCTGGGCCTCGGCCTGCAGCTCGCGCTCGGCTCCTCGCCCACCGTGACGACGGCGCTGCACGCCGGGAGCTGGCACGCCCCGGGCGCGGCGCGCCCGGTCGAGCTGGCTTCGCCCGCGGGACCCGTCTCGCTGAGCCAGCTCGGCCCGCGCGGCGCGGCCGGGATCGCCCCCGAGTCCGGGCCCGACGCCCGCCAGGGCGGGTTCGCGGCCGAGCTTCGGGACGGCGATCGCGTGCGCGACGCGGCGGAGCGGGCGCCGGGCTGGCTCGACGTGCGCGACGCGAAACGCGGCGTCGCCGTGGCGCTGCCGCGCTTCGTCGAGGAGCACCCCAAGGAACTGGCGTTCGACCCGGGCAGCGGGCGCCTCGAGGCGTACTTCTGGTCGCCGCGCGCCGGCGCGATGAGCTTCGCCCGCGACTCGTCCGCGCCCGGCGCCGAAGGTGCGGTCGAGAACTGGGCGCAGGGGCTCGCGAAGACCAGCGAGGCGGTGCTGTTCTTCCACCGCGCCGACCTGCCCCCCGCCGAGCTCGAGCGCACGCTCCGCTTCCTGCTCGAGCCCCCCGTCGCCCACGCGCAGGGCGACTGGTACGGGCGCTCGGGCGTGTGGGGCCGCTTCGCCGGGCGCGCCGACGCCCGGCCGGAACTGGAGCGCGCGCTCGACCAGAAGTTCGAGTGGGTGCTGTTCAACCAGCGCTGGGCGCCGTGGTGGGGCGTCTTCGACTTCGGCGACCTCAAGCAGCGCTACGACAACGGCCGCTGGGACTTCTGGGGCCACAACGAGCCGGCCCAGGACTTCGAGCTGTGGGTCCACTTCGCGCGCACCGGCGACCCACGCTTCTTCGACGCGGCGCAGGCGATGTCGCGCCACACGATGGACGTCGACAACACCCACTGGCCGGCGGGGCCCGCCTACCACGGCGAGAGCAACCGCGCGGTCGACTGGTGGAGCAGCCTGGAGGCGCCGCCCGCCTCGAAGTGGCTGGGGCTCGGCCGCCGCCACGCCGCGCAGCACTGGGCCCACGCCCTCTCGGCCCATGTGTGGGTCGCCGGCTGGATGGCCGACTACTACCTCGCCGCCGACCACCGCGCGCTCGAGGTGGCGCGGCAGACCGCCGACATGCACCTGCGGCGCCTGTGGGGCGAGCACGAGCTGACCGGGCGGCGGCTCTCGCTGTCGACCTGGAACCTGGCCGAGGTCGCCGACGCGACGCGCGACCCGCGCTACCTCGACGAGCTGCGCGCCCGCGTGCTGCGCTCGCTGCGGCTGCAGGAGGAGCAGGGCGGCGAGCTGGCGCTCGAGCGCTACGGCTACTCGCAGGTCTACTCGACCCACGGCCTGCGGCTCGCCCTCGACGTGCTGGAGGACGAGGCGATCGCCGCGGCGCTGGTGCGCCACGCGCGGCGCGAGCGCGACGTGCCCTCGCTCAACCACTGGATGGAGTCCTACCTCGCCTCGCTCCACGCGCTGGCCGTCGGCTACGAGCTCTCGCGCGAGCCGAGCTTCCGAGAGGAGCTCGCGCGGCGGGCCGCGCTGCTGCGGACCGACCCGCTGCCGCGCGGCTTCGACGGGGACTGGACGCAGGGCGCGCTGGCGGCTGCGCTGCGCTCGGCCGGTCATGTGCCGGCCTCGCCGACGTTCTATCGCCGGGAGTTCCCGGCCGCCGACCGCGTGCGCCCCCCGAACTGGGACCCCGCCCACGGCCTGCGCTTCTTCGGATGGACGACGGGCCACGGCCTGCCCTGGGCGCTGTGGGCGATGGCCGAGCGGCCGTGAGCACCCCGCTGCGGGCGGGCGCCGTCGCGGCGCTGCTGCTGAGCGCCTGCGGGGGAGGGTCGCCTGGCGCGCCGAGCGCCGGGGCCTCCCACTCCGTCACCGGCGTCGTCTTCTACGACCAGAACGCCGACGGAGTGCTCGGCGCCGAGGAGCGCGTGCGGCTGCCCGGCGTGCGCGTCGTCGCCGGGGGCCAGGCGGCGACGACGGACGCGCGCGGGGAGTTCACGATCCCCGGCGTGCCCGCCGGGACCCAGGCGCTGTCGCTGCCCGCCGAGGGCCTGCCACCGTACTTCGAGGCAGGCCGGCTGCCGCGGCTCGAGCTGCCGCTCGGCGCGGGGACGATCGTGGCGACGCCGGCCGTGCTGCCCACGGGGACCAACCACCCCAACACCTACCTCGCCTTCGGCGACAGCATCACCTGGGGCCAGGGCGCGACCCTGCGCCGCGGCTGGCCCGTGATGCTCGAGGCGCAACTGCGGGCCACGTGGGGCGAAGCGACCGTGGTGGCGGACGGCGTGCCCAGCAGCCTCAGCGAAGACGGCGTGCGCCGGCTGCCCGACGCGCTCGCCGAGCGGCGCCCCGCGTACGCGCTGATCCTCTACGGCACCAACGACTGGAGCCGCTGCGCGTTCCGCGCGCCCGAGGAGTGCTTCACCGTCGAGCGGCTGCGCGAGATGATCCGCATGGCGCGCGCCGCCGGCAGCCTGCCCGTCGTGGGCACGATCCCGCCGGTCGATCCGACCGCCACGGCGCCGCGGGTCGCCGACCGCAGCTACTGGGTCCGGATCCAGAACGAGCTGATCCGCCCGATGGTCGCGCAGGAGGGGGCGGTGCTGGCCGACGCCTGGACCGCGTTCGGGCCCGAGTCGCAGTGGCCCGACCTGTTCTTCGACTTCCTGCATCCCAACGACGCCGGCCACGAGCGCATCGCCGGGGCCTTCGCCCAGGCGATGACCCGGCCGCGGGGGACGCGCTAGAGGCGGCTCAGGCCGCGGCGAGCCAGCGCGCGACCAGCTCGTGCTGGGGGCCGCGGGCCGCGACGTAGGCGCGGGCGTGGCGCGCCAGGCGCTCGTCGCCGGCCAGCAGGTGCGGCGTCTCGCCGCGCGCGTAGCGCTCGAACAGCACGCGCATCAGCGCGAAGCCGGCGCCAGTGTCGTCGGGGCGCTCGTCCAGGTAGCCGGCGAGCATCGTCGCCGCCTCGGCGTGGCGACCGCGCAGCGCGAGGGCGAGCCCCTGGGCTCGTCGCAGGCGGAGCGACGGCGCGGCCCGCTCGGCGACCGCCAGCGCCGCCGCCGCGTCGCCCGCGCGCAGGTGGGCTTCGGCCGCGAGTGCCGTCGCCGCGGCCGAGGCCGGAACCTGTGCGATGGCGGCCTCGAACGCGCGCGCGGCGGCAGCGTGCTCGCCGCGCGTCGCGTGGCAGGCGCCTGCCAGCAGCGCGGGCGCGGCGAATCCCTCGTGCGGCTCCTCGCACCACTGCATGCGCGCGGCACGGGCGTCGCCGCGGCCGAGGAAGCCGATGCCGCGCAGCACCGCGAGCGCGGGCGAGTCGGCCGCTCCTTCGGAGAGCGCGTCGAGCGCCGCCTGCGGCGTGCCCGCCCGGACCTGGACCAGCGCGGCCTGCAGCGCCGCGGACTCCCGCACCTCGGGCCGGGCCGCCACCGCTTCGGCCAGCGTCGCCAGCAGCGCGGGCTCGCCCAGGTCGCGCAGGTCGAAGTGGGGCAGGCTCGGCGCGAGGGCCGCCGCGTCGAGTCCCGCGCCGCCGGCCGGCGCCTCGCCAGCCTGGCGCGCACGCACCGAGAACGGGCGGCTGAGCTGGCCCTGGTCGCGACCGCCGACCGCGACCCTGGCCCGGGCGACGTAGCCGCCCGGGGGCAACAGGTGGGCGGGCAGCAGCCCCTGAGCGGTGGAGGCTCCGGCGGACGCCGCCGCTTGCACGCGCGCCGGCGCGGCGAGCAGGGCCGGGCCGTCTTCGGTGGCCGCGACCTCGAAGCGCACGCGCACGGTGTCGCCTCCACCCTGCAGCTCGGTGTAGGCGAGCAGCGGGCCGGCCACCGCGAGGTCGATCCCCGGGCGCAGCCGCTGCTCGGCGCGCGCCTGCGGCACGCTCAGCATCAGGTCCGACAGCCGTGCGCCGCCGATCTCGTGCAGCGCGGCCTTGACGGGATGGGTCACCGAGCCGCGGCGGCCGCGGGCGTCGAGTGCCGCCAGCTTGAGCGTGTAGAGCCCGGGCTCGACGACGGCCGAGCCGAGGTAGGGCAGCGGCGCGCGCGGCGCGGCCTCGGCGCGCTGGATCACGTTGGCGGCGACGCGGCCCTGGGCGTCGATCAGCACGAAGCCGACGTTCATCGACTCCGCGACGTCGCCGCTGCGGCCGATCTCCGCGCTGACCACGACCCGCGCCTTGCCGCTGCCCGCGTCGTGCAGCGTGTAGCTGGCGACGCGGATCGGCAGTTCGGTCGCCGGGTACGGCGCGCGCAGCACGGCCAGCAGGGTCTCCCGCGCGCCTTCGCCGCCGGGGTCCGCCTTGGGGATGCTGACGGCGCGGCGCGCGCGCACCTCGGCGCCGGGGCGGGTCACCTTGACGCGGAAGTCGTGCTCCTTGCCGTCGCGGTCGCCGGGCTCGGGTTCGAAGCCGAGCAGCCAGTAGCCGGTCAGCTCGCGGGCGAGACGCTCCCAGATCCGGTCGCCGGCCGCCGTCACGCGATACACCGTGCCGCGCGCCAGCGAGGCCAGGATGTCGAGGCCCAGCGCCTTGGTCTGGTTGTCGAACGTGAGGCCCTGCGGTGCGTCGGAGAGCGAGGCGTCGATGCCGCTCGGGCCCTCGAGCGACAGCACGGAGAACGTCACGCGCGCGGCCGAGGCCTCGACCGCCAGCTCGCGCAACTCGCGGGTCGACTCGTTGACCAGGCCTTCGCTGACGAAGATCAGCGTCTTCGGGCCCTCGATCCCGCGCAGGTACTCGAACAGCGCGCGCAGCGCCTTCAGCGAGTTGCGCGCGCCGTCACGGTAGAAGTGCGCGGTGCGCAGGCTTTCCCCGACCACGTCGTTGATGCAGATCTCGCGCTCGAGGGCGTTCATCGTCGGCGGGCACTCGCGCCCGAGCACGACCTCCTCGTAGATGATCCTGTCGTTCTCCTCGATCGCGAGCGCCTCGCCGAGGCTGACGCGGCGGCGTGCGGAGAGCGGCGCCCGGCCCTGCGACTTCTTGAGCGCGTCGAGCACCTTGGCGTGGTCGCTCGTGAAGTCGACCTGCTGGCTGCCGCGGCCCGGCAGCGTCAGCAGCGCCGAGCGGTCCTGCGCTCCCAGCCGGTTCAGCAGCCGTCCGGCCGCATCCGCGACCATGCGCGTGCCGCCCGGGCGGATCGCCGCCTCGTCGACGACGATCAGCACCATGCGCCCGGCCACCGCGCCTTCGTTGGTGCTGTAGTGGGCGGGTGGCGGCGTCGGGGAGGCCACGGGCTCGTCGGCGCCGCCGAGGTCGACGAACTGCGCCGAAACCACCCGGCGCGGCCGGCCGTCGACCGTGACCTGGAACTCCTCCGGCCGCAGGTCGCGGATCGGGCGGCCGTCCTTGTCGACGACGTTGACGTCGAGCGCGGCGACGTCGATCTCGGTCGAGAACGTGGGCGTCTGCGCGCGCACCGCCCCCGTCAGGTCCAGCGCCAGCCCGATGGCAGCCGCCAGCGCCAGGGCCCCCACCACCCGCCGTCGAACCCGCGCGCCCGCCTCCATCCCGACCTCCGGTGCCCCGCGAGGACAGTCTAAGCGGACTCGGGGCTTCGTGGCGCCGGTTCTAGCGTCGCTTGTCGAGGTACTTGAGCCACTGGGCCACCAGCTCGCGCTGTGGGCCCTTGCCGTCGACGTACGCCTTCGCCAGCCGGGTCAGCCGCTCGCGGTCCCCGGCCAGCAGGTCGCTCGCCTGGCCCGCGGCGTAGCGCTCGAACAGCAGCCGCATCACGACGAACGACGCGCCGAGGTCGGCGGGGTTCCCGTCGAGGTAGGCGGACAGCGTCAGCAGCGCCTTCTCGTCCTGGCCCTCGAGCGCCTGGGCGATGCCCAGCGAACGCTGCAGCCGCATGTCTGCGGCGTGCCTCGCCGTCGCGTCGGCCAGCAGCTCGAGCGCGCGGTCGGGCTGGTCGCCGCGCAGCAGCGCCTCGGCGGCGAGCGCGGCCACGAGCGGCGAGTCGAGGCCGAGGGCGATCGACGTCTGGAACGCGCCGGCCGCCTGCAGGTCTTCGCCGCGGTGGGCGTAGCAGGCGCCGATCAGCGCCGGCAGCACCGCGAGGTCCGACTCCTGGCGCACGGCGCCCCGCAACTGCGTGGTCGCGGCAGGCGAGTCGCCGCGGGCGAGGAAGCCGACGCCGCGCAGCACCGAGAGCGAGAGCGACTCGTCGGCGCCCTCCGACAGCGTGTCGAGCGCGGCTGCCGCCTGGCCGGTACGCACCTGGTCGAGCGCCTTGCGCAGTGCGGCGCTGCGCTGCAGCTCCGGTCGTTTCGCGAGCGGCTCGAGCAGCGGCGTGATCACGTCCGGTGCCAGCAGCTCGCCGCGCTCGAAGCGGGGCAGGCTCGGCGAGAGCCCGGCCCGCGACACGCCCGCGCCGCCGGCGGGCGCTTCGCCGGGCTGCCGCGGCCGCAGCGTGAACGGCCGCGCGAGCTGGCCCTGTGCCTTGCCGCCGACGCTGACCACCGCGCGCGCCCAGTACGGTCCCGGCGGCAGCAGCGCCGTGGGCAGCACCGCCTGTGCCGCGACGTACTGACCGGTCTTCGCGGCCTCGGTGCGCGCCGGAGCGGCGATCAGCGCCGGACCGTTCTCGCTCTCGGCGGCCTCGAAGCGGATCTCGACGCGGTCCGGCTTGCCGTGGAACTCCGTGTAGGCGAGCAGCGGTCCGAACAGCGTCAGGTCCACGCCCGGCCGGAGCTTCTGCTCGGCCGCGGTGGTCGGCGGCGCCAGCATCAGGTCGGACAGCTCGAGCCCGCCGACCGAGTGCATCGCGGCCTTGACCGGGTGGGTGACGCTGCCGCGGCGGCCGCGGCGATCGAGCGCGGCCAGCTTCAGCGAGTAGAGCCCCGGCTCGACGGTGGCCGAGCCCACGTAGGGCACGGGCGATCGCGAGCCGGCTTCGGCGCGCTGCACGACGTTGGCCGCGATCCGGCCCTGGCCGTCGATCAGCACGAAGCCGACCGCCAGCGCCTCCGGCGGGCTGCCCGCGCGCCCGACCTCGGCGCTGACCACGACCCGCGGCTTTCCGGTCGCTTCATCGCGCAGCGCGTAGGTCGCGACCCGGATCGGCAGCTCGGTCGCCGGGAACGGCGCGCGCAGGATCGCGAGCAGCGTCTCGCGGTCGCGCTTGCCCTCGGGGTCGGGCTCGGGGATCGAGACCGCGCGCCGCGCCCGCACCTGCGCGCCCGGGCGCGAGACCCTGACCTGGAAGTCGTGCTCCTTGCCGTCGCGGTCGGACGGCTCGGGCTCGAAACCGAGCAGCCAGTAGCCGGAGAGCTCGCGCGCGAGACGGTCCCAGATCCGCTCGCCGGCTCCGCTGACGCGATAGACGCTGCCGCGCGCCAGGGAGGCCAGGGTGTCGAGGCCGAGGCCCTTCAACTGGATGTCGGCCGTGACCCCTTCCGGGGTGTTGCGCAGCGAGGCGTCGGCGAAGCCGGGGTCGTCGAGGGAGAGCGCCGAGAAGCTGACTCGCGCCGCCGAGGCCTGGATCGCCAGCTCGCGCAGCTCGCGGTTCGACTCGGCGACCAGGCCCTCGGTGACGTAGAACATCGTCTTCGGGCCCTCGATCCCGCGCAGGTACTCGAACAGGGCACGCAGAGCCTTCAGTGCCTGGCGCGAGCCGTCGCGGTACTGGCCGGCGATGCCGCGCGCTTCGCCCTGCACGTCGTTCATGCAGACCTCGCGCTGGAGCGCGTCCATCTCGATCGGGCATGCCCGGTCCATCACGTCCTGGGTGACGAACGAGTCGTTGTCGTCGATCGCCAGGGCCTCGCCCAGGCTCACCCGGCGGCGGGCGGACAGCGCGGCCCGCCCCTGCGTCCGCTTGAGCGCCTGGAGCACCTTGTCGTGGTCGGGCGTGAAGTCGACCTGCTGGCTGCCGCGCCCGGGCAGCGTCAGCAGCGCCGAGCGGTCCTCCGGGCCGAGCTGGCCCAGCAGGCGCCCGGCGGTATCCGCCAGCATCCGCGTCGCGCCGGGCCGGATCGACGACTCGTCGACCACGAACAGCACCATGCGGCCGATCGCGGCGTTCTCGTTGCTCGAGTAGTGGGGCGACGCCGGCGTGGGCGAGGCCTCGGGGTCGGGCCGCGCGCCCAGCTCCACGAACTGGGCGGAGACCACGTTGCGCGGCTTGCCGTCGACGGTGACCGAGAACTCCTCGGTCCGCAGGTCGCGGATCGGGCGCCCGTCCTTGTCGACGACGTTGACGTCCATCGCCGCCACGTCGACCTCCGTGGAGAAGGTCGGCGTCTGTTGCATGGCGCGGACGTGTCCCGCTCCCGCGACTCCCAGCGCCAGCAGCGCGGCGCCCGCCAGCAGCGTCCTGCTCATCGGCTTCACCTTCGCTAGTCGCCCCCGCGACCGGCCCGCGGCGCGACCGCGCGATACCCCGCCCGCGCGCGCACCTGGTAGCCCGGCACCGTCACCGTGATCGTGCGCCAGCTCCCGTCCCGTTCCGCGTTGGTCGGGTCGTAGGCCAGCAGGTACTGGTTGGAGAGCTCCTCCGCGATCTCGGCGAAGGCCTGCTCCAGCTCGTCCTGGCGGTTGGTGTGGAACGAGCGCCCGCCGGACAGCCCCGAGATGTGCCTGATGATCCGCTGCAGCTCGGGCGTGTCGGTGCCGCGGCCCTGGCCGATCACGTAGACTGGCGCGTCGGAGGTCTCCAGCCGGCGCTCGACCTGGGTCACGCTGGCGAGGCTCGACTGGTCTTCGCCGTCGGTGAACACGACCAGCGCCTTGCGCCCCTTCTGCTTCGACAGCAGCTCCATGCCCCGCAGCAGGGCGTCGTAGAGCGCGGTGCCGCCCCACGGCGCGAGGCGGTCGACGGCGCGCTCGCGGGCCGCCGGGTCGGTCTCGCGCCGCGCCAGCGTGAACAGCGAGTCGTTGAACGCGATCAGGGTCGACGAGTCCTCGGGCCGCAGCGTGCGCAGGAAGCCCTTGACCGCTTCTTTCAGGCCGCCCATCGCGTCGGCCATGCTGCCGCTCATGTCGACGGCGGCCACGACGTCGCGCGCCGAGCCGGGGCCGATGAAGTGGGCGATCTCCTGCGGCCGGCCGTCTTCGGCCACGCGGAAGTCCTTCTGGGCCAGGCCCTTCACGAAGCGCCCGCTGCCGTCGGTGACGGTCGCCGTGACCAGCACCAGGTTGGCCTCCGTGCCGATCATCAGCGCGTCGCCGCGGGTTCGCAGCGACGCCGCCACCCGGCGGCCGTCGCGCAGGACCGCCACCGCGCGGATCACTCGCGGCTTCACCTCGGCGCCGGCGTCCCACTGGCACTCCCAGGGCGGGCGCTCGCGGGTGCACACCGCGTGGCCGTCGGCGAACAGCGTGACGCGGGTGACCTGGGCGGCGAGTGCGGGTTCCAGCGCGGCCGCCAGCCGCACGGGGCCGCTGACGAAATCGGTCGCCGCCGGGGCCGTGATCCGCAGCTCCTCGGCGCCGGCAGCGGCGGCCAGCGCTGCGCACAGGATCCAGGCTCTCATGGCACCTCCACCGCCACCAGCGCGCCGTCGCCCGCCAGCGCGGCGAGGTAGTCGTCCACGCGGTGCTCGGGCAGCTCTCGCGCGAAGCGGGCGAACGCCGTCTCGTCGCCCGCGTGGAGCAGGCGCAGGTTCTCGAACGCGTCCTGAGCGGCGTAGGGGAACAGCGCGGGCAGCAGCGCGCCGGGCATGCCGCGCCGATCGAGCGAGAGCAGCAGCCGTACCGGCAGGTCGAGCGAGCGCTCGACGAGGAGGCCGTCGCGCTCGCGGCCGAACAGGTCCCACGCCGTGGCCCGCTGCGGGGGAGCGAGGCCCAGCCGGTGCTCCGTCAGCAGGCGCGGCGCGCCGAAGCCAGCGGGCCACACCATTCCACCCTGCGCCGCCAGTTCGGCGAGCCCGAGCGCCTGCGCGGCGCCCCCAACCCGCGCGGCCCCGCGCTCCACGGCCTCGCGGACCCGGGCCGGCTCCGGTACGGCGGCAGGATCGAGGGCGGCGAGCTGGCCCACCCAGTGGCCGAGCGCCTGCCGCTCGGCGTCGCCGAGCTCGGGCGCGCGGGTCGGCGGGTCGGGCGAAGCGCGGCGCAGCGCGGCGCGCGCGAAGCCGGACTCCAGACCCGGCAGCGCACCCTCGACGTGCCACGGACGGCCGGCGCCCGAAACGGCCCGCGGCAGCGCGAACGCGATCCGCGCCCGCTCGCGGGCGTCGCGCACGCCGAGGCCGAACTCGTGGCGCCGGGCCAGCGCCTCGGGCGCGCGATCCTGCAGCGGGCCGGCGTGGGCCGCGTAGAGCAGGCCCACCAGCGCGTCCCCGACCGCGGCGTCCGCCGCGGCCGTCAGCCGCTCGGCGCTGACGTCGCGCAGGCCGCCACCGCGCCGCAGGCCGGCGGCCACCTCGGTCACCTGCCGTTCCGGGTTCACCTCGCGGGTGGCGCCGGGCGGCACGAACGGCGCGAGCGCGGCGAGCGACTCGCGCAGCGCCGCCAGCGTGGCGGAACCAGCCGCGGCGCGGTACTCCCGGGCCGCGCGCGCGAAGTCGAGGGCGCTGGCGAGCAGCGGGATCGACTGGCCGTCGGCAAACTCGCGCAGGCGCCGCGCGCGGGCGCCAGCGACGTCCCCGCGGTAGTCGAGGCCCTCGAAGCGGAAGCTCGCCTCGTCGCGCGCGCGGGCCGGCACGCCGGCCAGCGCGCGGGCGACGACGGCGTCGGCGTCCGGCGGGAGCACCTCGCCCCAGGTCGCGCGCGCGAGCCGCGGCAGCAGCTGCGACTCGAGCCACTCGGCCAGGCGTCCGTCGTAACCCTGGTCGCCATTCGTGTCGAGGGCCAGCAGGCCGCGGAGCAGCGGCTGCGTCGATCGCTCGTCGAGCAGGCCGTGGCGGTGCGCGTCGAGCAGCAACGCGAGCGCGCCCTGGAACTGGGCGACGGCGGCAGCCGCCCGCTCGCGCGGCAGGGCGACCAGGACGTCGGCGCGGCGCCGGGCCGAGGCGTGCAGCGCCGCCGGCGCGGACAGCACCTCCAGCGCGAGGGCGAGGGCGGGGCGGTCGCCCGCGCTGCGCACGGCGGCGAGAGAGTCGCCGTCGGCCGCGCCACCCGCGGCCAGCAGGCGCTGGCCGAACTGGAACTGGCCGAGGCGCTGCTCCGCGATCGCGTCGATTCCCGCCTGCCCGATCTCGCGCACGAGCCACGCGGCGTCGACCGGCGTCGCATCAGGGCCGGGGGAGTCGCGGTCGGCGAAGGCGGCGCTCCAGAAGCCGCGCGCCGCCGGGGCCGCCACGCGCCCTGCGCCATCCACCCGCACGGCGAACAGCACGCGCGCGCCGTCGACTCGGCGCCGGGACAGCGGCGGCCGCGCCGGATCCCACCAGGCCGGCTCGGCGGCGAACGCGCCGAGCAGGGAGAGGAAGCGCTCCCGCCGGCGCTCGAGGTCGGCCTCGTCGAGGCCCAGCGCCCAGCCTCGCGCTTCCGGCCCCATCGCCGCGAGCGTCGCGTACAGGTAGGCCTCGCGACCGCCCGCTCGGGCGAAGAGCGCCCGCGCGAAACGGGCCGGGCGGGTGGCGCTCGCCTCCAGCCGCGCCTCCCACAGCGCGCGGGCGGCGGATCCGCCGGGGACCACGACCTCGCCGTTCTCGACGACGAGCGCCGCGGCGAACGCGGCGAACGCCGGGCCCGACTCGCGCGCGAGGTCGCGCAGCGAGTCGGGGTCGGCGGCGAGCGCGTCGCGGGTCGCGGGCGAGAGCCCGGCGAGGCCGTGCAGCAGCCACGCGGCGCGCGGTTCGAGCAGCAGCGTGCAGGCGAGCGTGGCGGGGCGCAGGCGCAGCCCCAGCACGGCCGACCACTGCTGCGCGTCGAGCAGCGTCGGCACCGGTTCGCCGCCGCTGCCGGAGGCGGTGCACAGCGCGGCCAGCCGCTGCTGGCCGGCGATCCCGCGGCCGCGTTCGCCCCACGGCACGTGCAGCCGGCGGGCGACCAGGAACGGCAGTTCGGCGGCGGGCGGGCCGGCCGGCAGGCCGATCGCCTCGGCGATCGAGGCCGCAGGAGCCGGGAGCGGGGCGCTGGGAGGCTCCGGACCGGTCGCCGTCGGGTCTGCCCCGGTCGAGAGGGCGGCCAGCGTCAGGAGGAGTGCAGGAAGTCGCATCACGTCGGAGGCCGGAGTATAAGAGCGCGCGATGGTTCGACCACACCGCTTGCATTCAGCGCGATGGATGGCGCTCGCGCTCGCCGCCTGCGGCCTCGCCGCACTCGCGTGGAACGCGCGGCCGCTGGGCCTTGCCGCGCTGCGGGCGCTGATCGCGATATCGTTCGGCGACGTGCCCGCCGTCGACACCACGACCCTGGCGGCGGAACTCGCGGGACCGCGCCCGCCCCTCCTCCTCGACGCGCGCGACGCGGAGGAGTTCGCGGTCTCGCATCTGCCCGGCGCGCTCCACGTCCCGCCCCACCGCGAGCGGGGCCTCGCGGGCGAACTGCCGCGCGAAGCCCCCGTCGTCGTCTACTGCTCGGTCGGCTGGCGCAGCGCCGGTCTCGCGCGGCGTCTGATGGCGGCGGGATTCCGTGACGTGCGCAACCTGGAGGGCAGCGCCTTCGCGTGGGCCAACGAAGGCCGCGCGCTCGCGGGCCGGCTCGGGGCGCGCGGCCAGGTCCATCCCTACGCCGCGGCGTTCGCCTGGCTGCTGGTGCCGGCCGCTCGCGGTCCCGCGTCGTGAACTGGCGTTTGCTGGCGTTCCGCGCCGCGGCGTGGCCTGCCCGGGGCCTCCAGCGCCTGACGCGGATCGCCGAACACGTGGCCGTCGCGACGCTGACGCGCGAGCAGTTGATCGCCTCGGCCGGGCGCCACTGGGAGCACTTCAATCGGCTGCCGATCGCGCTGGGCAGCGAACTCTTCGACTGGGAGCGCAGCCTGCTCGATCCCCTGCTCGCGGGCCGCAAGCGCGTGCTGGTGGTCGGCTGTGGATCGGGCCGCGAGGTGATGGCGCTGCTCGCGCGCGGGCATCGGGTCGACGGCCTCGACATCGCGCCCCGCGCGGTCGAGCGCGCCCGCGAGCGGGTCGATGCGGCAGGCCACACCTCGCACCTCGTGGTCGCCGCCCTGGAGGACCGCCCCGCGCTGCCCGGGCCCTACGACCTGATTCTCTTCTCCTGGTACTGCTACAGCTACATCCCCGACTCCCGCTTCCGCCACCGAGCCCTGCAGGCTGCGGTTGAGTTGCTCGGGCCGGGCGGGCGGGTCGTGCTCAGCTACATGCCCGAGCGCGCCCCGACGACGAAACTGGCCCGCGTCGCGAGGCTCGTGGCATGGCTGCTCCGCAGCGGGTGGCGGCCCGAACGTGGCGACGGGCTGCTGGTTTCCGGGGAGGCCGGTCTCGTCTCCTTTCAGCACTGGTTCCGCCCCGGCGACGTCGTCGACGAGGTGATGGCCGCCGGCCTGCATCCCGTGTCCCACGAGTTGCACGAGGTCGGCGGGTTGCTCGTCGCTGCGCGCCGTCCGGCGCAGAGTGTGAGCGGGGCCACGCCGCCGGTTGACAGTGCAGGTCTCGCCCCTTAGCCTCGCCGAATTCGGTCCCCGACAGGAGACTCGTGCCCCCGGAACGCATCGGCAAGTATCGAATCGACAGCAAGATCGGCCAGGGCGCCATGGGCGAGGTCTGGAAGGCCTACGACGAGGTGCTCGGCCGCGAGGTCGCGATCAAGACCATCGTGGCCGAAGCCGGCGGCGACGACGCGCAGCGCCAGCGCTTCCTGCGCGAGGCCCAGTCCGCGGCCCGGCTCAACCATCCGAACATCATCACGGTCTACGACTTCGGCGAGGAGGCGGGCACCCTCTACATGGCCATGGAGCTGCTCACGGGCCAGGACCTGCGCACGCTGATCCTGAAGCGCGCGCTGGGCGGCCTCGACGAGCGGCTGCGGATCATGGAGCAGGTGTGCGACGGCCTCGCCTTCGCCCACGCCCAGGACATCGTCCACCGCGACGTCAAGCCCGCCAACATCCACGTCCAGCCCGGCGGCGAGGTGCGGATCGTGGACTTCGGCCTGGCCCGCGTCGGCGGATCGGAGATGACGCGCACCGGCACCGTGATGGGCACGCCGCATTACATGTCGCCCGAACAGGTGCGCGGCGAGCGCGCGGACACCCGCTCCGACGTCTTTGCCGCCGGGGCCGTGTTCTACGAGCTGTTGACGGGGCGCAAGCCGTTCGAGGCGGACTCGATGCACGCCGTGCTGTTCAAGGTGATGCAGGAGGAGCCGGCCGCGGTCAAGGACCTGGCCCCCGACGTCCCGCTCGTGCTATCGGAGATCCTGGTCTGGGCGCTGGCCAAGGACCCCGCAGAGCGTTTCCAGGACGCTGGCCAGTTGCGCGCGGCGCTGCTGCAGGCCCGGCAGGCGATCGCCGACGGCCAGGGCGACGAGCCGCTGGCCGAGCCGCCCGTGCGCCAGCGCTCGGGCCAGCCGACGCTGCGGCCGACCACGCCGGGCGCGGCCGGCTCCGAACCCAGCCGCTTCGGCTCGCGGCCCGGTTCGCGCCCGGGCTCGCGGCCCGGCTCCCGTCCCGGCGGCCCGGCCAGCCAGGGAGTGAGCCGGTCCGGATCGCGCCCCCCGTTGCCCGACGCGACGCCGTCGCGCGCGCCGCTCGTGGTGGGAGGCGGCCTCGCGGCCGCCGCGCTGATCGCGGGCCTCGGCTTCGTGCTGCGGCCCGCGCCTGCGGCGCCGGCCGCGACCCGGCCCGCGCAGGTCGATTCGCTCGCCCAGGCCGTGGCGGGCACCGAGGTGGAAGTCGCCTCCCGCCAGATGGCCGCGGGCGACTATCGCGAGGCCCTGCGCCGCGCGGACCGCGCGCTCAAGATGGACCCGGGCAACGCCGACGCGAAACGCCTGCTGGAGCAGGCGCGCAAGGTGGTCGAGGCCTCCGACAAGGCGGCCGCTGCTGCCGCCGCCGCGACCGACGTCGCGACCGGCGCAGCGTCCTTCGTCGAGATGGTCGGGCTCGACCCGCGCCATCCCGAGGCGGAGCCCCTCGCGGCGAAGTTCGAGGCCGCCGTCACCGGCGCCCAGGTCGAGGCCGGGCGCAAGGCGGCGGCGGACGCGCGCCAGGCGGCGGAGGCGGCGGGCGCCGAGCGCGCCCCGGCCTTCGCGGACGGCGCGCAGCGATTCAAGGACGCGGAGACCGCGTCGCGGGCGGGGCGCAAGGCGAGCGCGGTGCGCGGCTTCTACGAGGCCCGCGACCTGTTCGAGCGCGCCCGCCGGCGCTGAGTCCCGCCCGGACCCTTTTCCCGGTCGTTCGACGTTCCACCGGTTGCGGAGGTTGCTGCGCCATGAGATCGCGTGCGTTCGTTCTGTCGTGCCTGCTGGCCGCGCTGCCGGCGCAGTCCCAGGAAGCTTCCAGCGGACTGTCGGGCCTGCTGCTGCGGTTCTTCTCGCCCAGCAACCCCGTGGTGCTGGCCGGCAATCCCAACCCGGCGTTCAGCCATGCCGCCCACTTCGTGTCGCAGCCCGCGGCGCAGGCGACGCTGAACCAGTTGAACCGCGGGATCGCCCAGCAGCTCTCGACCTTCCCGCTGGGCTCGTCTTCCGCCGGCTTCACCTACACGTTCGACGCCGGCGTGGGCGTCTTCCAGCGCAACACGGAGACGTTCGGCCCGGTCTTCGCCGAGCGGCCGCTGACTGCGGGCAAGGGCAAGTTCAGCTTCGGCGTGAACTACCTGAACGCGACCTACGACGAGTTCGAGGGCCGCGACCTGCGCGACGGCAGCGGCATCCAGCTTTACCTGATCCACCAGGACACCGACAACGGCGGCAGCAACCTGGCGCCGTGGTTCGAGGGCGACATCATCCGCGCCGACCTGCGGCTCGACCTCGAGAACCAGACCTCCGTCGTCTACGCGAACTACGGCGTCACCGACCGCTTCGACGTCGGCGTGGCGCTGCCCTTCGTGCGGGTGCGGCTGAACGCCTCGATCGACACCGAGATCGAGCGGCTGTCGACCAGCGTGGACCCGTTCGTGATCCACCAGTTCGAGGACGGCGGGGTCCGCCGCACGTACACCGAGCGCGGCAGCGCCGAGGGACTCGGCGACCTGGTCGTGCGCGCGAAGTACAACCTGTTCGCGAAGGCGTCCTCGAGCATGGCGCTGGCCGCCGACCTGCGGCTGCCGACGGGTGACGAGCAGGACCTGCTCGGCTCGGGCGTGACGCAGGCCAAGGTCTACGCGATCCTCGCCGGCGGCACGGGGCGCTTCTCGCCGCGGGCCAGCGTCGGCTACACCTTCTCCAGCGGCAGCGGCCCGGTGATCGGCGAGTTGCCCAACGAATTCAACTACACGGCGGGCTTCGACCTGGCGCCGCACTCGCGGGTGACGATCACGGCGGACGTGCTGGGCCGCCTGCAGTTCGACGCCGAGCGGCTGGTGCTTCAGGACGAGACCTTCAACTTCGTGCTGCGCACCGACCCCACGGTCCGCTCCACCACCCGCCGGACGCCGGCCACGGCGTTCTCGAACGCCAACCTGCTGCTCGGCTCGGCCGGCATCAAGATCAATCCGTTCGGCCGCCTGCTGCTGGTCGGCAACCTGCTGTTCGGCCTCGGTGACGACGGCCTGCAGGACAAGGTGACCCCGGTCTTCGGGCTCGACTACACCTTCTAGTCGCGACTCTGACCGCACGCTCCCGGCGCCGGGGGCGTGCGGTCCCGGCCTACTGGCCGATCGACTCGATCTTCCAGGCCCCGCCCTGCTGGGACAGCGTGAAGTTCTGGGTCACCTTCGGAGTCTCGCGCCCGTTGACGTTGTCCTGGCGCTGGACGCGGACGACGATCCGCCCGCCGTCCATCACCATCGACTCCACGTGCATCCCGACCTTCCAGCTCTTGATCGCCTTGAACGAGGCGGCGAGCCGTTTCTCCTCGTCGGCGGTGAGGTTCGGCTTCACGGCGCGGAAGCCGTCGAGGCTCTTGCCCTCCAGGGCCGCGGTGTAGTCGGCCAGCAGCGCGCGCACCGCACCCTCGTGGGGATTGACGGGGTTGACCGCGACCGGGGCCGCGGCGGCGCTCGCCGGAGCGCTGGCGGCCGTCGCCGGGGGAGCGCTCGGAGGCGGGGCCGCGGGGCGCGCGACCGCGACCGTGGTCGGCGGCGCGACGGGGCGCGTGGTGGCCGCGGCCTGGGCCTGGCGCTGGCTGGCTGCTGCTGCTGCCGCTGCCTGGGCCTGCCGCTCCTTCTCCGCCCCCGCGTCCGCGGCGCGGCGGGCGCGGTCGAAGCCGTCGCGGGCCTCGAGGAACTTCTGCGCGGCCACCGCGTACTCGCGCGACGCGAACAGCGCCTCGGCTTCCTTGACGAGCGCCGCCGCGCGCGTGTGTGCGTCCTGCGAGGAGGCGCCGCGGGCCGCGGTCCGCGACTCGCCCATCGCCTCGCGGGCGTCCGCCGCCTGGTCGCGGAAGTACTCGTTGAGCTTCGAGGTCAGCTCTGCGGCCACGGGATGGCGCGGGTCGAGCGCGAGCACGCGCCCGAGCGCGGCCGAGGCCGCCGCCGTGTCGCCGCGGCCGAACGCGGACCGGGCCTCGCTCGCGGCGGCGTCGAGCGCCGCGAGCTGCTGCCGCGCCTGGTCGCGGAGGTGCTGCGCCTCCGCGTTCCCGGCGTCCACCTTCAGCGCCGCATCGGCGGCCCGCTGCGCCGCCTCGTAGTCCTTGTCGGCGAGGCTCAGGCGCGCCAGGTCGAGCTGGCTCGCGACCAGGCTCTCCTTGAGGATGCCGACCTGCTCGCGCGCGAGCTCGGCCGGGGCCATCGTCGCCGACGGGGCCCCCGCGGGCCGGCTCAGCAGCCAGGCCGCGGCGCCGCCGCCGACCACCAGAACGCCGGCGGCGACCAGCGGCAGCGCGGATCGTCCCGCCCCCGCCTGGGTGCGGTCCTGACCCGAGAGGGTCGCGGCGGGGCGGCCGGCGGCCGGCCGCGGGCGCCGCGACACGTCGAGCGCCGTGTTGCCGGCGACGGTGCGGCCCGCGCGCAGCGAGGCCGGCGCGTGATCCAGCGAGGCGACGGTCGGCGCGTCGAGCCCGGAGAGGGTCGCCTCGGCGCCCAGCGCGCCCGAGGCCAGCTCGCCGCTCTCCATCCGCTCGCGCACCCCGCGAACGGCCTCGAGCATTTCCCTCGCGTCGGGATAGCGCGCGGCGGGGTCCTTCGCGAGCGCCCGCCCGACGATCGCGATCAGTTCCGCAGGCAGCCCGGGCACCACCCGGGCCAGCGGCTCGGGCCGGGCGTCGAGCACCTTGTTGAGGATGGCGGTCATGCTGTCGCCCGAGAACGCCTTGCGGCCCGCCAGCAGCTCGTAGAAGAGGGCGCCGCACGAGAACACGTCGGAGCGGGCGTCCGCCTTCCGGCCCTGGACCTGCTCCGGGGCCATGTAGTTCGGCGTGCCCATCACCATGCCCTGGTGGGTCATCTCCGAGGTCTCGATGCGGGCGAGCCCGAAGTCCATGATCTTGACGCGGCCGTTGGGGAGGACGTGGACGTTGGCCGGCTTGACGTCCCGGTGCACGATGCCCTGGGCGTGGGCGAAGGCCAGTCCGTCGGCGATC
The DNA here is from genome assembly GCA_025994075.1 of Vicinamibacteria bacterium. Lineage (GTDB taxonomy): Bacteria > Acidobacteriota > Vicinamibacteria > Fen-336 > Fen-336 > WYBL01. The sequence continues at coordinate 69,559 of JAMQGV010000004.1, forward strand.
TGCTCCATCACCAGCACCCGGTCCCACAGCTCGGGCAGCGCGCGCTGGGCGATGACCTCCTTGAGGTCGCTGCCCTCGAGCAGCTCCATCGCCATGTACAGCTTGCCCTGGTCCTGTCCGAAGTCGAAGACGGTGATGATGTTGGCGTGGTTGAGGCGGGCCGCCGACTGGGCCTCGCGCTGGAAACGCTGGATCAGCTCGGGGTCGGACTCGAGGCTCGCCGACATCACCTTGACGGCGACGAAGCGGTTGAGGATGGGGTCGCGGGCCTTCCAGACCTCGCCCATCGCGCCGGCCCCGAGGCGTGCGACGATCTCGTACTTGCCGAGCTTCGTGAGCTCCATCCCGCCTCTTCTGAAAATGAATCCGACGATCATAGCACCTGCCCTCCGCGCACTCGTTCCGCTGTGGCCGTTCCTGCGCCCGCAGGCGTTCCGAGTGCTCGGCGGCGAGGCAGCAGGGCTCGCTGCGGCGCTGGTGGACGCGGCGCTCGTCGTCCTGCTCGCGCGATTCCTCGAGGGGGCCGGTGGCCGCGGTCCGGCGGAGTACGTGGCGGCCGTGGCCCTCGTGGTGCTGCGCGCGTTGCTGTCCCACGCCCAGACGGCGTGGCTGGGCGAAGCGACGGCCCGGGTGCGCGCGGCGCTGACGTCGGCGCTGCACCAGCGGCTGCTCCGCGTGCCCCTCGCGCACCTGCGCGCCACCGGGTCGGGCGACCTGCTGGCGCGCGTGTTCCATGACGTGCCGCTGGCCGCCGGCTTCGCGCTCCACGTCGTGCCGCAGGCGGTCCTCCAGGTGTGCCGCGCAGGCGTGCTGCTCGCGGCCGGTGCCTGGTTCGACCCCACCACCGCGGGGCTCGTCCTGCTCGCCGCGCTCCCGCTGCTGCTGCTGGCACGGGGGCTGGGTCGCCGCACGGCCTGGCTGCACGGCGACCTCGCCCAGCGCCACGGCGCGCTGTTCGCGGCAGCCGAAGACGCGCTCGCCGCGCCCGAGGCCCTGCGCGCGTTCCGGGCAGCAGGCGCTGAGCAACGCCGGTTCGACCGGCTCGCGCAGGACATGGCCGAGCTCGAAGGCCGCGCGGCGCGGATGGCTGCGGCGTCCGAGCCAGCGGCCGCCGTGGTCGGCACCCTGCTGCTGCTGGCGTTGATCGCCCGCGGTCACGCGCTCGTCGCGGCCGGGGCACAGACGTTCGGCGCGCTGGCGGCCGCACTCGCCGCGGGAGCCGCCGCGCTGCTCTCGCTGCGCGGTCTCGTCGGGCTGCACTCCCACGCCCAGCAGGGCCGGGTCGCCGCCGGCCGGGTCGCCGACCTGATGGCCGCTGAACTCGAGCCCGCTGGCGACGCGGGGAGCGAAGAGGCGCCGGCTTTCGCGCGCACGATCGCGTTCGAGGCCGTCACCTTCGAGTACCCCGGCCGCCCCCTCGCGCTGTCGCAGGTCGACCTCGTCCTGCACCGGGGCGAGCGGCTGGCGCTCGTCGGCGAGACAGGCGGTGGCAAGACGACTCTGCTCCGGCTGCTGCTGCGGCTCGAGTCGCCCACGGCCGGTCGCCTGACGCTCGACGGCGCCGATGCGGCCGCCGTGCCGATCGGCGCATGGCGCGCGTTGTTCGGTTTCGTGCCACAGGACGCGCAACTGCTGTCGCGCTCGATCGAAGCCAACCTGCGGCTCGGCCGCGATGCGGCTGCGCCTTCGGAGGTCGAGGCCGCCGTGGAGGCGGCCGGGCTGGGCAGACTGCTGGCGCGGCTGCCCGCGGGCCTCGCCACCGAGATCGGCGCGGCGGGCAAGCAGCTCTCCGGGGGCGAACGCCTGGAACTCGCGCTCGCCCGCGCCCTGCTCGGCGCCCCGGCCGTGCTGGTGCTCGACGAGGTGACCGCGAGCCTCGACTCGCTCAGCGAACGGCGCGCGCTCGACGCGATCCGGCGTGCGTCGGAGGGGCGGACCCTGCTGCTCGTGACCCATCGACTCTCCACCGCGCGCCTCGCCGATCGGGTCGCGGTGCTCGAGGGCGGGCGCATCGTGGAGTGCGGTCGCTTCGAGGAACTGGTTGCCCGCGACGGTGCCCTGCGTCGCATCTGGGAGGCCCAGGGCCGGCCCGGCGCCTGACAGGCGAAGCGGCGCTCTGGCGCGCCGCTTGCAGGTTCTTGAGGCCAGAAACCCCCGGGTGGGGGACAGTCCGACAGCGCCGCCGGGTGGCGGCGCCAGGTCGCCCCCGCCCGCAGCGCAGCGAAGGCGCTGATCGCCATGATCCTCCTCTCGAGCTCGCACGGTCGCCTCCGCAACGTCGGAAAACGCGGCGATCGTCGTGCGGCTCGCCCGGCGCCGTTGCGCGCCGCGCGCGGGATGCGGATGCAAACGTTGCGAGGTCGCCCATGACCCTTTCCGTCGACGGCGTGGTTCGCGAAGCCTGTCAGAGCGTCGGGCACGACCCGACCCGGCTGATGGACGTGGCGCGCGCGGTGCAGGCACGGCTCGGCGGCGTGCCACCCGCCGCGATCGACGCGATCCACCACCAGCTCCACGTGTCTCGAGCCCAGGTCCTCGGCCTGGTCTCGTTCTACGCGTTCCTCGACGAGACACCCGGCGCTCGCCACGTGATCCGGGTCTGCGACGACGTCGTCGACCGGCTGGCGGGCCACGCCCGCGTCGCGCGCGCGTTCAGCGACGAGCTGGGCATCCCGATCGGCGGCACCACGGCCGACGGCACGTTCGCGCTGCAGCGCACGGCCTGCATCGGGATGAGCGACCAGGCGCCGGCGGCGCTCGTCGGCGACGTCGTGGTCACCGATCTCTCGGCCGAGCGGGCGCGCCAGGTCGTCGCCGAGCTGCGCGCCCACGGCGACCCGCAGCGGCTGGTCAAGCGCCTGGGCGACGGCAACAACGCCCACCCGCTGGTGCGCGCGATGGTCCGCAACAACATCCGCCAGGCGGGGCCGATCGTGATGTCGGAGCACAAGCGCGGGGAGGCGCTCCGCAAGTGCGCGGCGCTCTCGCCCGTCGAGGTGATCCGGGCGGTCAAGACGGCGCGCCTGCGGGGCCGCGGCGGCGCCGGGTTCCCGACCGGCATCAAGTGGGAGATGGCGCGGGCGGCCCCCGGCGCGCGCAAGTTCGTGCTGTGCAACGCCGACGAAGGCGAGCCCGGCACCTTCAAGGACCGCGTGCTGCTGACCGAGTGGCCCGACCGCGTGTTCGCGGGCATGACCATCGCGGGCTACGCGATCGGCGCCCGCGAAGGCGTGCTCTACCTGCGCGCCGAGTACGCCTACCTGCGCGCGTTCCTCGAGGACGTGCTGGCGCGGCGCCGGTCCGACGGCCTGCTCGGCCGTGACGTGCCGCGCCGCGGCTTCGAGTTTGACATCCGCATCCAGATGGGCGCCGGGGCCTACGTCTGCGGCGAGGAGTCGGCGCTGATCGAGTCGTGCGAGGGCCGCCGCGGCGACCCGCGCAACCGGCCTCCGTTCCCGGCCCAGCGCGGTTATCTCGGCTGCCCGACCGTCGTCAACAACGTCGAGACGCTGTGCTGCGTGACCCGCATCCTCGAGGCCGGCTCGGCCGCCTTCTCGGTGCTCGGTTCGCGGCAGAGCGCCGGCACCAAGCTGCTCAGCATCTCGGGCGACGTCAGCCGTCCCGGCGTCTACGAGGTGCCGTTCGGCACCCCGATCCAGGACGTGCTCGCGCTGTGCGGCGGGCGCGACGCCACCGCGCTGCAGGTCGGCGGCCCCAGCGGCCGGATGGTGGGCCCGGCGGACTTCGAGCGCACGATCTGCTACGACGACGTCGCCACCGGCGGCGCCCTCGTGGTGTTCGACTCCTCGCGCAACCCGCTGGAGATCGCCCACGCCTACATGGAGTTCTTCGAGGACGAGAGCTGCGGCTACTGCACGCCGTGCCGGGTGGGCAACGTGCTGCTGCGCCGGGGCCTCGAGAAGGTGCTCGCCGGCCGCGGCGAGCCCGCGGACCTCGAGCAGTTCGAGCAGATCGCGAGGACGATGAAGGCGTCCAGCCGCTGCGGGCTGGGGCAGACGTCGTTCAACCCGGTGCTCACGTCGCTGCAGAGCTTCCGGTACCAGTACGAGACGCTCGTGGCGGAGGCGCCGCACGGCCGCCGCCGCGGGTTCGACCTGGACAGCGCGACCGCGGAGGCCACGCGCCTGCGCGCCGTCGCCGCCGAAGGAGGGCGATCGTGAGCGAGCCGAGCCTGATCCTCGACGGCCGCGAGATCCCGTTCGTCCCCGGCCAGACCATCCTGCAGGCGGCCGAAGACGCCGGGGCCTGGATCCCGCGGCTGTGCCACAAGCCGGGGCTCGAGCCGTGCGGGAGCTGCCGGGTCTGCGTCGTGCGCGCCAACGGCCGCACCGTCTCCTCGTGCACCTTCCCGGCCAGCCTCGGCATGGTCGTCGAGTGCGACACGCCCGACCTGCTGGCGATGCGCAGGCTGATCGTCGAGATGCTGTTCGTCGAGGGCAACCACTTCTGCATGTCGTGCGAGAAGAGCGGCCACTGCGAGCTGCAGGCGCTCGGCTACCGGCTCGGCATCACGGCGCCGCAGCTCGAGTACCAGTTCCCGCGCCGCGAGGTCGACGCCTCGCACCCCGACATCCTGATCGACCACAACCGCTGCATCCTGTGCGCGCGCTGCGTGCGCACCTCGCGCGACCTCGACGGCAAGGAGGCGTTCGCATTCGTCGGCCGCGGGCCGCACAAGCGGATCGCCGCCAGCGCCGGCTCCCGGCTGCGCGACACCTCCGCCGACGTCAGCGACCGCGCGATCGACGCCTGTCCCGTGGGCGCGCTGCTGCGCAAGCGGGTCGGATTCTCGGTGCCGGTCGGCCGGCGCCCCTACGACGCCGTGCCGATCGGCGGCCAGGAGGTCGGGCGATGAGCAAGCCCCGGGTCGCGACCACTTCGCTCTGCGGCTGCTTCGGCTGCCACATGTCGCTGCTCGACATCGACGAGCGCATCCTGCAGCTCGCGGAGATCGTCGAGTTCGACAAGTCGCCGATCAACGACCACAAGGACTTCACGCAGCGCTGCACGGTCGGCCTGATCGAGGGCGGCTGCGCCAACGCGGAGAACGTGCACGTGCTGCGCCGCTTCCGCGAGATGTGCGACGTGCTGGTCTCGGTCGGCGACTGCGCGACGACCGGCGGCATCCCGGCGCTGCGCAACCTCGTGCCGCTCGAGGAGTGCCTGGAGGAGGCCTACGTGAAGGGCCCGTCCGTTCACAACCCGTCTCGCCGCATTCCGGACGACCCCGAGATCCCGCTGCTGCTCGACAAGGTCTACCCGGCCCACGAGGTGGTGAAGATCGACTACCACCTGCCGGGCTGCCCGCCGTCCGCCGACACGTTGTGGGAGGCGCTGAACGCGCTCCTCTCCGGCAAGCCGCTCGCGCTGCCCTACGCGCTGCTCAAGTACGACTGAGGGACCATGGAAGCCACCAGCGGACGTCGCGTCGTCATCGAGCCGGTGACCCGGGTCGAGGGCCACGGCAAGGTCACCATCCTGCTCGACGCGGAGGGCCACGTGGAGCGCGCGCGCTTCCACGTCGTGGAGTTCCGCGGCTTCGAGCGCTTCATCCAGGGCCGGCCCTACTGGGAGGTGCCGGTCGCGGTCCAGCGGCTGTGCGGGATCTGCCCGGTCAGCCACCACCTGGCCGCGGCCAAGGCGATGGACCGCATCGTCGGCGGCGAGAAGCTGACCCCGACCGCCGAGAAGATGCGGCGGCTGATGCACTACGGCCAGACCTTCCAGAGCCACGCGCTGCACTTCTTCCACCTGGCCTCGCCCGACCTGCTGTTCGGCTTCGGCTCCGACGTGAACGCCCGGCACGTGCTGGGCGTGGCCGCGAAGCACCCCGACCTGGCGCGGCAGGGCATCCTGATGCGCCGCTACGGGCAGGAGATCATCCGCGTCACCGCCGGCAAGAAGGTCCACGGCACCGGCGCGATCCCCGGCGGCGTCAACAAGAACCTGACGCTCGCCGAACGCGACCCGCTGCTCGCGGAGCTGCCGCAGATGCGGGAGTGGGCGCAGGCGACGGTGAAGCTCGCGCGCGAGTACACGCTCGCCCACGTCGACAGCCTGGGCGGCTTCGGCTCGTTCCCGTCGAACCACATGTCGCTGGTCCGCGCCGACGGCGCGCTCGACCTCTACGACGGCGGGCTGCGCGCGGTGGACGCCCAGGGCCGCGCGATCTTCGACCACGTCGACCCGCAGCGCTACCTCGAGTTCATCGCCGAAGAAGTGAAGCCGTGGTCGTACATGAAGTTCCCGTTCGTCCGCTCGCTCGGGCCCGAGCACGGCTGGTACCGGGTCGGCCCGCTGGCCCGGGTCAACGCCTGCACGTTCATCGACACGCCGCTGGCCGAGGCCGAGCGCAGGGTGTTCATGGAGGTGGCCGGCGGCCGGCCCAGCCCGCTGACGATGGCGTACCACTGGGCGCGGATGATCGAGCTGCTGCACGCGATCGAGAAGATCGACGCGCTGCTGCACGACCCCGACCTGCAGGGCACCGACCTGGTCGTCAGGGGCGAGCGCCGCGGCGAGGCCGTAGCCATCGTCGAGGCCCCGCGCGGGACGCTGTTCCACCACTACAAGGTGGACGAGAACGACCAGGTCACGATGGCCAACCTGATCGTCTCGACGACCAGCAACAACGAGCCGATGAACCGCGCCGTGGCCAGCGTGGCGAAGACGTTCCTGGACGGACAGGAGATCACGGAAGGGCTGCTCAACCACGTCGAGGTGGCGATCCGCGCCTACGACCCGTGCCTGTCGTGCGCGACCCACGCGCTGGGCCAGATGCCGCTCGACGTCGAGCTGCGCGACGCGGAGGGCCGGCTCGTGGCGCGGCGGGTCAAGGACTCGCGGGGCTGAACATGGCGCGCGTGCTCGTCTACGGCTACGGCAACCCCGGCCGCCTCGACGACGGCCTCGGGCCCGCGCTCGTGGACGAGCTGGCCGCGCGCGGCGTGGGGGACGACGTGGCGCTGGAGACGGGCTACCAGCTCCAGGTCGAGGACGCGGCGCTGGTGGCGCCGTTCGACCTCGTGATCTTCGCGGACGCCCACGCGACCTGTGCCCCGCCGTTCGAGCTGCGCGAGCTGGCGCCGCGCCACGGCGCCGACTTCACGACCCACTCGCTGGCGCCCGAGGCCGTGCTGGCCCTGGCCCGCGACCTCTACGGCAGCCGCGCCCGGGGCTTCACCCTGGGCATCCGCGGCTGTCACTTCGACGACTACGGCGAGCGCCTCTCGCCCCTGGCGAGGCGCCACCTCGACGCCGCCGCGGACTTCCTGCGGCAGGCGCTGCGCGACGGAACAGGAGATCTCCGATGTCCGAGCCCCGGCCGCTGATCCTCTACATCGACGACGACCCGGACTACCGCGAGGTGATGCGCATCCTGATCGAGTCGGCCGGCTACGAGATGGCCGAGGCCGCCTCTGCCGAGGAGGGCGTCCTCGTCTACAAGCAGCGCCCGCCCGACCTCGTGATCGTCGACCTGATGATGGAGGAGGTCGATTCCGGCACCGCCTTCGTCAAGGAGCTGCGGCTGCTGGGCAACAAGGCGCCGATCTACATGCTGAGCTCGGTGGGCGAGAGCATGAGCCTGTCGGCCGATCACGCGGCGCTCGGCCTTTCCGGCATCTTCCAGAAGCCGATCGACCGCGCCACCCTGCTCGGCGTGCTGAAGGCGAAGCTCGGCCGCTAGGTTCCGGCAGTAGCATCCGGTCAGCCGACGCGCCTTGCGCGCGTCCGCCGAGGTTCGCCATGCGCCATGACCGACTGTTCGCGAGCTGCGCCGCGCTGCTCGCCTTCTCCCTCCAGGCCCAGGAGCCGAAGCCGCTCGACGAGCAGGTGAAGGCGCTCTCGTCGCAGGTCGAGTCGCTGCGCTTCGAGCTCGACCAGGTCCGCAAGAGCGCCGACGACGCGCTGTTCTGGCTGCGGCTGTCCGACGTCGCGGACGTCGACAAGGTGATCCTGACCGGGCCGCCCAACCCGAAGGAGAAGCCGCGCTACGGGATCGCCAACGAGCGCCACCCCGTGCGCATCTACCAGTACGTCTTCCTGCCGAAGCAGCTCGACCGCGCGAAGAAGCACCCCGCGATCATGCTGACCCACGGCGGCGTGCACGGCGACTTCGGCACCTACCACGTGCACATGGTCCGCGAGATGGTCGAGCGCGGCTACGTCGTGCTGGCCACCGAGTACCGCGGCTCGACCGGCTACGGCAAGGCGATGTACGAGGCGATCGACTACGGCGGCCTCGAGAACGACGACGTCGTCGCCGGCCGCGACTGGGCCGTCGAGAACCTGCCGGTCGACCCGAAGCGGGTGGCCCTGGTCGGCTGGAGCCACGGCGGGATGATCTCGCTGATGGTCGGCTTCGACCACCCCGACAAGTTCGCCTGCATCTTCGCGGGGGTGCCCGTCTCCGACCTGCTGACGCGGCTCGGCTACACCGCGCAGAGCTACCGCGAGCTGTTCTCGGCCCCGTACCACATCGGCAAGGAGCCGGTCGAAGCGGTCGACGAGTACCGGCGGCGCAGCCCGATCTGGAACGTGCACAAGCTGAAGCTGCCGCTGATGGTCACGACGTCGACCAACGACCGCGACGTCAACGTCGTGGAGGTGGAGCAGCTGATCGTCCACCTCAAGGCCGCCGGCAAGAGCTTCGAGCACAGGATCTACAAGGACGCGCCGGGCGGCCACAGCTTCGAGCGGATCGACACCACCTTCGCGCGCAAGGCTCGCGAGGACCTCTACGCGTTCCTGGCGAAGCACATGAAGTAGCGGAGGGGTCGCCCCTACTCGACGTGGGCGGGCAGTTCCAGCCAGAACGTGCTGCCGCGGCCGGGCGCGCTGTCGATGCCGACCCGGCCGCCGTGGGCGAGCGCGATGCGCTTGACGATCGCGAGCCCCAGCCCGCTGCCCTTGACGGCGGCGGTGCCCGGGCCCGAGGCGAGGCGCACGAAGTCCTGGAACAGCCGCGCCTGGTCTTCGGCGGCGATGCCGGGTCCGTCGTCTTCGACCTCGACCCGCACGACGGGCGAGCGGTCGTGCAGGCGCAGCGTCACGTGGCCGCCGTCCGGCGTGTACTTGAGCGCGTTGGTCAGGTAGTTGACGATCGCCTCCTGCAGCAGGCGCTCGTGGCCGACGACGCTCGGCAGCCGGTCGGGGACGTCGAGCCGCAGCGCGTGCCGGTGGGCTGCGGCGACGTCCGCGTAGTCGGCGACGAGCCGCTCGGCCACCGCCGCGAGATCGACGCGGGTGAACTGGGTGCGGGCGATGTCGCTCTCCAGCGAGGAGAGCAGCGAGATGCCGGTCATGAACTCCTCGAGGTCGCCCAGCCGGCGCAGGCAGCGATCGAGCCAGTCGCGCTGGCGCGGGCTGGTGTCGCCCGCGAGGCCGGCCTGCATGTTCTCGAGCAGCATCGTGACGGCGCCGAGCGGGGCGCGCAGGTTGTGGGCGGCCACCTGCAGGAAGTCCTTGCGCTGCTGGGAGAGCCGCTGCAGCTCGCCGTTGGCGAGGCGAATCCGCTGCTCCACGCTGCGCAGCGAGCGCATCAGCTCGAGCAGCAGCAGCGCGGTCAGCCACAGCAGCAGCCCGTGCACGAGGACCAGCGTGAAGGCGTGCAGGCCGCCCAGCGGGTCGGCCCCGGACACCGGGCCGATCGGCAGCGGCGGCACCGCCAGCCCCGTCCACTCGAGGCCGACCATGCCGCACAGCAGCGAGAAGGCGACCCCGGTCAGGGCCAGCGCCGCATGCCGCGAGAGCAGGATGCAGCACACGACGACGTGGAGCACGTAGAGGGCCGTGAACGGCGAGCGCCCGCCGCCGACCAGCCAGATCGCCGCCGTCAGCGCCAGGAAGTCGAGCACGACCGCGCCGTAGGTGACGGCCAGCAGCCACGGCAGCGGCGCGGCCGGCGCGTCGGGCTGCCGGTAGGCGCGGAAGAAGGTCCAGGCCGCCAGGTTGTACACGGCGACGGCCAGCGCGAGCTGGCACAGGCGCGCCGCGTCGATCGCGACGAGCCCCAGGCCGAAGCGGGCGAACAGCGCCGAGGCGGCGAGCCCCAGGGCCACCCAGGTCCGGACCCGCGTGTAGACGTAGAAGCTGTGGCCGATGAGCTGGCTGTGGTCGGCGCGGGCGAGGTCCGACTCGTCTCCGGCGGGGGCGGCCGAAGCGACTGCGCGGCCGGGCAGCATGTCGAAGGCCCAGCAGCAACTCGCGTGCCCGCCCGGAGCCCCGCCTGCGCGCGAAACCTGCTGGCACCGGACGTGCTTCGAATCCGGGCGACGTGAACGCCCCGCCCGCGATCGTTCATCACAACTCGATCCGCACCGTGCTCGTCGTCACGGTGCTGGCGTTCGCCCTGGTCCCCGCCGTGGTGATCGGGGCGATCGGCGTGCGCGGCCTGACGGCGAGCGTCAGCCACGAGGCTCAGCAGCGGGTCGACCGCGACCTGGAGATCGTCGCCACCAGCTTCGGCCAGCGCCTCGGCCGGCTCGCCTCCTCGCTCGAGGTCGCCGCCAGCCGCGTCCAGCGCGCGGAGTCGCGCGACGAGGCGGTGGCGGCCCTGCGCCGCGAGCTGGGCCTCAGCGTGCTCAACCTGTGCGACGCGGAGGGCCGGCCGCTGGCGGGCGCCCACGCGCCGGGCGCCGGGCCGGTCCCGGTCGACCGCGACCCGGTGTTGCGCCAGGCCCTGCAGGGCCGCGCGGCGTGGGGCACCGTCGCCCTCGACGCGGGCAGGCTGGAGCAGGAAGGCGGACCCGCGCTTCGCCAGGCCGCGCGGGTGATCGACGCCGAGGGCGTCGAAGCGACCGGGGCCGGCCTCGCCTGGTGGATCGCCGTTCCCCTCACCGGTCCTGGCGGGCGGGTCGAGGCCCTGCTCTATGGCGGGCGGCTGCTGAACCACGACCCCGCCCTGGTCGACGCCCTGCGCGACCTGGTGTTCGGCGGTGCCGAGGCGGGTCCCGCGCGCGGGGCGGTGACGCTGTTCCTCGGCGACGTGCGGGTGGCGACCAACGTGCCGGGCGTCGACGGGGCGCGCGCAGTCGGCACCCGGGTCTCGGAGCCGGTCCGCGAGGCCGTGCTCGCGCGGGGCGCGAGCTACGCGGGGGAGGCGCTGGTCGTCGACGCCTGGTACCTGAGCGCGTACCGCCCGCTGGCCGAGCCCGACGGCCGCGTCGTCGGCATGCTCTACGTCGGCCTCGCCCGCGCCCCCTACGACGCGATGAGCCGCGACCTGATCGTGCGCTTCCTGGCCCCGGTCGCGGCCGTCGCACTGCTGGCCGTGTGGGGTGCGCTCTACATCGTGAACCGCATCACGAGGCCGTTGCGGGTGCTGGGCGAGTCGGCGGCGCGGCTCGCCGACGGCGACTGGGACCACGAGCTGGAGGTGCCTCCGTCCTACGTCGAGCTGGAGCACCTCGCCGGCGTCTACGCCGGCATGCGCGAGGCGATCCGACGCCGCGACCTCGAGCTGCGCGAGCGCAATCGCGAGCTGAGCGCGGCCAACGAGCAGCTCGCGCAGTCGAACCGCAACTACATGCAGACCCTCGGCTTCGTCACCCACGAGCTGAAGGCGCCGCTGGGGGCGATGCAGATGCTGATCGGCACGCTGATGGAGGGCCATGCCGGGACGCTTCCGGAGCCGGCCTCGCGGCTGCTGCTGCGCATCCAGCGCAACTGCGAGGAGCTGCAGGACATGGTCCGCGACTACCTCGACCTGTCGCGGCTCGAACACGGCGAGCTCGTCGCCAGCCGGGCCGAGATCGACCTCGCCCGCGACGTCGTGCGGCCCGCCGTGGAGAACACCGCGATCTTCTTCCGCTCGCGCGACATCGCCCTCGAGGTCGAGTGCCCCGAGGCGCTGCCGGCGGTGGCCGACCCGGGCCTGCTGCGGATCGCGCTCAACAACTTCCTGACCAACGCCGCCAAGTACGGGCGGGAGAAGGGCCGCGCCCGGCTGACGGTGCACGCCGAGCGCGGCGAGGCCGCGCTGTGCCTGTGGAACGAGGGCCCCGGCTTCCCGCCCGAGACCGCGGAGCGGCTGTTCGAGAAGTTCTTCCGCGTGCGCGACGCCCACACCCACGCGAGGCGCGGCAGCGGCATCGGCCTGTTCACGGTGCGCCGCATCGCCGAGCTGCACGGCGGCCGCGCCTGGGCGGAGTCGGAGCCCGGGGCCTGGGCGGCCTTCCACCTGCGCTTCCCGCTGCGCACGGCGGAGCCCGCCCCGGCCGCTTGAGGCCGTTGCGCCCGGCCTGGCTACCGCCGCACGATCGAGATGCCGCCGTTGACGGTCTCGAGGCTCAGCTTCGGGCCGCCGGCGCCGATCGTGCCGCGCAGCGAGCGGCGCGTCTTGCTGGCGCCCGCGACTTCGAAGTCGGTGGAGATCGAGCCGTTGACGCAACTGGCGTCGAGTTCGGCCGCCGCCGCCGCCGGCAGCGTCAGCTCGATGCCGCCGTTGACCGTCTCGAAGCGGGTGTCGCCGAAGCGGGCGCCCATCTTCGCGTCGATGCCGCCGTTCACGGTCTCGGCGCGGGCGGCGCCTTCGGTCGCGATGTCGATGCCGCCGTTGACCGTCTCGGCCGTGACCTCGCCGCGGAAGCCCTCGGCGCGGACTCCGCCGTTGACGGTGGACAGCTTCAGCGGCGCGGAGCGCGGCACGCGGATGCGGTACTCGACCGAGACGTCGTTGTTCTTCGACGACAGCCGGCCGGCGTTCCCCGGCGCGCACTCGTTGGCCTTGCCGTCGGCCGCGGGGTAGACCGAGCAGACGGTGATGCCGCCCGCGTGCTCGAGCACGACGATCCTGACCTCGTTCGGGTCGTTGCGGCGGCCCTTGCGCATCGCCTCGATGCCCACGGCCGGCGTGTCGCCGGGCTCGACGGTGATGCCGCCGTTGATGCCCTTGACCTCGAGCGCCTGGCCTTCCGCGAGCTTGCCGGTCCAGCGGAACTCCGCCTTCTGCTGCGGGCCGACGAAGAAATCGACGAGCGCCGCCAGCACGCCGCCGTCGTCCGCCGCCGCCACCGGCGCCAGGGCGAACCCCAGCGCCGCAGTCATCACCATCGTCCGAGCGCGCATCGCCGACCTCACCACACGTAGACCCGGACGTGGTCGTTGCCGTCGCGCACGTCGACCAGGTCCGTGTTCGACACCTGCTTCAGCGCGGCCACCACGTCGGCGGCGCGCAGCTCGCGCGAGTCGCGCGAGGCGACGAAGTCGCGCACCACGCCGATCGGCACGTTGACCCGCACCTGCTCCCGGCGGCCGTCGACGCTGATCCGGATCAGCTCGCCGGCCTTCTCGATGACGACCGTCTGGTCGCCGTCCTCGACCCGGATCAGCTCGGCGTCGGGGCAGTCGGCCAGCGCGTCGAGCAGCCCGGCGGAGCGGGTCAGCGTCTCCATCGCTTCCGGGGGCAGCTCGGTGCGGGTGGCGTGCGCGGGCACCAGGTTGAGCGCGGCCTGGGCCACGAAGAGGGGGACCGGGACCACGATGCGGTGGCCGGAGGGGCCGCCCTCCTTGACGTCGACCACCAGCATCGAGGTGTTGGCGACCGCCAGGGTGGCGACGACCGGCAGGGCGGCGAGGGCGGCGAGCTTGGCCATGGGGGGCTCCTTGCCTCTTGGGTGCGCGGGCTAGCGCTGGCTGCCCTGTTCGTCGATCCAGATGCGGACCGAGGTGTGCTTGTCGGTGACCCTGACGACGTCGCCGCGCAGCTTGGCGATCTCGGTCATCGCGGCCTTGAGGTCGACTTCCTGGCCCTCGGCGGAGAAGAAGGCGTCGACCACGGTCGTCGGCAGGTCGATCCGCACCTGCTCGCTGCCGTCGCGCTTGTCGACGCGAACCTGGACGCGGTCGCCCTTCTTGGCGACGCTGACGGTCTCGTCTTCCTCCTCGACGGTCACGAAGTCGGTGTCGCCGGTCTTCTTGATCTCGGCCCAGATGCGGCGGAAGTCGGCGACGTCGAGGTCCCCGTCGTGGTGGTGTCCACGCAGGTGGATGCGGCCCTTCCGGACGACTTTCTCGGGCGCCGCCTCGAGCGCCGCGTGCACGATCGACATCGGCAGGTTGACGCTCACCTTCTGGGCCTTGCCGCGCGACTCCTCGACGCGGATGTGGAGCCAGGGGCTCGCGGCCTGGGCCAGCGCGGTGGGGGCGCCCGCCAGCATCAGGGCCGCCGCGGCCAGGGTCACGATTCGCTTCATGGTCAGATCCTCCCGATTGGCCTTGTGATCGACTGTCAACCTTCGTTACGAACGACCGGGGCCCCGGGTTCTCGCGAAGCGGCGGAAAGTTCCGGCCGGCCCCGCACGTTTACACTGGTCGGAATGTTCCGGACTTTTTTTGGGGAGGCACCCACGCGATGACCGCCTACTTCGACGACAAGGACCTCGCCCACTTCGGCGACCTCAAGCGCCACAACCCGGAGCTGTGGGCGATGTTCGAGAGGTACTACGCGGCCGCCTTCGAGCCCGGCCTGCTGACGAAGCGGGAGAAGGTGCTGATCGGGTTCGCGGTCGCGCAGGCCTCGCAGTGCCCCTACTGCATCGACAGCTACACCCAGCAGGCGCTGGAGCAGGGGATGACGATGCAGCACCTCGCCGAGGCGATGCACGCGGCGGCCTCGCTCAAGGCCGGCATCACGCTGGCCCACGGCCTGGTCGCCCACAACGTCGACAAGAAGGTGTCGATGTGACGGGCCCCGTGCCGCGCCTGCTGCGCGTGCTGCGCGAGGAGCCGGCGCCGTCCCGCTTCGCGCGCCGCCTCGGGAGCGGAGGCGCGGCCGGCGAGCTGCGCGCCGCCGAGGTGCGCACGCTGCAGGTCAACGTCGGCAAGCGCTGCAACCAGGCCTGCCGGCACTGCCACGTCGACGCCTCGCCGACCCGCACCGAGGTGATGCCCGACGACGTGCTCGACGCCTGCCTCGACGTGCTCGAGCGCCACCCGGGGCTGGCGACGCTCGACGTCACCGGCGGCGCGCCCGAGCTGCACCCGCGCTTCCGCGAGCTGGTCGCGCGCGCCCGCGGGCTGGGCCGCGCGGTGATCGTGCGCCACAACCTGACCGTGCAGTTCGAGCCGGGTCACGCCGGCCTGCCCGCGTTCTTCGCCGCCCACGGCTGCGAGGTGGTCTGCTCGCTGCCGCACTACACGGAGGACGCCACCGACCGCCAGCGCGGGCGCGGCGTGTACGACAAGAGCGTGGAGGGCCTGCGCCGCCTCAACGCCGCCGGCTACGGCCGCGGCGGCGGCCTGGTGCTGACGCTGGTCGCCAACCCGGTCGGCGCCTTCCTGCCGCCGAAGCAGGAGGACCTCGAGCGCGACACGCGGGAGTACCTCGCCGCGCGGCACGGGGTCGGCTTCGACCGCCTGATCACGATCACCAACATGCCGATCGCCCGCTTCGGCGACTGGCTGCGCCGGGTCGGCCGCCACGACGAGTACATGCAGCGGCTGGAGGCGGCCTACAACGAGGCGACGCTCGACGGGCTGATGTGCCGCTCGCTGCTCTCGGTCGAGTGGAACGGCCGGCTCCACGACTGCGACTTCAACCAGATGCTGGAGATGGGCCTCGCCCACGGCCTGCCGCAGCGCGTCCACGGCCTCGACGTGCGGGCGCTGGCCGGCCGCGAGATCCTGGTCGGCGACCACTGCTTCGGCTGCACGGCCGGCGCCGGCTCGTCCTGCGGCGGCGCGATCGCCTGACGCACCGCGGCTCCGAGCTCGCGGGGACGAGACGGCGCCACAGAGGCACAGAGGCACCAGGGCAAAGGAGAACGTGATCCCGTCCGTCTCTCTCTGTCGTCTCTCTGTGTCTCCGTGTCTCGGTGGCGCCGTTCTTCGGTGGCGCCGGTGCCGGCGTCTCAGCTCGCGGGCGGGAGGCGGCGGATGCGGTGGGGGCGGAGCCGGCCGCCGGGGTCGGCCGGCAGCTCCACCCGGCGGCTCGTCACGTAGACCGTGTCGGCCTCGAACAGCGGCAGCAGCACGTTCGCATCGAGCGTCCGGTCGACCGCCTCGCGCAGCCGCTCCAGCCGCAGCCCGTGCTCCATCTCCGCGGCGGCCGCCTCGATCACCCGGTCGAGCGCCGGGTCGGAGAAGCCCGAGAAGTTGACGAGCCCGTAGCGCCCGTCTCCGGTCCGCGTGTGGATCGCGTCGCCGAGCACGTCGGCGACGTCTCCCGAGGTGTAGGTGAACTGCATCAGCCACAGCGGTGCCTCGAGCCGATCGAGCCTCTGGTCCAGCTCAGGCCACGGCAGCTCGACGGTCTCGACGTCCGCCCCCGCCGCCGCGAACACGCGCCGCAGGTGCTCGGCCACGCGGCGGTCGCGGTCGACGTGCAGCAGCCGTTCGCGGTGACCGCGCGGCCAGCGCGCGCGCAGCGTCGCGGCGGCGGTTGCGGGGGACGGCGCCGGGACCCGCTGCGGCTCGAAGTACCCGACGGCCGCGCGCGGCGCCAGGTGGAACGCCGGGCGCCCGAGGCCAGGCACGGCCTCGCGCACCAGCGCCTCGCGGTCGATCAGGGCGGCCAGCGCCGCGCGCACCGCGGGATCGGCGAGCGGGCCGCGGGTCGCCCGCAGCCCGAGCATCGCGAGCGTCAGCCCGGGCTGCGCCACGACCCGCGCGACCGGGCTGGCCGCGGCCCGCGCGAGGTCGTCGGACAGCGGGAACTCCGCGACGTCCGCGCGTCCCGCCAGCACCTCGTCGACTCGGGCCCGGGCGTCGGGCACGGCCCGCACCTCGACGGTCTCGAAGTCCGGCCGCGGCCCGCGGTGGCCCTCGAAGGCGCGCAGCGTCAGCGACGCCCCCGACCAGGCGGAGACCCGGTACGGACCGGTGCCGATCGCCGTGGCGGCATCGCGCGGCGCGCCGGCCGCCACCAGCGCCTGGCTGAGCCCCGCCAGCAGCAGCGGCGCGGGCCCCCGGGTCACGATCTCGACGTGATGCAGGTCGCTGGCCTCGATGCGCTGGACCCGGGCCAGCTTCCAGCCCTCGCGCGAGCCCTCGCGGGTCAACCCGGCGTTGAGCGCGGCGGCCACGTCGCCGGCGCGCAGCGGGCGGCCGTCGTGGAAGCGGACCCCCTCGCGCAACTCGAAGCGCCACCACTCGTTGCTCGGCGTGCGCCAGCTCTGCGCCAGTGCGGGCAGCGGCCGCAAGCGGTCGTCGACGGCGACCAGCGGCTCGTAGATCGCCTCCAGCACGCCCGAGGTCGTGAAGTCGTTGGTGAGCTGGGGGTCGAGCGTCGAGAGCGGAGACCGCACCAGCACCCGCAGCGGTGGTTCGGGCGGCGGAGGAACTGGCGCCGGCGCGCAGGCCGGCCCCGCGACGCAGAACGCAACGAGGATCGCCCACGGGACGCCCGGGGAACCGCTCATCGCCACCTCGCGGACGCTGTTCGGGGAGGAACCGCGGCGATCCTGCCACGGTCACCCCGGGGTCGCAACGCCGGGTGCCGGCACGGAAATTGCGACTTCTCGAGCCGTGACGCAAGCCCTGCCGAGCACCGCCCCGGACGCCGCCCGCGCCGCGTTCTTCGCCGCCCACCCCGCGTACGCCGCCACCGCCGCGCTCGACGCCCTGCGCGAGCGCGAGTTCGCGCGCCTCGACGCCGAAGGGCAGCGTTACCTCGACTACACGGGCAGCGGCCTCTACGCGGCCTCGCAGGTGCGGCGCCACGCGGACGCGCTGTTGCACGCGGTGCTCGGCAACCCGCACTCGACCAGCCCCAGTTCGATGGAGAGCACGCTGCGGGTCGAGCGCTGCCGCGAACGGGTGCTGCGCTACTTCCGGGCGGACCCGGCGGAATACGTCGTCGTCTTCACGGCCAACGCCAGCCACGCCCTGAAGCTGGTCGGCGAGTCGTATCCGTTCGGCGCCGGTGACGTGTTCCTGCTGACCTTCGACAACCACAACTCGGTGAACGGCATCCGCGAGTTCGACCGGCTGCGGGGCGCCCGCACCGTGTACGTGCCGATGGTGCCGCCCGAGCTGCGCGTCGACGAAGCGGTCCTGGAGCAGAAGCTCGGCGAGGGCCACCCCGGGGGGCACAACCTGTTCGCCTTCCCCGCCCAGTCCAACTTCTCGGGCGTGCAGCACCCGCTCGACTGGGTCTCCCGCGCACAGACGCGGGGCTGGGATGTGCTGCTCGACGCCGCGGCGTTCGTGCCGACCAACCGCCTCGACCTGTCGCGGGTGGGGCCCGAGTTCGTCGCGCTGTCCTTCTACAAGATGTTCGGCTACCCGACCGGGGTCGGCGCGCTGATCGCGCGCCGCGCGGCGCTGGGGCGGCTGCACCGGCCGTGGTTCGCAGGCGGCACCATCGACGCCGCATCGGTCCAGGCCGACCGCTTCGTGTTCACCACGGGCGCCGCTCAATTCGAGGACGGCACGCTCGATTTCGCCAACATCCCCGCGGTCGAACTCGGCCTCGACTTGCTCGACGAAGTCGGCGTGGAGACGGTACACGAGCGGGTGACGATGCTGACGGGCTGGCTGATCGAACAGCTCCTCGCGCTGCGGCACGGAAGCGGTCGGGCCCTGGTCAGGCTCTACGGCCCGGCCACCACGGCGCGGCGTGGCGGCACTCTGGCCTTCAACCTCTACGACGCCGCCGGCCGCCTGATCGACCACCGCCTGGTCGAGCGCCGCGCCGGCGAGGTGCGTCTCTCGCTGCGCACGGGCTGCTTCTGCAACCCGGGGGCGGGCGAGCTGGCGCTCGGCCTGTCGCGCGACGAACTGCTGCGCTGCTTCGCCGGCAGCCCCCACATGACGCGCGAGGACCTCCAGCTCTGCGTCGATCCCAAGGCGGCGGGCGCGGTGCGGGCCTCGCTCGGCCTGGCCAGCAACTTCGACGACGCCTGGGCGCTCCTACAGTTCGCGCGCGGTTTCCTCGATGCCTGAGCCCTCTCCCCGGCGCCAGCGCGGGCCCACGGTCAGGCCCGGCGCAAGACCTCGAGCGGCGCCGTGGACGCCGCCCGTCGTGCGGGCGCCCAGGCCGCGACCAGTCCGGTGGCGAACAGCAGCGCCGCTGCAGCGGCGAAGCTCCACGGGTCGGTTGCGGCGATTCCCGGCAGGCGCTTCGCGGCGAGTTCCGAGAGCGGCCACGCCAGCACCAGGCCGGTCCCCACGCCGGCGGCGAGCAGGCGGCCGGCGTCGCCCAGCACCTGGCGGCCCAGGTCGGCCCCGCGGGCTCCCAGTGCGAGCCGCACGCCGAACTCGCGGCCGCGGCGCGCGACGCTGAAGGCCATCAGGCTGGACAGGCCGACGGCGGCCAGCGTCAGGCCGAGCCCGCCGACGCCCGCGCCGAGTTCCGCGTGCATGCGCGCGTCGGCGAGGGCGCGCCGATGCTGTTCGGAAAGCGGCGCGACGTCGATCAGTGCCGTCCCGGGGTGCCGCTCGTGCAGCAGCCGCGCGAGTTCCGCGCCGATCGGCGCCGCGGCGCGGATCACGAGCGTCGGCCGCGAGCCGGACCGCTGCGCCCGCGGCAGGTACAGGTGAGGGGCGGCAGCGTCCGTCAGCGGCCCCTGCCGGCTGTCGGCGGCGACGCCGACGACCTCGATCTCCGGCTCCCCCTCGCCGAGCCGCAGCCGGCGGCCGAGGACCACGCCGGCGCGGCCGGGGCCCAGGCTCCCCGACTCGTCGGGCCACAGCGATGCGGCCAGGGCGAGCGAGACGACCGCGACGCGGGGCCCGTCTGTCGTGTCGTGGCGCGAAACGCCCCGGCCCGCGAGCAGCGGTACGCCGAGCGTCTCGAGATACCCGTGATCGACGGCGCTCCAGGTAGCGGAGACGCGCTGGCTGAGGGTGCGCACTTCGGCCCGGGCGAGCAGCGGACTCAGCGGTCCGCGCGAGGCGAGACCCGCTGACCGCACGCCGGGCAGGGCCCGGACCTCGTCGGTCAGCGTCGCGAAGAAGTCGCTCGCGGGCGCCGCCGGAGCGTGTACGGCGGCCAGCCAGCGACCGGTCGTCTCGAAGCCCAGCGGCTGTGCCCCGAGGTGGGCCAGCGATCGCGAGGCCAGGGCGGCGACCACGACCAGCGCGGTCGACAACGCGGCCTGCGCCACGACGAGCAACCGCCGGCCGCGTAGCCGCAGCGGGCCGGAAGCGCCCGGCGCTTCGCCCTCGGCCTTCAGGCCGGCGAGCACCGGTGCACGGGCGAGTACCAGGGCCGACAGCGTGCTCGCGGCGGCGGCGACGGCGGCGAGCCCGAGTGCCGCGCCCAGGGCTCCCGTCCAGTCGATCGGCAGGTGGCTGGCGTCGGACCAATCGCCGAGTCCCACGGGGTTGGTGCGGATCAGGTAGCCCTCGACGACGGCGAGCAGGAGAGTCGCGAGCGGCAGGCCTGCACCGGCCCCGAGCAGCGCCACGAGCCCGTTCTCCCACGCCGCCACCTTCAGCAGCCGCAGCGGGCCGGCCCCGAGTGCCGCACGCGTCGCGGTCTCGCGCTGCCGCGCGGTGGCGCGCGCCAGGCTCAAGGTCGCCACGTTGGCGATCCCCAGTGCCATCAGCACCGCGACGGCGAGCCCGAGCACCTCGGTGCCGCGCACTGTCGGCTCCGCGGGGTCCCAAGCGAGCGCCTCGCCGACGGGCCGCAGTTCGACCCGCCGCGGCGTCCCGCGTGCGTTGGTGGCGTCGACCGCGGCCACCGCAGTCGCCAGCCGGGTCGCCGCTTCGGCATCGCCAGCCGCTGGGAGGCGGCCCAGGAGGGTCAGCGCCGGAGCCTCTTCCGCGCCCGGCAGCCAGGGCGCGGTGGCCAGCGGCAGATAGAGCGCGGTGCCGAACCCTTCACCCTGGAAGCGCGGCGCCGCCACGCCGACGATCGTGTAGTCGTGTCGGCCGTCGAGCGAAACTCGGGTCCCGACGACGCCCGGGTCACCCCCGAGCCGGTGCTGCCAGAAGCGGTGACCCAGCACCAGCGCGGGCGCCGCGCCAGGGCGGTCGTCGCCCGGACCGAGCAGCCTGCCGAGGGCAGGCCGCGCGCCGTAGAGCGTGAAGTAGTCGCCGCTCACGGCGTGGCCCCACGCGTGGTGGGTCGCATCCTGGCGCCGGAACGAGGCGGAGAACAGCCGCCAGCCCGCGACGGGACGCAGCGCGCCCGCAGCCTCGATCGAGCGCAGTTCCGGCAACGACCAGCCGCCGCGCGGTTCGTCCGGAGTCACCGACCAGACGAAGCGCAGGCGATCGCCTTCGCGAGCCTCGACCTTCGGGTCGACGAGGTACTGCCGCCACGTGAGAGTGGCGACGCTCGCGCCGATCGTCAGCGTCAGCGTCGCCGCGGCCGCGAGCACGAAGCCCGGCGCGCGCCGCAAAGAGCGCAGCGCCTGGCCCAGGTCGTCGGCAGGAAGCATCGGAGGGCCGGAGCCTCAGGCCGAGACGATCACGCGGAAGCCGCCGAAGGCCATCCGCTTCACGTCGAAGGGCATCTCGGACATGGGCATGTTCATCCGCGGGTCCTTCATCACCTTGCGGTTGACGCGATCGCGATGGGCGCGGGACTTGTAGACGATGTACGCGAAGATCACGGTCTCCCCGGACTTCGCCCCGGCCAGCTTCGGGAAGTCGACGACGCCCTCGTGCGTCAGGTCGTCGCCGACGCACTCCTTGTAGTCGAGCGCGCCGTGCTCGCGCCAGATCTTGCCGGCCTTGCGGGCGATCTTCCGGTACGCGTCCACCTTGTTCTTCGGGCAGGGCAGCACGAAGCCGTCGACGTAGAGCGCCATGGCCACCTCCAGGGGATGGGGCGATGGTCGCAGCTCCGGCGGCGGTCGCCAAGCGACCGAAGGTCAGGCCTCGAGGGCCGCCGCGACCTCCACCGCGTCCGCGTCCGACAGCTCCGGCGAGAAGCGGCGCAGCCGCGGCATCAGGTCGACCCCGGGCGCCTCGAAGTAGGCGCCGGCGCAGGCGAGGTGGAGGTAGCCCGCGGGGGAGAAGCGGCCCTCCTCGTGGAAGACGAGGGCGATCCGCCACGCGTCCTTCTCGATCGCCGACTTGCAGTGGCGGCAGGCGGCGCGGCCCGAGGCGGCGCGCTCCACGCCGCTCGCCCGCGGCAGCCGCGGGTGGGCGACGCCCTGCTGCGCTTCGGCCTCCAGCCGGTCCGCTTCCGGAATCTCCGCGCGCCGCGTGGCCAGCACCTCGAGGAACACCTCGGGGCGCTTCCAGGCCGCGCACTCCGGGTGGAACCAGTGCAGCGTCTCGCCCTCGGCGAACGGGTTGGGCAGGCTCTCGCCCAGGCGCAGCGCGCCGGCCGCGATGCGCTGCTCGCAGCCGCGGCACTTGGAGCGGGCGGTGGGGGCGGTCTCCAGCGCGTGCGGCATCTACGTGCAGACCCGGTTGCGCCCGCCGTCCTTGGCGCGGTAGAGCGCCCGGTCGGCGCGCTCCAGCGCGACCTCCAGCGACTCGTGCGGGGACACCGGAGCGGCCCCGATCGAGACGGTGATCGAGGGCAGGGCGCGATCGTCGACGTCGACCAGCGGCTCGCGCTCGACCGCCCGCCGCAGCCGCTCGGCCACCTCCACCGCCGACTTGAGGTCCGCCCCGGGCAGCAGGGCGACGAACTCCTCGCCGCCGTAGCGGGCCAGCAGGTCCCCCGGCCGCAGCGAGGCGTCGAACACGCGGGCCGCCGCGCGCAGGGCGGCGTCGCCCGCCGCGTGGCCGTGGCGGTCGTTGAAGCCCTTGAAGTCGTCGAGGTCGAACATCAGCATCGCGACCGGCTCGCCGCCGAAGGCGGAGCGCTCGAGCTGGCGCCGGAAGGCCGCGTCCATCCAGCGCCGGTTGCGGATCCCGGTCAGCGCGTCGAGGCTCGCCTTCTGCTCCGCGTCCGCGCGGGCCCGCTGCGACTCCGCCAGCGCCGCGTTCTCCATGCGGGTGCGGCCGCACAGCACGTAGAGCAGGTTGCGGGAAAAGGCCGGCTGGGTGTCGACCAGTTCCCACACCAGGGCCTCGTCGAGCGCGAACAGCCGGATCGGCGCCGCGGCCGTCACCGTCGCCGAAGGCGGCTGGCCGTCGATCAGCGACACCTCTCCGAAGCACTCGCCGGGGCCCAGCACGCGCGGCGGCGTCACGCCCTCGATCCCGACCCGGACCTCGACGCGGCCGGCGAGCAGCACGCACACCTCGTGGTTGGCGCGCTCCGGCGTGAGCAGCACGGCGCCTTCGGAGGCCGCGCGCAGGCGGGCGGGGTCCCACAGGCCGCGGACGGCATCGACGTCCACGCCGCGGAACAGGCGCGAGGCGGCGACGCGCTCGCGGTCGGCAGGGCTGATCGGCATCGTGGGGAGAGGCTGCTACGAAACCGCTGGCCGGGTCAACGGGGCGTGACCCCGATCAACCCCGGCGCCGCCCGAGCGGGGGGGACGAGGTGCGGGTGCTGGCGACCTCCCTCGGCGCGCAGCTCTTCCTCGTCGATCGCGACTGCCGCGGGCCCTGGCCTTCGTCCAGGGCGTGCGCGACGACCCTCGCCGACCTCAGCGCGACGCGGCCCCGTGCCGCGAATCCGGCACGGGCCTTGCTCGTGACACCGCTCACTTGTGAGCGACCGCACGGACGCCAGTGGGGGGACGGCCTACGTTGCGAGACAGGTCGCACTCACCGCGGCCTCCCGCGAAGGAGGTTCGAGATGAACCCGATCCGGTTCTCCCGACGCAATCGCTGGCTGCTGGCCCTGGGGCTCGTGCTCGCCGCCGCGGCCGGCGCGTTCGCCTACACCGACGGCGCCGTGCTCGGCGACATCCGCCAGACGTTCTCCACGGTGCGCGCGTCCTCCATGGACGCCGCGCTGGAGGCGACCGTGCGCAGCGCGCTCGCGCTGTCGCGGCGCGCCTCCGGCCTCGACATCGAGGTCGAGGCCCGGGCCGGGACCGTGACCCTGTCCGGCAAGGTGCCGACCGCGGAGGTCGGCGCGATCGCCACCGCGATCGTCGCCGACACGCCGGGCGTCAGCGCGGTCGACAACCAGCTCCAGGTCGACGCGCGGGCCGTCGCCAACGGCTACGAGGCGGCGCTCGTGCAGCGCATCGCCGACCTCGAGACCCAGGTCTCGCTCCAGGAGCGGCTGCGCCGCGAGCCGCTGCTGGCCGCGGCCCGGCTCGAGGTCGACGTCGCGGAGGGCCGCGTGCTGCTGAGCGGCGCGGTCGAGACCGAGGTCGAGCGCGACGCCGCGCTGCAGATGGCGCGGGCCGCGGTGGGTGCCGAACAGGTGCGCGACGAGCTCCACGTGCTGGCGCCCGAGCGCGGCGGCGACCTGGCGCTCGCGCGGCGCGTCGAGTTCGAGCTGTACTCGACCGGCGCCTTCGACCTGGAGCCGATCACCATCGCCAGCGAGGCCGGCCGCGTGCGGCTCGAGGGCGAGGTGCGCTCGGAGGCCGAGCGGCTGCTGGCCAGCCGCCTCGCGGAAGGCGTGCCGGGCGTGCGCGCCGTGGTCAACCAGCTCGTCGTCGGCGACGACCTCGGGTAGCTACTCCCCGAACCCGGGGGCGCGCAGCGGCGCGTCCCCGGGCAGCTCGAGGCCGAAGCGCTCGGCGAGCAGCGCGAACAGTTCGCCCCGCGAACCGAGCTCGCGCCGCGCCGCGCTGCCGTCCGCCTCGCGCACCAGGAACTCGCGGTTGGTGACGATCAGCCGCCGCGGCCCGTCGACCCGCGTCACCACCAGGTTGTTGACGAAGTGGGCGCGCGGGTGGGTGCAACTGAACCAGTTGCCGAGCTCGAAGTCGGCGGGCGCCGGCGTCTCGAGCGTCGACTCGTACAGGCCCTTCCACTCGCCGCCCAGCTTCGCCTGGGCGAGCGCGCGGCCGTCGCGCCGCAGCACGCGCCGCGGCTCGTGCGGCGTCTCCTGCTCGTCCTCGGTGTCGAGCCGCAGCGGCGCCGTCGAGCCCGTGCCGCCGAAGCCGACGTCGGCGAGCCACGGCCGGCCGCCGTGCCGGACGCGCAGGATCATGTGGGTCAGCGGCGTGCGCACGTCGGGCGCCACGTTGTAGCGCACGCGGGCCAGCAGCGGTTCGACCTCGAAGCCGATCGCGCGCAGCACGGCGGCGAACAGCGTGTTGTGCTCGAAGCAGTAGCCCCCGCGCCGGGCCGCGACCAGCTTGCGGAACACGGCGTCCAACGCGATGTCGATCGGCCGCCCCATCAGCACGTCCAGGTTCTCGAACGGAATCGCCTCGACGTGGAGCCGGTGCAGCGCGCGCAGCGTCTCCTCGTCGGGCGCCGCCGCGCCCTCGAACCCGATCCGCGAGAAGTAGGCGCCGAGGTCCATGCGGCTGCCTACGCGGAACGCCCGCCGCAGGTTCCGTCGGCGGCGGGTCGCGCCGCGACCGGCGCCAGGCGCGGGCGCTTGGGACCGCGGCCGTCCCCCGACGAGCGGCCGCGGGCGTGGCGCCACAGCCAGGGCAGGAGGTGGACGCGCCACCACCGCAGCTCCGCCGCGAGGCGCGCGCCGGCGCCGGCGCCCGGGGCCGCGCCCAGCGGCGCGTGCCAGGCCGGGTCGGCGCCGGGCAGGCCCAGCGCGTGGGCGAGGGCCTCCGCGATGCGGGCGTGTCCCTCCGCGTTCGCGTGCAGCCGGTCGTCGCTCCACAGCCGCGGGTCGGAGGCCACCGGGTGCGCCGCGACGTCGACGAGCCGCGCGCCGCAGCGGCGCGTGGCGTCACGCAGCGCGTCGTTCATCGCCCGCAGCCGGGCGCCCAGCGGCCGGGCCAGCGGCAGCACGGGGCCGAGGTCCGGCAGGGTGAAGGTGAGCAGCGTGGCGCCGCCTTCGACCAGCGGGCGCTGGATCGCCTCCACGTCCGCCGCGTAGCGCTCAGGGTCGAAGCGCCGGCGCAGCAGGTCGTTGGTCCCGCAGGCGAGCGTGACCAGGTCGGGCCGCAGCGCGAGCGCGGCGGGGAGCTGCTCGTCGCGCACCTGGCGGGCCGTGCGGCCGCGCACCGCGAGGTTCGCGTAGAGCAGTCCGCCCTGGAGGTCGGCCACGCGGGCCGCGAGGCGGTCGGCCCAGCCGCGGTAGCCGCCGCGGCCGTCGGGATCGTCGAGCCCCTCGGCGGTGCTGTCGCCGAGCGCCACGTAGCGCTCGAAGCGGCGCGCGCGCGGGCTCGGCTCCGTCTCGCGGATCACGCGGCAGTCTAGCCCGCGGCCGGGCGCGCCCCGGCGTCGGGCGCCACTAGAATCGGGCGCCATGGCGGCAGCCTCCAGCGCTTCGATCGTGGGCGCCCGATGAGCGGCCGGCGGCGGCGGCGTGCCGCCCCGGACCCGGCGCCGGAGCGCGCCCGCGTCGCGGCCGCGGACGCGCCCCCCGCCGGGGCGGCGACCCCGTGGGCGCTCCTGGCGGCGCTGCTGGCGCTGGTCGCGCTCGTGTACCAGCCCGCGTGGCACGGCGGGCTGCTGTGGGACGACGCGGCGCACGTCACCCGTCCCGAGTTGCGCTCTCTCGGCGGCCTGTGGCGGATCTGGACGGAGCTCGGAGCGACGCAGCAGTACTACCCGCTGCTGCACTCGGCGTTCTGGGTGCAGCACGCGCTGTGGGGCGACGCCACGACGGGCTACCACCTGGCGAGCCTCGCCGCGCACGCGGTGGCAGCGTGGCTGCTCGCCCGGGTCCTGATGCGGCTGGGAGCTTCGGCAGCAGGCGCCGGCCTCGCGGCGGTGCTCTTCGCGCTGCACCCCGTGCACGTGGAGTCGGTCGCCTGGATCAGCGAGCAGAAGAACACGCTGTCGGCGGCGCTGGGCCTCGCCGCCGCGCTCGCCTACCTCCGCTTCGACGACACCCGCGCGCCGCGCCACCGTCGCGTCGCGCTCGTCCTCTTCGCGCTGGCGCTGCTGACGAAGTCCGTGACCGCGATGCTGGCGCCGGCGCTGGTCGTCGTCGCGTGGTGGCGGCGGGGCCGCGTCGACCCGCGGCGCGACCTGTGGCCGCTCGCGCCGTTCTTCGCGCTGGGGGGCGCGGCCGGCCTGCTCACGGCGTGGCTCGAGCGCGCGCAGATCGGCGCCGAAGGCACGGCGTTCGACCTCTCGGCCACGGGGCGCCTGGCGGTCGCCGGCCACGCGTTCTGGTTCTACCTCGGCAAGCTGGCCTGGCCCGCCGACCTCGCGTTCGTCTACCCGCGCTGGGACCCAGAGCGCCTCTCGCCGCTGCCGGCGCTGGCCGCCGCGGCTCTCGCGATCGGCCTGTTCGCGATCCGGGCCCGCACCCGCGCGCCGTTCGCCGCGGTCGCGACGTTCGCCATCCTGCTGTTCCCGGCGCTCGGCTTCTTCAACGTCTACCCGTTCCGCTACTCGTTCGTCGCCGACCACTTCCAGTACCTGGCGAGCGTGGCGCCGCTGAGCCTCGCCGCGGTCGCGATCACGGCCGCGGCGCGCCGCGCGCGACCCTCGCCCCTGGCGCCGGCGCTCGCGGGCGTGCTCGTGGCGGCCCCGCTCGCCGTCCTCACCTGGCGGCAGGCGCACGACTACGCCGACGCGGAGCGGCTGTACCGAGCGACCCTCGCGCGCAACCCGGCGGCCTGGCTGGCGCACAACAACCTGGGTTTGCTGCTGTGGGGCGACGGCCGGCTCGCCGAGGCGCGGCGGCACCTCGAAGAAGCGCTGCGGCTCGCGCCCGACGTCGCCGAGCACCGCCTGAACGTGGGACGGCTGCGGCTGGCGGAGGGCGCCGCCGCCGACGCGCTGCCGCACCTCGAGGCCGCCGTGCGGCTGGACCCGTGGCTGGTCAGCGCGCACAACAACCTCGGCGTGGCGCTGCTGCGGCTGGGCCGGGCCCAGGAGGCGATTCCGCGCCTCGAGGAAGCCCTGCGTCGCGCGCCGGACCTCGCCGAAGCGCGGACCAATCTGGCGATCGCTCACGCCCAGGCGGGAGGGGCGCTGGCGCGCGCGGGCCGGCTGCAGGACGCGGTGGGCCACCTCGAGGAGGCGATCCGCCTCGATCCGGCGCGCCCGGAGCCGCGCGGCGACCTCGGCATCGCGCTGCAGATGCTCGGGCGCGCGGACGAAGGCCTGGCGCAACTCCGCGAGGCGGCGCGCCTGCGCCCGGACGATGCGGCGATGCGCAACAACCTCGGCGCCGCGCTGCTCGCGCTGGGCCGCCGCGAAGAAGCCGCCGCAGAGTTCGAGGCGGCGCTGCGCCTCGCCCCCGACCTCGCCGCCGCCCGCGACAACCTCGCGCGGGCGGCGGTTGCGAGGGAACTCAGCTCAACGAGAAATGGACGGTGACCGTCATGATGACGGGCACCGGCACGCCGTCCCACAGCGTCGGCGCGAACTTCCATTGCCTGACCGCTTCCTCCGCCGCCGAATCGAGGAGCGGGATGCCCCGCACGATCCGGGTGCCGACGACGCTCCCGTCCACTCCGATCGTGCACTCGATGATCACGACTCCCTGCACTCGGGCCGTGACGGCGATCTCCGGGTAGACGGGCGGCACGTGCACGAGCTTCTTCGGCTCGCGTATCTGTCCTCCGACTCGCAGCGCACCGACCGGGGTGGCGGCGGGGGCCGCAGGCGGCGGGGTGACGGGGAACGCTGCCGAAGGCCGCGGGGGTGGCGGGGGCGCCGGGGGCGGAGCCACGACGGCCACGAAACGTTCGCTGGCCTGGCGGAGCGGGACCCCGGCCGACCGCAGGCGCTGGGCGCGAGCGGACTGCGCCTGCGCCTCGTCGAGCAGGAGCTTCTGGCTCGCGGGATCGGTGGTCGCCAGGGCCTTGGCCCGGAGCAGCAGGATCTTGTAGACGACCGCCTCGAGGTACTCCGCGTCGAGGGCCAGGGCCCGTTCCACGTGGCGGAGGCCGCGCTCGAGGTAGTCGGCCCTCCTCGCGGCCTCGAGCGAGTGGTCGCGGTCGACCTTGCTCCAGAGCTGGGTCGCCATGGCGAAGTTCCCGGTGGGGTCCGCTGGGCCCGCGCTCACGCACTTCTCGAACGTCTCCACGAAGTCGTCGAAGCGCGAGGTCCCGTTCCAGACGGGCTGCAGGTAGAGCTGCGCCAGTTGGGTGCAGGCCCCGGAGCCGGGTGCCTGTGCGATCACCGCGGCGAGCGCGCGCTCGGCCTCGGGGAAGCGCCGGTTGCGCTCGTAGACCGTCGCCACCAGCCACTGCTCGTGCCACGGAATCCCGGGGGTGCGCTCGAGCTCGGCCGCGAAGCCGACGAGCGCCGGGTCGGCGGCTGCTTCGGGGTCAGCCAGGTACAAGGCGATCAGCGTGCTCAACCCCAGCGGCCGCGCGCGTCGCTGCCAGTCGCTGGGAGCCGCGGCGGAGGCCGTCAGCCAGCGTCGAAGGCTGGCCTCGGCCAGGCGTCGGTGCGCCACGGCATCGGCCTCCGAGACGGCGGGAACGGCGAGGCCCTGGGAGGCCGCCAGCGTCGGGGAGGAGAGCGCCGCGTGCGCCCGGCCGAGAAACAGGTGCGGATCGGGTTCGTCAGGGGCCTCGTTCGCGGCTTCGGCGCACTTCTGCGCAGCCGCCACGAAGGACTGCCGCTCGACGAGCTGGCGGCACTCGAGGAATGTGTCGCGTCCGGGCGAGGGTGGGTCGACCGAAGCTGCCGCCAGGGCAGCGCCGAGCGCTGGGGCGAGAAGCGACATGGCACCTCCGGGGATGCGCGGACGCTAGCACAGCGCAGGGCGATCTCCTCGGGTCGTCGAGGCCGGGCGCAGGCCTGACCGAACCGGCCCGCGCGGCTCAGCCCGGGTAGGTGATGGTGTACTGCGCGCGGCCGCCCGTGAGCGTCGCGGCGCCGGTGTCGGCGTCGGAGCCGGGGGCGTGGCCGCTGCGGGGCTTCCGCCCCCGCACCCCGCAAGGCAGCCCAGCGCCGCGGCGAACGCGGCGAGCACGCGTGGACGGGTCCTGATCATCGCGACACCTCCGAACGGGAACCCCCACCGAAACGTTGGGGAGTCGGAGGCTTCGGGTGCTGTCGAAATCCTGCGCCTGCGCTTGGGCGACCCTCAGGCCACGACGCTGCTGGCGTCTCCGGGGCCCTCGAGGATCTCCGCGATCACGCGCAGCGCGCGGTCGAGCTGGTCGCGGTCTCGCGCCGCGCCGAGGCACAGGCGGATCGCGTGCGGCGTCGGTGCGCGGCCGACGACGAAGGCTTCGGTCGGGGTCAGGCGCACGCCGCGCCGGCTGGAGTGGGCGACCACCGCGTCCGCGCGCCACGGCTCGGGGAGCTGCAGCCAGAGGTGGAACGACGCCGGGCTCGCCGCGTAGCGCAGGCCCGCGAAGGCCGCCGCCGCGCGCTGCTGGCGGGCGGCGACCTCCGCGCGCTTGGCGGCGAGCAGCTTTTCCGCGGTGCCGTCGGTCAGCCAGCGGGCGGCGATCTCCGCCATCAGCGGCGCCGCCATCCAGGTGCTGGTGCGGACGAGCTCCGCGAAGCGGTGGGCGAGCGGCGCGGGCGGCACGAGGAAGCCGATCCGCAGGCCGGGCGCCAGCCCCTTCGAGGTCGAGGTCACGTAGCAGGTGACGTCGGGGGCCAGCGCCGCGATCGGCGCGGGCGGCTCGGGCAGCAGCCGGCCGTGCACGTCGTCTTCGACGATCACGGCGCCGTGGCGGCGGGCGATCTCCGCGACCTCCAGCCGGCGCCGCTTCGACATCGTCGCCGTCGTCGGGTTCTGCAGGGTGGGCACGCAGTAGATCGCGCGCGGCTGCTTGTCGGCGCAGGCCGCCTCCAGCGCGTCGGGGCGCAGGCCCTCGGCATCCATCGCCACGCCGTGCAGCCGCAGGTGGAAGGCCGCCGCCACCGCCTTGAGGCCGGGATACGTGACCTCCTCCGTCAACATCACGTCGCCGGGCTTGAGCAGCGCATGGAACGCGGCCGCCATCCCGTGCTGGCAGCCGTTCACGACGTAGACGTCGTTCGCGCTCACGGGATACCCGGAGCGGGTGACCCACAAGGCGCCCGCCGCGCGATGCCGCGCGTGGCCGCCGTCGGGCGGGTACTCCATCAGCTCCGCGGTCGCCGGGTCGCGGGCGAGCGCCTGCAGCGTCGCCGCCAGCGCGTCGCCGCGGTGGTCGAGCGGCGGCACGTTGAGGCTCAGCTCCGCGACCTCGTCGTCGAGCGCGACCGCCGCCGAGGCGCCGCGCGAGACGGCGGCCGGCGCGGCGTCGGCCAGCGGCCCGCGCGCGAACGTGCCGCGGCCGACCTCGCCGGACACGAACCCGCGGCGCTCGGCCTCGGCGTAGGCGCGGCTGACGGTGCCGACCGTGACGCCGAGCTGCTCGGCCAGCTCGCGATGGGTGGGCAGTCGGGCCCCGTGCGCGAGGCGCCCGGACAGCACGTCCTCGGAGAGCGCGTCGGCGAGGGCCAGGTACTTGGGTCCGCTCCGCCCGTTGAGGTCCGGCGCCCACATTGTCATGGTGACAATATAGGGGTTGCATCGCGATTGAGTCAAGACTATCTTGGCGGAGGATCGGGACAATTGCGCATGATTGTCTTGATTCAATCCTTCAAAGCGGGGCAAGGGGAGTCGGGAACGTGAACATCGTGGCCAATCCGACGACGGCCGTCGAAGAGACGCTCGATCCGCAGGACTGGGAGGCCGTGCGCCGCCTGGGCCACCGCATGGTCGACGACCTCGTCGAGCAGCTCTCGACCGTGCGGCAGCGCCCGGTGTGGCAGCGGGTGCCCGACCCCGTGCGCGCCGCGCTGCGCGAGCCGCTGCCGGTCCACGGCCAGCCGCTCGAACACGTCTACGAGGAGTTCCGCAGTCGCGTGCGCCCGTACCCGACGGGCAACATCCACCCGCGCTTCTGGGGCTGGGTGATGGGCACCGGCACCGTCACCGGCGCGCTCGCCGACCTGCTGGCGGCGGGCATGAACTCGTCGGTCTCGATCTTCGACGACGCGCCTTCGCTCGTGGAAGAGCAGGTGACGCGCTGGCTCGTCGAGGCGATGGGCTTCCCCGAGACCGCGTCGGGCCTGCTCGTCAGCGGCGGCTCGATGGCCAACCTCGTCGGCCTGGCCGTCGCCCGCAACGCGCGCGCGGGCCACGACGTGCGCGCCCACGGCGTCGGCGGCACGATCTTCACGCTGTACGCCTCGAGCGAGACCCACAACTCGGTCGCCAAGGCGGTGGAGCTGCTCGGCCTCGGCCGCGAGCACCTGCGCAAGGTCCCGGTCGACGGCGATTTCCGGATCGACACCGGCGCGCTGGCCACCGCGATCGAGGCCGACCGCGCGGCCGGGCGCCGGCCGCTGGCCGTGATCGCCAACGCCGGCACCGTCAACACGGGCGCCGTCGACCCGCTGCACGCGCTGGCCGACCTCTGCGCGCGCGAGGGCCTGTGGCTGCACGTCGACGGCGCGTTCGGCGCGATGGCCGCGCTGTCGCCGGAGCTGCGCCCGCGCGTCGCCGGCCTGGAGCGCGCCGACTCGCTGGCCTTCGACCTCCACAAGTGGGCCTACGCGCCGCTCGAGGTCGGCTGCGTGCTGGTGCGCCAGGCGGACGAGCACCGCGCGGCCTTCGCGGCCGCGGCCGACTACCTGGCCGCGGCCCGCGGCGGGCTGGTGGCGCGGCGCGAGAAATTCTCCGACCTCGGCGTCCAGCTCTCCCGCAACTTCCGCTCGCTGAAGCTGTGGATGATGCTGAAGGAGCACGGCTTCGCGAAGCTGGGCCGGCTGGTCGCGCAGAACGTCGCGCAGGCGCGCCACCTGGCCGGCCTGGTCGACGCGCAGCCGGGGCTCGAGCGCGTCGCGCCCGTGCCGCTCAACGTCGTCTGCTTCCGCTACCGCGGCGGGCTGTCCGACCCCGCCGCGCTCGACGCCCTCAACCGCGAGCTGGTCGTGCGCCTGCACGAGAGCGGGATCGCGGCGCCCTCGGGTACGCTGGTGCGGGGGAGCTACGCGGTGCGGGCGGCGATCACCAACCATCGCAGCCGCCGCGACGACTTCCGCATCCTGGTGGACGCGTGCCTCGAGATCGGACGGGAACTGGAGAAGACGACGTGACCGCCGCGACCCTCGCCGCGCGGGCGACCCGCGCCGCCACCTCGCACCTGAGCCCCGCCGAGAAGCGCGGGCTCGGCCTCGTGCTGATCTCGGCCGTCGCCTACGGCGCGATGCCGATCCTCGCCAAGTGGGCCTACGCGGGCGGCGCCTCGCGCGAGACGCTGCTCGGCTGGCGCTTCCTGATGGCCGCCGCGCTGTTCGCGCTGCTGGCGCCGCGCGGCGGCGAGGCGCTACCCCTGCGCAAGCGGCTGGTCCTGTGGGGGCTGGGGGCCATCTTCGTCGGCAACGCCTACTGCTACTTCACCGCGCTGCAGACGGTGCCGGCGTCGCTGCTCTCGCTCGTGCTCTACACCTACCCGGTGATCGTCACCCTGCTGTCCGCCGCGGCGGGCCAGGAGGCGCTGCGCGCGCGCAGCCTGGTCGCCGGCGTGCTGGCCTTCGCGGGCTGCGGCATCAGCGCCTTCGCGGGCGCCGCCAGCGGCGGCTCGTGGCTCGGCATCGGCATGGCGTTCGGCTCGGCCTCGATCTACGCGATCTACATCGTGCTCTCGGGCCACTACGCGCAGGGCGTGTCGACCGAGGCGGCCTCGCGCCACGTCGCCCAGGCCGCGGCTGCGATCTTCGGGCTGGAGGCGTTGTTCAAGGGCGAGCTGCTGGTCGCGCTGCCGGTGTCGGCGTGGCTGTCGATCGCGGCCGTCGGCTTCGTCTGCACGGTCGTCGCGTTGCAGACGTTCCTGGCCGGCGTGGCGCTGATCGGCCCCGGCCGCGCCGCCGTCGCCAGCTCGTTCGAGGTGATCGTGACCCTGGGCCTGGCCGCCGCCGTGCTGGGCGAGGGGGTCGGGCTGAAAGAAATCCTGGGCGCCACCCTGATCCTGGGCGGCGTGGCGTTGCACAATCTCGCACCAAGGCGACGGGTTCGTCCCGGCCTGCACGACTGAACGATTGACGGAGGAGAGACGGAAATGACGGACTCGATCGGCACGCTGCGGCTCAAGACGGGCCTGGCGGAGATGCTCAAGGGCGGCGTGATCATGGACGTGACCAACGCCGAGCAGGCGAAGATCGCCGAAGACGCGGGCGCCTGCGCCGTGATGGCGCTCGAGCGCGTGCCGTCCGACATCCGCAAGGACGGCGGCGTCGCCCGCATGACCGACCCGCGGATCATCGAGCAGATCATGGAGACGGTCTCGATCCCGGTGATGGCGAAGTGCCGGATCGGCCACTTCACCGAGGCCCGGGTGCTGGAGGCGATGGGCGTCGACTACATCGACGAGTCCGAGGTGCTGACCCCGGCCGACGAGGAGTTCCACGTCGACAAGCACGCCTTCACCGTCCCCTTCGTGTGCGGCTGCCGCAACCTGGGCGAGGCGCTGCGCCGGATCGGCGAGGGCGCCGCGATGATCCGCACCAAGGGCGAGGCCGGCACCGGCAACGTCGTCGAGGCCGTGCGCCACATGCGCGCGCTGATGAGCGGCATCAAGCGGCTGACGATCCTCGGGCCCGAGGAGCTGATGACCGAGGCCAAGAACCTGGGCGCGCCCTACGAGCTCGTGCGCATGGTCGCCCGCGACGGCAAGCTGCCGGTGCCGAACTTCTCGGCGGGCGGCATCGCCACCCCGGCCGACGCCGCGCTGATGCGGGCGCTGGGCGCCGAGGCCAACTTCGTCGGCTCCGGCATCTTCAAGTCGCAGAACCCGGCCAAGGTGGCGAAGGCGATCGTGCGCGCGACGACCCACTGGCAGGACGCGAAGATCGTGCTCGAGGTCTCGAAGGACCTGGGCGAGCCGATGAAGGGCCTGGAGATCGGCTCGATCCCGGAGAACGAGCGGCTGCAGGGCCGGGGCTGGTGAGCCGGCTCGTCGACCTGTCGCACGTCGTCCACGACGGCCTCGTCACCTACAAGGGCCTGCCCGCGCCGAAGCTCAGCGAGTACCTGGGCTACGCCGACTCGTCGGGGCGCTATGCCCCGGGGACGACCTTCCACATCGGCCGCATCGACATGATCGCCAACACCGGGACCTACGTGGACGCGCCCGCGCATCGCTTCGAGGGGCGGCCCGACGTGTCGGCGCTGCCGCTCGCAAGCGTCGCGAACCTGCCGGGCGTGGTGATCGATGCAGGGGTCGACGCCCGGGCCATCACCGCGGCAGCGCTCGCGGGCCGCGACCTGCGTGGCTGCGCGGTGCTGTTCCGCACCGGCTGGTCGCGCCACTTCGCGACCGACGCCTACGCCCTTGGCCACCCGTTCGTCGCCGAAGACGCGGCGCAGGCGCTGGTCGAGGCGGGCGCCGCGCTGGTCGGCATCGACTCCTTCAACATCGACGACACGGCGGACCTGCGGCGCCCAGCGCACACCCACCTGCTCGCCGCGGGCATCCCGGTCTGCGAGCACCTGACCGGCCTGGATCAGCTCCCGGCCAGCGGCTTCCGCTTCTTCGCCGTGCCACCGCCGATCCGCGGTCTCGGCACGTTCACGGTGCGCGCGTTCGCGATCCTCTGACCCCCGACCCGAGATGAAGCTCGCCTTCCACACCCTCGACGTCTTCACCGACCGGCCCTTCACCGGCAACCCGCTGGCGGTTTTTCCTCACGCCCCTGCCCTGTCCGACGCGCAGATGCAGACGATCGCGCGCGAGCTGAACCTCTCCGAGACCGTGTTCGTGCGGCCGCCGGAGCAGGGCGGGCTGGCGAAGCTGCGCATCTTCACGCCCGGCGCCGAGCTGCCGTTCGCGGGCCACCCGACGATCGGCACGGCGTTCCTGCTGGCCGGGCTCGGCCTGGCGCCGACGTCGGACGGCGAAGCCGAGATCGTGTTCGAGGAGGGCGTGGGCCCGATCCGCGTGCGCCTGCGCAGCAAGGGCGGCGAACTGCGCTTCGCGCAGCTCGAGGCCCGCGGGCCCGAGCTCGGACCGCGGCCGCCGCGGGTGCCGGCTCTGGCCGCGATGCTCGGCCTCGGCGAGGACGATCTCGACCACCCGACGCTCGGCCCGACGTTCGTCTCGGCGGGCGGGCGCTTCCTGGTGGTCCCGGTGCGCGACGTCGACGCCCTCGGCCGCGCGCGGCTGCAGATGGCCGAGTGGCAGCGCACGCTGGCCGAAGAGTGGTCGCCGCAGGTCTACGTGGTCGCGGGCGACCCCGACTTCCCCGAGCCGCTGCGGGTGCGCATGTTCGGGCCCGCCATCGGCATCCCGGAGGACCCGGCGACGGGCGCCGCCGCGGTCGCGTTCGCGGGCCTGCTCGGCGTGCGTGACCCGCGGCCGGACGGCGTGCTGGCCTGGACGCTGTTGCAGGGGATCGAGATGGGGCGCCCGTCGCGGCTCGAGATCGAGGCCGTCAAGCGCGGTGGGGAAGTGGTGGCGACCCGCGTCGGCGGAACGGCGGTGCGGGTCTCCTCCGGCGAGATGGAGTGCCCCGCGTGAGCGCCAGCGTCGGCGTGCTCGCCCTGCAGGGCGACTACGAGGCGCACGCGAAGGCGCTCGCGCGCTGCGGCGCGTCGCCGCTCGAGATCCGCCGCGTGGCGCAGCTCGACGGGCTCGCGGGACTGGTCATCCCCGGCGGCGAGAGCACGACCCTGCTCAACCTGATGCGCGACGAGCCGTGGTTCGAGGCGCTGCGCGCCTTCGACGCCCGCGGCGGCTCCGTGTTCGGCACCTGCGCCGGCGCCATCCTCGTGTCGCGCGAGGTGCGCCACCCGGCCCAGGACAGCCTCGCGCTGCTCGACGCCACGATCGAGCGCAACGCCTACGGCCGCCAGGTCGACTCGTTCGAAACCGAGCTCGCGGTCGCGGGGCTCGCTGCCCCGCTGGGCGTGGCGTTCATCCGCGCGCCGCGTTTCGTCGCGCTGGGCCCCGGCGTGGAGGTGCTCGCCACCCACGCCGACGCCCCGGTCCTGGTCCGCGAGGGCCGCGTGGTCGCCGCGACCTTCCACCCGGAGATCACCGGCGCCGACGGCCTTCACGCCTGGTGGCTGCGAACCCTCTCCTAGAGCCCTCGGCGAGCGCGGCCGCCCCTCTCGAAGTCCTTGACCGCGGCGTTCGCCGCGTCGTACCAAGCGTCCGTCCAGCCCCCTGAATGCCAGGCCTCCGGCACGAACTTCGGCAGCTCGGTGATCCACGTGTCGGCGCCGGGCGGCGACTTCGCCCTGCCGGGCAGCGCGCTCGTACACCTGGACGGCTCGGCACAGGACAAGAAGGGCAACGACCCCGTCTACGGCAAGGGCTTCGTGAACGCGGGACGGGCCGTCCAGTAGGCGACTCGTCGCGAGCGACGTGAGCGAGGGGAGGCCGGGCGCCTCCCCTCGCGTTCTTCTGCCTAGCCCTCCGCGGGGGCGTCGACACCGCCCCACAGGTTCATCGTGTTCAGCTCCTCGCGGCCGCAGGCCTTGAGGTACAGGAAGAGCTGGGTGCGGTAGGCGGCGCAGCCGCAGAGCACCACGTTCACGATGAACGACCCGCGCGAGGTCTTGCCCATGCCGAACGGGTCGACCTCCCCGCGCATGTCCTCGTCCGAGAACGTGGCGAGCTGCTTCGCGTAGCCGTCCTTCTGCGCGGCGATCGCCGCCAGCGTCTCGTCGAAGCTGCGCGCCGCGGCCTTCTCCTCCTCCGCCGTCCACGCGGCCGAGTCGAAGACTCCCGTGCGCGCGGCCTCGATCAGCGCCGGGCCCATCATGCTCAGGTACTTCAGCAGCTCGAACGTGCTGCGCTGCTTCGGCGTCGGCCGGTAGTCGAGCTTCGCCGGGTCGATCTTGCCGGCGAGGTGCAGCAGGATGCGGACTTCGTTCTGCAGCGATGAGATCAGCTCGGCCTTCGTCAACACCATCGTCGTGGGTCTCCTTTGGACTGTCGGGAAGCGCGGACACTACCACGCGGCAGTCGGCGGAATCCGCTTGATTTTCGCTTTTCGTTTGCCTATCTTGTCCCCATCCGAAAACACGGGGGAGTGAGGCGTCATGAATAACCGCGAGTTCTGTCTGTCCCGCCGCAAGGCGGAGTTCGCCGCCTTCCAGCGCGTGCTGAAGGCGGTCCCGACCGACCGTCTGGACTACCGGCCCGAGCCGCGCTCGCGCAGCGCCGCCGCGCTGACCTGGCTGCTGGCCGAGGAAGAGGCGTCGCTGGTGACGCTGATCGACACCGGCCGCATCGAGTGGAAGGAGACGGCGCCGCCGGCCGACTACGCGCAGACGGTCGCCCTCTTCGAGAAGAGCTACGAGGCGGTCAACGAGCGGCTGGCGAAGATGGACGACGCGGCCTGGGAGCGCAAGGTCAGCTTCGTCGTCGAGGGCATGCCGGAACCGTGGACCGACACGCTGGCCGAGTTCGTGTGGGGCTTCCTGTTCGACGAGGTCCACCACCGCGGGCAGCTCAGCACCTACCTGCGCCCGATGGGCGGCAAGGTGCCGTCGATCTACGGGCCCTCGGCGGATTCGAGCCCGGCCTAGCGGTCCGGCGAGGGGGCGGCCTCGGCGCGGTCTACCATCTCCACGTGCCGATGGCCGCCCCGCCGCCTCGCCTCCCTGCAGGGCCGCAACTTCGGTACCGCCTACACCGGCTCCTGGACCGCGGCGCGCCGCGCGCCGTGGCTGCACGCGCTCGCGCTGTGGCCGCACGGCAGCACGTGGGGCGGCGGCGGGTACTTCGCCGGCAAGCGGGAGGTGAACTCTGCTTCACGCGCGCGGGACGCCTGCTGCGCTACCGCCGCGGCCGCGAAGTGGTGATCGCGGACCTGCGCGAACTGACGCCGGGCCCGCAGCCGGCGCCCAACTGGGCGCGGCGACCGCTCGCGCCGCTGCGCAGGAAGGCCGCGCCACGCGGCCGCGGAGCCCGCTCTAGCGGAAAGCCTGGAACGCGATCAGCGTGAAGGTGTCGCGCACGCCGGGCAGCCGCTGCAGCGACTCGGTCACGAAGTGGCCGGCGTCGCGGCCCGGGGCCAGCACGCACTTGACGAGCAGGTCGTACTGCCCCGAGGTCGACCACACCTCGGACGCCTCCTCGACGCGGTCGGCGATCGCGGCCGCTACCTCGTAGGCGCGGCCGAGCTCGCACTTCACCATCACGAAGATCGTGCTCATGGCTCGACGATTCTAAGGCGCGCCGGTCGCGGCCAGCGCCTCCGCCAGCCCGCGGATGGTGAGTGGCGACGAACCCTCGGCCTTGTTGTTGACGAGAACGTAGGCCGGCAGCCGCCGGGCGAGCGCCGCGCGGCACAGCGCCACGACCTCGCGGCGCATCGCCGGGTCGGGCGCGTGCAGCCGGTCGAACGGCTCGAACGCGTCCTTCTGCGCCTCGTACCGCGCGCCGGGCGGCAGCAGCAGGCGGACCAGCAGGAAGCGCGCGCCGTCCATCGGCACCGCCCGCTCCTGCGCGGCGGGGCGCGGCATGTGGCTCCAGTAGCTGTAGACGTGGGCGACGCGGTGGCGGGCCAGCACCTGGCGGTAGAGCGGCGAAAGCCAGGCCGGGTGGCGCAGTTCGACGGCGTAGTCGAAGCCCGCCGGCAGCCGGCCCAGGAACTCGTCGAGCTGCTCCGCGAAGGCGCGCGGCGGCAGCTCGAGCGGGAAGCGCGGCGCGGGGAACTCGAGGATCAGCGGCCCGAGGTGGCCGGCGAAGCAGCGGTGGGCGGGGCCGATCAGCTCCTCCTCGAGGCGCGCGGCGTTCAGGAAGTCGGGATTGGGGCGGACCTCGCGCTTGTGGGGGAGCTGGATCGAGGTCACCGCGGCGGGCGCCTTGAGCGCGCAGCGGAAGCCGGGCGGGAGCTGCGAAGCGTAGCGGTCGAAGTCGGCCTCGGGCACCGGCGCGTAGTACGAACGGTCGATCTCGACCGTGCGCAGCAGCGGATGCCGCGAGTACTCGGCAAGCCCGTCGTGAGCCAGGTCGCTCGCCTTGCGCTCCCTCGAGTAGACGAGCCCCGCCCAGCCCGGGAACGCCCACGAGCAGGTCCCGAAGCGCACATCGCCCGGCAGCCGTGCCGCCAGCGCACGCAGCGCGGCGAGGTCGGGCAGGTCGGCCGGCCGGTGAGTCCCATCCGACGCAGCCCCCATGGGACCGGCTCCGGATTCATCCCGGCAGACAGGCGCCGCCGGGCCGGTCGCGCGCGGAGCGGGCTCCGCCCCGGTCCCGAAGAGGTCGAGCTGCCGCGGCCGCGCCACGCCCCATTCTCGCGCCAGGCGGCGGGTCAGGCCTCCGGGAGGCCGCCTGCGGGGCCGGGACTAGAATCGACAGGGAACCATGGCGAGGCGACCCGAGTCGCAGGGCGACGTCCAGGAGAAGACGCGCACGAGGACGGCGAAGCCGCCGCTCTTCAAGGTGCTGCTCCACAACGACGACTACACGACGATGGAGTTCGTGGTCCACGTGCTGGAGTCGATCTTCGACAAGTCGCCGGCCGAGGCCCACCGCGTCATGATGCACGTGCACAACCAGGGCGTCGGGGTCTGCGGCACCTATACTTTCGAGATCGCGGAGACCAAGGTCGACCGCGTCCACGAGGAGGCGCGCGAGGCCGGCTACCCGCTGCGCGCGACCCTGGAGGAGGAGTAGGTGTTCAGCGCGGCCCTCGAACGCGTGCTGGTGGTGGCCTCGCGCGAGGCCGTCGCCCGCCGCCACGCCTACCTGACGCTCGAGCACCTGCTCTACGCGCTCGCCAACGACCCCGGCGGCGAGCAGATCCTGGGCAGCTCCGGCGCCGACGTCGAGCGGCTGCGCCGCGACCTCAAGGCGTTCCTCGAGGAGCACGTCGAGCGCCAGCCGGACGGCTCGCGGCGACGGCCGCCCGAGCAGACCGTCGCGTTCCGCCGCGCGCTGCAGACGGCCGTGCTGCACGTGCAGAGCGCCGGCAAGCAGGAGGCCGACCTCGGCGACATCCTGGCGGCGATGCTGGCCCAGCCGCGCTCCCACGCGGCCGACCTGCTCGGGCAGCAGGGGGTCAGCCGGCTCGACGTCCTGAACTACATCTCGCACGGCATCTCGCGCACCCCGGCGGTGCCCGCAGAGCCGACGCCGGGCGGCGGAGCCGCGGCCGGCGAAGGCGAAGAGGGCCCGGCGGCCGCGCGCGAGCCGCTCGTCGCCTACTCCGTCAACCTGACGGAGAAGGCGCGCGCGGGCCAGCTCGACCCGCTGATCGGCCGCCAGCGCGAGCTGACGCGGGCGATGGAGATCCTGTGCCGGCGGCGCAAGAACAACCCGGTGTTCGTCGGCGACCCGGGCGTCGGCAAGACCGCGCTCGTCGAGGGACTCGCCCAGCGCCTCCTGCAGGACGACGTGCCCGAGGTCCTGAAGGGCGTCGAGGTCTTCGCGCTCGACACCGGATCGCTGCTGGCCGGGACCCGCTACCGTGGCGACTTCGAGGAGCGCTTCAAGGCGCTGATCGCCGCGCTCAAGAAGCGCGGCAAGCCGATCCTGTTCGTCGACGAGCTGCACACGATGGTGGGCGCCGGCGCCACGACGGGCGGCACCATGGACCTCGCCAACCTGATCAAGCCGATCCTCACCGAAGGCGAGATCCGGCTGCTGGGCGCCACCACCTTCGAGGAGTTCAAGCACATCGAGAAGGACCGCGCGCTGTTCCGCCGCGTCCAGAAGATCGCCGTCGAGGAACCGTCGCTCGAGGAGTCGGTGCGCATCCTCGAGGGGCTGCGGCCGCGCTACGAGAAGCACCACGGGGTGACCTACACGAAGGGCGCGCTGGAGGCGGCGGCCAAGCTGGCCCAGCGACACCTGCGCGATTTCCGCCTGCCCGACGGCGCGATCGACGTGCTCGACGAGGCCGGCGCCAAGCTGCGCCTGGCGGCGGCACCCGACGCGCCCACGAACGTCGACGTGCCCGAGATCGAACGCGTGATCGCCCACATGGCGCGCATTCCCGAGAAGCAGGCCTCGACGTCCGACAAGGAGCGGCTGCGCACGCTCGAGGAGTCGCTGCAGCGGGTGGTCTTCGGCCAGGAGGCGGCGGTCGCCCAGGTCGCGCGCGCGATCAAGCGCTCGCGCGCCGGGCTGGCGCCGCCCGAGCGGCCCGCGGGCTGCTTCCTGTTCACGGGCCCCACCGGCGTCGGCAAGACCGAGCTCGCCAAGCAGCTCGCCCGCCACCTCGGCAACGAGTTCCTGCGCTACGACATGTCGGAGTACATGGAGAAGCACGCGGTGGCGCGGCTGATCGGCGCGCCCCCGGGCTACGTCGGCTTCGAGCAGGGCGGGCTGCTGGTCGACGCCGTGCGCCAGCACCCCTACGCGGTCGTGCTGCTCGACGAGATCGAGAAGGCCCACCCCGACATCTACAACATCCTGCTGCAGGTGATGGACCACGCGACGCTGACCGACAACAGCGGCCGCAAGGCGGACTTCCGCCAGGTGATCCTGATCATGACCAGCAACGCCGGCTCGCGGGAGATGGCGCAGAAGCTGATCGGCATCGGCCGCGACGACGCCAAGGAGCAGGGCGCCCAGGGCAAGCACGCGATCGAGAAGCTGTTCTCGCCCGAGTTCCGCAACCGGCTCGACGCGATCGTCACCTTCGCCCCGC
The DNA here is from genome assembly GCA_025994075.1 of Vicinamibacteria bacterium. Lineage (GTDB taxonomy): Bacteria > Acidobacteriota > Vicinamibacteria > Fen-336 > Fen-336 > WYBL01. The sequence goes on from JAMQGV010000004.1 coordinate 111,985, forward strand.
TGACCCCGGCGGCGATGGAGACGATCGTCGAGAAGTTCGTGCTCGAGCTGGAGGCGCAGCTCCGCGAGCGCAAGGTGGCGATCACCCTGCTGCCCGAGGCTCGCGCTTACCTGGCGCAGAAGGGCTTCGACCCGCGGATGGGCGCGCGGCCGCTGGGGCGCGTGATCCAGGCCGAGGTGCGCGACCGGCTGACCGACGAGATCCTGTTCGGCGCCCTCGAGCACGGCGGCGAGGTGACGCTGGGCATGGAGGAGGGCGTCCTGCACTTCGCCTTCGCACCGAGCGCGGCCGTCGAGGAGCCCGATGCAGGCGCGGCACCGCCGAACCCGCCGTCGCCGCCCGAGAAGCTGACGCCGTGATCCGTCGGGCGCTGGCCACGGCCGGTGCGGGGCTGCGCCACCTCTCGCTGCGCACGCGGCTGCTGCTGATGCTGCTGTCGATGCTGGTGCTGTCCGTGGTCTCGCTGTTCAACATCCACCTCTACAACGAGCGCGAGCTGCTGACCCAGATCCGCGACTACACCGACGAGCTGTCGACCACGCTCGAGATCGCGCAGGAGCAGCCGGCGGCCGGGGCCCAGAGCCCCACCGAGGCGCTCGAGGCCTACGCGGAGAAGCTGCGCCAGCTCGGGGTCAAGGACGTCACCCTGGCCGACGCCTCGGAGGAGGTCGTGCAGGCCTCGACCAACCCGCGGATCGTCGGCAAGCGCCTGGTCCGCCGCAAGGGCCCGACCCAGTACGTCGTGCGCGGCGTGCTCGGCGAGGAGTCGGGGCCGCCGGGCACCCAGCGCACCTCGACGCTGACGATCCCGATCGTCGTCGGCGACCGCCGCATCGGCTCGCTGCTGGTGACCCGCTACCTCGACGACTTCGAGATGATCTCGCAGCGCGGCCTGTTCTCGCGGCTGGCGGCGACGCTGGCCGTGTTCGCGCTCGGCATCCTGCTCGCCCTCTACCTCTCGGTCTCGTTCACCCGGCCGCTGTCCGACATGGCCGAGGCCGCGCGCAAGGTCGCCGACGGCGACCTCTCCGTCCAGGTCGCGGTGCGCGGCTCGGACGAGCTGGCGTCGCTCGGCACCGCCTTCAACGAGATGGTGGTGCGGCTGCGGGAGAACCGGGCGCTCGAGGAGCGGCTGCACTTCGCGGAGCGCTCGACGGCGCTCGGCCGGCTGGCCTCCGCGGTCGCCCACGAGGTGCGCAACCCGCTCAACTTCATCAACCTCTCGATCGACCACGTGCGCAGCCGGCTGGGCCCCGACGACGAGACCCGGCGCGCGGAGTTCCAGCGCGTGCTGCAGAGCGTGAAGGGCGAGATCAGCCGCATCAACCGCCTGGTCGCGGAGTTCCTGCGCTTCGGCAAGCCGATGCAGCTCCACGTCCGCGAGTGCGCGCTCGACGGCCTGGTGCGCGACGTGGCGGCGCTGGTCGAGCCGAAGGCCCGGGCCCAGGGCGTGGCGACCGAGCTGCACGTCGAGGCCGGCCTGCCCGAGGTCCGGGTCGACCCGGAGCTGCTCAAGACCTGCCTGCTCAACCTCACGATCAACGCGCTCGACGCGATGGGCTCGGGCGGGCAGCTCGACGTCTCGCTGGCGCGGGAGGGCGCGCACGCGGTGATCGCGGTGCGCGACACCGGCCCCGGGATGAGCGCGGAGCAGGTCGCGCAGGCCTTCGAACCGTACTTCTCGACGAAGGAGGCGGGGCTCGGCCTCGGCCTCGCGCTGACCCACAAGATCGTCGAGGACCACGGTGGCCGGCTGACGCTGGAGAGCGCGCCGGGGCACGGCACGCGGGCGCGGATCGCGCTGCCGATCGCGGGCGCCGCCGCGGCCTCGCCGACGCCGATGCCGGCCCCGCCGATCGAGAGGGCGTCGTGAGCGCCGGCCCTTCGAAGGCACGGCTGCTGGTCGCCGACGACGAGGACGCGCAGCGCGAGATCCTGCGCCTGATCCTCGAGGGCGAGGGCTACGAGGTCGTGCTGGCCGCGACCGGGCGCCAGGCGCTGAAGCTGGCCCTGGCCCAGCCGTTCGACCTGGTCCTGACCGATCTCAAGATGCCGGACCTGTCGGGCCTCGAGCTGCTCGGCGAGCTGCTCTCGGCCGAACCCCGCGCCTGCGTGATCCTGATGACCGCCCACGGCTCGATCGACAGCGCGGTCGAGGCGATGCGGCGCGGCGCCTTCGACTACCTGACCAAGCCCCTGGAGCGCGACGAGCTGCTGCTGGTGCTGGAGCGGGCGCTGGAGCGCACCGCGCTCGTGCGCGAGAACCGGCAGCTCCACGAGCAGCTCGTCGAGCGCTACCGGCTGGAGAACATCGTCGGCGGCCACGGCTCGATGCAGGAGGTGTTCCGCGTCGTGCACAAGGTCGCCGACTCCAGCTCGTCGATCCTGATCCACGGCGAGAGCGGCACCGGCAAGGAGCTGGTGGCGCGCGCGATCCACCAGCTCTCGGGGCGGCGCGAGAAGCCGTTCTGGGCGGTCAACATCGCGGCGCTGCCGGAGACGATCCTGGAGGCCGAGCTTTTCGGCCACGAGCGGGGCGCCTTCACCGGCGCGGAGAGCCGCAAGATCGGGCTCTTCGAGCAGGCCAGCGGCTCGACGCTGTTCCTCGACGAGGTCGGCGACCTGCGCCGCGACCTGCAGGTCAAGCTGCTGCGCGCGCTGCAGGAGCGCGAGATCCTGCGCGTCGGCGGCACCGAGCGCATCAAGATCGACGTGCGCATCGTCGCCGCCACCAACCTCGACCTCGAGAAGGAGGTCCGCGAGGGCCGTTTCCGCGAGGACCTCTACTACCGGCTCTCGGTGATCCCGGTGCGGCTGCCGCCGCTGCGCGAGCGCCGCCCGGACATCCCGCTGCTGGTCGAGCACTTCCTCGACCGGCTGTGCCGCCCCGGCGAGCGCAAGCAGGTGGGGGCGGACGCGCTGCGGGCGCTGGTCGCCTACGACTGGCCGGGCAACGTGCGCGAGCTGCAGTCGGTGCTCGAGCGCGCCGTGCTGCTCTCGGACGGCGACCTGCTCGGGCCGGCCGACCTGCCGGCCTCGGTGCGCGCGGGCATCGCCCCGGTGCGCCGGGGCGGCGCCGACGCCTTCGAGGCGCTGGAGATCCCCGACGAGGGCATCGACCTCGACGCGGTCGAGCGCAACCTGATCCGCAAGGCGGTGGCCAAGGCCGGCGGCAACGTGACGCGCGCGGCCCGCCTGCTCGGCCTCACCCGGCGCACCCTGCAGTACCGGCTCGAGAAGCTGCAGGCCGAGCCCGCCCCCGCCGATGCCGACTGAGCCGGCGCGAGCCGATCACTTCCGACGCTGGCGGGCGGCCTCGAAGAGCACGATGCCGGCGGCGACGCCGACGTTGAGGCTCTCGGCGCGGCCTGCCAGCGGAATGCGCAGGGTCAGGTCGGCCGCGCGCAGCAGCTCGTCCGCGAGGCCGGCTCCCTCGTTGCCGAAGAGCAGCGCCGTCGGCCGGCGCAGGTCGGCCTCGTCCCACGACTGCACCGCGTCGGCCGCCGTGGCCGCCACCCGCACGCCACGCGACTTGAGCCGCGCCACGACGTCCGGGGTCTCGACGCCGCGGACGTGGGGCAGGCGCAACGCGCTGCCCATCGATCCACGCAGCGCCTTCCAGCCGAAGGGATCGGCACAGCCGGCGGTCAGGTAGGCGCCGGTCGCGCCGGCGGCCTCCGCCGTGCGCAGCAGGCCGCCGAGGTTGCCCGGGTCCTGGACGCCGACCGCGACGACGATCAGCGGCACGCCCGCGAACAACGCGGCCTCCTCGAAAGCGGGCCTCTGCGCGATCGCCAGCAGGCCCTGGTTGGTCTCGGCGGACGACAGCGACGACAGGAGCTCCTCGCTCATCGAGCGCACCGGCACCCCGCGCGCGGCCAGCTCGCGCAGCACCCGCGCCCCGCGCGGCGAGCGCTCGGCCCGCGGCGAAGCCGCCGCTTCCCGGACCTCGACACCCGAGAGCAGCGCCTCCTCGACCAGCTTCGGTCCCTCGAGCAGGGCCAGCTCGGAGGCCGCGGCGTGCTCGCGCAGCTCGCGCAGCCTGCGGAACAGCGGGTTGCTGCGGCTGCGAATCGTCTCGACGTCCATGCTTTTCGGCCGTTTTCCGCTAGGATGGAGTTTTCCGGGGCGAAACCGACCGATGAACGATATCAAGAAGCGGCTGGAGGAGGAGATCAAGACGCTCGAGTACGAGCTGAAGGTCACCTTGCCGAAGGAGATCCAGCGCGCCCGCGAGTACGGGGACCTGCGCGAGAACGCGGAGTACAAGTCCGCCAAGGAGCGCCAGAGCTTCCTGCAGGCGCGGATCAGCCAGCTGCAGGGCCGCGTCGCCGCGCTCTCGATGGTCAACCTCGACAAGATCCCGCGCGACAAGGTCGGCCTCGGCTCCAACGTCACCGTGCGCGACGTGCAGAGCGGCGAGGAGTCGGTCTACGAGATCGTCACCCCCGAGGAGGCGGACCCGACCGTGGGCCGCATCTCCCCGGGGTCCCCGATCGGCAAGGCGTTCCTCGGCCGCGAGGAAGGTGACGAGATCGAGGCCCGCGTGCCCTCCGGGACCCGCCACTTCGAGATCGTCAAGCTCGTCACCATCCACGACCAGGCGGACTGACCCCGCCAGCGCGCCGCCCGTTGACCGCGCCGGCCGCGAGCTTCACCGTGCAGGCGCTCGGGGCCGATCTGGCCGCCGCGCTGCGCGCGCTGCCCGCGGTCCGCGGGGTCGCCCAGCTCCTCGACGCGAAGGGCGAGAGCCTGCTGGTCGGCCGCGGGGCCTCGATAAGGAGCTGGACCCGGGCCCAACTCGGCCAGGCGCGGCCGCAGCCGAAGCCGGGAGGCCGCCCGCGCACCGACCTCTCGAAGCTCGCGGCGGCGGTCCGTTACGCGCCCGCGCGCTCGCCGTTCCACGAGCGGCTGCTGTTCGAGCGGTTGATGGCGCCGCTGGTGCCGCTCTCGCGCCGCCGCGACCTGCGTCCGCCCGGGTGGCTGTGGCTGACCGACGAGCGCTTCCCGCGCCTGCTCGCCAACGGCGCGGCGGGCGGCACCGTGCTCGGCCCGTTCCGCGACGCAAGAGCGGCGGCGCGGGCTCGCGACGCCGTGCAGAAGCGCCACCTGCTGCGGCCGTGCGACTTCGAGTTCGCGCCGGACCCGGCCTGGCCCACCGGTCTGCGCTGCGTCTACGCGCAGGTCCGGACCTGCGCCGCCCCCTGCCTCGCGCGCGAGGACGCGGAGGCCTACCGCGCCCGCACGCAGCGGGCGCTGCTCGAGCTGGCCGCGCCCCCCGCCGACGACGCGGCGTTGCCCGCCTTCGTCGGCCGCCGCGAGCAGCGCGCGGTCGTGGTCGAGGAGCTGGCCGGAGGGGCGCTCGAGGTGCACCCGGTCGCGGCCTGGCAGGTGCTCGAGGCCGGCGCGGTCGTCGGCGCCGCCGGCGAGCCGCTGGACGCGGTGCTGGCGCGGGTCACCTGGCCGCCCCCTGCCGCGCCTGCGGCCGACGCGCCGTGGCTCGTCGCCTGGCTCGCGGATAAGAGGCGCAGCGGGCGCTGGCTGCGCCTGTAGGGGCGCGTGGGTGTAACCTCCCCGCCCGTGACCGACCGCGCGCGTACCATCGTCGTCGTCGAGGACGAGCCCGCGATCCGCGAGCTGCTGGAGGCGCTGCTCGGTTCCGCCGGGTATCGCGTGGTCTCGACCGGGGACCCGCTCGACGCGCTGCCGATCGTGCGGCGCGAGCAGCCCGACCTCGTGCTGTGCGACATCTCGATGCCCGGGCTCGACGGCTACGGCGTGTTGCGCGCCCTGCAGGCCGACCCCGAGACTGCCGACCGGCCCGTCGTCTTCCTGACTGCCCATCGCGAGTTCACGTCGCGGGTCGAGGCGTTCCGTTTCGGCGTCGTCGACTACATGACCAAGCCGTTCACGCGCGAGCTGCTCCTGCGCCGCATCGCCCGGGTGTTCGAGACGCTCGACGACCGCACGGGCCAGGTCGCCGAGACCGCGGGCCCCGAAGGCGCCCGCGAGCTGCTCGACGAGGTGGGCCGCGAGCAGCGCTCGGGGCTGATCAGCGTCGAGGGGCGCGGCGCCGCGCTGGTCCACGCGGGCGCCGTGGTGGCGGGCGCGGTGGAAGCGCAGCCGGGGGCTCGCGTCGAGTTCCGCGAGCTGGACCCCACCCGCGAAGTCGTCGCCACGCCGGAACCCGCCCGCCTGCCCGGCTCGCTTCCCGAGCTGCCGAGCTTCGAGGACGTCCCGCAGCACCTGCGCAGCGTCCTGCTGGTCGACGACAACCCGACCTTCCGCAACTTCCTGAAGAGCCTGTTCCAGTCGCAGGGCTTCGAGGTGCTGGAGGCCGCCAGCGGGGAGGAGGCGATCCACGTCGCGCTCGAGCGCCGGCCATGGCTGATCCTCACGGACGTCGCGATGGCCGGCATGGACGGCCTCGCGCTGTGTCGCGAGATCCGCGCCCACAGCCTGACCCGGCACGTGCCGCTCGTCTTCCTCTCCGGCTGGGACGGCTACGAGCAGCGCTACCAGGGGCTCGAGGCCGGCGCCGACGAGTTCCTGTCGAAGGACACGCCGGTGCGCGAGCTGCTGATCCGCGTCCGGCTGATCCTCAAGCGCTTCTCGGACCTCGGCCGCCGCGAACGGCGCGACCGGGGCGCCGGGGTCGAAGGCCGGCTCGAGGCGGTGGGCGCGCCGGGGGCGCTGCAGATGTGCCACCTGGGCCGGATGACCGGGCGCCTGGAGGTCACTGCGGGCCGGCACACCTGGGAGATCGACTTCGCCGAGGGCGAGATCGTCGGCGCGCGGGGCCCCGAGCTGCACGGCGAGGAGGCCGTCTATGGGCTGATCGGCCTCGCCCGCGGCGAGTTCGAGTTCCGCCCCGGGCCGGCGGCCCGCGGCGGCCCGCTCGGCGAGAACTTCGCCCAGCTCCTGCTCGAGGGCTGCCGTCGCCTCGACGAAACCGCGCGCGCCTGAACGAGCGCCGAGGCGGAAGCTAGCTGGCCCGGGCCCAGTCCGCCGCCGGCACCGGCGCCTCGAGGTTCGTCGCGGCGCGCTCGCGGCGCAGCAGGCCCAGCCGCTTCATCTTCTCGTGCAGCGTGGTCGGCAGCAGGCCGAGGTCGGCGGCGGCGCGGCGCTGGTTGCCGTGGCGCTGGCGCAGGGCGGCCTCGATGATCTGGCGCTCGTACGTGTCGAGCAGGTGCCGCAGGCCGGGGCGCCCGTCGGGAGTGGGCAGGATGCGCTTCATCGGGAAGTGTGCTCCTCGCGGGCCGCTCCGAAGCCCCCCTCGGGCCGCCCGCGTCAATGTGCTGGACTGCCGGGTAAGACGCCGTCCGGGCCGTGGAGGTTTCGTGAAAATTGAACGTCCGGCCGGAGACCTGGATGAGGCGCGGATGAGTCGGCGTTTCCGCCGGGCTGGTGCGGGGTTCCGCGACACCCGACCGCGGCGCGCCTGGCCGGCGCCGGCCTGTCGTCAGCGCAGGTGCGAGAGGTCGGGCCGGCGCGACCGCGGCCGTTTCAGCTCGTGCTCGTACACGGCGCGACCCAGGTCGCGGAGGAACGGGAACCCGACGGTGTCGTACTCGTACTTGTCGTCGTTGTAGACGCCGTCGTCGTTGACCTGCAATACCGCCGTCAGCAGGAACTCCACCCCGTTCTCGAAGTCGACCACGTAGGCGTCGTCGAGCAGGTAGCCATAGGCCTGGCCGACCTTGTTGTAGATGCGGACGTGGTCGGGGATGCGCTCCTTCGAGCCGGCGTAGAGGAAGTACTTCACGAAGGCGTCGGGGTACTCCTCGCGGTCCGGATAGGCGGGTTCCGCGCTCTCCCGCGGCAGCGTGGACATCGCCTGCATCAGGAAGCGGCGGTCGTCCTCGCCGATCCGGAAGCGCTGCTCCGGGGCCATCGCCTCCGGGAAGATCACGGCCTTCAGCACCTCCTGCAGCGTGCGCAGCGACAGGAAATTGGACCGCGAGAAGTCCATCGGCTGCTCGACGAGCGCGCCGTCCTTCATGTAGCCGCGGCCCTGGCGGACGTCCGGCATCTCCACGCTCCACTCCGCCTCGTTGCGGGCGAGCGGCTGGCGGTGGATCTCCTTCGGACCGGCGAAGAACACGAACGGGTTGGTGACCCGGTTTTCCGCGTCGTCGAGGCCCGACTCCAGCCGCCGCAGCAGCCGCGCGTCCTTCCAGCCCTTCGCCCACAGCCGCTCGTTGATCTCGCGCTGGCCGAGGAACTCGAAGAGCCGGTTGTAGGCGTCGTTGTCGCTGACCAGGAAGATCTTGCGAGCGTAGTGGGCGATCGTCGGCAGGCCGTCGGCCTTGCTCTCGTCCTTCTCCACTGCCGTCTGCCGCGGCGTCCCCGCCTCGATCCGCAGCGGGGTGTTTCGGTCGAGTCCCGGCACCTTCAGGTCGTGGAGCTTCTCGAGCGCCAGCACGGCGGCCGGCAGCTTCACGGTGCTGGCGGGATAGAAGTAGCGCGGGTCGTCGAGCCGGTAGCCGAACGAGCGGAAGCTCGGCCTGTTCTGCGCGTCGCGGTCGATCTGCGTGTAGAGGATCTGCAGCCGGTGGTGCTCGGCGCGCGCCAGCACGGGGGCGAGTTCGGGGCGCGAGCGAAGGATGCCTTCGAGCACGTCGGGGACCTCGGCGGCGGAGGCGGTCAGGGGCAGCAGCAGGGCGATCGCGGCGAGGCGCATCAAGCAGCTCCGGTCGAAAACCGGCGGAGCGGCGCAGGAGGCGCCGCCCCGCCCGGGACGAAGCGGAGCTTACGCCTTGCGGGCGACGCGGGCGCCCGGCTTGCCCTCGATGATCAGGCCGCCCTTGGCCTTGCAGGTGTCGGCCGGCGTCTCCATCCAGTTGAGGATGCCCATCGAGCCGCCGCACTTGGCCTTGCCGGCGCAGGCGTGGACCTCGGACTTGCCGAACTTCTTCTGGTACTCGGCGTCGCCGAGCAGCTTCTTGACGGCGGCCAGGTCCTCCGCGGTCACGGCGCACTTGGCCATGCCGCCACAGCCGTTGACGCCCCAGCACTGCACGTTGTCCGCCTTCGCGGCCGGGGCCTGGGCCCCCGCGCTCGCACCCGCGAACAGCCCGGCTACCGCAGCCAGCACCAGCTTCTGCCTCTTCATCCCTCGTCGACCTCCTCTGCCCCCCGGGCTCCCTGCCGGAGGCGCATCCCTCCAAGGTAACCGAAACTGGCCCGGTCCGGTTCGGGGCGGCCGCCTACGGCCTTTCGAGCAGGACCAGCTCGACGCCCGGGCGCAGGGGGAAGCGGCCGATCTCGCGCGGCGGGGCGCCGACCACGCGGGCGATCTCGTCGAGCTGCCCGGGCAGGGCCAGCACCAGCCCCCTGGGGATGCTCTCGGGCACCTTGCCCCAGTAGCCGATGGCGGGGTAGTCGTGGAGCGTCCAGGGCAACGGCCAGTAGTCGGGCGAGGTGACGGTGACCGCCTGCGACGTGCCGGCGCCGCTGCGCGCCGCGAAGTTCTCGATGGTGGAGACGAGGTCCGGGTAGCGCGGGTCGGTGTGGGCGTAGGCCCACGGCAGCGTCTCGTCGGCCGGGCGCTCGAACGACTGCTCGCGCGTCGTGAGCAGGCTGAAGCCGAGCGCTGCGGCCAGCAGCAGCGCCGCGGCGACGCGGCTGCGCGCGGCGAGCCTTTCGACTGCGACCCCTCCCAGCAGCGCCAGCGGCACCGCGACGTTGAGCGCGAGCCACGGCGTCTTGTACGCGACCAGCGAGTAGGCGCAGAGGATGCCGATCGTGCCCAGCGCCAGGGCGACGGCCGTGCGGCCGGGGAACGACTCCGCGAGCGGCGCGCCCCCGCGCAGCGCCCGGAAGCGCGCGGGCATCGCGAACACGGCCGGGACCAGCACCAGCAGCAGGCCCAGGCTGCCCGCGACGACCAGCGCCGGGTCGCCCTCCCACAGCCAGCTCGCGTGCTGGTACCACGGGTTGACGTGCGCCTCGCGGCCCGTCTTCGCCCAGATCGCGAGCGTCTCGAGGGCCCCCTTCAGCCCGTCGGGGTTGCGCCCGAACGAGGAATAGAACACCGCCATCACGCCGAGCAGCACGCCGGCGCCCGTCCCCCACTGCGCGGCCGACGGCCGCGGCAGCGCCCGGCCGGGCCGCAGCGCGATCGCCATCGCCGCGGCGATCAGCGCGACCGCGACGTGGACGATCGTCGTCTCCTTGGTCGCGAGCAGCAGGCCGAGGCCGAGCCCGCACAGCGCGACGTACGCCGCGCGACCCGTGCGCAGATAGCGCAGCGCCGCCGCCGTCGCCGCCAGCCCGAACAGCACGACCAGCGCCTCGTGGATGAAGTAGCGCGAGTAGTAGACGGCAGAGTTGGAGACCGCGAGCAGCGCCCCCGCCGAGAGCGCCGCGGTGCGGCCCAGGGCGCCGCGCAGGGAGAGCGCGATCAGCACCGTGGCCAGCCCGGCGAGCGCGGTCAGCCCGCGCAGCGCCTCGTCGCGCAGGCCGAGCGCCCTGGTCAGCGGCAGCGCCAGGTAGTAGAGCGTGGGCCCGTGGTAGTTCGCGGGGTCGTACTTGTACTCGCCGAAGTCGTGCAGGCGCTGCAGGAAGAAGCCGTTGACGCCTTCGTCGTGGTGGAAAGGCCGCGCCGGCAGGTCGTGGAACCGCAGCGCTGCCGCGACCAGCAGCACGAGGAGGGAGAGGGTGGGGTAGGCCAGCCGCTTCATTCGAGGTCGAGAGCGTACAGGCTCCACGAACCGGCGCGCGCGAGCAAGCGGCGGCCCTCGAAGGCGGCCGCGGCCCCGGGGAACGAGGCGCGCTCGCGCGGGCCGACGACGGCGGCCGTCACCCCGGCCGCCCGCAACTCGCGCCACGCGGCGCGGTCGCCAGCGTAGGCGGCCGTGATGCGCTCGCGCCGGCCCGAGCCGTCGAGTCCCTGCGACCAGATGTGCCCCTCGTAGCCGAGGTACTGGGGGCGGCCGGAGAGGAGCGCGGGGTGGTCGTGGGCGGGCGCCGTGAGCAGGCGGTCGCCGGGCCGGGTCGCGCCCGCGATCGCCGCGCCGAAGGCGAGCGCGTCGGCGTCGAACAGGCGATGGCTGCGGCCGCCGCGCGCCATGCGCCAGGCGTCGACGGCCCCCGAGCTCACGGTGATCACGAAGAGCGCGGCGGCGACTCCGGCGGCCGCACGGCTGCGGGCGGCGAGCCGCGCGAGCAGCAGCGCGACCAGCGGCGCCGCCAGCACGTGGGCCCAGAACAGCAGCTTCACGTTGTCCCAGATCCACGGCGAGAGGCGGAGCAGGTTGGGGACCAGGAACAGCACGCCGGCGGCCGCCAGGAAGCGGGCTGCGCGTTCCCGGCGCAGGGCCGCGAGGGCGGCGAGCGCGAGCAGCAGGTACGGCCCCGCGTTGCGCCACCAGAAGCCTGGCACTCCCTGCTCGCCGCGATCCCAGCCGACGTGCACGGCGACGAACGAGCCGAGGCCCGTCCCGCTGCCGGCGCCGAGGGCGAACGCCTGCGGCAGCGCCAGCACGGCGGCGAGCGCGAAGGCGCGGGTGAAGCCGGGCCTGCGGAACAGCAGCGCCGCGAGGGCCTGCGAAAGACCCGTCGCCAGCGCGCTGTGGGCGTGCGCCAGCGGCATCAGGCCCAGCGCGACGCCGGTCCCGAGGAGGGCCCGGCGCTCTTCCGCCGAGCCGCGTTCCGCGCCCAGCGCGCGCCAGGCCAGCAGCGACGCGTAGAGGCCCAGCGGCAGGCCGAGCAGGAACGCGCGCTGCGGAATCAGCAGCACGGCCAGCGCGTTGCCCCAGCGCAGGCCCCACGGGTCGTGGATCGTGACGTCGTGGGGCGGGCGGACCAGCGCCGCCCAGGCGGCCTCGGCGCCGCCCGCCTCGGCGATCAGCCGGAAGGCGCCGGTGCCGCCGTTGAGCAGCACGAGCGCCGGCACGAGCAGCGCCGCGGCGCGCGAGCCGGTCAGCTCGCGGCCCCAGGTCCACAGCAGCACGACGAGGGCGACCGAGAGCGCGATGCCCTGCGCGTTCAGCGCTCCGGCGACCGGGGCCCCCAGCGCGCTCACGGCCGCCGACGCCGAGTCGACCGCCCACGAGTAGGTGAGGACGACGCCGGACAGCTCCGGGTGCTCGGGGCGGCGGCCGTCGCCCTCGAGGAACGCGTGGACGATGCCGAGATGGAACGGGAGGTCGCCGAGGTTGTGGTCGGCGCCGGTGTACAGGCCCTGCGCGTCGGTCCACACGGCGCGCGACATCGGGACCGTGATCGCGAGCGCCCCGGCCAGCCCGGCGACTGCCGCAGCCGCGGCCGGCCTTCGCGGCGCCAGTGCGGCGAGCCCACAGCGGGCCGCGACGCCCGCGCCGGCGGCGAGCAGCAGCAGCAACGCGAGGGCCGACGCAGCGCAGAAGCCCAGCAGCGGAGCGAGCGCTGCCGAGCCGAGGCCCAGCAGCGCGACGCCGAGCGCGAGCCCCGCGGCCACGCGCTCGGCCAGGCGGCCCGGGACGCGGTCCCAGGCGAGGGTGAGCAGCGCGCCCGCGGCGGCGCAGGCCGCCCACGCGCCCCAGGTGAGGACCGGCACCTACACCATCGCGGTGCGCCGCACGCGGTCGCGCTCCTTGCGGTAGAAGGCGACCAGGGTGCCGACGTAGTCCGGGAAGCGCGGGCAGCGCACGCCCATCGGGCCGAGGTCCTTCACCGCCTGGGTGGTGTCGTAGCGGCAGTCGTGGTCGAAGTAGTCGAGCGCCTGCAGCGGCAGGCCGAGCAGGTCCTGCACGAACTTCGGCTGGAACAGCGGGCGCGCCAGCAGCGTCGGCATCGGCAGGTAGACGAACGTGCGCCCGAGCGCCTTCGCCACGGCCTGCGACACCTCGAACGCGGTCAGCGGCTCGGGATCGGTGAGCTGGTAGGTCTTGCCGAGGCTGACCTTCGACGTCGCCAGCCGGGCGAGGGCCTCGATCACGTAGTCGACCGGCACCAGGCCGGCGGGCGCCTTGCCGTCGCCCAGGCGCAGGAACACGCCGGGCGAGGGCAGCCGCTCCATCGCGGTCATCACGAAGTACGGCCCGTCGAACTTGGCGGTCTCGCCGGTGCGCGAGTCGCCGACCACGATGCCGGGGCGGTAGACGGTGGTCGGCAGCCCGGACTTCGCGACCTCCACCTCCGCCAGGTACTTCGTCTCCTCGTAGAAGTTCTTGAAGCCCTGGCCGAGCTCGAGGTCGGTTTCCCTGAAGGTCCCGCGGTGGTCGCCCGAGACGTAGCAGGTGGAGACGTAGTGGTGGCGCTCGAGGTGCGGGCAGCTCGCGAGGTAGCCGAGCACGTGGCGCGTGCCGAGCACGTTGACCTTGAACGCGAAGTCGCGCCCGACCGCCAGGTCGTAGACCGCGGCCAGGTGGAAGGCGCCCGTGATCTTCTTCTTCAGGCGCGCGTCGCGCAGGCCGAGGCCCTCGGCGACGATGTCGCCTTCGACGAGTTCCATGCGCCCGCGCACGTGCGGGTGCAGCCCCTCGAGGCGCGCCACCTCCTTCTGCGCGAAGTCGGCGAACTTGGCCTGGACGAGGCACACGACGCGGTCGTCGGGCCTGAGCTCGAGCAGGCGGGGCAGCAGGCGGGCGCCGAGGAAGCCGGGGAACCCGGTCACGAGGTGCAGGCCCATGGTGTCGCCTCCTAGTCCGCTTCTTCGTCTCCGCCCGGCCGCGCCCGCGGGAACGCCGGGTCGCCGTCGTCGCGCACGACGGCCTCCGCCTCCAGTTCGACCAGGAAGGCGGGATCGGCGAGGCCCGCGACGCGCACGGTGGTCAGCGCCGGCAGCGCCTCCCCGAAGGCCTCGTGCAGCGCGGCGAGCACCCCGGGCCCCACGTCGGGGTCGACGAAGTGCACGCGCAGGCGCATCACCGTGTCGAGCCCGCCGCCGAGCCTCCGCAGCGCCTCGTCGACGATCGCGAGCGCCGCCCGCGTCTGGCCGTGGGCGTCGGGAGCGGCGGGCCGCCCCAGCGCGTCGGCGCCGAGCGTGCCCGACACCAGGATCAGCGCGCCGGCGCGCGTCGCCCGCGCGTAGCCGAAGCTGCGTTCCCAGGTGGAGCCCGACGACGCGCGCGCGATCTTCATGCGAGGCGAGCCTAGCGCCGCCCCCGCGGGCGTACAAGCGGCCGTGCGTTCGTCAAGACGGCTTTGCATTCGCGCGACCTCGTTTGACGCAACCCCGGCGGTGCGGACTGCGTCTTTCCTCGCGACCACGACGGGGGCTTCATGGAGATGACGATGCGCAAGGCGATGGCTTTCCTGGTGATGGCGGGCGTGCTGGCGGCGGCTCCGGCGATGGCGTCCGGCAAGGGCTCCATCCGGGTGGACGTCAACTCCGACACCGCGGTCGCGGGGCAGAAGCTGCCGGCCGGGACCTACACGATCTCCTGGAAGTCGGAGGGCGAGGCGACGAAGGTCGTGTTCAAGTCGGGCCGCACGAAGATCGAGGCCCAGGCCAAGCTCGAGCAGCGCGAGTCGGCCTCGGCGTACGACGCGGTCGTCTCCCGCGGCGCCAACGGCTCGAAGGCGGTCGCCGAGGTCCGCGTCGAGGGCAAGAAGGACGTGCTGGTCTTCTAGCGGGGCCCGGCAGGGCGCCCGCCGGGGCGCCCTGCCTCAGCCCTCCGCGGCCACGACGCGGTCGCGGCCCCGCTGCTTCGCGACGTAGAGCGCTCCGTCGGCCCGCGCCCAGCACTGCTCGAAGGTCTCGCTCTCCGGCCGCAGCAGCGCGACGCCGACCGACATCGTGCAGGCGATGGCGCGGGCTTCGACGTCGACCGGGGCCGCCGCCAGTGCGGCCCGCCAGGCCTCCGCGCGCTCCAGCGCGGAGGACAGCGGGCTGCCGGGCAGGACCACCGTGAACTCCTCGCCGCCGGTGCGGCAGGCGAGGTCGGCAGCCCGCACGTGCCGGCGCAGCAGGTTGCCGAGGTGGCGCAGCACCGCGTCGCCGGCCGCGTGCCCGTACCCGTCGTTGACGGCCTTGAAGTGGTCGAGGTCGATCACGGCGACGGCGATCGGCTGGCCGCCGCGGGCGGCGCGGGCGACCTCGCGCTCGGCCGATTCCATCAGGAACCGGCGGTTGTGGAGCCCGGTGAGAGGGTCGCGGATCGACTGCTCGCGCAGCCGATGGTTGAGGCTCTCGATCTCCGCGATTCGCGCGGCCAGCTCGGCGAGCGCCGCCGCCAGGGCGGACTGGGTGCGGCGCTGCTCGGTGACGTCCTGCTTGATGGCGATGAAGTGGGTGACCCAGCCGTGCTCGTCGGAGACGGGCGCGATGGTCTGCTCCTCGTCGTACAGCGTGCCGTCCTTGCGGCGGTTGACGATGGTTCCCGACCACGTCTCGCCCCGCGTCACCGTGTCCCAGATCGCCTTGTAGAAGGCCGGGTCGTGGTGGCCGGACTTGAGGATCCGGGTGTGCTGGCCGATCAGCTCGAACGCGCGGTAGCCGGTGATGGCGCAGGCCGCGGGGTTCACCCAGGTGACGTAGCCCTGCCGGTCGGTGATCACGATGCCGTTGGCCGCGGAGCGAAGCGCCGTGGCCTGGATGCGCAGGGCCTCCGGCCCGTGGCTGCGGCCGCGCAGGTCGCGCAGCGCGCAGCCGACCAGCCGCCGGCCGCCCACGGTCATCGGCGTCAGCGCGATGTCGACCGGGATCTCGCGCCCGTCCGCGTGCCGCGCGTAGAGCTCCAGGCCGCGGCCCATCGGCCGCGGATGCGGGGCGGCCACGTACTCCTGGCGCTGGCGCGCGTGCTGGTGGAAGCGGGCGGGCACCAGCTCCTCGACCGGGCGGCCGCGCAGCGCCGTCGGCGCGTGGCCGAGCAGGGCCTCCGCGGACGCGTTGGCGAACAGGATCAGCCCGCGGTCGTCGACGACCACCAGGGCGTCGGACGCCGCCTCGATGAACGCGTGTGCCAGCTCCGAGTCCCGGGTGTCGAGCATGCTCTCGATCTGCATGCCGCCTGGCAGTCCCGGCCGGCGGCGGACGCGGAGTATACGACTCGTGGGATGCTTGGCCACTCGAACGACGGGGGAACCGATGCCACGGGACAGGGACTTCGCCGCGCCGTACCGCGTCACCGACGGCCGCCGCTTCCGCCTGCGCGACGTCGACCCGGGCGACACCGGCGGGCTGAAGAACAAGGACAAGGCGCGCGAGGCGCTGAAGGCCGGCGTCGCCCGGCTGGCCGAGCTGCAGGAGAAGCTCTACGCGCAGGACCGCTGGGCGGTGCTGCTCGTGTTCCAGGCGATGGACGCGGCCGGCAAGGACGGCGCGATCGAGCACGTGATGTCCGGCGTCAACCCGCAGGGCGTCCAGGTGTTCTCGTTCCAGGCACCGTCCGCCGAGGAGCTCGACCACGACTTCCTGTGGCGCACGGCGCGCTGCCTGCCCGAGCGCGGCCGGATCGGCATCTTCAACCGCTCGTACTACGAGGAGGTGCTCGTCGTCCGCGTGCACCCCGAGTTCCTGAAGGGCCAGCGGCTGCCGGAGAAGCTGGTCACGAAGCGGATCTGGGAGGAGCGCTGCGAGGACATCGCGGCCCACGAGCGCTACCTCTCGCGCAACGGCGTCCGCGTCGTCAAGTTCTTCCTGCACGTCTCGAAGGAGGAGCAGAAGCGCCGCTTCCTGGCCCGCCTCGACGAGCCGGAGAAGAACTGGAAGTTCTCGGCCGGCGACGTGCGCGAGCGCGGCCACTGGGGCGACTACCAGGCGGCCTACGAGGACGCGATCCGGCGCACGGCCACGAAGGACGCGCCCTGGTACGTGATCCCGGCCGACAACAAGTGGTTCACCCGCCTGGCGGTGGCGCGGGCGGTGATCGACACCCTCGAGGACCTCGACCTGCGCTTCCCCGAGGTCGACGAGAAGCAGCGCCAGGGCTTCGCGGAAGCGCGCGCGCTGCTCGAGGGCGAGGAGCGGGCGGGGCGCAAGAAGCGCTGATGGCGTCCGGCGCCGCCAGCCCGACCGCCGGCTGGGGCGAGCTGCTGCGCGCGCACGCGCGCCGCAACGCCGGCGCGGCGCTCGCGGCCGCGGCGGCCCTGGGCGCGAGCCTGGCGCTGCTCGGGCAGGGTTTCTTCGACGCCAGCGCGGACGCCGTGCGCCTCGCGTTGCTGGGCGGCGCGATCGCCTTCGCGGCCACGGCGCTGGGCGCGGCGCCGGCGCTCGTGGTGCGGGAGCTGCCGCAGAAGGTGGAGGACACGCTGCTGGGCTGGGCCGCGGGCATGATGCTGGCGGCCGCGGCGTTCTCGCTGCTGCTGCCCGGCCTGGAAGCGGCCGAGGCCCTGACCGGATCGCCCCGGCTGGCGGGCGGGGTGGTCGTGATCGGCATGGCGCTGGGCGTGCTGCTGATGCTCGGCCTCGACCGCTTCACGCCCCACGAGCACGAGAGCGCGGGCCCGTGCGGGCCCGGCCACGAGCGCTGCGGGCGGCTGTGGCTGTTCGTGTTCGCGATCGCGCTGCACAACCTGCCCGAGGGCATGGCGATCGGCGTCGGTTTCGCCCAGGCCGACCTCTCGGTGGGCGTGCCGCTGACGGCGGCGATCGCGCTGCAGGACGCGCCGGAGGGCCTCGCCGTGGCGCTGGCCCTGCGGCGGGCGGGGTTCGCCCCGCTCCTCTCCGTGGCGGTCGCCGGCGGCACCGGGCTGCTCGAGCCGCTGGGGGCGCTGGCCGGGGTCTCGCTCGGCAGCGGGCTCGCGATCGCCTACCCGATCGGGCTCGGACTCGCCGCCGGCGCCATGGTCTTCGTGGTCTCCCACGAGGTGATCCCCGAGACCCACCGCAACGGCCACCAGACCGCGGCCACGCTCGGCCTGATGGTGGGCTTCGCGCTGATGATGGTGCTCGACACTTCGCTCGGGTAGCCGCCGTCACACCGCGGCCACGCCGCCTCTGCTAACTTCCGCCGCACGGAGGGTCCCCGCATGATGACGCTGCTCGGCGTGGCGTTCGGTTTCTTCGCCTGGTTCTTCGTCCGTTACGGACTGGGCGGCTTCTACACGATCGGCCCCAGCGAGCGGGGCGTGCTCACGACCTTCGGCAAGGCGCAGCGGCTCGGCGAGCACTCGACGCTCGACGACCCGGCCCTGGCCCAGGCGCTGCGGCCGGAGGAGGCCGAGCGCTACGCGTACCCGCAGGTGCGCGTGATCGGGCCCGGCTTCTCCTGGAAGTTCCCGTGGCAGAGCCTGTACAAGGTGTCGGTGGCGACGGTGACCCTCTCCATCGCCCACGACCCCGACACGCCCGAGGCCAACCAGCACGGCCAGGTCCTGGAGGCCGTCACCAAGGACCAGCTCAACACCGGGCTCACCGGCCAGCTCCGCTACACGGTCTCCGAACGCAACCTCTACGCCTACCTGTTCGGCGTCAAGAACCCCGTGTCGCACGTGATGGGCTACTTCGTCTCGATCCTGCGCGACCGGATCGCCAACTTCGAGGCGCCGCGCGGCGCCGAGTCCGGGCTGCCCGCGGTGGCCTCCGACCTCGGTGGCGCGCAGGGCATCTCGATCAACGACCTGCGCAAGAACCTG
Organism: Vicinamibacteria bacterium; assembly: GCA_025994075.1. Classification (GTDB taxonomy): domain Bacteria; phylum Acidobacteriota; class Vicinamibacteria; order Fen-336; family Fen-336; genus WYBL01. The sequence goes on from JAMQGV010000004.1 coordinate 130,489, forward strand.
CGCGACCTCAACGAGCGGATGGACGCCGAGTGCGCCTCGGCGCCGGCCCGCTACGGGATCAGCCTCGATGCTGCCCTGATCACGGGCATCGACCCGCCAGGCGAGATCGAGTCGGCGCTGGCCGCGATCAACACCGCCCACAACCAGGTCTCGTCGGAGATCTCGCTGGCGCAGGCCGCGGCGGACCAGAAGATCGTCCAGAGCCGGCGCGCGGTCGAGATCGAGACCCTCAACGCGCAGGCCGAGGTGGAGCCGCTGCTGGCGCTGGCCGCCCAGCTCCGCGAGCTGAAGGCGCAGGGGGCCGGCGCGCTGCAGGCCTACGTGCGCAACACGCGGATGAAGCTCTACGGGCGCACGCGCTCGCTGATCGCGGTGCAGGGCGGGGAGGTGCGGTCGTGAGCGAGTTCCTGTTCGCCGCAGTCGTCACCTTCTTCGTCAGCTTCGTCGGTGTGCCGATCCTCATGGGCCTGGCCCGCGCCTTCGGCATGTACGTGATCGTGCGCGAGCGCCAGTGCGTGGTGTTCGAGCTGTTCGGCACCGTGCGCGACGTGATCGCGGAGCCCGGGCTCTACTTCCCGTGGCTGCGGATCGGGCCGTTCGCCGCGCTGGTGCCCTTCTTCGGCCGCAAGCACTGGGTCGACCTGCGGCTCGACCAGACCTACCTGCGCAGCCAGCCGGTCAACTCGGAGGAGGGCGCGCCGATGGGCATCGGCGTCTGGTACGAGATGATCGTCTCCGACCCCCAGGCCTTCCTCTACAAGAACGCCGACCCGCAGGGGTCGCTGGCCGCCAACGTCTCCAACGCCACCGTGCGCTCGCTGTCCAACATGAAGCTGGAGCGGATGCTCGAGGACCGCCACACCATGAGCCACACCGTGCGCGAGGAGGTCTCGGCCAAGTCGCGGGAGTGGGGCTACCAGGTGGGCAGCGTCTACATCCGCAAGGTCCACTTCCGCGACGTCGGCATGATCCAGCAGATCGAACAGAAGGTCGTCAACCGCCTGCGCCAGGTGACGGCCGCCATCCAGCAGGACGGCGCCAACCGCGTCAACGTGATCCGCTCGACCTCCGAGCGCGAGGCGGCGATCGAGTTCGCCAAGGCCGGCGCGATGCGGCCGCGCATCGTCGGCGCGGCGCTGGCCGAGATCAGCCGCGACCCGGAGGTCGCCGGCGCGCTGTTCGACGTGCTCGAGACGCAGCAGATGCTGCAGAGCCCCGAGCTGAAGCTGACCGTGCTGCCTCCGGGCCAGGGCCTGCTCGCAGAACTGGCCGCCGCCGCCGCCGAGAGGCCCGTTCCCGCTCGCTGACGCGCGCGAGCCGGGCCGGCGCGGACGTGTCCCGCGCCGGCCCGGCTACACTGCGCCGATGTCCGGCTGGCAGCCGCTCGGGGACGCGGGCTTCCTGTTCAACTTCGCGTCGGTACTCGACCCCGCCGCCAACGCGCGGGCCCACGCCCTCGCCGCCGCAGTGCGTGCGGCGGCGATCCCCGGCATCGCCGACGTCGTGCCGGCCTACGCGAGCGTCGCCGTGGCGCTGGCCCCGGACGCCGATTCCGAGCTGGTGCACTCCCGGCTCGCGCGGGTGCCGGCGCCGGCCGGCGATCGCGAGGCGCGCGCCACGCGCACGGTCGTGCTCCCCTGCTGTTTCGACGGCCCCGACCTGGCGGAGTGGGCGGCCCACGCGGACCTGGCGGCCGAGGCAGCGGTCGCGCGTTTCGCGTCCGCGACGTACGCTGTCGCGCTGCTGGGTTTCCAGCCCGGTTTCCCGTACCTGCTCGGGCTCGACCCTTCGCTCGCGATGCCGCGGCGGGCGGCGCCGCGCCCGGTCGTGCCGGCGGGGTCGGTGGCGATCGGCGGCGCCCAGGCCGGGATCTACCCGCGCGCGTCGCCCGGCGGCTGGCGCCTGCTCGGCCGCGTCGAGGCCGCGCTGTTCGACCCGCGCCGCGACCCGCCGTCGCTGCTGCTGCCGGGGGACCGCGTGCGGTTCCGCCCGACGCCCGCGGCGGCGCTCCCGGGCGCGTCGGTCGAGGTGCACCCGTGATCGAGGTGCTGGCACCCGGGCTTCTGACCACGGTGCAGGACCTCGGCCGCCCCGGGCTGCGCCATCTCGGCGTGGTCCACGCCGGCGCGGCCGACGTCGCGTCGCACGTGCTCGCACAGCTCCTGGTCGGCAACCCCGCGTTCGCGGCGGGGCTCGAGGTGACGTGGCTGGGCCCGCGCCTGCGCTTCCACGCCGCGGCCGCAGTGGCGCTCGCGGGCGGCGCGATCGAGGCGCGCTGCGGGGGCGCGGCGGTGCCCGCGCTCCGGCCGGTGCGGCTGCCGGAGGGCGCGGTGCTGGAACTGGGCCGCGTCGTCCGCGGCGCCCGCGTCGCGCTGGCCGTGGCGGGGGGGATCGACGTGGAGCCCGTGCTCGGCAGCCGCAGCACGGATCGGCGCGCCGGGTTCGGCGGGTTCGAGGGGCGCCCGCTGCGCAGCGGTGACGTGCTCGGCGTCGGCCGCCCCGGCGATCCCGCGCCGCCGACGGGGCACAATCCGGGCGTGTCCGCGCCCGCCTGGTCGATCCACCCGCTCGACGCGTTCGAGGAGCACGCCGTGCTGCGGGTCCTGCCCGGCGCCGACTTCGAGGCGCTGGCGCCGTCGTCGCGGGCGGCGCTCCTCGACGGCGAGTGGCGGGTGGGCACGGACTCCGACCGCATGGGAGTGACGCTCGACGGGCCCGCGCTCGTGGTCGAAGCGGCCCCCGGCCGCGTCTCGGCCCCTGTGCTGCCGGGCTGCGTCCAGGTACCGCCCGGCGGTCGCCCGGTGCTGCTCGGCGTCGACGCGCAGACCGTCGGCGGCTACCCGGTCGTCGCCCACGTGATTCGGGCCGACCTGGACCGCGCCATGCAGCTGCGGCCCGGCGACGTCGTGCGCCTCGGGCCGGTCGACGAGCAGCACGCGCGGGCGGCGTGGCGGGCGCGGCTGCACGCCCTGCACGAGCGGGAGGCGGCGATCGCGGCGCGCCGGGCGCGGGGGAGCGGAGCGTGAGGATCGACCTCAACTGCGACATGGGCGAGTCGTTCGGGGCCTGGACGATGGGGCAGGACGAGGCCGTGCTGCCCTTCGTCACCTCCGCGAACGTCGCCTGCGGCTTCCACGCGGGCGACCCGCGGGTGATGCTCGCGACCGTGCGGGCGGGGGTGCGGCACGGCGTCAGGGTCGGCGCCCACGTCTCGCTGCCCGACCTGCAGGGCTTCGGCCGCCGCGAGATGAAGGTGACCCCGGACGAAGCGCACGCCTTCACGCTCTACCAGCTCGGGGCCCTCGACGGCGTGGCCCGCGCCTGCGGCGTGAAGCTCGCCCACGTCAAGCCGCACGGCGCGCTCTACAACATGGCGGCGCGCGACGCGGCGCTCTCGTCCGCGATCGCGGCGGCCGTCGCCGCCTTCGACCGCGCGCTGGTGTTGTTCGGCCTCGCCGGCGGCGCCCTGGTCGCGGCCGGGCGCGCCGCCGGGCTGCGCGTTGCGGAGGAGGCGTTCGCCGACCGGTCGTACGAGCCCGACGGCCAGCTCACCCCGCGCGGCATCCCCGGTGCGGTGCTCTCCGATCCCGCGGCGGCAGCGGCCCAGGCCGTCGCGCTGGCGACCCGCGGCGAGGTCGTCGCCCGCGGCGGTGGCCTGCTCCGGCTGCGGGCCGACACGATCTGCGTCCACGGCGACCGGCCGGACGCGGCGGCGTTCGCGCGCGCGCTGCGCGAGGCGCTCTCCACCGCCGGCCTGCGCGTCGAAGCGCCGTGAACCCCTGGCCCCTGCTCGGCGTGGCGCTGGTCGTCGCCGGCTTCGCGCTGCGCCTCAACCCGCTGATGGTCGTCGTCGCCGCGGGCCTGGCGACCGGCCTGTTCGCCGGCCTCTCTCCCGACGAGGTGCTGCGGCTGCTCGGCGAAGGCGTGCTGCGAAACCGCTACCTGCTGCTGTTCGTGCTGACGCTGCCGGTGATCGGCGTGCTCGAGCGCTCCGGCCTGCGCGAGCACGCGCAGGCGACGATCGCGAAGCTGCGCGCGGTGACCGCAGGGCGGCTGCTGATCGCGTACCTGGCGCTGCGCCAGGCGCTGTCGATGCTGGGGCTCACCAACATCGCCGGCCACGCCCAGACGGTGCGCCCGCTGATCGCGCCGATGGCGGAAGCGGCCGCCGAGCGCGCCACCGGGCCGCTGCCGCCGAGCACCCGCCAGCGCCTGCTCGGGCTGGTCGCCGGCACCGACAACGTCGGGCTGTTCTTCGGCGAGGACGTGTTCGTCGCCTTCGGCGCCGTGCTGCTGATGCAGGGCTTCCTGGAGTCGAACGGGATCGTCGTCGAGCCGATCCGGATCGCGCTGTGGGGCCTGCCGACGGCGATCGCCGCCTTCGCGATCCACGGCTTCCGGCTGTGGCGGCTGGACGCCCGGCTGCAGCGCGAGGCGGAAGCCGAGCGCGCCGCCGCGGACGAGGCGGAGACGCAGCGGTGAAGCCGCTCTACCTCGTGATCGGCGCGTTGCTGATCGCCGTCGCGTGGCACGTGGCCCGGGACGAGCGGCACCCGAGGCGATGGGCGAGCGGCGCGTTCTGGGCGCTGCTCGCCCTGCTGTTCGTCGGCGGCGACGCCCTGGGGCCGCACGCTGCGGGAGCGATCGCCGTGGCCCTGGCGGCGCTCGCGGGCGCGGGCCGCGTCGTGCGCGGCCCGGCTCGCGAGGAGCCCGCGGCGCAGCGCGCGGAGTCCGCCGCGCGGCTCGGGCACCGGCTGTTCGGCCCGGCCCTGGCGATCCCCGCCGCGACGGTGCTCCTGGTCCTGGCCCTCAAGCGCGCGACGTGGGACGGCCGGCCGCTGCTCGAGCCGCAGATCCAGACCCTGTGGGCACTGGCGCTCGCCTGCCTGCTGGCCGGCGGGCTGGCGCTGCGGCTGACGCGGCGCGGGCCGGCCGACGGCGTGCACGCGGCCCGCGACCTGTTGGAGGCGATCGGCTGGGCGGGGGTGCTGCCGCTGATGCTGGCCGCGCTGGGCGCGGTGTTCGCGGCCGCGGGTGTCGGCGACCTGCTGGCCCGTGGCGTGTCGGCGGTGATCCCCGTGCAGAGCGCGTTCGCCTGCGTCGCCGCCTACGCGGTCGGGATGGCGCTGTTCACGATGCTGATGGGCAATGCCTTCGCGGCGTTCCCGGTGATGACCGCGGGCGTCGGCCTGCCACTGCTCGTCAGGCTTCACGGCGCCGACCCGGCCTCGATGGTCGCGATCGGCATGCTCTCGGGCTACTGCGGGACGCTGCTCACCCCGATGGCCGCCAACTTCAACATCGTGCCGGCGGCCCTGCTCGAGCTGAAGGACCCGCACGCGGTGATCCGCGCCCAGGCACCGACGGGGATCGTCCTGCTCGCCGTCAACGTGATGCTGATGTACGTGATCGTCTTCCGCTGAGGCCCGCCGATGAAGACCGTCCTGCTGACAGGCTTCGACCCGTTCGACGGGGAGAAGGTGAATCCCTCGTGGGAGGCAGTGAAGCGCCTGCGCGGCGCGCGGATCGCGGGCCACACGGTCGTCGCGGCCCGGCTGCCCACGGAGTTCGAACGCGCCCCGAAGGCGCTGGCGCGGGCGATGGCGCGGCATCAGCCGGCGCTGGTCCTGTGCGTGGGCCAGGCCGGCGGTCGCCCGGCGATCTCGCTCGAGCGGGTGGCGGTGAACCTGCTGGACGCCCGCATTCCCGACAACGCTGGCGCGAAGCCGGTGGACGTGCCGGTGATCGCCGGTGCACCTGCCGCCTACTTCGCGCCGCTGCCGGTGAAGGCGATGGCGACGGCGCTCCGGGAAGCGGGCATCCCCGCGGAGATCTCGTACACGGCGGGCACCTTCGTCTGCAACGCGGTGCTCTTCGCGCTCTGCCACCACCTGGCCGAACGCCGCTCGCCGGTCCCCGCGGGGTTCGTCCACATCCCCTACCTGCCGGCGCAGGCAGCGGGCAAGCCCGGCACCTCCAGCCTCGGCCTCGACACCGTGGTACGCGCCCTGCGCCTCTGCGTGCGCGAGGCGCTCCGCTAGCCGGCGAAGAGCCTCCCGGCTTCGGCCAGGTCGACGTTGCCGCCGGAGAGGATGACGCCGACGCGCAGGCCCGTGACCGGCACCGTGCCGGCGAAGGCGGCGGCCAGGCCGAGCACGCCCGTCGGCTCGACCACCAGCTTCATCCGCTCCCAGGCGAAGCGCATCGCCTCGACGAGCTGGGCGTCGGTCGCGGTCGCCATGTCGTCGACGTTCTGAAGCACCAGCGGGAAAGTCAGCTTGCCGAGCGACGGCGTGCGGGCGCCGTCGGCGAGAGTGCGCGGGTTGTGCACGGTCTGGAGCGTGCGCGTGCGGAACGAGCGATTGGCGTCGTCGCCGGCCTCGGGCTCGACGCCGACGACCCGGCACTTCGGAGCCAGCGCCCGGGCCGAGAGGGCGGAGCCCGAGAGCAGCCCGCCACCACCGCAGGGCACGAGCAGCAGGTCGAGCGGCCCGACCTCCTGCAGCAGCTCGCGCGCCGCGGTGCCGGCGCCCGCGATCACGTGCGGGTGGTCGTAGGGCGGGATCAGGGTCGGGTGCTCGCGCTCCGCGATCGCGCGCGCGATCTGCTCGCGGTTCTCGGTCGCCGGGTCGTAGGGCACCACGCGGGCGCCGTAGCCCTCGGTGGCGCGGCGCTTGGCGGCCGGCGCGTCGTTCGGCATCACGACCGTCGCCCGGCTGCCGAGCAGCTTCGCCGCCAGCGCGATGGCCTGCGCGTGGTTGCCGGAGGAGTAGGCGATCACGCCGCGCTCGCGGGCGCCCGGGTCGAGCTGCAGCAGCGCGTTCGCCGCGCCGCGGAACTTGAAGGCGCCGCCGCGCTGCAGGTTCTCGCACTTGAGGAACAGCCGCGCGCCGAGGCGTTCGTCGAGCGTGCGCGAGGTGGCGACCGGGGTGACGTGGGCGAGGCCGCGCAGGCGGGCCGCCGCGGCCTCGACGTCGGCGAAGGTCGGCAGTGGCGCGTCCGCCATCACCGTCCCTTGCGCGCGTAGGCGCCCGCCGCGGCCGCCGCCTCCAGCACCGACTTGACCTGCGCCGGGGTCACCGTGCCGTAGTACCACGCGCCCGCGGAGAGCGCCTGCGCCGACACGGCGTCGTACACGTCGAGGGCCGTGCGGCGGCCGTCGGCGAGGTTGAGGATCTCGAAGCGCACGATCGGGTGGAGGCCGGAGGGCAGCTTCGCCTTCTCCATCGCCGCGTCGAAGGCCGCGTACTCCGCCAGCGGGACGTAGACCTCCTGCGACATCGCGCGCTCCTCGGCGCTGAGCGCCACGTTCGGCGGCTGCTGGCCCGTGAAGGCCGTGAAGGCGCGCTCGAGCGCCTCGAAGTCGGCCGCTCGCGCCCCCTCCAGCCGCTGCGAGTACGACGCGACCAGGTCGGCCGCGCGCCCGCGGCCGGCGAAGCGCCGCACCGAGCCGAGCGCTCGCAGCTCCTTCGCGTAGGACTGGCTGACCAGGTTGCGGGCCGCGCGGAAGCCGCCGGCGTCCCGGTGGGCCGCGAGGTGGGCCTGGGCGGCGCGCAGGTCGAGCGCCACGCGGGCGCGGGCGCCCGCGGCGACCTGGGTCGCGAGCAGCGGCGCGTCGGCTTCGCCCGCGTTCGCGAAGTACCAGGCGACGGCCGCGATCACCACCGCGTTGCGCTCGAGCTGGGTCGCGTCGATGTTCTCGAGGTCGTCGCCCGTCGAGTGGATGAACTCGTCGGGCCAGTTGGTCAGCGTCGTGGCGGGCACGCCCACGCGGGCGGGCGTGAAGGCATGGTGGTCGGTGTTGCCGAAGTAGGGGACCATGCGCGCGTGGAAGGGCTCGCGCGAGCCCTTGACGGCGACGATCTCCTTCGAGAAGGGCTGCGGGATCTTCTGCCCGCGCATCGTCAGCAGCTCGGTGTTGCCGTCGCGGACGGCCGTCAGCACGCTCTCCATCACGTCGTCGAGGGCGTGGGGCAGGCTCCACGGCAGCCGCGAGGCGTACTGCACGCGGCCGCCCCAGCTCTGGCGGGCGCCGACCATGTCCTGGTTGAGCGCCAGCAGCATCTTCTTCGGGGCCTGCGGGTTCTCGCGGAAGTACTGCTCCTGGCTCGCGAACTCGTTGACCCACCAGAAGCGGATGTCGCGCCGCGGCCGCGGCACCCGGCCCTCCGCGATCAGCACGTTCAGCGCCCGCGCGATCTCCAGCAGGTTGGCGCAGCCGGAGCCGTCGTCGTTCGCAGACGTCATCTCCTCCTGGACGTGGGCCGTCAGCACGATCGCCGGCTCCGCCGGGTCGGTGCCGCGGATGTAGCCCTCGACGTACGCCTGCTCCGGCGGTTCCACGAAGCTCGCCTCGATGTCGACCGAGACCTCGACCGGGCCTGCGGCGAGCAGCTTCTGCAGCGTGCGCGCGCGGCGCGGGGAGACCAGGACCGCGAAGGTGCCGGGGGTGCCGTCCGCGACGCCTTCGACGCCCTTCGCCGCGTACGGGATGCGGCCCCACGCCACCTGGTCCGGGGCGTCGAATGCCTCCTTGCGGTTGGTCGTGGAGGAGACGATGCCGAGCGCCCCGCGCTTCCAGACGGCGAGCTCCGTCACCTTGCCGGTGGCGCCCGAGGCCAGCACGACCTTGCCCTTCACGTCGCGGCCTTCGTAGTCCGCGTCGGCGGTGCCGGCGCCGACGTCGACGAGGGCCGCCTTCACGTGGGTCGTGCGGCTGTTGTCGGCGATCGAGACCGCGACCTCGCCGTACGAGGCCAGCTTCCACTCCTCGGGCGAGCGCACCCACGCCTCGCCCGAGCTCACGCTCCAGCCGCGCCCGCCGGGCCACTTCTGGCGCACGAGCGCCACGTCGTGCAGGCCGGCCCTGGCCGCGGCGCCGCGGATGTACTCGGCGGCGGCGAAGTAGTCGGGGTTGCCGCCGGTGCGGTGGTAGTGGCTGAGGTGGCGGACGTGCTCGAAGGCGCGGTCGCCGGAGAGCTCGTTGACCAGCGCCCGCTGCAGGGGATCGGGCAGGAACGGCGAGGTCTGGGCGGGAGCGGCGGGGGCGGCGCACAGGACGGCGAGGGTCAGCAGGGCGATTCGGTTCACGGGTGCTCCTGGCGCCAGGCCGCGAACTCGAGAAGCAGGCGGCGGCGCAGCGCGGTGTCGGCGAGGCCGAAGCGGAGGCCGTTGAGGTTCATCTCCCACAGCGTGGCGGGCGCCAGTCCCAGCACGTCGTGGGCGAGCTGGTACTCGCGGACGAGGTCGGTGCCGAAGAACGGCGGGTCGTCGGTCGACAGCGTGCACGGCACGCCCACCGCCAACAGCGCGGGCAGCGGGTGCGCGCGCAGATCGCGGTGGATGGTGAGCAGCGTGTTGGAGGTGAGCGCGACGTCGCAGCAGATCTCGCGCTCGGCGAGCAGGCGCACGAGCGCCGGGTCCTCGAGGGCGCGGATGCCGTGCTGCACGCGGCGCACCTTGAGCCGCTCGACCGCCTCGCGCACGAACGCGGCGCCGGCGGTCTCGCCCGCGTGGGCCACGCACGGATAGCCGGCGGCGCGGGCCCGCTCGAAGTGGGGCGCCACGAGCGCGCGCGGGAAGCCTTCCTCCGGCCCGCCCAGACCGATCGCGACGACCAGCGGCTCGGCGATCTGCTCGAGCAGCCCGACCGTGTACGGCCCGCTCTCCGGCACCGACTCGCTGGGGATGTCGAGGATCAGGCGGGTGACCGGGCCGCCCGCGGCCTCGGCCGCGCGCAGCCGGTCGCAGACGATCTCCAGCGCGCGGCGGCCGCCGAAGCCGAAGCGCTCGTGGTTGTACGGCGTGAAGTGGGCCTCGACGTAGCGCACGTGCTGGCGGCGGCACTCCGCCAGGTAGCCGTCGACCATCTCCTCGTAGTCGTGGGGGTGGCGCAGCGAGTTGCACATCGCGAGCCACAGCGTCAGGAAGCGGTCGAAGCCGTCGAACGCGTAGTGGGCGCGCAGTTCGTCGAGGGAGGCGGCGGGCAGCGCCACCCCGTTGCGGGAGGCGAGGTCCCACAGCGTCTCGGGCGAGACGGTGCCCTCGAGGTGGAGGTGGACCTCGGCCTTGGGCCAGGCGGCGAAGTTCTCGGGCATCGGCCGGGGATGGTAGCGCGCCGCGTCAGGCCGGTGGTGGCGCGATCTCGGTCAGCCGGAACGAGAAGTCGAGGCGGGGCTCCCAGGAGTACCCCTTCTCGATGCCGTAGAAGTTCTCCGAGGTGAACAGCGGGATCCAGATCAGGCGATCCATCACCTCGCGCATCAGCGCCTGGAGCGCGCGCAGCCGGTCCACGCGCCGCATGGAGACGGGGCTCTGCTCGATGAGCCGGTCCAGGGCGGGGTCCGCGTGGCCCGACTCGTTGAAGGCGCCGAGGCCGGTCATCGCGTCGCGCGAGTGCATCGCGTTCTCGAACAGCTCGCCGGCTTCGCCCGTCGTGCAGCCCCAGTTGTCGATCCAGAACGACAGCTCGCGGCGTTCGATCGCGCGGAAGTAGTCGGCGTGCTCCAGGAACACGACGCGGGCCCGGATCCCCAGATCGTCGAGCTGCGCCGCCAGCAGCGGGGCGGCCTGCGCGTAGCGGCTGCGGGTGTGCAGGGTGACGTCGAAGCCCCGGCCGAAGCCGGCCTCCCGCAGCAGGGCGCGGGCCCGCTCGCGGTCGGCCTTCACCGGCTCGATCTCCGGGGCGTAGCCGAAGACGGAGCGGGGCACGAGCTGGCTCGCGGGCCGCACCTGCCCGGGCAGGCGCGTGGCCACCCCCCCGCGGTCGAGGCCGAGGTGGATGGCGCGCCGCACGCGCGGATCGCGGAAGGGGTTGGGCCGGCCGGGCACGAACGGGGTGACGGCGCGCCCGAGATCCATCCCCAGGTAGGTGACGAACAGGCTCTCGCGGGCCAGGAGCTGGTGGCGCGGCGAGTCCCGCACGCGCGTGGACTCGGCGCTGAACCCGAGCGAGACGAGCTGATAGCGGCCGGCGAGCAGGCCGGCCGCGGCGCGCTCCGGGCCCAGGCCCATTTCGAGCATCACGCGGTCGAAGGCCGGGCGGCCGCGCCACCAGTGCTCGTGCCGCGCGAGTTCGAGGCGGCGGCCCGGCTCCCATCCCGCGAAGGCGTAGGGTCCGGTGCCGCGCGGCGCCGTGGTCAGCTCCTCCGCCTCGGCGTCGCGAGGGACCACCGTGACGAAGCTCAGCCGGTTCAGCAGGGCCGGGCTCTGCCGCCGGGTCCGCAACTCGACCTGGAACCTCCCGGTCGCGCGCACGCTCTCCAGGTCGGCGAGGTAGTAGACGGTCTCGAACTCGGGCCGCCGCGCCCGCTGCAGCGTGTGCACCACGTCTTCGGCGTCGAACGGCGCACCGCCGTGGAACCGCACGTCGTGCCGCAGCTCCAGCACCAGCGTGAAGTCGTCGGGCGTGGTCCAGGAGCGGGCCAGCGCCGGTTGCGCGCTCATCATCGGGTCGAGATCCACGAGCGGCTCGAACAGGCTGTAACTGATCTCCTGGCCGCTCGAGAATCCGGTTCCGTCGTGGGGGTCGAGGCCGGCGATCGTGTGGTCGAGCCCGACGTGGAGCACGCGCGGTGCGGGCGGCGGCGTGTGCCGGGCGCAGGCGAGGGCGCCGACGGGCGCTGCGGCCAGGCTGCGCAGGAAGCGGCGGCGCCCCGGTGCGTTCATGCGAAGGCCTGGCGCACCTCGCCGACCGCCTTGTCCCACGACCGGTAGATCGCGAGGCGGCCCTTGCGCCCGCGCCAGCCGGCGCGCGCCATCGCCCGCAGCGGCTGCGGCTGCACGCCGCCGAGCACGACCAGCACGTCGTTGCGGTGCAGCCGCTCGAACGCGGACTCCAGGTTGACGATCGCGGTGGCGTCCATCGCCGGCACCGCGCGCAGGTCGAGCAGCACGACGCGCACGCCCGGGTTCACGGTCTCGAGCGCGCTCATCGCCTTCTGCGCGGCACCGAAGAAGAGCGGGCCGGCGACCTCGTAGAGCACCACGCCGCGCGGCAGCCGCTCGCCGCGCGGGTGCTCCTCGGGCTCGACCAGCCGCACGCCGCTGACCTCGGCCATCCGCTTCATGAACAGCAGCGATGCGAGCAGCACTCCCACCGTGACCGACACCACCATGTCGAACACGACCGTGAGCCCGAAACACAGCAGCAGCACGATCACGTCGGCCCGCGGTGCGGCCCGCAGCGTGTGGGCGAAGTGCTTGGCCTCGCTCATGTTCCACGCCACCACCAGCAGCAGCGCGGCCAGCGCGGCCATCGGCAGCATGCCGAGCAGCGGGGCGAGCAGCACGACGGCCGCCAGCACGACCAGCGCGTGCAGCATCGCGGCGACCGGGGTCAGCGCCCCGGAGCGGATGTTGGTCGCCGTGCGCGCGATCGCGCCGGTGGCCGCGAAGCCGCCCAGGAACGGGCCCACGAGGTTGCCGACGCCCTGCGCGAACAGCTCGGCGTCCGGGTCGTGCTTGTGACCGGTCATGCCGTCCGCGACCACCGCCGACAGCAGCGACTCGATCGCGCCCAGCATCGCGATCGCGAAGGCCGAAGGCGAGAGGTCGCGGATCAGGGCGAAATCGAGGCCGAGCGGCTGGCCGTCGCCGCCGGGGAAGTTCCAGGGCAGGCCGGGCATCGGCGGCAGGCGCGGGATGCCGGCGGCCATCACCCCCCCGCCCGCGTCGTAGGCGAAGCGGTCGGCGATCGTCGCGGCGTGCAGGCCGGGCGCCAGCTTCTGGATCAGCGCCGCCGCGGCGATCGCGAGCGGCAGCGCCACCAGCGGCGCCGGCACCTGTCGCGTCGCCTGCGGCCACAGCAGCAGCACGGCCAGGGTCAGCCCGCCGACGATCACGTCGGACAGGTGTGCGGTCGGCAGCGCGTGGAACAGCGCAGCGACCCGCTCGGGGTAGTGCTCGGGCATCTTCGCGACCTCGAGCCCGAGGAAGTCGCGCACCTGCAGCGTCGCGATCACGACCGCGATCCCGGCCGTGAACCCGGTCGTCACCGGGTAGGGCACGAACTCGATCAGCTTGCCGAAGCGGGCGAGGCCCATCGCGATCAGCATCAGCCCCGCCAGCACGGTGGCGACGAGCAGCCCGCCCAGCCCGTGGCGGGTCGCAATCGGGGCCAGGATCACGACGAACGCGGCGGTGGGGCCGGAGACCTGGACCCGCGAGCCGCCGAGCGCGGCGATCAGGAAGCCGGCCACGATCGCGGTGTAGAGCCCGTGCTGGGGGGCGACCCCGGAGGCGATCGCCAGCGCCATCGACAGCGGCAGCGCGACCACGCCGACCACCGCGCCGGCCATCGCGTCGGCGCGGAACTGGGCGGCACCGTAGCCTTCGGCCCACGACTTGCGGAGGGCCGCCGCCGGTTGCACCGGCAGCGCGGCGAGCGCGGCTTGGAGCCCCGGGGCCATTTCGAGTGGTCGTATTGTAGCCGCTGCTCCGCTTGCCGGCCGGAGCGGCGCGTTGCTACGCTGCTCGTTCCATGTCCTCGACTGCAACGGCCGCGGTCGCGCCGCGCGCCGCGAGCCCCTTCATCCTGTCCCCGCTGCGGGACCTGGTTCTCTTCGTCGTCACGCCGGCGCTGGTGCTGCCCGCGTTCTGGCTGGCGCGGCAGGCGGCCAGCGTCGAGCAGATCGCCCTCTGGGTCGCCTCGTTCGGCGCCCTCGGCCACCACCTGCCGGGCATGCTGCGCGCCTACGGCGACCGTGCCCTGTTCCGCCGCTTCCGGACCCGCTTCCTGGTGGCGCCGCTGGTGCTGGCCGCCGCCTGCGTGTTCGCCAACGTCAAGGGCTTCGGCTCGCTGGCCCTGCTCGTCTACCTGTGGGGCGTCTGGCACGGGATGATGCAGACGTTCGGCTTCGTCCGCATCTACGGCGCGCGTGGTGGCGGCGAGTCGCCGTGGGCCAGCCGCCTCGACTTCGCGCTGTGCGCCTCGTTCTTCTACGGCGCGGTCGTGCTGAGCGACACCCGGCTGCCGCACGTGCTGAAACTGTTGAGCGAGGCCGGCGCGCCGCTCCTGCCGCCCGCCGCGGTCGCCGGGTTGCGCGTCGTCGCGAAAGGCGCCATCGCCGTCGCCGCCCTGCTGTGGCTGCTCGACCTCGCGCGCGGCCTGGCCGCCGGTCGCCGGCCGGCCCCGCTGCGGCTGCTGACCGTCGCCACCAGCCTCGGCTTCTGGTGGTACACGAATGCGAGCCTCGCCGACATGCTGGTCGGCATCGCGCTGTTCGAGGTTTTTCACGACGTCCAGTACCTGACGATCGTCTGGATGTTCAACCGCAACCGCGCGAAGCAGGCCCCGGGCGAGCTCGCCTCGTGGCTGCGCTTCCTGTTCGGCCGCAGCGGAGCGCTGGCCGGCGTGTACGTCGGCCTGGTGTTCGCCTACGGCGGGCTCAACTTCGGCGCCCGCGCCGTCGGCGAGGAGACGCTGCGCGCGGCGCTGCTGGGCGTGCTGGCCGCCTCGGCACTGCTGCACTTCTACTTCGACAGCTTCATCTGGAAGGTGCGCGACTCGGAGACCCGTCGCGGCCTCGGCCTCGCCGCGGCCGGGCCGGCGGCACGGCCCGCAACGGCGTTCTCGTTCGGCCTCGGCCACGCCGCCCGCTGGGTCGCGGTCGCGCTTCCGTTCGTGCTGCTGGCGGCGGCGCAAGGGACCACCGGCGTGGTCAGCGCCGACGAGCGCTCCCGGGCGCTGGCCGCGGCCTTCCCGCAGAGCCCGGCGCTCCAGCTCGAGTGGGGCGACGCCGCGCTGGCACGCGGGGACGGCGAGACGGCGCGAGTGGCCTACGAGCGGGCGCTGGTGGCGCGACCGGGCGACGTGCGCGCGCTGGTCGGACTCGGCCTCGCGCTCGCACGCCTCGAGCGGCCCGCGGAGGCGCGCGAGCGCTTCGCCGAGGCCGCGCGCCGCGCGCCGGAGTCCGCAGAGCCGAAGCTCAACGAAGGCGTGGCGCTGCTCGTGCTCGGGCGACCCGCCGAGGCCGAAAGCCAGTTCCGGGCGGCGGCGGCCCTCGGCGACGAGTCAGGACAGGCGGCGCTCCAGCTCGGGCGCCTCACGGCAGCACGACGGAGCTGGGGCGAAGCTGCCGGCTGGTTCCAGCTCGCGGCCCGGGCGCAGCCGCAGGCGGCCGGCCCGCGGCTGGGACTGGCCGACGCGCTCGCGGCCACCGGGCGGCCGGACCAGGCGTTGCAGCACTACGCGGAGGCGGTTCGCCTCGAGCCGCAACTCGCGGAAGCCCACTACAACATGGGCAACGCGCTGGCCGCGCTCGGCCAGGCCGATGCCGCCCGCGCGGCGTTCGACGCGGCGATCGCCGCGCGCCCCGGCTTCATGGAGGCCCGCCACAACCGGGCCGTCATCCTGCTGGCCCGCGGCCGGCCCGCGGAAGCCGAGGCCGAGTTGCGCACGGTGCTGGCGACGCGCCCCGACTACGTCGCCGCCTGGCGCACGCTGGCGGCCGCGCTGGCGGCCCAGGGCCGGCACCGCGAGGCGCAGGAGGCCGCCGCGCGGGTTGCCGGACGCACTTGAAGCCCCAGGAACTCGTCCTGATCGGGCGGCCGGGTTGCCACCTGTGCGACGACATGCGCGCGGTGGTCGAAGCCGTCGCGCTGCCGCTCGGCTTCGCGCTGCGCGAGGTGGACCTCACGCAGGACCCCGAGCTGGAGGCGCGCCACGCCTTCGAGATCCCCGTGCTGCTGCGCGGCGAGCGCGAACTCTGTCGCCACCGGGTGACGGCCGGCGAGTTGCGGGCAGCCCTGCGCGCGGCGGGTTGAGCCGCCCGCGGTCAGGGGCCGGCTACGGCAGCCGCGACGTCCTCGACGATGACGCCGAGCAACTCGTGGGCGAGGGCATCGGGCGTCGTCTCGGTCAGCGAACGCCACTCCGTGGTGACCACGACCACGAGGTCCAGGGTGGGCGCGACGTAGAGGAACTGCCCGCCGTAGCCCCAGGCGAAGAAGGCCGCGGGCTCCGGCTCCGAGACCCACCACAACCCGCCGTAGCCGACGCTCGGCAGCGGCCCCTGGGCCCGGCGCCACGCGTAGGCCGGTCGCGTCGTCTCCGCGATCCACGCCTCCGGCACCACCTCGCGCGCGCCCGACCAGCCACGCTGCAGCACGAGCTGGCCCAGCTTGAGCAGGTCGCGGGCGGCCAGGTCGAGGCCCGAGCCCCCGTTGACGGTGTCGTCAGGGAGCGCCTCCCAGACGACGCTCGTGATGCCGAGTGGCGCAAACAGCCGCTCCTGCGCGTACTCCGGCAGCCGCCGGCCCAGTGCGCGCTGCAGCACCACGCCCAGCACGTGCACGCCGGCGGAGTTGTAGTTCCAGCGGGTTGCGGGAGGCGCCGAGTGCGGCCGGTCGAGCAGGTATTGCACCGGGTCCGGACTCGTCACCCACGCGTTGTAGCCGGCGGCCGTGCTCTCGTCCCAGGCGAAGCCCGAGGTCATCGTCAGCAGGTGGCGGGGGGTGACGCGGGCGTCCTCCGCGTCCAGCCGCCAGCGTGGCGCGAGTTGAGGCGCGACCGACGCGTCGAGTGCGATCGCCTGGTCGCGCGCCGCGATTCCGGTCAGCAGCGAGACGACGCTCTTGGTGACCGAGCGCAGGTCGAGAGGCGTCTCGGGCCCGACCCCCGCGGCGTAGCGCTCGAACGCGAGGGCGCCGTGGCGGGCGACCAGCAGGCTGCGGGTGCGCGGTTGGCGGGCTGCGCGGGCCGCCGCGCCTTCGAGCCGCAGCGGGTCGAGGCCAACGGCTTCGGGTGCGGCCAGCGGCCAGGGCCCGGCGAGATCGCGCGGCACCGCTGGCGGCGGCGCGGCGGCTCTCGAGGCGGGCGCCGACCCGGCCGCCAGCATGGCGAGCGACGCGACCACAGCCCACGTACCGGCGACGCGGCCCACGCGCCTCATGCGAGCAGCATGGACCGGGCCCGGCCGCGGCGCACGCGCGGCGTCCAGGCCGCTGGACGCCCTAGGCGCCGGCGGCTTCGTAGGCGCGGCGCACGATCGCGATCAGCTTCGCATCCACCTCGTCGGCGCTCGTCAGCGGCACCACGTACTGGCACATGCCGCCGGGTGGCAGCGCCTTGACGCGGGCGTCCTTCACTTCTTCCTTGAGGTTGAGCCCCAGCTCGAAGCGGTCGTTGGTCTTCGGCCCCAGCATCGCGAACTGCTTCTTGCGGCGCAGCGACACGTATCCCTTCTTGGGAGCGATCTCGAACTCGCCGAAGCCCGCGATCGCCGCCATCAGCTTCTCGTGGATCGGGCGCTGGTGGGCCTTCTTGCCCGAGTAGATCTCGGCCAGCACGTCGGCCGCGTCAGCTCCCTTCGCCTTCGCGGCGGAGGCGCCGTCCGAACGCAGCGCGACGTGGGTCAGGGTGTTCGCGTCGCCGTGGCCGAGGCCGAACGTCTCCATCGCCCACGAGCGGATCTCGCCGTGCTTGCTGCGGCCGCAGGCGGCGATCGCCTTGCGGAGCTGTTCCAGCGTGCGGCCCGTCTTCTTCTCGATGTTCGCGATCTGGGTCGCCACGGCCTTGTCGAGATCCGCCATGTCTCCTCCTCCTGGTGGTGCGCACGACAGCCTACTTCTCTGGCGGCCACCGCGGCCAGGAAAAAGCCGACCCGAGACCTCGCCTTGACGGCCGGGGCGGGCGGCCGTAGCG
Organism: Vicinamibacteria bacterium; assembly: GCA_025994075.1. GTDB lineage: Bacteria > Acidobacteriota > Vicinamibacteria > Fen-336 > Fen-336 > WYBL01. Next base: position 148,133 of record JAMQGV010000004.1, read on the forward strand.
TTCGCCCGCCATGGCGATCCGCGAAGGCAAGTGGCGCTGCCCGCACTGCGGGCGTGTCGAACGGGGCGCGAACGCCGCCTGCCAGGGCTGCGGCGCGACCCGCGACGAGAACGTCGCGTTCTTCCTCGAGGACGAGGCACCCGAGGTCACGGACGAGGCGCAGTTGCAGCGCGCCCGTGCCGGGGCCGAGTGGCTCTGCCCGTACTGCGACACCTCGAACCCCGCGCCAGCGAAGAAGTGCGGACAGTGCGGGGCGGACCGCGAGGGCGACCGCGCGCGCGCGGTGCGCGAGATCCCGCTGGCGCCGCCGCCTGTCCCGCTCGCCGCGCCGGCCCCGCGGTCCGGCGGCTGCCTCAAGTGGATCGTCGTGCTGCTGGTCCTGGGCCTCGCCTTCTGTGCCGGGCTCGGCTGGCTCGCCTTCCGCGAGACCGACGAGCCGGTCATGGTCGAGGCACTCACCTGGTCGCGCAGCGTCGAGGTCGAAGCCTGGCAGACGGTGCGCGAGGAGGGATGGCTCGACGAGCGGCCGAGCGGCGCCCGGGTCGTCGACCGCTGGCAGGACGTGCGCCGCACGGAACGGGTGCAGGTCGGCACCGAGCGCGTCAAGACCGGCGTGCGCGACCTCGGCAACGGCTACTTCGAGGACGTGTACGAGGACCGCCCCGTGTACGACGAGCGCGAGGTGCGCGACACCCGCGCCCGCTGGGACGTGGACCGCTGGGTCAAGGTGCGCACCGAGCGCGCCGAAGGCGGAGCGGGCGACGAGCGGCACTGGCCGGAGCTGCGCCTCGGCCGCAACGAGCGCGAGGGGGGACGCCAGGAGCAGTGCCTCGCGGAGCTCAAGGGCGCGAGCCGCAGCTACCGCGCCGACCTCGGCTGCGCGCGCTGGGAGCAGCTCGCCGTCGGCCAGTCGTTCACCGCGCGGGTCCAGGGCGGCTCGACCGTGAAGGAGCTGAACTAGCGCTTCGCGGACTCGCTCCAGACGGTCGCCCGCATCTGGTCCAGCCGCGGGCCACCCTCGAGCAGCAGGCGCGGCACGCGCACGCCGCCTGCGGCGAGATCGCCGTCCGCGCTGTCCTGGAACGGCAGCATCACCAGCCGGCCCGGTCCCAGCGTCAGCTTCGCGTCGAACAGCGCGCGCTTGAGCCCCATCGCGTTGAGGCGTGCCGCGGCGGCCTTGCCGCACGCGGCGAGCAGGACGAACGGGGCCAGCGGCCGCGCCTCGGCCTCCGACAGCGCGGCGCCGACGAAGCGCGGCCGGCCACCGAGCGGCACCTTGCCCGGGGCGACCGCAGGCGGCTCGCGGTGCAGCCACTCGACCATCGACTTGAAGGCCTCGTCGCCGGGCTCGGTGCCGAGCAGGCGCAGCGCGGGAACCCAGAGCCGATCGCCGGCGATCGCGGCGGCCGGCGGCAGCCCGCCCGGGACGACGGCCTGGGCCCAGGCGGCGAGGTCGGCGATCGGCTTCGCCGTGCCGACGCGCAGCTCGAACGGGAAGCTCCAGGCCGGCACGTAAGCGGCGTCGAGCGACGCGCTCCCTCCGGCCGCCACGTGGTCGTAGCCGACGACGCCGACGCCACCCGTGCGCGGCTCCAGCGCGAGGTGGCAGTTGGGGCACACGGCCACGTGGTCGCGCGGGTCGAACTGCTGCTCGTGACCGCAGTCGGGGCAACGCGAGGCGGCCACGACGATGCGGCGATAAGCGGCCTCGCCCGCGCCCAGGGGGTCGTGCCGCGCCTGCATCCGCAACGCGCGCGCTTCGGCGGCGTCGGGATAGCCCGCGACCGTGCGGAAGCCGCCGTCGAACAGCACCCACTCGGGCCCCTTGTCGGCCTCCATCAGCGCGATCCAGTACGGACGGTAGACCAGCACCCGGTGCTGGAACAGGAACTCGCCGTGCTTGGCGACAGGATCGAGCCCGGCCTCGAGGTCGCGGGTGCGGTAGCGGTCGATCTCGCGCCACGAGCTCTCGGCCAGCGGCGCGTCCTTCAGGAACGCCTTCAGCGAAGCGACGTCGGCCGCGAGCAGCGGCCGCACCCGCGCGCGGGCCAGCCGCAGCCCCTTGTCGCGCAGGTTGGCGCGGGCGGCGTCGTAGCCGGGCACGGTGTGCTCGACGCCGAACGCCCGCACCCGCGTCAGCTTGGGGCCGTCGCCGCGGCGCGCGAGTTGCGCCTGCACGATCTTGCCGGACACGTGCCAGTAGGGGACGAAGAGGCGGTGCGCCTCGACGAGCCGGGCCCGCTCGCGCAGCTTCGCCTCGAAGCGGGCGAGCTGGGCGGCGATGAAGATCTCGGGCGGCGGGTTGCCGTCCTTGTCCTTGTGGCGGTGGATCACCTCCGCGCGGTGGGCGCGCACGCGGTACTCGACGAGCGTCTCCAGCAGCTCCGCCGGGTCCTGCACCACGCCTTCGGCGAGGTAGACCTCGGTGCGGTCAGGTGCCGCCACGACCAGCAGCGAGCCACAGTGGTCGCAGTGCAGGCTGACCGTCTCGTCGTCGATCGCCTCGGGCGCGCCGCACTTGGGGCACGAGAGGGCGATCGAGAGCGGACCGGGCGCGGGCTCGGGGGGCGTCGCGGCCGCCGCAGGCTGGCGCATTTCACCTCCGGGAACGGCCGATCGTAACGCGGGCCGGAGGCTACAATCGAGGCGATCCCATGAGCGAGAACCTGATCCGCCGCGAGACGCACGACGGCATCCTGACCCTCACCCTCGACGACCCGCCGGCCAACACCTACTCGTACGCGATGATGCGCGCGCTCGACGCCGCGATCCTCGACGCCCGCATGGACGACGCGGTGCACGCGATCGTGCTGCGCGGGGCCGGGGAGAAGTTCTTCTGCGCCGGGGCGGACATCAGGATGCTCCAGCAGGCGACGCCGTCCTTCAAGTACGCGTTCTGCCTGCACGCCAACGAGACCCTGCAGCGGCTGGAGCAGACGCCCAAGCTGGTGGTGGCGGCGCTCAACGGACACACCGTCGGCGGCGGCTTCGAGGTCGCGCTGGCGGCGGACCTGCGCCTCGCGCGGCGCGGCGCGGGCAAGCTGGGCCTGCCCGAGGTCGCGCTCGGCGTGCTGCCCGGCACCGGCGGCACCCAGCGCCTGGTGCGGCTGCTCGGCCGCGCCCGGGCGTTCGAGCTGATGGCCCACGGCCGGCTGATGGACATGGACGCCGCGCGCGAGGCCGGCCTCGTCCACGAGGTCGTCGAGGCGGAGAGCGCCGAGGCGTTCCTGGCCGCGGTCCACGAGCGGGTGCGCGAGCTGATCCCGCCGAAGCGCTCGTCGAAGGCGATCGGCCTGATCAAGCGCGCGGTCGTCAGCGGCGCCGAGTCCGGCTTCGCCGAGGGCCTGGCCCTCGAGCGCGAGCTGCAGCAGCAGCTCTTCCTCTCCGCCGACGCCCGCGAGGGGCTCGCGGCCCACGTCGAGAAGCGGGCGCCGCAGTTCGAGGGCCGGTAGGGGGCCCCGATGCCCGACCTCGTGCGGGTCGAGCCGATCGGTGGCAGCCACGCCGTCACCGTGTCGCTCGACCGCCCGCCGATGAACGTGCTGGACCTGGCGACCATCGGCGCGCTGCGCGACGCCCTCGAGGCGATCGCGCCGCGGCGCGACGTCAAGGCCGTGGTGCTGCGCTCGGCGGTCCCGCACGTGTTTTCCGCGGGCGTCGACGTCGCGATCCACTCCCGCGAGCGGCTGGGCGAGATGCTCGACGCCTTCCACGGCGTTTTCCGCGTGATGGAACGGATGCCGCAGGTGACCGTGGCCGCGGTCGACGGTCTCTGCCTCGGCGGCGGCTGCGAGCTCGCCGCGTTCTGCGACCTGGTGCTGGCGACCCCGGGCTCCTCGTTCGGTCAGCCCGAGATCGACGTCGGCTGCTTCCCGCCGCTGGCCGCGGCCCTGCTGCCGCGGCTGATCGGGCGCGCGGCCTGGGAGATGGTGCTGCTCGGGTCCTCGATCGACGCCCAGCGCGCCGCCGAGCTCGGACTCGTGACCCGCGTCGTCGACGACCTGCCGGCGGCGGTCGACACCTGGGCGAAGTGGATCTGCGCGAAGAGCGGGGCGGTGCTGGCGCTGGCGCGGCGCGCGTTGCGCGAGGGCTCCCACGGCTCGTTCGCGGAGGGCCTCGCGCGCAGCGAGGCGATCTACCGCGACGAGCTGGCGAAGACCCAAGACGTGGAGGAGGGGGTGCGCGCGTTCCTCGAGAAGCGCCGCCCCCACTGGAGCGACCGATGAGCCTGCTGCTGCGCGACGCCCTGCTGTGCGCCACGATGGACGACGCGAGACGCGTGCTGAAGGACGCCTGGGTCCGCGTCGACGGCGACGCGATCACCGCGCTGGGGGAGGGCGAGCCGCCGCCCGCGATGGCCGCCGGCGCGCGCGTGGTGGAGCTGCGCGGGCGGGTGCTGCTGCCCGGCTTCGTCAACACCCACCACCACGTGCCCCAGATCCTGACCCGCAACGTGCCGCGGGTGCAGGAGGCGCCGCTGTTCCGCTGGCTGACCGAGCTGTACCAGGTCTGGCGCTACTGGGACCAGAAGGCCGTGCGCGCCGCCGCCCGCGTGGGCTGGTCCGAGCTGCTGCTCACCGGCTGCACCACGACGACCGACCACCTCTATCTGTTCCCCCGAGGCCAGGAGCGCTTCATCGACGTCGAGATCGAGGCGGCGCGCGAGGTCGGGATGCGCTTCCAGCCCACGCGCGGGTCGATGAGCCGCGGCCAGAGCCAGGGCGGCCTGCCGCCGGACGACGTGTGCCAGGACGAGGAGACGATCCTCGCCGACTGCCGGCGCCTGATCCGCGAGCACCACGACCCGAAGCCGCGGGCGATGACGCGGATCGCGCTCGCGCCGTGCGCGCCGTTCTCGGTGTCCGAGGACCTGATGAAGCGCACGCTCGAGATGGCCCGCGAGCACGGCGTGCGGCTGCACACCCACATGGCCGAGACCCGCGACGAGGAGGTCTACTGCGCCGAGGTCTACGGCTGCCGCCCGGTCGAGTTCCTGCGCCGGCTGGGCTGGCTCGGCGACGACGTGTGGCTCGCCCACTGCGTGCACCTGAACGACGAGGAGATCGCGCTGTTCGCGCAGACGGGCACCGGCGTCGCCCACTGCCCGTCCTCGAACTTCCGGCTCGGCTCCGGCATCGCGCCGGTCAAGAAGATGCTGCAGGCCGGCGTCCCGGTCGGCCTCGGCGTCGATGGCTCGGCCTCCAACGACGCGTCCAACATGCTGGCCGAGCTGCGCCAGGCACTGCTCGCGCACCGGCTGGTCGAAGACACGGCGCAGTGGGTGACCGCCCGCGAGGTGCTGTGGATGGCGACCCGCGGCGGCGCCCGCTGTCTGGGCCGCGACGACATCGGCAGCCTCGAGCCGGGCAAGGCCGCCGACCTGATCGCGATCGACACCCGGCGCCTCTCGTACGCCGGCGCGTCCTCCGACCCGCTGGCCGCGCTCGTGTTCTCGCCCTGGCCGTCGCCGGTCGACCTCGCGGTCGTCAACGGTGAGGTGCGGGTCGAAGGGGGCGAGATCCGCGGCCTCGACGTCGGCGCCCTGGTCGCCGAGGCCAACGAGATCTCCGAGTCGCTCCTGCGCCGCGCCAGCGCCGCGAGCGGCCTCGATTACTTCTCCCACCCGTAGCCGAACCTCGTCTCTCCAGGCCGCTGGAGGTCCCGCGCCGGCGGGAGGCCCGGCGGCTCTGTCAGAAGACGTGAAGCCCGCTCCGCGTCCGTCCGCGGAAGTCGATCGCTGACAGCGGCTTCCCGACGCTCAGGCCGGACTCAGCCGGCGATCACGCCACTCTCATGGCGTCGTGCGCGCGCGAGGCGCAGCCTGCCCTCCAACAGCCGAACACGTTCCGGAGGAGGAGACGATGGCGACCGCAATCGCACTGCGCCCGGCGTTACCGTTGCCGCCGCGCCTGGCGCCCACGCCCCTGGCACCGGCGCCCCGGGTAGCCGCTCTGCCCGCCCTGCCCGCGCGCCGGCCGGCCCCTGTCCCGCGCACGCCTGTCGAAGTGGCGCTCGACGTGCTGGACGGGCGATACAAGCCGCTGATCGTCTGGCACCTGTTCTGGGGCGCGCGGCCGTTCTGCGAGCTGATGCGGCTGACGGCCGGCATCAGCAAGAAGACCCTGCGCCGGGAGCTGGGCGAGATGGAGCGCTTCGGCCTGGTGCGGCGCGAGGTGCGCCCGCAGGACGCGCGCCGCGCCAGCTACTCGCTGACGCCGGTGGGGGAGTCGCTCAAGCCCGTGGTCGGGGCGCTCTACCAGTGGGGGCTGCACGTGATGAAGCACCCGCTGGTCGACGAGCGCGCCGGACTTTCGTAGCCGCCAACCGATGCAACGAGTCCTGGAGGTCGAATGCGCCTGACATCGCGATCCGCCGTCGTCGGCGCGCTGGCGTTCTCCCTCGCGGCCGGGCCCAGCGTGGCCCGCGCTGCGGAGGCCGCCGCCGCGCCGAAAGCTGTTCCCAACGCCACTGCTCCGACGCTGGCCCAGGCGGCCGCTGCGCGCGCGAGTGCGGCCTTGCCCGCGGCGGCTCTGGCCCCGGCCCAGGCCGACGCGTCGGGCTCGGGCAAGAGCTTCCTGAAGTCCGGCAAGGGCGTCGCCGTGCTGGTCCTGATGGCGGCCGTCGTGGGCTACACCGTCCATTCGACCGACAAGGACCGGGTCAAGTCACCGATCCGCTGAGAGGGGAGAAGAACATGGGCAAGTTGGGGAGAGCCCTCGCGGCGCTCGTGGCGCTGGCCGTCGCCGGGTCGGCGCCGGCGCAGTCGCTGACGGGCTCGATCGCGGGCATCGTCAAGGACGAACAGGGCGGCGCGCTCCCGGGCGCGACCGTCGTGCTGGTGAGCAAGACCGGGACGCGCCAGGTCACGACCGACGGTTCGGGCGCGTACCGCTTCGTCGGCCTCGACCCCGGCGCGTACGAGGTGCGGGCCGAGCTGTCGGGCTTCACGCCGCGCGGTCGCAGCGGGATCCCGGTCTCGATCGGAAAGACCGCCGAGGTCGACTTCACGCTCACGGTCGGCCAGGTCGCGGAGACCATCACGGTGACCGGCGAGGCGCCGGTCGTCGACACCTCGAGCTCGGCGTCCGACCAGAAGCTCGACCAGAACCTGCTGTTCAACCTGCCGGTGCGGCCCGTCAACGCCGCGGTCGGCCTGATGAACTTCCTGCCCGGAATCAACGGCGGCTCGGCGTTCGGCGGCGACGGCGACACCGGAAACGCGCTGCTGCTCGACGGCGTCGACACCCGCGACCCCGAGGGCGGCTCGGCCTGGACCTTCTTCAACTTCAACATCGTGGAAGAGGTGCAGGTCAGCGGCATCGGCGCGCCTGCCGAGTTCGGCTCGTTCACCGGCGCGGTCGTCAACACCGTGACCCGCTCCGGCGGCAACCGCTTCGGCGGGCTGTTCGACGTCATCTACAGCAAGGACAGCCTGGCGACCGACAACGTGACCGCCGAGCAGGTCGCGCAGAACCCGTCGCTGGCGGCCTCGCCGAAGCTGAACAAGCTGCTCGACTTCACCGGCCAGGTCTCGGGCCCGCTGGTGAAGGACGAGCTCTTCTACTTCCTCTCGGTGCAGCGCTTCGAGCGCAAGCAGGACCCGGCCAGCGCGATCACGCGGCTGGACGAGGTCTCGCCGCGCTTCAACGCCAAGCTGACCTGGCAGCCGAGCCCGAGCGACACGTTCACCGGCACCTTCCAGCTCGACCACTACAACATCATCGGCCGCAACGGCCTGCCGGCTGCCGACGCGCTGCTCGCGACCGACGACCTCACCAACCGCGAAGACGCGCCCGAACTGGTGTGGGGCCTGCAGTGGCGGCACCTGTTCGGCTCGCGCACCTTCAGCGAGGTCAAGTACAACGGCTGGTCGGGCTACTTCGACCTCAACCCGGAGAAGAACGTCCCGGGGCACTACGACGCTTCGACCGGCCTCTACTCCGACTCGCAGGGGTGGGCCTACTACGCCGACCGCGGCCGCAACCAGGTGAACGCCTCGATCTCGCATTTCGCCGAGGGCTGGGGCAAGCACGACCTCAAGTTCGGCGTCGAGATCGAGCGCTCCAAGGTGCGCAACCGCTTCGGCTACGTCAACGACATCTTCTACTACGACTACACCGGCGCGTACCCCAAGGGCCAGTACTACGCCTACAACTACGGCTACGACGTCGAGGGCCAGAACCAGCGCGAGTCCGTCTACGTGCAGGACTCGTGGAAGGTCAGCGATCGGCTGACCCTCAACCCGGGCCTCCGCTTCGACTGGGTCCGCGGCTACCCGTCCGGCAACTCCGCCGTGAACGGTGACGCGAAGGTCTACGAGCAGAAGAACCTGGCGCCCCGCCTCGGCTTTGCGTTCGACCTGACGGGCGACAACAAGACGGTGCTCCGCGGCCACTACGGCCAGTACTACGAGGGAATCTTCTTCCTCGCCTACAGCGGCGCCCTGCCGGGCATCGAGGACTTCGTCGGCTACGACATGACCACGGGCAGGCCGATCGAGGTCAACCGCATCCCGGCCGTGCCCTACCGGATCGACCCCGACATCAAGCACCCGCGCACGGACGAGATCACGCTCGGCCTGGAGCGGGCGATCGGAGACGACTGGCGCTTCTCGCTGGTCGGCCTGATGCGCGAGGACAAGAACCTCCAGGGTTCCGTGCTGCCGTCCGCGCGCTGGGAGCGGATCACGCTGCCCAACGCGCTGACCGGCGGGACGATCCCGGCCTATCGCTGGGTCAACCGCTCGGCCTCGGAGACCGACCAGCTCGTCACCAACCCCGACGGCTACCCGATCCTGGACGCGAACGGCAACGTGCTCGGACGGATCGACGCCAGCCGCAAGTACCGCGGCGTGATCGTGACCCTGGAGAAGCGCTTCACCAACCGCTGGTCGACGCGGATCTCGTACGTGGCGAGCAGGACCGAGGGCGGCGCCGACAACAACGGCTTCGACTCCTACGGCGCCTCGACGCTCTACGAGTCGGCGACCCGCGCGCTGACCAACAACGCCGGCCGCCCGACCAACGACCGCCCGCACGAGCTGAAGGTGTTCCTCACCTGGGAGGTGCCGAAGGTGGACGTCTCGGTGAGCGGCTTCTGGCGCACCATCTCGGGCACCACCTACACGCCGTTCCAGGAGTACGCGAGCAGCCAGCTCAACTTCCCGTTCCGCACCGGGCGCCGCATCTTCCTCGAGGAGCGCGGCAGCCGCCGGCTCGACACCCAGAACCAGCTCGACCTGCGGCTCGAGAAGATCTTCCGCTTCGGCGGCGGCGCCGAGCGGCTGGCGGTGTTCGCCGACGTCGCCAACCTGTTCAACTCCTCGCGCGTGGTCGGCGTCCAGACCCGCGCGCCGGAGGCCGCGATCGGCGGCGTCGACCAGCCGATCGTGTTCGGCGCGCCGACCGCGATCACCGCGGCGCGCCAGGTCCAGCTCGGAGCGCGCTGGAGCTTCTAGCGTCCCTTCACAGTCCGTCGACGGACGCGGCGCGGTTCCGGCCCCGAGGGCCGGGGCCGCGCCGTTCGCATTTCGTGACGACCGTCCAACCGCGTGCGTGCCGCGGATCCTCGGCGTTGGGCTCAGCCGCCGCTTAGCCCGAAATCAGCGTGCTCTCGCGGCCGACGACCGGCCCTGCGACGTCTCTCCTCAAACGGCGCGGCCCGGGGCGGCCGGCGCCGGACGGAAGGAAGGCGCGCCATGCGCATGCTGCTCACCGTGGCCCTCGCCGTCGCCGGCCTGGCGCTCGTCGCTCCCCGGGCCGGGGCCGAGGCATCCGCCGAACCACGCCGCCTCGCGGTCGTGTTCGTCGACGTCGAGGGCGCTCTGCCGCGACTGGCGGCTTCGGCAATGCGCGACGAGGCGGTGCGCAGTCTCCGGAAGGCCGGCGTCGAGCTCGACTGGCGGCAGGCCCGCGTCGACGAGTCCTTCGACGGCACCCGCCACAAGGTCGTCCTCCTGCGCCGGGCGCCGGCCGCGCTGGCCCGGCGCTGCACGATGGGCTCGGTGATCGCCGGGCCCGATGCGCCGCGGGCCGCGTGGATCTACCTGGACTCGGTGCTTCGCGCGCTGCGCCTGCCGGCCGCGGTGGAGCAGATGGGCCTCGCGAGCACGCGCGACCTGGGCGTCGCGCTCGGCAAGGTCGCGGCTCACGAGCTGATCCACGCGATGGTTCCGGAGCTGCCGCACGCGGCGTCCGGCCTGATGTCCGCGAACATGGGCCGCAGCTCGCTGATCTCCGGCACGCTGCCGGTCGACGAGGCGACGCGGGCCGCCCTGCGACCGGTGTCGCCGATGGCGCCGGCCGCTGCGACGCTGGCCGCTCCGGCGGCCGCCTACTAGAAGGCGAAGCCCGACTTCACCGAGACGGACGTGTGTCCCTCGCTCCGCGCGACGTACGCCGAGAACGTGGCGAAGTGGCGCAGCACGCTGAACCAGAGGCCCCCGCCGGCTCCCGTGTGCCAGCGGCGGGACGACTCGGACGCGTACCAGACGCGGCCGCTGTCGGCGAAGGCGAAGACGCCCCACTGCGTCGGAACGAGCAGCGTCGCGCGGAAGAGAGGCACCCGCAACTCGGCGTTGGCGAACAGCGACGCGTCGCCGGCGTATCGGCGGTTCTCGAGGCCGCGCACGGTGACCCGCGGCGATCCGCTGCCGAGCACCTCGAGGCCGGTGCCGCCGAGGTACGCGGCCGCGGTCAGCGGGTACTCTCCGAGCAGGCGCCGCCCGCCCACGCGGCCCGCGAAGGTCAGCGGGCCCGCGCTGGCGAGCGCGGTCGCTTCGCCCTCGAGGAAGCCGTAGGCCGAGCGCACGTCGAGCAGCCGCGGGTACGCCCCGGCGCGGGCGGCGAGCAGCCCGCCCCGCGTGGGGTAGGTCGTGCGGTCGCGCCTGTCGAACCGCCAGTCGGCGCGCACGCCCAGGGCCGCGAAGCGGCCCGCCCCGTACGGTGCCGGGCCGTCGGCGAGCAGCGCGTCGCTCAACTGCGCCTCCGAGAACTCGAACACGGGGCCGACGGCGAGCGTCGAGGGGCCGTCCGACGACAGCACGAGCGCCGGGGCGAACATCAACTCGTCCGAGCTGCTGCGGTAGGGATCGCCGCCGGAGTCCGGCCACGGGGCGGACGGGCTCTCGTTGCCGTAGCCGTGGAAGCGCACCTTGTCCACGCCCGAGAGCCGTGCGTCGAGCCGCAGCAGGGTGTCGCCGCCTTCGAGCCGCCACTCGCCGCGATACTCGAGGCGCGGGGCGGAAGAGCCGAACGACCAGCCCCCCCGCAGCACGTGGCGCCGGGCCCAGGGGTGCTCGCGGAAGCCGAAGCTGAGGCTTCGCAGGCCGTAGCCGACGAAGGCGCCGAGCTCGCTGCCGTAGGAGAGCCACGGCGCGGCCGTCGTGCGGCGTCCCCAGTCGCGCGGCGGGATCCACGGCGCGTTCTTCGGCCCCGGCGGCACCGTGTACGGCCGCGCGTCGTGGCGCGTGCCGGGGCCGGCAGCCACGACCGAGCCCGGGTCGTCGTAGAAGCGGGTTCCGCCGCCCGCCGCGTCATCGAGGCGGTCGTGGCCGTCGCCGCCGATCACGCGCAGGCGGATCGGGCCGCGGCCGTCGACCCGCACGTCGTCGTCTCCGCCCAGGAGGTAGAGCCGAACCTCCTCGGTCTCGCGCGGGTCGAAGGTACGGCGGAAGAAGGGCGCGGCGTCCGTGCCAGCCTCGAGCGTCAGCGCGCCGCCCGGGGCGAAGCGGGCCGTCGCGCGTTCCGGCCGATCGGTGAGGTACACGTCGGCCCGCTTCGCCAGGAAGGCGTGGAACGCGCGCGCCGCGGCGGGCAGGCCGTCGCGGCGCCCGCGCAGCGCGGCGAGCAGGCGCGGGCCGTCGATCGCGCGCCACTCCGCGGGCAGCCGTTCGACGGCCGCGTCGAGCACGGCGTCGGTGAGGGCGGCGGCGAGGTCCCGCGCCTCGGCCTCGAACTCCTCGCGGCTGAAGCCGGCCAGCAGCCGGCGGTCCTGGTCCCTTGCGTTGAACGTGATGCCGAGCGGGTGGGGGAAGCGGGGCCCGTAGGCCTGCGGCCGCGGGTCGGTGCGGCGCGCCATGTCGAGCAGCCGGCCCTCGTAACGGGAGAAGGCCTGGTCGCGGTCCTCGGGGATCGGCTGGAAGTGCTCGACTCCCGCGAACCGCGCCCAGCGCCACTGCTTGCGGTGCCGGTCCCAGTCGCCGATCGTCAGGTCCAGCAGCCGCGCGCGCAGCCACGCACGCGGGTCGGGCCGCGCCTCCCCGGCCTGCAGCCGCCGCGCCATCTCGAAGTGGTCGATGACTTCGACGGGTTCCGACGCCTGGCGGAGCCAGGCGTCGGTCCCATGGGGGCTACGTCGGACGACTTCGACCTCCTCCGCCCCCAAACCCCCATCGGGTTCCGACGCCTGGCCAATCCCGGCGTCGGTC
>JAMQGV010000027.1 GCA_025994075.1 Vicinamibacteria bacterium
GCCGAGGCCACCTGCGGCCGCGCGGCCCGCGCCCCCGCCGCCCGCGGCGGCGACGGCCCGTGCGGTGCCCCCGCCGGCTCCGCCGGTGCCCGAGCCGGCGCCCGAACCCGTTGCGGCTGCGGAGCCCGTCAAGCCGGTGCCGCTGGCGCCGGCGTCGGAGGAGTTCGAGCTGGAGGCCGCCCACGAGGCGGCGCCTGTCGCGCTGGTCGGCGAAGAAGCCGCGGCGGATGCGGACGCGCCAGCCGAGGTCGCGCCGGAGCCGGCGCCGATCAAGCTGGTCGAGGTGGCCGAGGACGAGACGTTCGAACTCGAGCGTCCCGTGGAGGCCCCGGTCGCACCGGCCCCGCCGCCGCCGCCCCCTGCGCCCGTGGCGGCCTCGCCCGCAGTCACGGGCGGTGCGAGCCGCGAAGAGGCGGAGTTCGACCTCGACGTCGAGCAGCCGGCCGCCGCCGCCCCCTCCGAAGCGCCGCCGCCCCCGCTGGCGTCGGCGACGCTGGCCGAGCTCTACCTGCAGCAGGGAGCCCGCGAGCAGGCCCAGGCGGTCCTCAAGGAGGTCCTGGCCCGCGAGCCCGAGAACGAGCGGGCCCGCGAGCTTTCGCTGTCGAGCGCCGCGACTCTCGACCCGAAGGCGCAGCGCCGAGCCACCCTGGAGCGCACCATCGAGCGGCTGGAGCGGATGCTCCACGCGGTGCAGAGAGCGAGGGCGTGATGGGCGGCTTTGCCGACGTGCTGCGCGGTTTCGCGGCGCAGGTGCCGGAGACGCAGCTCGTCATGATCGTCGGCACCGACGGCATCCCCGTCGAGCGCCTGCAGGTCGCCGAGCGGCCCAACCTGGAGGCGATCGCCGCCGAGTACATGACCCTGCTCCGGCAGAGCGTGACCGCGGCCTCGGACACGGGGCTCGGCTCGCTCCAGGAGTTGCACGTGGTGACCGACGGCATGACCGCCCTGATGCTCGGCATCACCCACGAGTACTTCCTCTTCGCCGCCCTGCAGCCCGGGGCGCTCCTGGGCCGGGCCCGGTTCGCGCTGCGCAAGGCGGCCCTCGCCCTCGAGCGCGAGTTCATCTAAACCCTTCCGCCTGCTAGCATTCGCCCCTCTCCTGTCCCAGGCCGTCCCGCCGTGTGGCGCCGGACACGGGGAGTCCCAGGGAGGCACCCGCGTGGACGTCAAGGACCTGAAAGAGATCCTCCGCACGCTCGACGAGCGCCAGATCGCCGAGTTCGAGCTCGAGACCGAGGGCATGAAGCTGCGCGTGCGCAAGGCGAGCGCCGCGGCCCCGGCCACCGTCGTGGTCGCCTCCGGCCCGGCGCCGGTCGCCGTTCCGGCCGCCGTCCCCGCTGCGCCGGCGGCAGCGGCCGCGCCGCCGCCGGCCGCCGCCGAAGAAGCCGGCCTGACCGTGGTCAAGAGCCCGATCGTGGGCACCTTCTACCGCTCCCCGAACCCCGACTCGCCGCCATTCGTGAACGTGGGCGACCGGGTGCGCCTCGGCCAGGTGCTCTGCATCATCGAGGCGATGAAGCTGATGAACGAGATCGAGTCGGACGCGGCCGGCGAGGTCGTCAAGGTCCACGTGGAGAACGGCCAGCCGGTCCAGTACGGTGACCCGCTGTTCTCGATCCGCCCAGCCCAGTAGCCACGGATGTTCAAGAAGGTCCTGATCGCCAACCGCGGGGAGATCGCCCTGCGCGTGCTGTGGGCCTGCAAGGAGCTCGGCCTCAAGACCGTCGCGGTCTACTCCGAGCCCGACCGCGAGAGCCTGCACGTGCGCTTCGCCGACCAGGCCGTGTGCATCGGCCCGGCCCGCTCGATCGATTCCTACCTGAACGTGCCGGCGATCATCACCGCCGCCGAGATCACCAACGCCGACGCCATCCACCCCGGCTACGGGTTCCTTGCCGAGTCGGCCTACTTCGCCGAGATCTGCGAGGCCTGCAACATCAAGTTCATCGGGCCCGGCCCCCAGGCGATCCGCCTGATGGGCGACAAGAGCCGCGCCAAGAAGGCGATGATCAAGGCCGGAGTCCCGGTGCTGCCCGGCTCCACCGGCGTGGTGGAGGACGAGGAGGCCGCCGTCCGGGTGGCGAAGGACGTGGGCTACCCGGTGATCCTGAAGGCCTCGGCCGGCGGCGGCGGGCGCGGCATGCGCGTCGTGAAGAACCCGGCCGACCTCGCCCAGGCCTACCGCTCCGCCTCCGCCGAGGCCGCGGCCGCCTTCGGAGTGCCCGACGTCTACATCGAGAAGTACATCGAGCGCCCGCGTCACATCGAGATCCAGGTGATGGCCGACGCCAAGGGCAACGTGGTCTCGCTCGGCGAGCGCGAGTGCTCGATCCAGCGCCGCCACCAGAAGCTGCTCGAGGAGGCGCCATCGCCGGTCGTCAACGACAAGCTGCGGCGGCGGATGGGCAAGACCGCCGTCGAGGCCGCCGCCGCGGTCCAGTACGTCAACGCCGGCACCATCGAGTTCCTGCTCGACCACGAGGGCAACTACTACTTCATGGAGATGAACACCCGCATCCAGGTCGAGCACGGCGTGACCGAGCTCGTCACCGGGCGGGACCTCGTGAAGGAGCAGATCCTGGTCGCCGCGGGCCAGCCGATGAGCTTCAGCCAGCGCGACGTCGCGATCGGCGGCCACGCCATCGAGTGCCGGGTCAACGCCGAGGACCCGCGCACGTTCGCGCCCTCCCCCGGCCACGTGCGCCACTTCTACGTGCCCGGCGGGCCCGGCGTCCGGGTCGACACCTTCGCCCACGAGGGCTGCACGATCCCGCCGTACTACGACTCGCTGGTGGCCAAGGTGATGACCCACGGCCGCGACCGCCGCGAGGCGATCGACCGCATGCGGCGCACGCTCGAGGTGACCGTCGTCGAGGGCATCAAGACCTCGATCCCGCTCCACCTCGAGATCCTGCGCCACCCCGAGTTCGTGAAGGGCGAGGTGGACACCCACTTCATGGAGCGCTTCATGGCCCAGAAGAAGGCGGGGACGCTGTCGTGACGGCGCGACGCCTCGACGGGGCGCGGGTCGCTGCGCAGATTCGCGAGGAACTGGCCTCCGAAGTCGCGGTGCTGGCGGCCGCGGGCTGCCGGCCGGGCCTCGGCGTCGCCCTCGTCGGCGACGACCCGGCCTCGGCCGTCTACGTCGCGAGCAAGACCAAGGCCTGCGCCGAGACCGGCATCCACTCCGAGACGGCCCGCCTGGGGGCTGACGCCACGACGGCACAGGTGCTGGACGTGGTGCGCGGCTACAACGCGCGGGCGGACGTCCACGGCATCCTGGTCCAGCTTCCGCTGCCGAAGCAGGTCGATACCGAGGCCGTGCTGCACGCCGTCGACCCGAAGAAGGACGTCGACGGCTTCCACCCCGAGAACGTCGGGCTGCTGGTCCAGAAGCGACCGCGCTTCGTGGCCTGCACGCCCGCCGGCGTGATGGAGCTGCTGCGCCGCGAGGGCATCGACCTGCGCGGGCGGAACGCCGTGGTGCTCGGCCGCAGCGACATCGTCGGCAAGCCGATGGCGCTGCTGCTGCTGCACGCCGACGCCACGGTCACGATCTGCCACTCGCGGACCCGGGACCTCCCTGCCGTCACCCGCCAGGCCGACGTGCTGGTGGCCGCGATCGGCAAGGCCGGCTTCGTGCGCGCCGAGCACGTCAAGCCCGGCGCCATCGTCGTCGACGTCGGCATCAACCGCATCACCGACGAGGCCGAGGCCCGCGAGCTGCTGTCGCCCAAGCGGTTCGAGAGCTTCCGCGCGCGCGGCTCCGCGCTGGTCGGCGACGTGCACGCGCCCCAGGTGGAGGCCGTGGCCGGGGCGCTGACTCCGGTGCCGGGCGGCGTCGGCCCGCTGACCATCGCCTCGCTGCTGCGCAACACGGTGCGGTCGGCGCGATGGGTCCACGAGCGCTCCGCGTCGGACTGACCGGCGGCATCGCCTCCGGCAAGTCGCACGTGCTGCGGCGGCTGGCGGCGGACGGCTTCCACACCCTCGACCTCGACCGGGTGGCCCACGGGCTGATGGCGCCGGGGGGCGCGGCCTACGCGGACGTCGTGGCCACCTTCGGCTCTGGCATCGTGGCCCCCGACGGCACGATCGACCGCCCTGCGCTGGGCGCGATCGTCTTCGCCGACGCGAGCCGCCGCCTGCAGCTCAACGCGCTGGTCCACCCGCGGGTGCGCGAGGCGGAGGAGGAATGGCTGCGCCAGGTGCCCGCGGGCGGCGTGGCCGTCGTCGACGCCGCGCTGCTGGTGGAGACCGGCCTGCACCTGCGCTTCGACCGCCTCGTGGTCGTGCGCTGCACTCCCGAGCAGCAGCGGGAACGCCTGCGCCACCGCGACGGCCTCGACGCGGCCGCCGCGGAGGCCCGCCTGCGCGCCCAGATGGACCCGGCCGACAAGGCCCGCTTCGCCCATTTCGAGGTCGACAGCTCGGGCCGGCCCGCCGACACCGACGCGGCGGTCGACGCGCTGGCTGCCGTGCTGCGCTCCCAGGCCGACCGCGTCCCGCGGCGCGCCGCGCCTGCCGCGGAACTCGCGGCGGACTGGTGGGCCCGGCTCGTCGCGGGCGCGCCTCCGCTGCCCGAGCCGGCGGACGTGCGCGCGGCGGGGGAGCGCGGCGGCCTCGAGTTGCCGGCCCTTCAAGCGCGGCTGCGGCCGCCCCGCGGCGGGGCGTGGCACGACGCACCGGGCCCCGACCCCGAGTCCGGCGCCGCCACCTGGGCGGCCGCTGCGGCGGCGGGACTGGTGGCCGCGGAGCACCGGCCAGGGGACCTCGACTGGGCGGCCGCTGCGGGCTACGCGCTGGGCCGGCTCGGCTTCGCGGACCTGGCCGCCCACGCGGGAGCCGTGCACGTCGCCCTCGCCGCCTGCGACGCGGCGTCGGGTGGCCCGGAGGCGGGAGCAGACGCGCGTGCGCGCGCGGCCGCGCGCTTCTCGCCGGCCCCCCCGCCCGCGACGGCCACGGCGTTCGCGCGGGCCTTCGCCGGCTGAGCGGAGATCAGCGCGGCGGGACCAGCCGCTCCTCCACGAAGGTGTCCCACTCGTGGCACTGGGGACAGCGCCACTGGACGTCGGCCGCCCGGTAGCGGCAGCGGCGGCACACGTGGGGGGCCGCGAACAGGATGCTGCTGGTCGCGGCGTCGAGGTAGCGCTGGGTGTCCTCCCGCGGCAGGCCCAGCGCCAGCAGCGTGCGCCAGGTCTCGAGGTGCACGAGCAGCGCCTGGGGGTTCTCCTCGCCCGCGCGGCGCAGCAGGCCCAGCGCCTCGTGGGCGTCGCCGCGCGAGCGCAGCACGCGCGCGAGCGCCAGCCGCGCCCGCCAGTCGCGCGGGTGTTTCTCGATCGCGGCCTCGAGCAGGGCCGCGTGGCGCCCGGGCTCGCCTGCCGCCGCGCAGGCGCGGGCGTGCGACTCGAAGATCAGGTAGGCGCGTTCCGGCACGGCCCGCGCGGCGTCCTCGAGGGTTGAGGCCGCCAGCGCGGGGTCGCGGCGCTCGAGCACCTCGGCCAGGCCGAGGTGGGCCGGCAGCGCCCGGCGGTCGTGGCCGAGGGCCTCGCGGAAGGCCGCCTCGGCGCCGTCGGGGTCCCCCAGCCGCAGCCGCTCGCGCCCGACCTGGGCGTGGAGGTGGGCCAGCACGAGCGCGTCGTCGCCGCGCCGCCGCTTGGAGAGCCGGGTGCGCAGCGAGAGCGCGTCCTCCCATCTTCCCTGGTCCTCGCGGATCCGCTGCAGGCCGAGCAGCGCCGTCGCGTTGCGGTCGTCCTCGTCCAGCGCCTGCTCGAACGCGCGCTCGGCGCGATCGAGCAGGCCCGCGCGCCGGTAGTCCTCGCCCAGTGCCGCGAACGTGCGGGCCCGGGCCAGCGCGGGCATCCCGGCGCGGCGCGAGAGGCCCTGGTGGATCTGGATCGCCCGCTCGACCTGGCCGCCCTCGCGCAGCAGGCTGCCGAGCACCTGTTCGACCACCTCGCCACCCGGCGACTCCCGCGGCACCTGCGAGAGTTCGGCGACCGCCTCGTCGCGGCGGCCCTCCGACAGGTACTCGAGGCCCTGCAGGAACCGCTCGGAGAGGCCGGCGGCGCCGTAGGCGCGGTCGCGCGCGGAGGTCGTCCGGTAGGCGCGGCCGGCGAAGAAGCCGCACAGCGCGGCGAGCCCCGCGGCGAACAGCGCCGTGTCGGTCACGGCCGGAGCGGGCGCGAGGTCAGGACAGCTCCACGCCCAGGGTCGTGCGCAACACCTCGTCCCACTGGCCGCGGGCGCGCAGGATGGCCTCGACGAACTCGCGCACGCAGCCGCGCCCGCCCGCCGCCGACAGCGACATCACCGCCTCGTTGCGCACCTCGAGCGGGGCGTCGGCCGGGGCGGCCGACAGGCCCACCTGTGCGAACACGGGCAGGTCGTTCACGTCGTCGCCCACGTAGGCGACCTCGCGCGGCTCGAGCCCGAGCTCGGCGCAGATCTCGACGAGCGCCGGGCCCTTGAAGCGCACGCCCTGGCGCACGACCGCCATCTTCAGGTCGGCCGCGCGGTGGGCGACCGAAGCCGCGGAGCGGCCCGACAGCAGGCCGGTCTTCAGTCCCGCCGCCTGGGCCAGCACGATCGCGAGCCCGTCGCGCACGTGGAAGGCCTTGGCCTCGCCGCCGTCGGGCAGCACCAGGATCGTGCCGTCGGTGAGCACCCCGTCGACGTCGGTCAGCAACAGCTTGATCGCCTTGCAGCGCTCGGCCAGCAGGTCACCCTTCATCGCTTCAGATCATCTCCGTCTTCCACAGGTCGTGCAGGTGCAGCACTCCGTCGAGGCCGCCGTCCGCGGAGAGCACCAGCAGCGAGGTGATGCGGCGGGACTCCATCACGTCGAGCGCCTGGGTGGCCAGCGCCCGGCGGTCGATGGTGACCGGCGAGGTGGTCATGCACTCCAGGGCCGTGCGCTCGAGGAAGGCGTAGCCGTGGCGCTCCATGCCGCGCCGCAGGTCGCCGTCGGAGATCATGCCCAGCACCCGCCCGGCGTCGTCGACGACCGTCGTCATGCCCAGCCGCTTGCGCGTCATCTCGAAGAGCACGTCGCGCATGGCGGTCGACGACGCGACGCGGGGCGCCTGGTCGCCCGTGTGCATCACGTCCTCGACGCGCAGGAACTTCTTGCCCAGGCGCCCGCCCGGGTGCAGCACCGCGAAGTCCTCCACGGTGAAGCCGCGTCGCTCGACCAGCGCCATCGCCACCGCGTCGCCCATCGCCAGCGCCGCCGTCGTCGAGGCCGTCGGCGCCAGGCCCAGCGGGCACGCCTCCTCGCGGATCGACACGTCGAGGTGCACGTCGGCGGCCTGGGCCAGCGGCGAGGCCGGCCGGCCGGTCAGCGCCACCAGCGCGACCCCGAGCCGCTTCAGCGTCGGCACCAGCGCCAGCAGCTCCGCGGTGTCGCCGCTGTTCGAGATGGCGACCACGACGTCGCCCCTGACGATGCGGCCGAGGTCGCCGTGGATGGCTTCCGCGGGGTGCAGGAACAGCGAGGGGGTGCCGGTCGAGGCCAGCGTGGCCGACAGCTTCTGGCCGATCAGCCCGCTCTTGCCCATGCCGGTGACCACCACGTGGCCGCTGCAGCCGTGCAGCACCTCGACGGCGCGATCGAAGCGCTCGTCGAGGCGCGGGATCAGCTCGCGGATGGCCTCCGACTCGATCTCCAGCACCTTGCGGCCGGTCGCGCGCGACATGCGGCGATGCTAGCAGGAGCGGGCGGCGGCTCAGGCCGGGCGGCCGACGCGGGCGATCAGCGCCGCCAGCAGCGCCAGGCTCGCGACCAGCGTCGCCGCCAGGAGTGGCAGCCCGGGCCCGCCGGCGATCCACCACTCGACCCAGGCGATCGACGGGTAGAAGAGGCCGTGCGGCCCGGCCAGCGACCGGCCCTCGACCGCGAAGAAGTGGTGGAGCCCGGACAGCAGCGCCAGCACGACGGCTCCGGCCCGCGCCCGCGGAGACAGGGCGGCTGCGCCGGCCGCTGCCAGCGGCAGCAGCGCGGAGAGCGCGGGCGCCAGCCGCCGGGCCGGCTCCTGGAACTCGTAGGTCGCGAAGAAGAGCAGGTGGGCGCAGAGCACCAGCGCCGCGCTCGCGGCCGCCGCCGGCGCCGAGCGCAGGCCGAGCGCGGCCAGCAGCGCCAGCGCCGGGGCCTGAACCAGCAGCGCGCCCGCGTGGCGGGCGAGGCCCTCGTGCAGGGGCACCACCCCGAACGAGGCGCGGCCTTCGACGAGGTGGTATCCGCCGTCGAGCCAGTGCCCGTGGTAGCCCCAGTTCCAGGCGGCCATCACCAGGGCCTGGCCCAGGCCGGCCGCGGCCAGCTCGACGCCGGCCGCGCGGGTGCGAGCGGCGAGGCCGCCGCGCTCCGCGAGCCAGGCGCCGCCGGCGAGACCCGCCGCCAGCACGGAACCCGACGGGTTGAACCACGGCATCGCGAGCAGCGCCAGCGCCCGCGGCCAGCGGCCCGCGCTGCCCGCGGGCGCCGCGACGAAGGCGCAGCCGAGTGCCAGCAGGGCGGGCTCGGGACCACTCCGGTGGGCCACCATCCACGCCGGCCAGGCGAGCCCCAGCGCGGCCAGCGCGCAGGCGGCCGGCGCGTCCGCGAATCCGCTCCGGCGCAGTCCCGCGCTCGCGAAGGCGAGCGCGGCGACCAGGCACAGCGCGCCCTGGGCGTGGACCAGCACGCCGAACTCGCGGGCCCGGGCGAGGCCCAGCGCCCGGTCGAGGGCCAGCAACGGGGCCAGCAGCAGCGTGGTGCCGGGGAGCAGCCGCGAGCGCACGGGCGCTCCGCGCTCGACCGGCGCCCACGGCGCCTCCGGCACGGCCGCGACGCCGGCGTCGGCCAGCGTGAGGGTCCCGGCGTCGAGCAGGCGGCGGGCGGAGAGCAGCGCTTCACCCTGGTCCGTGACGATCCAGTGCCCGGGCAGCGTGGCGAGCTGCAGCGCGGCCACGGCCACCAGCGCCAGCCGCGAGAGCCGTCGCGGCGCGCCTGCCGTCACCGGCCGTGGGCGGCGGCGTGGATCGCGAGAAGCCGCCGCAGCAGGCGCTCGAGCTTCGACAGCCGGTAGGCGTTGGGGCCGTCGGAGAGGGCGCGGGCGGGGTTCTCGTGGACCTCCATGAACAGGCCGTCGACGCCGGCGGCGACGCCCGCCGGGCCCAGCGTGTCGATGAAGTGCGCCTCGCCGCCGGAGCGGTCGCCGAGGCCGCCGGGGCGCTGGACCGAGTGGGTCACGTCGAACACCACGGGGTAGCCGAACGAGCGCAGCACGGGGAACGAGCGGGGGTCGACGATCAGGTTGTTGTAGCCGAAGGTGAAGCCGCGCTCGGTGACCATCAGCCGCCGGTTGCCCGTGGTGGCCGCCTTCTCCATCACGCCCTTCATGTCCCACGGGGCCATGAACTGGCCCTTCTTGACGTTGACGACGCGGCCCGTGCGCGCGGCCTCGAGCACCAGGTCCGTCTGCCGGCACAGGAAGGCCGGGATCTGCAGCACGTCGGCGATCTCGGCGGCGCGCGCGACGTGGCTCGTCTCGTGGACGTCGGTCAGGATCGGCAGGCCCAGCTTCGCCTTCACCTCGCCGAGGATCGCGAGCCCGCGTTCGACGCCGGGGCCGCGGTACGAGCCGATCGAGGAGCGGTTGGCCTTGTCGTAGCTGGCCTTGAAGATCAGGGGGAGCCCGAGCCGGCCGCAGACGTCCTGCAGCCGCTTCGCGATCTCCATCGGGTGGCGCTCGTTCTCGATCACGCACGGGCCCGCGATCAGGAACAGGCCGCCGCCGCCGAGCCGCAGCGAGCCGAGCCGGACGGCCGCGGGGCGCTTCACGACAGCCCCACGGTGGCGACGTCGCCGGGCACGGAGGTGCCGGAGGCGTGCTCGCGCTGGCGGCGGTGGGCGAGGCTCGCGCGCACGAAGCCGGCGAACAGCGGGTGCGGCTCCAGCGGCCTCGACTTGAACTCGGGGTGGAACTGGACGGCCACGAACCACGGGTGGCCGGGGATCTCGGCGATCTCGACGAACTTGCCGTCGGGCGTGCGGCCCGTGATTCGCATGCCGTGGCGCTCGAGCGTCTCGAGGTAGGCCTGGTTGAACTCGTAGCGGTGGCGGTGGCGCTCGTGAACCGTCGTCGCCCCGTACTCGCGGGCGGCCACGGAGCCCTCGGCCAGCCGGCACTCGTACGATCCCAGTCGCATCGTGCCGCCCAGCTCCTCGACGCCCAGCAGGTCCTGCAGCTTGTAGATCACCTTGTGCTCGGCCTGCTCGTCGACCTCGGTGGAGCTGGCGCCGGCCAGCCCGCACACGTGCCGCGCGTACTCCACGGTCGCCCACTGGAAGCCGTAGCAGATGCCGAAGTACGGCGTGCCGCTCCTGCGCGCGTACTCCGCCGCCGCGACCATGCCGCCGGTGCCGCGGTTGCCGAAGCCGCCCGGCACCAGGATGCCGTCGACGCCGGCCAGCTTCTCCTCGGCGCCGCCCTTTTCCAGGTCCTCGGCCTCGACCCAGCGCCGCACGACGCGGACGCCGTTGCCGAAGCCGCCGTGGGTCAGCGCCTCGTTGAGGCTCTTGTAGGAGTCCTCGAACGAGACGTACTTGCCGACGATGCCGATCGTCACCTCGCCCTTCGGCTCGCGGATGCGGCGGACCAGGTCCTCCCACGCCGTCATGTCGCGGCCGCGGCTCTTGAGGCCGAGCGCGTCGAGCACGATGCGGTCGAGCCCCTCGCCCGACAGCACCAGCGGCACCTCGTAGATCGAGGCCACGTCTTTGGCCGTGATCACGGCCTCCTCCGGCACGTCGCAGTAGAGGGCGAGCTTGGCCTTGATGTCCGGCGAGAGGAAGCGGTCGGTGCGGCACAGCAGGACGTGGGGGTGGATGCCGATCTCGCGCAGCTCGCGCACGCTGTGCTGGACGGGCTTGGTCTTCAGCTCGTGGGCGGCGGCGATGTAGGGCACCAGCGCGAGGTGCACGAAGATCGCGTTCTCGCGGCCGACGTCGCGGCGGAACTGGCGCACCGCCTCCAGGAACGGCAGGCCCTCGATGTCGCCGACGGTGCCGCCGATCTCGACGATGCCGACGTCGGCGTCGCGGGTGGCGGCCCGGATGCCGGCCTTGATCTCGTCGGTGATGTGGGGGATCACCTGCACCGTGCGCCCGAGGTAGTCGCCGCGCCGCTCCTTGGCGATCACGGCGCCGTAGATCTTGCCGGTCGTGATGTTGGAGTGCTGCGAGATCTGGGTGCGGGTGAAGCGCTCGTAGTGACCCAGGTCGAGGTCGGTCTCGGCGCCGTCGTCGGTGACGTAGACCTCGCCGTGCTGGTACGGGCTCATGGTGCCGGGGTCGACGTTGATGTAGGGGTCGCACTTCATCATCGCGACCCTGAACCCGTGGCCCTCGAGCAGCGCGCCGATCGAGGCCGAGGCCAGGCCCTTGCCGAGCGACGAGACGACGCCGCCGGTGACGAAGATGTACTTGGTCGCCACTTACTGGTTCCCTTTCGTTGCGGAAGCGGACGCTGACGCGAGCTCGCGGGAGAGCAGCTCCCGGGCGCGCTCGAGGTCCGCGGGCGTGTCGACGCCGACGCCGGGGTCGGCGTCGAGCGCCACGACCCGCAGGCGGATGCCGTGGTGGAGGGCGCGCAGCTGCTCGAGGCCCTCGGCGTCCTCGAGCGGCGCGCGCGGAAGCGACGCCAGCCGCAGCAGGGTGGCGCGCCGGTAGACGTAGAGCCCGACGTGCTTGCGCGCGAGCCCGCGGCGCACGGCCTCGCGGGCCGCGTCCTCGGCGCTCGTGCCGTCGAGACGCAGGTGGGGGATCGGGCTGCGCGAGAAGTACAAGGCGTCGCCGCGGGCGTCGGTGACCACCTTGACCACCTGCGGTGCCACCAGGTCCTCGACCTGCGAGATCGGTGCCGACAGCGTCGCCATCTCGACCCCGGGGTCGTCGTGCAGCGGGGCGATCGCGCGGTCGATCGCCGCCGGGTCGAGCAGCGGCTCGTCGCCCTGGACGTTGACGACGATCCCGGCGTCCAGCCCGCGCGCGGCCTCGGCCAGCCGGTCCGTCCCCGAGGCACACCCGGCCGAGGTCATCACCGCGCGACCGCCGAAGCCGGCCACGGCCTCCGCGATGCGCTCGTCGTCGGTGGCCACCAGCACCGCGTCGACGCGGCGGGCCGCCGACGCGCGCTGCCAGACCCACTGGATCATCGGCCGCCCGCAGAGCTCGCGGAGAGGTTTCCCCGGGAGCCGCGTGGACGCAAACCGGGCCGGGATGATCGCGACGGTGGACAAGGGACTGGCGAGGGCCTTTCGCGAGTAGCCGGCAGTCTAGCAGGCCGGGCCGGCACCCGCACCGGCGTTCGCGACGCGCTCCCGACGGCGCGCGACGAGGCCGGCCACCGCGAGCGCGGCGAGCGCCGCCAGCGCCGTCGCAGGCCCGAGCCCCGCCGGCTCGTACGCGAGCCGCACCTCGTGGCGCCCGCCGTCCAGGCTCACCGCGAGGTGGCGATCGGCGAGCCGTTCGACCGTGGCGGGGGCGCCGTCGACCGTCGCCCGCCAGCCGCGCGCCCAGGCCTGGCGCACGATCAGCCGCGCCGGACCCGCCGCGGTTACCTGCGCGGCGAGGCGGCCGGGGCGCTCCTCGTGGCCGAGCAGCTCGCCGCCCTCGACCTCGATCAGCGGCGGCGGCGGCGGCTCGACGCGGTAGACGTCGAGCGCCAGCCCGGCGAGGCCGCGCAGCGGCACCCGCACGACGCCACGCAGCTCCGCGTGGGCCAGCGGGTCGAGGCTCGCGACGTGACCGACGCCTGCGGCGCGCAGCCGCGGCAGCAGCGCGTCGAGGTCGCCGCACAGCGCCTCGCGGGGCGACGTGACGCGGGCGCCGGGCACCATCATCGTCAGGTCGAGCGAGAGCGCGGTCGGCACCCGGGCGTCGACGTTGTAGTTGGGCGTCAGCGACTCGCGCATCAGCGCGAAGGTGGCCAGCTCGTGACGGCCGCGGTGCGCGCGGCGGAAGGCGCGGTAGGCCGCGCTGCCGTGCACGTCGCAGGTGAACAGCCGCGAGCCGCTGGCGCGCAGCCCCGCCGCCAGCGCCTCGCCCTCGGGCGACAGCCGGAAGAAGGCGGATGTCACGGTGGCGTTGAGCCCCGAGCCCGCGCGCAGCAGGTCGGTGCCGGCTGCGGCCGCGAGCAGCAGGGCGGCCGCCGCCGCGCGACCGCGCGCGCGCAGCAGCAGCGCGCCGGCCGCGGCGGCCACCGCCAGCGCTCCGCCGGCCGCGGCGTCGTTCAGCACGAAGCGCAGCGCGTCCGCGCTGCTCCCGGCATCCATGCCGGCGGGGAAGAAGCCGCGGGCGAACCAGGCGACCGCGCCCGGTGCCAGCACGGGCAGCACCGGGGCGAGCAGCAGGGGCAGGCCGAGGCCGAGGCAGGCCAGGAGCGGCCGGCGCCAGCGGTGGGCGACGGTCTCGAGGCCCGTCGCGGCCAGCAGCGCGACTCCCAGGTGCAGCGCGAAGAACAGCTTCTGCGGGTAGCGGAACGAGTGCAGCGGGGTCAGCCACTCGACCAGCGGGTCGAGCCCCGCGAAGGTCCCGAGCATCCCCAGCGCCACCGGCGGCAGCACCAGCAGCAGGCGCAGGCGCAGGGCGCGCAGCGGCTCGGCCAGGGCGCGCGCGCGGGCCGCCAGGCCGCCCGCGGCCAGCCCCAGCGCCAGCGGACCGAGGTAGAGGCTCAGGAAGTAGGGGAAGCCGCGGCTGAAGAAGTTCTGGCCCCAGTAGCGGTTGGCGGCGTCGCTCGGGTCGAAGTAGAAGCCCGAGACCAGCGCCTGCAGGGCCGACAGCGGGTGGATCGAGTGGGCCAGCACCACGGCGGTCGCGAAGCCGGCGCCGCGCTCGGTGCCCTCGAGCTGCGCGCGGAACGCGGCCAGCACGGGCGCCGTCAGCGCCGCCGCCAGACCCAGCGCGACCCCGGCGCGGGCCAGCCCGCGGGCGGTCTCGGCCGCCCCTGCCGCCGGTGCTCCCGGCCAGCACCGGCCCAGGCGCGGCACGGGCAGGCCCAGCGCGATCCCGAGCAGCATGGCCTGCAGCGCGAACTCGGCGGCCGTCGTCGACACCAGCACCGCGGTCGCGAGCGCGGCGAGCCCCAGGTCGCGCGGGCGGCCGGCCGCGACGGCGCGGCCCAGCCCCAGGACCACGAGCGGCGCCCAGGCCAGGGCCTGAACGTAGATGTAGAGGTTGAGCGTGGACAGCGCGAAGCCGCCCATCGCGTAGACGAGCGCGCCGCCGGCCCCGGCGAGCGGCGACAGGCCCAGGCCGCGGGCCAGCAGCAGGAAGGCCAGCGCCGCCGCCGGCACGTGCAGCATCAGCGAGGCCGACAGCCCGGGCTCCGCGGGCGAGAGCAGTTGCAGCAGGTCCAGGGGGTAGGACAGCGCCGGGATCGGCAGCGGCGCCCCCTCGTGCACGTACGGGTTCCACCAGGTGATCTCGCCCCGGGCCAGTCCGTCGAGCGCGAGCCGGCGCAGAGGGAAGAAGATGAGGCCGAGGTCGCGGAAGTAGAGCGACTCGCCGGAGAGCAGCGGGCGCGCGAAGGGCAGCAGCGCCGCCACGGAGGCGGCCAGCGCCGCGACGAGCCAGGCGCGGCGCTCGGAGGGCATGACGGCGCGGATGCTAGCATCGCGGGCGGTTGACGAACCCCCGCTGGATCCACGTCGCGCACGCCCTGCTCGTGGCCGTGCTGTTCGCTCCCACGCTGTTCCTGGGCGAGATGCCGTACTTCCGCGACGTCGTCTACACCTACTGGCCCGACCTCGAGTTCCTGTCCCGCTCGCTGCGCGCCGGGACCTTCCCGCTGTGGCATCCCGGCGCCGACGGCGGCGCCCCCTTCTTCGCGCCCTACCCGCCGCACCTGCTGCTCGCGCCGCTGTTCGGGGGCAGCGGAGCGCTCCGCCTGTCCACCGTGCTGCACGTGCTGCTCGCCGCCTCCGGCGCCAGCGAGCTCGCCCGCCAGCGCGGCACGTCGGTCCCCGGCGCGTTCGCAGCCGGGGTCGCCTTCGGGCTCGGAGGCGTGGTGCTCTCCAGCCTGCTCTACCCGGTGTTCCTGGCCGCGGCCTGGATGCCCTGGCTGGTGCGGGCCTGGCTGCGGCTCCACGAGCGGCCGACGCCGCCGCGGGCTGCGGCGCTCGCGCTCCTGGCTGCGCTCCAGCTCTCGACCTTCGGGGCAGAAGTCTGCCTGCAGACCGCCGTGCTCGCCTTCGTCCTGCAGCCGCCGCGCCGGAAGGCGGCGCAGGCGCTGCTGCTGTCCGTCGCGCTGTCCGCGGCGCTCGCGGCGCCGGTCCTGCTCGGGGTCCGCGCGATGGCCGCCGACACCGCGCGCGCCGCGGGGTTCCCGCCGGCGGTGGCGCTCGCCTACTCGGCCGCGCCCGCGGTGCTGGCCGAGGCGCTGGTGCCGGGTTTCTTCGGCGACCTGCGCGGCTTCTCCGGGAGCCAGTTCTGGGGGGCGTCGCTGCACCCGAACGGCTTCCCGTTCTTCGTCTCCCTCTACCAGGGGCCGCTGGTCCTGCTGTTCGCCGTGTTCGGCGGCTCGCGGCGGCTGTGGGGGCTGGTGGCCCTGGGCCTGCTGCTGGCGCTCGGCTCCCACGGCCCGTTCGCGCCGCTGCTCGCCCAGGCCAGCCACTTCCGGGCGCCGGTCAAGTTCGCCTTCCTCGTGGCCCTGTCGCTGTCGTTGCTGGCCGGGGCCGGGCTCGACCGCGTCCGCGGCCGCCGTCCGCTCGCGCTGGCGCTCTGCCTGGCCGCGCCGTTCGCCGTGCTGGGCGTCGCCGCTGCGTTCGACCCGCGCGGACTGGCGGGCGCGCTGGCGCCGCTGCTGCCGCCGCTCGGCGACCCGCACGCGGCGGCAGTGCTCGCCGAGCACTGGCCGCGCGCCCTGCTGCGGGTCGCGCTCCTGATGGTCCTGTGCGGCGCGCTCGTCGTCGCCGGGCGCGCCCGGCTCGCCCCGCTGCTGCTGGCCGGCGAACTGCTCGCGGCCAACGCGGGGCTGGTGCCGTCCGCTCCCGCCAGTCACTTCGCGCTGCGGCCCGAGGTGGCGGCGCTGCTCGCCCCCGTTCGCGCCGGGGAGCCGGGCCGGCTGTTCTCCTGCGGCCTGTGCGGCCTCCCCTCGCAGGCCTGGCGCGGCCGGCCGCGCACCGATCTCCCGTTGTTCGCGCTCGAGCGCCAGGCGCTGGCGCCGAGAGCCCACGTGCTCGACGGGCTCGACGGAGCCTTCGACGAGGACCGCATGGGGCTCGCCCCGCCCGGCGCGGCGCTGCCGCCGCCGCTGCGCGACCCGGCCCGGATCGCGGAGTACCACCGCACGCTGGCGCTCGGCAACGTGCGCTGGGTGCTGTCGTGGCGAGTGCTGCCGCCAGCCCTGGCGATCCCGCGAGGCGAAGCCGCCCTGGCGGAGGTGAACGACCGCCTCGGCCTCTACGAACTCGTCGGCGCGCTGCCCCGCGCCTACTGGGTCCCGCGCGCGATCGCCGTCGCGGACCGCCGCGCCGCGTGGCGCGCCTTGCGCGATGCGGACGAGCGCGCCGTGGTCGTGCTCGAAGCGAAGGCGACGCCCGCCTTCGACGCGGTGGCGGGGCCGGCCGAGGTGTCGTTCGCGTCCGCCGGCCCGCACCGGGTGCTGGTCCGGGCTCGCACGCCGCCCGGCTTCGTGGTCCTGCTCGACGGCTTCGGCGCGGGCTGGCGCCTGGAGGGCGGTGGCGAGTTGTGGCGCGCGAACGGCCGCTACCGGGCGTGGTGGACGCCGGGCGGTGCGCGCGAGTTCACCCTCGTCTATGCTCCCGGCTGGCGGGCACCGGCGCTGGCCGTGCTCGCGCTGGGCCTGTTGGGAGTGCTCGTGTCGGCGCTCACGCGGAGGCTTGACACCTCTCGCGTGGACGCTTAGAGTCCCTTACTTAAGTGCAAGATCTAGCGAGGTTTTTCTAGGCTCCGCCATGCCGGTGAAGCTGGGCGAACTGCTGCTGAAGGAGAACATGATCTCCCCCCAGCAGCTTCAGGAGGCGCTGGCCCACCAGAAGACGCACGGTGGGAAGCTCGGCAAGGCATTCGTGTCCCTCGGCTACGTCCGCGACGAGGAGATCACGAGCCTGCTGTCGCGCCAGTACGGCGTGCCGTCGATCAACCTCGACCACTTCGAGGTCGACCCGGCGATCATCAAGCTGATCCCGCCGGAGACCTGCCGCAAGTACCAGATCTTGCCGCTCTCGCGCTCCGGGGCAACGCTGACGATCGCCATGGCGGACCCGACCAACGTGTTCGCCATGGACGACATCAAGTTCATGACCGGCTACAACGTCGAGCCGGTGGTGGCGTCCGAGACCTCGCTCGAGGAGGCGATCGAGAAGTACTACGGCTCGACCCGCTCGCTGCAGCTCAAGCAGGACACGGGCGGGATCGGGCTCGGTTCGGCGCCGTCCCTCAAGGACGTGATGAAGGACTCGCCGGGCCTGACCGTGGACGACATGGCCTCGGTCGGTTTGTCCGAGGTCGACCTCGACTCGATCGCCGACGAAGAGGCGGACGTCGAGACGGTCAAGACGGAAGAAGACGAGATCGACCTCAACCAGCTCGCGCGCTCGTCCGAGGCGGCGCCGGTCGTCAAGCTGACCAACGTGCTGCTGGTCGACTCGCTCAAGCGCGGGGCCTCCGACATCCACATCGAGCCCTACGAGAAGGACTTCCGCGTCCGCTTCCGCATCGACGGCATCCTGTACAACGTGATGGCGCTGCCGCTGAAGCTGAAGGACCCGCTGACCTCGCGCATCAAGATCATGGCGAAGCTCGACATCAGCGAGAAGCGCCTGCCGCAGGACGGCCGCATCAAGATCCGGCTCAAGGTCGAGGACCGCAGCCGCGACATGGACTTCCGGGTCTCCTGCCTGCCCACGCTGTGGGGCGAGAAGATCGTGCTCCGGCTGCTCGACAAGACGAAGCTGATGCTGGACATGACCAAGCTCGGCTTCGAGCCGTCGTCGCTCGAGAAGTTCCAGCGCGCGATCGCCAAGCCCTACGGGATCGTGCTGGTCACCGGTCCCACCGGCTCGGGCAAGACCAACACGCTCTACTCCGCGCTGTCCTCGCTGAACAAGCCGGACACCAACATCATGACCGCCGAGGACCCCGTCGAGTTCAACCTGATGGGGATCAACCAGGTCCAGATCCGCGACAACATCGGGCTCAACTTCGCCGCGGCCCTGCGCTCGTTCCTGCGCCAGGACCCGAACACGATCCTGGTCGGCGAGATCCGCGACTTCGAGACCGCCGAGATCGCGATCAAGGCGGCGCTGACCGGCCACCTGGTGCTCTCGACGCTGCACACCAACGACGCGCCGTCGACGGTGTCGCGCATGGTCAACATGGGCATCGAGCCGTTCCTGGTCGGCACCGCCGTCAACCTGATCCAGGCCCAGCGCCTGATCCGCCGCGTCTGCTCCGGCTGCAAGGAGGAGGTGCGCGACGTGCCGGCCAAGACGCTGGTCGACATCGGGGTGCCGCCCGAGGACGTCGGCGGCATCAAGCTCTTCAAGGGCCGCGGCTGCGGCACCTGCAACGGCACCGGCTACAAGGGCCGTGTCGGCCTCTACGAGGTCATGGAGATCACCGAGGGGCTGCGCGACCTGATCCTGATGGGCGCCACCTCGCCCGAGATCCGGCGCAAGGCGGTCGAGGAGGGCATGCTGACCCTGCGCATGAGCGGCATCGAGAAGCTCAAGCAGGGGATCACGACGGTCGAAGAGGTACTCCGGGAGACCGTGGCGTAGTGCGGCGGCCCGCGCGAGAGGGGAGAGAGACAAAGTGGCACTGAGCCTCCACCAGTTGCTGAAGACGATGTCCGAGCTCGGCGGGTCCGACCTGCACGTGACCACCAACTCGCCGCCCCAGATCCGCGTCGACGGCCACCTGCGGCCGATGGACGTGCCGCCGCTGACCGCCACCGACACCAAGGCGCTGGCCTACAGCGTGCTGACCGACGCGCAGAAGCACCGCTTCGAGGAAAACCTCGAGCTCGACTTCTCGTTCGGCATCAAGGGCCTCGCCCGCTACCGCGCCAACGTGTTCATGCAGCGCGGCGCGGTCGCGGCCGTCTACCGCACCATCCCGTACGAGATCAAGGACTTCAAGAGCCTGGGCCTGCCGCCGATCGTGGCCGGCCTGTGCGAGAAGCCGCGCGGCCTGATCCTGGTCACCGGCCCGACCGGCTCCGGCAAGTCCACGACGCTGGCCGCGATGCTCGACAAGATCAACAACGAGCGTCACGACCACATGATCACGATCGAGGACCCGATCGAGTTCATCCACCAGCACAAGAAGTGCCTGGTCAACCAGCGCGAGGTCCACGCCGACACCCACTCGTTCTCCAACGCGCTGCGCGCCGCGCTGCGCGAGGACCCCGACGTCGTGCTGATCGGCGAGATGCGCGACCTGGAGACGATCGAGTCGGCGCTGCGCATCGCCGAGACGGGCCACCTCACCTTCGGCACGCTGCACACCAACTCGGCGGCCCAGACCATCAACCGCGTGATCGACGTGTTCCCGTCCCACCAGCAGGCCCAGGTGCGGGCCCAGCTCTCGCTGGTCATCGAGGGGATCATGTGTCAGGCGCTGCTGCCCAAGGCCTCGGGCGCCGGCCGCGCGATGGCGATGGAGATCCTGATCCCCAACTCGGCCGTCCGCAACCTGATCCGCGAGGACAAGATCCACCAGATCTACTCGACGATGCAGACGGGCCAGGAGAAGTACGGGATGCAGACGTTCAACCAGTCGCTGGCCAGCCTGTACTTCGCCCGCCAGATCACGCTGCAGACGGCGCTCGGCCGCAGTTCGCTGCCCGACGAACTGCAGGACATGATCAACCGCGGCGCGGGCCTCGCAACGCCGCAGGCCGGTCGGCCGCCGCAACGGCCGGCGGGCCGTTAAGAGAACGGGGAGGAGGCAGCCATGCCGACGTTCGTGTTCAAGGGCAAGGCGAGGGACGGGTCCGCGGTCTCCGGCGAACGTGCGGGGGAGAGCAAGGACGCCGTGATGGCGATGCTCCGCCGCGAGAACATCCTGGTCTCCTCCGTCAAGGAGAAGGGCAAGGAGGTCGCGGTCCCCAAGATGGGGGGCAGCGTGCCGGCCAAGGACCTGGCCATCTTCGTGCGCCAGTTCTCGGTCATGATCGACGCCGGCCTGCCGCTCGTGCAGTGCCTGGAGATCCTGGGCGGCTCCAACGAGAACAAGACCTTCGCCAAGATCCTGACCCAGACCCGGATGGACGTCGAAGGCGGCGCCTCGCTCGCGGAGGCGATGCGCCGGCACCCCAAGGCCTTCGACGAGCTGTTCTGCAACATGATCGCGGCCGGCGAGGCCGGCGGCATCCTCGACACCATCCTCAAGCGGCTCGCGACCTACATCGAGAAGAACGTCAAGCTGCAGGCCCAGGTCAAGGGCGCGATGGTCTACCCGGTCGCGGTCATCTGCATCGCGGCCGTGGTCATCGCCGTCATCCTGTGGAAGGTCATCCCGGTGTTCGCGGCGATGTTCGCGGGCCTCGGCGCCGAGCTGCCACTGCCGACGGCGCTGGTGATCATGGCGTCGGAGTGGTTCATCCGGCTGCTGCCGTTCCTGGTCGTGTTCGGCATCGGCTTCGTGATCGTGTTCAAGCGCTACTACGCGACCTACGCCGGGCGCCGCGTGGTCGACAAGGTGATGCTCAAGCTGCCGGTGCTGGGCACCATCTTCCAGAAGATCGCGGTCGCCAAGTTCTGCCGCACGCTGTCGACGCTGATCTCGTCGGGCGTGCCGATCCTCGACGGCCTCGAGATCACCGCCAAGACCGCCGGCAACGCGATCATCGAGGACACCATCATGTTCGTGCGCAAGGGCGTGGAATCCGGCCTGACGCTGGCCCAGCCGCTGCGCGAGTCGGCGATCTTCCCGTCGATGGTGGTGCAGATGATCGGCGTCGGCGAGCAGACCGGCGCCATGGACGCGATGCTCTCCAAGATCGCCGACTTCTACGAGGAGGAAGTCGACCAGGCCGTCGCCAACATGCTGACGCTGATGGAGCCGATCATGATCTTCTTCCTCGGCGGCACCGTCGGCGGCATCGTCATCGCGATGTACATGCCGCTGTTCGCGATGATCAGCCAGCTCTCGGGCTAGCCGGGAACCCGCGCCGCCCGCCGCGCCGCCCCGCCAGGGGCCGCCGGCGGGCGGCGGCGCTCCACCCCCACCGTGCTGCCGGAGCCCCAGTCCCAGTCCGACTCGCCGGCCCACGGCGACCTCGAGGTGCTCAAGCGCCTGATGGGGTTCCGCCTGGTGATGGTGACCACCCTGCTGCTGGTGGCCGCCTCGATCGAGGCCGTCTCCGACGACCTGGCCCCGGTCAACCCGATGTACTTCGTGATCGTGGCGACCTACGCGTTCACGGTGCTGCACGCGCTGGCGCTGGGAGTCCTGCCGTACCGCGTCCAGGTCTACCTGCAGACGCTGTCGGACCTGTCGATCATCACCGCGCTCGTGTGGATCACGGGCGGCGTGCGCGCGGGGTTCATGCTGCTCTACCCGCTGTCGGTGCTGACCGGGACCGTGCTGCTGGAGCGCGGTCGCGGCCTCGACCTGGCCGCCTTCGCGACCGCGGCCTACGCCGCCGTGGTGTGGGGCGTGCGGGTCGGGGCGCTGCCCCCCGAGGGCCTCTCCGACGTCCTGTTCCTGCCCGAGACGCGGCTGGCCTACTCGGTGTTCGTGACCGGCGTGGCGTGCACCACGGTGGCGCTGATCGGCTCCTACCTGACCGAGAGCCTGCGCGCCGCCGGCCAGCAGCTCGAGCGCACCGCCGGCGAGGTGGAAGGCCTCAAGGAACTGAACGAGGTCATCGTCGCCAGCATCCACTCGGGCCTGCTGACCGCGGACGCCGGGGGGCGGATCAGCTACGCGAACCGCTTCGCGGAGACGGTGCTCGGCCTGCCCTACGCGGCCCTGCGCGGCCGCGCGCTGGCCGAAGTGCTGGGCGATCCCCGTTTCGACGATGCGGGGCTGCGGATGCGGGCCGCGACCGCCGAGCTGGTGCCGATGGCGGTGGCCTACCGCAGGCCCGATGGCGAGGCGCGCGAGCTGGGGGTCTCGGTGTCGGTGCTGGGCGAAGGCTGGGGCTACCTGCTCGCCGTCCAGGACCTGACCGAGGTCAAGCGCCTCGAGCGCGAGGTGCGGATCAAGGAGCGCCTGGCGGCCGTCGGCGAGATGGCGGCCGCGCTCGCCCACGAGATCCGCAACCCGCTCGGATCGATCAGCGGCTCGGCCCAGGTGCTGATGGCGGAGCCGGGCATCTCGGAGGAGCAGCAGCACCTGCTCGACATCATCCGCCGCGAGTCGCGGCGGCTGTCGGAGGCGCTGACCCAGTTCCTGCGCCAGGCGCGGCCGACTCCGGCACGGCTGGAGCCGCTCGACCTGGTGCCGACGATCGAGGAGGCCGTCAAGCT
Source organism: Vicinamibacteria bacterium (assembly GCA_025994075.1). Classification (GTDB taxonomy): domain Bacteria; phylum Acidobacteriota; class Vicinamibacteria; order Fen-336; family Fen-336; genus WYBL01. The sequence continues at coordinate 22,486 of JAMQGV010000027.1, forward strand.
GCTGCGCAACGCGCCGGAGGTGCTGCCGGTGCACGAGATCGGGTTCGAGGCCGGCGCCGGCCCGCTCGTCTGCCGCGCCGATCGCGACCAGATCCTCCAGGTGTTCTGGAACCTGACCCGCAACGGCCTCGAGGCGATGCCGGCAGGCGGGCGGCTGCGCGTCTCGCTGCGTCGCGAGGGCGGCGAGGTCGTGCTCTCGGTCCGTGACGACGGGCACGGCCTCGCCGGGGGCCCCGAGCGCCGCATCTTCGAGCCGTTCCAGACCGGCCGCGAGATGGGCACCGGCCTCGGCCTCGCCATCGTCTACCGCATCGTGCGCGAGCACGGCGGCGACATCCAGGTCGAGAGCCGGCCGGGCGAAGGCACCGACGTCCGCGTCCGGCTTCCGCTGCTGCCGCTGGTCGCCGTCGCGTGACCCGCCGGCGCCAGGCGCTGGCCCTCGCCGCGCTGGCGGCACTGCCGAGCCTGCCGGCCCTGGTGGGAGCGCGCGTGTTCTTCCAGCGCGACGTGATCAACTACTGGCTGCCGACCGTCGAGACCTTCGTGCGCCAGACCGCGGCGGGAGAGTGGCCGCTGTGGAACCCCGGCGTCGGCTTTGGCGCTCCGCTGTGGGCCGACCCCAACTTCCAGTGGGCCTACCCGACCACCTGGCTCAACCTGCTGCTGCCCCCCGGCCTCGCGTTCGCGGTGCTGGTCGCGAGCCACGCGGCATGGGGCGCGCTCGGGGCCCGGCGGCTGGCGGCGGCCGCCGGGGCCGGCGCGGGGCCCTCGTTCCTGGCGGGTCTGGCGTTCGCCTGGGCCGGGCCGTGGCTCTCTTCGGCGACGCTGTGGCACCACTACTGCACGGTGGCGTGGGCGCCCTGGGTGCTGCTGGCGCTGGAGCGGCTCGCCGCCCGTCCGGGCGCGCGCCGCGTCGCCGCTCTCGGCGCCTGCGCCGGGGCGGCTGCGCTCGCCGGCTCGGCCGACGCATGCCTGATGATCCTGCTGCTGGCGCTCGCCCGCCTCCCCGCGCTGCTCGCGGCCAGCCCCTCTCGTCCCGCGTTCGCGGCGGGGGCCGCGTCTGCGGCGGCCCTGGCCGCAGGCCTGGCCGCGATCCAGTGGCTGCCCACCGCCCACGTCCTGGCGGCCGGCCTGCGCGGCGCGCTGCCCGAGTCGGCGCGCCTGTACTGGTCGCTGCATCCCGCGTCGCTCGTCGACCTGGCCGTGCCGCGCCTGCTCGCGTCGATGCCGTGGAGCGCGGGCGCGCGCGCTGCCCTGTACGAAGGACGCGAGCCGCTGATCGAGGGCCTCTACCTGGGGACCGGCGTGCTGATGCTGGCGGCGCTGGCCCTGCTCGCCGCGGAGCGCCGGCACCTCGCCCGGGGGCTCGCGCTGGCGGCTCTGGTACTGCTGGGTCTCGCCCTCGGGCGTCACGGGTTGCTGGCCGGGGTGCTGGCCCTGCCGGGCTTCGCGCAGTTGCGCTATCCCGCCAAGTACCTGTGGCTGGTGCCGCTGCTGGCGTCGCTGCTGGCGGCCCTCGGCGCGCACGCGCTGCCGCGTGCGCGGGCTTCCGCTGTGGCGGCGGTGGCGCGGGCGGGGCTCGGGGCGGCGGCGCTGTTCGCTTCGCTCGTGGTCGTGCTCGTGGTCCGGCCGGAGGCGCTGGCGCCGTGGCTCGCGGCCGGCATCGAGCCTCGAGCCGCCGCCGTGGCCGCGGCGGCGAGGCTCGGCCAGGCGGCGCTCGTCGCGGCTGCGACGGCGCTCCTGATGCGGCATCACGCGGCGCGGCCCGGCTCGCTGGCGCCGCGGGCGATCGCCGCCGTGGCGCTGCTCGACCTCGGGCTCTTCGCACTCGCCCAGCACGCGTGGGCGCCGCCGGGACTGCCTGGACATCGGCCGCCGGTCGTGCGGGCGCTGCAGGAAGAGGAGGCCAGCCGCGTGCTGGTCCGCCGCGGGTCGCAGCGGCTCGAGGACGAGTTGCGCTTCGGGCCCGCCGGCTGGGAGCCCGAACCGCGCTTCGTGCTCGGCCTCCAGGACCTGCTGCTGCCGCCCGCGGCCGCACGCTGGGGCCTGCGCGGCAGCTTCGACGGCGACTTCACCGGCCTCGCGCCGCGGCCCACGTCGGCCCTCGCGGCGTTCGCCGTCGGCGCGGGCGCGCACGAGGCCAGGGCGCGCCTGCTGCGCTGGGGCGGGGTGTCGCACGTCGTCACGCTCGAGGAGCGGCCGCCGGTGGCGGGAGCCGTCGCCGTCGCCGCCTTCCCCTCGGTGTTCCGGGAGCCCGTGCGCCTGTTCCGCCTGTCACCGCCGCTCGCGCCGGTGCGCGCCGCGTGCGGCGTCCGTCGTCTCGACGACGCCGCCGCGCTGCGGTTCCTGGTCGACCCCGCCACCGACTCCACGCGAGAGGTCGCCGCGGCGGAGCTGGCGCCGCGGGCCTGCCCCGACGGCTTCGAGGCACGGGTGACTGCGCTCGCGGCGGGACCGGCGGCCGCGTCGTACGAGGTCGAGTTCTCCCACGCCGGCGTGCTGGTGGAGGCCGCAGCAGCCTACCCGGGCTGGAGCGCGCGGGTCGATGGAACGAGCGCGGCGGTCGCCGTGGTCGACCTCGTGTTCCGGGCCGTCGAGGTGCCCGCCGGACGTCACGTGGTCGAACTGCGGTACCGGCCGTCGGGCCTCGCGCCGGGCCTGGGGCTGGCGCTCGGCTCGGCGCTCGCGCTGGTCGCGCTGGCGCTGCGGAGCGCGCGCCCGCCGGCCGCGGGCTGCTAGCATCGCCGCCTCGATGGGAGACACCCGCCGGATCCTGATCGTCGACGACGAGCCGTCGATGCGCGAGATGCTCGCCATCATGCTGCGCAAGGAGGGCTACGCCATCGAGACCGCCGAGGGCCGCGTGGCCGCTGCGGCCGCCCTGTCGCGCGCGCCCGCCGACGCGGTGATCACCGACGTCCGCCTCGGAGACGGCGACGGCATCGAGATCCTGCGCCACGTCAAGGCCGCCTCGCCCGAGACGGTCGTGATCGTGATGACCGCCTACGGCTCGACCGAGACGGCCGTGGCAGCGCTGAAGCTCGGCGCCCACGACTACCTGGTCAAGCCCTTCGACGTCGACGAGCTGAAGATCGTCCTGCGCAACGCGCTCGAGCGGCAGCGGCTGCAGGAGGAGAACCGCATCCTCAAGGCGGAGTTCCGCTCGCGGGCGGGGCTCGACCGCATCCTCGGCGTTTCGCCGGCGATGACTGCGCTGTTCGAGATGATCCGCTCGGTGGCGTCCACCACCTCGACCGTGCTGATCACCGGCGAGAGCGGGACCGGCAAGGAGCTGGTGGCCAAGGCGCTCCACGCCCAGTCGCCGCGCCAGGGCGCGCCGTTCGTGTCCGTCAACTGCGGGGCGCTGACCGAGACGCTGCTGGAGAGCGAGCTGTTCGGGCACGTGCGCGGCGCCTTCACCGACGCCCACCAGAGCCGCAAGGGGCTGTTCGAGGCGGCCCACCGTGGCACGCTGTTCCTCGACGAGGTGGGCGAGACCACCCCGGCGATGCAGGTCAAGCTGCTGCGCGCCCTGCAGGAGAAGCGCATCCGCCGCGTCGGCGGCACGGAGGAGACCGAGATCGACGTCCGCATCATCGCGGCGACCAATCGCTCGCTCGAGCAGCTCGTCGCCGAGGAGCGCTTCCGCGAGGACCTCTTCTACCGGCTGAGCGTGATCCCGATCCGGCTGCCCCCGCTGCGCGAGCGGCGCGAGGACGTGCCGCTGCTCGCGGCCCACTTCCTCGAGCGCTTCGCCCGGGAGATGGGCAAGGGCGTCACCCACCTGTCGGAGGAGGCGCTCGCCCGCCTGCAGGCCCACGACTGGCCCGGCAACGTCCGCGAGCTGGAGAACGTGGTGGAGCGGGCCGTGGCCCTCGAGACCTCGCCCGTGGTGCTGCCCGAGCGGCTCCCCCGCGATCTCGGGCGGCCGCGACCGACGGTCTCCGGGGCGGTCGAGCCCCGCGAGGGTTTCGATCTCGACGCCTACCTGCGGGACGAGGAAGCCCGGCTGGTGCGCCTCGCCCTCGAGAAGGGGGCGGGGGACCGATCCCAGGCGGCCCGCCTCCTCGGCGTCTCGACCCGCTCCCTCCGCTACCTGATCGGGAAGCACCAACTCGGCGAGGCGTGACAAAAATTGAATGCCGAGACAATTTTTGTCACCGTGATCTTCATCACTAAGTCTTCAAAATCAACGACTTAGCTTTCGTCCTAGGGTGGCACGCCGGTTGCTTTAAGTGCTCGCAAGCCAGTCACTGGCAACCAAGGAGATCCTAGGACAATGAAGAATCAGAAGGGTTTCACCCTCATCGAGCTGCTGATCGTGGTCGCGATCATCGGCATCATCGCCGCGATCGCCATCCCGAGCCTCCTCCGCGCCCGCATCTCGGCGAACGAGTCCGGTGCGATGGGTGACTCGCGCTCGGTGGGTTCGTCGGAGGTCGCCTACTCCTCGAACAACGGCGGCGCGTTCGGTCAGATCTCGTGCCTGGGCACGCCCTCGTCCTGCGGCTTCGCCGGCGCGACCACCCCGTTCCTCGACACCGCCATCACCGGCCTCGGCGCGAAGAGCGGCTACAACCGCTCGTTCGAGTCGGGCACGACGCTCGCCGGCTCGGTCGACACGAACGGCCTCGACGGCTTCGTGTACCACGCCACCCCGATCACCGTGGCCCAGACCGGCAACAAGGGCTTCGGCATCGACGGCTCCGGTCTGATCTGCTTCACGACCGATGGCGTGGCGGTTCCGTCGTCCGGTGGTCGCCTCGAGACCACCTGCAACCCGGTCAAGTAAACGACCTTCGCGGCCGGCAGGCCCCGTGCCTGCCGGCCGTCGTACCCCGGACTCGCAAACGACAAGGAGCCGACCTGTGCACAGGCAACGCGGTTTCACGCTGATCGAACTGCTGATCGTGGTCGCGATCATCGGCATCATTGCCGCGATCGCCATCCCCAGCCTGCTGCGGGCCCGGATCTCGGCCAACGAGTCGGGCGCCATGGGCGACTCGAGGTCGGTGGGCTCGGCCGAGCACGCCTATGCTTCGTCCAACGGGATGGCCTACGGCGTGATCTCCTGCCTGGGAACGCCCAGCTCCTGTGGCTTCTTCGCCTCGACCACGCCGTTCATCGACACCGCGATCGCGGGGCTCGACGCCAAGAGCGGCTACAACCGCTCGTTCGTCCCCGGCACGACGATGGCGGGTACGATGGACACCAACGGCATCGACTCCTACCTCTACATCGCCACGCCCACCACGGTCGCCCAGACGGGCAACAAGGGCTTCGGCATCGACGCCTCGGGGATGATCTGCTTCACCACCGATGGCGCGGCGCCGCCGTCGACCGGCTCGGTGCTGGCCTCGACCTGCTCCGCGGTTCGCTAGGTCCCGAAGACCCCTTTTCGCAAGACGCCGTTCTCCGTACCCCTCGGGCGCCCTCCCGCCCACCGGCCCCTGGATCCTTCGGGTTTCTGGCTGAGATCCGGGAAGTCTGCGCGGTCGCGAGACCGCCAAAAAGGGAGGTCGCATGTCCGAGTCGCGCCGCACCGCCGGTTTCACCCTGATCGAACTCCTGATCGTGGTCGGCATCATCGGCATCATCGCCGCCATCGCCATTCCGAGCCTGCTGCGCTCGCGGATGTCCGCCAACGAGTCGGGCGCCATCGCGGACTCGCGGGTGGTCGCTTCGGCCGAACACGCGTACGCGGGAGCCAACGGCAGCGCCTACGGGCACATGTCCTGCCTGGGCACGCCGGTCAACTGCGGTTTCGCCGCCGGCACCACGGCGTTCGTCGACTCGATGGTCGCCTCGCTCGCCACCAAGAGCGGCTACAACCGCTCGTTCGTGCCCGGCTCCACGAGCCGCGGCAGCGTGGACACCGACGGCCTCGAGTCCTGGGTGTACGTGGCGACGCCTTCCAGCGTCGGCCAGACGGGAACCCGCGGGTTCGCCGTGGACGACAAGGGCATGGTCTGCCAGGACCCGAGCGGTGCGGTGCCGCCGCTCAGCGGCGCGCGCCTCGACCCGACCTGCTCGCCCGTCCGCTAGCGCGCGCCGCGGGCGGGGGGACGCCGGCTCGCTCCCGTATAGAATCGAGGCGAGGAGGTGTGTCCGCGTGCAGTCCTCGTCGTCACCGGCGCTGCGTATCGCCGGCCTGACCAAGACCTATCGCCTGGGGCTGACCGGCCGCGTCACGCGCCAGGCCCTGCACCCCCTCGACCTCGAGGTCCGGCGGGGCGAGATCTTCGGCTACCTCGGCCCCAACGGCTCGGGGAAGACGACGACGCTGAAGGTGCTGATGGGGCTCGTGCGGGCCGACACGGGCACCGTCGAGGTGCTCGGCCTGCCGCTCGCCGACCCGGCCTGGCGGCGGCGGGCCGGCTATCTCCCCGAGCACCCCTACTTCTACGACTACCTGACGCCGGCCGAGTATCTCGGCTACGCCGGCCGCCTGCTGGGGCTGGAGGCCGGGCTGATCGCGGCGCGCAGCGACGAACTGCTGCGCCTCGTGGGTCTCTCCGACTCGCGCGACGTGCCGATGCGCCGGTTCTCGAAGGGCATGGTGCAGCGCCTGGGGCTGGCCCAGGCCCTGCTCAACGACCCCGAGATCGTCTTCCTCGACGAGCCGATGTCGGGCCTCGACCCGATCGGACGCCACATGGTTCGCAACATCATCCTGGGCCTGCGCGAGCGCGGGAAGACCGTGTTCTTCTCGACCCACATCCTGCCCGACGCCGAGACGCTGTGCGACCGCCTGGCGCTGCTGCGGGCGGGGCGCCTGCTCAAGGTGGGGCGCCTCGACGAGATCCTGTCGATCGACATCTCCCACTTCGAGGTGCTGTGCTCCGGTGGCGGCGCGGCGGCCCGCGAGGCCGCTGCCGGAGCGGGCGCCGGCGCCGCCCGCGAGATCGGCGAACGCTGGCGGGTCGAGATCGACGAATCCGCGCTGCCGGCGCTGGTCGCCGCCGTCACCGCCGCCGGCGCCCGGGTGCTGGGCGTGCAGCCCGTGCGCGAGTCGCTCGAGGAGTACTTCTTCCGCGAGATGGGCGGCGACACTGCGAGGGACCCGTGGACGCTGGGCGACTGAGCCGGATCGCGGCCGTGGCCGCGAACACCCATCGCGAGGCCGTGCGCGAGCGCGTGCTCTACAACCTCGTGTTCTTCGCGATCGTGATGATCCTGTCCGGGCTCCTGCTGGGCCAGCTCTCGATCCGCCAGGACGAGAAGATCATCAAGGACATCGGCCTCGCCGCCATGGACGTCTTCGGCACCCTGATCGGGGTCTTCCTCGGCGTCTCGCTGATGAGCAAGGAAATCGAGCGCCGCTCGCTCTATCCGCTGCTGGCCAAGCCGCTGTCGCGAGAGGAGTTCCTGGCCGGCAAGTTTCTGGGCCTGTCGTTCACGCTGTTCGTCAACGTGAGCGTGATGGCGGCGGGCCTGTACGCGACGCTGCTGGCCACGGGCCGCGGCGCGGACCCTGCGCTGCTCAAGGCGGTGCTGCCCATCTACCAGGGCCTGGTGCTGGTGGTGGCGATCGCCGTGCTGTTCTCGACCGTCACCTCATCGGCGCTGGCCGCGGTCGGCACCGTGTGCGTCGTGGTGGCGGGCCGCTACTCGGACGTCGTGCGCAACATGCGCGACGTGGTCCCCGACGCGCCGACGTGGCTGATCGAGGGCCTGTACTACGCGATGCCGAACTTCCGCAACTTCGACTTCAAGAACCGCGTCGTCTACGGCGACCCGGTGGGCTGGAACGACATCGGCTTCGTGACCGTCTACTGGCTGCTCTATCTCGCGCTGACGCTGGGTGCGGCCGCCGCCGCGTTCCGCAGCCGCGACTTCCACTGAGCGATCCCGTGCGCCGCCGGACGCCCTGGCTGCTGCTCCTGCTGCTGCCGCTGATCGCGGGCGTGCAGCGCGAGCTGGACGCCCGCCTCGGCCGCTACCGTGCGACCGAAGAAGCGCTGTTCGTGTGGTCTGGCACCGCCGTGCGCCGCATGGCACCGGGCCTCGAGAACGTGATGGCCGACCTGTACTGGCTGCGCACCGTGCAGTACTTCGGCGGCCAGCGCGCCTTCGACCGCGACAAGCGCTTCGACCTGCTGGAGCCGCTGATCGAGATCACGACGACGCTCGACCCGCGCTTCGAGCTCGCGTACCGCTACGGCGCCATCTTCCTCGCCGAGCCCTGGCCGCAGGGAGCCGGCCAGGCCGAGGCGGCGCTGCGGCTGCTGGAGAAGGGCGCGCGCGAGATGCCGCAGTCCTGGCGGATCCGCTGGGATGCGGGCTACTTCCGCCACCTGTTCATGGACGACCCGGCCGGGGGGGCCCGCATCCTGCTCGAGGCCGCCGAGATCCCGGAGGCGCCGTACTGGCTGCGCACGCTCGCGGCCGCGATGAAGAGCAAGGCCCCCGGCGAGCGCGGGTTCGCGCGGCAGCTCTGGCAGCAGATCCACGACGAGGCCGAGGCGGCGCCGATCCGGCGCAACGCCCGCCTCCACCTCGACTACCTCGACGCGGCCGACCGCCGCGACGCGCTGCAGGCGCTCGTGGACCGCTTCCACGAGGCGCAGGGGCGCTGGCCGCGGTCGCTCGCCGAGGTGGTCCGCGACCGTGCGCTGCTGACCGACGCCGCGGGCGTGGCCTGGGACTACGACGCGACGACGGGTCGCGTCCGGATCGCGCGGCTGTCGCCGCTGTGGAGGCTCGATCGATGGAAGGCCCTTTGACCCGACGCGACGCGCTCTTGGCTTTCGCCGCGCTCGCCCCCGCGCTCCGCGCCCGCGCCGCCGGCCCCGCCGGCGCGCCGGGCCTCAAGCCCGGCGACCGCGTGCCGCCGCTGCACATCACGGCACTCGACGGCCTGCCGCGCAAGCTCGACTGGCCGGCGGGGAAGTCGACGGTCGTGATGTTCTTCCTGCCGAGCTGCTCGGTCTGCCACACGATGTTCCCGCGCTGGAACCAGGCCTTCGCCCGCAAGCCGGCCAGCCTCGAGGCGGTCGGCGTGGCGCTCGAGATGGAGCCGCCCGGCTTCTTCGACGCCTACTCGATCCGCTTCCCGGTGTTCCGCGGGCCCGGGGTGGCGCCCGCCGACGTCGATCAGCGCCGCGCGTTCAACGAGAGCTTCAAGGTGCGCCAGGTGCCGACCACCCTGCGGGTCGGGCCCGGCGGCGTGGTCGAGGAGTGCCACGTCGGCCCGCTCGACCTCATGAAGCTGGGCGAGGTCTTCCGGGCCTGAACCCGAGCGCCAGCGCCGCGGCCAGGGCCAGCGCCCCGGCCGCGGCCAGCGCGGCGCCGTGCCGCAAGGCGTCGGGGCGATAGGCGAGGCGCACGACGTGGCGGCCGGCCGGCACGGCCACGGCGCGGAACGCGACGTTCGCGCGCAGCACCGGCTGCGGCGTCCCGTCCACGTCCGCCTGCCAGCCGGGGTCCCACGCCTCCGCGAGCACGACCCACCCGTCGTGCGAGAGCAGGGCCTCGAGTTCGACGTGGTCCGAGCCGCGCGTCTTCTCGCGCACCTCCGCGGCGAAGCCCGGCGGCGCGGGGCGCGCCGAGCCCTCCGCCAGCACGACCACGGCCGCGAGGTCGTGGCCGGGGTCGAGCAGTGCGCGGTAGGCGTCCCACCCGTCGGCGACGAGGGCCCCGCCGACGCCGCGCGCCCGCGGCAGCGTCCCTGGCACGCCGAACACGTGGATCGGCTCCGCGAAGCCGCCCGGCAGCACGGCCCGCTCCTCCAGCCCCGGGTGTCCTTCGCCGTGCAGCGCCAGCACGGCGTCGACCGAGCCCAGTTGCAGCAGCCGCAGGTAGCCGGGCGTCTCCGCGGAGTCGCGCTGGAGCTGGACCAGGTCCCGCAGCGGCAGCGGGTAGAGGCGCATCAGGTCGTGGCTGAAGCTCCCCGCGAGGCCGTGGCGCGGGCCGATCGAGGGAAAAAGGTAGTGCTGCAGGCCCAGCGCGCGGGCGAAGGCCGGCGGCAGGCCGCGCGGCGTCTCCAGGAAGAAGCCGCGCAGGTCGCGCTCGGGGTAGCGCTTGCCGGCGGGGCGCGCGCGGTAGTCCCAGACGTGGATGCGGGCCGCGGCGGGCAGCGCCTGAAGCGTCGGCGGCCGGAAGCGCAGCAGGTTGGGCGGTGCCAGCGGGTTGAGGCCGCGGTGGGCGCCGGCGGGCTCGATCGCGGCGAAGAGGCCCGCCAGCAGCGCGCCCGCTGCTACCTTGCCGCGCAGCGCGAACCCGCCGATGGCGATCGCGGCGGCGAGGGCCAGCAACGGTGCCCACGGCGCAGCGCGGGGAGACGGGAACGGCCGAGCGAACGGCACCTCGGGCAGCGGGGCGAGGGCCAGCGCGGCCGCGACGGCCGCGGCGGCGGCCAGCGCGACGAGCGCCCGGCGGCGCGCGGCAC
>JAMQGV010000037.1 GCA_025994075.1 Vicinamibacteria bacterium
GGCGCCGGCGTCGACGCGGCGCGCGGCGCGGGACGCGCGGCCGGGGGCGGCGCGGGCGTCGCCGCGGCGGCGCCGGGCGCGAAAGGCGCGAACACCTGCTTGCAGCCACCGCAGCGCACCTTGAGCCCCGGGTTCCCGGCGCGCTCCGCCGGGACCGTGAGCCTGCTGCCGCAGTGGGGACACGAGACCTGCATCGACTGCACTCCTGGAGGCGGTGATCGTAGCCGATCGTGCTAACTCGCGGACCCGGCCCGGCGTCTCCCCCGTCGAGGAGTCAGGTGGACATCCAATGAACTGGAAACTCGCCGCCCGTCAGGCGCTGCGCCGCACCCTTCGCAACCCGGCTTTCGTGGTCGCCGCCAGCACGACGCTGGCGCTGGCGCTCGGCGGCGGCACCGCCGTGGCGGCGCTCGCGTGGGCCCTGCTTTTCGCTCCCCTGCCCTACGCGGCACCCGGCGCGCTGGTCGTCCTCGACGAGACCCACGCCCGCCACGGCGTCACCGCGGTCGCCCCGGCCGACTTCGTCGACTGGCGCCGCGACGCCCGCTCGTTCGCGGGGATCGCGGCGTGGCGCACCGCCGAGCGCACGCTGGCCGGGAGCGGCGAGCCTCGCAGCGTCGAGGTGCTGCTGGCGTCGCCCGAGTTCCTCGACGTGCTGCGCCCCGCGATCGCCCCCGGCGCGGCCTGGTCCACGGGCGAACCGCGCGGCGCGGTTCTCTCGCGCCGCCTCTGGAGCGAGCTGTTCGACGCGAGCCCGGCCGTGGTGGGCCGCGTGGTGCAGCTCGGCGAAGAACCCGTGCGCATTGCGGGGGTGCTGGCGACCGACCTGCCGTTCCCGCCCGGCGACGTGTGGCTGCCGGCGCGGGGCCCGGTGCCTGAGCTGGAGACGCCGCTCGGCATCGACGTCGCGACGATGCGGGACGCGCGCTTCCTCGGCGTCGTCGGCCGGCTGCGCGAAGGCGTCGCCGTGGAGGCCGCCGACGCCGAGCTGAAGTCGATCGCCGCCCGGCTGCGCGCCGACCACCCGCGGACCAATAACGGCGTCGGCGCCCGCGCGATCCCGCTCGCCGAAGATCTCCACGGCGGGCGCCGGCCCGTGCTCTTCGCGCTGGGCGCCATCGCGCTCGCGCTGTGGCTGGTGGCGAGCGCCAACGTCGCCCTGCTGCTGGTCGCCCGGGCGGCGGCGGCGCGCCGCGAGGCTGCGGTCAGCCGTGCGCTCGGGGCCAGCGAGGCGGTGGCGGTCGCCCCGCTGCGGATCGAGGTGGTGGCGGTGGCTGCCGCCGGGGCGATCGCCGCGATGGGCGTCGCGCGCCTCGCCGCGCGCTTCGCCGCGCCGTGGCTGCGGCTCGCGGACGGGGTGGACCTGCCGTGGGGCCCTGCGACGGCGGCCAGCCTCGGCCTGGCTGCGCTCACGGCCTTCACCCTGGCACGCCTGGCCACTCGCTGCGCGGGAGGCGAGCTGGCGTCGCTGCTGCGGGGACGCACCGCAGGCGCGGCGACCGGCACCCGCGCGCTGCGCCACGGGCTGGTCGCCGTGCAGGTCGCCGCGGGGTTCGCGCTGGCCGCCGGCGCCGGTCTCTCCGCCCGCGGCATCGCCGCACTCGAGCGCGCGGCCCACGGCTTCGAGCCGGGCGCGGCGGCCACGTTCGAGGTCGCCTTGCCCGACCCGCGCCAGGTCACTCCCGCCGCCGCCCGCGCGCTGGCGACGGAGCTGGTGGCGGCCGCCGGCTCGGTGCCCGGCGTCGCGGCGGCCGGCGGCGGCAACCGGCTTCCGCTCACGGGCAGCGGCGCCAGCGCCGGCCTCGTCGTCGAAGGCCGCACCTTCCCGCCGAACCAGGCGCCGAACGCGGCGTGGCGCGCGGTCGACCCGGGCTACTTCGCCGCGATGGGCATCGCGCTCCGGCGCGGGCGCGAGTTCGGGCCCGGCGACGGCTGGGGTTCACCGCGCGTGGGGATCGTGAACGAGGCGCTCGTGCGCCACGTGTTCGCCGGCGAGGATCCGGTGGGCCGCCGCCTGCGCACCGGCCTCGACGGCCACGACGACTGGGTGACGGTCGTCGGCGTCGTCGCCGACACCCCGCACGAGCGTCCCGGCGTCGCACCGCCGCCGGAGCTGTATCGCCCGCTCGCGCAGGAGCACCGCATGGCGTTGACCCGGGTCCACGTCGTCGTGCGCGCCGCGTCGCCGGCGGTGGCGAACTCGGTCGCCGCTGCCGCCCGCGATGCCGTGCGGCGTCAGGCGCCGCAACTCGCGGTCCGCGCTCCGCGACCGCTCGCGGAACTGGGCCAGCGCGCGCTCGCCCGCCACTCGCGCGCGGCCGACGTGCTGGCCCTCGGCGCCGGCCTCGCGGTCGCGCTCGCGGGCCTCGGCCTGTTCGGGCTGCTGAGCGCGCTCGGCCGCGAGCGGGCCCCGGAGTTCGCGCTGCGGCTGGCGCTCGGCGGCCGGCCGGTCGACGTGGCGCGCCTGCTCGTCGGCGAGACGGGCCGCGTGGTGGCGCTGGGCCTGGCCCCGGGCGTTCTCGCGGCGCTTGCCCTGCTCCGGGGCCTCCAGGCCGCGCTCCCGGGCCTGCCTGCGCCGGGCCCGCTCGAGGCGCTGCTCGCCGCGCTGCTGGTGCTCGCGCCGGCTGCCCTGTCTTCGGCGCTGCCGGCCTGGCGGGCCGCGCGCACGCCTGCAGCCGAGGCGCTGCGCGAGAGCTGACGCGCGATCGCGCGCGCCGGCGTGCCGGATAATGGAGCCACTCCGGCATGCGTTCAGCTCACTGGACGGACGTGACCCGCGCGAGCGCTCGCGAAGCAGAACCGCTCGACCGCATCGCGTTCCGCGGCGGTGCGGCGACGATCGGGGCGTTCCGCTGCGCGCCCGACGATCCGCGCTTCGCCGACTCGGGACCGATCCAGAACCACATCTTCGTGTTCCCGCGCCAGACCGTGCGCCTGCGCCACGAGGGCGAGGCGGCCTTCGTCGCGGGGCCCGGGGTGGTCACGCTCTACAACCGGGGCCAGCGCTACGGGCGCGGGGCGGTCAGCCCGCGCGGCGACGAGTGCGAGTGGTTCGCTGTCGACGACGCGTTGCTGGTCGAGGCCGTCGCGGCTTTCGACCCCGCGGCGCGCGAGCGTCCGCAGCGCCCGTTCCGCCACGCCTGGACGCCGGGCGACGCGCGGCTCTACCTCGCGCAGCGCGCGCTGTACGAGCGGCTTTCCGCTGGCGCGCCCGCGGAGGCTCTGGAAGTCGAAGAGGCGGTGCTGCACCTGCTCGCGGGGGTGCTGACGCAGGCCGATGCGTTCTGGGGACCGCCGCGGCGCTCGGCCGTGGCTGCCGCGCGAACCCGCGAGGCCGTCGAAGCGGCGGAGGTGGTGCTGGCCCTTCGGTTCGCCGAGAAGCTCAGCCTGCACGAGATCGCACGGGCTGCCGGATCGTCGCCATTCCATCTGTGCCGCGCATTCCGCGCGGCCACCGGTACGACGCTGCACGCGTACCGGGACCGACTGCGCCTGCAACACGCGCTGGAGCGGATCGGTGGAGGCGAAGATCTCTCGGCGCTCGCGCTCGAGCTCGGCTACTCGAGCCACTCCCACTTCAGCGCCGCGTTCCGGAGGCTGTTCGGCGTGCCCCCGAGCGAGGCTCGCGGGCGGCTGCGCCCGGCCGGCGGCGTCAGCGCGCCGTGGCGGGCCGGGCGGGCGTGACGCCGCTCGCGATCACGAACACGCGGCCCGAGCGGAACCCGTTGACGCTGCTCCACGCCGCGGTGATCAGGAAGTCGCTGCCGCCGTCGGCGTCGACGTCGCCCAGCGTCACCGCGTCGAAGCCGAAGGTGTCGCCGGGCGTGCGGCAGGTGTAGGTCTTCAGCACCCGGCCGTCCTTCCCCGAGAACAGCGTGGCCCGCCCCGCGCCCAGCGCCGCGCTCGCGTGCTGCCAGGCGCCGACGATCAGGTCGGCGTGGCCGTCGCCGTCGACGTCCCCCGCGACCGAGGGGCTGGTGCCGAAGCCCTCGCCCGCCGCCTCGCCGGTCAAGGTCAGCAGGCGGCGGCCGTCGCGACCGGAGTGCACGTACACGCGGCCGGTCGACGGCCCTTTCGCGGCGTGGGCCCAGTCGGAGGCGTAGGCGTCCGGCGCGCCGTCGCCGTCGACGTCTCCCGCGACCGCGAGAAACATCGCGCCCAGCGCGGCGCCCTGCTCGTCGGAGTCGATGTGGAAGGCGGGCGTCGGCCCCAGCGTGGTGTGGACCGAGACGCGCCCCGTGCGCCGCTCGCCCGCGCGCGGCGCGCCGATCAGCAGCAGCAGGTGGCGGCCGGTCACGGCTCCCGCGACCGCGCTGCCGAAGCCGTCGCCCGCGCGCTCGCCCGTCAGCGTCAGCAGTCGCTTGCCGTCCTTGCCCGAGAAGACGTAGGCGCGGCCCGCGTCGGCGCCGCCCGCGTCGTTGTTCGGGGCGCCGACGATCAGGTCGGCGTGGCCGTCGCCGTCGATGTCGCCGACGCCGGAGGCGTGGCGGCCGAACTGGTCGTCGCGGGCTTCGGCCGGGAGCGTCAGCAGCACGCGCCCGTCGCGGCCCGAGAGCACGCGCGCGTAGCCGCCGCCCGGCGCCGCGGCGATCACGTCGGGCACGCCGTCGCGGTTCGTGTCGCCGGCCGCCTCGAGGCCGGTGCCGAACTGGTCGCCGGGCGCGCCGTCCGCCGTCCACAGCAGGCGGCCGCTCTTCGTGGAGTACACGTACACGCGGCCGGCGCCGGCCCCGTTCACGTCCTTCGTCGGCGCCGAGGTGACGACGTCGGCCACGCCGTCGCCGTCGACGTCGCCCAGGTTGCGCGCGATCCAGCCGAACTGGTCCCCCGCGGCTTCGCCCCGCCACTCGCGGATCACCTTCACCGGCTCGACGAACGGGTCCTCGAAGTCCTTCGGAGTGGGCAGCAGCGCGCGCAGCCGCGGATCGGCGTGCCACTTCGCGAGCTCGGGCGCCGTGGCCGCCGGCGTCAGGTCGATGCGGCGGCTCGCGCGCGCCTTGCCGAGCCACTCGAACGCGGCGTGGGCGTCGCCTTTCGCGGCGTGGGCGAGGCCGATCGCGTAGAGAGGCGCCGGCATCTCCGGCTCCACCTCGAGCGCCTGGCGAAGGGCCGCGATCGCCGCGTCGTACTGCTGGCGCCGGTGCTGCGCCTGGCCCAGCGTGCGCCAGGCCCGCCCGTTGCGCGGCTCGGCCGCGACGACCTGATCCAGGATCGCGACCGCACCGTCCACGTCGCCCGCCTGGAGCCGGCCGATCGCGGCCCACAACGTCGCCTGCGGCGTGGTCGAAGGAGACGGCGCCGGGACCTGCGCGCAGAGCGGCGCGCTCGACAGGCTGAACAGGACGAGTGCAGAAGTGAGTCGCAGCATGGGCGCATGATGCGCCCGCCCGCCTTCGCCCGCTGTCAGGATCCTGCTACGACGCGAACGCCTCCACCGGGATGCAGGTGCAGACCAGGTTGCGGTCGCCGTAGACGTTGTCGATGCGGCCGACCGCCGGCCAGAACTTGTTCTCGCGCAGCCACGGCGCCGGGTAGGCCGCCTGCTCGCGGCTGTACTTGTGGCTCCAGTCGGAGGCGATCACGGACGCCGCGGTGTGCGGCGCGTTCTTCAGCGGGTTGTCGGCGCGGTCGAGGGTGCCGGCCTCGATCTGGCGGATCTCCTCGCGGATGCCGATCATCGCGTCGCAGAAGCGGTCGAGCTCGGCCTTCGACTCGCTCTCGGTCGGCTCGATCATCAGCGTGCCGGGAACCGGGAACGACATCGTCGGCGCGTGGAAGCCGTAGTCCATCAGCCGCTTCGCGAAGTCCTCGGCCTCGACGCCCTGGGCCTTGAACGGCCGGGTGTCGAGGATGAACTCGTGGGCCACGCGACCCTCGGGCCCCGTGTACAGCACGTCGTAGTGGCCGGCGAGCTGCTTCGCCATGTAGTTGGCGTTGAGGATCGCGACCTGGGTCGCCTTCTTCAGGCCGTCCGCGCCCATCATCGCGATGTACATCCACGAGATGACCAGGATCGACGCCGAGCCCCACGGCGCGGCCGACACCGCGCCGGCGCCGGTCAGCGGGTGGCCGGGCAGGAACGGCGCGAGGTGGGCGGCGACGCCGATCGGGCCCATGCCCGGGCCGCCGCCGCCATGCGGGATGCAGAAGGTCTTGTGCAGGTTCAGGTGGCAGACGTCGGCGCCGATGTCGGCCGGCCGGGTCAGCCCGACCTGGGCGTTCATGTTGGCGCCGTCCATGTACACCTGGCCGCCGCGGGCGTGGACGATCTCGCAGATGCGCTTGACGTCCTGCTCGAACACGCCGTGGGTGGACGGGTACGTGATCATCAGCGCGCCGAGCTTGTCCTTGTGCTGCTCGGCCTTCTGCTCGAGGTCGGCGAGGTCGACGTTGCCCTGCGCGTCGCAGGCCGTGACCACCACCTGGAAGCCGGCCATCACCGCCGAGGCCGGGTTGGTGCCGTGGGCCGAGATCGGGATCAGGCACACGTCGCGGTGACCCTCGCCGCGGCTCTGGTGGTAGCCGCGGATCGCGAGCAACCCCGCGTACTCGCCCTGGGCGCCGGCGTTGGGCTGCAGCGAGACGGCCGCGAAACCCGTGATCTCCGCGAGCCAGGCCTCGAGGTCGGCGAAGAGCTGGGCGTAGCCCTTCGTCTGCTCGGCCGGCGCGAACGGGTGCAGCTTGCCGAACTCCGCCCACGTCACCGGGATCATCTCGGAGGTGGCGTTGAGCTTCATCGTGCAGGAGCCGAGCGGGATCATCGAGGTGGTCAGCGAGAGGTCGCGCGCCTGCAGCCGGTTCAGGTAGCGCAGCATCTCGTGCTCGGCGTGGTAGCTGTTGAACACCGGGTGGGTCAGGAACGCGCTCTGGCGCTCGAACGCGGCGGGCAGCGCCGGGTCGATGCCCTGCACGAGCTCGGCAACCGCCGGCCCCGCGGCGCCCGCCGCGAACACCGCCAGCAGGTCGGCGACGTCTTCGGCGCGGGTCGCCTCGTCGAGCGAGACGCCGACGCCGTCGGGGTAGCGGCGCAGGTTGATCTTCTTGGCCTTGGCCGCGGCGTGGAGCTGGTCGGCGCGGGCCGCCTCGCAGCGCACGCGCAGGGTGTCGAAGAAGAGCCCCTGGCCCAGGTCGTAGCCGAGCTTGCGCAGGCCCGCCGCCAGCGTCAGCGTCAGCGCCCGCACCCGGCGCGCGATGTCGCGCAGGCCGTCGGGCCCGTGGTAGACCGCGTACATCGAGGCCATCACCGCCAGCAGCACCTGCGCCGTGCAGATGTTGGAGGTCGCCTTGTCGCGGCGGATGTGCTGCTCGCGGGTCTGCAGCGAGAGCCGGTAGCCCGGCCGGCCGTGGCTGTCCTTCGACACGCCGATCAGGCGGCCCGGCATGATCCGCTTGAACTCGTCCTTCGTCGACAGGAAGGCGGCGTGCGGGCCGCCGAAGCCCATCGGCACGCCGAAGCGCTGCGCGGAGCCGACGCAGACGTCGGCGCCGAACTCGCCCGGCGCCTTCAGCAGCGTCAGCGCCAGCAGGTCGGCGGCGACCACGAACAGCGCGCCCGCCGCGTGCGCGCGGTCGGCGACCGCCTGGTAGTCCTCGACGCGGCCGTCCGTCGTCGGGTACTGCACGACGACGCCGAACACCTCCGCGAAGTCGGCGGTCGCGGCGTCGCCCACGACGACCTCGATGCCGAGCGGCAGCGCGCGCGTCTTCACCACGGCGATCGACTGCGGGTGCAGGTCGGAAGAGAGGAAGAACTTCCCCTTCGCGCCTCTCGCCGCCTGCTGGCACATGTGCATCGCCTCGGCGACCGCCGTGCCCTCGTCGAGCAGCGAGGCGTTGGCCAGCGGCAGGCCGGTCAGGTCCGCGATCATCGTCTGGAAGTTGATCAGGGCCTCCATCCGGCCCTGGGCGATCTCCGCCTGGTACGGCGTGTACTGGGTGTACCAGCCGGGGTTCTCCAGCACGTTGCGCAGGATCACCGGCGGCGTGATGCAGGCGGAGTAGCCCTGGCCGATGAACGAGCGAAACACCTCGTTCTTCTGCGCCATCGCCCGCAGGTCGGCGAGCGCCCGGCTCTCGGAGCGGGCGGCCGGCAGGTTCAGCGCGCGGCCGAGCTGGATGCTCTGCGGGACCACGTGGGCGGCCAGGTCGTCGAGCGAGGCGTAGCCGAGCCGCTTCAGCATCTCGGCGATCTCGGCCTCGCGGGGACCGAGGTGGCGCCGCGCGAAGGTGTCGCGCTCGGCGAGGAGGTCGGCAGTCGTGGTCATGGCGGGGACCTGCGTGTCGTTCTGCGGCCGGGCGGCCGCGGGGGACGAAAGGGCCCCGGCGCGGGGCCCTCGAACCTGTGGGGTCTACTTGGCCTCGGAGGCCACGTGTGCCGCGTACGCCGCGGCGTCCATCAGTGCGTCGACGTCCTTCTTGTCCGCGATCTTCACGACGATCATCCAGCCTTCGCCGTGGGGGTCGGTGTTGATCGCCTCGGGCTTCTGGGCCAGGTCGCCGTGGACCTCGACGATCTCGCCGCCCACGGGGCAGTAGAGCTCGGAGACGGCCTTGACGGACTCGACGGTGCCGAAGCGCTCGTGGGCCTTGAACTTGGCGCCGACCGCGGGCAACTCGAGGAACACCACGTCGCCGAGCTGCTTCTGCGCGTAGTCGGTGACGCCGACGCGGCCGAGGTCGCCTTCGACCTTCAGCCACTCGTGGTCCTTGGAGTAACGGCGATCGTCCGGGTAGCTGCTCATGGATGACTCCCCCCGCCCTGGTGGCGGCCTCGGGGGATTCTAACCCGCCGCCACCGCGAGCTACGGGCAGCGCCCGGGGTCCGCCGCGAGCAGCGTCAGTTCCGGGACCAGTACCAATGTCGGGTCGTCGGCCGCGACGTTGCGGACCTCGATCGCCAGCCGGTTCAGCCCCGGCCGCAGCAGGCCCACGGGCAGGGCGAAGGTCTCGTAGTCGTCGCCCGGGTGCCGCGCCGAGGCCGTCGTGCGCGGCCCGGCGCCGGCCGGCACGTTGCGGCGCGCGACCTCCTCGCCGTTGAGCCAGGCGACGAAGCCGTCGTCGTAACGCAGCCGCAGCAGCGCCTCGCGCACCACGCCGGGGGTCGGCACCTCGAAGCCGATGCGGGCGTGCAGCACCGGCGCGGCGCCGAGCAGCTCCGACAGCGGCGTGACCAGGCCCGGCGCCCCGAAGCCGAACCCGGCGGGGCCGGAGCGCCAGGCGTGGTCGTCGAACTCCGGCCGCGTCCAGCCGTCCGGCGCCTCGGCGAGGCCGGGCAGCAGCTTCCACGCGTCGCCGCGGGCGACCGGCTTCTTGAGCTGCAGGGTGTCCACGCGGCACTCGCCGATGTCGACGTGTTCGAGCTGGAGCAGCGGGCCGCTCGCGGTCAGCGCGCTGAAGCCGTGGCGGGCGTTGTAGAAGACGTCGGTCTCGGGCCGCGTCGCGCGCCGCGGGTAGAGCTCGTAGCCGCCGTTGCCCGAGGTCACGTAGACGACGCCGTCCAGCGGCCGCGTGCGCTCGTAGGTGTGGTCGTGGCCCGCCAGCACCAGGTCGACGCCGGAGCGGGCGAAGAACGGGGTCAGCGCCTCGCGCAGCGCGACGACCTGGGACGTGAGCGAGTTCTCCGCCGAGCTCCACGGGCTGTGGTGCAGCACCGCGACCCGGAACCGGGCGCCGCTCGCGTGCAGGTCGGCCGTGTGCCACGCCCCGGCCTGCGCCAGCAGCTTCGCCGCGGGCAGGTTGGAGTCGTGGACGACGAAGTGCACCCCGCCACGCTCGAAGGAGTACGCCGTCTCCGGCGGCAGCGCCGCGGGTCCGTTGCGCGGCAGGGTGAACACCCGCAGGTAGGGCGCGCCGTTCTCGGTCTCGACGTCGTGGTTGCCGAGCGCCGCGAAGAACACCAAACGCGGCAGCAGGCTCGCGTAGGGGCCGAAGAAGCGCCCGCCGTAGTCGGAGTCCGCGCCGCTCGGGTACACGACGTCGCCGACGATCAGCGCGCTGTCGGCGGCCGGCATCCGCCGCGCGATCAGGGCGGCGACGGCGTGCTGGCCGGGCTCCGCGCTGCCACAGTCGCCGAACACGGCCATCTGCAGGCCCGCCGCGGGGGCCGCGAAGGTGAACGTGCGCCCGTCGGGCAGCCGGTACTCGTGGCCGAGGCCCGGCACCAGCGCGGGCAACGGCACCTCCTGGCGGGTGGAGGCCCCCGCGGGATCGCGCGCCTCCTGCCAGGCGCCGCCCGCGATCCGCCACTGCAGGACGCCTTCGGCGGCGACGTCCGTGTACCAGACGACGCGGACCTGGCCGGGCTCGGGGGCCTGCAGGTACGGGCCGCGGGTGACGCGCGGGCCGGCGCTCGGCGCCTGCAGCGCGACCGCGGCGAGCACCGCGGCGAAGGCGGGAATGCGCTTCATGGCACTTGCTCCAGCACGTTCGCCTCGCGTTCCGCGAGGCAGGTCCGCAACCGCACGACCGCGTCCTCGAACTGCTCGTTCGAGTACGGCTTCGCCGGGTCGGCGAGCATCGCCTCCCGGATCAGCGCGTAACGGCTCTCCAGCCGGGGCAGCAGCCAGCGCTCGTTGACGAAGGAGACGGCCGCCCGCTTCAGCTCGAAGCGGTAGTAGTCGGCGAAGCGGGCGTCGGCCATCAGGCCGCGGGTCAACACGTTGTCGGCGAGTCCGTATTCGACCGGCCAGCGCCCCTCGGCGAACGTCGAGTCCTTGTCCCACGGGATCAGCACGAACCGGCGCTGGCCGCGGAACTGGTAGAAGTAGAGGTTGTTGACGCCCCAGGCGCCGACGAAGCCGTCGCGCTCGGCGACGGCGTTCTCCACCGCCAGGTAGGTGGCCAGCCGCCACGGGTCGAGGTGCTGCGCGATCTCCTCGAGGTAGAACCCGCCCGGCGCCGCGTTGGCGTCGTGCACCAGTTCGAGCAGGGCGCCGGGGTCGAACGGCTGCTCGGTGCTCTCGGGCTGGAAGGGAGCGGGCACGTAGGCTTCCGCGTCGCCGCGCTCCTCGAAGCGCCAGGCGTCGACCCACTCGTAGTCGAACAGGTTGCCGCCGTCCTCCCCGAACCGCTCGTTGAGCAGGTGGCCGCTGACCGGCTCGACCAGGCCGTAGAGACCGTGATACGCGCCGTTGACGTGGACGCGGGCGAAGGCGGCCTGCGGCGCGGCCAGGCCCATGGCCTCGAACACCTCGAACGCGAGCGCCTCGCGCAGGCCGCTCGGGTCCTGCACGAGGTTGTCGAGCACGAGCGACTTGTAGCCGTGGTGCTCCTGGCCGGGCACGTGGCGGTTGAAGTCGAGCTTGAGCCCGGGCTTGCGCTCGTTGCGCGAGCCGTCGCCGCGCGAGCGCACGCCGACCTGGCGGACGACCTCGCCGTCGAGCGCCACGTCGGCCGCGTAGAACTGGTTCGACCAGTAGCCCGCCTGCAGAGCGGCCCAGTCGGCGGGGTCGATCTCGATCTGCACGACGTGCAGCCGCGCGGGGTCGAACAGCGGCTCGCGCGGGGCTTCCTGCCCCGGCGCGCACGGCGCGGCCGCCAGCACGGCGACCGCCACGCCCAGGGGCCACTTCATCGCCCCCTCCTTCACGGCAGCGCGAGCTGCAGGCGGGCGGCGAGCGTCGGGTAGTTCCCCGCCCGCCCCGGCTCCGGCGCCCGCAGCGCGTCGTCGTACCGCTCCAGAATCAGGTTCGCCACCAGCCGCACCCACGGCCGCGGCCACCACGAGGCCCCGGCGGTCCACGCCTCGGCGCCGGCGGGCCGCACGTTGCGGGCCCGGCTGCCCGCACTTGCGAAACCCGCGTCGGGCCCGGCGTCGTCGAAGCACAGCCGCTCGAAGCGGAGCCCCAGCTCCAGCGTGCGCGCGGGCCGGCGACGCCCCTTGGCGGAGACCTCGCGCAGCGGCCGCCACAGCGCCGAGCCCGCCAGGCCGCGCGCCACCTCGTCGGGCAGGTCGTCGCCCAGCGGACCCTGGCCCCGTCGCCGCTCCCGCAGCCACACCGCTTCCGCGGCGAAGGCGACCGGGCCGAGCGCCACTCCGGCATCGACGCCGAGGCGGCGCCGGCGCCCGTCCACGAAGCGGGGCTCGGAGAAGCGGAAGCCCGAGGGCGCGTCGCCCGCGATCCCCAGCGGCCGCGGCTCGGCTGCCGCGGGCGGGTCCGCGCGCACGTCGCCGACGCTGCCCGAGGCGCCGAGCTCGAGATCGCGTGGCCCGCGCCACGCGATCCGTCCCGCGAGCGTCGTCTCCGCCTGCGAGCGGTCCGCGGCGCCGTCGCCGGCGAACGCGCCGGCGTGCAGCTCGAAGTCCGCGAGGCGGGCGATCGCGAGCCCGCCCCAGTCGCGACCGGGAGCCACCGCGCGCACGGGCAGCGAGCGCTCCAGGAAGTCGAGCCTTCGCGACCCGGTCAGCCACTCGCGAGTGACGGGCGGCTTGAAGCGCCCCGCGCGCAGCCTCAGCGCGCGCCCGAGGCGCCAGCCGAGCCAGGCGTCCTTCAGCCGCTCGTCGCCGTCCGCGAGGTCGGCCTCGACCTCGAACTCGAACCGCCCCCACTCGCCCTCGACGCCGAGCCGTCCCCGCCGCGCCTCGGCGGCCTCCGCCCGCGCCGACGCCTCCGCACCCGCGACCTCCCAGCCGGGAAAGGCCCGGGCGTCGAGCTGGACGAAGCCGGTCAGCGCGACGCGCGCGCCCGAAGCGCTGCTCCACGCGGGCGGCCACGCCTGGAAGCCCGCGTCCCCGGCCCCGGCGCCGCGCGCGAGCAGCAGCCCGGCCAGTGCCCACGTGACGCGCGCGATCACGGCCGGCCTCCGGTCAGGGCGTCGAGCGGGACGGCGACGCCCGGCGGCGGGGCGGGAGGCGCGGCCGGGCGCGAGAGCAGGAGCAGCGCGTCGAACAGCAGCAGCCCGGTCAGCAGCGCGACCATCACGTGCAGGCCGCGGTACAGGCGCCGCAGCGCGATGTACTGCGAGCGGTTGACGTGGGCCAGGGTGTGCGCCTGCGCCGCCAGCTCGGCGTTGAGCTGGTCCACGCGCACCGCGGCCCAGGCGTCCCGATACCCGTCGGCGTCGCGGGTCAGCGCGTCCTCGTGGAAGCGCAGCCCGATCGGCCCGTCCAGCGCGCCGTCCACGAGCGGCACGTGCAGCCGCAGCCGTCGAGGCCGCAGCGCCTCGATCGCCTGCGCGAAGAAGTAGAGCGCGACCAGCGCGTAGACCACGAGGTAGGCCGTGAGCCACGGCCGCCAGGCATCCGGCACCGCCGTCGCCAGGTCGGAGCGGGTGCCGACCACGAACAGCACGACGTTGAGCGCGCCCATGATGACGAGCGCGAAGCGCGCCTTGTGGTCGCCGAGGTCGGCCAGCTTGTGGGCCTCCTCGAGGGTGTCGATCAGCGCGCGATAGCGCTCCCACGGTTCCAGCGGGCGGCGGGGTTCGGCCTTGGCCGCGCGGCGCGCCTCGCGCGCCGCTTCGTCGCCTCCGAGGGGGAGAATCGGGTGGGCGCCCCCCCCGTTTTCTCCGGACGGCCCACGACTCGAGGAGTCGCCAGCGCCCACGCGGGGCTCCATCCGGCCGGGCCAACCGCGGCCCCGGCCGCGCTACTTCGAGAAGTCTACACCCGGGGGCGAGGCAGGGGTCGTGTAGAGTCGGCACTCGTGAACCGCCTCGTCCGCGCTGCCGGCGCCGGCCTGCTCGCCGCCCTGGCAGCGGCGTGTGGCGGCGTGCGCGGGCCGCAGGTGCCGCTGCCGCCCTCCGGGCCGCGGGTCGCGATCCTGGGGCCCTCGCGGCTCGACGCGGCCCAGCTCGCGGCCTGGGTCCGCGGCCGCCGGCCGCAGCCGCCCGGCGCCTGGAGGGCGAGCGAGCCGCTGGAAGCGATCGCCCGCTACTTCGTCGAAGAAGGCGCCGCCGAAGGCGTGGCGGGCGACGTCGCATTCGTGCAGGCCGTGATCGAGACGGGATGGTTCCGCTTCCCCGGCATGGTGCCCGCGTGGAAGAACAACTTCTCGGGATTGGGCGCCGTCGACGCGAATCCGGGCCAGGCCGCGAGCTTCCCCAGCGCGCGCATCGGCGTGCGGGCCCAGGTCCAGCACCTGCGCGCCTACGCCGACCCGCGGGCGACGACGTGCGCGTCGCCGCCGCTGGCCTTCCCCTGCGTCGACCCGCGCTTCGACCTGGTCCGGCCCCGCGGTCGCGCCCCGTACTGGAACCAGCTCGGCCGCGGCGAGTGGGCGACCGACCCCGGCTACGGCGCGGCGATCGTCGCGCGCTACCGCGAGGCGCTGGCCTTCCACGGCCTCGCGCTGCGCTAGCGCGCGGTTCAGCGCGCGTTCAGGTAGCGGTCGAACCAGCGCACGACGGCAACCGTCGAGCGGATGCGGTTGGGCGTCTTGCGCCAGCCGTGGCCTTCGTCGGGGAACAGCACGTACTCGACCGGCACGCCGCGGCGCTTCAGGTTCTCGACCACCTGCTCGGCCTCGACGACGGGCACGTTGGTGTCGTTGGCGCCGTGCAGCACGATCGTCGGCGCCTTCACGCGGTCGACCTCGTGGATCGGCGACAGCGACTTCAGCATCGCGGCCTCGGTGTCCGGGTCGCCGTACTCGACCTTCGAGATCGCCGCCATCCACGGCTCGGTGTGGGCGAAGAAGGTCGCGAAGTTGACGACGCCGAACAGGTTGGCGCCGGCCGCGAACGCGTCGGGCCAGCGCGTCAGGCCCGCCATCACCATGTAGCCGCCGTACGACCCGCCCATGATGCCGACGCGGCGCGGGTCGGCGACGCCCGCGGCCACCACGTGCTTCAGGCAGGCCTCGATGTCGCGCACGCCGTCGTGGCGCAGGGCGCCGTTGTCGAGGTTGACGAAGCGCTTGCCGAAGCCGGACGAACCCCGCACGTTGGGCGCGAAGACGGCGATGCCGCGGGCGAGCAGGGCCTGGTAGTCGCTGCGGAAGGCCGGTCGCTCCTGCCCCTCGGGGCCGCCGTGGAAGGAGAGCACCAACGGGCCGGGGCCCGTCGCCCCTGACGGCCGGTACAGCCACCCGCTCAGCTCGAGGCCGTCGTGAGCCCTGAAACGCTCGAGCGTCGGGCGCACGAGGCTCGCGAGGTCGACGCCGGGGTGCGGGCTGCGCGTGAGCTGCCGGAACGCGCCGGTGGCTCGATCGAGCACCCAGACGTCGGCGGGCGCCGCGGAGCCCGAGAGCGAGAGGGCGAGCGCGCGGCTGTCCCGCGAGAAGGCGAGGCCGCCCGCGATCTCCGCCGGCAGCGCGGGCCCCGGCGTGCGGCCCCCGCCGGCGAGGTCGAAGAACTCCAGCTCGTTGCGGCCCGCGGCATTCCACAGCAGGGCCGCCGTCGCCCCCGTCTCGTCGAGCGCGAACGCCTGCAGCTCGGCGTCGTCGCGCGCGGCCAGCACCTCGATCGGACCGGGCCGGCCGCCGGCGTCGAGGCCGACGCGGGCGAAGGCCAGCAGGTCGCGCCCCGCGTTGGAGCCGAGGTAGACGACGCGGCCGTCCGGCGAGAAGGTCCCGCCGAAGAAGGTTCCGGGCTTCTCGTGCGGCGTCAGCAGCGCCTCCGCGCCGGTGGCGAGGTCGACGAGGAAGAGGTCGTTGTCGCCGCGGCTCTGCAGCCGCGAGACCACCGCGCGGCGGCCGTCGCGGCTGACGTCGGTCGTGCTGTTGAGGCCCGGCGCCGTCGTCGCGCCGCGGCGGGCGCCGCTCTCGAGATCGACGACGAAGGCGTCGATCGTGCGCCCGTCGCGCTCGTTGCTGCCCATCGCCAGCTCGCGTCCCCCGCGCAGCCAGCCGAAGAAGCGGTTGGTCTCGCGGCCGCCGGCCGTCAGCCGGCGCAGGCCGCTGCCGTCCGGCCGCACGACCCACACCTGCTCGTTGACGCCTCCGCCGGGCGCCACCGTGAACGCGAGGTGGGCGCCGTCCGGCGACCACTCGACGCCGCCGACGGGGTCCTCCAGCGCGGTCACCGCCACCGGGAACCCGCCCTCCGCCGGCACGATCCACACCTGCGGCAGGCCCGAGAGGTTGGCGACCAGGGCGACGCGGCGGCCGTCCGGCGAGAAACTCGGCGAGGTCGCGAAGCCGACGCGGGCCATGCGGGCCACGGTGGACTCGAGTTCGTCGGCGGGCGCGGCGGGCGCGGGCGACGCGGCCAGGACCAGCGAAGCGGCGAGGGCGAGAGGCAGCATGCCGCCCATCTTAGGCGCCGCCGGGGCCCGCCGCGCGGGCCGCGTTCAGGCGAAACGACGCGCGATCGCCGCGGCCTGCGCGAGGTAGCCGCCGCCGAACAGCAGGGCGTGGTTCAGCAGGTGGTAGAGCTGGTAGAGCGGGTTGCGCTCGCGCCAGCCGGCGGCCAGCGGCCACGCCTCCAGGTAGGCGGCCCACGCCCGCGGCGAGAGGCCGCCGAACAACGTCGTGATGCCGAACTCCATCTCGCGCGCGGCGTACGCGCAGGAGGGATCGACCAGCGCGGGGCCGCGGCGCGTCGAGAGCACGTTGCCCGACCACAGGTCGCCGTGGATCAGCGCCGGCGGCTCGTCGCTGGCGACGAGTTCGGGCAGCCGCCCCGCGAGGCGCTCGAACGGCGCGCGCTCGCCCCCGGCGAGGCGCAGCACGTCGAGCAGCGGCTGCAGCCGGCGCTCGCGGTAGAACGCCGGCCAGTCGTCGCACGGGCGGTTGTCCTGCGGCGTGCCGCCGCAGTAGGTGGTGCGCGGAAAGCCGAAGCGGGCGTCGCTCGCCCGGTGCAGCGCCGCGAGGCCGCGCCCGAGCGCCTCGTCGTCGCCCGGCCCCGGCTCGAGGAATTCGAGCACCAGGAAGCCCGGCACGCCGGCGGCGGGGGCCGCGGCCGCGATCACCCGCGGCACCGCGAGCCCGCTGCCCGCGGCGGCCATCGCCTCGAGCCCCGCGGCTTCGGCGACGAACTGGTCGGCAGGGCCGCCGTCGCTCCACTTCGCGAAGAACGCCCCAGCCGTCGTCTCGAGGCGGCCGGCGGCGTGGAGGCCGCCGCCGAGCGGCGCTGCTCCCCTCACCCGCAGCGACGCGTCACCCGTGGCGGCGCGCAGCGCGGGCTCTAGGAACGCCGCGTTCACGCGCCCAGGTGGTTCAGCAGGCCGCGGCAGCCGGCCTCGACGATCGCCTGCACGTCCTCGAAGCCGCGTTCCCCGCCGTAGTACGGGTCGGGCACGTCGGGGTCCGCGCTGCGGTCGAACTCGCGCAGCAGCCGGATCTTGCCCGCGCAGGCCTTGCCGCCGCGGGCCAGCAGCTCGCGCTTGTGGCTGCGGTCCATGGCGACGATCAGGTCGAAGCGCTCCAGGTCGTCGCCGCGCACGGGCCGCGAGATCGACGTCACGTCGTAGCCGTGGCGCTTCGCGACCCGCCTCGTGCGCGGGTCGGCCGGCTCGCCCTCGTGGAAGCCGTGCATGCCGGCGGAGTCGATCTCGAAGCGTTCGGCGAGGCCCGCGTCGGCGGCCAGCTTGCGGAACACGGCCTCGGCCAGTGGCGAGCGGCAGATGTTGCCGGAGCAGACGAACAGCACGCGGAACGGCTGCGGCACGGGCAGCGGCGAGGCCATGCGCTACTCGACCAGCAGCTCGACACCCGGCTTGACGCCGGACACCCAGCCCTCGCCCCGCTCCATCTTCTCGACCCGCATGCCGAAGCCGCGGCCCTTGAGCGCGCAGCGAGGGTGGTCGACGAAGAACGTGCCGCTCGGCTCGTACGTCCAGGCGGCGCAGCTCGCGCGCGACTGGCACAGCGCCTGGCAGTCGCGGGCGGTCTTGTCGTTCGTGAAGGCGATCGTCTCCGTGCCGCCGGCATCCGGCTCGCCGAGTGCCGCCAGCGTCTCCGGGACCAGCCCGACGTCCGGCATCCACTCGCCCCCGGTGCGGGCCTCGAAGGTCGCCGCGCCGAGGGCGCCGAGCGCTTCGCCGAGTCCGGCAGCGTCGCGCGCCTCGACGTAACGGCCGCCGGTGGCGCGCGCCAGGCACTGCAACTGCTCGCGGGCCGGGCCCGCCGGCAGGTCGAAGCCCACCACGTGCGCCGTGAAGTCGACTCCGCTCTTCTCGAGCTCGGCGCCCAGCGCACAGGGGTCGGCCTGGCACGTCTCTTCGCCGTCGCTGACCAGGATCACGGTGGCCTTGCGTTCGGAGGAGGCGAGTCGTTCGGCCGCGAAGCGCACGGCGGCGCTGATCGGCGTCATGCCCGCGGGCTTGATCGCCGCCAGGGTCCGGCGCAGGCGGGCCACGTCGGGCACAGCCACCGGTTGCAGCAACTCGATGTCCGCGCAGTCGCCCTTGCGGCGGTGGCCGTAGGCCACGACGCCGAGTGCCTGGTCGGCGGGCCAGCGGCGGACCAGGGCATCGACGGCCTCGCGCGCCAGCTCGATCTTGGGACGGCCGGCGACCTGGCCCCACATCGAGCCGGAAGCGTCGAGCACCAGGATCGCCGCGCCGCCCTCGGCGGCGTGGGCCGCGCCCCCCACGGTGGCGAGCGCCGCCGCCAGGAATGCATGCAGGGTCTTCACGAGTTCGTCTTCTCCATGGGTGGCGCCGGGCGGACGCCAGCGGCGCGGGCCGGGGCGGCGAGCCGCTCCCGGGGTGATGGGATCCCGGGTGCCTACTTCGCCCGCTTGTAGAAGGGCGTCGGCACCACCTTGGCGCCGACGCGGTGGCCGCGGATCTCGATCTCGATCGCCGTGCCCGGCACCGCCTTCGCCGCGGGCAGGTAGCACAGGCCGATGTTCTTCTGCAGGAACGGTGCGTAGCTGCCGGAGGTCACGTCTCCGGAGCGATGGCCGTCGACGAAGACCGGGTAGCCGTGGCGGGCGATGCCGCGGCCGGTCATCTCGAAGCCGACCAGCTTGCGCGCGGTGCCGTTCTTCTTCTGCGGCTCGAGCACGGAGCGGCCGACGAAGTCGCCCTTGGCGTCGGACAGCGCGACGATCCAGCCGAGGCCGGCCTCGACGAGCGTGATCGTCTCGTCGATGTCGTTGCCGTAGAGCGCCATCTTCGCCTCGAGGCGCAGCGTGTCGCGGGCGCCGAGGCCGGTCGGCACCAGGCCCCGCTCCTTGCCCTGGTCGAGCAGGCGCCGCCACACGATCTCCGCCTTGTCCGCCGGCACGCCGATCTCGAAGCCGTCTTCGCCCGTGTAGCCGGTGCGCGACACCGTCGCCGGCACCCCGACGACGTCGCCCTGGGCGAAGTGGTAGTACTTGATGCCCGCGAGGTCGATGGGCGTGAGGTCGGCGAGGATCTCCTGGGCCAGCGGGCCCTGCAGCGCCATCAGCGCGATCTCGTCGCTGCGGTTCGTGAGGGTGCAGCCCTGCGGCCCCTGGGCGTTGATCCAGGCCCAGTCCTTCTCCAGGTTGCCCGCGTTGACGATCAGCATGAACTTCTCGGGGCCGAAGCGGTAGACGATCACGTCGTCGACCGGGCAGCCGCTGGGCATCGGCAGCGAGGAGTACTGCGCCTGGCCGTCGACCAGCTTCGCGACGTCGTTGCTCGTGACCCGCTGCAGGAACGCCAGCGCGCCGGCGCCCTCGACGAAGAACTCGCCCATGTGGGAGACGTCGAACAGCCCGGCCGCCTTGCGCACGGCCATGTGCTCGGCGATCAGCCCGGAGTACTCGACGGGCATGTCCCAGCCCCCGAACGGGACCATCTTGGCCTTCAGCTCGCGGTGGACGGCGTTCAGCGGGGTCTTCTTGAGGCTCGTTTCGTTCATGGCGGGCCAAGTCTACCCCTGCCCCGCGCGCGTTGCCTTAGGATGCGGCGGTGATCTGCCCGCGGTGCGGCGTGACGAGCGAGGCTGGCGCGGTCGAGTGTGCCGGCTGCGGAGTGATCCTGGCGCGGGCACGCCCGGCCGCGGCGGCCCGTGAGCGCACGCCGCCGCGCCCGGCTTCCGCCCGGGCCACCGCTCCCGCCGCGGGACCCCACTGGGCGGGGTTGCCCCATGCTGCCTGGAAGGCGGCGGCGATCGGGCTCGGGCTGGCGCTGCTGCTGCCCCGCTTCCCGCTCGCCCACTTCCTGCTGACGCCGCTGTCGACCCTGGTCCACGAGCTCGGCCATGCCGCCTTCGGCTGGCTTTTCGGCCATCCCTCGCTGCCGGCGTTCGACTTCGCGGGCGGCGGCGGCCTGACGACTCACGGCGAGCGCTCGAGCCTGATCCTGCTGGCCTGGGTCGCCGCAGCGACCGGGCTCGCGTGGGCTCGGCCCGGGCACGTGCGAGCCGTGGTGGCGGGCGCGCTGGGCGCCTGGGCGCTGCTGATCTGGCGTGGCTGGGACGAGTGGCTGGTCGTGGCGGGGGGCCACCTGTTCGAGCTCGCGTTCGGCGTGGTCTTCCTGTACCGCGGCCTGACCGGGTGGGGAGCGCGCGCGCTGCTGGAGCAGCCCCTGTCCTGCTTCGTCGGGTTCTTCCTGCTCTTCAACGTGGTCGCCTTCGGCCACGGCCTGGCCACCAGCGCCGGCCGCCGCGCCGTCTACCAGCAGGGCAAGGCCGGCATCGACCACGACCTGGTCACGCTCTCGAACTACACCTGGCTGCGCGTGCCCACGCTGGCCGGCGGCCTCGCCGCCCTGGCCCTGCTCGCCGTCCCGGCCACCGCGCTGGCCGCGACCCGCCATCGCCGCCTGCTGCAGGCGCTCGGCCGCGACGAGGACGACGACTAGCCCCGCGGATCGGGTACCCTACGTCCTTTCAACGAAACTCGAAGGGGTCGACATGTCTTCCGCCTCGCCGACCAGCGTCGCGAAGTACCGGATCCTCGATCGCATCGGGGCCGGCGCGATGGGCGTGGTGTTCCGCGCCCGCGACGAGGCGCTCGGACGCGTGGTCGCGCTGAAGACGATCCTCGAGCGCGCGGGCGACGACGCACCCGAGGAGCGGCGCGAGCGCTTCCGCCGCGAGGCCCAGGCCGCCGCCGGGCTGACCCACCCCAACATCGTCACGATCTACGACTTCGGCGAGGCCGAGGGCCACTGCTACCTGGCGATGGAGTTGCTCGAGGGCGAGGACCTCTCCGACGCGCTGCGGCGCGGCCCGCTCGGTCCGCTGCCCGCGCGGCTCGCGCTGCTCGCGCAGGCCGGGGCCGCGGTCGGTTTCGCCCACGCGAAAGGCGTCGTCCACCGCGACCTGAAGCCCGCCAACATCCGGCTGCTGCCCGGCGGCGGGCTCAAGATCCTCGACTTCGGCCTGGCCCGGATCGAGGGCTCGGACGCGACGCGCAGCGGCCAGATCCTCGGCACGCCCCACTACATGTCGCCCGAGCAGGTGCGCGGCGAGCGCGCCGACGCCCGCTCCGACGTGTTCGCGCTGGGTGCGATCGCCTACGAGGTGCTCGCCGGCCGCAAGCCGTTCCCGGCGCCCAGCGTGCACGCGGCGCTGTTCCAGGTGCTGGAGCGCGAGCCGGAGCCGATCCACGAGCTGGACCCGGGCGTGCCGCCGATCGTCGACCGCGTCGTGCGCCGCGCGCTGGCCAAGGCCGCGGCCGAGCGCTTCCGCGACGGCCAGGCGCTGGCGGACGCGCTCGCGGCCCTGCACGCGCTGGCGGAGGGACGCGCGACCGAGGCGGAGGTCGAAGCCCGGGTCGAGGCACCAGCAGCGGCCAGCGCCGCGGTGTCGTCGCCGGGCGGCTGGCTGCGGGCGTCGGCGTCGCTGTCGCGCCCCGGCATGTCGGCGATCGACACGGCTCCGGTGGCAGCGGCCGGGTCGACCCCGGCGGCGGCGACGCGCGTCGTCTACCAGGGCGAGTCCGGCGCCGACCGTTCGCTCGAGGCCGCCCCGGGCGCGACGCTGCTCGAGGCCGCGCTGAAGGCCGGCATCCCGCACTTCCACGAGTGCGGCGGTCGCGCCCGCTGCTCGACCTGCCGGGTGCGCGTCGTCTCCGGCTCGCTCGGCCCGCGCAGCGCCGACGAGGCGCGGCTGGCCTCGCGCCTGGGCTGGGGCGACGACATCCGGCTGGCCTGCCAGGCGAAGATCGCCGGCGCCGTCAGCGTGCGCCGGCTGGTGCTCGACGAGGAGGACCTCGGACTGCTGGTCGGCGAACGCCGGGCCCCGGCGCCGACCCGCGAGATGGCGCTGGCCGTGATGTCGGCAGGGCTGCTGGACATGGCCTCGCGCCTGCGCAAGCTGCCGCCCTACGACGTCGTGCACGTGCTGAATCGCTTCTTCTCCTACGTCACCGACCCCGCGGTCGGCGGCGGGGGCACCATCCAGGGCTACACGGGCGACGGCTTCAACGCGCTGTTCGGACTCGACGGCGGCGACGCCAAGGCCAAGTGCGTGCAGGCCGTGCGCGCCGCGCTGCGGATGCAGGCGCGGATGGACGACTTCAACGGCTGGCTGAAGGAGCACTTCAAGCTGGAGCTGGAGCTCGGCGTCGGCCTCCACTTCGGGCGCATGGTGGTCGGGCGGGTGGGCCACCCGTCCAAGATGGAGACGACCGCGGTGGGCGGTGCGTCGACGGCCGCCGAGCGCCTGCGGGCGCTGAACCGCGGCCGCGGCACGCGGATCCTGGCGACCGAAGAACTCGTCAACGTGATCGAGTCCGAGGTGCGGCTCGGCGTCGTCGTGCAGGAGGACGACACCCTCGACGGCCGCCACACGACCGTGCACGAGATCCTCGACTTCGAGAAGCGCGACGCCGTGATGATCGTGCAGGACACCTTCGAGCAGGTGGCGAAGCGCAAGGAGGAGGCCGCGGCGCTCTTCTACGAGCTGCTGTTCCAGGTCGACCCCGCCGCCCGCGCGCTGTTCAGGCAGACCGACATGAAGGTCCAGGGCGACATGCTGATGAGCGTGCTCACCGCGGCGGTGCGCGGCCTGGACCGGATCGACGAGCTGAAGCCCGTGCTGCTCGAGCTGGGCCGCCGCCACGAGGGCTACGGCGTCGAGCTGCGCCACTACGACTCGGTCGAGCAGGCGCTGCTGGAGATGGTGCGGCGCGTGACCGGCCAGGAGTTCACCGCCGACGTGCGCCTGGCCTGGGCCCGCATCTACTCCGAGCTGACCGCGGTCATGCTCGAGGGCGCTGCGGCCTAGACCCCGCGAGGAGCCGTGCGCCCGCTGCTCGACTGGTTCGGCACGCTGCTGTTCGTGCCGGCGTTCGGCCTGACCATGCTGGTCTTCGACGTGATCCAGCGGCTGGCCCTGCTCGTCTCGCGCGGGGCCCACGACCGCGCGCTGCTCGGGCTGCAGTGGACGCTGGCCCGGCTGTGCCTGCCGCTCTTCGGTCTGCGGGCCGAGGTCGAGGGCGCGGACGCGCTGCCGCCTCCGCCCTGCATCTTCGTCGCCAACCACCAGGCGATGTTCGACATGCCGCTGTTCGCCGCGGCGGCCGGCCGTCACCACCTCAAGTACGTGGCCAAGAAGGAGCTCGCGCAGGGCGTGCCGTCGATCTCGATCGCCGTGCGGCGCGGGGGCTTCGCCGCGATCGACCGCAAGAACCGCGTGCAGGCGGTGGAGGCGATCCGCGCGATGGGGGCCGAGGCGGAGCGGCGCCGGGTCAGCGTGCTGATCTTCCCCGAGGGCACCCGCGCCTGGGACGGCCGGCTCAAGCCGTTCAAGCCGGCCGGCACCCTGACGCTGCTGGAGACGATGCCGGACGCGCCGGTCGTGCCGCTGGCGATCGACGGCATGTGGCGCGTGGTCGCGCGCCGCCTGAAGCCGCTGCCGTGGGGCGAGCGGGTGCGGGTGCGCTTCTGTCCCGCGCTGCCGCGCTCGGCGGACGAGGACCGCGAGGGCCTGCTGCGCCGGGCCGAAGCGGAGGTCGCGGCCACCATCGCCGGCTGGCGCGGCACGGAGCCCGGCGCCTGAACCCGCCGCCCACGCTCTCGGTCCTGCTGCTGACCCTCGACGAGGGCGCCAACCTGTCGCGCCTGCTGCCGCGGCTGCGCGCCGCGCTGGCGCTGCACGGCGTGCGCCACGAGCTGGTGGTCGTCGACGGGGGCTCGCACGACGACACGGTGCGCATCGCGGAGGCGCACGGCGCGCGGGTGGTGCCCCAGGCCGAGCCGGGCTACGGCGCCGCGTTCCGCGAAGGTGTCGCGAACTGCGCCGGCGAGTGGATCGCCACGCTGGACGCCGACCTGTCCCACGACCCGCGGGTCGTGCTCGACCTGATGCGGGCGCGCGCGGGCGCGGACCTCGTGGTCGCCTCCCGCTACGTGCCCTTCGGCCACGCCGACATGCCACTGGGGCGCGCTGTGCTGAGCCGGGTGCTGAACGCGGTTTACGGCCTCGTGCTCGACCTGCCGGTGCGCGACCTGTCATCGGGCTTCCGCCTGTACCGCGGAGCCGCCCTGCGCGGCCTGGCGCTGCGCTCGCGCGACTTCGACGTGCTGCCCGAGGCGCTGGTCGGCTTCTACGCCGCGGGCTATGCGGTGCGGGAGGTGCCGTTCCACTACTGGCCGCGCGGCGCCGGCCGCTCCCACGCCCGGCTGTTCCGCTTCGGCCTCTCGTACCTGCGGACCCTGCTGCGGTTGTGGCGCTCGCGGAACGCGTTCAGCGCCGCGGACTACGACTACCGCGCCTTCCACTCGCGGCTGCCCGTGCAGCGGGCGTGGCAGCGCCGCCGCTACCGGCTGCTCACGCGGATGGCCGGCGACTACGAGCGGGGCCTCGACCTCGGCTGCGGATCGAGCCCGGTGCTCGGCTCGCTGCCGCGCACGATCGGCGTGGACCTGAGCCCGGCCCGCCTGCGCTTCCTGCGCAACCACGGGCGGCCCGAGCTGGTGCGCGCCGACGCGGCGCGGCTGCCGTTCCCGGACGCCTGCTGCGACCTGGTGGTCGCCTCGCAGGTGATCCAGTACCTGCCGGAACCGGAACGGCTGGTCGCCGAGTGCGCACGGGTGCTCC
The DNA here is from genome assembly GCA_025994075.1 of Vicinamibacteria bacterium. Classification (GTDB taxonomy): domain Bacteria; phylum Acidobacteriota; class Vicinamibacteria; order Fen-336; family Fen-336; genus WYBL01. The sequence goes on from JAMQGV010000037.1 coordinate 24,846, forward strand.
AGCCCGGCGGGCGGCTGGTGCTCGGCTTCCCCGACCACGACTCTCCCTCGTGGCGGCTGCTGGGCGGCCTCCACGCGCGGCTGACGCCCGGGGCGAACGAGGCCCCGGTCCAGCAGCTCGGATCGGGCGCGCTGCTGCCGCTGCTGGCGCGCCACGGCTTCGCGCTGGAGGCGCGGCACTCGATCCTCGGCGCCGAGCGGGTGCTGAAGCTGCGCCGGGCGGGCTGAGCGTTTCGCTACTGGCCGAAGGTGCCGTCGCCGCGGCCGACGAGCAGCGACACGGTCGTGCCGCCGCTGTCGGCGGTGACCAGGTCGAGGTCGCCGTCGCGGTCGAAGTCCACAGCGACCACGGCGGTCACGCTGGCTCCGGCCGTGTAGCGCTGCGGCTCGCCGAAGCCGCCGCTGCCGTCCTGCAGGGCGATCGCCACCTGCGACACTCCCTGCAGCGCGACGGCCAGGTCGGGACGACCGTCGCCGTCGAGGTCGCCGACCGCGATGCCCCGCGGCTGGGCGCCGATCGCGATTTCGGGCCCCGCGGTGAAGCGGCCCGCGCCGTCGCCCTTCCACACCTCGACCACGCTGTCGCCGTGGCTGCTGACGACGACGTCGAGTCGGCCGTCGCGGTCGAGATCGAAAAGCGCGATCGCCATCGGCACCCGCCCCGTGTCGAAGCTCGAGCCCGCGCGCAGGCCGCCGTTGCCGTCGCCCAGCACGACGTGGAAGCGGTGGCTCCCGGCGTCGGCCACGACCAGGTCCTGGCTGCCGTTGCCGTCGAGGTCGCCCGCGGCCAGCGCGAACGGCTGACCGCCGAGCTTGACGGCGGAGCCGCGGGTGAAGCCGTCGCCGCTCGCGAGCAGGGCGATCACCTCGCCCGTGCCCTGGTTGGCCACAACCAGGTCCGTGCGCGCGTCGCGGTCGAGGCGCACGGCGGCGACCGCGACCGGCAGGTCGAAGTCCTCGATCTTCCGCAGCCGGCTGAAGCCGCCGGCCCCGTCGCCGTCGAGCAGCGCGACATGGTTGGAGCCGCGGGCGGCCACGGCGACGTCGAGGTCGCCGTCGCCGTCGAAGTCGGCGGCCGCGGCGGAGCTCAACTGCTGGCCGACACCGCTCGTCTTCGTCGGCGCGAGCAGGCCGACGGGAGCGCCGCGCAGGAGCGCCACCTCGCCCGAGTTGTAGCCGGCGGCGACGACGTCGAAACGGCCGTCGCGGTCGAAGTCGCCGACGGCGAGCCCGAACGGCCGCTCGGTGGCGACGTAGCTCGCGCTGCGCACGAAGCTGCCCGAGCCCTGGTTGAGCGCGAACATCATCCCGCCGCCGGAGGTGGGCCCGGCCAGGGTGTCGGGCCGGGTGTCGCCGGTGAAGTCGGCGACCAGCAACCAGCCGAGGGCGCCCACCGACTGCAGCGTCTGCGCCAGCACCAGGCCGCCGCTGCCGTTGCCCGTGTAGAGCGCGAGCGTCGAGGCAGCGGCGTTGACCGTGACCAGGTCGAGCGGCCCGTCGCCGCCGACGTCGGCCGCGGCCAGCGCCACCGGGCCGGCGTCGGTGCCGAGCGTGTTGATCAGCTCGAAGCTGCCGTTGCGGGCCGCGAGCACCGAGACGCTGCTCGAGCTCTCGTTGGCCACGAGGATGTCGAGCGTGCCGTCGCGGTCGAGGTCGGCGGCGATGGCGGCGGCCGGCTGCTGGCCCACGCCGAAGCGGCCGACCTCGGCGAAGCCCGTCTCGTAGTTGCGGAACACCGCGGCGACGCCGGCCGCGCGGTCGAGCACGACGAGGTCGGTGCGGCCGTTGCCGTCGAGGTCGGCCGCGAGCAGGCGATCGGCGTTGCCGCCGGTGTCGAGACGGCCCGCCGGCGCGAAGCCGCCCTGGCCGTTGCCCGCGAAGAGCAGCACCTCGCGGCCACCGCGCGGCAGCACGGCCAGGTCCGGGTTGCCGTCGCCATTGAACAGGCCGGCGGCGATGGCGGCGGCCGAAGTCGCGTCGACGGCCACGTCGGCACGCGACTCGAAGGCCGAGCGGCCGTCGAAGAGGCGGATCTCGATGCGGCCCGGGCTCAGCACCGCGACGTCGGGGGCGAAGTCGAGGTTCCAGTCGCCGACGGCGAGCGCGACCGCCTGTCCCGAGACCGCGCTGCGTGCGCCCTGCGCGAAGGCGCCGGCCCCGTTCGAGACCAGGGCCTCGACGAAGCCGCTGCCGTCCTCGATCCGCAGCAGCGCGACGTCCTCGCGGCTGTCGCGGTCCCAGTTGGCCACCGCGGCGAAGCGCGCTTCGCCGGCCCCGGCGGCGAAGCTGCTCGCCGCGGCGAACGGGGTGACGGGCTGGGCCGCCGTGACCGATGCGGCGAACGACCCCACGAGCAACGCCGGGCGCACCATCGAGCTGATCCTCATCATCCCTTCCAGTTTCGCCTATTCGGGGCGATCCGCGAGGCGGGCCTCGAGCCAGCCGGCCGCGTCCAGCCAGAGCGGCTCGCGGTTCCGCTCGCGGAAGAAGCCCCAGTGCCCGATCGGGCGGCCCAGCTCGCGCGGGTGCAGGTGGACGTGCTCGCGCTCCGCCGCGGCGTAGAGCTCGAGCAGGCCGTCGACCGCCTCCGCCGGCGCGAAGCCGTCGTCGGCGAAGGAGCAGGCGCGCAGCGGGCACGCGAGCCGCGCGTAACCTCCCGCCAGCGCGCCCCCTTCGTCGTCCGCGACGTAGCGCGGCAGCCGCCCCCAGCGCGCCCACTCGCGGGCGACGCCCGCGGGCAGGTCCTGGGCGGCGCCCAGCAGGCGCCCGGGGAAGAAGCCGAAGGTTGCGCAGGCGGCGGGGATCGCCAGGTGCCACAGCGCCCACAGGCCGACGCGGCGGACGCCGCGCCAGTGGCCCCACCAGCCGCTCTGGGCCGCGACCAGCAGCGCGGCGCGCAGCCGCGGCGCGGACGGCATCAGTCCCAGCGCCTGGCCGCCGAAGCTGTGGCCGACGACGGCGACGCGCGGCGTCCGCGCCAGCATCCACTGCAACGCGGCCTCGGCGTCCTGCTGGCCCCAGTCGCGCATCCGCGCGGGGTGGCCGACGAGCGAACGCGGCCGCGATCCGCCGATGCCGCGGTAGTCGTAGGTCAGCACGAGCAGGCCGCGCGAGGCGAGGAAGGCCGCGAAGGGTGCGTACCAGGCGCGGAGCACGCCGGTCGCGGAGTTGATCAGCACGCCGCCCCGTGGCTCCCGCTGGGGCTCCCAGGCCGTCGCGGCGAGGGTCACGCCGTCGGCGGCGCGCACCGTCAGCTCGCGCGGGGTCACCATCCGACCGCCCCGCTCGCGGGCAGCGAGCCCTCGCGCACGCAACCCGCGCGCAGCGCGGCGAGCGGGTAGCGGGTGCGCCGCCACTCGATGCCGCCGCGCCAGTGGGCGAGCGCGGCCGAGGCCAGGATCGCCCCCGCCAGCGCCAGCAGCGCGAGCGGCGCCAGCAGCCCCTCGAGGCCGCTGCCGCGAGCGATCCTCCAGGCCGCGGCGGAGTGGATCGCGGCGGCCAGCGCGCCGACGGCGAGCCCGGCGGCGCGCAGCGCGTCACCCGCGCCGAGGGCCATGGCGGCGAGCGGCGCCGTCGCCATCGCGAGCAGCAGGGCCGTTCCGGCCAGCGCCTGGGCCCAGCTCCACTCCGCCCCGGCGAACGTGTTCTTGAGCAGCCCGCGCCACGACCCGCGGAAGCCCTCGTTCCAGCGCACGCGGACCAGGCCGCCGGAGTCGAGCGCGGCCTGGCGGTGGCCGAGCCGGCGCAGCAGGTAGCCGAGCCGCACGTCGTCGACCACCTCGAGCCGCAGCCGCTCGTGGCCGCCGATCGCGCGCCAGGCCTCGGCCCGCACGAGGTTGAAGGCGCCCACCCCCACGTAGCCGCGGCCGCCGGCGCGGCGCAGCGTCCAGGTGCGCAACTTGGGCAGCAGCAGCAGGCCGAAGGTGCTGACGAACGCGCGCTCGACGAAACCCGGCGCCAGCATGTGCGGGAAGGCGACGACGTGGTCGAGGCGGTGGGCCTCGGCCCAGGCGACCGCGCGCTTCAGCACGTCGGGATCGAACAGGATGTCGCCGTCGGTGAACAGCAGGTACGACGCGTCGGCGCCCTGCGCGCCGACGTGCTGGGCGTGGCACTTGCCGAGCCAGCCCGCGGGCAGCTCGCGCACGTGGACGGGCCGCAGCCGCGGGTCCTCGCCGGCCAGCCGGTCGAGGATCGCGCCGGTCCGGTCGGCCGAGCGGTCGTCGACGGCGATCACCTCGAGCGCCGGGTAGTCCTGGGCCAGCAGCGAGCGCATCGCCGCCTCGATCCCGCGCTCCTCGTCGCGCGCCGCGACGATCACCGCCAGCGACGGGAACGCCCCCTCGTGCACCGCCGGCACGCGTCTCAGGTCAGGGAGCGTCGCGCGGGTCAGCAGGGCGGAGACGAGCAGGCCGAGGTAGCCCGCGGCCGCCAGGCCCAGGCCGGCCCACAGCAGGGTTTCCAACACGCCCCATTGTCGCAAACGCCCCGCATCCTGCTAGCCTTCGCCCATGCCCCGCCTCGCGCCGGCCTTCCACCGCGAGATCCCCGCGGGCGACAGCCGCGAGCGCCGGGTCTGCGACCACTGCGCGTTCGTCGACTACGAGAACCCGCGCGTCGTGGTCGGCTGCGTGCCCGAGCACGAGGGGAAGATCCTGCTGTGCCGGCGCTCGATCGAGCCGCGCCGCGGCTACTGGACGCTGCCCGCGGGCTTCATGGAGACGAACGAGACGACCGCGGAAGGCGCGGCGCGCGAGGCGGAAGAAGAAGCGCTGGCGCAGGTCGAGATCGGACCGCTGCTGACCCTGTTCGAGGTCCCGCACGTCAGCCAGGTCCACGTCTTCTATCGCGCGACGCTGCGCGAGCCCCGCTTCGGCGCCGGACACGAGACGCTGGAGGCGCGGCTGTTCACCTGGGACGAGATCCCGTGGGACGAAATCGCGTTCGAGAGCGTGGCCCACGCGCTGTGGGCCTGGCGCGAGGGCAACGGCCTGGTCCACCGCCTGCCCTGAGCGGCGCCCCCTAGGCCGTCGGGCGCGGGCGCCCGGCGGGATGCGCCGGAGCCGGGCAGCAGTCGAGAGCGCAGACGTCGGGCCGCGGCCCCGACCCCAGGGCGAGCCGCGGCGCCCCCTCGGTGCGCTCGCGGATCAGCTCGACGACCAGGGCGACGAACTCGGGGTGCACGCCCGGCGTCGCCGCCCGCACCAGCTCGAGGCCCAGCGAGCGCGCGGTCTGCTGCGCCTGGGTGTCGAGGTCGTAGACGACCTCCATGTGGTCGGAGACGAAGCCGAGCGGCGACAGCACGACGTCGCGGGCGCCGGCGGCGGAGAGCGCCTTCAGGTGCTCGTTGACGTCGGGTTCGAGCCACGGCTGCGAGGGCGGGCCCGAGCGCGACTGGAAGCACAGCGTCCACTCGTCGCGGCCCAGCTCACGGGCGACCAGCGCCGCGGTCTCGCGCAGTTGTGCCTCGTAGGGGCTCGTCGTCGCCATCGACAGCGGCACGCTGTGGGCGGAGAACACGAGACGCGCCCGCGCGGCCCGCTCCGGCGGCAGCTTCGCGAACGCCTCGCGCAGCCGCGCGACGAGCGCCGCCACGAAGCGCGGGTGGTCGTGGAAGATCCGCAGCTTGTCGACCTCGGGGCAGCCCGCGCCCACCTCCGCGCTGGCCTTCGCGAGGTCCTCGCGGTACTGGCGGCAGCCCGAGTAGGAGGAGAAGGCGGAGGTCACGAAGCAGAGCGCGCGGCGCACGCCGTCGTCGCGCATGCGGCGCAGCTCGTCGGCCAGGTACGGCGCCCAGTTGCGGTTGCCCCAGTACAGCGGCAGCTCGATCCCGGCCGCGGCGAGCGCCGGGCGCAGCGCGGCGAGCAGCGCGCGGTTCTGGTCGTTGATCGGGCTGCGGCCGCCGAACAGCTCGTAGTTCTGCGCGACCTCGAGCAGCCGCTCGCGCGGGACGTTGCGGCCGCGCACGACGTTCTCGAGGAAGGGCATCACGTCCGCCGGACCCTCGGGCCCGCCGAAGGAGAGCAGCAGCAGCGCGTCGAACCCCCCGTGGCTCATCGCACCCATGCTACCCGCGCTAGACTCGCCGGCAATGCGGCGGCACCCGGAGCGACACCCATGATCCCCGCGCGGTGGCTGCGCACCGCGGACGACCTGCGCAGCTTCGTCGCCTCGCTCGACGGCGTGCGCCGGCTCGGCCTCGACAGCGAGGCCGACGGGCTCCACCACTACGCCGGCCGCACGTGTCTCGTGCAGCTCGCCACCGACCGCGGCGACGCGGTGCTGATCGACCCGATCGCGGTGCCCGACCTCTCGCCGCTCGCGCCGGTGCTGGGCGACCCCGGCGTGCGCAAGGTGCTGCACGGCGCCGACCACGACGTGACGACGCTCAAGCGCGACTTCGGGTTCGCCTTTCCCAACATGGGCGACACCATGCTGGCGGCCCGCTTCCTGGGCCGCACCGAGATCGGCCTGCTCGCCTGCGTGCGCGACGAGCTGGGCGCGACGCTGTCGAAGGCCCACCAGAAGGACGACTGGTCGGCGCGCCCGCTGCGCCCCGAGCAGGAGCAGTACGCGCTCAAGGACGTGGTCCACCTGCTCGATCTCGAGGACCGCTTCGCGGCGCGGCTGCGCGAGCTCGGCCGCCACGAGTGGTGGGTCGAGGAGAGCGAAGCGGTGGCGGCGCTGCCGCCGGCGCGGCGCGGGCCCGAGCCGGACGCCTGGATGCGGATCAAGGGCGCGGGCCGGCTGCCGCCGCGGGCGCTGGCCGTGCTGCGCGAGGCCTGGGCCTGGCGCGAGGATCTGGCCCGCCGCCGCGACGTGCCGACCTTCAAGATCGTCGGCAACGAGCTGCTGCTCGAGCTGGCCCAGGCGCCGCCGCGGAGCCGCGACGAGCTGCGCCGGCACCGCGGCGTGCTGCCGCGGCTGCAGGCGGAGGTGCCGGCGCTGCTGGCCGGCGTCGAGCGGGCGCTGGCGCTGCCCGAGGCCGAGCTGCCGCGCTTCCCGCGCCCGCCGCGGGTGGTGGTGTCCGAGGCGACCGAGCGCCGGATCGACGCGCTGCGCGCGTGGCGGCAGCAGCGCTCGGCCGAGCTGGGGCTGCCCGACGTCTCGGTGCTGCTGCCGCAGCGGCTGCTGGAGAAGGTGGCCGAGGCGAATCCGGCGGACGCCCGCGGCCTGGAGGCGGTCGAGGGCCTGCGCCGCTGGCGGGTCGACTCCTTCGGCGACGAGCTGCTGGCTGCGCTGCGAAGCGCGCCGTGAGCGAGACCCCGCGGCCGCTGCCTCGCGCGCTCGGCAAGTACGAGCTGCGGGCGGTGCTCGGCAGCGGGGCGATGGGCACGGTCTACGCGGCCCACGACCAGAGCCTCGACCGCACGGTCGCGCTCAAGCTGCTGTCGCCCGCGCTGCTCGGCCGCGCCGACGCGATCGCGCGCTTCGAGCGCGAGGCGCGCGCGGCCGCCCGCCTGACCCACCCGGGGATCGTCACCGTCTACGAGCTCGGCCACGGCGACGAGGGACCGTTCATCGCGATGGAGCTGCTCGACGGCGTCGACCTCGCCGCGGCGATCGCCGAGCGGCGGCTTCAGCCCGGGCTGCGGCTGCGGCTGATGGTCGACGTCTGCCGCGCCCTCGACTTCGCCCACAAGCGCGGCGTGATCCACCGCGACGTCAAGCCGGCCAACATCCGGCTGACGGCGGACGGCTCCGTGAAGCTCGTCGATTTCGGCATCGCCCGGCTGCGCGACTCGCACCTGACGCAGACCGGAATCGTGCTCGGCACCCCGCAGTACATGAGCCCCGAGGTGCTGCGCGGCGCCGCCGTCGACCTGCGCGCGGACATGTGGGCGGCCGGCGTCGTGCTCCACGAGCTGCTGGTCGGGCGCTGCCCGTTCGAGGCCGACTCGGTCGCCTCGCTCGCCTACAAGATCGTTCACGAGCCGTTCGTGCCGCCGCCGCTCTCGGCCCTCGAGGCCCCGCGCGAGGTGGCCGACGTGATCGAGCGGGCGCTGCGCAAGGCACCGGAGCAGCGCTTCCTCGACATGGCCGAGATGGCGTCGGCGCTGGCCCTGGCGGCACGACTCTCGGCGCCCGTGGAGCCGGCGCTGGCCCCGGCCGACCGCGCGGCGCAGGCGCGGCAGGCGCTGGACGACGCGCGGCGGAAGGTGGCCGCTGGCGCTCTCGACGGCGCGCTGGCTGCGGCGCGGCGCGCGCAGGCGCTCGACGCCGGGTTGTCCGAGGCGGCGGCGCTCGTCGGCCAGATCGAGGAGCTGATGGACGCGGCCCCCACGGTGCGCGTCGCGGCGTCACCCGTTCCCGCCTCGCCGCCGCCAGCGAACTCCCCGGCGGCCGCTCGCGCGGCCGCGCCACGACCGCCGGCTCCCCCACCGCTGCCGGACCAGCCGGCGCACGCCGCGCCGGTGGCTCGCCCGCCTGCCCCTCGGCCCCCGTCTGCGGACGAGCCCGCGCGGCCGCGCCAGGCGAGCGCGCTGCGCGAGGCGGTCGTCTTCGGCGAAGCTCCCGGCAGCCACGGCGCCCTGCTCGCTTCCGACGGCGAACGGCTGGTGCTGGCAGGCGCCGACGGCGCGCTGCGGGTGTGGAGCCTCGCGCGCCGCGAACGACTGCTGACGCTGCGCACCGAGATGCACCGGCGCACCAGCCGCGAGGCGATCGCGGTCGCGCTGGCGATCTCCGCCGACGGCCGCTGGCTGGCCTCGGGCCACGTCGACGGCGCGGTCCGGCTGTGGGACCTCGAGGGCGGCGCCGAGCTGGCGTGCCGGCTGCGCCACGACGCCTCGGTACCCGCGCTCGCCTTCTCGCCGGACGGCGCGACGCTGGCCTCGGGCGGGCTCGACGCCACGCTCAAGCTGTGGGACCTCGAGGGGGCCCGCGCGGGCGACGCGCGCCGCGAACTGCTGCGGCAGCCGGCGCCGGTGACGGCGATCGCGTGGGTCGGCGACGAACTGGTCACGGGCCATGCGAACCGCGTGCTGCGGGTGCTCGACGGCGGCTCTCGGCGGCTGCTCGCCACCCTGCGCGGGCCGGAAGGCGCGATCGCCCACATCGCCGCGGACCCGCGCGCGCACTGGATCGCGGTCGCCAGCCAGGACCGCGACGTCACCGTGTTCGACCTCGAGCGCCGCGCGCCCGTCGCCCGGCTCGGGCTGCCGCGGCGCCCGGCCTCCGGCCTCGCCCTCGCGGACGGACTGCTGGCGATCGCGAACCTCGAGCACGGCGTGCCGCTGTGGGACCTGCGGGCGGCGCCGCCATCGTCGACGACGGCGTGGGCCGGAGCGGGCGAGTCCTGCGTCGCGGTGGCGCTGCCGCCGCGCGGTCTGGCCGCTGTGCTGCAGGACGGTCGCGTGCGGCTGTTCACGGCCTGAGCCCTCCGGCGCGTTCGGCGCGGAACAGGTGTCGGCGCTAACATTGCGCCATGCATCGCGACTTCCACGACGGGCGCCACGACGGGCTGGTCGCCCTGGAGAGCCTCGACCTCGACAAGGTGACGTCGTTCGCCGGCCTGCTGAAGGCGATGTCGCGCACGGCGTTCAGCGGCCGCTCGCTGGGCGAGGCGCTCGAGGTCACGACCGCGATGGTCAAGGACCCCGACTGCAAGGTGGTCCTCACCCTGTCGGGCGCGATGACGATCGCCAAGATGGGCAAGGTCATCCAGAAGATGATCGACACCGGCATGGTGCAGGCCGTGGTGTCCACCGGCGCGCTGATGGCGCACGGCATGTCCGAGGCGGTCGGCCTCGTCCACTACCGCCACGACCCGCGGATGACGGACGAGGAGCTGTTCGACAAGGGTTACAACCGCGTCTACGACACGCTCGAGATGGAGGCGAACCTCAACTACGTCGAGGAGTTCACCTCGAAGACGCTGAAGACGCTCGAGGGCGAGAGCGAGTTGTCGTCCGAGCTGATCTGCCGGGCGCTCGGCAAGATGCTCTCCGAGGACCCCCACGGCCAGGGCGTGCTGCGCAGCGCGTACCTGAAGGGCGTGCCGGTCTACGTGCCCGCCTTCACGGACTCGGAACTGGGCCTCGACCTGTCGACCTGGGCGATGCGGCTGGCGCTGAAGGGCGAGCAGCCGAAGGACCCGAAGGACGTGTTCGGCTTCCTGCCGCGCTACAACCCGTACCGCGACCTGTCGAGCTTCGCGCGCTTCGCGCTCGACGCGAAGAAGCTCGGCATCTTCACGATCGGCGGCGGCGTCCCGCGCAACTGGGCGCAGGAAGTCGGCCCCTACGTCGACATCACCAATCACCGCCTCGGCCTCGACCTGGTGCCGCCGCGTTACACCTACGCGGTGCGCATCTGCCCGGAGCCCGTCCACTGGGGCGGGCTGTCGGGCTGCACGTACTCCGAGGGCGTGAGCTGGGGCAAGTTCGTGCCGCCCGCGGAGGGGGGCCGCTTCGCCGAGGTCTTCGCCGACGCGACCACGGTGTGGCCGCTGCTGATCAAGGGCGCGCTGGAGGAACTGGGCCTCTCCTGAGGCCCGCGACGTCATGAAGCTCTCCCCGCTGCTGCTCGGCCTGGTCGCGCTGCTCGGCGCGTCCGCCGCCGGCGCGCAGACGCCGTGCGCGATCCAGGGCTCGGGCACCAGCTCGACGCTGCAGGGCAGCCGCGCGACGACCAGCGGCGTGGCGACGGCCGACTTCACGAACTCGGCGCTGCAGGGCTTCTTCCTGCTGGACCCGGCCTGCGACACCGACCCGGCGACGAGCAACGCGCTGTTCGTGTCCACGGGCAGCCGGCGAGCGAGCGCGCCCGTCGGTCACCGCGTCACCGTCGTCGGGCGCGTCGTCGAGTGGTTCGGCATGACCGCGCTCGAGCTCGAGAGCGTGACCGACAACGGCGCATTCCCCGGCGTGCTCGAGGTCGCGAGCCTGGACGTGCCGGCCGACGCCGCCGCTGCCGCGGCCTACCTCGAGGCGCGCGAGGGCATGCTGGTGGCCCCGAGCCGGCTCCGCGTCGTCGCCGCCACCAACCACTACGGCGAGGCCTGGACGCTGCCGGAGAGCGCCGGCATCGACCGCCTGTTCCGCGGCGCCGACGACCCGCGCAAGCTGGGTCTCGCGGCGCCCGCCGGCTGGCTGCCGCTCGACCACGGTGACCGGGTGTCCGGCACCAGCGGCGTGCTGGCCTTCACCTACGGCGCCTGGAAGCTGCTGCTGCCCGCCGGGCGCACGCCGAACGTCGAGAAGAGCGGCCTGCAGCCGCCGGCCCGCGCCACCGGTACCGGCGACCCGCTGACGATCGCGTTCTGGAACGTCGAGAACCTCTTCGACGCGGCGGACGATCCCGGCAAGGAGGACACGGTCGTGGCGCCGGGCGATTACGCGGCCGGCCTCGCCCGCCGCGCCCGCCAGGTCGCCTCGGCGCTGGGCCTGCCCGACCTGCTCGCGGTGGCGGAGGCGGAGAACCTCGGCGTGCTGCAGGACCTCGCGAACCAGGCCGAACTCCTGGCCGTCGGCTACCGGCCGGTGCTAGTCGAAGGGCCCGACGGGCGCGGCATCGACGTCGGCGCCCTGTACAACCCCGCGCGCCTGGAGCTGCGGTCTTTCGAGGCGCGCCAGAGCTGCACGGGTACCGATCCTGGCACGGGCCTCGCCTGCCCGTCCGGCGCCGGCTTCGCGCTGTTCGCGCGGCCGCCGCTGGTCGTCCAGCTCACGGTGATCGCGACCGGCGAACGCCTCGCCCTGATCGTCAACCACTTCAAGGCCCAGGACGCGAGCACGACCACCGACGAGAACCTGCGCGCCGCCCAGGCCGAGGCCGTGCGCCTGCTGGCGGCGGAGTTGAAGGCCGCCGACCCGACGCTCTCGGTGATCGTCGCCGGCGACCTCAACGACTTCGAGGACTCGCCGACGCTCGCCGGGCTCCTCGCCGGCGGTGCGCTCGTCGACCTCACCGCCCGCGCAGCCGGCGGGCGTGCCTACACGTACGCGTTCGACGGCCTGGCCCAGGTGCTCGACTACGTGCTGGTCGACGCTGCGCTGCAGGGCCGGGTCGAGGAGTTCGTGCCGGTGCACTCGAACGTCGACTTCGGCGCGCCGGCGCCGGGCACCGACGCGGTCCGCGCCTCCGACCACGACGCCGTCCTGCTGCGGCTGCGCCTGCGCTAGCGCGCCATGGCCCGCATCCTGGTCGTCGACGACGAGCCGGTCCAGCTCCGCGTCTCCGCCGCGACTCTCGGCAAGGCCGGCCACGCGGTGATGACCACCGACGACGCCCACCTCGCGGTCACCCTGGCCGCTCGCGAGCAGCCCGAGCTGATCGTGCTCGACCTGCTGATGCCGGGCCTGACCGGCTTCGAGATCACGTCGGAGCTGCGCCGCGACGAGCGCACGCGCGGCATCCCGGTGCTGTTCGTCTCCTCCGCCGACAGCCCCGAGGACCGCGTGCGCGGCCTGCGCTCGGGCGGCGACGACTACCTGGTCAAGCCTTTCGCGGGCGACGAGCTGGTGATCCGCGCCGAGCGCCTGCTCGGCGCGGAGCGCGGCGACGACTGCCTCTCCGGGCGCCTCGGGGCCTACACGGTGTGGGACCTGTTGCAGCACCTCGAGCACTCGCGGCTGTCGGGCCGGCTGGTGGTCCAGAGCCCCGACGGCCGCGCCGAGCTGCGGCTGAAGGACGGCGCCGCGCTGAGCGCGCACTTCTCGCCGTGGTCGGGCCGCGAGGCGGTGCTGGCCCTGCTCGGCCAGCGCGAAGGCCGCTTCTCGTTCGAGTCGATCCGCGAGGCCGACCCGCCGGCGAACCCCGCCGAGTTCCCGCTGCCGCTGCAGGACGTGATGCTGGAGGCGAGCACGCTGATCGACGAGCTGGGCCTGCGCCGCGGCGATCTGCCCGAGCCGTTCACGCCGCTGCGGGCGGCCGCTGGCGCCAGCACGCGCTGGGAGGAGCGCTACTCCTCGCTGCCGATCGAGGCGGTGCTCGAGCGCGCGGGGCGGCCGGAGGCGACCAGCCTCGAGGCCCTGCGCCGCGCCCGCATCGCCCCGGTCCTGCGCCTCGACCTGGCGGTCGCGCTGCTCGTCGAACGCGGGCTGCTCGACGCCGGCGTCGGCCAGCGGCGGCTGCCGACCGGCGCCCACGACCTGACCGGGCTGCGCGTCAACTCGTTCCTGCGCGAGGAGGACGAGGGCGCCCGCGACGTGATGGCGCTGGCGCTGCTGCAGAAGCGCTCGCTCGGCTCGGTCCACGTGCTGCTGCTCGCCGAGCCGGGCGCGTGGAAGGGCGTCGTCGACCCGTTCTCGGCGGTGCCCGTCGACGAGCGCACGCGGCCGTGGCGCATCCTCGGCGAGATGCTCGCCACCAAGGGCAGCGGCACCGCGGTGCTGCGCCGCCCCGAGGGCCTCGTCTCCGTCCACGTGCAGCCGCTGCCCGACAGCCCCAACCCGTCGATCGCGGTGTTCCCGCTGTGCACGGGCGTCGCGCTGTGCCTCGGCGGCGGCTCCGACCGCGCGGCCCAGGCGGTGATCACGCGGCTCGAGTCCTCCGACCGCGAGCACCGCGGCCTGCTGCTGGGCCCGCCCGCGGAGGCCGACCGCGCGGCCCGCCTGCTGCGCGGCACGAAGCGCTGGCGCTTCCACGACACGGTCCCGACGACCGTGCCGCGCTGGCTGACGCTGTTCAACCCGACGAACTGACCGAGACCCGGGCCCGCAGCGCGCCGTCGACCCGCTTCAGCCGCCCGCTCGCCGGATCGATCGGCGCCCACAGCGTCCTCGCCCGCGCCAGCAGCACGCCGTCGTCCTGCCGCACGATCTCGGTGTGGCGCTCGAACGTCGCGCTGGTCGCCTGCCCCACCCACGTCCGCAGCGCGACGGCTTCCCCGGCGAACGCGGGCCTCCGATAGTCGATCTCGTGCCGCACGACGACCCACGCGACCGCGGCCTGCTCCTCGGCCGTGGCCAGCACCCGCCAGTGCGCGATCGCCACGTCCTGCACCCAGCGCAGGTACACGAGGTTGTTGACGTGCCCGAGCTGGTCGATGTCGGAAGCCTCGACCCGCGTCAGCAGCTCGTACTTCGCCGGCTCGTCCATGCGTGCGCATCCTAGCGGTCCCGGCGGCCCGGTTCGAGGGCTCCGCAGGCGGGTTCGACTGCGACCCGCGCGGCTCGCGGCACAGGCGGCTCGACGGCGACCTGCGCGGCGAGCGCCGCAGGCGGTCCGCTGTCGGGCCGCGCGGTCCCGGCGCGACCGGCTCGGCCACGACGACGAACCACGACGCAGTCGGTTTGACAGGCCTGCGTCCCGCGCCCTACGATTCGGGTTCGCCGCACTCCGGTGCCGGAGTGGTGGAATTGGCAGACACGCACGTTTGAGGGGCGTGTGGGTAAAACCGTGCGGGTTCGAGTCCCGCCTCCGGCACCAGCGCTTCCCCCTCAGCCCTCCGGATCGCCCTCGTGGGCGAGGCCTGCCGCGAGCAGGCCCAGCGGCAGCGCCAGCGCGGACGCCGGCAGCCCGGGCGCGAGCACGACGGCGGCGAGCACGGCCAGTCCCGATCCCGCCAGGGGCGCTGACCGAGCGCATCGAGCAGCCATGCCAAGCGCGATCACCAGCCCCACCGCGGCCGCCGCGAAGTAGCCCGCGTCGCCGAGCCCGCGGGCGAGCCCGAGCCCCGCCAGCCCGACCCCGGGCCGCGGCTCGAGGGCGCCGCCGAGCGCCGCGACGGCGTCGGCGGGCGCAACCAGCGCGGGTAGCGCCGCAACTCCGAGCACCATCGCCGCGGCGGTTACCGCGCGCCTCCGCTGCCGGGCGTCGCCGCCCGCCAGCATCAGCAGCCCGCCCAGCGCCACGGGCTCCACGGCGCCCGCAGCCCCGAGCAACGCGCCGCCCGCGCACAGCCGGCCGGTGCGAACCAGCGCCCCAGCGACGAGCAGCAGCGCCAGCGCCCACGTCGCCCCGCCACCCCAGATCGCCGCGAAGAGCAGCGGCGGCGCGGCCAGCGCAACCGCGACGGCGCCCGGCTCGATCCCCAGCCGCTGCCCCGCGACGGCCACCGCCAGCGCGAGCCCGATCAACGCGAGCGCTGCACCCCGCCGCGGGTCGAGCGCGCCGTGGAGCGCGCCGAGCACTGCCGCCCCCGGCGTCGCGTGGGGCGGGTCGGGCGTGAAGCGCCGCGGCGGTTCCAGCCGGAAGCTCGAGCTCGCCGCCTCGCGGGCCTCGGGCCGCGCCGCCCCGGGCCGCGTCCACGGGCTCTCCATCGCGCGCAGTCGCGCCCCCGCGGCGCTCGCCTGCACGCTCCAGCCGCTCTCCTCGCGCCGCACGCCCGTCGCCTCGCCGAGCCGGGCGACGGCCAGCGTCGGAATCGCGAGCGCCGCCAGCAGCAGCGCCAGCCCCGCGGTTCGGGCGCGCACGGGCAACCCCACGGCCCCCGCCGCCAGCCACAGCACGCTCGCGCCGGCCAGCAGGGCGGAGACGGCGAGCCCGAGCGGGTCGGAGGTCAGCCCGTCGCCGGCGCGCGGGGCCAGCGCCGCGAGCGGCCGGAACAGCCAGGCCTCCAGCCCCGCTGCGCGCGCCTGCTCCCAGGCCGCGCGGAACACCGAGTTCTCGGCGGTCTCGACCGCGGCCAGCAGCAGCAGCGCGGGCACCGCGGCGAGGTCGCCGTCGCGGCGCCGCAGCAGGACCGCCAGCGGCAGCAGCACGGCGGCGGCGACGAAGTAGTTCGGGTGCACGATCCGCGAGAGGTAGAGCGCCGCGCACAGGGCGGTGGCGCCGTTGAGCAGCGCCGCGCCGAGACCCGGCGCGCGAAGCTGCGCGCGGACCATCAGCAGGCCGAGCGGAATCAGCAGCGGATACAGCCGCCCGAGCGGGAACGGGTCGCGCAGGTCCGCGATGGCGCCGGCATAGAGCACGAAGTTGGCGAGGCCGATCCCGGGCGTGCCGCCGAACGGGTAGAGATCGCCGCCGAAGCCGACGTTGTAGGCGACCACGTCGGCCCAGAACGCGCGCGGGTCGAGCGCGACCACAGGCAGCGTGACGACGGCGGCCACCGCGAGACCCGCGAGCGCGGGCGCCGCAACCCGCCGGAGCGTCTCCGGTGCGACCAGCGCGCGCAGGTCGCCGCGCCAGCCGCCGCTCCCGTCGTGACGGGCTGCAGCCCAGTGCAGCAGCAGGAACGGCGCGAACGGCCACGCGAGCTGCTTCGTGGCGCAGGCGAGTCCGAGCCAGGCGCCGGCCGTGCGATGGGCGCCGCGCTCGCCGGCCTCGGCCGCCAGCAGCAGCAGCGCGACGAACAACAGCTCGTTGGCGCCGAACACCTGCTGCCACCACGCGAGCGGGTGGACGAGGATGCCCGCGGCGGCCAGCAGCCCGCGCCCGCCGCCGCCGGCCAGCCGCGCGGCGAGGAGCGCGGCCAGCGCCCACGCCAGCAGCGTGACGAAGCGCGGGTCGAAGAAACCGAAGACGGCCCGCGAGGCGAGCTGGAAGGGCGCCATCAGCACGTGGGTGCCGGGCAGGTAGGCGTGGTGGCGGGTGATCGGGTTGCCGCCGAGCGGCTCCCAGAAGGCCGAGGCTCGCGACTGGCGGCCGAGGACGCCCTGCGAATAGTCGGCCGCGTAGGGACTCTGCCCGGCCAGGATGCGGTCGATCGCCATCGGCAGCTGCACGACGCCGCCGTCCTGGCCGTAGGGCCGCTCCATCGCCTGCCCCATCGTCACCAGGCCGAGCGTGGGCACCACCACGAGCAGCGACGCGGACAGCACGAGCAGCGCGAGTCGGACGCGCACGCCCGCCCGCAGCAGCCCGGCCGCGAGCCAGCAGGCCGCGAGCAGCGCGAGCGCGCCGCCCGTCTGCAGCGCGAGCGGGTCGCGGTCGAGTTCGGCGCCGGGCCGGGTGACCAGCGCGCGCACGAACCAGGGCGCCTGCGCGAACAGCGCCTCGTCGTGCAGCAGCCGCCAGGCCAGCACCCGCGGCGGGTCGAACGCCACCAGGTCGCGCGCGCACAGCAGCAGCAGCGCGGGCGCGGCCAGCGCGTCGAGCGGCACGCGGCGGGACGCGGGCGCCGGCTCCGTCACAGCGCCGCCAGCCGGTGGCCGCGGCGCAGCAGGCCCAGCGCGATCACGCCGAGCAGCGCGCAGTAGGCGCCGAGCACGACACGCAGCCCGAGCGGGCCGACCAGGACGCCGGCGACCAGGCCGCCGAGCGGGCCGCCGCCGCGGAAGGCGAGGCCGAAGGCCGACAGCACGCGCCCGCGCAGCGCGTCGGGGGCCAGCTCCTGGACCAGCGAGTTGAGCGTCGAGTAGGCGGTGACCAGCAGGCCGCCCGCGCCGAACAGCAGCGCCATCACCAGCGGCTGCCAGGACACGAACAGGGCCACGCCCGCGAGCACGGAGAAGCCGGCGAAGGTCGCGAGCATCAGCCGGCCGCGGCCCGGCACCTTGCCGCGCTGCGCGGTCAGCACGGCGCCGACGATCGCGCCGCCGCCGAAGCTCGACAGCAGCAGCGAGTAGCCGGCGGCACCCGTCTTCAGCACGTCGCCCGCGAGCACGGGCAGGTAGGTGATCAGCGGGAAGGCGAGGAAGCTGCCGAGCAGCGCGAGCAGCGTGAGCCCGAACAGCTCCGGCGAGCGCCGGACGTGGGCGAGCCCCTCGCCGAGGCTCTGGCTCAGGGTGCGCCCGGCACTGCCCGCGGCCTGCGGCGGCGGCGGCAGGTGCAACCCGCGGATGGCGACGATCACCGCCACGAACGACAGCGCGTTGACCGCGAAGCAGGGCCCGGTGCCGGCCGAGGCCAGCAGCAGCCCCGCGATCGCCGGGCCGATCGCGCGCGACAGGTTGAACTGCAGCGAGTTGAGGGCGACGGCGTTGGGGATGTGGGCGGGCGGCACGATCGAGGTCAGCACGGCCTGGTAGGTGGGCGCCGACTGCGACTGGGCGAGGCCGGTCAGGAACGCGATCAGCAGGATCGCGCCGATGCCGAGCCGGTCGAGGTAGAAGAGCACCAGCAGCGCCGCCGCGAACACCATCTGCAGCACCTGCGAGGTGAGCAGGATCTTGCGGCGGTCGACGCGGTCCGCCACCGCGCCGCCGACCAGCATGAAGGCCAGCAGCGGGAACTCCGCGGCGAACGCGCGCAGGCCGAGGAAGAACGGCTCCCCCATCCGGGTGTGGATCAGCCACGACAGCGCGACGTCCTGGGTCCAGGTGCCGATCGACGAGACGAACGCGCCCGACCACAGCCGGCGGAAGTCGCGGAACTGGAAGGCGGCCAGGAAGCCCGGCAGCGCGAGGCTGCGGCCCGCGCCGTCGCTCACGCCGGCGGCGCGGCGCGCCCGGCGGCCTTCTCCGCCTCCGCGATGCGGGCGCGGATGATGCGCAGGTAGGCCTTCGAGGCCTTCTGCAGCGCCAGGATCAGGTCGCCGAGGTCGGCCTTCACCTGCCCGGCCGGTCCCGCGTCGCCGTAGACGAGGTTGACGACCCGGCCGCGCACCAGCACCGGGAGCAGCGCCAGGTTGGTGCCGGGCCGCTTGCCGATCTCGCGCAGGAAGCGCTCGGTCTCCGTCTCCGGGCCGGGGCGGCCCACGAACGGCGTCTTGTCGCGCGCGACCGCCCGGAACAGCGACGGCTGGTCGAGCGGGATGCGCAGCGCCGCGGCCCGCTCGCGGTCGACGCCTTCGCCCAGCGCGCTCCAGCCGACGACCCACGGCTCGCGCACGATGAAGAAGATCACGCGCCGGAACGTCTTGTGGGCCAGCGCCAGCACCGCCTCGACGACCTCGTCGCGGGAGGCGGCGGAGTCGAGGCGGGCAGCGGCCTCCTCGGGGCTCAGCACGGCCGGCTCGGGCGCCGCCGGGTGGTGGGTGTCGGTGTAGCGCCAGCGCTCGTCGACCCCGTACCAGTCGCGCAGCAACTGGATCATCCGGAACTCGGGGACCACGTGCCGCTTGACGATGAAGCCGCGCGAGTAGCCGATCTTCGCGACGGTCGAGTGGTCGGAGGGATCGACCATCAGCAGCGACAGCGTCTTGCCCGAGACCTTGTAGGGGAACACCTTGCGGTCCGCCGCCATCGCCTTCGGGACCAGCTTGACCACCTCGGGGTCGATCTGGCGCGGGTCGACCACCACGGTCGGCACGCCGTGGGCCTTCGACAGCGCCTCGTGCAGCCGCTCCTCGGTGATGAAGCCGAGCTCGTGCAGGCTGGTGCCGAGGCGCCCTCCGTAGAGCACCTGGTGCTGGATCGCCTCCTGGAGCTGGCGCTCGGTGACGATTCCGCGGTCCTTGAGGATTCGGGCGAGGATGGGCATCTGGCGGCGCCGGGGCGGGGATTGTAGCGTGGCTGCCCTGATATGATCCCGGGTCTTACGGTCTTCCCCTCAGGAGACGGGCCTTGGCGCTGCGGCTGAACAGCCTGAAGACGCGCACCGCCTTCGCGATCGCCGCGGTGATCGTGGTGATCCTGGTGGTGAACGCCGTCTACCTGATCCTCACCAAGCGCTCCGAGCTGGAGACCGACATCGAAGAGGGGGCGGCCCGCTTCGCCCACCTGACGCGGGCCCCGATCTGCGTCGGCTACGAGACCTACTACCTCTCGGGCTTCTACAAGTTCCGCGAGCTGATGCGGGACTACCTGAGGCTCGACGAGAACGTCGAGCGGGTGCTGATCGTCAACGTCAACGGCCGCATCCTGTTCGACTCCCGCGAGCTCGACGACCCCGACCCGCAGCGCGACGCCGGCGGCGCCGAGCGCTGGGTGCGCGACCCGGAGCGGCTGGAGGCGATCAAGAAGCTGGAGCCGACCCGGATCGCCTCCGTCGACGAGACCGGCGCCCGCCGGCTCGAGATCGTCGCCCCCTACATCGAGGACTGGGGCCGCCACCGGCTGTCGGTCGTCTACCACGTCAGCTTCAGCCGGATGGGCCCCGCGATCCGCGAGCTCGTCTACGCCACGGTCGGCCTGACGCTGCTCTCGATCCTGGCCTCGGTCGGGGTGGCGCTGTGGCTCGCCTCCCGCATCACCCGGCCGCTCGAGGAGCTGACGGCCGGCGCGCTCGACCTGGCCGAGGGCCACTTCGACCGCCGGCTGACGATCCGCTCGAACGACGAGATCCAGATCCTGGCCGACGCCTTCAACACCATGACCGAGCGGCTCAAGGAGAACGTCGAGCAGCTCGAGCAGTCGAACAAGAAGCTGGGCCAGGTCAACGAGGAACTCAAGGAGCTGGACCGCCTGAAGTCCGACCTGCTGGCCAACGTCAGCCACGAGCTGCGCACGCCGCTGACCGCGATCCGCGGCTACACCGACTACATGCGCGAGGGCAAGCTGGGTCCCATCACCGAGAAGCAGGAGAAGGGGCTGCTGGTGGTCGGCCGGAACCTGGAGCGGCTGTCGCGCTCGATCAACGACCTGCTCGACTTCTCGCGGATGGAGACGGGGCGGATCGCCCTCAACATCGCCCCCTTCTCGCTGCGCGGGCTGGTCGACCAGATCGCGACGACCGTGCGCTCCGAGCTCGACAAGAAGCGGCTGGCGCTGCGGGCCGACGTGGGCGACGAGCTGCACGTGATCGCCGACCGCGAGAAGGTCTCGCAGGTGATCGAGAACCTGGTGATCAACGCGATCAAGTTCACGCCCGAGGGCGGGCTGATCACCGTCGCGGCGCGGCGGGTCCGGGTCGGCGAGCGCTTGTGCGCCGAGGTGCGGATCGAGGACACCGGGATCGGCATCCCGGCCGCCCAGCTCGACAAGGTCTTCAACCGCTTCCACCAGGTCGACGGCTCGACCACCCGTCGCTTCGGGGGCGTCGGCCTCGGGCTCTCGATCGTGAAGAGCATCCTCGACGCCCACGGGGTGCCGATCGACGTGGACAGCGAGGAGGGCCGCGGCACCTGCTTCCGCTTCGCGCTGCCGCTGCGCGAGGGCGACGCCGACGCGGAGCGCGAGGCGCGGGCCGGCGCCAGCCCCGGCGGCACGCCGCTGCGCGGGCGGCTGCTGGTGGTCGACGACGAGGCTTCGTTCCGCGACTCGCTCCGCGCCCAGCTCGAGGCGGCCGGCTACGCGGTGCGCACGGCGGGCAGCGCGGCCGAGGCGACCGAGGCGATCGTGACCTCGCGGCCGGACGCGGTGCTGCTCGACCTGATGCTGCCCGACCGCAGCGGCCTCGACCTGCTGCGCCAGCTCAAGGACGACGCCTCGACCCGTGACCTGCCGGTGCTGGTGATCTCGATCTCGGGCGACTCGCCGCGGGCGCTGACGCTGGGCGCCGCCGAGTGCCTGATGAAGCCGGTCGACCGCGCGGCGCTCTCGGGCGTGCTGCGACGCCTGCTCGACGGCCGCCAGCGCCCGCGCATCCTGGTCGCGGACGACGAGCCCGACACGGTGGCGCTGCTGTGCGAGACGCTGCGCGCCGAGGGCTTCGAGACGATCACCGCCGCCGACGGGGCCGAGGCCCTGGAGGCGCTGCGCCGCGAGCGGCCCGACCTGCTGCTGCTCGACGTGATGATGCCGCGGCTGTCGGGCTTCGAGGTGATGGAGATGATGAGGCGCAACCCCGACCTGGCCGGCATCCCGGTGGTCGTGCTGACCGCGCGCGGGGACGAGGTCGACGTCCGACGCGGCCTGGCGCTGGGGGCCCGGCGCTACGTGAGCAAGCCGTTCGACGTGCAGGCGCTGATCGGCGAGGTGCGCCGCCACGTCGCGCCGGCGGGGAGGGCGTCGTGATCCGCGGGCAGGTTTCATGAACAAGAAGATCCTGATCGTCGACGACGAGGAGGACATCCTCAACTTCCTGGAGCTGGTGCTGCGGGAGAAGGGCTACGACGTGGAAACCGCGTCCGGCGGTCACGAGGCCCTCACCAAGGCCCAGATCGAGCGCCCCGACCTGGTGTTGCTCGACGTGATGATGCCGCAGATGGACGGCTGGGAAGTGCTGAAGCTGCTGCGCGTCGACGAGGCCACCGCCTCGATCCCGGTGGCGATGCTGTCGGCGCGCACCGAGGCCAAGGACCGCGTGCAGGGCCTGCAGGAAGGGGCCATCGACTACATCTGCAAGCCGTTCTCGCTGCAGGAGCTGCTGGGCAAGATCGAGGCCATCTTCGCGCAGGTGGAGGGCGCCTGAACTCGCCGAGCCCCCGGCAGCCCGCCGGACAGGACTACTTCGTCCTCCGCGCCGAGTGGCTGCGCTTCCGGACCCACGTCCACGACGCCAACACCGACCTGCCGACGCTGGCGGCGGTGAGCGACGACGTGCGCCGGCTGCTGGAGGAACGCGGCAGCGCCGCGATCGTCTACCTCGACCTCGCCACGGGCGGCCAGCTCGAGGCCCAGCACGGCTGGCAGGCCTACGACGACCTGCTGCGCGAGTTCGCCACGGCCCTCGGCTCGCTGCGCGAGACCGGGGTCCTCTCCCACCGCGACCTGGTGGCGGTCGCCGCCGTGCGCGCGGACAAGTTCGTGGTGGTGCTCGGCGGCGGCCCCCGCGCCCTCGATCCCGGGACCGCGACCGCGGCCGTCGAGCGCCTGTGCCAGGCGCTGCGCGCCGCGCTCGAGCTGCGGTGGCGGGCGCTGGGCGGCCTGCCCCCGGCCTTCCACGCCGGCCACGCGGTGGTGTACCGGGATCCGATGCTGCGCGCCGAGCGCGCCGTGCACCGGGCGCTCGACGAGGCGCTGCGGCAGAGCCGGGCGGCGCGGGCCAAGGAGGACGTCGCGTCCGCCCGCCGGATCGACACGCTCGTGGCGGAGGGCGGCGTCGTCGCCTGGTTCCAGCCGATCCTGGCCCTCGACGGAGGCCGCGTCCTGGGTCACGAGGTGTTCTCCCACGGGGCGGGCGGCGGCCCGCTCGAGGACGCGGAGCGGCTGTTCGCGCTCGCCGAGCGGACGGGCCGGCTGCAGGCGCTGGAGCGCGCGTGCCGGCGCCTGGCGCTGAGCGGCGCGCGGCGCCACCTGCCGCGGGGCGCCAAGCTGTTCCTCAACACCTCGGCCGCGTCGCTGGCCGACCCCGAGCTCGCGGGCGCCGCCTTCACCCGCATGGTCGAGGCGGCCGGTCTCGACCGCGGCGACGTCGTGCTCGAGATCACCGAGCGGGTCGCGCTCTCCGAGCGGCGCCAGTTCCGCGAGGCACTGGCCGGCCTCAAGCGCCGCGGGTTCCAGATCGCGGTGGACGACATGGGCGCCGGCTACTCCTCGCTGCAGAGCCTGGTCGACGTCGAGCCCGACTACCTCAAGTTCGACATGACCCTGGTCCGCCACATCGACCGCAGCCTGATCAAGCGCAGCCTGCTGGAGACCCTCGTGGACCTGGCCCAGCGGATCGGCGCCCGGGTCATCGCCGAAGGCATCGAGGCCGACTCCGAGTACCATGCGCTGCGCGAGCTGGGCGTGCCGCTGGGCCAGGGCCGGTTCCTGGCCGCGCCGCGACCCGTGCCCGCGGAGAACCCATGACCGGGGCCACGCTGCCCACGCTTCACGAGAGGCTGCCAGACCTCGCCGCGGTGCTCGCCGAGCGCGGCGCGCTGGGCGTCGTGTTGATCGACGCCTCGTCGCTCGACGAGGTCGAGGAGGACTACGGACAGGAAGCTCGCGACCGCGTGCGCGAGCGCCTGACCCAGGCGGTCGGCGAGGTTCGCGAGCGCGAGCTGCGCCAGCTCGACAACGTGTGCCAGGAGGCACCCGGCGGCCTCTCGTTCGTCGTGGCGCTCGGGCCGAAGCGGCGGCGCAACAGCCCGGTCACGATGGCCGACGTGCGCCAGGTGCGGCAGCGGCTGCTCACGGCCCTCGGGCCCGCGCTCCCGCGCGCGGTGTTCCCGTACCGCAAGTCGGCTCCCAAGCTGGACGTCGGGGTGGCGATCGCGCTGCACAATCCGCTGCTGCGGCCCGAGCGGGTGCTGGCGCGGGCGCTGGAGGCGGCCCGCCGCGGCAGCGCCCACCAGCGCGAGGCCGACGAGCTGGCCCAGCTCGACCGCCTCCACGACCTGATCGCCGGCGAGCGGGTGGTCACCGCCTACCAGCCGATCGTCGGGCTCGTCGACCGCCAGCCGCTCGGCTACGAGGCGCTGACCCGCGGCGCCCGCGGCTCGGGACTGGAGGCCGCCGACGAGCTGTTCGGAACCGCCGAGAGCCATCACCTGCTGGTCGAGCTGGACCGGCTGTGCCGGATGCGCGCGCTGCTCAACTCGGGCAAGCTGCCGACCCAGACCAAGCTGTTCGTCAACACGCTGCCGGCGACGATCCGTGACCCGGGCTTCCGCGGGCGCACGCTGATCGACTCGCTGGAGAAGGCACGGGTCAGCCCGCACCGGATCGTGATCGAGATCACCGAGCGTCTGGTGATCGAGAACTACGCGCTGTTCCAGGAGACCACGGCCTACTTCACCGACCTCGGCATGTCGTTCGCCGTCGACGACGTGGGCGCCGGCTACTCCGGCCTGGAGGCGATCGCGCGGCTGAAGCCCGCGTACCTCAAGATCGACATGGGTCTCGTGCGCGACGTCCACGTGAGCCAGGTCAACCGCGAGATGGTGAAGGCGATCGTGTCGCTCGGGCACGGCATCGGCGCCAAGGTGATCGGCGAGGGCATCCACTCGGAAGAGGAGGCCATCTCGCTGGTCGCCGCCGGCGTCGACTACGGCCAGGGTTTCCACCTCGGCCGCCCGATCGTGGCCGAGGTCCAGCCCTAGGCGGGGGGTTCTTCCGGCGCGACCGCCGCAGGCGGGGCGGTTTCGGCAGCGGCGAACGGCAGCGCGCCGGCCTCGAAGCGGCAGACGGCGCGGCCGAAGCGGACCTCGTCGCCGTCCGCCAGGCACGCCTCGCTGACCACCGCGCCGTTGACGCGGGTGCGGTTGGTGGACTCGAGGTCCAGCACGTACCAGCGATCCTCGCGCCGCTCGAGGCGGGCGTGGCAGCGCGACACCAGCGGCTCGTCCACCAGCAGCTCGACGTCCTCGCGGCCGACGTGGAACGGCCCGTCGCCGGCGAGCGGGAACGCCAGCGGCTCGCCTCCGGGCCGCAGCCACACGAGCCGCGCCGCGGGCGCGTTCTCGCTCACTGCTTCTCCAGGCTGCCACCGGCGCGGCGCGCGGCCAGCGGCGCGACGGGCGGTCCATCGTTGTCGAACAGCGTGGCGTCGGTCGAGGCCGCCGCCTCCCGATAGGCCGCCTCGGCCTCCTGGCGGTAGCCCAGCCGCTCGAGCGCGAGGCCGACGTAGTAGAGCGCGGTGCCGCGCGACAGCCCGGGCCGCTTCGGCAGCTCGGACGCCGCCCGCGTCACGTGCTCGTGGGCCGCGGCGAAGTCCTCGAAGTGCCACGCGCAGAGCCCCAGGTTGAGGCGCGCGAAGGCCGCGGCCTCGGTGCCCGGGTAGCCTTCGACCTGCTGACGCAGGTCCATCATCAGCTTGTTGTAGAGCAGGCCGGGGTCGTGCAGCGGGATCTCCTGTGGCGTGCTCTCGAGCGTCAGGTCCACCGCCCGCGTCGCGCCGCCGGGGCCGCGGACGTGCAGCGACACCCGCTGACCGGCGGCCTTGCGCTGGGCCGCAGCGGTCAGGTCCGCAGTGCGGAGCACGGCCTGGCCGTCGACCGCGTAGACGACGTCGCCTGGCTCCAGCCCGACCCGCGCGGCGGGGCTGTCGGGCACGACCCGCAGCACCGGCACGCCCTCGTGGATCAGGGTGTCGACGGTGATCAGCCCGGTCCACGGGCGGTAGAGCGTCACCTTCTGGTCGATCGCGCCGATGAAGCGCAGGTACGACGCGCTCTCGGAGAACACGACGTCCCACTCGTCGGCGACGGCGTTGCCGGCGGCCAGCAGGTGCAGCGTCGCCGTGCGCAGCAGCCGCTCGTCGGGCAGCACGGCCAGCAGGAAGCCCTGCACCTCGAGCTGCGCCGCCAGCTTCTCGGTCGCGCGGCGGACCTGGTCGGAGGTGGCGCCGCCGCCGCGCACCAGGCTGGCACGGGTCATCTGCTCCGCCGCAAGCACGTTGTCGACCAGCTCGCGCGGCGCGGTCAGCACGTTGAGCGACTGGATGCGCGCCAGGTTCTGCACCAGCTTCTCTTCGACCTCGCCGACCAGCCGCTCGCCCGCGGGCGAGGAAGCCAGCACGCCGAGGAAGGCGAGGCTGGGGCGGATCGGGCAGTCGAGGCTGAGTGTCTCGCCACGGGCGAGGTTGATTTCCTGGACGAACTTGCCGGCCTGGTGCTTGACCTCGAGCCGGTGCTTGCCCGAGCAGACCCCGGTCAGCTCGCGCGGCGTCAGCCCCATCGACTCGCCGTCGAGGAAGATGCGGGCGCCCGCGGGGTCGGAACGCAGCACGAGGGTGGCCAGCGAGTCCTCCAGCTTGACCGGCTCGTAGTCGAAGTCGGAGGCCTCGGGGATCTCGAGGGTGGCCGCGATCGGCTCGTAGCAGCGCTTGCGGAACTCGACGCGGTGGGCGCCGATCGAGAGGTTCGCGACCTCGGTGCGGGCCGACGTGCGCAGCGGGTCGAGCCCGCGGGCGCGCGCGACCTCGTGCTGGTCGGCGGGCAGGGCCCCGGCCGTGACCGCTGCCAGCTTGCCGTCGACCCAGATCTCGACGCCCGCCGGCTCGGTGATGAAGAACGTGCTGGCCGCGGTCCGGGTCAGCGGCACCTGCAGCGTCTCCGTCGCGCGGGGCGCGATCGACACGTGGCGGGTCTCGGTGGCGTAGCCCTCGCGCGCGACCTCGACGCTGTAGTCGCCGGCCAGCACCTCCATCGGGAAGAAGTTGGTCAGCGCCAGGAACTCGCCGTTGAGGGAGACGCGAGCGCCCGCCGGCTCGGACTCGACGGCCAGGAAGCCGACCAGCGACTTCTTGACCGAGTCGAAGTAGTCGACGACCTTGGGCGAGACCCGATCGCGCGAGAGCTGGTACTGCGGCGTCAGCCGCAGCAGCGAGCTGAAGTCCTCGGTCGCCTTCTCGGCGAGCCCGATGCCGTAGTAGGCCCGCCCACGCAGCTCGTACGACTGCGCCAGCAGGTCGCGGCCGCGCTGCGGGAGCTGGCCCTGGCGGCGCAGCGACTCGAGGCGGTCGATCACGCGGTCGAAGCCGACGATCGAGCGGCTCTGCTGGGTGCCGTCGAACTCGGCCTGGGCGGCGACGAACAGGTTCTGGACGTCCTGCAGCTCGGCCTGGACGGTCGGCGATTCCGGCACCGGGGCCTGCGCCCGCGACGGGAGCGCGACGCACAGCAGCGACAGCGCGGCAGCCAGCAGGCGGATCTTCACTTGAACCTCACGATCCGCTGGCCACGCGCATCCCAGGCCAGCACGGCGCCGGCTGGATCGAGGGTGACGGCCTGCGGCCGCTTCAGCTCCTCGCCGGCGAGCGTCGCCAGCAACTGGCCGGCGCGAGAGATCACGAGCACCCCCTGCTCCTCGTCGGCGACGTAGAGGTTGCCGTAGGAGTCGATCGCGAAGTCGGCCGGCTTGCGCAGCTCGAAGCCGCCGCCGCGCGGGCCGTAGGTCCGCAGCAGGCGACCGCGCTCGTCGAAGACCTCGACGGCCCTCAGGTTCTTCGACAGGGCGAGCACCTCGCGCTCCGTCGAGAGCGCGAGGCGGGTCACCTCGCGCTCCTTGGAATCGCCGAAGGCGCCCTTGTGGGCGCCGGCGGCGTCGAAGCGGTGGATCACCTTGCTCTTGCCATCCGCGACGAGAAGGCTTCCGTCGGCGAGGCGCAGCCCCGCCTTCAGGTCCTCGAGCGCCTTGACCTCGCCGGGCTTGTTGCCGGGCACCGCGAAGCTCTTGACGTCGCGCCCGAGCCGCACGCCCAGCTTGCCGGTGACCGCCAGCTCGCCGTCGGCGGAGAACGCCAGGCTGCGCACCTCGGGTCCGGGCAGGCTGGGCCCCATCTTGCCCTGGGCGTCGAAGGGCACGACCGACTTCGTCTTGCCCGAGGCGACCCACAGCGTGCCGTCGGCCGCCATCGCGAGCCCGGCCACGTCCTTCAGGATGTCGCCGCCGCCGACCGCGTAGCCGGCGTCGACGGAGAACGCGGCGCGCCCCGCGGCGTGGAGCCGCCACAGCGAGGTCGTGCGCAACAGCGCCACGGCCGCCGCCGGCGACTCGGGGAAGCGGTTGCGGACCTGCTGGAACTCCTCGATCGCGCGCAGCGCCTCGCCCTGCAGCGCGAGGCAGTGGCCGACGAGGTACTGCGCCTCGGGCGCGGCGTCGGAGGCGGGGTACTCGAGCGCGACGCGGCGGGCGAGGTGGGCGGCGTCCTGCAGCGCCCCGGCCCGGCGCTGGGCCTCGGCCGAGGCCTTGAGCGCCCGCGGCACCCACTCGCTGCGCGGATACAGCCGCGACACGCGGGCGAACTGAGCCAGGGCGTCGTCGATCTCGGCGCTGCCGGTCGCCCGCTCCAGCGTCAGCCAGCCCAGGTAGTAGTAGGCGCCAGGGGCCGCGTCGCTCTGCGGGTACTGCTTCGCCACCGTGTCGAACGCCTCGCGCGCCTTCGCGTAGTCGCGGTCGACCTCGAGGTGGAAGCGACCGATCTCGAGGATCGCGTCGTCGACCGAGGCCGTCGCCTGGAAGCCGGTGGCGATGGTGTTGAAGTTGTCGAGCGCCTGCTTGTGCTTGCCCTGCTGGCGGTAGTTGCGGCCGTCCTCGAGCAACCCCCGGGCCTGCTCCTCGGGAGAGGCCTGGGCGAGGCCGAGAGGGGCCCAGCCGGCGAGCGCGAGCGCGGCGACGAAGGAGCGACGTCGGGCCGTTCGCAGCATTTCGCCGCGATTCTAGCGCGCCCGACCCGCGCCGGCCGGCGCCGGCCACTAGTCCTTGCGACCCGTCACGTAGGCCGTCGCGCCCGCGGGCACCTCGACCGTCTGCTCGCGTCGGGTGCCGTCCGGCCACTTGAAGGCGACGGTGTGGCGCCCGGCCGCCATCGCGCGGTTGAGGATCGGCGGGTAGTCGACGAAGGCGCCGTCGACGAACACCTCGCAGTTGTCGGGGTTGGCGTTGACGCTGAGCTTGCCGGCCTCCGGCGCCCGCAGCGAGGCCTCGCCGCCGGCGGTGATCTGGACCTGCACGGTGTGGCGCAGGAACAGCGACTCCGACACCAGCGTGACGCTGTGCTGCCCCTGCGGCAGCTTGACGGCCGCGGAGGTCTCGCCGCGGGCCAGGGCGCGGCCCCGGAACACGACGTCGACGGGATAGCTCGACGTCACCCGCAGCGTGCCGGGAGGCCCGGACGGCTCCAGCGCGACCTTCACCTCGGCGGGCAGCTTGCCGGCGACGAGGCGCGTCTCGTGCGACTCGTGGCCGGCGAGGCTCAGCACCAGGCGGTGGTCGCCCGCGACCGGCACCTCGATCGTGAGCGGCGTGGTGCCCAGCTTGCGGCCGTCGAGCGCCACCGAGGCGCCGGCGGGTTCGCTCTGCACCGGCAGCTTCGCAACCGCCGGCGGGGCCGGGCTCGGGGCTTCGGCGGACGGCGCCGGGCCCGGCGGCGGCGTGACGATCGGGGCGCCCTGCAGCGTCCCTGGCGTGGCCGGATCGCGACGGTCGCCGAACATCAGCCAGCCCCCGGCGACCACCGCCACGGCCAGCCCGAGCGCTCCGGCGACCACGAGGCCGCGGCCCGGGGCCGCGGGCGGGGCCGCGGTTGCCAGCGCGGTGGCCGTCGCCTCCGCGTGGCGAGCCGTCGCGGCGCCGACCTGCTCGAAGGTGGCCTCCAGTTCCGGGTAGGCGTCCGGGGCCGGCGCCGGCGGCTGCTTGTGGCGCTGGAGGTCGCGCAGTGCCGCGCGCAGCGCCCGTCTCGCTTCCACCGAGGAGGGGTTCTGTTGCGCGAGCTCGCGCAGCGCTCGGGCCGACTCCTCGAACTGGCCGTCGCGGGCGAGCCGGCGCGCCGCGTGAATCGCGTCCTGGACCGGCGCCGGCGTCTGCAGCGCGAACTCGGCCAGCACGGCCTGCAGCTCGTCGGCGAGGCGGGCCGCGCCCGGCCAGCGATCGTCGGGGCTCTTGGCCAGCGCGCGGTCGACGATCGCCTGCAGCGGGTCCTTGAAGTCGCCGAGGTCGGAGCCGAGCCGCGGGTGCGGCTCGTTGACGATCTTGTAGAGGATCTCGGGCGTGTCCTTGCCGGTGAACGGCCGCCGCCCCTCCAGCATCTCGTGGAGGATCACGCCCATCGAGAAGACGTCGGAGCGGCCGTCCAGGTTGTGGCCGCGGATCTGCTCTGGGCTCATGTAGTAGACGGTGCCCACCATCATCCCGGTGCGGGTGACGCCGGTCGCGCCGAGCTTGGCGATCCCGAAGTCCATGATCTTGGCGGTGCCGTCCTCGAGCAGCCGGATGTTGGACGGCTTCATGTCGCGGTGGACGATCCCGTGCTCGTGGGCGAAAGCCAGCCCGCGCAGCACCTGGATCACGACCTCGAGCTTCTCCTGCAGCAGCAGCGCCTCGCCCGAGCGCAGCAGCGCCTCGAGGTCCATGCCGGGCAGCAGCTCCATCGCGATGAAGGGGGTGCCGCGGCTTTCGCCCAGCTCGTAGACGGTGACGATGTTGGGATGCTGCAGGCGGGCGGCCGCCTTGGCCTCGATCTCGAAGCGGCGCCGGCTCTCCTCGTCGAGAGTGCCCTCGACGGTCAGCGTCTTGACCGCGACCTCTCGCTCGAGCGCCTCGTCGAGCCCGCGGTAGACCATGCCCATGCCGCCCTTGCCCAGGCGGCCGGTGACGACGTAGCGCCCGACGCGCGGGCGGCTGCGCGGGGCGGGCTCGGCGGCGCCGGCCACGGCGGCCTACGCCTCGAAGCGCAGCAGGACGACGGTGATGTTGTCCTCGCCGCCGTTGCGGTTGGCCTCGTCGACCAGGACCTGGGCGGCCTTCTGGACGTCGTCCTTCGACTCGCCCAGCAGGCGGGCGATCTCCTCGTCGGTGACCATGGTGGTCAGCCCGTCGGAGCACAGCAGCAGCACGTCACCCGCCGCCAGCGGGACCTCCTGCAGGTCCACCTGCAGGTCGGCGCGTCCGCCCAGCGCCCGCGTCACGACGTTGCGCAGCGGGTGGGAGCGCGCCTGCTCGGCCGAGATGATGCCGTTCTGGAGCTGCTCGTTGACCCAGGAGTGATCGGAGGTGAGCTGCTCGAAGGCGTCGCCGCGCAGGCGGTAGATGCGGGAGTCGCCGACGTGGCCGAGCACCGCCGTGTCGCCGTCGATCAGGACGGCCGCCACGGTCGTGGCCATGCCCTCGTACTCCGCCTTGTCGCGGGTCGCGTCGAGCACCTTGCGGTTGGCGAACCGGATCGCCGTCTTCAACCGGTTGCCGTGGAGGGAGATCTCCTCCTCGAAGCCGAACGGCCAGGTGACCTCGTCGTCGCTGCCGGTCAGCTCGATGAACTCGTTGATGGCCTCGACCGCGACCTTGGAGGCGATCTCGCCGGCGGCGTGGCCGCCCATGCCGTCGGCGACCACGAAGAGCTTCTGCCCCTCGTTGACGAAGTGGCTGTCTTCGTTCCCCTTGCGCTTGCGGCCGACGTCGCTGATCGCCTGGTACGAGATGTTCATCGGGCTCCCGAGTCACCAGCGGCCGGAGGACCGCCCCGCTCCGCGCTGAGTAGAACCGAAAAATATCCGTCGGGCAAGCGCTTGCGGGTCGCCCCGCATCACTTGCGCCGCAGCAGTCCGCCCAGTCCCCCCGGGCTCGCGGGGGCCGGCTCCGGGTCCAGCGCGCGCAGTTCCTCCCGGATCTCCGCGTCGTCCGGGGCCAGTTGCAGGGCCGCCTCGAACGCGCGGCGGGCGCGCAGCTTGAGCCCCTGGCCGGCCAGCAGCCGGCCCAGCTCCGCGTGCCAGGCCGGCGTCCGCGGGGCCAGCCGGATCGCCGTCTCCCAGGCCGCGGCCGCCTCCCGCACCCAGCGCGGGTTCTTCGACAGCGCCTGCGCCAGCGCGGCGTGGTGCACGGCCTTGTCCGGCTGGCGGTCGGCGGCCACCCGGAACAGCTCCACCGCCGTGTGGTAGTCCTTCTGCTCCATCGCCGCCCGCCCGCGGTTGAACGCGTCTTCGGCGACGCGCTCCGGCGTGTCCAGCTTCGGCCGCGACAGCGAGACGTCGTAGTCGCGGCGCTGGGCCTCGTTGGACAGCGTGTTGAAGGCCGAGGTGGCCTCGGTGAAGAGCGCCTGGGCCGCCTTGCGCTGCTCGGGGTCGGTGAAGCGGTCGGGGTGCTTCTCGCGGGCGATCATGGCGTAGGCCTTGCGGATCTCCGCCGCGGAGGCGTTGCGGGCCACGCCGAGGATCTCGTAGAAGTCGGCCACGTCAGTTCTTCTGCTGCGCCTTCACGAAGCGCTGGGCGGCCTTGCGCACCGCCTCGGAGACGTTCTTGTCGACGGCCAGCATCTTGATGTCGCGCGGGCTGAGGCGGCTGACCAGGCCCATCGAGACGCCGACCGGCGTGCGCGGGTTCTTCACCAGGTTGGCGATCACCGTGTACTTCTTCGTCCACTCGCGATGGGTGCCGATCTTGCGCAGCACCTCGTCGGACACGTTCTTCATCGACGCGAACGACTCGACCTCCGCGTCGGTCAGCTTGGGGCTGCCCAGCACCGCCGTGCAGACCAGGCGGTTGGGATCGCGGATCAGGATCGAGCGTTCTTCGCGGCCCGACTTGAGCGCGGTGATCACTTTCTGCGCCGTCGACATCTGGAAGATGCGCTTGACCACCGAGACCGGGCCCTCCTGCGCGCGCTCCGCCGCGTCGAGCCGCGCCAGCGCCTCCTCCTCGGTCAGCGGAGCCTCGGGCTCCGGCTCCGGCTCCGGCTCCGGGGGCGGCGGTGGCGCAGTCTCGGCGGCCGCGGGCGGCGGCTCGGGGGCGGCGGGCTCGGCGCCGATCCGGAAGGACTCGCGCAACTCGCGCAGGCGGCGGTTCTGGTCGCGGTTGAGGCTCGTGTTGCGTTCCAGGGCCTCGAGCAGCGACGTGCGCCGCAGCAGGCGCACCTGGTTGATGACGACCAGCTCGGCCAGCGCCTCGGGCAGGTCGGCGGCGACCGCCTCGATCGCCTCGTCCGGCGTCGAGACGTTCTGCAGCGCGAACTCGCGGAGGTCGGCCTCGGGGCGCGAGCGCACCGCCCAGGCGAGCACGGCCGGCGGTGTCGACTTGTCCTTGAGCAGCGGCCTCAGCTCGGCCGCCGGCGCCTTCTGCAGGCTGTCGGCGGCCGCCGCGCGCACCGCCTCGTCGCGGTCGTCGACGAGCAGCACGTAGAGGTCGAGCAGGTCTTCGGTCTTGAGCGGGAGCGCGCCCTGAGCCGCCATCAGCCGCAGCTCGCGCGGCACGCTGCCGGCGCGGAACTGCTCGACGAGGGGGTTGGGGACGCGAGCCTCGGCCATCGGCCGGTCAGGCCCCGGGCGGTCGAGCGGCGGCGGCGTCCTGGACCAGGGCGGGCAGCGTCTGGCGCGAGATCACGATGCCCTTCTTCACCTCGCCGCTCCGGCCGAGCGGGAGGCCGGGGCGGTCGTTGACGCTGAAGCTGAGGCCGCCCGCGTTGCCGACCGAGAGCACGAGCTCGTCGCGGGCCTCGATCGTCTGGCGCTCGCCGGCAGCCAGCTCGCGCGAGAGACGGGTCTCGCCGTCGGCCTTGATCTCCACCCAGCAGTCGGCGTCGGCGGTCACCTGCAGCACCAGCCCGGACGGCGGAGCCGGGGTGTAGACGGGCACCGGTGGCAGCGTGACCGGCGGCACGGGAGCGACGTCGGTGATCGTCACCTCGGGCGCGGGGGCCGGACGCGAGCCGAGGCCCGGCGTCGCCAGCCAGGCGACGATCGTGACCAGGGCCAGCGCGCCTGCCGCCAGTGCCCGCCACGGCACGCCGTGCACCGGCGTGGTGCCGGCCGCGACCGGCGCGGGCCGCGGCGTCTCGAGGCCCGACGAGTAGAGGAAGTCGGCCACGGCGCGATCCGGGTCGAGCCCGAGGAACTTCGCGTACTGGCGCACGAACGCGCGCGGGAACAGGCCGCCCGGCAGCACGTCGATCCGCCCCTGCTCGAGAGCCTCGAGGAAGCGGATCGAGATCTTGGTCGCATCGGCGACGTCGCGCAGGCTGATGCCCCTCAGCTCGCGCTCGCGCCGGAGGTTCTCCCCGAACGAACCCACCGCGTCCCTCGTCCCTGTCTTGCCCGACCGAAAATCCAAACGCCGTGAAACTGAAGCCGCTGGATGCTAGAGGGAAGCTCGAGGGGGTGTCAACCCGCGGCCAGCCGGCCGGCGGCCACTCGCAGCAGCGTGTGCAAGCCCGGGTGGCCGGCGACCTCGCGCAGGTCGAGCGGCGTCAGCTTCGAGAGCTGGCCCAGTGCCACGGGCAGCGGGGCCCGCGGCCCGAGCACGAGCGCGCGTCGCACGGCGTACTCCTCGCGGAACCGCCAGCACTCGGCTGCCCGCTCGAAGAGCGGTGGCGGGGCGTCGGCGGCCTGCAGCAGCGCCGCCAGCCGCGACGGCGTCAGGTGCCGCGACTCCAGCGCGGCGTCGACGATCCGCACGTCGTCGTGGCGCAACAGGGTCTCGAGCACGCGCCCGGTCGCGAGCCGCGCGATCGCCAGCAACTCGCCCGCGACCAGGTCGCGCAGGCGGTCGAACAGCGCGCCTTCGGCGCGGTGGCGGATCGCTGCAGCCAGCCGGGCGTCGCCCGCGGCGTGGGCGAGGTCGGCGTGGCGCAGGCCGGGGATCAGCTTCAGCGCCGCAGCCCGCGGCGTGCGGGGGTTGCACGCCAGCGCGCCGGCGACCCGCGCGTCGCGCGAGCGCGCGTGGTGGGCCGCCGCCTCCAGCAACGCCGGTGGCAACGGGTGGCGCAGGACGCTGGCCAGCGCGGCCGTGTCGTCGGCGGAATCGAGGAACTCCCGCGCGGCGGCCGGGCCCGGGGCGAGGGACCGGGCGCGCGCGAGGAGCGCCTCGGCGGTCATTCCCGGCGCAGCAGGTCGTGGATCTCGGCGGCGGCCAGCACCAGGTTGACGAGTCCCAGGCCGCTGACGGCGCCGCGCACGAACGGGTTCGTCAGCAAGGCGCGGACCGCGGTGTGGGGCCCGAACCACTGGTGCGCCTCCCACAGCGACGTCCACGGCGCCACTGTCAGGATCAGGCCGACCAGCACGGAACTCGCGACCGAGAGGACGTGGGCCAATCGCGCGGCCCTAGCCGCCGAGCTCGCGCACCTTCGCGGCCACGTCGCGGAACGTGGCGTCCTGGCCGAACAGCTCGGTGTACAGCGCGAGCGCGCGCGCGGTGTCGCCGTCCGCCTCGTGCGCCGCCGCCAGGTCGTAGCGCAGGCCCTGGTACTCCTCCGGCGTGCGGCCCGGAACGGCCAGGCCCTTCTCGAACCACTTCACGGCCAGCTTCGGCATGCCCTTCTCGACGAAGCAGATGCCGAGCATGCTCGAGCACTCGAGCAGGCGCGTCTCGTCCTTCGCCGCGAGCTGGAACTCCGCGATCGCCTCGTCGATCAGCCCCATCTCCTTGTAGGCGATGCCGAGGTTGTAGCGGGTGTCGTAGTCCTCCTTGCCGAGCTGCTTGTCCACGCCCTTGCGGAACTCGCGGAAGATCTCCGACAGGCCGGCGTCGCCGAGG
This sequence comes from Vicinamibacteria bacterium, assembly GCA_025994075.1. Classification (GTDB taxonomy): domain Bacteria; phylum Acidobacteriota; class Vicinamibacteria; order Fen-336; family Fen-336; genus WYBL01. The sequence continues at coordinate 60,322 of JAMQGV010000037.1, forward strand.
TCGGTGCCGGCGTCGGCGGGCGGCGGCGCCTCGACCGCCGACTGGGCGCCGAAGAGGTCGGAGAGCTCGGCACCGAGATCGATCATCCCGCCCTCGTCGGCGAGCGGTGCGGGCTCGGGCGCCGGCGGCTCGGGCAGGTCGAGGCCGCCGAAGGCGTCCTCCGCCACGGGCGCCGCCGCGGCCAGGTCCTCGAGACTCGGTTCCGGCGCGGCGAGGTCGAGACCGAGTCGCCCGAGGGTGTCGAGCAGGGCCGGGTGCTCGGGGAACCGGGCCGACGCCTGGCGCAGGGCCTCGCGGGCGTCGTCGACGAAGCCCAGCGAGACGAACTCCTCGGCCTCCGACAGCTTGCGCGCGAGCGGCTCCGGCACGTCGGGCAGCGCCGGTTCGGCCAGCGCGCCGAGGTCCAGGGCCGGCTCTTCGGGCGCGGCGAAGCCTCCGAGATCGAGCGGCGGGACGTCCGGCGCGGGCGCAGGCGGCAGCTCCTCGCCCAGCGCGGGCAACTCCTCCCCGAACGCCGGCAGTCCTTCGCCCAGCGCGGGCAGCTCTTCGCCCAGCGCGGGCAGCTCTTCGCCGAGGGCGGGCAGCTCCTCCCCGAACGGGGGGGGCGCCGCCTCCTCAGCGAAGGCGGGCAGTTCTTCGGCAGCAACCGGCTCGGCCGCGCCCAGCTCGAGGGCTCCCCCGGCGTCGAGCGGGATCTCGACCTCTTCGGCCGGCGGCGCGGCGGGCGGCGGCGCCACGGGCGCCTCCTCGTCGAGGGCCAGCGGCAGCTCTTCTTCGACCGACACGCCGAGCGCGAGCTCCTCCTCGGCGGCGCCGAGCTCGACCGGCTCTTCGGCCGCGGGCGGAGCCTCGGCGGGCACGAGGTCGGGCGCGACGTTCTTCAGGTACTCGAGGTTGTCCTCGGCGAGCTGGGCGTCGCCGGTGAGCTTCGCGATCTCGATCAGCGCCAGCGCCTGCTCGCCGGCCTGCTGCGGCTGCCCCTTCTCCTCGTAGACGTCGCGCAGCTCCTGGCGGGCCTCGGCGTTGTCGGGGAAGCGGGCGACCACCGACTCGAACTGCTCGACGGCCTTGTCGATCAGGCCGTACTTGCGGAACACGCGGCCCTCGGCGAGGTGCTCCTCGACGAACTCGCGGTCCTCGGGGCCGAGCGGGCCCGAGGGCTGGATCCCGCCTCCCGCGCGCGAAGGGGGCACGGGGGCCGTCTGGTCCTCGAGCGAGACCTCGAACTCCTCGACCACGGGCACCGGGGCGGCAGCCGCCGGCGCCGGGCGCGGCGGCGGCGGCGGCGGCGGCGGCGCGGCGGCGGGTGCCGTGCGCGTCATCTTGTCGCGCACGAACTGGAGCTTGCTCTGGTACTGCTGGCTCTGCGGCTCCATGCCGACCAGGATCTCGAGCACGGAGGCGGCCTGCTCCAGCTCGTTCTTCTGGATGTAGGCCTCGGCGAGCTGGGAGTAGGCCTGGGCGACCGCGCGGTCGTTCTTGGCCTGGCGGTGGACCTCGACCAGCTTGACCAGGCTCTTGACGTGGCTCGGGTTCTTCTGGACGAGTTGCTGCAGGATCGAGGCGGCGCGGTCGTGCTCGCGCTTCTCGACCATCGCGTCGACCACCGGCGCCAGCTCGTCGAAGGCCTTGTCGAGGTGACCCTGCATGACGTGGACGCGGCCCATCTGGAGCCGGGCGTCGTTGTCCTTCGGGTTCAGCTCGAGCAGGCGCTTGAAGATCGCCTCGGCCTCCTCGATCTTGCGAGACCCGAGGTAGGCCTCGCCGAGGCGGCCGAGGATCGCCGCGTCCTGCGGCGACTGGCGGGCGGCCTCCTCGAGGAAGTGGGCGGCCTTGTCGTAGTTCTTCTGGACGAGGTGGATGCGGGCCAGCTCCTCGCGCAGGCGCTGGCTCTTGGGGTCGAGCTTCAGCCCCTTCTCGAGGACCTGCAGTCCTTCCGCCAGGTGGCCCTTCTTGTTGAGCTCGTCGGCGATCGCGACGTACTCCTCGACGGCCTTGGCCGTGCTGCCCTCGCGCGTGTAGAGGTCGGCCAGCTTGGACCGGGTCTTCAGGTCGGAGGGGTCGATCTCGACCATCTTGCGCAGCACGTCGGCGGCGTCGCGGGCGCGTCCGCGCTTGACGTACTCGTCGACCACGACCTGGTACTGGCCCTTGGCCTCCATCATGAGGCCCTGCTTGGCGTACAGCTCGCCGAGGTTGACCTTCGGCTCGAGGGCGGTGGCGTCGAGCTTGTCGATCTTCTTCCAGATCGCGATCGCCTTCAGCAGGAAGCCGTCCTTCGCGTAGAAGTCGGCCACCTTGGCGTACTGCTCGGACGCCTCGCGGTTCTTGCCCAGGCGGGCATAGAGGTCCCCGATCTTGTTGATCGTGTTCCAGTCACGCGGGTTGTCGTCGACGAGCTGCCTGAAGAGGTCGATCGCCTGGTCGATGCGACCGGCCTTCTCGAGCTTGTCGGCGTCCTGCTTGACCTTGACCGGGTTGATCTTGGAAGCCACGGAAGGACCCCTGCGAATCCGCTTGAGATACCGGAGCGGAATTCTGCATCAGACCGAGCCAAAAGGCGAGGCTGCCCTGCCCCGCCGACCTGGGCTATTCGAACATCAGAAGTTGCCGGCCGCCCGAAAAGCTGCGCCGGTGCTGGGGGGAGGGGCCCAGCCGCCGAAGGGCGGCCAGATGTTCGCCCGACCCGTAGCCCTTGTTTCCGGCCAGTCCGTACCCGGGATGCCGGCGGTCCAGGGCGGCCATCAGCGCGTCGCGCTCGACCTTGGCCAGGATCGAAGCTGCCGCGATCGACACCGAGCGGGCGTCGCCCTTGACGATCGCCCGCTGCGGGGCGGGCAGGCCCGCGACCGGCAGGCCGTCGACCAGCAGCAGGTCGGGGCGGAGCGGCAGCGCCTCGACCGCCCGGCGCAGGGCGAGGTGGGTCGCGCGCAGGATGTCGAGGCGGTCGATCTCCTCGGCCTCGGCCCGGCCCAGCGCGAAGGCCCGGGCCCGCTCGCGGACCCGCGCGGCCAGCCTCTCGCGCTGGCGCGCGGTGAGCCGCTTCGAGTCGTCGAGGCCGTCGGTCGGAAAGTCGTCGCCGAGCACGACGGCCGCGGCGAACACGGGGCCGCAGAGGGCGCCGCGGCCGACCTCGTCGAGGCCGGCCACGGCAGCGAAGCCCTCGGCCCGGGCCGCGTCCTCGAAGGCGCGGTCGCAGGCAAGGGCTTCGCCCTGATAGACGAGCGGCGCACGGGACCGCGAGCGGGACACCGCGTCGGCCACGGGCGGCCGGCTCTAGGCCTGCGGCGTGAGGCGCTTCTCCCGCATGCGGCTGGCCTTGCCCTTGAGGTCGCGCAGGTAGTAGAGCTTGGCGCGGCGCACGTGGGCGCGCTTGACGACCTCGATCTTCTCGATCGTGCGGGCGTGCAGCGGGAAGATGCGCTCGACGCCCTGGCCGTAGGAGACCTTGCGCACGGTCATCGTCGCCCGCGTGCCGGAGCCGCGCAGGCCGATCACCACGCCCTCGAAGACCTGCACGCGCTCGCGCTCGGTCTCCTTGGCCTTGCGGCCCTTCTCCTCCTTGATCGTGGTCTCCTTGACCTTGACGTGCACCTTGACGGTGTCGCCCGGGACGATCTGGGGCAGGCCCTTCTTGAGCTCCCCGGCTTCGATGTTGTCCAAGCGGTTCATGGTTCCTTCGTCTCTCTTCCTGAAATTCCGTCCACGTCCGGGGGACCAGTGGCGCCCTCGCTAGGGGCGCGCCCCCGCCATCGTCTGTTTCGCCGCGGAGAGCAGCGCGCGGTCGGCCTCGCCCAGCGCGGCCGCGGCCAGCAGGTCCGGCCGCCGCTCCGCGGTCTGGCGCAGCGACTGCTCGCGCCGCCAGCGCGCGATCTCCGCGTGGTGTCCCGACATCAGCACCTCGGGCACCGGGTGCCCGCGCCACACCGCGGGCCGCGTGTAGTGCGGGCAGTCGAGCAGGCCGTCGCCGAAGGAGTCGGCCGCGGCCGAGCCCTCGTCGCCGAGCGCGCCGGGCAGCAGCCGCACCGCGGCCTCAATCACCGCGGCCGCGGCCACCTCGCCGCCGGTCAGCACGAAGTCGCCGAGGCTCAGCTCCTCGGTCGCCACGTGTCGCGCCACCCGCTCGTCGATGCCCTCGTAGCGGCCGCACAGCAGCACCAGCCGCTCGAGCGCCGCGTAACGCCGCGCCGTCGCCTGGTCGAAGCGGCGGCCGCGCGGCGACAGCAGCACGACCGCGTCGCCCGGGCCCGGTCCCTGCGGCAGCAGGGCCTCGACGGCGCGCGCGAACGGCTCCGCCTTCATCACCATGCCGGGCCCGCCGCCGAAGGGCGCGTCGTCGGTGGTGCGGTGGCGGTCGTCGGTGTGCTCGCGCAGGTCGTGCAGCGCGATCGAGCACAGGCCCTTGTCCACGGCGCGGCGCACGATGCTGTCGCCGATCGGGCCCGCGAGCATCTGCGGGAAGATGCTGACGACGTCGACCTTCAGCATCGCCCCGGCTCCGGACCGGCCTCGACCTCGTCGGGCAGGGTCAGCCGCAGCACGCCGGCCGCGAGGTCCACCGCGGCGACGAAGTTCGCGGCCAGCGGCACCAGCGTCTCCCCCGCCGTCCCCTTCAGCACCAGCACGACAGCGCCGGCGCCCGTCTCCATCAGCGAACTGACGGTGCCGACCTCGCCGCGGCGGGCGTCGATCCCGCGCAGGCCGACGAGCTGGTGGTGGTAGTAGGTGTCGGCCGGCAGCGGCGCCAGCTCCTCTTCGCCGATGCGCAGCTCCTGGCCGCGCAGGGTCTCGGCGGCGTCGATCGAGTCGACGCCCTTCAGCTTGACCACGAAGCGGCCCTTGTGGGGCCAGGCCCGCTCGACCGCGACCTCGCGCGCGCCGCCCTGCGCCGCGGGCAGGAACGCCCGCGACAGGGTCGGAAAGCGGTCGGGGCGGTCGGACAGCAGTTCGACCGCGACCTCGCCATGCCGCCCCTGCGGCTTGACGATGCGGCCGATCGCCACCAGCCCGTCCCACGCGCGCGACGTCGTCGTCATCAGTCGAGGATCTCCAGCTCGACGGCCACACCCTGCTCGTGGCCGATCGCCGAGAGCAGCGTGCGCAGCGCGTCCGCGGTCGCGCCCTGGCGGCCGATCACGCGCCCGCGGTCGCCGGGGGCCACCGACAGCTCGAGCACGACCACGTCGCGGTCGCGGCTCTCGTGGACGGAGACGCGGCCGGGCTCCGACACCAGCCCGCGCACGACCTCCGTCAGGAACTGACGCACGCTCGTCTCCTGCCCGGGCCGCTACTGCGCCGCCGGGGCCGCCGCGGGCTGCTTCTTCAGCAGGCTGCGGACCGTGTCCGAGGCCTTGGCGCCCTTGGTGATCCAGTACTGGGCGCGCTCGGCGTCGATCTTGACGGCGGCGGGGTTCTGGCGCGGGTCGTAGTGGCCGAGCACTTCCAGGAAGCGGCCGTCGCGCCAGTCGCGCGAGTCGGCGACGACGACGCGGTAGAAGGGGCGCTTGGCCGAGCCCATGCGGCGGAGACGGATCGAGAGCATCGTTGGTTTCCTTCGTTTCTAGCGGAACTGCGGGAGGCGGGCGGCCAGGCGCTTCATCGCCTTGCCGCCGGGGCCGCCCAGGGACTTCATCATCTTGCGGGCCTGCACGTACTGCTTGAGCAGGCGGTTGACGTCTTCCACGCCGGTGCCGCTGCCGCGCGCGATGCGCTTGCGGCGGCTGCCGTTGAGCACCGACGGGTCGCGCCGCTCGGCGGGCGTCATCGAGTCGACGATCGCGATCGTGCGCTTCATCTCGCGCTCGCCCTGGGCGGTGTCGAGGCCCTTGACCTGGCCCATGCCGGGCAGCATCGACAGCACCTGGTCCAGCGGCCCCATCTTGCGCAGTTGCACGAGCTGGTCGCGGAAGTCCTCGAGCGTGAACTCGTTCTTGCGCAGCTTGCGGGCGAAGGCCTCGGCCTGCTCGAGGTCGACCGCCTGCTCGGCGCGCTCGATCAGGGCGATCACGTCGCCGAGGCCGAGGATGCGCGAGACCATGCGCGCGGGGTCGAACAGCTCGAACTCGTCGACCCGCTCGCCCACGCCGGCGAACTTGACCGGGGCGCCCGTCACCGCCGCGACCGACAGCGCGGCGCCGCCGCGGGCGTCGCCGTCGAGCTTGCTCAGCACGACACCGGTGACGCCGACCCGGGAGTGGAACTCGGTCGCGCTGCGCACCGCGTCCTGGCCCGTCATCGCGTCGGCGACGTAGAGCACCTCGGTCGGCTGCAGCAGCTCCTTCAGCGCCTTCAGCTCGGCCATCAGCTCGTCGTCGACGTGGAGCCGGCCGGCGGTGTCGACGATCAGCACGTCGTGGCCGACGGCGCGGGCCTCGGCCAGCGCCAGCCTCGCGATCTCCAGCGGGGCGTCGCTCGCGGGCCGGAACACCTTCAGGCCCGCCCTGGCGCCGGCGGACGTGAGCTGCTCGCGAGCGGCCGGGCGGTAGACGTCGGTGGACACGGCCATCGGGTGGTGGCCCTGGCCGGCCAGCCACTTGCCGAGCTTGGCGCTGGTCGTGGTCTTGCCCGAGCCCTGGAGGCCGGCCATCAGCACGATCGTCGGCGGCTTGCCGGCGCGTTCGAAGCGGGCCGGGGTGGTGCCGCCGAGGGTCGCGATCATCTCGTCGCGCACGATCCGCAGCACGGCCTGGTCGGGAGTCAGGCTCTTGAGGATGTCCGCGCCCGTGGCCCGCGGCCGCACGCGGTCGAGGAAGTCCTTGGCCACCTTGAAGTGGACGTCGGCCTCCAGCAGGGCGAGCCGGATCTCCCGCAGCGCGGCCTCGACCTGCGCCTCCGAGAGCACGCCCTGCCCCCGGAGGGAGCGGAACACGCCCTGCAGCTTTTCGGAGAGTGACTCGAACATGAGGACTTCTGGCGGCCCGGGAGAACTCTTCCCCAATGCGCACGGGGAGGGAGGCGGCCTTGCACACACCTCTCCCGGGCGACGTAAACCGCGAGTTTAGGGCAGCTTGCCCGAGGAGTAAAGCCGGGGACGGGCTGCGGGTCAGACCCCCCGCAGCAGGTGGCCCAGCTTTTCCTTCTTGGTCTTGAGGTAGTGGACGTTGCGGTCGGAGGCCGGCACCTCGAGCGGCACCCGCTCGACGATCTCCAGCCCGTAGCCCTCGAGGCCGACGAACTTGCGCGGGTTGTTGGTCATCAGCAGGATCCGCTTCAGCCCCAGCTCGGCCAGGATCTGGGCGCCGATGCCGTACTCGCGCTGGTCGGCCTGGAAGCCGAGCGCGAGGTTGGCCTCGACCGTGTCCTTGCCCTCACGGTCCTGGATCTCGTAGGCCCGGATCTTGTGGATCAGGCCGATCCCGCGCCCCTCCTGCCGCAGGTAGAGCAGCACCCCGCGGCCCGCCTCGCTGATCCGCCGCAGCGCCTCGTGGAGCTGGTCCCCGCAGTCGCAGCGGGTGGAGCCGAAGATGTCGCCGGTCAGGCACTGGGAGTGGACGCGGACCAGCACCGGCTCGCCGCCGCGCACGTCGCCGAGGGTGAGCGCGACGTGGCCCTGGCCGTCGACGACGCCCTCGAAGGCGTGGATCACGAAGCCGCCCTCGCGCATGGGAAGCTGGGCCTCGGCCATCTTCCGCACCAGCCGCTCGGTCTGCATGCGGTGACGGATCAGGGCCGCGACCGTGATCATCTTGAGTCCGTGCTCGCGGCAGAAGTGGCGCAGCTTCGGGACCCGCATCATGGTCCCGTCCTCGTCCATGATCTCGCAGATGACGCCGGCCGGCGTCAGCCCGGCGAGCCGGGCGAGGTCCACTGCGGCCTCGGTCTGCCCCGAGCGCTGCAGCACGCCACCGGGCCGCGCGCGCAGCGGGAACATGTGGCCGGGGCGCGACAGGTCCTCGGGTTTCGTCGCGGGGTCGATCGCCGCCAGCACCGTGCGCGCCCGGTCCGCGGCCGAGATCCCGGTCGTGGTGCCGTGGCGGGCCTCGATCGGCACGCAGAAGGCGGTGCCGAAGCGGGCGCTGTTGGCGTCGTCCTGGACCATCAGCGGGATGCGCAGCTCGTCGAGCCGCTCGGCGGTCATCGGCAGGCAGATCAGGCCGCGGCCGTGGCGGGCCATGAAGTTGATCGCCTCGGGGGTGATCTTCTCGGCCGCGATGGTGAGGTCGCCCTCGTTCTCGCGGTCCTCGTCGTCGACGACGACGACCATCTTGCCGGCGCGGATGTCCTCGATCGCGTCGGGGATCGAGGCGAAAGGCGAATCGTGCTTCGACATCGGGTTCTCTCAGCCGTCCTGGCGGCCCGCGGCCGCGCCCAGCAGGCGCTCCACGTACTTGGCGACGACGTCCGCCTCGAGGTTGACGAGGCTGCCGGGGCCGGCCTCGCGCAGCGAGGTCACCTGCAGCGTGAACGGGATCAGCGCGATCTCGAAGACGTCCGCGCGCAGCGCGGCGATCGTCAGCGACACGCCGTCGACGGCGATCGAGCCCTTGTGCACGAGGTAGCGGGCGAGCTCCGGGGGCGGAGCGACGAGCAGCCGCGCGGACTCCCCAAGCCACGAGAGCTCGCGCACGATGCCCACGCCGTCGACGTGGCCCTGCACGATGTGGCCGTCGAAGCGGCCGTCGGCCCGCATCGGCCGCTCCAGGTTGACGAGCGCGCCCGGCACCAGCCGGCGGTCGAAGGCCGTGCGGTCGAGCGTCTCCTGGTGCAGGTCGCAGCGGAAAGCGTCCGCGGACACCTCGGCGGCCGTCAGGCAGCAGCCGCTGACCGCCACCGAGGCGCCGGCGTGGAGCTCGGCGGCGAACGGGCAGGCGATCCAGGCCCGCATCACGTCGCCCTGTCGCTCGGCGCTGCGCACCGTGCCCGTCGCCTCGACGATCCCCGTGAACATGGTGTCCTGCCTTCCCTGGTGCCTAGGACGCGCGTCCCCGCTCAGGGTACCAGAGCTCGTGGGTGAAGCCCGGGCCGGGGTCGCCACGGCGCAGGCGCACGGCCTCGGCCAGCGACGCGGGGTCGGGACCGCCGAACGCCGGGCGGCTCCCGCGCCCGCCCATCAGCAGCGGCGCGCGGAACAGCCGCAGTTCGTCGAACAACCGCTCCCGGACCAGCGCGCCGAGCACCTCGCCCCCGCCTTCGACCAGCAGGCTGAGCAGGCCGGCGTCGCGCAGCGCGCGCAGCGCTGGGGCCAGCGCCACGCGCCCGTCGGCGCCACCCGCGACGCGCAGCACGCGGACGCCGGCGGCCTCGAGCGCGCGGGCGCGGACGGCGCCCGCATCCTCGCGCGTCACGACCCACAGGGGGTGCTCCCCGGCGCTGCGCGCCAGCCGGCCAGCCACCGGCAGGCGCGCCGCCGAGTCGAGCACCACGCGATGGTACGGGCGCCGGGTCCGCGGCTCGGGCAGCAGCAGCGGGTCGTCGGCGAGAGCGGTGCCGATGCCGACCAGCAGGCCGTCGTAGCGGCGCCGCAGCCGGCGCGCCTCCCGGCGCTGGGCCGGGCTCGTCAGCCACTTCGACTCGCCCGCCGGGGTCGCGATCCGACCGTCGAGCGTCGGCGCCGCCTTCAGCGCGATCCACGGCCGCTCGAGGCGCATCGCCCCCAGGAACGGCTCGTTGAGCCGCCGCGCCTCGGCCGCGCCCGGTCCCACCTCGACCGCGACCCCCGCGGCCCGCAACAGGCGCAGGCCGCGGCCGCCGACGCGCGGGTTCGGGTCGCGCAGCGCGACCACGACCCGCGCGATCCCCGCGGCCGCCAGCAGCGGCGCACAGGGCCCGGTGCGGCCCTGGTGGGCGCACGGCTCGAGCGTCACGTACGCCGTGGCGCCGCGGGCTCGCGAGCCCGCCTCGCGCAGCGCGAAGACCTCGGCGTGGGGACCGCCGGCGCGGCGGTGCCAGCCCTGGCCGACGACCCGCCCGCCTCGGGCGATCACGCAGCCGACTGCCGGGTTGGGCTGGGTCTCGCCCACGCCGCGCGCCGCCAGTGCCAGCGCCCGCGCCATCAGCCGCTCGTCGACGTCCACCGCGGCTACCCCTGCTCGCCGAACAGCGACTCCGCGAAGGCCTGGGCGTCGAACGGCAGCAGGTCCTCGACGGCCTCGCCGACCCCGACGTAGCGGATCGGCACGCCGAGGTCGCGCACGACGGCCACGGCCACGCCGCCTTTCGCGGTGCCGTCGAGCTTGGTCAGCACCAGGCCGGTGACGCCGGCCGCCTTGGCGAACTCGCGGCCCTGGGCGAGGCCGTTGCTGCCGACGGTGGCGTCCAGCACCAGCAGCGTCTCGTGCGGCGCCCCGGGCAGCTCGCGGCCGGCGACCCGGACCATCTTGGAGAGCTCCGCCATCAGGTTGCCCTTGGTGTGCAACCGGCCCGCGGTGTCGACCAGCACCGCGTCGATCCCCCGCGCCTTCGCCATGCGCACCGCGTCGGTCAGCACGGAGGACGGGTCGGCGCCCTCGGGGCCGCGGTGGAACGCGACGCCAGTGCGCGTCGCCCACACCTCGAGCTGCTCGGCCGCGGCGGCCCGGAACGTGTCGGCCGCGCACAGCAGCACGCTGCGCCCCTCGGCCTTCCACGCGGCCGCCAGCTTGCCGATGCTGGTGGTCTTGCCGGCGCCGTTGACGCCGGTCACGAACACGACCCACGGACGGCTGGCGAACGGCTGCAGCGGCGACGCGGGAGTGAGCGCCTCGCGGAACTCGGCGGCCAGCAACTCGCGCATCGCCGGCGCGCCGCCTTCGGCGATCTCGCGGCTGCGCTCGCGCAGCCGCTCCATCGCATGGGCGACCGCGGGCATGCCGAGATCGGCCGCGATCAGCGCCTCCTCGACGGCGTCGAGGTCGGCGCTCTCCAGCACGCGGCGGCCGCGGACCAGGTCCTCGACCGGCGTCTCCAGCACGCGGCGGGTGCGCGCCAGGCCCTGCTTCAGCCGGTCGAACAGGGCCACCTCAGATCTCCTCGTCGAGCGCGTCGCGCACCGCCGCCGCGCGCTCGACGGCCAGCGCGAGCGGGGTGTCCTCGGACACGCTCAGCAGCATGTAGTAGCCGTCCTTGAGCGGCAGCAGGATCAGCTGGCCGTGTTCGTAGCGGCAGGCCACGCGCCGGATCTCCCCGCTGCCCCAGCGCCGCGCCGTGGCCCGTGCCGTCTGCAGCGCGATGCCCTGGTAGGCGCCGATCAGGCGGTGCCGGTAGTCGGCGGCCCCGGCCTCGACCACGCGCTCGCCTTCCTGGTCGAGCAGCAGGGCGCCGTGGGCCCCGGGCAGCGAGGCGAGCAGGGACTCGAGCAGCTTCTGGTAGGGCATCGGGGGGTCGGAGCCGGCGGAGCCCGGGCTTCGCTACTGGGAGAACTTCCGGAGCAGTTCCGCGGCGCGGCGCCCGACGGGCCCGGCGGGGTCGCGGCGGGCCGCCTCCTCGAGGTGCTTGCGCGCCTCGGCGAAGCGGCCGGCCCGATAGCAGGCCGCGCCGAGCTCCACGGCGACGAGCGCCGACTCCGGCTCCACCTTGAGCGCCTGTTCGAGTTGGGCGATCGCCTCCGTGGACCGGCCCAGCGCGGTCAGCGTGTCGGCGATCGCGACGTAGGGGCCGACCTCGCCACGCGAGCGGGCCAGGCTCGTCTGGTACCAGGTGAGGGCCTCGTCGTAGCGGCGCTCCTCGAACAGGCTCCAGCCGATGTTGTAGGCGGTACGCTCCGGCGTCGGGTTCGTCGGGTCGTTGAAGACGGTCATCAGCTCGCGGCGCCCGTCCTCGCGCTTGCCCGCGGCCAGCAGCGCGACGCCGAGGTCGTTGCGCACGTCGACGTAGAACGGGTTCAGCTCGAGCGCCCTGCGAAAGGCCTTGATCGCGTCATCGAAGCGTCCCTTGGCGGCCAGCGCCTGGCCGTAGCCCTTCTGGAAGTAGGGGTTCTTCCCGTCGGCGCGCACCGCCTGCTGGATGTCCTCCAGCGCCATGTCGATGCGCCCCTCGCGCAGGTGGGTGAGGCCCATGTTGAAGCGGACCTCGGGGTCGCTGGTGACCTGGGCCGTCACGGCCGCGGCCGAGAGCAGCGCCACCAGGGAAAACACGAATCGCAAAAGCACCCTCACGGTCCCCTCCCGCGCCCCCGCTCAGTTGGCCGCCGACGGAGCCATCGCCTTGCGCGCGGCCACCGCCGCCAGCCGGGCCTTGGCCGGCGTCAATTCGCCCGCCGCAAAGGCCGCCTCGAAGGCGGCCACGCACGTCTCGTCGAACTTCTTGCCCGCGAGGTGCCGCAGCCGGGCGACCGCCGCCTCGAACGTCATCGCCTTGGAGTAGGGGCGATCGGTGGTCATCGCGTCGAAGGCGTCGGCGACGCTGACGATGCGGCCCAGCAACGGGATGTCCTCGCCCTTGAGGCCCTCCGGGTAGCCGCTGCCGTCGTAGTTCTCGTGGTGCATCAGCCCCGCGCCCGCGATCTCCTTGAGCCGCGGCACGGCCTCGAGGATGTGCAGCCCCTTGGTCGGGTGCTGCTTCATGATCTCGAACTCCTCGTCGGTCAGCGCCGCCGGCTTGCGCAGGATCTTGTCCTCGATGCCGATCTTGCCGACGTCGTGGATGATCCCCGACAGGTGCACGCGCTCGACCTCGTCGGGCGGCATGCCCATGTACTTGGCGGTGATCGCCGAGTAGAAGGCGACCCGCTCGGAGTGGCCGCGGGTGTAGGGGTCCTTCTCGTCGATCGCGTTGGCCAGCATGCGGATGGAGCCCATGAACAGCTCCTTGTTGACCTCCGCCGCCTCCCGGATCTGGGCGATCGCCTTCTGGATCTCCTCGCCCATCTGGTTGAAGGCGTCGGCCAGGGTGCCGACCTCGTTGCCGCTGCGGACCCGGACCCGGGTGGCGTAGTCGCCCTGCGCGAGCTGCAGGGCACCGCGCGCCAGCTCGCGGATCGGCTGCGTGATCTGGCCGGAGACGGCGCCGCCGAGCCCCGCGCCCAGCAGTACCACGATGCCGACCACGATCGCGGCGTCGCGGCGCATCTGGATCGCGGAGTAGTAGGCCTTCTCCTCGTCGACCTGGACGATCACTCCCCAGCCCGAGTCGTCGCCGAGCCCCTGGTAGGTCCCGAGCATCTGCAGCACGCGGCCGCCCTCGGCCTGCAGCCGGAACGGGGCGGTGGCGGCGGCGCGGCCGCGGGTCTCCAGGAACTGCTTGACGATCTCGACGTCGGAGAAGTCGCTGCCCGCGCTCACCCTGCCGGGGTCGGAGTGGGCGACGACCCGCCCGCGCACGTCGACCACGTAGGCCTCGATCAGGCCCGCCTCGCCGGTCTCGCCCGTCATCGTCCACACGGGGCCCAGGCTGGCGACGGCCAGCAGCACGCCCTGCGGCGGCCGCTGCGGGTCGGAGCGCACAGGCTCGGCCAGCACCACGACCGGCTCGCCTTCCAGCGAGGTCGAGACCAGCGGGTGGCTGACCATGCGCGTGCCCTGCATCCCGCGCCGCCAGCCCTCGGCCAGCAGTTCCTCGACCGCGTCCTCGCGGAACGCGAAGCCGGAACTGGGGCCGCCGCCCTCCGCGTCGACCAGGGTCATGTAGAGGAACTTCGAGTCGGGACCGACGTAGCGCTCGAGCGCCCGCTGCGCGCGCACGCGGTCGAGGCGCGCGGCGAACGAGGCCGCGGGGTCCAGTTCCAGGGTCCGGGCGATGGCGGCGATCTCGTTGTGCAGCGAGCGGTTGTAGATCGCCACCTGCTGCGCGAGGCCCTTGGCCTTGGAGAGCTGCAGCGTGCGCTGGTCGACCTCGAGGTCCGTGCGCGCCTGGGACACCAGGTACCACGACGTCCACAGCAGCGGCACCACGCCGACCAGGAACAGCAGCCCGAGCAGCGAGAGGAGGATCCGCCCGCGGCGGCGACGGTCGGGCATCAGGCTCCGGGCCCGGCCGCGCCGCCGGGCACGGGGGTCAGGTCGCGGGTCTCGGTGCCGAGGTGCCCGAGCACGGCGTAGACGGGGACCTTGATCTCCTTGCCCTTGAGGCTGACCTCGCCCAGGAACTCGAAGCGGAACTGGTCCTTGGTCGCCTGGTAGGTGTTGTCGCCGACCACGACCATCATCGGCTTGGCCACCGAGCTCTCGAGGCGGCTGGCGGTGTTCACGGTGTCGCCGAGCACCGTGTACTCCTTCTTGTTGATCGAGCCGATCTCGCCCGCGACCGCCTTGCCGGAGTTGATGCCGATGCGGATGCGCAGCGTCGGGCCCTCGCGGCGCTCGGCGTTCCACTCCTCGAGCCGGTCGCGCATCTCGAGCGCCGTCTTGATCGCCCGCGCCGCGTGGTCGGGCATGTCGAGCGGGGCGCCGAAGACCGCCATGATCGCGTCGCCGATGTACTTGTCGAGCGTGCCCTCGTGCCGGAAGATGACGTCCGTCATCCGCGACAGGTAGTCGTTGAGCACGTAGGCGACGGCCGCCGGGCTCATCTTCTCGGACATCGAGGTGAAGCCGACGACGTCGGCGAACAGGATGCTCACCTCGCGCACCTCGGGCGCGCCGAGGGTGTCGGTCGAGGCGTCGGACTGGGCCAGGATGCGGCTCGCCACCTGCGGCGAGAGGAAGCGGCCCAGCCGCTCGCGCTTCTTCTCCTCGGCCTGGATGCGCTGGTTGAGGCGCGCCCGCTCGACCGCGACCGCGGCGTAGTTGGCGAGCGCCGACAGCATGTCGAGGTCGTTGGAGGTGAAGCTGTTGGTGAGGAACGGCGAGTCGACGTTGATGATGCCGATCACTTCTTCGCGGTTCCACAGCGGCGCGCACATCGCGCTGCGGATGCCGTGGAAGCGGATCGAGTCGCCGGCGGAGAAGCGGGAGTCGACCTGGGCGTCGGAGGTCAGGATCGCGACCCGGTCCTTGATCACCTTGTCGGCGATCGTCTTGGAGATGACGATCTTCTGGTCGGACCCGGTCTTCGGGTTGCGGAACTTGCGGGCCATCGGCACCAGTTGTCCGTCTTCGATCAGCATCAGCGAGCCGCGGTCGGCCGGCATGTTCTCGAACACGATGTCGAGCACCTGCTCGAGCACCTCCTCGACCGGGCGCACCGCGATCAGCGTCTCCGCGACCTTGGTCAGCACCTTGAGGATGCGGTTCGACTTCTCGATCTCGTCGACCGAGGCCGGCTTGGCCGCCGCGGCGCCGGCGCCGGCGGTGTCGCCGGTGCCGAACAGCTTCTGCAGCTCGCCGATCGAGCGGATGATGGTGCCGCCCTCTTCCTGCAGCGGCTTGGCCTCGTCGAGGACGACCTGGCCCTCGATCGCCTTGGAGAAGGCGATCTGGAACTTGCCGAGCAGGATCTTGTCGCCGTCCTTGAGCTTGGCCTCGACGACCGGCACGCCGTTGACCTGGGTGCCGTTCTTGGACTTGAGGTCGATCACCCGCGGCCCGTCGTGGTCGACCACGATCTTGGCGTGCTGGCGCGAGATGCCGAAGTCCTTCAGCACGACCTGGCACTCGGGGGACCGCCCGATCACGACCTCGCCGGTCTTGACGTCGTAGGTGTGGGGGACGTCCTGATCGACGTAATCGAGTCGCCACATGCTCGCTAAGCGTCCTCTCGTGTGGGCTGGGATCGGCGCAGGGACACCGGGGGAAAAGTCTACTCTCTTTTGAGGCTGCGCAGCATCAGCGCCTCGAGCGCTTCGCGCGGCGGCTGGCCCTCGTAGAGCACGGCCCGCATGCGCTCGCAGATCGGCAGTTCGACGCCGGAGTCCTGCGCCATCGCACACGCCGCGAGCGTCGTGCGCACGCCCTCGGCGACCTGGTGCGGCTCCTGCGCCTCGGCCAGGCTGCGCCCCGCGCCGAGCGCCTGGCCGAGCCGGCGGTTGCGCGACAGGGCGCCCGTGCAGGTGAGCACGAGGTCGCCGAGCCCGGCCAGCCCGGCGACCGTGTCGGCGCGCCCGCCGCGAGCCGCCACCAGGCGCGCGATCTCCGCCAGCCCGCGGGTGATCAGCGCCGCGGTCGTGTTGTGGCCGTAGCCGAGCCCGTCGAGGATGCCGGCGGCGATCGCAACGACGTTCTTGAGCGCCCCGGCCAGCTCGACGCCGACGACGTCGTCGCTCGTGTAGGCGCGGAAGCTGCGGGTCGAGATCGCGCGCTGGATCGCCTCGGCGGCAGCGCGGTCGGCGCTCGCGACGACCACCGCGGTGGGCAGCCCGTGCGCGACCTCGACCGCGAAGCTGGGGCCCGAGAGCACGGCCAGCGGGCGGCCCGGGGCCTCCGCCGCGGCCACCTCGGTCATGCGCAGCAGCGTGTCGAGCTCGAAGCCCTTGGTGGCCGACACCAGCACGGCGCCCGGCGCGAGGTGCGGGACGGCCTGCGCGTAGACGCCGCGCGCGAACTGCGACGGGATGGCGACGACGACGGCCTCCGCGCCCGCCAGGGCGGCAGCCAGGTCGAGCGTGGGCGCGATGCCCTCGGGCAGCACCACGTCGCCGAGGTAGAGCGAGTTGGTGCGGCGCTCGCGGAGCTCGGCCGCGATCTCGGGTTCGCGCAGCCACAGCCCCACGGCATGCCCCGCGCGCGCGAACTGCGCGGCCAGCGCCGTGCCCCAGGCGCCGCCGCCGAGCACCGCGCACTTCACGGCCGCGCGCCCTCCGGCTTCGGCGCCCCCAGCTTCCGCTCGCTCCCCGCCGCGAGGCGCGCCAGGTTGCTGCGGTGCTTCCAGATCACGACGGCGCCGACCAGCGCCGCCGCGACCCACGTCGACCGCGGCGCGCCGCCGGCCCACGCGCCGACCGCGAGTGCCACGGCGCCGACGATCGAGCCGATCGAGACGTAGCGGGTGGCCGCGGCGACGACCACGAACACGACGACCGCGGAGAGGGTCGCCCACGGCGCGAGCGGCAGGAAGGCGCCGGCGCCGGTGGCGACGCCCTTGCCGCCGCGGAAGCCGAGGAACACCGGGTAGAGGTGCCCCGCGACCGCCGCGGCCGCGCACGCGGGCGGCAGCCAGTCCGGCCCCCCGGCCTGGAGCGCGAGCCACGCGGCCAGCGCCCCCTTTCCCGAGTCGAGCACGAACGCGATCGCCCCCGGCACCTTGCCCGCGTTGCGCATGACGTTGGTCGCGCCGACGTTGCCGCTGCCGACCTCGCGCACGTCGCGCACGCCCCACAGCCGCGCGACGACGAAGCTGAAGGGGATGGCGCCGAGCAGGTAGGCGGCGACCAGGGCAGCGAGGGGCATCATGGAGCGGCGGGAGTATATCGGGGGCCAGCCGGGCCGCGCGGGGGCGTGACGCCGAGCGGCAGCCGGCGCAGCGCGGTGTAGCGCGCGCCGCCGGGCTCGAGGTCGCTGCGGAACAGCACCAGCTCCGACAGTCGCGCGGGCGGCAGCGACACCGCGGGCAGGCGCGGGGAGGGCGCGTGCTCGCGCCACCGGCCGAGGGTGACGTGGGGCGCGAACGGACGCCGCTCGGGGGCGAAGCCGGCGGCGCGCGCCGCCCGTTCGCAGGCCGCCTGCAGCGTGCGCACGGGCTCGGGCAGGTCCAGCCCGACCCACAGCACGCGCGGCGCGCCACGGCCCGGAAACACGCCGAGCCCGGTTGCGGCTGCGGCGGCGGCCGGGCAGGCCGCGGCGGCGGGCGCGAGCGCCGCGGCCAGGTCCTCGACCTGGTCGGCGCGGGTCGCGCCGAAGAAGCGCAGGGTCAGGTGGAGCCCCTCGGGGCGCACCCGCCTGAGGCCCCGGAACCCCGCGACCGGCCCGGCGAGCAGTTCCACGAGCGCCGCGTGCAGGTCCGCGCCCACCTCGAGGGCGGCGAAGGCGCGCAGCGTCGTGGCGTCGGCCACGGCGTCAGCCCTGCGACAGCCCCAGCAGGGCGCGGCGCAGCAGCTCGAGCGCGAGCCGCACGCTCTGCGTGCGCACCCGCCAGCGATCGCCGGGGAAACGCGCCAGCCGGTGGTGCTCGCCGAGCGCGCCCGCGATCGCGAGGTGCACCGTGCCGACCGGCTTGTCGGCGCTGCCGCCATCCGGCCCCGCGACGCCGGTGACCGCGACGCCGAGGTCCGCGCCCGCCACCCGCAGCGCGCCGCGCGCCATCGCCCGCGCCACCTCCTCGCTGACGGCGCCGTGGGCCTCGATCTGGGCGGCGTCGACGCCCAGCTCCTCGATCTTCGCCGCGTTCGAGTAGGTGACGAAGCCGCGCTCGAAGAAACGCGAGGCACCCGGGGCGTCGGTCAGCGCCGCGCACAGCATGCCCGCGGTGCACGACTCGGCGACGGCCAGCGTAAGCCCGCGCTCGGCGAGCAGCGCGGCCACCACCTCGGGCAGCTCGCGGCCGTCCTCGGAGTAGACGCGGCCGGGCAGCGCCTCGCGCAGGGGCGCGGCCAGCGACTCGATCAGCGCCTCGGCCGCCGCGTCGTCCGCGGCCTCGGCCACGAGGTGCAGCTCGACCTGGCCGGCGGCACCGAGGATCGTCGTGCGCGGGTTGGCGAACCGCGTGTAGACCGGCGCCGCCTTCTGCTCGACGTCGCTCTCGCCCATGCCGGCGATGCGCAGGATCCGGGTCTTCACGACCCGCTGCCCCGCCCGCGCGCGCAGCAGCGGCAGGAACTCGCCCGCGAACAGCGGCTTCATCTCGTGGGGCGGCCCGGGCAGCAGGAACAGCAGCCGGCCGTCGACCTCGACCCACTGCGCGGGCGCGGTGCCGCGCGGGTTCCTGACCAGCGTCCCGCCCTCGATCACGTCGCCCTGCCTGGTGTTGACCTCGGGCATCACGCGGCCGAAGCCGGCGAAGCGCTCGCGCAGGAACCCCACGTAGGTCTCGTCGCGGACGAGCCCGCGGCCCGCCGCCTCGGCGGCCGCCTCGCGGGTCAGGTCGTCCTCCGTCGGGCCCAGGCCGCCGGTCGCGATCACGACGTCGGCCCGCTCGAGGGCGACGCGGAAGCCGCGCACGAGGGCGGCGCGGTCGTCGGCGATCGTCTGGCGGGCGACGGTCTCGATGCCGATCTCCAGCAGCCGGTCGGTCAGCCACAGCGCGTTGGTGTCCTGGCGCAGCGGCGTCAGCAACTCGCTGCCGAGGGCGAGGATCTCGGCCTTCACGCGAAGGGGACCACCACGAGGGCCGCGCGCAGCGCGAGGTTGGCCCAGATCCCGGCGAACACGTCGTCGGTCATGATGCCCCAGCCGCCGGGCAGCGCCTCGAGCTGGCGCGCCGGCCACGGCTTGACCACGTCCATCACCCGGAACAGGACGAAGCCGGCGAGCGCGGTCGCCGGCGTGAACGGCAGCGCCAGGTAGGTGATCCACTGTCCCACGATCTCGTCCACGACGGCGATCCCGGGGTCCTTGCGGCCGGCCACCTCGGCGGCGACCTTCGAGGCGGCCACGCCCAGCAGGTAGACGACGACCACGGCGGCCAGCTGCACCCAGAGCGGCGCGTGGACGAGTGGCAGGAACAGCAGCACCCCGACGGCCGAGCCGGCCGTGCCGGGCGCCACCGGCGAGTAGCCCGAGCCGAAGCCCGTGGCCAGCACCAGCGCGGCGCGTCTTCCGAGTGTCATGGCCCGTTCATGGTAACCGCGCCGCCGTGCGGCCCGTTCAGCGCCGGCGCAGCCGGCCTTCGGGGTCGCGCGGGGCCACGCGCAGCGTCTCCGAGTGGCCCACCTGCACGCGGCCGGCGGCGCCGCGCAGCGCGCGCAGGTGCTTGCGGCGGGCGACGTGGACGTCGACCGCGGCCGCCTCGCGCGCGGCGCTGTGGTACGCCGCGACCTCGGCGGCCTCGCGCAGGTCGGGAGCCGCGGCGCGGCCCTCGGGGTCGCGCAGGATCACGTGGGCGCCGGGCACGTCGCGGGCGTGGAACCAGAGGTCCTCGGGGCGGGCGAGGCCGAAGGTGAGCTGGTGGTTCTCCTTCGCGCCACGTCCGACGTGGAGCAGCAGGCCGCCGCTGGTCAGGTAGCGGCGCGGCGCGGCGTCCTCGCGGGCGGGCTCGCGGACCGGGGTGGCCGGCAGCTCCGCGCCGGACCGCGCCTCGCCCAGCGCCCGCTCGCGGTCGACAGCCGCCGCGAGGTCCGCGCGCGCCTGCGCGATGCGGGCCGCGATCCGCTCGCGCGCTCCCGCGTTGCGCCGCGCGCGGTCGAACAGCCGATTGGCGTTGTCCACCGCGCGCAGGCGCGGGTCCAGCTTCAGGTGAAGCGGCGGGCCGCCGCGCGGATCGGCCAGCGTGGCCTCCGCGGCGCCGGGCGTCACGGCGCCGGGATCGGCGAGCAGCGCTTCGGCGGCGTGGCGCAGGCGCTCCTCCGGCTCCAGCCGGTCGCGGTCGCGCTCCAGGTGGGCGAGGAGTTGCGAAAGCCGCCGGCGCTTCTCGCGGGCGGCCTTCAGGGCGTCCTGGCGGGCAGCGGCGAAGGACTCGCCACGCCGGCGCTCCTCGAACACGCGCTGCGCCGCCTCGCTCCAGCTCGCGGCGGCCTCGGCGCAGCGGCCGTCCGGCGGCTCGATCGGCCACAGCTCGGGCGGGTCGGCGGCTGCGGCCCCGGCGTCGCGACGGGCCAGCGGCGCGCGCGAGACCACGTGCGGCGCTGCTGTGGCCGCCGCGCGCTGCCAGCGCTGCCAGCTTCCGGCCTCCCCGTCCCACGCGCGCGCCAGCCACGGCCCGAGCCCCGGGCACGCGCGCAGGCGCTCGCCCGCCGACGCGCCCGCCGGCGGCGGCGCCTGCCACCACTCGCCGGCGCCGGGGCGCGGTTCGGGCAGCGGCCAGGCGTCTTCGCCGAACAGCGTCGCGACGGGCTCGCCGGGGCGCGCGAGGCTGATCGACGGCGCGGCGCCGGAAGGGCGCAGTGCGAGGGTGCCGCCGGTGGTCTCGATCCGAAGCGAGCGCTCGCCGGCGACGCGCTCGAGCCCGACCACGCGGGCGCCCTCGAGGTGCTTGCGCAGGAGCAGCAGCGCGTGCCCGTCGCGCCCGCCCGGCGGCGACGCGGTCCCGCCCCGCGCGGCCTCGCGCGAGACGCGCCACGCGCCCGCGCAACGCGGCCAGGCGCTGAGCAGCAGCCGCTCCTTCTGGCGCGCCAGCTCGAGCACGACGACGCGGTTCCCCGCCCGCACCTTCTCGATCCGTCGCCCGACGACGAACGGAAGCACCTCCCCGATCAGCCGATCGATCGTGAGCGAGTCCATTCAGGAGTCGCGGGGGGGGCCGGGGGGGGCAGCCCCCCCCCCCGGGGAGAGGGGGGGGGCGGAGCGACCGGGCCCCCCCCCCC
>JAMQGV010000038.1 GCA_025994075.1 Vicinamibacteria bacterium
CCGCGGCCGCGCCGCGGGCCCCGCCGGCCCCGGCGGGGCCCGCCGGCTGCGGGTTCGCCGCCGTTCGCGGCCGCCGGGCTGGCCGCGGGCGCAGCCGTCTCGGGCGCCGGTGCCGTGGTCGGCTCGGCCACAGGCGCCTGCGCCGGAGGCGGAGGTGCGGAGGGGGACTCGGGTTCGTGGTCGCTGGCCATGTTCTGCCTGTTCGTCCTTCTTCTACTTCGTGTGCGGATGCCGGGACGTGGCGTGCCAGGCCTCGAGGCCGGCCCGGATCCGCGTCCACAGGGCGTCGAGGCCGAGGCGGGTCTCGGCGCTGGTCAGGGTGACGTCGCGGCCGTAGTGGGCGGCCAGCGCGGACTGGGAGCGCTGGGCCTGGCTGCGGGAGAGCTTGTCCGACTTGGTGGCGGCGATCGCCCACGGCAGGCCGTGGTGGTCCAGCCAGTCGGCGAGCGTCTGGTCGGCCGCCTGGGGCGGCAGCCGGCTGTCGATCAGCACGAGTGCCAGCGCCAGCGGCGCGCGTCCCTCCAGGTAGGAGACGGCGAGGCCCTCGAACGAGGCCCGCACGCCCCGCGGGGCCTTCGCGTAGCCGTAACCCGGGAGGTCGACGAGGTACATCTCGTCGCCCACCCGGAACAGGTTGACGAGCTGGGTCCGGCCCGGAGTCGACGACACCCGCGCCAGCCCCCGTTTCCCGCACAACGCGTTGAGCAGCGAGCTCTTGCCGACGTTCGAGCGGCCCAGGAAGGCAATCTCGGGCAGGCCGTCCTTCGGAAACCCCGACGGGTCGGCCGCGCTGCGCACGAAGCGGACCTCGGGCGCTCGCTTCACGGGGAGGTGCTCGCGCTCGGCACGGCGGGGAAGTGCAAGGGATCGGTCACCTGGGTACGGGTACGGGAGCGGACGGCGCCGGGCGCCGCCCGCCGTGGGCTCAGTGGGTCATGCCCCCGGGCTGCTCGCCCAGCGTCTCGGGCGCGGCGTCCGCCTCTCGCGGCGCGGCCGGCGGGAGCAGCGCGATCTTCAGGACCTCGTCGATGTGCGCGACGAGGTGCACGGTCAGCGACTCGAGGATCGGCCCCGGCACGTCCGCCAGGTCCTTCTCGTTCTCGCGCGGCAGCACGATGGTGCGGATGCCGATGCGGTGGGCGGCGAGCAGCTTCTCCTTGACGCCGCCGATCGGCAGCACGCGGCCGCGCAGCGTGATCTCGCCGGTCATCGCCACGTCGCGGCGCACGGCCGCGCCGGACAGTGCCGAGACGAGGGCCGTGCAGATCGTGATGCCGGCCGACGGCCCGTCCTTCGGGATCGCGCCCTCGGGCACGTGCACGTGCACGTCGAGCTTGCGGTTGAACGCGGGGTCGATCCGGTAGCGCACGGCGTGGGCGCGCACGAACGAAAGCGCGGCCTTCGCCGACTCCTGCATCACGTCGCCGAGCTTGCCGGTGAGCTGCAGGTGGCCCTTGCCCGGCATCAGCGTGACCTCGATCGGCAGGATCTCGCCGCCGACCTCGGTCCACGCCAGCCCGGTGGCGGCGCCGACCTCGTCGCGCTCCTCCTGGCGGTCGGCGCGGTAGCGCGGCACGCCCAGGTAGTCGGCGAGGTTCTCGGGCGTCACCTCGACGTGGAAGCCGCGGCCCTCGCTCACCACCTTGCGGGCCACCTTGCGCAGCACCGACTGCAGCTCGCGCTCGACGTTGCGCACGCCGGCCTCGCGCGTGTAGCGGCGGATGATCTCGCCGAGCGTGTCGTCGGAGATCGTCACGTTCTCCGCGGCCAGGCCGTGGGCCTTGAGCTGCTTGGGCAGCAGGTGGCGGCGCGCGATCTCGATCTTCTCGCGCTCGGTGTAGCCCGCGATGCGGATCACCTCGAGGCGGTCGTGCAGCGCCTGCGGGATCGACTGCACCACGTTGGCCGTCGCGATGAAGAACACCTGCGACAGGTCGAACTCGACGTCGAGGTAGTGGTCGGCGAAGGTCTTGTTCTGCTCGGGGTCGAGCACCTCCAGCAGCGCCGCCGAGGGGTCGCCGCGGAAGTCCATCGACATCTTCTCGACCTCGTCGAGCAGGAACACCGGGTTGCGGGTGCCGGCCTTCTTGATCATCTGGATGACCTGGCCGGGGAAGGCGCCGATGTAGGTGCGGCGGTGGCCGCGGATCTCGGCCTCGTCGCGCACGCCGCCGAGCGAGAGGCGCACGAACTTGCGGTTGGTGGCGCGGGCGATCGAGCGGGCAAGCGAGGTCTTGCCGACGCCGGGCGGGCCGACGAAGCACAGGATCGGGCCCTTCGGTTCGTCGACGAGCTGGCGCACGGCCAGGAACTCGATGATCCGCTCCTTGACCTTCTCCAGCCCGTAGTGGTCTTCCTCGAGGATCTTTTCGGCCAGCACCAGGTCCTTGCGCTCGCGGGTGCGCTTCGACCACGGCATCGCGACCAGCCAGTCGAGGTAGTTGCGCGAGACCGTGGCCTCGGCCGACATCGGCGGCATCGACTCCAGCCGCTTGAGCTCCGCGAGGGCCTTCTCGCGGGCGTCCTTCGGCATCCTGCAGGCGTCGATCTTGCGCCGCAGCTCGTCGGTCTCGGAGCCCTTCTCGTCCTTGCGACCCAGCTCCTTCTGGATCGCCTTCATCTTCTCGTTGAGGTAGTACTCCTTCTGGGCCCGCTCCATCTGCTTCTTGACGCGGCCCTGGATGCGGCGGTCGACCTGCAGCTTCTCGACCTCCGCCTCCAGCATCCGGGCGATCAGGGCGAGCCGCTCCGAGGCGGCGAAGGCCTCGAGCAGGCGCTGCTTCTCCTCGACGGCCACGGCCAGGTGGGCGGCGACGGTGTCGGCCAGCTTGCCGGGGTCCTCGACCCGCACCGCCGCCAGCATGGCGTCGTAGTGCAGGTTGTTGGAGAGCTTGACGTACTGCTCGAACAGCCCGATCACCCGCGTCTGCACGGCCTCGAGGTCGGGCTCCGGCTCGGCGGGCCGGGGGATCAGCTTGACCGAGACGCGGAAGAAGCCGCCCTCCTCGCGGAACTCGAGGGCGCGCGCCCGCTCGAGGCCCTCGACCAGCACCTTCACGTTGCCGTCGGGCAGCTTCAGGCTCTGGACGATGTTGCAGACGGTGCCGAGCGTGAAGATCTCGCCGGGCCCCGGGTTGTCGCGGGAGGCGTCGTGCTGGGCGGACAGGAAGATGCGCTTGCCCTTGCCGAGCGCGTGCTCCAGCGCCTTGATCGAGCTCTGCCGCCCGATCACGAACGGGATCATCATGTGCGGGAACACCACGACGTCCCGCAGCGGGACCATGGGCAGGGTCTCGATCAACGGTTCCTCATCGGTTTCCGGCGGCGACGCGAAGCCGCCGCGTCAGCCGGCCTTCTCGATCAGCGTGATCGGCTTCTCGCGGTTGAGGACCGTGTCGCGGGTGACCACGCACTCCTTGACCTTCTTCATCGAAGGCAGGTCGTACATCAGGTCCAGCATCAGGTCCTCGAGGATCATGCGCAGGCCGCGGGCGCCGATCTTGCGCTGGATGGCGAGGTCGGCGATCGCCGACAGCGCGTCGTCGGCGAAGCGCAGCTTCACGCCCTCGTACTCGAACATGCGCTGGTACTGCCGGGTCAGCGCGTTCTTGGGCTGGGTCAGGATGTCGACCAGCGCCGCCCGGTCGAGGTCGTGCAGGGTGGCCACCACGGGCAGCCGGCCCACGAACTCCGGGATCAGGCCGAAGCGGATCAGGTCGGTCGGCTGCACGTGCTGCAGGGCCGCCGCGCCCTTGTCGCCGACGCCGCTCTGGGCTTCCTTGGCTTCCTTGGCCTCGGTCAGGAAGCCGAGCGTCTTCTTGCCCATCCGCCGCTCGATGACCTTGTCGAGGCCGACGAAGGCGCCGCCGCAGATGAACAGGATGTTCGTGGTGTCGATCTGGTAGAACTCCTGGTGCGGGTGCTTGCGGCCGCCCTGCGGGGGCACGTTGGCGACGGTGCCCTCCAGGATCTTGAGCAGGGCCTGCTGCACGCCTTCGCCGGAGACGTCGCGGGTGATCGAGGGGTTCTCGTCCTTGCGCGAGATCTTGTCGATCTCGTCGATGTAGATGATCCCCTCCTGGCACTTCTCGATGTCGTTGCCGGCCGCCTGCAGCAGCTTGAGGATGATGTTCTCGACGTCTTCGCCGACGTAGCCGGCCTCGGTCAGCGTCGTCGCGTCGACGATCGTGAACGGCACCGAGAGCAGCCGCGCCAGGGTCTGCGCCAGCAGCGTCTTGCCGGTGCCCGTCGGGCCGATCAGCAGGATGTTCGACTTGGTCAGCTCGACGTCGTTCTTGCCGCGCTGCTTGGCGATCTCCAGCCGCTTGTAGTGGTTGTAGACCGCGACCGCCAGCTTCTTCTTGGCCAGGTCCTGGCCGATCACGTACTCGTCGAGGAACTTCTTGATCTCCTGCGGCACCGGCAGCGTCGAGCGCGGACCGCGCGGCTCGACCTTGCGGTCGTCCGCGATGATGTCGTTGCAGACGTCGACGCACTCGTCGCAGATGAAGACGGTGGGCCCGGCGATCAGCTTGCGGACGTCGTTCTGGTCCTTGTTGCAGAAGCTGCAACGCAGGATCTCGCCGTCGCCGCCGTTCTTCTTCACTGGCCCTGGCGCCCGCGCCGGCTGATCACCTGGTCGACGAGCCCGTAGGCCTTCGCCTCGTCCGCGTCCATGATGAAGTCGCGGTCGGCGTCGTGGGCCAGCTTGTCGAGCGGCTGCTTGCAGTGGTGGGCGAGGATGCCGTTGAGGCGGTCCTTCAGCCGCAGGATCTCCTTGGCCTGGATCGCGATGTCCGAGGCCTGGCCCTGGGCGCCGCCCCACGGCTGGTGGATCATGATCCGCGAGTTGGGCAGCGCCGAGCGCTTGCCGTCGGTGCCCGCGGCCAGCAGCACGGCGCCCATCGACGCGGCCTGGCCGACGCAGATGGTCTGCACGTCGGGCCGGATCAACTGCATCGTGTCGTAGATGGCCAGCCCCGCCGTCACCGACCCGCCGGGCGAGTTGATGTAGACGTGGATGTCCTTCTCCGGGTCCTCGGCCTCGAGGAACAGGAGCTGCGCGATGATCAGGTTCGCGACGTTGTCGTCGATCGCGGTCCCGATGAAGACGATGTTGTCCTTGAGCAGCCGGGAGTAGATGTCGTAGGCGCGCTCGCCGCGGGCGGTCTGTTCGACGACCATCGGCACGAGCATCGCGGCCTCACGCAGTGGGGCGGGGCTCATTCGAAATCCAGTCTAGCATCGGCCTTGAGCAGGTCAAGGACCTTGGACTCGCGGATCCGCGCGCGCAGCGCGGAGATCTCGCCTTCCTTCTCCATCTCGGCGCGCAGCGCCTCCTTCGACTTGCGGGTGCGCTCCGACAGGCGGACGAGCTCGGCGTCGACTTCTTCGTCGGTCGCCTCGATCGACTTCGCGTGGGCCAGCGCGTCGAGCAGCAGGTCGGCGCGGGCGGCCTGCACGGCCTCGTCGCGCCGCGACTCGCGGAAGCGCTTCCAGTCCATGCCGATCTTGGTCGGGTCGACGCCCTGCAGGTAGAGGGTGCGGGCCGCGGCCTCGACGCGGGCGTCCATGTGGCGCTCGACCAGCGCCTCGGGCACGTCGAAGCTGGCGCGCTTCAGGTACTCGTCGACCAGCGCCTCGTGCAGCTCGCGCTGGGCCTTGCGCTCCTCGCCCGCCAGCAGCCGGCCGCGGATCTGCTCGCGCAACTCGCCGAGGCTGTCGGCCCCGAGGTCCTTGGCGAACTCGTCGTCGACGTCGGGCAGGACCTTGAGCCGCAGCGCCTTGATCGTGAGCGTGTAGTCGAAGGTCTTGCCGGCCATCGCGGCCGAGGCGTGGTCGGCCGGGTAGGCGACGGTGAGCTGGCGGGTGTCGCCGGGGTTCGCCCCCTCGAGCGCCGCGTTCATCTCGGCGGGATTGTCCGCGTGCCCGATCTCGAGCACCGCGTTCTCCTCGCGACCACCCTTGCCCCCGTCGGCGGGCTTCCAGGTGACGTCGACCATCGCGTGGTCGCCGGGGCGCCCGGGGCGGTCCTCGACCGCCTCGAAGCGGGCGTGGCGCTCGCGCTGGCCCTCGATCTCCGCGTCGATCGCCTCCTCGGCGACGGCCGCCTTGCGCGCCTTGACCTGCAGGCCCTTGTGGTCGGGCGGATCGATCTGGGGGAAGGTCTCGAACACCGCGCGGAAGCTCATCGGCTGGTGCTCGTCGATCTTCAGGTCGACGACCTTCGGCGCCGCCACCGGCTTCAGGCCGCGGCCCTCGAGCTCCTGGAAGACGTGGCGATTGACGAGCGCCTCGGCCGCGTCCTGCAGCAGGGCGTCCTTGAAGCGCTTGCGCACGACGTCCGGCGGGATCTTGCCCGCGCGGAAGCCCGGCAGCTTCACCTTCTTCGCGTACTCGCGGGCGCGGCCCGCGAGCTCCTTCTCGACGAGCTCGGCGTCGATCTCGAAGGCGAGCGCCTTGCGGATCGCGGTTTCCTCGATGTAGTCGACTTTCAATGCCTTCCCCTGACGGTTCTCGGACCGGTTCGCTCGAACCACGCGCGAACGCCGGCCGGACTTGCGAGAATACCACGCGCCCCCGGCGTGGCCCTGTCCGGGCCGGGCCGCGGGGCGTCCATGCGGGAGTGGCGGAACGGCAGACGCGCACGGCTTAGAACCGTGTGCCGCAAGGCGTGGGGGTTCGACTCCCCCCTCCCGCACCAGGACGGCGAAGCCGTCCTGGTGCCCCGCCCGTGAACCAGTCCCGCCCGTGAACCGGCCCCGACCGCCGCAAAGTCGCCGCGCAGACCTGGTCCGAAACGAAATCGCTGCGCACCCCCGGGTTGGCAGGGGGCTTGCTAAGGGATCCGTCGGCTACTGATTACGGAGGAAGCCCCCCATGGCCATGCAGATCATCGACGGTTGTATCGCCTGCGCCGCCTGCGAGCCCGAGTGCCCGAACCAGGCGATCTCCGCCGGCGACCCCCTGTTCCTCATCGACGCGGCCCGCTGCACCGAGTGCGTCGGCGCGCACGACACCCCGAAGTGCATCGACGTGTGCCCGATCGACGGCTGCATCGTCGTGGATGCGGCGCTCGCGGAGTCCCGCGAGATGCTCGAGCAGAAGTACCAGGCGCTCCACGCCTAGCCTTCATCCGTCCGTCACCTCGTGATCCCGGGCGCCGGCCCGGGATCAGCGCCTGCGCGGCGCCGCTCTGGGAGGCACCGCGCAGGCCTTTTTCGGCGGTCTCGATGAAATCCGATTCCAACTTCGCGGGCCGGGGGGCACGCGCGGGAGGGCGCGGACGAGTCGGGACCGCCGAGCCTATTTCGCCAGGCCGTGGCCGCGCTGGAACAGGCCGGGGAGCGTGACGGGGAGCCGGCCGCGGAAGGGGATCTCGCCGAACAGCGCCTTGCCGACCGCCCGGATCGCGAAGCCCGAGTGCCCGTAGGCGGCGACGTAGGCCGGGGCCGCGGGGGCCTGCAGCAGCAGGTACGGGCTCGCGTAACTGACGACGACGACGGGGCGACCCGAGGCGCACAGCTCCTGGAGGAAGGCGGACAGGTCCTCGGGCAGCGCGGCGCTGCCCTTGAACGCGCGCACCCGCGCGAAGGCGGAGACGACGACGACGCGCGCCTCGCGCGCCGCGGCCAGCACCCGCGCGCGGTCCTCGGCCCCGGTCCGCGGTTCGACCGTGAACGACGTCGTCTCCGGGACGCGGCGCCGCACTTCGGACTCGAAGCTCGCGTCGAGACGCTCGTAGAGCGGATCTCCCGCGAGCGTCACGTGCACGAGCCCCGGCCCCGGGGCGAGCGGCAGCGCGCCCGCGTCGTCCTTGACGAGCGTCAGCGAGCGGTCGGCGAGCTCCTGCATGCGCGCCAGGTCGTCGGGGTGGGCGACGTCGGTCCACACCCGGGCCGGGTCGCTCTCCCGCGTGCGATCGAGCCCCGCCAGGCGCTTGGTCTCGAGCAGCCGCCGCACGGCGTCGTCGAGCCGCGCCTGCGGCAGCCGGCGCTCCTTCACCGCGGCGACGATCGCCGCCTTCGCCTCCTCGGGCGCCGGGCTCATCAGCACCACGTCGTTGCCGGCGGCCAGCGAGCGCACCGCCGCTTCGCCGGGCGCGAAGCCGCCCGTGACCCCGCCCATGTCCATCGCGTCGGAGACGACCAGGCCGCGGAAACCCAGCTCGCCACGGAGCACGCCGCCCATGATCGGTGCCGACAGGGTGGCGGGCAGTCCGGAAGGGTCCAGCGCGGGCACGGCCAGGTGGCCGATCATCACGGCCTCGACCCCGGCGGCGACCTGGGCCCGGAACGGCGGCAGCTCGACCGCGTCCAGCCGCGCGCGGTCCGCGGCGATCGTCGCCAGCACGAGGTGCGAGTCGAGCCCGGTGTCGCCGTGGCCGGGGAAGTGCTTCGCCGTCGTCAGCAGGCCCGCCTCGCGCGCCCCGCGCGTCCACGCCGCCGCCAGGCGCGCGACCTCCGCCGGGTCCTCGCCGAACGAGCGCAGCGCGATGATCGGGTTGTCGGGGTTGTTGTTGACGTCGGCCACCGGCGCGAACGCCATGTGGATGCCGAGCGCCCGCGCCTCGCGGGCCGTGGCCCGCGCCTGGGTGCGCGCGAGCTCCTCGTCGCCGGTGGCGCCGATCGCCATCGCGTAGGGCATGAACGTTCCGCCGTGCAGGATGTGGACGCCCGTGCCCCACTCGAAGTCCGCGGCGATCAGCAGCGGCACCTTCGCCGCGCGCTGCAGGCGGTTGAGCGTCTCGACGGTCTCCAGCGGGTCGCCGCGCGAGACGATGAAGCCGCCGGCGCCCAGCTCGCGCACGAGCGACTCCAGCCGCCGCGCCTCGGCGCTGGCCAGGTTCGCGTGGTGGGCGCGGATCACCGGCATCAGCACCTGGCCGGCCTTCTCCTCGAGGCTCAGCGAGGCGAGCGTCTGCTCGACCCAGTCGGCGCCCGCCGCTGTCGACGCGTTGACCGCCGGCGCGTTCGCCCGGGGCGGAACGGCCGCCGGGCCTCCCGAGCGAGTCGCGCAGCCGGAGGCCACGGCGGCCGCCAGCAGCAACGCGGTCGCGCGCGACGCGGCGCTCACCGGATGTGCAGGCGCGTCTTGACGACCCGCCTGCGCCGCCGCTCGCAGCGGTACCACGAGGAGACGTCGTTGATCGAGACCCAGCGCCGCTCCTCCTTGCGGTAGTGCCAGTCCTTCTCGACCTGGAACAGCACCTGCAGCCCCGGCCCCTCCACGATGTTGGTGATCTCGTTGTCGTGGTGGTTCTCTTCGTCGAAGTCCGTGATCGCGCGCTGCCCCATCTCGGCGTAGAGGCCGGTCAGCTCGGACAGCGCCTC
Organism: Vicinamibacteria bacterium; assembly: GCA_025994075.1. Classification (GTDB taxonomy): domain Bacteria; phylum Acidobacteriota; class Vicinamibacteria; order Fen-336; family Fen-336; genus WYBL01. The sequence goes on from JAMQGV010000038.1 coordinate 9,333, forward strand.
GTCCACGTCCGGCGGGATGGCCTCGACCCGCAGCCCCAGCGCCTTCGCCTCGCGGCTGGTGATCGGGTACTGGTGGGCGGGGTAGGAGGAGTTGAGCGCCCGCGCGATGCGCTCGGCCTTGCGCGCGTCCTTCATGTGGTAGGCGAGGATCTCGCGGCACAGCTTGAGCGACAGGCTGCTGGCGCGGTCCAGGGCGCCGACCACCAGCGGGTGCAGGTACTTGTAGAGCTCCTGGTACGGGTTGACCTCGTCCTTGTCCCTGCCGACCGACTCCTTCCAGAGCCGGATCACGCGGTCGACCTCGTCGTTGCTGACCGGCACCAGGTTGTTGGTGTGGTCGACGGGGGAGAGGTCGTGCTCGAGCGAGGTGTCGACCGCCGTCAGGTACGAGAGCGGCCCCATCCGTATGACGTCGGCGCCCAGCGCCAGCATCGTCGCGGCCGAGGCGCAGTTCTGCGGCGCCAGCACGGTCAGCCGCGACGTGTAGCGGCGCAGCAGGTGGACCAGCCGCAGCGCGGCCATGCCGCTGCCGCCGTCGGACTTGACCAGCAGCGAGATGTGCTTCTGCGGCCCGACCCGGGCCAGCACGTCGTGCAGCGCGTTGACGTCGTTGTCGCAGACGGAGCCGGACGGGGACTGCCAGTAGGTGAGCACGCAGCCGTCGACGCGCTGCGCGACGCGGGCCAGCGCCTTCTGGGTGCGCTCGAAGAGCAGGGGCGGGGTCTTGATCCGGGGACGGCGGGCGCGGGGCATCGGCCTCCTGTGGCTACTGCTGCTCGAAGCGGAGCACCTGGTTGCCGATCGCGATGCGGTCGCCGGAGCGGAGCGCGCGCGCGCCCTCGATCTGCTCGTCGTTGACGAAGGTGCCGTTGTTGGAGCCGAGGTCGCGGATCACGTAGCCGCTGGCCTCGAGCGCGACCTTCGCGTGCTGGCGCGACACGTCGGCCTCCTCGATCACGATGTCGTTCTGGCGGGTGCGGCCGATGCTGGCCACCGGCCCGATGGCGTAGACCTGTTCGCCGCCGTCGGGCCGCACCAGCACCAGCCGCGCCCACTTGACGAGCTGGGTGCCTTCGCCCGGGTCGGCCGGCGCGACCGGCGGCGGCGGTGGCGGCGGGGTCAGCACGACGGTGGCGTCGGTGCCCGCGGGGGCCTTCGGCTTCGGCGGCGGCGGGGGCGGCGGTGGCGCGGGCATCGGCCGGCGGGCCGCCGCGGCCGCGGCCATCGCAGCGACCGGCGGCGGGGGCGGCAGCATCTCCGTGACCGGCGTGTCCGCGATCGTCGCCTCGGCGGCGTCGGGTTCGGGGAGGACCGGCACCTGCTCCGTGATCGGCGGCGGGGGGGGAGGCGCCGCCGCGCGGGGCGCGGCGACCACGACCGGCGGCGGAGGCGGCGGCGTGGGGGCGGGCGCCGCGGCCGGCGCGGGTGCCGGCGGGACCGGGGCCGGCGGCTCGACCGCCGCAGCGGGCTCCTCGCCGGCGGGCAGCACGCCCGCGAACAGCTCGCGCAGCTTCTCCGCGTCCGCGAAGTCGGTGGCGCAGCCCTCCACGGTCTTCGCGACCTCGTCGCGCCGCTCGGCGTAGGGCTTCTCGTCCAGCTCGCCGAGAGTGTGGCGGAACTCCAGTTCCTCCTGGTCGAGCCGGGCCTGCGCGAGGGCGGCCTGCAGCGTCGCGTGCAGCGTCATCAGGCGCGCCAGCTCGGCACGCGCCTTCTCGCGCAACGGCCGCGCCTCGGCCTCGAGTTCGGCCAGTCGCTTCGCGTAGTCGCCGGTCACCCGGGCGTAGATCTCCGGTGAAACCGCGGCCTTGCGCTCCTCGGCGCGGGCGACGAGTTCCTCGAGCCGGGTGCGGGTCTCCTTCAGCGCCTGCAGGGCCTCCACCGACGTGGTGTCGACCTGGCGCAGCTCTTCGATCATGGGGCCTCCGCCAGTGCCGATAGTGGATCCGCGTCGCGTGCCCGTCAATGCGCGGGCTCAGAACAGCGGACGGGACACCTCCGGCCCGTCGTTGCGGACGTCGTTGACGAGCAGCGAGACGGGGTGCGCCACGAGTGCGTCGTCCGGCGCGGGCCGCAGCAGGCCGGCCAGCACCTCGGCCGGCGTGCGCGGGTCGAGCCAGGTCTCGATCCGGGCGGTCGGCAGCAGGGCCGGCATCCGGTCGTGGATGCGCGCGACTGTCGCACTGGGAGCCGTGGTCAGGATCACGAAAGCGCCGCCGCTCGCGGTGGGCTCCCACAGCCCCGCGAGCGCGAGCGGGCCGCCTGCCTTCCCGTGCAGGAAGTACGGCTGGCGCTTCCGGACGCCGGGCAGCGCGCGCCACTCGAAGAAGCCGTCCGCGGGCACCAGGCAGCGGCGGGCCCGGAACGCGGCGCGGAACGCCGGCAGCTCGGCCGCCGTCTCCGAGCGGGCGTTGATCAGCAGCGGCCCGCCGCCCGGGTTCCAGCCGAAGCGCAGCAGCTCGAGCCGGCGGCGGCCGCCCTCGGCGCGCACGACCGGCAACGCCTGGGTCGGGGCCGCGTTGTGGCGGGGCGCCAGCTCGGGGACGTCGTCGAGGCCGAACGCCTCGGCCAGCACTTCGCCCGGCGTGGTGATCGAATAGCGGCCGCACATGCCGCGGCAAGCGTACCCGGAATGGACTGCCGCGTTCGCCCGTACCGGCTTCGAGCGGGTGCCCCGCTCGGAAAGGTGGTTCCGATGCCTCGCGTGATCCGCGTCACCCTGCTGGTCCTGGCGGTCGCCGTGCTGCTCCCCGCGCGCCCGCCGCTCGCCGCCCACGAGGAGCCGCTGCCCGACGCGGCTCGCGTCGCCCGCGCGTTCCAGGCGGAGGGGCTCGGCCTCAACACGGCGGAGGCGCAAGGCATCCTGCGCGACGTGCACCTCGCGCTGCGCGAGGCCCGCGCCCACGGGATCGGCAACTCCAAGGTCGACTTCGCGGCGGTTCAGATCGCCTCCGACCTCGGGCTCCCGCTCGGCCCCGGCTCGGACACGAAGCGCCGCGTGCTGGCGGCGCTCGCCGCCCTGCTCGGCGAGCGCGGCCACGCGCCGCAACCGCTGCCGGCGCCGGCGTGGGGCGAGTACTTCGACTCGGCGGTGGGCCTGTGGAACCGCCCCGACTTCATGCGGCTCGTCAGCGCCCGCGGCTTCCACCCGGTGAAGATCTCGTGGGAGGACATCGGCCGCCACGAGGGCAGCGTGTGGGGCGACCGCATCTCCGACGTCGGGATCTGGGTCCGCCGCGACGAGGCCGATCCCGGCTCGGCGCAGCTCGCGCTCTCCGTGCGCCGCGACTCCAACTTCCGCGACAAGGTCCTGATGGTCCCGGCCGAGCGCATCAAGGTGCACCAGCGCCGCGGCGACCGCACGATCGAGAAGACGCTGCCGGAGCGGCTGCGCGAGCTGGGCGTCGCCTCGCCTGCCCGCGACCGCAACGTGATCGTCTCCAACCAGTTCGCGATCGTGCCCGTGCCCTCGCGGGCGATGCGCGGCGCGTGGCGCGAGGAGACGGGCGCGCCGCCGCGCGCGGCGTTCACCTTCAGCATCTTCCCCTACGGCTCGACCAACCTGGTGATCACCGACGTGATCGAGGGCAGCCACGAGGCGATCGTCGGCCCGGGCCAGCACCAGCTCCTGTTCGCGAACGTCGACGGCCGCCGCGCGCCGTTCACGGCCAGCCGTGCCGAAGACCGGCAGGACCTGCTGCGGCTCGAGCGCGAGCTGAAAGCGCAGGGGATGGACGTCGACGTCCAGCGCTACTACCTGATCCAGGTCCCGCTGCGCCGCGGCGTGCCGGGCCTGCAGCTCTCGAACATGGGCACGCCGCCGCTGCGCCGCGCGTTCGCCGACGCCGTCTACCCGGCGGCTCCGGGCATGACCCTCGAAGGCGGGGTCGCCGCGCAGTCGGCGCCGGCTGCCGGCGCGACGATGGAGAAGTCGCAGCCGGCCGAGAACGAGCGGGCGGAGCGCCGCCGCGAGCCCGGGCTGGCCCGGGTCGCCATCGGCACCGGCGAGACCGAGGGCCCCTACTTCGCCGGCGCGGGCTTCCGCGGCGCGCGGGCGGACGAGCCGGTGCGGGTGACCGTCGTCTACTTCGTGACCCCGGTCGGCCCGGTGACCGCGAAGGACATGGACACCTTCGCCCGTGCGTTCGAGCAGTGGGACGGACAGGCGATCTGGGGCGGCAGCTTCGTCGTCAAGGAGTGAGTCAGGCGACCACCGCTCCGTGCTCCGCGAGCACCGCGCGCAGCACGGAGCGGTGGCAGCGCGCCTCGTCGGCGCAGTAGCAGCCGACGGCGAGCGCGCTGTCGCGGGAGAGGGCGGCCAGCAGCGCCAGCAGCCGCGCCGCCTCGGGCCGCTTCAGCTCCGCGCGGTAGCGGCGGACGAACGCGGCCCACGCGCGGGCGTCGGTGGCCCGCTGCGCCGCCTGGACCAGGGGCTCCGAGGGGGCCAGGTCGGGCAGCCACACGTCGTAGAAGTCGCGCCGCGCGAACTCCGCCTTCGGCACCCCGCGCGGCGGCCGTCGCACGGTGCCGATCCGCAGCCCCTCGCCCGCAGCCCGCGGGCTGCCCAGTCGCACGATCCGGATCGCCATCCCCGATCACCTCGTGCCCGACGATAACGCGCGGCGCTTCAGTCGTTGCGCAGGGCCTGGATCGGGTCGACGGCGCTGGCGCGGCGGGCGGGCACGGCGCCCGCGAGCAGGGCGATCGCGAACAGCCCCACGCCCGCCGCCGCCAGCGTCGCCGGGTCGCCGGGCGACAGGCCGAAGAGCTGCGAGCGGGCGGCGTGGGCCAGGGCCACGGTCGCCGGCAGGCCGACGGCCACGCCGAGGGAGGCGAGCAGCGCGACCTCGCGCAGCACCAGCCTGGCGACCTGGCCGCCGGAGGCGCCGACGGCGATGCGCACGCCGATCTCGCGGGTGCGGCGGGCCACGACGTACGACATGACGCCGTACAGGCCGAGCCCCGCCAGCAGCGTGGCCAGCGCCCCGAAGGCGGCGGCCAGCGCGGCCACCATGCGCTCGGTGAAGACCGACTCGCCGAGCTGGGCCTCGAGCGTCTTCAACTGGTAGACGGGCAGGTTGGGATCGAGCCGGCGCACCGTCTCCCGCGCGCGGGTCGCCGCCAGCGCCGGGTCCGCCGCCCGCACGTAGACCACCATCTCGCCGAGCTCCGGCTCGCGGAAGCCGAGCTGGGCGTCGGGGATGTAGACGGTGCGCGACGGCTCGCCGCGCAGGTCGACCGCGCGGGCGTCGCGCACCAGGCCGACGATCTCGATCGTGGTCGGGTCGGCGCCTCCGAAACCGAAGCGGCGGCCGATCGGGCTCTCGCCGCCGAAGAAGTAGCGGGCGAAGGACTCGTCGACCACCGCGACGCGCGGCGCGGCCCAGCCGTCGCGATCGTCGAACTCGCGGCCCGCCAGCAGCGGCTGGCCGAGCGTCGCGAAGAAGGCCGGCCCGATCGCGTCGAGCCGCGGGTTCATGTTCTCGCCCTCTTTCGGGACGTAGCCGTCGACCCGCACGGTGGAGAACCACTCGTTGCCGGTCAGCAGGCCGGAGCTCGAGGCCGACACCGCGCTGACGCCTGGCTCGGCCAGCAGCGCCTCGCGCAGCGTGCGGAAGAACTGGATCGCGCGAAGGCCCTGGTGGCCGCCGAGCGTGGGGTCGACGTTGAACGCGATCACGCCTTCCGTGCGGTAGCCCGGGTCCTGGGCGATCACGTTGGTCAGGCTGCGCACGAACAGGGCCGCGCCGGCGACCAGCGTCAGCGACAGCGCCACCTGGGCCGCGACCAGCGCCTTGCGCAGGCGCACCGAGCCGCCGCCGACGACCGCGCCCGTCTCCTGCTTGAGGGTGGCGGCGAGGTCGGGCCGGGTCGCCTGCCAGGCCGGCATCAGCCCGAACAGCAGGCCCGTCAGCAGCGACAGGCCGAGCGCGAAGCCGACGACGCGGGCGTCGGGCGTCGCGACCAGCGCCCGCGCCGCCTGCTCCCCGGGCAGCGCGGCCAGCAGCGCCTCGCCCGTCCAGCCGGCCAGCACCAGGCCGAGGGCGCCCCCCGCCGCTGCCAGCAACGCGCTCTCCACGAGGAGCTGACGGGCGAGATGGCGGCGGCCCGCGCCCAGCGCCAGCCGGATCGCGACCTCGCGGCCGCGGGCCGCGCCCCGCGCCAGCAGCAGGTTGGCGACGTTGGCGCAGGCGATCAGCAGCACCAGCGCCACCATCCCCATCAGCACCAGCAGCGGGGTGCCGAACTGGGCGCGCAGCCCGGAGAGGCCCTGGGCGCCGGGGCGGAGCTGGAAGCGCTTGGCGAGGAAGCGGGTGCGGAAGCGCTCGGGGGCGTCCGGGTAGAGCTTCACGTCCTCGGCGACGATCGCGGCCGAGAGCACGTCGAGCCCTGCCTGCGCGCGCTCGGCCGTCAGCCCGGGCTTCAGGCGGGCGAACACGTTGACGAAGCGGGTGCGCCGGTCGTCGAGGCCGTCCCAGGTCGGCGTGACCATCGCCTTCATCGCGAGCGGCACGAACACGTCGGAGGCCGCTCCCACGCTGAGCCCGCCGAAGCCCGCGGGCGCCACGCCCAGCACGGTCATCGGCTGGCCGTTGACGCGCACCGTGGCTCCGACCACGGCCGGGTCCGCGCCGAAGCGGCGCCGCCAGTAGCCGTGGCCGAGCACGACGACCGGGTGGGCGCCCGGGGTCTTGTCGTCGGCGAGCGTGAACAGCCGGCCCAGCACCGGGGCCAGCCCCAGCACCTCGAAGTAGTTGCCCGAGACGAGCTCGACGCGGCCCATCTCCGTGGCGTCGCCCCAGCCCACGCTGGCGGTCGTCTCGTGCCGCGCCAGCATCCCCGAGAACACCTCGTTCTTCTCGCGCAGCTCGCGGTACAGCGGGTGCGACATCATGTCGTCGCCGTAGGTGCGGCCCATGAACGGGCCCGGGTCGCGCACCAGCACGAGTTCCTGCGGCGCGCGCACCGGCAGCGGGCGCAGCAGGAGCTGGTCCAGCAGGTTGAAGATCGCGGTGTTGGCGCCGATGCCGAGGGCGAGTGTCAGCACGACGACCGCGGCGAAACCGCGGGCCTTGCCGAGCGAGCGCAGCGCGAACTTCAGGTCCTGTCTCAGGGCGTCCATCGAGCGTGGCCTCCGACCGAATCGGATAGCGAGCCGCATGCCAGACGAGAAGGCACGAGCCGTCAACAGCTTGCGCGAGAAGCGCGAGGGCCGCGACGTCCGCGCCCGACACGTCCGCGTCCCGATATCGGACGGGCTGGCGGTTTGACGCCGGGCCCGCCGTTGTCGAGGATGCGGCGTGTGAAGGGGTGCCCATGCGCCAGTCGAAGTCGAAAGCTCTCGTCGTCCTCGCCCTGGCAGCGCTGCCGGTGACCGCCCAGACCCGGCCGCAGTACCCGGAGTCGCGGCGGCTCGACCTGGTGGAGACGCTCCACGGCGTGCCGGTCGCCGACCCGTACCGCTGGCTCGAGGACGTCGACTCGGCGGAGACCGCGGCGTGGGTCGAAGCCCAGAACCGCGTCACGTTCGGCGTCCTGGAGAGGATCCCGGCGCGGGCGGCGCTGCGCGAGCGGCTGACGAAGCTGTGGAACTACGAGCGCTTCGGCGTGCCGCAGAAGGAAGGCGGCCGCTACTTCTTCACCCGCAACGACGGGCTGCAGAACCAGGCCGTGCTGCTGGTCGCCGACGCGCTCGCGGCCGAGCCGCGGGTGCTGCTCGACCCCAACACGCTGCGCGAGGACGGCACGGTCGCGCTGGCCGCGTACTCGCCGAGCCCCGACGGCAAGCGGCTCGCTTACGCGCTGGCCGAGGGTGGCTCCGACTGGAACACCTGGAAGGTGCGCGACGTGGCCACGGGCCAGGACCTCTCCGACGACCTGAAGTGGGTCAAGTTCTCCGACGCGGCGTGGACGAAGGACGGTCGCGGCTTCTTCTACTCGCGCTTCGCGGCGCCGAAGGAGGGCGAGGACCTCAAGGGCGCCAACAAGAACCAGACCGTGTGGTACCACGAGGTCGGCACCCCGCAGTCGGCGGACAAGCTCGTCTACGAGCGCCCCGACAAGCCGGAGTGGTACCTCTTCGCGCAGACCAGCGACGACGGCCGCTGGCTGGTGATCACCGCCTTCGAGGCCTCGTCCGACCAGCAGGCGCTGTTCGTCAAGGATCTCGCGACGCCCGGCAGCTCGGTGCGCGCGCTGGCCGACGCGATGGACGCCCGCTACACCTGGGTCGACGTCAGCGACACCACCTTCCTGGTCCGCACCGACAAGGGCGCGCCCAACGGGCGGCTGGTCGCGATCGACGCGGCGCGGCCGTGGCCGGACCAGTGGAAGGAGATCGTGCCCGAGGCCAGGGAGGCGCTGCAGGAGGCGAGCGTCGTCGGCGAGACGCTGTTCGCCCACTACCTGCAGGACGCGCGCAGCGTGATCCGTCGATTCGACCTGGCCGGAAAGCCGAAGGGCGAGGTCGCGCTGCCGGGACTCGGCACGGTGGGCGGCTTCGGCGGGCGCCGCGGCGACTCCGAGACCTTCTTCGCCTTCACCGGCTTCACGTCGCCGACGGCGATCTGGCGGCACGACGCGGCGGCGAACCGCAGCGAGCCGTTCCGCACGCCGAAGGTGGATTTCGACCCGGCGGCCTACGAGACGAAGCAGGTCTTCTACGCGAGCAAGGACGGCACCAGGGTGCCGATGTTCGTGGTCCACAAGAAGGGGCTGGCGCTGGACGGGAACAACCCGGCGATCCTGTACGGCTACGGCGGCTTCAGCGTGCCGCTCACGCCGGCCTTCAGCGTGCCGCTCGTCGCCTGGCTCGAGCGCGGCGGCGTCTACGCGAGCGCCAACCTGCGCGGCGGCAGCGAGTACGGCGAGGCGTGGCACGAGGCCGGCACGAAGCACCGCAAGCAGAACGTGTTCGACGACTTCGTGGCGGCCGGCGAGTGGCTCGTCGCCAACCGCTACACGAGCCCGAAGAAGCTGGCGGCGATGGGCGGCTCCAACGGCGGGCTGCTGGTCGGCGCCGTGGTCAACCAGCGGCCGGACCTGTGGGGCGCGGCGCTGCCCGCGGTCGGCGTGATGGACATGCTGCGCTTCCACAAGTTCACGGTCGGCTGGGGCTGGGTGGGCGACTACGGCACGCCCGAGAACTCGGACGACTTCGAGGCGCTGCGGGCCTACTCGCCGTACCACAACCTGAAGCCGGGCACCTGCTACCCGCCGACGCTGGTCACCACCGCCGACCACGACGACCGCGTGTTCCCGGCCCACTCGTTCAAGTACGCGGCCGCGCTGCAGCACGCCCAGGGCTGCGCGAACCCCGCGCTGATCCGGGTCGAGACGCGGGCGGGGCACGGCGCCGGCAAGCCGGTCTCGAAGGCGATCGAGGAGGCGGCCGACGAGTGGGCCTTCCTCCACCTCGCCCTCGGAATGGAAGGCGGGCGCTAGTTCAGAGGCGGATCACGCCGATGCGCAGCGCGAACTTGACGAGCTCGGTGCGCGAGTGGAGGCCGAGCTTCTGCATCAGGTGCTCGCGGTGCGACATCGCGGTCTTGACGCTGATGCCGAGCTCCTCCGCGACTTCCTTGTTGGCCCGGCCCTCGGCGACCAGCCGCAGCACCTGCTTCTCGCGGTCGGTCAGCCGGTCGTAGTCCGAGGCGCCTGCGTCCTCGCTGCGCTCGGGTTCCATCGCGGCGCGCGCCACGGCCGGGTCCAGCACCAGGCCGCCGGTGTGCACGGCGCGGATCGCCGACACCAGCTCGGCGCCGGCCGCCTTCTTCAGGACGTAGCCGGCGGCGCCGGCCTGCAGCGCGCGGGCGACGTACTCGCGGTCCTCGTGCTGCGAGAGGAACAGGACCCGGGTGTCGGGGCACTCGCGGCGCAGCACCAGCGCCGCCTCCAGGCCGCCGAGCCCCGGCATGTTGACGTCGAGCAGCACGACGTCGGGCCGCAGCGCCTGGCAGCGCGCGATCGCCTCGGTGCCGTCCGCGGCCTCGCCGACCACCTCGACGTCCTGGGCCGTCGACAGCAGCGCCCGCACGCCGTCGCGCAGGATGGCGTGGTCGTCGGCGATCACGACGCGGATGCGGCTCATGGCGTGGCGGCCTCGGGCAGCGGGACCTCGACCAGCACGCGGGTGCCGGCGCCGGGGCTGGAGTCGATCGTCGCACGGCCGCCGAGCAGTTCCGCGCGCTCGCGCAGGCCGAGCAGGCCGAGGCCACGCCCGTCGGGCCCCGGCTTCTCGATCGAGGCCGGGTCGAAGCCTTCGCCGTCGTCCTCGATCTCCAGCCGCAGCCGGCCGTCCTCGGGGCCGACCTGGATCAGCACCGACTCCGCGCGCGAGTGGCGGGCCACGTTGGACAGCGCCTCCTGGGCGATGCGGAACACCGCGCTCTCGGTCTCCGGCGGCAGCCGCGTGGCGAGTTCCTCGATCTCGCAGCGGACCGCGATCCCGCGCGCCTGCAGGAAGCGCTCGGCGTGGCCGCGGATGGCGGCGGCCAGCCCCAGGTCGTCGAGTGCCGCCGGGCGCAGGTCGAACATCGCGTCGCGCAGCCCGTCGAGGGCGTGCTCGGCGAGCTGGCGCGCTTCCTTCGGCACTCCGCCCGGGGCGCGGTCGAGCGCCATCACCAGCGCGACCAGCGACTGCGTCGCGTCGTCGTGCAGCTCGCGGGCGATGCGCCGGCGCTCGTCCTCCTGGGCGCCGATCACCCGCTGCAGGATGCGGCGGCGCCACTCGTCGCGCTCGCGCAGCTTCTCGTAGAGGTCGCGGATCTCGGTCGTGCGCTCGTCGACCCGCGCCTCCAGCGAGGCGTTGGTGCGGCGGACGTCGTCGAACGCGGCCTGCAGCGCACCGCGCATCGCCTCCAGCGCGCGGCCGAGCCGGCCGACCTCGTCGGCGCCGACGTAGGGGACGGGACGGGCGATCTCGCCGGACGCGATGTGGTTCGCGGCGGTGGCCAGGCGAGCCAGCGGCTCGGTGATCGAGCGCGACGTGCCCCAGGCCAGCAGCAGGGCGCCGCCGAGCAGGAGCGGCACCACGGCCAGCAACCGACGCCGCGCGCGCCCCGCGGCGCCGACGGCTGCGTCGCGGAGCTGCCGCACCTCCACGACGAGGCTGGGGGCCGTGCGCAGCGGCCCGCGGCCGACGATCACCTCGGCGTGGCGGGGCAAGGCGGGACCGCGGCGCGAGAAGGGCCGGCCGTCGGCGGCCAGCAGCGCGGCCGAGAGCTGCGGCCACGCGTGCGACGGCTCCAGGCGCGAGCTCCAGGTGGCGTTCGCGGGATCGATCGCGGCCACGGCCCAGGCGGCGGCCTGGCCGCGCCAGTCGGCGAGCGGCACGACCAGCAGCAGGCGGACGCCACGGGGCCCGGCCAGCGGCCCCAGGATCGTGGGGCGGGCCAGCGCGGCGAGCGGTCCGGGATCAGGCAGCGAGGGCGAGCTCGCGGGCTCGCGAGCCAGCGACGCCCCGTCGCTGCCCAGCAGCGAGACGCTCTCGAGGTCCCGCGAGTGCAGCCAGGCGAGGTGGGCGGCGTGGCGCTCGGCCTCGCCGACACCGTCGGCGAGATCGAAGCCGGGGGCCTGGACCATGCCCGCCAGCTCCGCCAGCCGCGTCTGCAGCGCCGCGTCGAGGCGCGCCGCCAGGCTCTGCGCCAGCCCTGTGCGGGCCTCGACCACGCCGGCCTCGAGCTCCGCGATCGCCGGCAGCAGCAGCGCGGCGCACAGCGCCAGCGGAACGGCCGCGGCGAGCCCGGCCAGCAGCGCCAGCCGCCGCGGGAGCCGGTGCTGGCTCCAGGCGTCGCGCAGCGGCGGCGCGGTCACGGCCCGGCCTCCCTAGGTCCCGGGGGCGGGCGCCGGCGGCTCGGCGGCAGGCGTCCCTGGCGTGGGCGCCACCGAGGCGGCGGCGGCCGTGGCCTCGTCGGGGAACAGCCGCTCGAACTCGCGCGGGTGTTCCTTCTGGAGGTGGTGCTTGCTGATCCTGCCCGTGAAGATCGTCTTGTTGAACGGGAAGATGTCGGGCGCGAAGTGGGCGTTGTAGACGTGCCAGGTGATCACCACCAGGAACGCCATCAGCCCCTCGTTGCTGTGCGCGATCTTCGCCGTCGGGATCAGCTCGCCGGGCAGGTAGCGGGCCACGACCATCGGGTAGAGCAGCACGAGGCCGCTGCCCACCATGATCATGTTGCCGAACACCAGGCCCCAGTACTCGAACTTCTCGCGGTAGTCGAAGCGGTCGAAGCGGGCCGGCGCGTCCTCCAGCCGGAGGTAGTAGCGGAGCTGGTGGATCGCGTCCTTGAAGTCCTGGCGCTCGGGCACCATCGACAGCCGCGCCTTGCGCACCACCACCTCGAGCAGCACGAAGAAGAAGTGGAAGATCGTCGCGAACAGCAGGCAGTAGCCCGCGACCCGGTGGACCCAGCGCATCTGCGGCACCCCGCCGAACAGGCCGACCACGGCCGAAGCCCAGCTGCTGTCGTAGAACTTCTGCGGAAAACCGGTCAGCGCCAGGATCACGAACAGCGACATCACGACGAAGTGCTCGACGCGCTGCCGCGTGGAGAAGCGGACGACGTACTCGTGGGCGCTCATCGGTTCACCACCACCCGCCAGAAGTGCAGCAGGATCTGCAGGACCAGGCCGCCGATCACGAAGGGGATGAAGATCACGTAGAACTGCCGGGTCAGGTAGACGAGCGGCGCCCGCTCGAGCGAGGGCTCGAAGTGCGACAGCCAGGCGGCGGGGAAGTCGCCGGCCGCGTCCGGGTGGCATTGCTGGCAGGTCTTCAGCAGGTTCTCCTTCATCACCTTGGAGCCCGGCTCGTCGACCTTCGTGATGTCGTGCACGCCGTGGCAGTCGACGCACACCGCGGTGACGCGGGTGCTGCCCTCGGCGTGCGGGGCGGCCAGCGACGCCGTCATGCCGTGGAAGTCGGCCAGGTAGGTCGACATCACCTTGGTCGACAGCCCGTACGGCTTCATCCGCTCGGTGTCGCTGTGGCAGCCGCCGCACGTCTCGGGGGTACGCAGCAGGAACGCCTGGCTCCTGGGGTCCTGGATGTCGTGCGAGCGGTGGCAGTCGGTGCACACCGGCGCGTCGTCCGGCCGCGGACCTGCGAGCAGCCTCCCGTGCACGCTGTTGGCGTAGGTCTCGGCGACGTCCGAGTGGCACGTCGAGCAGGTGTCCGAGACCCGCGAGCGCGGCTTGCCCGGCGGCGTGACGGCGTGGGCGTCGTGGCAGTCGACGCAGGTCGGCGCCGCGCCACCCTCCTTCGCGACGGCGTGGTGCACGCCGTCCATGTAGCGCGAGTAGTCCTGGAAGTGGCAGGTCTGGCAGGCCTGGCGCATGCCGGCCCGGAACTCGTCCTCGCTGGCGTAGCGGCGCTCGGGGTGGGGGATCTCCTGGAACCCGGGGTGGCACTCGCTGCACGCGACCTTGCCGAAGTGGACCGATTGCGCGAACGCGTTGCGGTCCACCTGCAACGTGCGCCGCGTGCCGTCCGCGAAGGCGACTTCGATCGACGGGTCCTCGTGGCAACCGAGACAGCCCTCGGCTTCTTCGGCCGGCGATTCCTTCGGCGGTTCGGGAAGTCCGTACGAGGGCGCCGCGAACATTGCCGCGAGGAGGCCGGTGGCGAGCCACGGTCGGTGTTGCAGAAGGCTCATCGGTGATCCCTCAATCCGCCCGCCGCGACTGCAAGAGCGGGGCCGCGCAAGACGTGCGTCGTCGAAAGGCGGGGGGCGACCAGTGGCACGCCGATTGATACTCTGCAGGCAACGACCGCCCGTGCCGCTGAAGGACCCGCACGCTTTGCCGAAGGGGGGTTTCTGGGGCCGAGGGCGGGGAGGGCACCATGTTCGAAGCTGCCGAGGTGGGCCGCAAGCTGTCCAAGGAAGCCCACGGCCGCGAGGTCCCGAAGCTGCGCGAGGCGCTGCTCGAGACGCAGCGCGCGCTCCGCGAGGCCGCCGTGCCGACGATCCTGGTCGTGGGCGGGGTCGACGGTGCCGGCAAGGGCGAGACCGTGAACCGGCTGCACGAGTGGCTGGACCCGCGCGGCCTCGAGACCCACGTCTTCGACCTGCCGTCGTCCGAGGAGCGGGAGCGGCCGTCGTGGTGGCGCTTCTGGCGCACGCTGCCGGGCCGCGGCCGGATCGGCGTCTTCTTCGGCTCGTGGTACACGGAGCCGGTCATCCGCCGGGTCTACGGCAAGCTCTCGAGCGCCGAGCTCGACGAGGAGATGGCGCGCGTCGCCTTCTTCGAGCGGATGCTGGCCGAAGACGGCGCGCTGATCGTCAAGGTCTGGCTCCACCTCTCCAAGAAGGAGCAGCGCCGCAAGCTGCGCCGCCTGGAGAAGAACAAGGAGACCCGCTGGCGGGTCACGCCGCTCGACTGGAAGCACTTCTCGATGTACGACCGCTTCCGCAAGGTCTCGGAACAGGGGCTGCGCCGCACCGACATCGGCCAGGCGCCGTGGACCATCGTCGAGGCCACCGACGACCGCTACCGCGAGGTGATGGTGGCCCGCACCCTGGTCGAGGCCGCGAAGCGGCGCCTCGCCGGCGGCGCCCCGCCGCGCTCGCGGCCGACGCCCGCGCCGACCCGCCCGCCCGAGGAGAAGGCGGCGGCGGTGCTCGTGCTCGACAAGGTCGACCTCGCGGGCAAGATCAGCGACAAGGACTACGACAAGCAGCTCGTGAAGCTGCAGGCGAAGGCGGCCCGGCTGTCGCGCGAGGCGTTCGCCAAGAAGCTGCCGACGATCGCGGTGTTCGAGGGCTGGGACGCGGCGGGCAAGGGCGGCGCGATTCGGCGCGTCACCGGCGCGATCGACGCCCGCCTCTTACAGGGTGGTGCCGATCGCGGCCCCGACCGAGGAGGAGCGCGCCCAGCACTACCTGTGGCGCTTCTGGCGCCACGTGCCCGCGGACGGGCGGATCACGATCTTCGACCGGTCGTGGTACGGCCGGGTGCTGGTGGAGCGGGTCGAGGGCTTCGCCCGCGAGGAGGAGTGGCGGCGGGCCTACCTCGAGATCAACGAGTTCGAGGACCAGCTCACCCGCCACGGCGCGGTGGTGATGAAGTTCTGGCTCCACGTCTCGCAGGAGGAACAGCTCCGCCGCTTCAAGGACCGCGAGAAGACGGCCTACAAGCGCCACAAGATCACCGAGGAGGACTGGCGCAACCGCAAGCGGTGGGACGCCTACGCGCAGGCGATCGACGAGATGGTGGCGCGCTGCTCGACGCCGCGCGCGCCGTGGACGCTGGTCCCGGCCAACGACAAGAGACTGGCCCGGATCAAGGTGCTGGAGCAGTTCGTCACCCGTTGGGAGAAGGCGCTGTAGGCCAGGGAAGCACGTTGGGGGTGCGGGGGCGCCCCAAGGCGGCACCGCGACTCCAGATTGGGGCTGATATGCGCAAGTACGTGATCATGGGCGTGCAGGGCTGCGGCAAGGGGACCCAGGCCAAGATGCTGTGCCAGGACCTGGACCTCGTCCACATCAGCGTCGGCGACATCTTCCGCTGGCACGTCCAGAACCACAGCAAGCTGGGCGCGCGCGTGAAGCGGATCGTCGCCTCCGGCCAGCTCGTCAGCGACGAGATGGTCGAGGAGATCGTCCGCGAGCGGCTCGACCAGCACGACTGGAACTACGGCTTCATCGTCGACGGCTTCCCCCGCAACGAGAAGCAGGCGGGCTTCTTCCTGGAGAGCTACGACATCGACGCCGTGATCCTGATCGACGTGCCCGACCAGGTGGTGATGGAGCGGATCATGAGCCGGCGGCTGTGCGCCAAGTGCGGCCTCGACTACAACCTGATCTTCCACCGCCCCAAGAAGGAGGGCGTCTGCGACGTCTGCGGCGGCATCCTGCTGCAGCGCGCCGACGACAACGAGGAGGCGGTCCGGCTGCGGCTCAAGGACTACCACGACCAGACCGAGCCGATCCTCGAGCTGTTCCGCAGGAAGGAACTCGTGGTCGTCGTCGACGGCCGCCGCAAGCCGGAGGAGATCCAGGCGGAGATCCGCGAGCGGCTCCACCTGCCGATGCGCAAGGCGGCCTGAAGCCCGTTCGTCCTGCCCGCGGGGGCGCTGGCTCCGGGGGGTGGCGGAATGCTAGCTTCCGCCCACACCCCCCATGCTGCTCTTCCCGCTCGGTCACTCGGAGACGACCGTCCGTCGCCACCCCTGGGTGTCGTGGACCCTGATCGCCGCCTGCGTCGCGATCCACCTCTACCTCGCGCTCACCGGTATGGGCGACCGCTCGCAGGTGGTTTCGCTCGTGACGCGGGCGGCCGAGATGGCCCTGACGCGGCCCTACCTCGAGATCCCCGAGCCGCTCGCCCCGGTCTGCGACGAGGCCTGCACCGAGGACCGCAGCCAGCGCCGCGCGCGGATGGCGTGGCCCGCGCCGGACCAGGTGGCCCGCGAGCAGGAGGAACTCGACGCGCTGGTCGCCGAGGCGTGGCAGCTCCGCGACGACTTGCCGTCGCGGCGCTGGGGCTTCGTGCCCGCCCAGCGGGAGTGGAGCAGGACCTTCACCTACGTGTTCCTGCACGGCGACCTGCTGCACCTGCTCGGGAACATGTACTTCCTGTTCCTGACCGCCCCGTTCATCGAGGACCGGTTCGGGCGGGCCCTCTTCGGCAGCCTCTACTTCGGCTCGGGCCTGCTCGCCGCGGCGCTCCACGCCAGCTTCTTCCCGCAGAGCGACGTGTCCCTGATCGGCGCCTCCGGCGCGATCGCCGGCGTGATGGGCGCGTTCCTCGTGCGGCTCGCCGCGGTTCGCATCGAGTTCCTGGTGCTGCCGACCCGCTGGCGGGTCCGGCTGCCGGCGTTCGTCGTGCTCCCGCTGTGGCTCGCGCAGCAGCTCTACGAGGCCTCGTCGCAGCAGGAGGCGTTCGGCGTCGCCTGGTTCGCCCACGTCGGCGGCTTCCTGTTCGGCGTGGGCTTCGCCGGCGTCATGAAGCTGATGGCGATCGAGGAGCACTACATCCACCCGGGGATCGAGCGGCGGATCGGGATCACCCAGGACCCGCGGCTGGAGCAGGCGATGGAGGCGCGTCTCGCCGGCGACCTGGTGACGGCGCGCCGGCTGCTGCAGGCGGTGCTGGTGGCGCAGCCGGGCCACCTCGACGCCCTGCGCGAGTCGTACGAGCTGGCGCTCGCGGCCGCGGACCCGAAGCAGTCCGCGGCCGCGGCACAGCGCCTGCTCGAGGCCTACGCCCGCGCCGACGAGCACGGCCTGCTGGCGGGGCTGGTGCGGGAGGTCGCCTACGGCGGGGGCCAGGCCCCCGCCCGATTCCTGCAGGCGGCAGCCGCGTACCTCGAGAAGAAGCCGGGCGACGAGGCCTTCGCCCTCGACCTGTACCAGCAGATCACGCGCCATCACCCGGCCGATCCGCTCGCGTTCCGGGCGTGGGTCCGGCGCGGCGACCTGGCGCGCAAGCTCGGCGACGCCGGCGCGGCACGGGCGGCGTACTCCGAGGCCCTGAAGCACCCGGCGTGCCCGGAGCCGATGCGCGAGCGGCTCGCCGGCCTGGCTGGCCGGCCGGTGCGCGGGCCCGCGAGCGAGGCCCCGGCGGGACCCTCGCGGCCGGCACCGGCGCGGCCCGGCAATCCCCGTCCGTCCCGCTGACGCCCGCGCCCCCACCCCGGGGCCATGCGGACGCACGGCGCTATCCTCTGACCGGTGGAGTCGACCGGGTCACGAGCGCTGTCGATCTTGCTGATCGCCGTCGGGCTGATGGGGTGCGGGGGACCCGCGCCGACGCCGGGCGTCTCCGGGGCGCGCGTCTACGCCGAGAGCTGTTCCGTCTGCCACGGGGCCGACGGCGAAGGCACGGCCGACGCCGTCCCGCCGCTGGCCCGGCACCTGCCGCGGCTCGCGCAGGACCCGGACGGGCGGGCGTACCTGGTGCGGGTGCTGCTGTGGGGCGTGGTCGGGCCGGTGGACGTCGAGGGGCAGGCGTACGACGGGGTGATGGCCCCGTTCGATCACCGCTCCGACGCGGAGCTGGCGGCGGTCCTCAACCACGTGCTGACGGCGTGGGGCAACGACCGCCGGCTGGCTGCCGGGCACCGGCCGGTGACGGCCGCCGAGGTGGCGGTCGCCCGCCGTGAGCCCCTGAGCGGGCGACAGATGCGGGAACGCCGGCCTCGCGGGCCGGCGGAGCGGGGAGCGGATTGAGGTCGAGGAGGATGCGATGACGAAGAGGACCGCGGTTGCCGCCTGGGTACTGCTGGCGTTCACCTGCGCGCTCGCGGGAGCGGGCTGCGAGCGCACCGATCAGCGCCGCTACCCGCTGCGCGGCGTCGTCCAGGGCGCGGTGGAGGGCGGGTACGAGGTCGCCCACGAGGACATCCCCGGCTTCATGCCCGCGATGATCATGACCTTCGCGCTGGCCGAGGGCGAGAGCGCGCTGGCGCCCGGCGACCAGATCGAGGCCCAGCTCGTGGTGACCGACGAGCGCAGCTGGCTGGAGGACGTCGTGGTCTGCGCCCGCGGCCTGCCCGTCGAGAAGCGCGAGAGGATCGTGGTCGCCGAGCCCGGGACCCCGGTGCCGGACTTCACCCTGGTCGACCAGGACGGCGCGCCGCTGCGGCTCGCCGACTACCGCGGCAAGGCGCTGGTCCTCACCTTCATCTACACGCGCTGCCCGTTGCCCGACTATTGCCCGCTGATGATGAAGAACTTCCAGAAGCTCGACGCCGCGCTGGTGGCGGACCCGAAGCTGCGCGCGCTCACCCGCCTGCTCAGCATCTCGTTCGACACCGAGTACGACACGCCCGAGGTGCTGCGCAGCTTCGGCCGGGCGTTCGTCGAGGACCGCGGCGAGGGGCGCTTCGCCCACTGGCGGCTGGCCGGCGGCACGGCCGCCCAGGTGCGCGAGGTCGCGGAGTTCTTCGGCGTCCACTACGTCGCGGACGGCGGCCAGTTCACCCACTCGCTGTCGACCGCGGTGATCGCGCCCGACGGCAAGGTCGCCCACGTGTTCCGCGGAAACCAGTGGACGGCGGCGGAGGTCCTCGAGGTCCTGAAGAAGCTGCCCGCGCCGGCGCCGTCGCCTGCCGGCTGAGGCCTCCTCCCGGGCACACTCATTGCAGTAGCGGCCTCCGACCGGCGCCGTCCGCAACACCTGCGGAGCGCCGCCGTGGAGGCTGAACCATGGCGACGACCGTCGAGAATCCCCGGCCGAAGGCAGCCAAGCCCAAGCCGCATCTCGAACCCGACCTGTGCAAGGGCTGCCTGCGTTGCATCGAGTCCTGCAACCATCACTGCCTGACGCCGGGTCACGAGATCGACCCGCGGACGGGCCTGATCCCGATCGAGGTCAACCTCGAGAACTGCACGGCCTGCGGGCTCTGCTTCGACGCCTGCCCCGAGCCGTACGGCCTGCGCCCGGAGATCCCGGAGGGCCAGCCGGAGTTCGCGCGGCCCGAAGACGCGGATCACCTGAAGCGCCCGCCGCGGCCGAAGGCCGAGGACGTGCCCGATGCGCTGCGCGAGCTGCCGGCCGGCGCCACTCTGGTGCTGAAGGGCAACCACGCCGCGGCGCTCGGCGCGCTGCTGGCGGGCTGCCGCCACTTCTACGGCTACCCGATCACGCCCTCGACCGAAGGTGCCGAGCTGCTCGCGCGGCTGCTGCCCAAGCTCGGCGGCGTGTTCCTGCAGGCCGTCAGCGAGGTGGCCACGGTCAACCACATGTACGGCACCGCGGGCGCCGGCAAGCGGACGATGACCTTCACTTCCTCGCCGGGCTTCTCGCTGATGCTCGAGGGCGTCTCCTACATGATCGGCGCCGAGCTGCCGGGCGTGTTCGTCAACGTGATGCGCGGCGGCCCCGGCCTCGGCAACATCGCGCCGGAGCAGGCGGACATCAAGCTGGCCTGCCGCGGCCTCGGCCACGGCAACACCCACGCGATCGCGTTCGCGCCCTCCACGCCGCAGGAGATGCTCGACCTGACGCGGCTGGCCTTCGACCTCTCGTTCGCCTACCGCAACCCGGTCGTGATCCTCGCCGACGGCTACCTCGGGCAGATGACCGGCCGCGTCGAGCTGCCCAAGGCGCTGACCCAGCCCGGGCTGCCGAAGTGGGCGGTCTCGGGCGACGCCTCGCACCGCGACAACCTGATCTCCTCGATCTTCCTGGCCGAGGCCGACCTCGAGGCCCACAACCGCCACCTCGACGACAAGTACGCGCGGATGGCGCGCGAGGCGCGCTCCGAGCGCTGGCAGTGCGACGACGCCGAGGTCGTGATCGTGGCCTGCAACACGCCCGCGCGGATGGCGCGCGGCGCGGTCGCCGAGCTGCGCCAGCGCGGAGTCAAGGCCGGGCTGTTCCGGCCGATCACGCTGTGGCCGTTCCCGATCGACGCTCTCGCCGAGGCCCTTTCCGGCGCCTCGCGGCTGGTGATCGCCGAGGCCAGCTCGGGCCAGCTCGAGGACGAGGTGCGGCTGGCGGCCAGCCACGCGGGCCTGGCGCTGCCGCCGATCGCGGCCGTGCGCCACTCGGGCGGCGTGCTGCCGCAGCAGGACGAGATCGTGGCCGGCGCCCTGGCGGCGCTGGCCCGCGAGGTCAGCGCGACGGCAGCCCCGCGGCCCGCCGCCCCGTGCGATTGCAGCGACCCCGATTGCGGTTGCGGAGACGAGGAGTAGCCATGGCCACCCAGGCAGCCTTCTACGAGCGGTTCGAGCGCCACGCCGGCGGCGTCGGCCTGAAGGGCACCTCCACCCACTACTGCCCCGGCTGCGGCCACGGGCTCGCCCACAAGTACATCGCCGAGACGCTGGGCGAGCTCGGCATCGCCGACCGCACCGTCACGGTGTCGCCCGTCGGCTGCTCCGTCTTCCTCTACTACTACCTGGACACCGGCAACACCCAGGCTGCGCACGGCCGCGCTCCGGCCGTGGCGATCGGCCACAAGCTCGCCAATCCCGAGTCGATCGTGATCAGCTACCAGGGCGACGGCGACCTCGCCTCGATCGGCCTCGCCGAGATCATGGGCGCGGCGCAGACCGGGATCCCGATCAGCGTGATCTTCGTCAACAACGCGATCTACGGGATGACCGGCGGCCAGCTCGCCCCGACCTCCCTGGTCGGCCAGAAGACCGCGACCAGCCCCTACGGGCGCGGCCACCTCGAGGGCCTGCCGCTGAAGATGGCCGAGCTGATCGCCCAGATGGACGCGCCGGTCTACGTGGAGCGCGTCGCGCTGTTCGACGCCAAGAACCGGGTCAAGGCCAAGAAGGCGATCAAGAAGGGCATCCAGGCCCAGGTCGACCGCAAGGGCTTCACCTTCGTCGAGGTGCTGGCCGAGTGCCCGACCCACCTCGGAGTGACGCCGCCCGAGGCCGAGAAGTGGGTCAAGGAGATGATGCTCCCGGTCTATCCGCTGGGCGTGAAGAAGGACCTGCTCGCCGAACGCGACTGGGGGACGCTGCCGACGCCGACGTTCGAGCCCGCGGACGTCGCCGCGGTGGTCGGCGCCGGGGCCGAGGCTCCGCAGCGCTTCGCGCAGGGCTTCCCGCAGACGGCGTGGGGCGACGACATCGCCCTCAAGCTGGCCGGCTCCGGCGGCGACGGCGCGCAGACCGCGGCGCTCCTGCTGGCGCGGGCGGCGATCCACGAGGGCTTCGACGCGACCCACATCCCGAGCTACGGCCCCGAGTCGCGCGGCGGCACCTCGTACGCCGACGTCCACGTCGCGGCCCACGAGGTCGGCTCGCCCGCGGCCCCGAAGCCGCACGTGCTGATCGCGTTCAACGGGCCGAGCCTGACCAAGTTCGGGCCGGCCGTGGCGCCGGGCGGCGTGCTGCTGCACGACACCTCGGTCGCCGGCGAGGTGCCCCCGGTCGCCGACGGCGTGCGCGTGGTCGGCGTGCCGTTCACGAAGATCGCCGCCGAGCTCGGCTACCCGATCACCAAGAGCATCGTGGCCCTCGGCGCGCTCGCGGGCGCCACGAACCTGCTGCCGAAGGAGAGCTTCCTGACCGCGATCCGGGTCCAGCTCGGCAGCAAGAAGGCCTCGCTGCTGGCGGTCAACGAGGCGGCTTTCGCCGCCGGCTACGAGGCCGCGCAGCGCGGCAACTAGCCCGCTCGCCGCCGCCGTCGTCGCGCCCCGGCCACCGTCGACCACGGTGTCCGGGGCGTCTCCTTTTCCCACTCGCGCGATCGCCCGCGCGGCGGGGCGGCGTCGCGAAACGCGCCACCGGAAAAAACCGGCGTCAGGCCGCAAGAACCACAGCGCCCGCGGGTTGGAGGGCGGCGCGAACGCGCAACAGTTGCCCCCGCGGGCGGGCACGCGGTTTGCCCTCGAAACGGACGTGGAGGCGATCATGAGCCCACTGGTCCTCGACGCGAAGCACCAGACGGCGGCGCCGGTCGAAGCGCCTGCGACCGCCTGGGGCGACCGCTTCGCCGAGCGCACGCGCAGGGTGACGAGCTCGGCCATCCGGGAGCTGCTCAAGCTGACCGAGCGCCCGGACGTGATCTCGTTCGCCGGCGGACTGCCGGCGCCCGAGGTGTTCCCGCTCGAACAGATCCAGGCTGCCGCGCGGCGGGTCCTGGAGGAGGAGGGCAGCAAGGCCCTCCAGTACTCGACCACCGAGGGCGACCCGGGCCTGCGCGAGCTGCTCGTCCGCCACATGGAGCGCTACGGCATCCGGGTCGGGATCGAGAACGTGCTGATCACCACGGGCTCGCAGCAGTCGCTCGACCTGATCGGCAAGGTGCTGCTCAACCCCGGCGACCGGGTGGCCCTCGAGGCGCCGAGCTACCTCGGCGCGATCCAGGCGTTCAAGGCCTACGAGGCCCAGTTCCTGCCGGTGGCGATGGACGACGAGGGGATGCGCCTAGACGAGCTGGAGATCGCGCTGCGCTCGGGCCCCAAGTTCCTCTACGTGCTGCCCAACTTCCAGAACCCGTCCGGCGTGACGCTGAGCCTGGCGCGGCGGCGGCGGCTGGTGGAGCTGGCGGCCCACTACGGCGTGCCGATGCTCGAGGACGATCCCTACGGGCAGCTCCGCTACGAGGGCGAGCACCTGCCGCCGCTGGTCGTGCTCGACGCCGAGTTCCACGGCTGCGCCAACGGCGAGCGCTCGCTGCGCGGCGACGTCATCTACCTGGGCACGCTGTCGAAGACGCTGGCGCCGGGGCTGCGGATCGGCTACATGGTGGCGCCCGCCGAGGTCGTGCAGCGGGCCGTGCAGCTCAAGCAGAGCGCCGACCTGCACAGCAGCACGCTGTGCCAGCGGATCGCCGTGGAGACCGCGCGCGGCGGCTTCCTCGACCGCCACATCCGCCTGATCCGCGCCGTGTACGGCGCCCGCCGCGACGCGATGCTGGAGGCCTGCGGCCGCCACTTCCCGCCAGGGGTGCGCTGGACCCGGCCCCAGGGCGGCCTGTTCCTGTGGGTGACCCTGCCCACCGGCCTCGACGCGGCCGAGGTCCTGAAGGACGCTCTGGAGCACGGCGTGGCCTTCGTGCCCGGCGGCTCGTTCTTCCCGCGCGGGGGCGGCGAGAACACGATGCGGCTCAACTTCTCGTTCGCGACGCCCGCGATGATCGAGGAGGGCATCCGCCGCCTCGGCGCGGTGCTCGCGCGGAAGCTGGGGGCCTAGCCAGTCAGGCCCGCGTCGCGCGGGGCAGCACGGCCAGGCGCAGGCCCGCGGCGGCGACCGAGGCGAGGATGCCGAAGGTCGCCAGCACCGCCGGGTTGTTGCCGTACCTCGTGAGCGGCAGCAACGCCGGCAGCAGGTAGCCCGCCACCGCGGCGCCCGCCGCCAGCGCCGCCAGCGTCGCGTCGGCGCGCGGCACGAACATGCCGCACAGCAGCGGCACGAACGAGGCGGTGAACAGCAGGTAGATCCCGTACTGCGCGAACAGCGCGACAGTGCCGCCGGTGGGGTGCGTGATCTGCCAGCCGGCGAGGCCGACCGCGACCACTCCGACGGCGACGAGGCCCAGCCGGCCGAAGCGCCGCGCCTCGCCTTCCGCCGCGTTCGGCCGCAGCCGCGGGTGGAAGTCGACGGCGAGGATCGTCGCCAGCGCCAGCAGGATGCCCTCGAGCGTCGACAGCCCCGCGCACAACATCCCGATCGCCACCAGCACCTGCGCCGCGGGCGAAAACTCGGTGGCGATCCAGGCCGGGATCACGCCGTCGATGCGCGCGGCGGCCGGCATCGCGAGGCGCGCCCACAGGCCCGTCAGCAGCACCCCGGTGAACACCGTCCCGGCGACGATCGCCGTGCCCAGGTAGGTACGCATCTGGCGGTCGTCGCGCAGGTACAGGGCCTTCGACAGCACGTGCGGCTGGCACACGATCGCCAGCCCCACCACGAGGTTGCAGAAGAAGGCCTCGAACGCGTCGCGGAACAGCGGGGAGCCGGGGTTGGTCGCGCCGACCAGCGCCGGGTCGATGGCGCCGAGGCGGGCGAACAGGTCACCGGCGAACAGCGACGGCAGCCCGGCGCCGATCAGCACGAGCGCCACCCCGAGCATGATGGTGGCCTGCACCGCGTTGGTCCAGGCGTGGGCGGTGGCGCCCCCGGCCAGCACGGTGCCGAAGCTGAGCAGGGCCAGCGCGATCACCAGCGGGAACGGCGGCAGGCCGAGCTGCCGGGAGAGCACGAGCGAGAGCGCGACCAGGATCAGCACCGCGAAGGTGACGAGGCCGAGCGACAGCACCGCGAACGCCAGCCGCAGCCCCGGCGAGCCGTAGCGGGCGCCGAGCCACTGGGCGACCGTCAGCGCCTGCACCCGCACGCCCTGGCTGCGGAAGCGGGGGGAGAGCAGGGCCAGCCCGGTCATGATGCCGAGCCCGGCGAAGACGCCGTAGCCGAGCAGGGCGGAGACGCCGTAGGCGTGGACGAGGCCGGGGTTGATCACGAACGTGGCGACGCTCGTGAGCTGGGCGGCGAGGGAGAGCCCGACGACGGGCGCCGGCAGGTCGCGGTTGCCGACGGCGAAGGAGACGAGGGACCCCGAGCCGCGGGCGCCGCGCACGGCGAGCGCGATGCTGATCGCTGCGTAGGCGAGGACCGCGACCCAGGCCAGCGGGTTGCCGGGCACTTCAGCGCTCCCGCGCGGCGGGGTTCGCCGCGGCGGCACGGAGTCTGGTAGCTTCCCTCATGCACATCGCGCCACGTTAAGCGTGGCCGCCGCGACCGTCAAACGCCGGCGCGGCGAGGAATCGGAGGCAGCCATGGCCGAGTGGTTCGTCGCGGTGAACGGGGAGTCGAAGGGGCCGTGGGACGAAGCCCAGCTCGCGGCCGAGGCGCGGGCGGGGCGGGTCGACGCCCAGACCCTGGTGTACGGACCGGGCACGGCGGACTGGACGCCACTGGGCCAGGTCGCGGCGCTGGCGCCGCTGCTCGCTGCGCCGCGCGCCGCGGTCGCCGCGGCCCCGGCGCCCGCCGCCGCTGCGGCGCCGGCCG
>JAMQGV010000039.1 GCA_025994075.1 Vicinamibacteria bacterium
CCCGCTCGAGCACGTTGGACAGCTCGCGCACGTTGCCGCGCCACGGGTGCCGGCACAGCGCCCGCAGCGCCTCCGGCGAGACGGCCGGGATGCGGGCTCCGGGGCGCGATCCGTGGCGGGCCAGCAGCGACGACACGAGTCCCGGGATGTCCTCGGGCCGCTCGCGCAGCGGCGGCAGCCGGATGCGCAACACGTTCAGGCGGTAGTAGAGGTCCTCGCGAAAGCGACCCGCCTGGGACTCCAGCGCGAGGTCGCGATTGGTCGCGGCCACGACCCGGGCCTCGAAGGTGGCGGTCGCGTCCGAGCCGAGCGGCTGGACCTCCCGACTCTCGAGCGCCCGCAGCAGCTTGGCCTGGGCGCTCGAGGGCAGTTCGGCGACCTCGTCGAGGAACACGGTGCCGGCACCCGCCGCCCGCAGCAGGCCCTCGCGGCACCGCTCGGCGCCGGTGAACGCGCCGCGCTCGTGGCCGAACAGCTCGCTCTCGACCATCGTCTCCGGCAGCGCCGCCAGGTTGACCGCCAGGAACGGCTGATCGGCGTCGGGTCCCTTCTGATGGATGGCACGGGCGACGACTTCTTTCCCGGTCCCGGTCTCGCCGGTGAGCAGCACCGTCGCCCGCGTGGCGGCGGCCCGGCGGACCCAGTCCGCGACGGCGCTCATCGCGGGCGACACGGCGACCAGGTCGTGGCCGTCCACCGGTTGCTGGAGGGCCCGCCGCAAGCGGGCGTTCTCGCCCACCAGCGCGCGGTGCTCGACGAGCCGCCTGACCTTGCGAGTGACCTCCTCGAGGATCAGCGGCTTGAGCAGGTAGTCGTGGGCGCCGATGCGCAGGGCCTCGATCGCGGACTCGACGGAGGCGTAGGCCGTCATCAGCAGCACCCCGAGTTCGTCGTCCCGCTCGCGCGCCTGGCGCACGACTGCCAGACCATCCACACCCGGCAGCCGCAGGTCGGTGAGCAGGACTGCCCACTTCTCCGCGGCCAGCCGCTCGAGCGCCGCCTCGCCGGTGGCCACCGCCGTCACGGCGTAGCCGGCCCGGCCGAGGTACTGGGTGAGGGCGTCGCGCTGGGCCCGCTCGTCCTCGACGACGAGCACCTTCTCGGCACTCATGCGGTGCCGGCGACCCGGGCCTCGCCCCGGGCCCGGCGCGGGCCGCGCGAGCCGGCGGCAGCGTCGGCGACGAACGCGGGAAGCGTGACGACCACGGTCGTGCCACGGCCCGGGGCGCTGTGCAGCTCGATCTCGCCGCCGGCAGCCCGCACCAGGTCGCGGCTGATGCTGAGACCGAGGCCCGTCCCCCGCCCCGGCTCCTTGGTGGTGAACAGCGGCTCGAAGCAGCGGCCGAGGGTCGTGCGATCCATGCCGTTGCCGTCGTCGCGCACGCGGAGCGCGACCTGGCCGCCGGCCGCTCCCACCTCGATCCGCAGCGTGCCCCCGGCGGGCATCGCGTCGACCGCGTTGAGCAGCAGGTTGAGGACAACCTGCATCAGGTGGTCTTCGACCACGAACACCGGGGGCGCCTCGGGGTCGAAGGCCTCTTGCACGGCGACCGCGCGCATCCGGCGATCGTGGCGCAGCAGCCGCAGCGCGTCGGCGACGACGGACTGGACGGAGACGAGCGTCGCTTCGTCGCGGCGGCGACGCGCGAAGTCGACCAGCTCGCGCAGGATGCGCCCGAGGCGGGCCACCTCCTGTCGCACGGTGCCGATCACCGGTCGCGCCGGCTCCGGCAGCGCCTCGGGCTCGAGCAACTGGAGCTGAGCCTCGATCGAGGACAGCGGGTTGCCCATCTCGTGGGCGACGCCAGCGGCGAGCAGGCCGAAGGCAGCCATCTTCTCCTGGTGCAGCAGCCTGGCTTGCAGCTTGCGCTGCTCGGTGACGATCTGCTCGACGAGCAGCACGCCGGGCTCGCCGTCGGGCAGCCGCAGCGAGTAACTCTCGACGGCCAGCACCTCGCCGGTGCGCGCGTCGGTGTGGCAGCGCGGAGGACCGCCGGACGCGAGCTCGCATTCGGCGCACGGCTCGTGGCGGGCCGCGACCAGGTCGTGGCAGGTGCGGCCCTCGGGCGGCAGGCCGTGCACGGCGCGCGCGGCGCGGTTGGCCTGGATCACGCGCCGCTCGGCATCGAGCACGAGGAGCCCGGCAGGTGTCGTGTCGACGACGAGTTGGAGGAAAGCCCGCGCCTGCTCGGCGTCGCGGGTGCGATCGGCGACTTCGCGCTCGAGCTCGGTGGAGCGCCGGCGCTCGTGGCCACGGATGACGAGGCCCACGACCAAGGCCGTCAACAGGCTCGCCGTGACGCCGCGCGCGTAGTGCAGCGCGGCGACCGTCGCGTCGTCTCCGCCGAGCGCCTGTTCCAGTCCCTCGAAGACGAGAAAAGCGACCAGTACGCTCAGGCCCGCCGCCGTCGCCGCCGCCAGGAGGCTGGTCGCCGTGGCCGGGAACCGGGCCCGGTCGCTGGTCGTCGCTGGGTTGATGAAAGTCACCTCGCGCCGATTGTCGCCCGGGCCGCGGCGGGCGGAAAACGCCCGCATCGCGAGTTGGCCCGCGCAGATCGTGCCGCGAAGCGAAGGGCGAACGTCGAGGTCCGCGCGCGCCGGCGGAGCGGCGAGCGCGGACCTCGATCATTTGGCCTGCGCGGGGCGGCGCTTGCTCGATGTGTGGGAGTGGCGAATCCTCCAAGATCCGGCGTCGTCCTTGACGAGGACCAGGGTCTCGAGGCCCTGGGCGTCCACTTGGCGCTCGCCGATGCGGGCCTGCAGGCGGTACTCGGCGGTGACGTAGGCCGAGCGGCCATCGGCGCCCAGCGCCTGGGCAACGACGTGCGAGTGGGTGAAGACCAGGCCTTCCATCTCCTTCAGCTCGGGCCCGAGATGATGATCGCGGTAGGCCGCCCAACCGAGATCGACGCTGCCACCCTCGAAGATCGTCACGTCGGGGTGATAGAAAGGAGTCAGGCGCTCGACGTCGCGGCTGGCGAAGGCCGTGTCGTAGGCCTTCAGCCACGCAGCGACCTCGCCAGTGAGGGCGGGCGGCTCGGCATGCGCGGGGACGCAGAGGCTCAGCGTCGCCACGAGCGCCAGGGTCGACGGACGGGGGTTCATGGCTCCTGCTCGCCGATCAGTGCCTGTGATGGTCCGCCGCCGGCTTGGCCGCGTCCATCTCGCCGAGCTGAACCTCGACCGCGCGAATGGTCTTGCCTTCTTCTTTCGTTGTCGCAACCACGCGCATCCCGGCGGCCACGTCGCGGAGCGCCGCCGCGGCCTTGCCCTTCACGAACTGCGTCTTGTCGTCGCAGGAGAGGACGACGGTCTTGCCGTCGGTCGTCTTGACCTCGACGTGGCTGGCTTTGCCCGGGTCCACGTGGACCTGAACGACGGTCCCCATCACCTTGTGCTGATGGCCCTCGTGGGCCGACACCGGTCCGGCGGCGACCAGGGCGATCCACGACAAGAAAGCGGCTGCTTTGCGCATGACGTTTCGATCTCCTTCAGTGCCCCGCGTCTGACGAGGGCGGGGCCGGGGCGACGTCGCCACCCTCCAGGAATCGCCGTTCGGCCTCGGCCGCCTCCCAGTCGCGCCGGCCGCGCGGGTTGGACTCGCGCATCTCGGCCAGCTCTTCGGCGGTCAGCCTGGGCAGGTGGCGGATGAAGTGGACGAGCTCCCAGGTGGTCGCGTCGTCCGCGGGCGTGTCTTCGCCCCAGGCAGGCATGCCCGTGAGTCGGACGCCGTTCTTGATGATCCAGAACAGGTGCCCGTCGGGCAGCCCCTGGGTGTCGGCCAATTGCATGTCGGGCGCCTTGGGATACAGGTTGCGCCCGAGTGTCGTCTGCCCGCGTCCGTCGTTGCCGTGGCACGACGCGCAGTGGTCGGCGAAATGCTCGCGGGCGCGCGCCAGCACGACGGGCGTGAGCACGACCGGGTTGCTCGCGTCGCGGTGCGCTCTCGGGATGCTGAAGTTCCGCAGCCGCCGGGCCACGAAGGCCTCGACCGACGAGGGTTCGTCGCGAGCGCTGAAGCCGGCCGATGCCAGGAACCCCAGCCCCGAGAGACCCGCCCCCGCGCCCAGCAGCACGACCATCCATCCGGCCTTCGCAACCCGCGTCATGGTCGAAGCGTACGACGCCAACGTTAGAGGCACATTAGGCTGGCCCCGCCGTACCATTCGTGGTGGGTGGGCGACGGTGAAGATCCTGGTGGTCGAGGACGACCCGCGGCTGTCGGCGCTGCTGCGCCAGGGCCTGCGCGAACAGGGCTTCGTCGTCGACGTGGCGAACGAGGCGAAGCTGGGGCTGGAGCTAGCCACGGCGGGCGACTACGCAGTGCTGGTGCTGGACGTGATGCTGCCCGGGCGCAGCGGTTTCGATCTGCTCCACGACCTGCGCGCCGCCGGCAGCCGGCTGCCGGTGCTGGTCCTCTCGGCGCGGTCGTCGGTCGAGGACCGGGTCCGCGGCCTCGACCTGGGGGCCGACGATTATCTGGCCAAGCCGTTCGACTTCGCCGAGCTGCTGGCGCGGCTGCGCGCGATCACGCGCCGGCCCGACGTGGAGCCGCGCACGGTGTTGCGCGTCGCGGACCTGGAGCTGGACCCGGCGCGGCACGAGGTCCGTCGCGGCGGGCAGCGCGTCGACCTGACGGCCCGCGAGTTCGGCTTGCTCGAGTACCTAATGCGCAAGTCGGGCATGGTGCTGACCCGCGACATGATCCTCGGCCAGGTCTGGGGCATGGAGTACGACGGGGCGTCGAACCTGGTCGAGGTGTACGTCAACTACCTGCGGCGCAAGGTCGACCCGGCCCACGAGCTGATCCACACGGTGCGCGGCCTGGGCTACACGCTGCGGGAAGCGGAATGAAGCGCGGTACGCGCAGCCTGCGGGCGCGGCTGACGGCCTGGTACGCGCTGAACCTCACCGTCGTGCTGGCCGCCCTCGGCGCGCTGCTCTACGGCGTGGTGCGGCACCAGCTCCTCGTCCACCACGACGGCGAGTTGCGGCACGCCGCGGGCGCCGCAGCCGCGGTGCTGGCCAGCGAACCGGACTGCGAGCGCCTGACGGACGCGCAGGTGGCCGCACTCGACCGCCTCGGCCACGTGGTCCTCTTCCACGAGGCCGGGGCGCAGGGGCGGGTCTTCTACCGCTCCGCCGACTCGGAAGCCCTGCCCATGCCCCCTGGCGGCCCGCCGCTGCCGGAGGATGGCGCGTTCCGCACGCTGGACTCGCCCAAGGGGCTGGTCCGGGCATTCTCGCTCCCCTATCGCGCGCACTCCGGACGGCGCGGCGTGATCCACGTGCTGGAGGGCCTCGGCGACGTGGTCGCGCCGCTCGCCAGCCTGCGCCTTGCCCTGCTGGTGATGGGGCCCGTCGCGATCCTGGTGTCCGCGGTCGGCGGCTACGGCCTGGTCGGCCGGACCCTGGCTCGCGTCGACGGGATCACGCGTCTCGCACGCGAGATCGAAGCCGACAACCTGGGCCGCCGGCTGCCCGAGCCCGGCGCGGAGGACGAGGTCGGGCGCCTGGTCGCGACCTTCAACCAGATGATCGGCCGGCTCGACACGTCGTTCGACGCGATGCGCCGCTTCACAGCGGACGCCTCGCACGAGCTGCG
The DNA here is from genome assembly GCA_025994075.1 of Vicinamibacteria bacterium. GTDB lineage: Bacteria > Acidobacteriota > Vicinamibacteria > Fen-336 > Fen-336 > WYBL01. The sequence goes on from JAMQGV010000039.1 coordinate 5,606, forward strand.
CACGCCGCTGGCCCACATGCGGGCCGCGATCGACGTGACGCTCTCCCGGCCGCGCGAGGCGGGGGAGTACGAAACGACGCTCCGCGCGGTCGGCCTCGACGTCGACCGCCTGCGCGCGATCGTCGGCGACCTCCTGCTGCTGGCGCGAGCCGACGCGGGCCGCATCGCGCTGGAGCGGCAGGCGGTCCGGCTCGACCTACTCGCGGGCGAGGTGGTCGAGTCGTTCCTGGCGGCGGCCGCCGAGCGAGGCGTCGCGCTCACCTTGGGTCCCGCCGCCGCCGTCACGGTGCTCGGCGACGAGCGCTGGTTGCGCCAGCTCCTGGCCAACCTGGTCGGCAACGCGCTCAAGTTCTCGCTGGCACCCGCGGCGGCGGGCGCGCCTCTCGTCGTCGTGAGTGTGGCGGCTCGCAGGGACGGCGCGGAAGTCGCGGTGGCGGATTCGGGGCCCGGCTTCCCCGAGGAGACCCTGCCGCACGTGTTCGACCGCTTCTATCGCGCCGACACTGTGCGCTCGGCCGTCGAGGGGTCCGGCCTCGGGCTCGCGATCGCGGCGTGGATCGTCACCGCACACAACGGGTCGATCGTCGCGGCCAACCGCCCGGGCGGTGGTGCCGAGTGCCGGGTGCTGCTCCCCCAGACGGGTGCACCGGCGTAGGACCCCGCGCAAACTTGCGCGTGCCGGCGGTTCGTGGACCGCAAGGTTCGATTAGGGATTCCTCAGAGAACGGCAGTCCTAGCGGCTCGCTCGTCCCCATGCGGCGCCCGGAATGCCGCTCCTCCCTGGCACGCCAGATGCATGGGTGCTGAGCGACGAGCCTGAACTCGTCGCTGGAGGTCGACATGCGGACGCGATCGTTGCTGCTGGCGCTGTTGCTAGTGTCTCCCGTTGGTGCAGAGTCGCCGGAGGAGCCGCAGCCCCGCCGGACCGTCGCCTCGCTGCAGGCCGGTTTCGCCTCCGGGTCGATGGGTTCGAACGGCACTTCGCTCGGCGGCACGATCGTCACGGACCTCAGCCCGCGGCTGGCGCTCGAGGCCACGGGCACCCATCACGGCCAGGGCATGGGAGCCGACGCCCTCAGCGCCTCGGCCAACCTCCAGGTGCTGCTGCGTCCCCGCAGCGAGCGCACCGTCCCCTACCTGACTCTCGGCGGCGGCGTCCACCGCACGTCGTTCGACATGGGCAATGCCCGCTTCAACGGCCCGATGAACGGCAGCGCGGCGGGGTACGGCAGCTACGGGATGACGGGCGCGGGCTACCCTGGCTCGGGCGCCGGCCACTGGAACTACGGCTCGATGCCAGTGTTCTACGCTTCGCGCATGGGCACGAGGTCGCTCGGTCCCTCCCGACGGTCGCTCTTACGGGCAGCACTCGTTCACCGACCCGGCCGTGAGCCTCGGCGCAGGGCTGCGGATCGACCTCGGCTCGCGCCTCGTACTGCGGCCGGACGGTCGCGCCCTCGTCGTGCTGGCCGATGGCGACAGCCGCACCGTCGGCGTTTTCACGCTCAACGTGGGCTACGCCTTCTGAGCCTCGTCGTTTGCTCGCGGTTGACGCCCGTTCGACCCCTCGGCGACACTTCCTCTCGGTGAGACTCCGCCGAGGCGTGATGGCGCTCCTGGTCCTGGCGAGCCTGCTCGCCCCGGGAGTGGCTGTCGCCGCCGAGGCCGTGCATGTCGCCCTCCACCACGAGACCGGCGCGACGTCGGCTTCCGTGGCCGGCGGCCTGAACCGCCTCCGACACGGGCACGCCCACGACGCCGACACCGCCGAGCACGAGCACCCGTTGCTCGTCGCAGGCATGGCCGGTGTTCGCACCGCTGCCCCGCCCGCGAACCCGTTCGGGACCGCTGCCTGGCGGTCGCTGGAGCGCGCGGTCGAGCTGCGGGCTTCTTTGCGTGTCGTCACGGTCGAACACGGCGGCGTGGGGCCTCCCCCGCCACCCCGATCCGTCTCCATCCTCAGGATCTGATCCCCTCGCTCGCCCGGCGGCGCGACGCATTGCGCCGTCTCACCGGCCATTCGTGCGTACCAGCGAGGGAGATCCATGCGCAAGCTGTCCTGGTGGGGCCTGCTGGCCCTGACGTCGGCGCTGCCCGTCCACGCCGGCGAGGTGAGCGAAGAGCAGTTCCTGGCCGCGGCCGGCGAGAACCACGCCGCGATCCGCGCGCTGGGCGGGGATTTGGCCCGTGCCGAGAGCGAGCGCCGGCGAGCAGGCACGCTCGCCAACCCACGGCTCGAGTTCTGGCGCGAGGAACCGGACCCCGTCTCCACGCTGTCCAACTGGACCGTCACCTGGACGCCTCCGCTCGACGGGCGCCTCGGACTCGGCAAGCAGGCCGCCGACGCCTCGGTGGCCGCGGCCCGCGAGGAGCTGAAGCTCGGGCAGGCCGAGGTACGGCGCGAGATGCGCCGCGTCTTCGCCGCGTGGAGCGTCGCCCACGCGCGGGTCGCGGTGCTGTCCCGGCGGCTCGAGCGGATCACCCAACTGGCCACCCAGGAGCGCCACCGCGCGCGCGTCGGCACGGAATCGGGGCTCTCGGCGCGGCGCCTGGGCCTGGCCGAGGCCGAGGCGCGGGCGGACCTGCGCGAGGCCGATGCCGAGCGAGCCCAGGCCGTCGCCGCGGCCCGCGCCTGGAACCCGGAACTCGCGGTGGATGCGGTGCCGCTGCTCCCGCCGCTCGCGCCACCGCCCGCGGCTGTCGAGGTCGAGATCTCGCCCGCCGTGGTCGCCGCCGAGAAGCGGAGCGAACAGGCGCAGCTCGCGAACCGCCTCGAGGGCCGCTTCTGGGGCTTCCCCACCCTCACGGCCGGCGTGCAACGCATCGAAGAGGCTGGCGTGGTGCGCACCGCGCCGCTCTTCGCCGCGTCGTGGTCGCTGCCGCTCTTCGACCGCAACCAGGCCGCGCGGGCGGAGGCCCGGGTCGCCGTGGAGAACGCGGCGGCCCGCCTCGCACAGACCCGCGCGCTGAGCCGGGCGGGGATCGAAGGCGGCGTGGGCGCCTACGCCTCGCTGGTCGCCGCCGTCGGGGAGGCCGCAGCGGCCGCGGCCGACGTCGATCGCGTGATCGGCGCCGCGACGGCCGCGTATGGCGCGGGCGAGCAGAGTCTCACCGACCTGCTCGACGCGCTCGGCTCCGCCTTCCGGGCCCGCCTGCGCGAGCTGGACCTGCAGGCCCGGGCGCTGGCCACGCACCGCGAGCTCGAAGCCGCCCTGGGCCGTTCCCTGACCGCAAGCGCCGGAGGAGTGCGATGAAGCCCCGTTCGATCGTGCCGTCCCTGCTGTTCCTGACCGTGCTCGCGTGCCGTGGCGCCGAGGCTCCCGACGCCGACCACGGCCACGCCCACGCCGAGGGCGAGAGCTGGGCGGTCACCGCCTGGGGCGAACGCTACGAGGTGTTCGCGGAGACGGGTGCGCTGGCCGTGGGCCACACCGCCACGTCGAACGCCCACGTCACGATCCTGGCGGGCTTCGCCCCGCTGGAGAAGGGCGTCGTCACCGCCATCCTGCGCGACTCTGGCGGTCGCGAGCAGCGGTTCCGCCAGGACACGATGAAGCGCTCGGGCATCTTCTCCGTGGAGATCCAGCCCGCCAGCGGAGGCACGTTCGACCTCGCCTTCGCCATCGAGACGACGGGCGACAGCGAGGTGATCCCCGCGGGCCGCGTGAAGGTCGGCAGCCCGGCGGCTCCGGGCGGGCTCGTCGACGCGCCGAAAGAGGTCGCGGGCGTCTCGTTCCTCAAGGAGCAGCAATGGAAGACCGCCTTCGCGACGCTGGCGATCGCAGAGAGCAGCCTGGGCGAAGGGGTTGCCGGGCCCGCCCGGGTGTTGCCGGCGCGCGGCGGAGCCGTCGTGCTCACGGCGGCCGTGGACGCGATCGTGGCGCCTGACCCGTGGCCCTACGCGGGCCTCGACGTCGCCGCCGGCGCGCCCGTCTTCCGCCTGCGCCCGCGCGCGTTCGACCGCAGCCTGCCCGACCTGGCCGCCGACGTGTCGTCGCTGGAGGCCGAGACCGAGGCCGCCCACAAGCGCGTGGCCCGGCTCGAAGAACTGCTGCGGCTGGAGGCCACCAGCGCGGCGGAGCTGGAGCGCGCGCGGGCCGCGAGCGCCGGCCTCGACGCGCGGCTGCTCGCGGCGCGGCGCGGGGCCGCGGTCGCCAGCGGCAGCGCCGTCACCGGTTCGCTCGACGTCACCGCTCCCTGGGCGGGCCGGGTGGCCGAGGTGACCGTCTCGCCCGGCCAGGCGGTCGCGGCGGGCACCGCGCTGGGCCGCTTCGTGCGGCCTCGGCCCTTGTGGATCCAGGTCGCGCTTCGCCCCGCCGACGCACGGCGCCTGCGCGACGGTGCCGCGGGGCTGATCCTGCGCGGCGCGTCCTCGCCTGACCCGATCGAGCTGGACGCGCGAGCCGTGCGACTGGTCTCCGTCGCGCCGGAGGTCGACTCGCAGACCGCCACCCTCGCGGTCACGCTGGAAATCGATCGGAGCGCGTCGGAGCTGCCGATCGGCAGCGCGGTCGAGGCCGAGATCCTGCTCGCGGGCGAGCGGCGCGGGGTCGTGGTGCCGCACTCGGCGCTGGTCGACGACGCCGGCGTCTCGGTCGCCTACGTCCAGGACTCCGGCGAGAGCTTCAGCCGGCGCGAGGTGCGGGTGCTGGCGCGGCAGGGCCTGCGCGTGCTCGTGGACGGCCTGAAGCCGGGCGAGCGGCTCGTCACCGTGGGCGCCGCCGCGATCCGGCGCAGCTCGCTGCTGTCCTCCGGCGCGCCCGAAGGGCACGTGCACTGATCATGCTCGACGCCATCATCCGCGGCGCCCTGCGCCATCGCGTCGCCGTCCTGGTGTTGGCCGGCGTCCTGCTCCTGACCGGCCTGCTGTTGACCCGCCGGCTGCCCGTCGACGTATTCCCTGACCTGTCGGCCCCGTCCGTCACCGTGATCACCGAGGCGCGCGGCATGGCGCCCGAGGAGGTCGAGCTGCTGGTGACGTTCCCCGTCGAGTCCGCGCTGAACGGCGCGCCGGGCGTGCGGCGGCTGCGCTCCGTCTCCGGCGCCGGCATCGGCGTCGTGTGGGTCGAGTTCGAGTGGGGCCAGGACATCTACCGCGCGCGCCAGGTCGTCGCCGAGCGCCTTCAAGGCGTCGCGCTGCCCGGCGGCGTCGAGCGGCCCGCGCTGGGCCCGATCAGCTCGATCATGGGCGAGATCTCGTTCCTCGCCCTCACCTCCGATCGGCTGTCGCCGATGGAGCTGCGGCGCGTCGCCGAGACCCAGGTCCGCCGCCCGCTGCTGGCGCTGCCCGGCGTCTCCCAGGTCGTGCCGATCGGCGGCGACGTCCGTGAGTTCCTGGTCGAGCTCGACCCCGCCGCCCTCGCTCAGGCGGGGATCTCGGTCGAGGGCGTGGTGGAGGCGCTGGAAGAGACGAGCGCCGTGCCGGCCGCCGGCTTCCACGTGGACGCGGGGCAGGAGTACCTGGTCCGCGGCCTGGGCCGCGCGCGCTCGGCCGAGGACCTGGCTGCGACGGTGTTGCGAGTGCGCGACCGGGTGCCCCTGCGCATCTCGCAGTTGGCGAGCGTGCGCGAGGCGCCGGAGCCGGCCCGCGGCACCGCCGCCTATCGGGCGCGGCCCGCGGTCGTGCTCAGCATCCAGAAGCAGCCGGGCGCCAACACGCTGGCGCTGACGGCCGAAATCGACCACGTGCTGCGTGACCTGCAGCCGAGCCTGCCTGCGGGCGTCGCGATCGAGACCGAGAACTTCCGCCAGGCCGACTTCATCGAGGTGGCGATCCGCAACGTGTCGGTCGCGCTGCGCGACGGCGCGGTGCTGGTGCTGATCGTGCTGTTCCTGTTCCTCGGCAACCTGCGCACGACTCTCATCTCGGCGGTCGCCATCCCGCTCTCGCTGGTCGCCGGCGTGCTCGTCATCTCGGCGCTCGGCGGCAGCCTCAACACCATGACGCTGGGTGGCTTCACGATCGCCATCGGGGCGCTGGTGGACGACGCCATCATCGACGTCGAGAACGTCTTCCGCCGCCTGCGCGAGAACCACGGCCGGCCGGAGGCCGAGCGGCGCAGCGCGCTGGACGTCGTCTTCCGCGCCTCTTCCGAGGTGCGCAACGCGATCCTGTTCGCCACCCTCGTCATCGCCCTCGTGTTCCTGCCGCTGCTGGTCCTGCCCGGCCTCGAGGGGCGCCTGCTGCGGCCGCTGGGGATCGCGTATCTCGCCTCGCTCGCCGGCTCGCTACTGGTGGCGCTGACGATCACGCCGGTGCTGTGCTACCTGCTGCTGCGCAGCGACGGCCTGCTTTCGTCGCACGAGCCGTGGCTGCTTCGCCTGGCCAAGCGGAGCTACGCACCGACGCTGGCCTTCTGCCTCGGTCACCGCAAGCTGGTGCTGGGCGGCGCCAGCCTGGCCGTCGCCGGGGCGCTTTCCATCGTCCCCTTGCTCGGGCGCAGCTTCCTGCCGCCGTTCAACGAAGGCAGCCTGACGGTCGGGCTGGTCAGTCCGCCGGGGACACCGCTCGCCGACGGCGACGCACTGGGCTTGCAGGTCGAGAAGGCGCTGCTCGCGTTCCCGGAGGTGGTCTCGACCAGCCGCCGCACGGGCCGTGCCGAGAAGGACGAGCACGTGCAGGGCGTGAACACGTCGGAGATGGAGGTCGTGCTGCGGCCCGGCCGCCCCAAGGAGGAGTTGCTGGCCGAGATGCGGCGCGCGGTCGCTACGATTCCGGGCGTCAGCGCCAGCTTCGGCCAGCCGATCAGCCACCGCATCGACCACATGATCTCCGGCAGCAAGACCAACCTCGCGGTCAAGCTGTTCGGCCCCGATCTCTCCGTGCTGCGCGAGCTGTCGGCCAGCGCCGAGCGCCTCCTGCGCGACGTGCCCGGCCTCGTCGACCTGAGCAATCAGGAGCAGGCGACGGTGCCGCAACTGCTGGTCGACTTCGATCGCGAGGCGATGGCGCGCTACGGGCTGCGGCCCCAGGATGTCGGCCAGTCGCTGGAGGCGCTGTTCCAGGGAACGGCGGCGGGCGAGGTAGTCGAAGGCGGGCTCACGTCGCGGGTGGTCGTGCGTTTCCCGGAGCGCCTGCGCGCAGATCGCGACGAGATGACAGCGCTGCCCGTCACCACGGCCCAAGGCGCGATGCTGCGCCTGGGCGACGTCGCCCACGCCCGCTTCGACCTCGGCCCCGGCCTCGTCCGCCGCGAGAACGTGCAGCGCGTCGCGATGCTGACCGCCAACGTCGCCAGCTCCGACCTGACCGGCACCGTTCAGGCCGCGCGCCAGGCGATCGCGGACGGGCTCGCGCTCCCCGAGGGCTACCGGGTCGTGTTCGGCGGGCAGTTCGAGGAAGCGGCGCGCAGCCAGCAGAACCTGGGGCTGCTGGCCGTCGCCATCGTGGCGGCGATGTACGGCCTGCTGTTCTTCGCCTTCCGCAGCCATCGCCACACGGCGATCGTGCTGGTCAACCTGCCGCTGGCGTTGATCGGCGGCGTGGTGGCGCTGGGCGTCACGGGCACCGGCCTCAACGTCGCCTCGACGGTCGGCTTCATCACCTTGTTCGGCATCGCAATCCGCAACGGCGTGCTGCTCGTCAGCCACTACGAGCACCTGATGCGGGACGAGGGGATGACGCTGCAGGAGGCCGTGGTGCGCGGCTCGAGCGAGCGACTGGCGGCGGTGCTGATGACGGCGCTGACCGCGGGCCTCGCGCTGATCCCGCTGATCCTCGCCGGCCACGAGGCCGGCAACGAGATCCAGAGCCCGATGGCGATCGTCATCCTGGGTGGCCTGCTGACTTCGACGTTCCTGAACCTCGTGGTCGTGCCGGTGTTGTTCGCCGGCTGGGGCCAGGAGGTCGCAACTACGAAGGAACTGGCGTGACGGCCTGGGCTGCACGCGCGCTCGCCAGGCCCCGGACTCGCCCTGCTGGCCGGCACCGCACTGGGCGCGGTCGCGCTCGAAGCGAGCCTGTTCTTCCCTCTGGGCGACAGCCCAAGGGGACTCGAAGAGGCATCGTGGTGCTTCAGTCAACACCCTCGATGGAGAAGCGACGGCGCACACGCTTCCGCAGCCGATGGCCACGGCGAGTTGTACGGCCAGCAGGTGGGGCGGCGCTCCTGGGTCCACGAAGAGCTCGACCGTTTCCGTCCGGTACCCGGGTAGAGCCACCCGAAGCTCGCCGCGGAACCGCGAAGCGACGTCGCCCCGAAAGACTCCCTGAACATCAGTCTCAGCTTCAATGGCTCAGCTCGCCCCGCACAGGATGGCCACATAGGCACCCGGGACGACGATCCCTTCGGAATCGTCAACCGCCGGCTCCGGCGGTCGCATCAACTCACAGGGCGTCACCACCCTCGCGAGGGGGATACTTCAGCTCTGGCCAGTCGAGGACGTAACCCAGCGCCCGCTTGACCTCTCCGACCTGCGAAGCGGCCAACGAGCCGATCCGCGCATCGAGGTCGGCGCGGGCCACGGCCTCGACAGGCCCTCGCGCCGCCCGAGCGGCTCGACGGGAATGTCGCGCACGGTCGTCGTGACCTCTGCCACCACCACCTTGTTGAGCAGGGACTACGCCGAGTCACGGGACAGCAGCAGCACCGGACGGCGGCCGACCGGCTCTCCCCGATTCCGCGTCCCTCATCAGAGCGGTCGTGCCTCGCGGAACCCTGGTCTGCTGCGATCTCTCTAGGCTGACTCTGGCGATCCCGTCCCCGTCGGTGCGGGTCAGGGCGGAGGGTGGTGTCCCTAATGTTGCGTAGGACCGGTTGAGGCAGGGGTCGGGAAAGCAGACCGATCTCGCCTCCCTGTCAGGGGAGGCCAAGGAGCTTGCCCCGTGGAAGGGACTGCCGCCGTTTCGTTGGTCTCCTACGCGGACGCTCTGAGTGACTCGAGCCGCTCCAGCGTATCGGGGTACTTCCGCACGAGCCAGATCAGCGCTGCCGCTTGCTCGTTGGGCTTGCTTCGGCCCTGCTCCCAGCGCTCGAGGGTTCGCGGGTTCACGCCGAGCCTGAAGGCGAACACCTGACGCGACATGTGGAGGGCCTCTCGCGTCTCGCGGACCGTGTGCGGACCGAGCTTGGGAACCACGATCGGCTCGACAACGTGCGTTCGCAGGGTGACCCGGCCTTCCCGGTGCGCCCGCATTTCCTCGACACCCGCCATGAGCTCGCGGAAGAGGCTCCGCTTCGCCGGCGCTTTCATCGTCTTCGCCATCACTACCTCCTTCGCATCCGCAGAAGCGGGCGCTCGGCCCGCAGCCGCTTCTCCTCGTCCGCAGCGGCCTTCAGGAGGCGCTTCTCGCTCGGCGTCAAGTCCGCAGCCTCGGCCTTTCCATACAAGGTGAAGAGCCAGATGAGGCTCTCGTGCACGAAGAGGTAGTAGACGACCCGCAGGCCCCCACGTTTGCCTTGCCCGCGCTTTGGATCGCCCCACCGAACCTTCCGAAACCCGCCCGTGCCGGGGAGGACGTCCCCGGCCTCCGGATCGTTGGCGAGGTAGAGCTGCAGCTGGGCGTACTCGTCATCGGTGAGGTACTCCGGCAGGAGGCGCGTGAAGAGCGTCGCCTCGATGAACTCCACGCTCAGGCCATCGTACGCAAGTAGCGTATAGTCGTCAATGTCCCTGGCATTCGGATGCCTGCCTTCCGCCACATGCCGTGCAGCCACGGGTCATCACGGTCACTTCGGGAGTGGCACAGAGGCATGCTCCCCTCGGACCGGCCCGCGTCAGGTCCGGGGGCTGCAAACGGCAAGGGCGTCAGCCCCTCAGGTCGTCCAGGAACTCCGCGGCGGGGGCGGTGCTCGTGATCAGGAGCTGGTCGCGGGCGCGGGTGCAGGCGACGTAGAGGAGGTGGCGCTCCCTGTTGTAGACCGACTGACTGGCAGCTCATCTTCGACGGCGAGGCCGTGTCCCTCGACCCGTCAATCGGGAACTGGAGCTTGCCTTGCCGGTCCCACTACTGGATTCGGCGAGGCCGGGTCCGCTGGGCGCACAGATGGTCCGAGGCGGAGGTCCAGGCCGGAAGGGCTCAGGACCGGCGGTCGAAGGAACGCTTCTTCGAGGAGGCACCGGACCCGATCGCGCCCGAGTCGGAGGTAGCCGAGCTGCCACAGCCCGCCGGCTCGGCCCAGGTGTTTTAGCGGAAGGTCATGCACTGGTGGCGAACACGGGTCGTCAAGGGTTCGGGGGCTCGCCCAGAGTAGCGAGATCGTAGCTACCGCCCTTGACCACGTCATGTAAGGAGAGCAGGATTTGTGGCAAAACCAGCATGGGCCGGCACCCTCAATCTATTGATACGAAGGTACTAAGCCGTATCCACGGCCATGGCAGGGGGTGGGTATTCACTCCGGCCAGCTTCCTGGACCTTGGAACTCGGACGGCCGTTGCCTCCGCCCTGGCCCGTCACAAGCGCACTGGCGTCGTTCGGCAGCTCGCGCGAGGGCTCTACGACTGCCCCGTCGAGCACCCCACGCTGGGGCGAGTCGCCCCGCCTGCCGAAGCTGTGGCCCGTGGCATTGCTCACCGGGACGCAGTGCGCCTGCAGCCGGCTGGCGCGTATGCCGCAAATGTCCTCGGGCTATCGGAGCAGGTCCCCACGAAGATCGTCTTCCTGACGGACGGACCTCCGCGCCGTGTCAGTCTGGGTCGCCGCGAGATCGTGCTGAAGCGCACGACCCCCCGCAACATGGCCACGGCCGGTCGGAAGAGCGGGACCATCATCCAGGCACTCCGTCATGTAGGCCGGCGCCACGTCGACGCCAAGATCATCTCCATACTCGACCGGCAGTTGAGCCCGGCGGACCGGAACCGGTTGCGCAAAGGTCTTCGATACGCTCCAGCCTGGGTCGCCGACCTTCTGCGACCCCTGACCCGGGAACAAGGCTGATGGACAGCTGCGCGAGAATCCGCGGGGCGGAGATATGCCTTGGCCCCTCATCCAGGAACGTCTGGGCCTTCAAGCTGGGGTCCATCGAGGAGCCCCGCTTGCTACCTTTGCTGAAGGCGTGTCTCTGAATGCCGACAAGGCGGTGTGTTCCTGACCTTGTGCACTCGCACTGGTGGCATGCAGAGCAGCCGAGTCGGTGCGCTGGTCTCGCTAGGATCCGACCATGAGTGACACGCTGTGGCGTCCGATTGCCCCTCTTGAAACGAGCGTCGCCTCTGCGGGGCTTACATCGATGGAACCACTCTACGAAACGTGGCGTGCTTCCAAAGGCCGCATGCAGGGGTCTAGCCAGGCCAGCCTGATGGAGTTCACGCGCAGGCTCGTGCGACGGTTGAGCGTAGAGACTGGGATCCTCGAACGGCTCTACGATTTGGACCGTGGAACTACTGAGGCACTGGTAACGCATGGCTTCGCCGAGGACTTGGTCGCCCGATCAAGCACTACTCTCGAGCCGTCGCGCCTGATCGATATCCTCCGCGACCATGAATCTGCCGTACAGCTAGTCATTGATTGCGTCGCTCGCACCAGGTCCCTGACCAAGGGGTTACTTCACGAACTGCACGCCATCTTCACTCGACACCAGGACACGACTCTAGCGATCGATCAGTTTGGCCACCGTGTCGAAATACCTCTGCTAAAGGGCCGCTTCAAGGAACTCCCGAACAACCCGCGACGAGCCGACGGGCGCCTCCAAGAGTACTGCCCGCCAATCCACGTCGATGCCGAGGTCGAGCGGCTCCTGCAATGGCTCGACGAGTACCACGCTCGCGACCCTGTTCTGGTGGCTGCATGGCTCCATCACAGATTCACCCAGATTCACCCGTACCAGGACGGGAATGGCCGTGTGGCCCGCGCCATTACCTCCCTCGTCCTGCTGCGAGCCGACCTCCTGCCTCTTGTGATCGACCGGGACTTGCGGTCCGAGTACATCACCGCCCTCGAAGAGGCCGACGCCGGCGATCTATCCTTGCTCGCGGGCCTCTTCGCGCGCCTGGAGAGGGCCGCGATCCTGCAGGCATTGAGCGTCGACGTGGACGCCGAGATCGCGCACCAGCAGTCCCTCACGTCGGCAGTTATCGACAGCCTGGCAAGGAAGTTCGGGCAACGCCGTGTTGCCAAGTACGCCGAGCTTCGAACCGTCAACGGCGTCGCTGTCGCGCTGCGGGCGCGCGCTCGCAAGGCGCTGGAAGGAGCCTTCACGCGACTCCGTGAGTCGGTCGCCGAGATCGCGGAGCCAGAGGTTCACGTGACCGATGGGGGGCCTGATCGGGCCAACGCACATTGGTACAAGTTCGAGGTAGTGAAGTCGGCCAACGAGGCAGGGAAATTCGCCAATTTCACCGAGGATCACTATTTCGTAAAAGCTGCCATACGCGCCGCACGGGAACGCCTTGTATTCGTGACTTCCTTCCACCATGTCGGTCGCGAGTTAACCGGGATCATGGAAGCCACTTCCTTCGCGCGGTTGGAGTCGTACGAGGACTCAGACGATAGAGAGTCAGTCTCCCAGGACTTTTTCGTATGCTCGCTTGAACCCTTCGTCTTCACTTTCCGGACGTCAGAACCTGATGTAGCGGAATCCTTCGGCCGCTGGCTGGATGCGGCTCTGGCAGTTGCGATCAAGGAGTACGGAGACCGTCTGTAGTGAGGCCTCAGCGGCGTTCAACGGGTTGGCCCAACCAGCTCGAGGTCCAGTCGCCGATCGGGGCGACGCGTGGGGGCAAGAGGGCGGCGGAGGTTCGCCGGCTCCGCCTGCCAGGCGCGAAGGGGCCTCGCCCTCTTCCGCAACCCGCTGAAGATCGCCCGGCACCGCGCCCGAGTCGTCCACGACCGGCCCTCGCCTTTTCTTCCCATGACGCCCGGCGAGTTCGAGACTGAAGTTGTAACCGAACCGCGGGCGGTTGCCGGCCGGAGGGGGGTGGCCTTCGCGAAGCAGCGATAGCGCGGCGGTTCGCCGCTGCGAGCCGTGCGTAGCTCGCTCGCAGGTGCGCGGCGTGCACCACCTCTGCGCGTCGCGCGCCGAAGGGGCGTTCGCATAGTCGTGGGACAGCGCGCGCGCACCGCCGGGCCGCTGGGGCGCTGGGGGCGGAGGAGCGGAGCAACGGAGTCCCCAGGGCCTGGCGCCGGGATTCACTCCCGGCGCCAGCAGCCTGTGATCGCGAGCGAGGCCAGCCCCCGGAGGCCCGACCGCCGACCGCCGGGCTAAGACTGAAGCTGACACGGGAAGCGGCGTGCCAGGAAGCCCACCGGTAGCAACGGTTGGTTTGGACCCGTTGCCGCTCCGCGTCTGCCGAGTTCAGGGTTGTTGGTCTTCCGCTCCGCACAGGGCTGCGCAGCCGTCGAGGTCGACGTCCATGATTGGCCCTCGCGAGGTGTGGCGGGGTGGGCCGACGCGGCGGAAGGCGGCCTGGGCCGCGGCGGCGAGGTGGGGGTCGGCCACGTCGTGCAGCGCCTCGGCCAGGGGGCCGGCCCAGGTGGCGACGTGTTCGTCGAGGAAGCGGGCCGTCGTCTGGGCCGTGACTTCCGCCGCTTCGGTCTCGCCACCCGCTCGCGCGAACGCTTCCTTGAGGCGCAGGTAGCCGACGAAGCCGGCTTCGACCGAGACGTGGTCGGGGGGCTGTTCGCTCTGCGGCTCGAAGTGGAAGGCCGCGTAGTGGGCCTGTAGTTCCGAGAGCAGGCGGCCGGGGTCGGTCGTCTTGTCGTGGCCGACCTCGCGGCCGGAGATGCGGCCGCCGGGGCCGATCGCGGCGAGGTAGCGGCCCTCGTCGGCGTCGGCCGCGGCCTGGGCCGCCGTCGCCAGCGCTTCGTCGTGGACCTCGCGGGCCAGCGCCTCCGCCTGCGCGCGCCAGCCCGCTCCGCGCGGGCGCTCGAGCAGCAGGCCGACCAGTCGCCAGTAGGCGGCGTCTTCCAGCAGATGACGGGTGAGCGAGTCGACGGTCGTCATGCGCGCTTCTCCATCTCGAGCAGCAGCGGGACCCAGCCCGTGCGCATCTTGCGGGCGCCGACTTCCTGGTGCCCGCCCTCCCACACCGCGAACGCGACCTGGGTCCGGGTGCCCGGCGCGAGGCCCGCGGGCAGCCGGCGCGTGAGCACCACCGCCCAGCCCGTCGCGAG
>JAMQGV010000040.1 GCA_025994075.1 Vicinamibacteria bacterium
CACAGCCGGCCTGGTCGAGGCAGGCGAGCACGCCCTTCTGGAGCGGGAGCAGAACCGTCTCGTCGAGGGCGCCGTCGTGTTCCGGGCTGCCCGCGCGGGCGAGGAGCAGGGCCCGCGCCGCCGCCTTGCATTCCGGCCCGCTCTCGTCGTCGGCGAAAGCGTCGAGGACCGTGGGGCGGCCGTCGTCGCCCAGCACCAGGCGCCCGCCGATCACGCGCCCGTCGCGCAGCGCGCAGCCCGCGACCGTCAGCGTGTCGGCCACGAAACCGGGCGGGTAGCCCGCCATCAGGCGCAGCCGACGGCGGTCTCCCTCGGGCCGGGTCGCGGCCGGTGTCCGGCGACTGCGCTCGGCCGCGAGCCGGTCGTCGAGCCGCTTGCGCACCTCCGGCCGCAGACCGAACGCCGCCTGCGGCGCGTCGAGGAAGCGGAGCACGACCTCGGTGGCGTGCTCGCCCGCGGCCGCCAGCCGCTCGTCGACCGACTCGCCGGGCCCGCCCGCAGCCGCCTCGACGAGCGCCAGCCACAGCCGCGTGACGGCGTCGGCCTCGGGCCCGCCGAGCGCCCCCAGGGCCTCGGCCACGGCGGCCGGGAGCAACTCCCCGCGGCCGGCCCGGCGGGCGACGTCGAGCAGCGTCGCCTCGCGCAGCGTCGGCTCCGCCAGCGCCGCCGCGCGCAGTTCGGGCTCCAGCGGCGCGGACGCGCGCACCGCGTCGAGGGCCGCGCTCCAGACGACCGCGTCGCCCAGCCGCAGCGCGGTCCGCGCGACGTCGCGCGGCAGCGTCGGATCGGCGCGCTGCGCCCGCTCCAGCCACGCGCGCTGCGCCTCGACACCCGCTCCGGCTTCGGCGAGCGCCGCGAAACGGGCGCGCCCGGCCTGGCCTCCGATCGCACCGACGCCGCGCGCGACGCGGTCGCCGAGGCCGCAGCCGAAGCGACGCGCCGCCTCCAGCGCCGGCTCGAGCTGCTCCGGGTCCGCCTTCAGCAGCGCAGTGACCAGCTCGCCCGCCACCTGCGCGTCCTGTTCCGCGCGCAGTGCTGCAGCGAGAGTCGGAACCCAGGTGCCGTTCGCCAGGACGCGCGAGACGCGGGCGCTGGCGGCACGAACCGCCGGCTGCTCGTCTCCCAGACCCTCGCGGATGCGAGCGGGCGCGCGCGGGTCGGCGTGGTGCTCGCCCAGCAGCGCGACGACGCCGGGCGACAGCGGGCGCGCGAGCAGCGCCTCGAGGTCCGGAGCGCCGGCCAGCAGCAAAGCGAGGATCAGCATTCCGCCCTCCAACGGGCGCGATTCTCGGGCACGCCGCGAAAGGCCGTCAACGCCTCCGCGGGCTTCCGAGGGTCGCCTGGGTGGCGGCGCGCTATCGTTCGCCATGCTCGTGCTGGGCGTGCTGCCGGGGGCCGCGCTGCTGCTGATGGCCGCCGTTCTCCTCGGGCGGGGACGCGAGTGGCGCGATGCGCTGCTGGAAGCCGCGGCGATCGCGGTCGCGTGGACCGTGCTCGGCACCGAACTGCTGGGCGCCCTCGCCGCGCTGCGTTTCTGGCCGGTGCTCGCGTGGTGGGCCGCGGGAGCCGCGCTGGCGCTGGCGCTGGCGCGGCGGCCGCCTGCCGTCGCAGGGCGGCTCGCGCGGCCCGGGGTCGCGGCGCTGCTGCTGGCCGCCGCGGCCGGGTGGACCCTGTGCCAGGCGCTGCTGGCGCCGCCCAACACCGTCGACGCGCTCGGCTACCACCTGCCGCGGCAGGTGTATTGGGAACAGCAGGCGCACGTCGGGCACTTCGCGACCAGCGTGCTGCGCCAGGTGGCGATGCCGCCGCTCGCCGAGTTCGCGGGCCTGCACCTGCGCCTGCTGTCGGGCGGCGACCGCTTCGCGAACCTCGTGCAGTGGGCCGCCTGGCTCGGCGCGCTGCTCGCGGTCTCGCGGCTCGCGGCCGACCTCGGCGCGACGCGGCGCGGGCAGTGGCTTGCCGTCGCGGTCGCGGCCACGACCCCGTCGGCATTCGTGCAGGCCTCGAGCGCCAAGAACGACGTGGTCGTGGCCTTCTGGTTGTGCGCCGCCACGGTGTGGACGCTGCGCCTGCGAAGCGCCGGGCCCTGGACGGCATTGAAGGCGGGCACGGCGCTGGGCGCGCTGGCGCTCACGAAGGGGACGGGCCTCGTCTTCGGGCTGCCGGTCGGGCTGCTCATCGCGAGAGCGGCGCGCTGCTGGTCGACCCGGTGTCCGGCGCGCGCTACACGCTCGTCGGGCGCGCGGCCCCGTTCTCGCTGTTCCGCCGCGACGCGCCCGGCGCGGCGCCGTCAGCTCGCTGATCGGTCGCCGGTCGCGAGGCGCGCGGGGGGCGGCGCCTCGAGCTGCAGCGGGGCTGCGCTCGCGGGATGCACGAACGCCAGGCGGTGGGCGTGCAAGAGGTAGCCGCCCGCGCCGGGCAGCGCCGGGTCCGCGAGCAGGCCGCCGCCCGCCGCGTACAGCGGGTCGCCGACGAGGGGATGGCCCGCGTGGGCGAGGTGGATGCGGATCTGGTGCGGGCGGCCCGTCTCGATGCGGACCTCGACGAGCGCCTGGCCCGCGCGCCGCTCGAGCACGCGGACGTGGGAGACGGAAGGGCGGCCCGTCCCGCTCGCCGCGTGGACGTGGCCGAGACGCGGGTGGGCGACGGGGCCGATCGGGACGTCGATCGTCCACGCCTCGTGGACCGGGTCGCCCGTGACGAGCGCGCGGTACCACTTGCCCACGCGGCCCTCGCGCCAGTCGGCGGCGAGCGCGCGGCGGGCCGAGTCGCTCAGCGCGAACAGCAGCAGGCCGCCGGTGCCGCGGCCGAGCCGGTGCAGGGGCACGGCGTGCGGGTGACGGCGGCGGACCAGGTGGAGCGCCGTGTGCTCGAGGTAGCCGCCCGCGGGCACCGACGGCAGGCCGGGAGGCTTGTCGATCGCGAAGAGGTCCGCGTCCTCGAAGACGACGCCGAACGCGGTCGGCACCTCGGGCTCGACCCACGGCGGGCGGTGCCAGGCGACGCGCTGGCCGGCGCACAGCGTCTCGTCGCCCCGGGCGGCGCGGCCGTCGACCTCGACCTCGCCGGCCGCCAGCCGCGCGGCCCAGGCCGCCGCGTCGGAGTGGCGATGGCGGGCGGCGAGGTGATCGAGCACGCTGCGGCCCGCCTCGCGCGCGCCGACGCGTTCGACGTAGGTGTAGCCCGAGTTCAGATGGTGACCACCTTGTCGGCGTCCTGGATCAGGCGCACGACGTCCTTCATCGTGCCCACCTCGCCGACGCCGAGGCGGTCGAGCAGCCCGAACTTCTCGAGGCAGGAGCGGCACGCGACGAGCCGCACGCCGAGGCCGGCGAGCAGCCGCAGCCCGGGCAGCGCGCGCGAGCCCTCGACCAGCAGCCTGACCCCGTCCGTGTAGAAGCAGATCGCCTCGGGCTTGCGCTCCTCGCCCTCGAAGGCATGCACGAAGCGGTCGAACATCTCGACGCCGAAGTCGTGGTCCGCGGCCTGCACCTGGCCCAGGCCCTCGCGCGTCACCAGGATCACGGTCTTCATCGAGTTCTCCTCGGCCCGCCGCGGGGCGAGCGCGCGGATTGTAGACTGCGGCCCGTGCGCCCCCACCACCTCGCGCTGCGCGTCGCCGACCCCGGGCGATCCGCGAGCTTCTACGCCGGCCTGCTCGGCCTCGCCGAGCGCGCGCGGCATCACGAGCCGGGCGGCGCGCTGCGCTCGGTGTGGCTGGAGGCCGAAGGCGGGCTGGTGCTGATGCTCGAGAAGAAGCTGGCGGGCGAAGGGCCGGGTCAGGGCTCGGGCCACCTGCTCGCGTTCACGGTCGACGACCTCGCGGGGTGGGACGCGCGGCTGGCGGCGGCCGGCGCGATCGTGCGCGGCCGCACCGCGCACACGATCTACTTCTGCGATCCCGACGGCCACCGGCTCGGCGTTTCGACCTACCCGCTCGGCGGGGCAGTCGGCGGCTAGAATCGCTCGATTCCCTCGAGGCGGCTCAAGGAGGACTCATGGCAAAGGCGGCAACCTCGCGGGCCCTGATGGCGGTTGCCGCGCTGGTCGCGCTCGCGGTCCTGGCCTGGCTGTTCCTCGCGCGCCCGGCCCCGCCGCCACCGCCTCCGCCGCCCACGCTCCCGCCGGTGACCGCGCCGCCCGCCACGCCTGAGCCCACGCCGCCGCCGGCCACGCCCGAGCCGAAGCCGACGGCGCGCCCGAAGCCGACGCCGACGGCCACGGCCCCGCCCGACGTCGCGGCGATGGTGCGCGACGCCGAGGCCGCGTTCGTGGCCGGTCGCTACGACGACGCCGCCGCGCTGTTCGAGCAGGCAGCGCGGATCGACCCGCGCAACGCGGCGGCCGGTGCCAACGCCATCTCGGTACGCCGCCAGTTCGTGATCGGCAAGACCCGCTCGGAGAACGCGAAAGGTGGCGCCCAGGCGGCGGCCGGCTTCGACACGAGCGCGGTGGCCGCGGTCAAGAAGGCGGCCGAGAGCCCGGCGTCGCTCGAGATCGTCGTCTCGCCGTCGCGGGTCAAGGTCGGCGACAAGTACCAGATGGAGATCTACCTCATCAACGAGGGCAAGAAGGACGTCCGGGTCAAGGGCGTCAAGGCCGTGCACAAGGACGCCGGGATGAAGATCGGCGGCGTGCTGCCGCTGATCGTGGCCGAGCAGGTGGCGCCGCGGCAGCGCGAGCTGATCGCCGCGGTCAAGGAGACCTGCGGCTCCGAGCAGGAGTGGTCTCTCGACATCGAAGTGACCGCCCAGAACGGCGACGTCTACCGCGCGTCGGTGACCTGGAAGTAGTCGGCGCCGGCGCTGCGGCGTTTCAGCGCGCGAATGAGCTGCGACGCTGGATGCGCGCGACCTCGACGCGATAGGACTCGTACCAGCGTTCGCGGCCGGTGCGCTGGGCGAAGGCGTGGCGCTCGTCGTGGCGCCAGGCCGCGAGCGACGCCTCGTCGCGCCACCACACGATCGTCAGGCGCTCGCCGTCGGCGGCCGTGAAGCCCTTCGCCGCCACGAAGCCGGGGTTGCGCTTCACGCGGGCCTCGAGCTCGGCGTCCATCGCCTCGTAGTCCTCGCCCGCCGCGGGCGTCAGCCGCGAGAAGAAGAGGATCGCCAGCTCCGCGTCGTCGTTCGGATGGGTGGTCATGGCCGCCAAGCTCCGGCGCGGGCGGGCGCGTGTCAAGGGGCTGCCGGGCGTGGGATCCCGCCGTTCCGCAAACGGACACCTGTCGCCGCAGCCGGGCCGGGCCCGCGGGCCTAAACTCCCGTCCATCAAGCAACTCCGGCCGCGGCCGCCGATGGCACAGCGCTTGTGTAAGGAGCGGTCGAGAGAAGGACGAAGAACTCAAGCCCATGGACATCGCCCGCCCCGCCAGCGTCGTCGAAGAGAAGAAGAAGCGCCAGCGCCTGCTGATCGGCGGCGCCGTCGCTGCCGTCGTGCTGATCACGCTGGGCCTGTCCCAGCTCGAGCCGGCCGCCCCCAGCGTCGAGCGGGCCACGGTCTGGACCGACACCGTCAAGCGCGGCGAGATGCTGCGCGAGGTGCGCGGCCTCGGCACCCTGGTGCCCGAGGACATCCGCTGGATCCCGGCCCAGTCCGACGGCCGCGTGGAGAAGATCGTGATCCACCCGGGCACCCCGGTGCACGCGAGCAGCGTGATCCTCGAGCTGTCGAACCCGGAGCTGGAGCTGCAGGCGCAGCAGGCACTCTCGGAACTTCGGGCCGCCGAAGCGCGTTACGTCGAACTGAAGGTGAGACTCGAGAGCCAGCGCCTGGACCAGGAAGCCGCGGCCGCCCGCGTCCAGGCGGAGTACAGCCAGGCCAGGATGCGCGCCGACGCCGACGCCCAGCTCGCGAAGGACGGGCTGGTCGCCGACATCACGGTCAAGCTGTCGCAGGTCACGGCCCGCGAGCTCGAGAACCGCAACAACGTCGAGCAGAAGCGGCTGGCGATCGCGGGCGAGTCGATCGCGGCCCAGCTCGCGGTGCAGGAGGCCGCGGTCGAACAGGCCCGCGCCCAGGCCCGGCTGCTGCGCGGCCAGGTCGACGCGCTGCGGGTCAAGGCCGGCCTCGACGGCATCCTGCAGCTCGTCCCGGTCGAGGTCGGCGCGCGGGTGGCCCCCGGCACCAACCTGGCGCGCGTCGCTCAGCCCGACAAGCTGAAGGCGGTCGTGCGGATCCCGGAGACCCAGGCCAAGGACGTGCAGATCGGCCAGAAGGCGGCGGTCGACACCCGCAACGGAGTGATCGAGGCGAAGGTCGCCCGCATCGACCCCTCGGTCCAGAACGGCACGGTCACCGTCGACCTGGCTCTCGTCGGCGAGCTGCCGAAGGGCGCGCGGCCCGACCTCACGGTCGACGGCACCATCGAGCTCGAGCGCCTGACCAACGTGCTCTTCGTCGGGCGCCCGGCCCAGGGCCAGGGCGAGAGCACGGTCGGCCTGTTCCGGCTCGACCCCGGCACCTCCGACGCGCGGCGGGTCAAGGTCAAGCTGGGCCGCGCCTCGGTCAACACCGTCGAGGTCGTCGAAGGCCTGGCGGAAGGCGACACGGTGATCCTGTCCGACACCTCGGCGTGGGACTCCCACGACCGCATCCGGCTCAATTAGCAAAGCGAAGCGAGGAAGCGATGAGCGAGCAGCACGCCCTGATCACGCTGGAAGGCCTGACCAAGGTCTTCTACACGGACGAAGTGGAGACCCACGCCCTGTCGGGCATCCACCTGCGGATCGAGAAGGGCGAGTACGTCGCCATCTCGGGGCCGTCGGGCTGCGGCAAGTCGACGCTCCTGTCGATCCTCGGCCTGCTCGACTCGCCGACGGCGGGCACGTACATCCTGAACTCGAACCCGGTGCAGAGCCTCGACCTCTCGCAGCGGGCCCGCATCCGCAACCGCGAGATCGGCTTCATCTTCCAGAGCTTCAACCTGATCGGCGACCTGACCGTGTTCGAGAACGTCGAGCTGCCGCTCACCTACCGCGGCATGGCGGCCTCCGAGCGCAAGGCGCGCTGCGGCGAGGCGCTCGAGAAGGTCGGCATGGCCCATCGCGCCAAGCACCTGCCCTCGCAGCTCTCCGGCGGCCAGCAGCAGCGCGTCGCCGTGGCCCGCGCCCTGGTCGGCAAGCCGTCCGTGCTGCTGGCTGACGAGCCCACCGGCAACCTCGACTCCAAGAACGGCGAGGCGGTGATGGACCTGCTGCACGAACTGCACCGCGGCGGCGCCACGATCGTGATGGTCACCCACGACCCGCGCTTCGCCCGCCACGCCGACCGCACGATCCACATGTTCGACGGGCGCGTCGTCGACGAGAGCGAGATCGCCTCGCTCAGCGCCTAGTTCCGCTCCTTCCCGTTCCGTCGGACAGCGGCCCGCGGCCGGGGGCGGCGCGGGCCAGGGAGTCGTGCGCATGGATTCGCTGCAGACGGACGTCCGCCACGCGTTGCGCGCGCTGCGGCGCGCCCCGGCTTTCGCCTTCACCGCGATCGCCGCCATCGGCCTGGGCCTCGGCGCCAACACCGCGGTGTTCACCGCGGTCCACGCCTTCCTGCTGCGCGCGCTGCCGTTCCCGGATCCGGAGCGCCTGGTGTTCGTCTACCAGGTCAACCCGGCCCGCGGCATCGAGCGCGACGTGACCTCGATCCCCAACTTCGAGGACTGGCGCCGCGAGTCGCGCTCGTTCACGGCGATGGCGGGCGTCGACACCCGGCGCATGGCGCTGGCCGGGGGCCGCGAGCCCGAGCCGCAGGCACTGACCGTCGCGACCGTCTCCGCCAGCTACTTCGACCTGCTCGGCGTGGCGCCGGACCTGGGTCGCGGCTTCCGCGCCGGCGAAGACGCGGGCGAGCACCCCGAGACGATCGTGATCTCCGACGCGCTGTGGCGCTCGCGCTTCGGCGGCGACCCCGGCGTCGTCGGCCGCACCGTGCGGCTCGACGAGCGGGCCGCGACGGTCGTCGGCGTGGCGCCGCCGGGGTTCGCGTGGCCGGACGGCGCGGAGGCGTGGGTGCCGCTGACGGCATCGCCGCAGGATCGCGAGCAGCGCGGCGCGCTGTTCCTGCCGGTGATCGCGCGGCTCCGGCCGGGCGTCACGCTGGAAGCGGCCCAGGCCGACATGCGGCGGGTCGGTGACGAGCTGGCGCGGCGCTACCCGCGGCCCAACGAGGGCTGGACCGCCGACGTGCAGCCGGCGCACGGCGAACTGGTCCGCGACTATCGCGCCGCCCTGCTCGTGCTGATGGGCGCCGTCGCGCTGATCCTGCTGATCGCCTGCGCCAACGTCGCCAACCTGCTGCTCGTGCGCGCCGCGGCCCGGGCTCGCGAGCTGTCGACGCGCAGCGCGCTCGGTGCGTCGCGACTGCGCCTCGTCCGCCAGTTGCTGACCGAGAGCCTGGTGCTGGCGCTGGCCGGCGGCGCGCTGGGCCTCGGACTCGGCCTGGCCGGGCTCGAGGCGTTGCGCACGCTCTCGCCCGTCCCGCTGCCCGCGTGGGTGGAGCTGCGGCCGGACGCCTCCGTGCTCGCCTTCTGCGCCGGGCTGACGGCGCTCACGACGCTCGCGTTCGGCCTGTTCCCTGCGCTGTTCGCCTCGCGCGCTCCGCTCGGCTCGGGCACGCGCGTCGCGGGCGACCCGGCGCGCCGCGCCCAGCGCGGCTTCGTCGTCGCCCAGGTCGGGCTCGCGTTCGCGCTGCTGGCCTGCGCCGGGCTGCTGCTGCGCAGCTTCGAGCGGCTGTCCGCGACCTCGCCCGGCTTCGAGGCCACCGGTGCCGTGGCCGCGCGCATGCGGCTGCCCGACACCCGTTACACGCGCGAGCGGCGCATCCAGTACGCCGACGAGGCGCTGGCCCGGCTGCGCGCGCTGCCCGGCGTGCGGGCCGCCGCCGCCGTGCACACGGTGCCGCTGTCCGGCATCTACAACGACACCGCGCTGCGCCTGGCGGACGAGCCCGAGCCACCCGCCGACCAGCGCAAGGTCGCGGGCCTCGACTCGGTCTCGCCGGGCTACTTCGAGGCGATGGGCATCCCCTTGCTGCGAGGCCGCGGCTTCGACGACCGCGACGGCCGCGACGAGCGGCTGGTGGCCGTGATCAGCGAGACGATGGCGCGCCGCTTCTGGGGCGACCGCGACCCGCTCGGGCGCCGCTTCGTCGTCGGCGGCGACCGCGAGGTGGAGGTGGTCGGCATCGCCGGCGACGTGCGCCACCTCGGCGTCGCTGCGCCGGCGCGGCCGCACTTCTACGTTCCTTTCCCCGCCCGGCCCGTGTTCAACCTCAGCTTCGTCGTCCGTGCGGCGGGCGACCCGTCGGCTCTGCAGCCCGCGCTGCGCGACGCCCTGCGCGCCCTGGACGTCGAGCTGCCCGTGCCGTCGTGGGCCCCGCTCGAACGGCTGGTGAGCCAGGATCGCGCGCTGCCCCGCTTCAGCGCGACGCTGCTCGCGAGCTTCGCGGCGCTGGCGACGGGGCTGGCGGCGCTGGGCCTGTTCGCGGTGCTGGCGTGGGGCGTCGAGCGGCGCCGCACCGAGCTCGGCGTGCGGCTGGCGATCGGCGCGGCCCCGGCCGACCTGCGCAAGCTGGTCGTGCGCGAGGGCGTCGGCCTGGCGCTGCTGGGCCTCGCTCCCGGCCTCGCCCTCGCGGTGGCCGTGTCCGGCCTGCTGCGACCGTTGCTCTTCGGTGTGGCGCCCGTCGAGCCGGCGACGCTCGCGGCCGTCGCCCTCGTGCTGCTCGCCGTCGCGGGCTTCGCGGCCTGGCTGCCGGCCCGCCGCGCGGCCGCCCTCGATCCCGCCGCCGCGCTGCGCGCGGAGTAGAACGGAGTCCACATGAACGCGAGCGACCTGGTCCACGCCGCGCGACGGCTGCGCAAGAGCCCGGCCTTCGCGGCGACCGCGGTCGGCGCGCTGGCGCTGGGCGTCGGCGTCAGCAGCGCCGTCTTCAGCATCGTCAACGGCGTGCTGCTGCGGCCGCTGCCGTTCCCGGAACCGGATCGGCTGGTGATGATCACCCGCGAAGGAGACGTCTCGCTGCCCGACGGCCGCGACTGGCGGCCCGCGGCGCCGGCCTTCGAGTCGATGGCGCTGTTCCTCCGCTCGTGGAGCCTCGACCTGACGGGCGACGGCGAGCCGATGCGGATCGCCGCCGCGGTCGTCGAGCCCGAGTACTTCCGGGTGCTCGGCGCCACGCCGCAGCTCGGGCGGGTGCTGGTCGACGAAGACGACCGCACGGGCGCGCCGCACGTCGCGGTCCTCAGCCATGCGCTCTGGCAGAGCCGCTTCGCGGGCGACCGCGGCGTGCTCGGCCGCAGCCTGGTCCTCTCCGACGAGCCGGCCACGGTCGTCGGCGTGATGGGCCCGGAGTTCGACCTGTTCGGTGACGAGGCCGACCTGTGGATCGCGCCCGCGGCGGCCACCCCGTTCTTCGCGCAGGAGCGCGGCAGCAACAACTTCGACGCGATCGGCCGGCTGAAGCCGGACGCGACGCTGGCGCGCGCGCAGGCCGAACTGCTCGCCGTGTCGCGCACGCTCGAAGCGCAGTACCCGCGCACCAACCGCGGCAAGCTCGTGGTGCCGATCGGCCTCGCCGACTTCCTGACCGGCGACGTGCGGCCGGTGCTGCTGGCGCTGCTGGGCGCGGTCCTGGTGGTGATCGCCGTTTCCGGCGCCAACCTGGCGAGCCTGCTGCTCGCGCGCTCGGCCGCCCGCCGCGAGGAACTCGCGATCCGCATGGCCCTGGGAGCCGGCCGCGGGCGGTTGCTGACCCAGGTGCTCGCCGAGGGGCTGCTGCTGGCGGTGCTGGGCGGCGGACTCGGCCTGTTCTGCGCTTGGGCGACCCAGGACGCGCTGCTGGCGCTGGCTCCCGCCGACCTGCCGCGGCAGCAGGCGATCGCGATCGACGGCCGCGTGTTCGCCTTCGGCGCCACGGCCTCGCTGCTGCTCGGCCTCGTCTTCAGCGCGGTGCCGGCGCTGCAGGTGATCGGCTCCGACCCCGCCGCCGCGCTGCAGGGCGCGGGCCGCGGCGTGCGGCCCGTCGAGCACCGCGCGCTGGGCCTCGTCGTGGTGGCGGAGGTCGCGCTCGCGTTCGTGCTGCTCGCGGGCGGCGGCCTGCTGCTGCAGAGCTTCCGCGCGCTCTCGGGCGTGCCGCTCGGGTTCGAGCCGCGCGGCACGTTGGGCGGCGAGTTCTCGCTGCCGCGCTCGCGCTACGGCGAAGACCGCGAGAAGCAGACGCGCACGGTCGCGGCGATGGTTGCCGAGGCCCGCGCGCTGCCCGGCGTGACGGACGCCGCGTACACGATCGCCGCCCCGCTCGACCGCCGCGGCGGCCTCGGCGGCACCGTGCTGTTCCAGGAGCCGCCCCCGCTGCGCCCGGCCGCGGGCACCGGGGCCCGGGTGCGGCTGCTGCACGGCGACTACTTCGGCACGATGGGGATGCGGATGGTCGAAGGCCGCGCGTTCGACGCGAACGACCGCGCGGGAAGCGAGCCCGTCGCGATCGTCAACGAGCGCTTCGCGCGACAGTTCTGGGGCGAGCGCAGCCCGCTCGGCGCGCGGGTCGCGTACCGCGACTTCCACGACGGCACGCCCTTCTTCATGACCGTGGTGGGCGTGGTGGCCGACGTCAAGGGCATCACCCTCGGCGCGCCGGACTTCCGCACGATCTACACGCCCTACGAGCAGCGCCGCGTCGACTGGCAGGCGTGGGGCAACCTGGTCGTGCGCACCGCGGGCGACCCGGAAGCGCTGCGGCGCGGGCTGCAGGAGGCGGTGTGGCGCGTCGACCCGCAACTGCCGCTCGCCCGCGTCTACACGCTCGCCGACCGGGTGGCCGAGCACTCGGCGCGCGAGCGTTTCAGCGCGCTGCTGGTGCTGCTCTTCGCCGGCGTGGGCCTGGTCGTGGCGGTGCAGGGCGTGTACGCGGTGCTCGCCTTCCTGCTCGAGGAGCGCCGGCGCGAGCTGGGCGTGCGACTCGCGCTCGGCGCGCGCGCGCTCGACCTGGCGCGTATCGTCGCGGGCCAGGGCGCGCTGCTCGCCTTCGCCGGCATCTGCCTCGGCATCCCGCTGGCCGTCGCCGCCGGCTGGGCCACGACCCACGTGCTGTTCGGCGTCACCTGGACCGAACCCTTCGCCTACGGTGCGGCGGCGCTCTCGCTGCTGGCGGTCGCGCTGCTCGCGACCGCCGTGCCGGCCCTCCGCGCCGCGCGGCTGGATCCCGTGCGCGCGCTCCGCAGCGAGTAGGCCGGTGCTGCGCGACCTGCGGCTGGCCGTGCGCTCGTTCGGGCGCAGCCCGGGCCTGTTCGCGGCGGCCGTCGCGACGATGGGGCTCGGCATCGGGCTCTCGACCGCCGTCTTCTCGTTCGCCGACCGGGTCCTGCTGCGACCGCTGCCCTTCCGCGACGCGGACCGTCTCGCCGTGCTCTGGCAGCGCGACACCCGGGTCGGGACGCCGGTCGTCGAGCTCTCGTGGAGCGAGTTCGTCGAGTGGCGCTCCGGACTGCGCGAGGCCTCCGGCCTGGTCGCAATGACGGCCACCAACTTCCGCCTCAACCTCACGGGCCGCGGCGAGCCGGCGCAGGTCGACGGCGCCGCCGTGTCGGCGGAGTTCTTCGACGTCGTCGGTCTCGCTCCCGCTCGCGGCCGGCTGTTCGTGGCCGGCGACGCTGCGCCAGGCGCTGCGTCCGTGGTGGTGCTCTCGGAGGGCTACTGGCGCCGCGCGCTCGGCGCGGACGAGAGCGCGATCGGCGCCACGTTGACCCTGGACGGCGAGCCCGCCACCGTGATCGGCATCGCCCCCGGCGATCTCACGCTGCCGAAAGGCGCCGACGTCTTCACGGTGGCCGACGGCCTCGGCCGCGAGCTGCCGGACCTGCGCGTGCTGAAGTTCGTCGCGCGCCTGCGCGACGGGGCGGACCTCGACGGCCTGCAGGCCGAGCTCGCGACCGTGAGCGCGGCGCTGGCCCGTCAGCGGCCCGAGCGCAGCGGCGGCCTGCGCGGCGTCGCGGTGCCGCTGCCCGACGCGGTATGGGGCGACGCACGGCCTGCGCTGCGCCTGGTCTCGGCGGCGGTGGCGCTGGTGCTGCTGGCCGCCTGCGCGAACGTGGCGGCCCTGCTGCTGGCGCGCGGCGCCCAGCGCGTCCGCGAGCGCGCCGTGCGGCTGGCGCTCGGCGCCTCGCAGGCGCGCCTGCTCGGAGAGGCGCTGACCGAGGCGCTGGTGGTGGCGGTCGCCGGCGCCGCGCTCGGTGTCGCCTGCGCGCGCGCAGGGCTCGACCTGCTCGTCGCCCTGGCCCCGCCGGAAGTGCCGCGGCTGGCCGCGGCGACGATCGACCCGCGGGCGCTCGGCTTCGCCCTCGTCGCAGGCCTGGTGGCGGCGCTCGCCGCGGGCCTCGGCCCCGGTCTCGCCGCGCTGGCCTCGCCGGCGGCCGAGGCGCTGCGCGAGGGTGCGCGCGGCGCAGCCGGCGGGCCGCGCACCCGCCTGCTGCGGCGTGCGGTGGTGGTCGCCCAGGTCGCCGTCGCGCTCGGCCTGCTCTGCGGCGCGGCCGTCGTCGGCCGGGCCTTCGCGCGCACGGCCGCGCTCGACCCCGGCTTCCAGCCGGAGGGCGTGGTGACCGCTCGCCTCAACCTCGGCGCGCGCTACGCCTCGCACGCCGACCGCGCCGCGTTTCTCAACCCGTTCCTCGACCGCGTCCGCTCCGTCCCGGGCGTGACGGGGGCCGCGGTGGTGTTGCTGCGGCCGCTCCGCGACCCGATCGGCTGGGACTACGACTTCACGGTCGACGGCCAGGCCGCCGACGAGCAGCGTCGCAACCCGACCTCCAACCACGAATCCGTCAGCCCCGACTACTTCCGCACCATGGGCATCCCGCTGCGCGAGGGCCGCGACTTCGACGCCCGCGACTCGGCCGAGTCGCTGCCCGTCGCCATCGTCAGCGAGGGGCTGGCGCGCCGCTTCTTCGCCACGGGCAGCGCCGTGGGCCGGCGCCTGAAGTTCGGGCCGCCGCACTCGAAGCAGCCGTGGCGCACGATCGTCGGCGTCGTGGGCGACGTGCGCTACAGGAGCTGGGGCGCGGTGTGGCCCGACGTCTACGTGCCGCTGCCGCAGTGGTCGTTCGGCCGGCTCGACCTGGTGGTGCGGAGCGAGCGCGACCCGGTCGCGCTGGTGCCGGCGCTGCGCGCGGCGCTGGCCGCGGGCGACCCGGAACTTGCGCTGGCGGACGTCACCACCATGGACCGCGTCGTGGCCCAGGCACTGGCCGGCCCGCGCTTCACCGCGGCGGTGCTGCTCGGCTTCGCGGCGGCCGCACTCGTGCTGTGCGCGGTGTCGCTGCACGGGCTGCTCGCCTGGTCCGTGCGCACCCGGACCCGCGAGATCGGCGTGCGGGTGGCCCTCGGCGCCGCGGCGCGCGACGTGCAGCGGCTGGTGATCGGCGAGGGTGCGCGGCTGCTGGCCGGTGGCGCGGCGCTGGGCATCGTCCTCGCCCTCGCCGGCGGGCGGCTGCTGTCGGCCACGCTCGCAGGCGCGAGCGCGCTCGACCCGCTGGCGGTGGCGCTCGCCATCCTCACCCTCGCGGCCGCGGCGCTCCTGGCCACCGCGCTGCCCGCGCGCGACGCCACCCGCGTCGACCCGGCAACCGCCCTGCGCGAGGACTAGCTCCACTATTCCACAAGTGGCATAGTTGGACGCGGAGGGCTGATGAGCCTCGACCACGTCCTGCTGGGGGCGCTGCGCGAGCCCGCCTCGGGCTACGAGCTCAAGCAGCGGTTCGACACCGTCTTCCGTCACTTCTGGCCGGCCGAACAGAGCCAGATCTACCGCACTCTGCAGCGCCTGGAGAGCGCGGGCTGGGTGGCGGGCCGGCAGGCGGCGTCAGCCCGCGGGCCGAGACGACGCGTGTACAGCACGACGGCCCGTGGCCTCGCGCAGCTGCGCCGCTGGCTGGCCCAGGGCCCGATCGTCGGCGACGACCGCCACGCGTTCGTCGCCCAGGTGCTGTTCCTCCACGAACTCGACGATGCGGCTGCGGCCCGCGACTTCCTGGCCGCCTTGCACTCCGAGTTCGCGGCTCGGCTGGCGGAGCTGGAGGCCGTGGAGGCGCGCTGGAGGACAGACGACCCGCGCTGTCCCGACGGCCTGGCCGGGGCGGATTTCTACGCCCACCTCACGCTCACGCTCGGCCTCGCCAAGTACCGGGCGATCGCGGAGTGGGCGGCACGCGAGCGCGGGCGCGCCGAAGCGCGACTGCCCACCCGAGGAACCCGTGCCCGGACTCGCTGACCTGCTGCGCGGGGTCCACGTCGTCGCTGGCCTTCTCGCCCTGGTCCTGTTCTGGGTGCCCGCCCTGAGCCGGAAGGGAGGTGCGGTCCACCGCCGCGCCGGCCGCTTCTACGCCTGGGCCATGTGCCTCGTGATCGCCAGTGCGGCGCCGCTCGCACTGCGCTTCCTGTGGCTGGGCCGCTGGCAGGACGGCGTGTTCCTCGGCTACCTCGGCGTGATCACGGCCAGCGCGCTGTGGAGTGGCCGCGCCGCACTGGCGCCGGGCCGCGACCCGCGACGCTTCTACGGCCCGACCGTCGCCAGCCTCGGCCTCCTCAACCTGATTTCCGGCCTGGCCGTGCTCGCCGTGGGCCTGCACACCGGCACCTGGTTGTTCGCGTTCTTCGCGATGATCGGCCTGATGGCCGCAGCGGAAACCTGGGGCCGGCTGCGCAGACCGATCGACGACCCGCGCTGGTGGATCGACGAGCACATCGGCGGGATGATCGGAACAGGCATCGCAGCCCACGTCGCGTTCCTCAACTTCGGCGCTCGCGCGCTGGTGCCGGGTTACGACCTCTCCGGGGCGACCGCCCTGTTCGCATGGCTGGCGCCGGTGGCCGCCGGCATCGTCGCCGCGGAGTGGGCGACGCGACACTACCGGCGCAAGCTCGCTCGGGGACGCTCGGAACTCCCGACCGAAGGCGTTTGACGCGGGCCGCGCGCGGCTGCAAGCTAGGGCCGTCGTTGCCTAGGGGTGGCCCGCTCGGCCTGAGATCACACCCTTTGAACCTGACCCGGTTGAGACCGGCGGAGGGAAGGCGTGGACCCTGAAGGCGCGGCCTCTACGAAAGAGGTAGCGCGATGTGGAAGCAACTGATCCTGTGCGCGGCGCTGGCTCCGGCTGCGATCGGCTCGGACCTCACCGGCCACGTCGAGGACGTCACCGGCGCGCGCCTGCCCGGCGCCCGCGTCGACGCGATCGAGACCGGCCTGCGCGTGGAGACCGACGCCGAGGGTCGCTTCTCGCTGGCGCTGCCCCCCGGCCGCCACACGCTGCGCGCCAGCCTGCCCGGCTTCGCGCGCGCCGAGCGTCACGTGCGCGGGGGTGCGAGCGGCGTCGTGCTGACGCTGGCCCCGGCCGGCGTCGCCGAAGAGACGGTGGTGCGCGCGCTGCGCGCCGCCGAGGAGGCGCCCGTGACGCGCACCGAGCTCGACGCGGCTCGGATCGCCGAGCTCGACTTCGGCCAGGACCTGCCGCTCGCGCTGCAGCAGGCCGTGCCCGGGCTGACCGCCTACACCGAGGCCGGCATCGGCGGCAGCGGTTACTCGTACCTGAGCGTGCGCGGGATCGGCCAGAGCCGCATCAACTTCACCTTCGACGGCGTGCCGCTCAACGACCCCGAGGAGTCGGCGTTCTTCTTCGCCAACGTCGCCGACCTGATGGGCGCCGTCGACGCCGCTCAGGTGCAGCGCGGCGTCGCGGCGTCGACGGTCGGGGCGCCCGCGTTCGGCGGCGCGATCGGCTTTGTCTCGACGCCACTGTCGGACGTCCGCGGCGGCGAGGTCGAGGCCGGCGGCGGCAGCTTCGGGGTCGCCCGCGGCGCCGTCGCGGCGCGCACGGGCGAGCTCGGCGGCGGGCTGCGCGCGAGCGGCCGCTTCTCGTACGCGGAAGCCGACGGCTACCGCGACCACTCGGGCATCGTGCAGCGCTCGTTCTTCTGGAACGCGGCCCGCCAGGGCCAGCGCTCGCTGCTGCGCTTCTCCGGCTTCAGCGGCCGCGAGCGCTCGCAGCTCTCCTACTACGCCCCGGACGAGGCGGCGCTGCTGGCCGACCCGCGCGTCAACGTCATGCAGCCCGAGGAGCGCGACCGCTTCGGCCAGGACCTGGCCCAGCTCCAGTACACGACGGGGCTCGGCGCGGGCGGCTCGCTCAGCGCCCAGGCGTACTACACGGGCGCCCAGGGCTCGCTGCTGCTGTGGGCGGACCCGGCCGCGAAGGACGCACTGCTCGACATCGGCATCGACGGCCACGCGACCGGCGCCACGCTGACCGTCAACCGCGAGCGGCCCGGCCTCGCGCTCCACGGCGGGCTGCACGGCAGCGACTTCCGCCGCGAGCACTTCGCGAGCGCCGCGGGCAGCCCGCTCTACTCGAACACGGGGTTCAAGCGCGAGGCCAACGCCTTCGGCAAGGCGGTCGTGACGCGAGGCCGCGCCCAGCTCTACGGCGACGTGCAGCTCCGCCACGCCCGCTTCTCGTACGAGGGCAGCCAGGCGGTCGAGCCGGTGTCGTGGACGTTCCTCAACGTCCGCGCTGGGGCGCGGGTCGAGCCGCGGGCAGGCCTCGCCCTCTACGCTTCCGCCGCGCGCGCGACCCGCGAGCCCACCCGCAACGATCTCTTCGCGGGCGAAGACGACCCGACGCTGCCCTACGACACGCGGGCGGTGCGGCCGGAGCGCGTGTGGGACCTGGAGGCCGGCCTCTCGTGGTCGAGCTCGCGCCTGACGCTGCTCGCGAGCCTGTACGCGATGGAGTTCCGCGACGAGATCGCGCAGACCGGCGAGCTGTCGCAGGTCGGCTTCCCGATCCGCACCAACGTCGACCGCAGCTTCCGACGCGGGCTCGAGCTCGACGCGACCTGGCGGCCGCGCCCGTGGCTGCACCTGCGCCACCTGGCGGCGCTGTCGTGGAACCGGATCGACGCCTGGACCCAGGTCCTCGACCTGTACGACGCGGAAGGCGCCTGGCTCGGGTCCGAGCCGCGGCTGTTCCGCGACGTCGCGCCGCTGCTGACGCCCGCCGTCGTGCTGGACCAGTCGATCGAGTGGCGGCCGCGCGAGGGCGGCCTGGCGCGGCTGCGCGGGCGCTGGACGTCGCGCGCGTTCCTCGACAACACCGGCAGCGCCGCGACCGAGGTACCGAGCCACTTCACGCTCGACCTCTCGGCGCGCTGGCCGCTGGGTCCGGTGCGGCTGGCGCTCGACGTGAGCAACCTGCTCGACGACGAGCGCATCTGGCCCTCCGGCTACAGCTACCCCTACCTGGTCCGCGACGCGGCCGGGGCCGACAGCCTGACCGGCGTGCGCTACTTCTACCCGCTGGCGACGCGCAGCGTGGTGCTGGGGGCGACCGTCAGGTTCTAGGCCCCACGGGCCTCCCCCACGTCACAGGATGTAAACACGGTCCCCGGCGGACACCGGGCGTCCGCTGGCGGACAGCGGCGCCCGGGCCTGCCCTGCGCGCTCGATGCCGAAACCCGCTCCAGGTGCGGGTTTGCGCGGATCCAGCGGCCCGGCACGGCCCTTGGATACGTACCCGGTGACGCGGGGTGCGGGGGCACCCCCAGGAACGGGAGAACGCGATGATCGGCACGGAGCGCAAGGGCCTCAAGGAGCTGATGACCGAGTACGAGCGGGACCTGATCGTCGCGGCGTTGACCGCGAGCGGCGGCAACCAGCGCCGGGCGGCGGCGATGCTCGGCGTGCTGCCGACCACGCTGCACGAGAAGATGAAGCGCCTCGGGCTGATCCAGCGCCGCGAGGAGGCTGCTCCGGCACCGCTGGTCAGCACGCCCTACGCCGCGGCGCGCCCGGCCTACTCGACCGCGTACTAGGCGCGCCCGTTCCGCGGGCGGGCATCACGCGTCCCACGAACGGACGCCCGTCCCGCCCGCGGACAGCGGCGTGCGGTCTCAACCCCTTCATCCACGGGGGTCGCGAGCGCGGTCGCGCCTGGCACCGGGATTGGATAAGGTGCCGGCATGATCTCGCTACGCAACGTCGAGAAGTCCTACGACCTGGGCGGCGGCAAGGTGTACGTGCTGCGCCGCATCACCCTCGACATCAAGGAGGGCGAGTTCGTCTCGATCATGGGGCCCTCGGGGGCGGGCAAGTCGACCCTGCTCCACATCCTCGGGCTCCACGACTCGGCCTGGACCGGCGAGTTCGACTTCGTCGGGGCCCCGGTCCACAAGCTGGGGCGCAAGGAGCGGCTCGACCTCCAGCGCAAGAACATCGGCTTCGTGTTCCAGAGCTACCACCTGCTCGACGACCTCACGGTCTACGAGAACATCGAGGTCCCGCTCACCTACCGCGACGTGAAGAAGTCGGAGCGGCAGGCGATCGTCGCCGACGTGCTCGACCGCTTCCAGATCGTCGGCAAGAAGGACCTCTACCCGAACCAGCTCTCCGGCGGCCAGCAGCAGCTCGTCGGCATCGCGCGCGCGCTCGTCGCGAGCCCGAAGGTGATCCTCGCCGACGAGCCCACGGGCAACCTGCACTCCGACCAGGGCCGCGAGATCATGGAGCTCTTCAAGAAGCTCAACGACGAGGGCACGACCATCGTCCAGGTCACCCACTCGGAGACCAACGCCTCGTACGGTTCGCGGGTGATCCGCCTCAAGGACGGCTGGATGGCCTGAGCCGGGCGCCCTGCCGCAGGGGCCCGCGCCGGAAGCCATAATGCCCACGGAATCGAGATGAGAGAGACAGCGCTGCGCGTACTCGTCGCCGACGACCAGCAGGACGTGCTCGAGGCCCTGCGCCTGCTGCTGAAGGCCGAAGGCTTCGCGATCGAGACCGCGTCGTCGCCGGCCGGGGTGCTGGCCGCCGCCGAGTCGCGCGAGTTCGACGTCGCGCTGATCGACCTCAACTACACCCGCGACACGACCTCGGGCCAGGAGGGCCTCGACCTGCTCGGGCGGCTGACGGCGCTCGACCCGACGCTGCCGGTCGTGGTGATGACCGCGTGGGCGAGTGTCGACGTCGCGGTGGCGGCGATGCACCGCGGCGCCCGCGACTTCGTCCAGAAGCCGTGGGAGAACGCGCGGCTGCTGGCGATCCTGCGCACCCAGGCCGAGCTGGCCCGCGCGCTGCGCAACGGCCAGCGGCTGGAGGCCGAGAACCGCGCGCTGCGCGGCGACGGCGGGCCGCGGCTGATCGCCGACTCGGCGGCGATGCGGCCGGTGCTCGACATGATCTCCCGCGTCGGCCCCTCGGACGCGAACGTGCTGATCACCGGCGAGAACGGCTCCGGCAAGGGCACGGTGGCGCAGGCGCTGCACTCGGTGTCCTCGCGCGCCGGGCGGCCGCTGGT
The DNA here is from genome assembly GCA_025994075.1 of Vicinamibacteria bacterium. Taxonomy (GTDB): domain Bacteria; phylum Acidobacteriota; class Vicinamibacteria; order Fen-336; family Fen-336; genus WYBL01. Next base: position 20,327 of record JAMQGV010000040.1, read on the forward strand.
CACCGTCAACGCCGGCGGCCTGTCCGAGGGCGTCTTCGAGAGCGAGCTGTTCGGCCACGTCAAGGGCGCGTTCACCGACGCCAAGGCCGACCGCGTCGGCCGCTTCGAGCTGGCCGACGGCGGCACCCTGTTCCTCGACGAGATCGCCAACGTGCCGATGAACCTGCAGCCGAAGCTGCTGCGGGTGCTGGAAACGGGCGAGTTCGAGCGGGTGGGCTCGTCGCGCACGCGCAAGGTCGACGTGCGCATCCTGTCCGCGACCAACGCCGATCTCCACGCCGAGGTGGCCGCCGGCCGCTTCCGCCAGGACCTGCTGTTCCGCATCAACACGATCGAGATCCGGGTCCCCCCGCTGCGCGAGCGCCGCGAGGACCTCCCGTTGCTCGGCCAGCACTTCCTGAAGGCCCACACGCTTCGCTACCGCAAGAAGGTGACCGGCTTCGACCAGGGCGCGCTGCGGGCCCTGACCGAGCACGGCTGGCCGGGCAACGTGCGCGAGCTCGACCACGCGATCGAGCGCGCGGTGCTGATGTGCCAGGGCGAGACGATCAAGCCCGCCGACCTCGGCCTGCGCACCGCCGCCGAGGCCCAGGGCAAGCTCGAGGAGATGAGCCTCGAGGAGGTCGAGGCGTTCCTGATCAAGAAGGCGCTCAGCCGGTACGACGGCAACGTGTCGCGGGCGGCCGACGCGCTCGGCCTCTCGCGCAGCGCGCTCTACCGCCGGCTCCAGCGCTACGGGCTCTGACGGCGCCCCCGTGGCCCGGGGACGTCGCCGGTTCCTGAACCACGAGCGGCGGGTGCTGCTGCTGGCACTCGCCGCCGGCGCGCCCGCGGTGGCCGTCGCGCTCTCCTTGCTGTACTTCGGCGACTTCTCGTCGCGGCTGCAGTGGACGCTCGGCGTGCTGCTGGTCGTCGCCTGGTGGGGCTTCGCCTCGGCCGCCCGCGGCGCGGTCGTGCACCCGCTGCAGACGCTCTCCAACCTGCTCGGCGCGCTGCGCGAGGAGGACTTCAGCTTCCGCGCCCGCGGCACCCGCGGCGACGACGCGCTGTCGCAGGTGATGCTCGAGCTCAACCTGCTGGCGGACACCCTGCGCGAGGAGCGGCTCGGCGCGCTGGAGGCGACGGCGCTGCTGCGCAAGGTGATGGAGGAGATCGAGGTCGCGGTCTTCACCTTCGACGAGGAGCAGCGCCTGAAGCTCGTCAACAAGGCCGGGGAGCGCATCCTGGCCCGCCCGTCCGAGCGGCTGCTCGGCCACACCGCGACGGAGCTGGGGCTCTCGGAGGCGCTGATCGAGCGCACGCCGATCGTGCTGGAGCGCACGTTCCCCGGCGCCTCGGGCCGCTTCGAGATCCGCCGCACCAGCTTCCGCGAGGGCGGCCGCCCCCACCAGCTCCTGGTGCTGACCAACGTCAGCCGCGCGCTGCGCGACGAGGAGCGCCAGGCGTGGCAGCGGCTGATCCGGGTGCTCGGCCACGAGCTCAACAACTCGCTGGCGCCGATCAAGTCGATCGCCGGCAGCCTGGAGACGATGTTCGCGCGCGCGACCCGCGCCGACGACTGGGAGGAGGACGCCCGCCGCGGACTGGCCGTGATCCGTGCCCGGGCCGAGTCGCTGGCCCGCTTCATGGACGCCTACGCGCGGCTCGCCCGGCTGCCGGCGCCGCAACTGCAGCCGCTGGAGGTGGGCGCGCTGCTGCGGCGGGTCGCCGGCCTCGAGACTCGGGCGAGTGTCGAACTGGCCGCGGGACCCACGCTGACGATCCGCGCCGACTCCGACCAGCTCGAGCAGCTCCTGATCAACCTGGTGCGAAACGCGGTCGATGCCGCGGCCGAGACGAGAGGCGGCGTGCGGCTGGGCTGGAGGCTGCTGCCCGGCTCGCGCCTGCTCGAGGTGTTCGTCGAGGACGAAGGCCCGGGCCTGCCGCCGTCGGCCAACCTCTTCGTGCCGTTCTTCACGACCAAGCCGCAGGGCTCGGGCATCGGCCTCGTCCTGTGCCGCCAGATCGCGGAGGCCCACGAGGGCACGCTGACGCTCGAGAACCGCGGCGACCGCGCGGGCTGCATCGCGCGGCTGCGGCTGCCGGTCGCCTGAGCCCGCGAGACGGCTGGCGCGGCGCCGCGAGCGCCGGCATCATCCGCGCGTGACGCCGCCTCCTTTCGCCGACCGCCTCGGCCACGCCGCCACCGGCGTGACGATCAACGCCCTGAGCCTGGCCTCGCTGCTGTGCCTCGCCGGCCCGGTGGTGGCGGCGTGGTTCCCCGTCCTCGCGCAGAGCCGCCCGCTGCAGGTGGCGGCCGTCGTGCTCTCGAGCCTGCCCGGCGGCGCCTGGTGCCTGCGACACCACGCGCAGCAGTGGCGCACCCCGCTGGGAGTGGCCGCGTCCTGGGCGCTCGCGCCCTACGCCATGCTCTTCGTGGTGCCGGCGGGGCTGGCCGCGGGGCTCGCGCTCGTCGGCGGCTCGCCGGTCGGTGCCGCTTTCGGAACCGGGCTCGCCGCCGCCGCGCTCGGCCCGCTGGCGACAGCCGCCCTGGCGCGCCTGGTGGGCCCCGGGGCCGGCGCCCGCGGCTGATCGCGCCGCACGCGAAGAGTAGAATCGAGTCCTTCAGGAGCGAGAACGCGCATGACCACGCCCGCCGCCGTCGCCCCCCGCATCTCGGAGCGGGCCCGCCGCATGCCCTCCTCGCCGATCCGCCGGCTGATGCCGCTGGCCGAAGCGGCCCGCGCCCGGGGCGTGCGCGTCTACCACCTGAACATCGGCCAGCCGGACATCGAGACCCCGGCCTGCATGCGCGAGAAGCTGGCGAAGGCCGAGCGGGTGCTGGCCTACTCGCCCTCCGGCGGCACGCCCGAGTACGTCGCTTCGCTCTCCGCCTACTACCGGAAGCTCGGCTTCGACCTCGGGCCCGAGGAGCTGCTGGCCACCACCGGCGGCAGCGAGGCGGTGCTGTTCGCGATGTTCGCGTGCACCGAAGACGGCGACGAGGCGATCGTCGTCGAGCCGTTCTACACGAACTACAACTCGTTCGCGGGCCTCGCCGGGGTGACGCTGCGACCCGTGCGCGCGACCGGCGAGAACGGCTTCCACCTGCCGCCGGAGTCCGAGTTCGAGGCCGCGCTCTCGCCGCGCACCCGCCTCGTCCTGCTGTGCAACCCGAACAACCCGACCGGCACGGTCTACACCCGCGAGGAGGTCGAGCGGGTCGGCGCCTTCTGCCGCCGCCACGGGCTGTTCCTGGTCTCCGACGAGGTCTACCGCGAGTTCGTCTACGACGGCCGCGAGGCGACCAGCGCGCTGTCTCTGCCCGACTCCGACGACTTCGTGATCGTGGTCGACAGCCTGTCGAAGCGCTACAGCGCCTGCGGCATCCGCCTCGGCTGCCTGGCCACCCGCAACCGCGACGTGCACGCCGCGGCGCTGCGCATGGCCCAGGGCCGGCTCTCGCCGCCGGGCCTCGCCCAGCTCGTGGCGCTCGGCGCGAACGAGGTCGGCCCCGACTACGCGCGCGGCGTGCAGATCGAGTACCAGAAGCGGCGCGACGTGCTGTTCGAGGGCCTCGGCCGCATCCCCGGGGTCTTCCTCGCCAAGCCCGAGGGAGCGTTCTACTTCGTCGCCCGGCTGCCGGTGAAGGACGCCGACGACTTCGCCGCCTGGCTGCTGTCCGACTTCTCGCACGAGGGCGCGACGGTGATGGTGGCGCCGGCCAGCGGCTTCTACGCGACGCCGGGGCTGGGCAGGGACGAGGTGCGGATCGCCTACGTGCTCAACGTCGACGACCTGCGCGCTGCGGTCAAGGTGCTGGAGGCGGCGCTGCCCCGCTACCGGCAGGAGCGCGGGCTGTAAGCCGCGGGCTGGCGGCGCCACCCGACAGTGTAGCGCCGCCGGCGCGTTGACAGGTTCCGCCGTGCGGAGTCATCGTCACGCCATGGCAGAAGAAATCCGGGTCGGTCCCGTGGTCGTCCCCCCCGCCGCGATGACGGTGAAGGCGTCCCGGTCCTCGGGCCCCGGCGGGCAGAACGTCAACAAGGTCGCGTCGAAGGTCGAGCTGAGAGTCGACCTCGACGCCATCACCGGGCTGCCGCAGGAAGCGCGCCGCCGCCTGCTCGCGATCGCGCGCAACAAGACCGACGCGCGCGGCCGGCTGGTCGTCACCAGCCAGCGCAGCCGCGACCAGTGGCGCAACGTCGAGGACGCGCGCGAGAAGGTCGGCGCGCTGATCGGCCGCGCGCTGGTGCGCCCCTCGGAGCGCCGCACGACGCTGCCGACGCGGGCCGCCCACGAGCGGCGGCTCAAGTCGAAGAAGCGCGACGGCGCGAAGAAGCGGGAGCGGCTGACCCGGGCGGCCCCGGAGGCCTAGCGGCGCGACGGCGACGGGCTTCGCCCGGCGCGTAACCCGAACCTCAGCCGAGTCCCAGCGCGACGATCGTGAACTCGCGGCGGCGCGGGCCGTCCAGCTCGAGGAACAGCACCCGCTGCCAGCGGCCGAGCGAGAGCCGCCCGTCGACGATCGGCAGCGTCTCGGACGCGCCCAGCAGCATCGCGCGCAGGTGCGAGTCGGCGTTGGCCTTCTCGTCGGGCGGCACGTCGTGGCGCCGCGACATGTCGTTGTGGCCCCAGGCCGCGTCGGCCGGCGCCAGCTTCTCGAGGAACGCGGCGGTGTCCTCGAGCAGCAGGGGTTCCGGCTCGTTCACGACGATCGCGGTCGTGGTGTGGCGGGTCGTGATCGAGACCGTCCCGTGGAGCACGCCGGAGCGGTGGACGAGGTCCTCCACGAGCGACGTCACGTCGCGGAACTCCACCCGCCGGCTCGACTTGAGGCGGTGGGTCGCGGACAGGGTCCGGAACTCTGCGGGCTCGGGGCGGACGAGCGGTTCGGTGGCCATCGGAACGGGCGAAACTCCTTCTTCCGCCCGTCACGGGCGGCATCCGGTTATTGTCTCCCATCCCCGGCGACCGCCGGAAACCAGCCGGGCGCGCGGGCGGCCTTCTCGCCGGGCACTGCGGAAGGGCAGGATCCCGGCATGGACGCCGAAGAGTTCCGCCGCCTGGGTCACCGCGTCGTCGACTGGATCGCCGACTATCGCGCCACCACCGCCGACCGCCCGGTGGCGAGCCGGGTCGAGCCCGGCTCCGTCCGGGCCGCCCTCCCCGCTTCGCCGCCGCAGCAGGGGGAGCCCTTCGAGGCCGTGCTGGCCGACCTCGAGCGAGTGGTCGTGCCGGGGCTGTCGCATTGGCAGCACCCGCGTTTCTTCGGCTACTTCCCGAGCAACGGCGAGCTCGCCTCGGTGCTCGGCGACTTCCTCTCCACGGGTCTCGGCGTGCTCGGCCTGTCCTGGCAGAGCAGCCCTGCGCTGACCGAGGTCGAAGAAGTGGCGACCGACTGGATGCGGCAGATGCTCGGCCTCTCGCCCGGCTGGAGCGGGGTGATCCAGGACACCGCCTCCTCGAGCACGCTGGTCGCCCTGGTCTGCGCGCGCGAGCGGGCGACGGACTACGCGATGGTCCGCGGCGGCCTGCAGGGCGCGGCCACGGAGCTGGTGATCTACACGTCGCCGCAGGCCCACAGCTCGGTGGAGAAGGCGGCGCTGCTGGCGGGGTTCGGGCGCGGACAGGTGCGGCAGGTCGCGGTCGACGCGACGTTCGCGATGCGGCCCGACGCGCTCGCCGAGGCCGTGCGGGCCGATCGCGCGGCCGGCCGCCGGCCGTGCGCGGTGGTCGGCACCAGCGGCAGCACCGCGACCACGGCCTTCGACCCGCTGGGCGCCATCGCGGAAGTCGCACGCGAACACGGGATGTGGTTCCACGTGGACGCGGCGATGGCGGGCTCCGCGATGATCCTGCCGGAGTGCCGGCCGCTGTGGGACGGCATCGAGGGCGCCGACTCGCTGGTGCTCAACCCCCACAAGTGGCTCGGCGTCGCCTTCGACTGCTCGCTCTACTACGTGCGCGACGCGCAGCACCTGGTGCGGGTGATGAGCACGAACCCGAGCTACCTGCAGACCGCCGCCGACGGCCGCGTCCGCAACTACCGCGACTGGGGCATCCCGCTCGGCCGCCGCTTCCGCTCCCTCAAGCTGTGGGCGCTGATCCGCGAGCAGGGGGTCGCCGCGCTGCAGGCGCGGCTGCGGCGCGACCTCGACAACGCGCGCTGGCTCGCGGAGCAGGTCGCCGCGGAGCCCGGCTGGCGGCTGCTCAACGCGCCGGTGCGGTTGCAGACGCTGTGCGTGCGCCACGAGCCGCCGGGCCTCGACGGCGAGGCGCTGGACCGCCACACCCTGGGCTGGGTCGAGCGCGTCAACACCTCGGGCTTCGCCTACCTCACGCCCGCCCAGCTCGAGGGCCGCTGGATGGCGCGGATCTCGATCGGCGCCACCGCGACCGAGCGCGAGCACGTCGACGCGCTCTGGCGGCGCCTGCGGCAGGAAGTCGACGCCTCGGCACGGCGGGACTAGCGCGCGGAGGGCTGCGGAGTCGGCCGCGGCACGATGCGGTCGACGTCGATCGGCTGCAGGCGGTCGAGCTGGGCCTGCGTCTCCGCGTCGAAGTCGACGTGCATCGGGTGGGTCGCCGTTCGCCCGAACGGCGCGCTCATGATCACGACCGTGCCTTCGTGCCTGAGCGCCAGCAGGCGGTCGACGGTCTCGGCCAGCAGCGGCTTCGGGAGGTGCTCGAGCACGTCCATGGCCAGGATCACGTCGTAGCGGGCGTCGGGTGCCGCCGCCTCGACGTCGGTGCGCCAGAGCTTGAGCGGCACGCCGTGGCGGCGGGCGCGGAACTCCGCGAAACGCAGCGTCACCGAGTCGAGGTCGGCGAGCGTCACGTCGAGCCCGGCCCGCGCCAGCGGGATCGCGTGCAGGCCGACGCCGCCGCCGAAGTCGAGCACGTTCTTCGGCTTGCGCGCCAGGAGGTGTTCGAACAGCGCCCGGTTGCTCTCGCGCTTGGCCGGCAGGAACAGGTGCCACTGGCCCAGCTCGTAGACGTAGCTGGGCGTGCGGCGATAGAACTCGGTGACCCGCTCGGGAGTCATCGGGGCCTCGCGCTCCCAGGCGTCCCACTCCTCCTGCAGCGGCTTCGGCCCCCGCTTCATGCGCTCCCGAACCGCGCCGAGCGGTTCGCCGGTGAAGGCCATCACGTCGGCCACGTACTCGGCCTGCTCGGCGTCGAGCACCTCGGCCGGGGGCTCGGCGGGCCCCGCCAGCAGCAGCGCGAGCAGCGCGGCGAGGGGTCGCGTCACGGGCCTGCCCCGCCTCGCGTCCCGCCGACCAGGGCCAGCACGCGGCGCTCGAGGGCGCCGGGCTCGGCCAGGCGGCCGGTGCAGCGCCCGCGCACGCGGTCCGCGATCTCCTCCAGCGAGCGCTCGCCGTCGACGGACTCGAGGATGGCGCGATCCAGCTCCAGGTCGGCGTCGGGCGCCGGCACGTGGTCGGGGTCCCAGCGGCCCAATGCCGCGCCGTCGAGCGCCAGGGAATCGAGATTGGAAGCCTCGGCCCGCTGGCCGCGAGCGGCCACGCTCCACTGCCAGACCAGGTCGTCGCCGAAGGGCGTCGCCTCGCACGCGACCTCGAGTTCGTCGCCGCGGTCGACGACCAGCGGATCAGCAAGGGGCAGGAAGACCTGAGGCCAGGCGGTACGCGGCGACAGCGGGCCGGTCCCCAGCCACTCGCCCGCAAGGTCCAGCTCGAACCAGAGCGCGAGCCCGTGGATCGCCGCGGAGCGCAGCGCGGGCGCTGACGCGGATACGCGCAACGCAGCCCGCTCGACGGTCTTCAGGTCGACCGCCCCCGCCGGTTGCGGTGGGGCCACCAGGCTCCCCGCTTCGAAGTAGCGGCTGTACATCCGGGCGAAGGCCGGAAGGCGAGTCGCGGACACGTCGAGGCCGTAGGCGCGCTGTCCGGCGCCCGCGAAGCGATCGAGGTCGGCGTGGGCGGCGGTATCCTCCACAGGCGCGACCCACAGCCGGGCTCGCCCGGGCAGCAGCGCGCCGCCGGGTTCGAGCCAGCGCGCGGTCGCGTCGCGCAGCGTTCGCACCACGGACGGGGAAAGCAGGCAGGTGACGAAATCCTCGAAGATCACCACCCGGGCCCGCTCCGGTGGTTCCAGGTCCGTCGAAAGACCACGCAGGAAGCGGACCTTGTCGCCGTGGCCGTTGTCGGTGACGACCCGCCGCGCGAGCTCGACCGTCGATTGAGCTTCCACCGCGTAGACCCGCTCCGCGCCACTGCGGCAGGCGAACAGAGTGAAGTTGCCGAGGGCGCAGCCGAGGTCGACGACGACGTCGCCCGGGCGCACAGTCGTCGCGATCGCTCGCTCGAAGGCCAGCACCCGCACCCGATCGTCCAGGATGCGGCGGTAGTGGTCGATCACATGCACCAGCACTTAGTAGCGCTGAAGGTCACGCAGTTCCGGCCCATGTCGCCACAGGGATTGCCGCCGCAATTGGGAGGCTTGCGCATCTCGCAGTCGGCCTTGGTGATGTACGAGAGCGCCTGTGCCGCTGAGGGCGCCACCACCGCCAGCACGCTGGGGATCAGCGCGGCGGCGAAGCCCGAGCGGCCCAGTTCGCGCAGCCACTCCCGGCGCGTGCGGCGCGGCCGCTCGGCGACGGCGCCGAGCGGCTCCAGCAGGCCCTGCTTTTCGAGCCCGTCGAGCGCGCACCAGACAGCGTCCACGTTGAAGGGCTGGCTGAGCTCGGCGCTCGCCGACCGAGCGATGGCGGCCACGTCGGCAGCGCCGTCACAGCTCCGCCAGACGACGGCTGCGGTCCGGTTCAGGCACACGGCCGAGTGACGGTCCAGGTCGTAGACGAACAGCTCGTCGGCGAGCTCACGCACGAGCAGTCGCTCCTGTCGAGCTCGGGGTCGGGCGTTCATGCAACCTCCGTCCGGTGGCGGTCCGAGAACCAGTCGATGATTCTCCGCGTGCACTCGCCGGCTTCGCCGCGGACTCCCGTCAGCACCGGGGCCTGGGCCGTGATTCTCGCCAGCGCCGCAACCGTGCGCTCCGGATCAACGCGGACGGGGATTGCGGACTCGAGGATCCGTAGCAGACCTCTTCCCGGGCTCAGCAACCGCCAGCGGCAGCCTGCTCCCGCCCGGTAGCGGACGACAAGCACGCCGGCGATGGGCAACGGCCGCCGCACCGCGGTGGCTGCCGGCAACGTGCCCGGCAAGGGATACGGGTGGACGCGTCCACGATCGTCGATGGGGGCGTACTCGTCCGAGAGGAAGCCGGCTCCCGCTTCGACGAGGGCTTCCACGAGGTGGCTCTTGCCCGCTCCGCTCGGACCGGGCAACAGCAACGCGCGGTCTTCGAACGCGACGACACCCGCGTGCAGGAACACCCGGCTGCGCGCGCCACTGGCCACCTGATACCCGATGTCGTTGCGCAGCACGTCCACGACGTCCTCGCGGTACCGGCTTCGCACCAGGCGCGTCGCTCCAGAGTGCAGCAGGTGCACCTTGCGGTCGTGCCGGCCACCCACGGTCCAGGAGTACAGGTGGTCGACGACGGGGCCCGTCGCCGGCTTCCAATTGGGAGGCAACACTTCGTGGAGGTCGGCGAGTGCCGCGCGGTCGCTGACGCGCACTCCGAACCGCAGCCCGCAGGCCGTGAAGGCCAGTCCGTCCGCCCACCCGAGGCGGTCGAGCGCCTCCATTCAGGTCGACGGCCGGCGCAGGCGCGGAGCCCGTGGACTGCCGACAGGACCGCCCATCATCCAAGTCTACCACTTGACGCTCCGCGAGGTCAGCCGCGGAGGACTCGCGCGGCCAGCGACAACGCACGACGGGGTGCGGCCCGCCAGCCGTGGGGTGCCAGCGTGAGCCTCAACAGCCGGATCCGCTGACCGGTCGCGATCTGCCAGCGCACGGCGGCCAGGGAAGGCGCGTCCGCGGGGCCGCGCGCCGCTGCCCGCAGCCGGCGTTGGGCGCGTGTCAGGTGCGGCTCGAGCTGCGCGGCCCACGCCGCGAGGGCGTCGCCGCCGACCCGGGCGTGAGCGACGCCCAACGCCAGGCCGGCGCAGGCGAGCAGGGCCGCGGGCCGGGCTCGCTCGAGCAGGGTCGTCAGGGGAATCGCCTCGCGCTCGACGGCGCGACGCAGGTCGAGGTACTGCCCGAGGCGGAGCACGAGCCCGTGCTGGAAGGCGGCATGCTGAGTCAGCGCCAGCAACCCGTCCACCGGATCGGGCAGCCAGGGTACGAGACCCGTGCCTGGCCTCCGTCGCCGCCACATCCCCTCGCGATCCAGCTCGAACAGCCCGGGGCACGAGCTGAGGGCGTGATGCAACTCGAGGACGCTCGCGCCGTCGGGGGCGACCAGGGCCACGGCGTGGTCTGCTTCGTCGCCGCGCGTGAAACCAGCGGCAGTCATCGCGGAGGTCGCCGCTGCCCAATCGCCGAGCACCAGCACGTCGACATCGGCCATCGCGCGGTGCGCAGGCGAGTCGTACAGTGTCTCGGCGACGGCGGCGCCCTTGAGCGGAAGGGCGGGCACGCCGGCGGCCTCCAGCCGGTGAAGCACGTCGGCGGCGAGATCCAGGCGACGGAGCGACGCCGCCAGGCAAGCGCGGTGGCTGGCCCGCAACTCGCCCGCGACGGCCGCAGTGGCCCAGGCGGGGTGCTCGCGCTCCACGGCGTCGTCCAGCAGTGCGCTGAGGCCCTCGCGTGCGGCCGCAGCCACCAGCGCCTCGGCCGTCGCCGCATCCAACGCCTCGGGCAGGCGTCCGTCCACGAGCCAGCGCCGCAGCGCTTCGCGCCCCGCCCGTTCGCCCGTCGTCGTCACGGCTACCAGGGCAACTGCGCCGGGTCCGCCGGCAGCGTCGCGAGCAGCGTCGCGACCGCCTTTGCGAGCGCGTCGTCCGCATCCTTCGACAAGTCCTGCTCGGGCGGAGTCGAGGCGAACACGTCGGGCGTGCAGCCGTTGCGCTCCTGATCGATGCCGGAGCCCGCCACGTACCAGCGGCGGAACGGCAGCCGCACGAACGAACCGTCGACCAGCGGCGTGCCGCCCGTCGACATCACCGCGCCGAAGGTCGGCTCGCCGATCACGGGGCCGCGGCCGAGCGTCTTGAAGGCCCACGCGAAGATCTCGGCGTTGGAGTACGACGCCGAGTCGATCAGCGCCGCGGCCGGCCGGGTCCAGGCGGGCAGCGGCAACCGGTCCGACGGGTAGCCCTTGACCTTCGGGTCGCCGTCGCGCGGCAGCGTCCAGGCGTGGCGCTTCACGTTCAGGATCGCCATCAGGTAGTCGGTGGTCCAGCCGCCCCCGTTGCCGCGCACGTCGATCAGCAGGCCCTGCCGGCCCCAGGCGGCGGCGCGCAGGTCGCGCTCGAACTCCTCGAGCGAGGGCTCGTTCATGCCCTGGATGTGGACGTAGCCGAGACGGCCGCCCGACATCCGCTCGACCATCGCCCGCCGCTCGGCGACCCAGGTCTCGTAGCGGGCGTCGCGCACGGCGGCGAGGGAGGCCGGCGTGACCGTGACGTCGCGCTCGCCCTTCGCGTCGGCCACGCGCAGCGCCAGGCGCCGTCCCGCGGTCTCCGCCAGCAGCGCGTGCACGTTGTCGCGCGGCCCGACCGGCTGGCCGTCGATCGCGACGATGCGGTCGCCGGGCTTCAGTGCGACGTCGACGCGCGCGGCCGGCGTGCGCGGCAGCACCTCGTCGACGACGACGCCGCGGCCGTCCGGCGCCGGCGACAGTTCCACACCGAGGGCCCCGGTGCGGGCCGCCGCGCGGTTGGGGCCGGGAGGACGGAAGCCCATGTGCGAGGCGTTGAGCTCGCCCAGCATCAGGTTGACGGCCTCGTCGTAGTCGCGGCGGGCCGCGGCCGCCAGCGCCAGCGGCCGGTAGCGCTCGCGCAGCGCCTTCCAGTCCTTGCCCCAGAACTGCGGGTCGGCGAACTGCCGGTCGAGCGCGCGCCACGCCTCGTCGAACACCTGGGCCCGCAACGCCGCCCGCTCGTGCTCCACGCGGGCCGCGAACGGCGCCGGGTCCGCCGCCTTGCCGTCGAGGCCGATCGCGCCCACCGTGCCCTTGCCCGTGCGGTGGAACACCGTCTTGCCGTCCTTCGAGAAGGCCAGCGCCGTCGGCTCGGCGCCACCGGTGGTCAGCCGCGTCAGCTCCTTGCCGTCCCAGCGGACCTTGAACAGGTCGCGCTCGCCGTCGATGGCGGCGACGAAGGCGACGGTGCGGCCGTCGGGCGAGACCGCGAGGGCCCGTTCGTCGCCGGGCAGCGCGGTGACCGAGCGGGCGCGTCGCGCGAGGCCCTCGAGGTCGATCGCGACCGGGCGGGGCTCCTTCTTGCCGTCCGCCTTCTCGTCCTTCTTGTCGCCCTTCTTCTTGTCCTCGTCCTCGAACAACTCGACCCACTCGGCGGCGCTGCGCTCGTCGTCGGCGCGGGTCAGGTACACGGCCCACAGGTCGGAGGAGCGGGCGTGCCGACGCGACAGCCAGAACAGCCGCCGGCCGTCGCCGGACCAGGCGGGATCGGAATCCCGACCCGGGTGCTGGGACACGTTGGTTTCGGGGCCGCCGTCCGCGGAGACGACGAACACCTCCTGGTCGTGGTCCTGGTCCTCGCGCGAGAAAGCCAGCCAGCGCGAGTCGGGCGACCACGCGAACTCGGTGTCGCCCCAGTGCTCGAAGAGCACCCTGGCGCCGCTCCCGTCCCCGGCCGCGACGACGAGGCCGCCGAGCCCGTGGATCCACGCGAGTCGCTTGCCGTCCGGCGAGAAGGCCGGCCGCCGCGCGTCGCGCGGACCCTGGGTCAGTCGCGTCTCGTCGAAAGCGGTGGCGCGATCGAAGCGCCCGTCCGTGCGGCCGGCGGGGCGGGCCGCGTACAGCTCCCAGCGGCCGCCTCGGTCCGAGGCGTACACGAGCGACCGGCCGTCGGGATGCCAGGCCACGTCGCGCTCGCGGGCGACGGTGCGGGTGACGCGCGCGGTCGGCGCCTCGGCGACGGAGTTCTGGTCCTTCGAGCGGCGGGCGACGACGAACACGTCCCCCTTCACGACCAGGGCGACCTGGGTGCCGTCGGGCGAGACCGCGACCTCGTCGGCGTCGGCGCGCAGCGTCTCCCGCTCGAGCGGACCCTGCAACGCGTCGGCCGGCACGTCGAACGCGAGCCGCCGAGGGGCGGCGGAGCCGTCACCCGCGACCGTCCAGATCGCGTCCCACAGCTCGTAGGCGACGACCCGTCCGTCGGCGGAGGCGCGCGGTTGGCGCACGTCGAGGCCGGCATGGCGCGCCAGCACCCGCTTCGATCCGGCGGCCAGCTCCAGTCGGACGAGCGCGCGGTCGTCGCCGCCTTCGTCGGAGCGGAACACCAGCGCGTCGTTGCCCGCCCAGCTCACGTGGTCCTCGTCCCACGCGGTGTCGGTCAGCCGCTTCAGCTCGCCGCTCGCGCGATCGAGCAGCCACAGGTCGCGGTTGGCGGCCCCGCGGTAGTGGCGACGCTCGGCCGGCGTGCCGCCGCGCACGAGGGCGAGGCGCTTCCCGTCGGGCGACGGCACCGCCTCCAGCGCGAGCACCCGGGCCAGCAGCCGCTCCGTGCCACCGGCGAGCGGCAGCGCGTGAACCGCCGGCATGCGGTCCCACGTCTCGTGGCGGCGGGACACGAAGACGGCGTCGTCGCCGATCGCTCCCTGCGGCACGTCGGGCGACTCGTGGAAGCTCAGCCGCGAGACCCGTCCATCCGCGAGTTGCAGCCGGTAGACGTCGTCGGCACCCTCGCGGTCGGAGGCGAAGAGCAGCTCGTCCGCGCGCGCCCACACGGGACGGTGGTCGTGGCCGGGGTTGGCCGTGAGCCGGCGAGCGGCCCCGCCCTCGATCGGCGCCAGCCACACGTCGCCCTGCCACGAGAAGGCGAGCTGCGCGCCGTCGGGCGAAGGCGCGGGATGGCGCGGGAACGGCGCCTCGCCTGCAAGTGCCGACGAGGCGTTCAGGATGATGGCCAGCGCGAGCGCGATCCGCATCGGTCCTCCTCGAGACGGACCGGCAGGCTACCGCGCCCGAGCGGCTTCGGCCAGCCGCGCTATCGGACGCGGCCCGCGCTGCCCGTCTCGGCCAGCTCGCGCACGAAGTCGACCAGCCGGCGGTCGCCCACCGTCGTCGTGTAGAACTCCCCGCGGTTGATCACGCAGTGCTCGGTGCCCGGCGCGAGGTACGACGAGAAGTTGGGGTTGGCCTCGATCCGCGCGAGGTTCGCCTGCATCTGCTGCGACCAGGTCGTCGCGTCGGTCAGCAGCACCTCGTTCTTGGAGATGCCGTAGAAGAAGATCTGGGTCGCGTCGGACGCGGTGTTGAACTGCGCGAAGCCGCCTCCGGGGTTGTACGCGAGGATCGCGTCGTACATCTGCGGCAGGCTGATGGCCGCCGGGTCGAGACCGGCGAGGTCGAGGCCGGTGACGAAGCCGGGCCAGGCGGCGGCGGCGTTCCAGGCCGGCAGCAGCGTGGCGAACAGCCCCGGCGCCACGACGCCGGCCGCGGAGTCCGAGAGGTGCGCGAGCCGAGCCGCCGGCCACTGCGCGGCGATGCGCGGCGCCCAGAAGATCGCCCCGTAGCCGCCGGCCGAGCAGCCGGCCACGAAGACCTGGCTCGGAGCGGCGACGTTCGCGGCGGTCCACTGCAGCGCGGTGCTCGCGTTGACCGCGCCCTTGTGCTGCACGACGAACGGCCCGGCGGTGCCGACGTGGGTGGTGGCCGCGTTGCCCCAGTGCAGGTCGCCGGTGCAGTACGGCACGTAGACGTGGGTCCAGTCGCGGAACGGGTTCTCCGGGTTGTTGCGGTCGTAGATGCCGACCAGCAGCCCCTGCTGCCGCGCCAGCTCGGGATCGACGGTCACCCGCCGGGTGTAGATGTCGAGCTCGCAGGTCGAGCCGCTCCAGCAGGCGCCGCCGCCCTCGAACTCGATCAGCAGCTTCTCCGGGTCGCCGCGGTGGACGAAGAACTTCCACGGGGAGCCGTCGGCGCAGACGGTGTCGCCGCCCGGAGTGATCGTCTCCCAGCCCTGGGCAGCGGCCGGGGCGGCGACGAGGGCGAGCAGGGCGAAGGCGTGCAGCAGCGGTCGGAGGCGCATGCCGCGATTATGGCCCGGGACACGCCGTCGTTTGACAGCGGGGCGGCGCTCCGATACTCTCCGCCTTCGTCCCGCGGGGCGGTTAGCTCAGCGGTAGAGCATCGGTCTTACAAGCCGGTGGCCACAGGTTCGAATCCTGTACCGCCCACCACCGGCCCCAGGATCGCGGCTCCCACAATTCAACGTCCACACCACCAGCGGGGTGGTAGTTCAGTCGGTTAGAACGCCGGCCTGTCACGTCGGAGGTCGCGGGTTCGAGTCCCGTCCACCCCGCCATTCGCTCGCTGCGCTCGCTTCTGTTGGGGTGGACGTGACTCGGCGGCTCGCCCGCGCGCTTCGCGCGCGCGCTCGGCGGCAAGTCCCGTCCACCGCGGGCCGCTCTCGTGGCGGACTTGCTTCGCTCGTCCGCGGCTCCACCGCAACCGCGCTCGGCGGCGGCGCGGGCCGCAAGGCCGCGACGGCGACGAGTGGTGCACCCCGCTTCCCATGAACCCTCGGCTGGTCCTGTCCCGGGCGGGCGGCGCGCCGCAAACGGACTTGCTTCGCTCGTCCGCGGCTCCACCGCAACCGCGATCGGCGGCGGCGCGGGCCGCAAGGCCGCGAGGGGAACGACGTGCCGGACAGGGGTGTCAAAGCCCGGAAAGGGGTGGAGCATGGCCCTGCTGCAGAGGGGACGGCGCTGGGCCCTGGGCCTCGTCCTGGCCGTCACGGGAGTCGAGGCCGGGGCTCGGCCGGCGGACTGTGTCGACCTCGAGGGGTGCGTGCGCACGTTGATTGCCGCCGCCCTTCCGGGCCCGGGCATCAGCGACTCGGAACAGCAAGCTTCGCGGGCCGTGCTCGCGTTCGGAGAAGCAGCGGTCCCCCCGCTGCTGGAGCTACTCGACCACCCGAGCGAGGCCGTGCGCCACCTGGCGTCGTACACCCTGCGCGACGCCGCCGTTCGAGAGGAGCACCTGGACGCGTTGATCGCTTCGCGTCAGCGAGGCGACGAGTGGATTCCTCCGGCGATCGCGCGGATCGGCACGCCGCGGGCGATCTCGTTCCTCGTGTCTGAACTGCGACGCGAGCCGCAGGCCGCAACCCAACTGACCTGGGCCCTCAGGCTTCTCGGTGCGGCCGTCGTCCCGGACCTCCTCGGTCTCTTTCGCTGTGCGGAAAGCTGCGACGAACGGGTGCTCCTCGTCGCCGGCCAGGTCCTCGGCGAGATCGGGGCCCCCGCGCAGGCAGCGATCCCCGAGCTGCTCGAGATGGCCGAGGACGAACGAAACATCTCTGCCCTCAGGCGCGCGGCCATCCGGGCCCTGGGCCATGTGGCCGACGAACCGATGGTCGCCCGGCTGGAACGCCTGGCGGCAGGCCAGGCAGCGGACCTCGACGAGGCCGTCGCGCGGGCCATGATCGACCTCGGCGGGGTCGCCGCCGAGAAAGGCCGCCGTGCCGAGGCGCGGGCCCGTGAACGCTGCCGAACCCCGGGGACAGCGGAGGCCGAGCGCGCGAGGCACTCCCTCGACAGTCTTCAGGCGAGCATCGAGATCGGCGACCTGCCAGCCGCGACGGCCGGGGTGCGTGCCCTGCTCGCTTCTCGATGCTACCGGGCCGCCACCACGCTCGCCCCGGTGCTCGAGTTCTCCCATCCACTCGCCCTGCGCGATTGGTGGCACGCCGGGGGCCGCAGGTGGCTCGAAGCTCAACTCGAACCTCCGCTGGGCGGCTCCGCCGGATCGCTGCGCGAACGAGTGGTGTTCCCCCCGACTCCACGCCGCGTGCTCTTGCTGGAGACCTCGGCGAGGGATGCGCTGGCGCCGCTGCTCTGCCCGGCAGCGGACGACACGTGCGGGCGCGAGACGGCGGGCTGGGTCGAGCGCGCCCGGCAGGCCTTCGCGGCTCACGCGGCGCTCCAACCCCAGCCCCTCGACCTGGAACCCACGCCTTCCCCGGCACGCTGCGAGGACGACCTGCGAGCCGAGGGTTCTCTGGGCTGGACGACCTGGACCGAGTGCGTGGCGAGTCGCCGACGATGGGAATGGGCGCTGCCACTCGGTCGTTTTCGTGCGCCCGATCGCGGCTGGCTCGTAGTGACGGGCCGGCGTGGCCACTACGACTTCTGCGACGGCCTGGCGGCCTTCGACCTCGCGACCGGCGCGGCGTGGATCGCCCGAAGCTGTTCGGCGCTCCAGCTCCTGCCGGGCGGCGGCGTCGACTTCGAGGCGACCGAGCGGTCCCGTCGGCCTGCCGTGGAGGCCCGACGCGTGAACGTCTCGAACCTGCGCGAGGCCGCGTGGATGATGCTGTTGGCCGCCGAAGCCGAGCAGGCCCTGCTCACGGCCGAGTACGTCCCGCTGCCCGCGGGGCTCGAGCCGGAAGGCGCCGAGGAATCCGCATCGTTCGTGCAGGGTGGCGGCTGGTGGGGCAGCACGGACCAGACGACGCTCGGTTGGGACTGGCTGACCCCCGCCGGCCAGGCGCTGGCTGCGGGGACGCTGACCTGGCCCCACAGTGCCGCGACCCCGGAGGCCCATGCGGCTGCCCTGCTGCGCATCACGGAACTCGGCATGGAGCCGAGTTGTCCCCCGAGCGCTCCCCCGCCGCTCGCTCCCGGTGCGCCGGGAGTTCACCCTCTGGACGGTCGCCCCGCGGACACCGACCGGAACCTGTCGCTGCTCGCGGTCGCACACCGGAACGCGGCTGCAGCAGCGTGCGACAAGCCTATGATCGAACGATGAGTGTCGTCGAAGAACGGGTCGTGCTCGTGGACGAGGACGACCGGGCGCTGGGGACCGAGGAGAAGCTGGCCGCGCACGAGAAGGCGCTGCTGCACCGGGCGCTGTCCGTGTTCGTGTTCGACTCCTCGGGGCGGCTGCTGCTGCAGCGGCGGGCGCTGTCGAAGTACCACTCGGGCGGGTTGTGGACCAACACCTGCTGCTCGCATCCGCGGCCGGGGGAGGCGGTGCCGGACGCCGCCCACCGCCGGCTGCGCGAGGAGATGGGCTTCGATTGCGCGCTCGAGCCCGCGTTCACCTTCGTCTACCACGCGCCGTTCTCGCACGGGCTGACGGAACACGAACTGGACCACGTGCTGCTCGGGCGCTTCGACGGAACGCCGGCCGCCGATCCCGCCGAGGTGGCCGAGTGGGCGTGGATCGCGCCGGCCGAACTCGAGGCCGACCTCGCGCTCCGGCCCGAGCGTTACACCGCTTGGTTCCCGCTGGCGATGGCCGAACTGCGGCACCGCGGGCTGCTGCCGCGCTAAAACCGGCTGCCGCGGAGCTGGCCGATCGCGGCTACGATCGGTGCATGTGCCGCAACATCCGCACCCTGTTCAACTTCGAACCGCCCGCGAGCGAGCGCGAGGCGCGTGACGCCGCCCTGCAGTTCGTGCGCAAGGTCGCGGGCACGTCGAAGCCGTCGAAGGCCAACGAGGCGGCCTTCGAGCGCGCCGTCGACGAGGTCACCGCGTCCGTGCTCGCCCTGATCGGCGGCCTGCAGACCACCGCGCCACCGAAGAACCGTGAGGTCGAGGCGGCCCGGGCCCGCGAGCGCAGCCGCCGCCGCTTCGCGAGCTGAGCCCGACCGGCTGCGGGCGGCCACGTGCTAGCCTGCGATCGCTTGTCCACCACGCGTTCCCAACCCGACGTGGATGCACGAAACCCTCCCGAGACCCTGCTGGTGTCGGTGGTGATGCCTTGCCTGGACGAGGCGACGACGGTGGCGGCCTGCGTGCGCGAGGCACGTGCGGCACTCGATCGCCTGGGCGTCGGCGGCGAGATCGTCGTCGGGGACAACGGCAGCCGCGACGGCTCGCCCGAGGCGGCGCGCGGGGCCGGTGCCAGGGTCGTTCCGGTGCTCGAACGCGGCTATGGCGCCTGCCTGCGCGGAGCCGTTGCAGAAACCCGGGGACGCTTCGTCGTGATGGGTGATGCCGACCTGAGCTACGACTTCGGCGACCTGCCCGGCGTGCTCGAGCGCCTGCAAGGCGGCGACGACCTGGTGATCGGCAATCGCTTTCGCGGACGCATCGAGCCGGGAGCGATGCCGGTTCTGCATCGCCTCCTGGGCAATCCCGTGCTGTCGTGGCTCGGCCGCCTGTTGTTCGGCAGCCGCCTGGGTGACTTCCAGTGCGGGCTCCGCGGGGTGAGCCGCGGGGCCTGGGATCGGCTGGCGCTCCGCAGCTCGGGCATGGAGCTGGCGACCGAAATGATCGCCCGAGCGCTCCAGCTCGGCCTGCGGGTCGGTGAGGTGCCGGTCACCTTGCGCCGGGACGGACGCGGTCGCCGCTCCCACCTGCGCCCGGTGCGCGACGGCCTTCGCCACCTGTGGCTGATGGCAAGGCTCGCGGCAGGCGGGAACTAGCGGCGCACCCCGGGGCCAGCGCCTAGTGCCGGGTCGGCGCGGGGCCGAGGTACTCCGCGAGCGCTTCCGCCCACGGGCGCAGCGGCGGCAGGCCGAGCGCCTCGAAGCGCTCCTTGGACAGGATGGCGTGGCCCGGGCGGCGGGCCCGCGAGCCGATGTCGCGGGCGCGGGCCTCCACGATCGGCACGTCGACGCGGGCGACGCGCAGCGCCTCCTGCGCGAACGCGTACCACGTGCAGGACCCCTGGTTGGTGACGTGGTAGAGCCCGCGCGCGCCCTTGCCGACCAGGCGCACGAGGGCGTCGGCCAGGTCCGGCGCGTAGGTCGGCGAGCAGACCTGGTCGCTCACCACGCGCAGCGGCTCTCCCGGGGCCAGCGCCGTCGCCCGCTCCAGGATGCGGTCGGGGAACGAGCCGCCCTTGGCGCGGCTGCCGCCGCGGCCGAACAGCGCGCTCGTGCGCACGATCAGGTAGGGGCAGCCGGAGGCGATCACCAGATGCTCGCCGGCCAGCTTGGAGGCGCCGTAGACGGAGAGCGGGCGCGGGCAGTCGTGCTCGGCGTAGGGCGCCTGCTGGGCGCCGTCGAACACGAAGTCGGTCGACACGTGGACCACGAGCGCGGCGGCGTCGCTGGCCGCCCGCGCGAGGTGCAGCGGCCCCAGCGCGTTGACCGCGAAGGCGGCGGCGCCCAGCGTCTCGGCACCGTCGACGTCGTTCCAGGCGGAGGCGTTGACGACCACGTCCGGCCGCGCCCCGCGCACGACGCGGCCGACGGCGTCGGCGTCCGTGACGTCGAGCTCGGCGCTGCCGCCCGCCCACACGACGTCGTTGCCGAGCCGCGCGACGAGCGCGCGGCCGAGCTGCCCGGTGGCCCCGGCGATCAGGTATCTCACGAGTCGATCCTCCTGGCGAGGCGGAAGTCGCGGGCGGTCAGCCCGCCGCTGTCGTGGCTCCAGAGCACGAGCCGCACCTTGTCGTAGGAGACGTGGATGTCGGGGTGGTGGTCGGCCTCTTCGGCCAGCTCCGCCACCCGGTTCACGAACGCGATCGCGGCCGGAAAGCCCGCGAACGCGTAGAGGCGCGCGATCCGGTCGGGCGGGCCGGGCTCGCGCCGCCAGCCCGGCAGCGCCGCCAGCTCGCGTTCGATCGACGTCTCGTCGAGCAGCGCCATCGCTCCTCCATCCCCCGCCACCGGCGCCGGCCCCTACTCTGCGGGCGTGTCCACCTTGGCCGTGCCCGCCACGGCCGCGGGCCGGCGGCGGCGGCGGCGGCGGCGGCGCTTGCGCGGCGCATCCCCGTCGGCCGCGGACTGCGCCGGGGCCGCAGCCGGCTCGGCGACCGGGCTCGACTCGCCGGTGCCCGCGTCGGCACCGGGAGCCGCGTCGGTGCCGGTGGCGCGTCGGCGCCGGCCGCCGCGACGCCGGCGGCGCGAGGAGCGCGGCGCCGCGTCGGCCGTCGGCTCCGCCTCGTCCGTCTCCTCTTCGGCGGGCGGCTCGACGACGGTCACCGGCGCCAGGTCCAGCGAGCGCCAGTGCAGCGCCAGCTCGCGGCCCTCGTCGCCGCCGTGGATCTCGAGCCAGCGCACGGCGTCCTCGAGGTACGGCCGCCCGCCCAGCAGATCGACCACTCCCGGCTCCGCGTGCACGGCGCGCAGCCGCGGCTGGGCCAGCAGCATCAGGCGCACCTGGTTGAGGTCGCGCCGCGCGAACGGCAGCGCCAGGGTGGCGGGCAGCGTCGCCTCCGGCTCGGCCTCCGGCACCCCGAGCCTCCGCGACTCGGCGCCGGGGTCGGGCGGGGGCGGGCGGTGCGCCTCCTCGCGGCGGTGGTCGCGAGCCGGCGCCATCACCGCGGCGCGCTTGAGCGAGACGCCGAGCGGCACCAGCACGGTGCCGGCGAGCACGGCCGTCGACAGCTCGTCGGCCGCGGCCAGGCCCTCGTTGCGACAGGCGTCGAGCCGCTCGAGGCTCGCGCGCAGCACGCCGCCGCGCCCCGCCAGCGCCGCGTCGGCCTCCGGCAGGATGTAGGCGAGCAGCCCGACCTGGTGCAGCTTCTCGAACGTCGCGCGCGCCGCGCCCTGGCGCAGGATCTTGTAGAGCTCCTCGAGCACCCGGGCCGGGCTGCTCTTCAGGATCTCCGCGCGCAGCGCCCGGATCGCCTCGACCGAGCCGGGGTCGATCGTGAAGCCGAGCCGGCAGGCCAGCGCGACCGCCCGCAGCATCCGCACCGGGTCCTCGCGGAAGCGCACGCCGGGGTCGCCGATGGTGCGGATCGTGCGCGACTCCAGGTCGCGCAGGCCGTCGACGTAGTCGATCACCGAGAAGGTGGCGATGTCGTAGAACAGCGCGTTGACGGTGAAGTCGCGCCGGAACGCGTCCTCCTCCGGCGTGCCGAAGGTGTTGTCGCGCTTGATCAGCAGGTCCTCGCCCTGCTCCGGCTCGGCCAGCTTGCGGAAGGTCGAGACCTCGACCACCTTCTTGCCGAAGCGGACGTGGGCGAGGCGGAAGCGGCGGCCGACGATGAAGCAGTTGCGGAACAGGCGCTTGACCTGGTTCGGGTGGGCCGAGGTCGAGATGTCGAAGTCCTTCGGCGTGCGAGCGAGCATCAGGTCGCGCACGCCTCCGCCCACCAGGTACCCGAGGTACCCGAAGTTCTTGAGGCGGTAGAGGACCTTCAGGGCATCCGGGTCGATGTTGCGGCGCGAGATCGGATGCTCCGAACGGGGCAGAACGCGGGGTTCCATGCCTAGCGGCGGCATTATAGGGGCCCCGGGGCCTTCGGTCTAAACTACCAGCCCTCAATGAGTTCGCAGCGACTCCCGGAGATCGACTGGCTGCGCGGCCTGGCCGTGGTGCTGATGTTCCAGACCCACGCCTACGATTCCTGGCTGGCGCCCTTCGCCCGCGAGGGAGGTTTCTACGCGACGAGCCGGCTGATCGGCGGCTACCCGGCGCCGCTGTTCCTGTTCGTCGCCGGGATCGGGCTCGGCCTGCTGGCGGCGGCGCGCCATCGCGCCGGGAAGGCCCCGCGCCCCGTGGCCCGCGAGCTGTTCTCGCGCGCGCTCGAGGTGTTCGGCTACGCGGTCCTGTTCCGGCTGGCGATGTACGCGGCCGGCGGGTTCCGCATGCCGGGCGACCTGCTGCGGGTCGACGTGCTCAACGCGATCGCGCTGTCGATGGCGCTGTGCGCGCCGGGCCTGGGCGCGGCGAACCCGCGCTCGCGCGCCGCGGCGTCGCTGGCGCTGGCGCTGGGCGTCGCGCTGCTGACGCCGCTGGCCTGGGACTCGTGGCGTCCGGCCGGCTGGCCCGACGCGCTCGTCGGGTACTGGAGCGGACGGGTGCCGGGCGCGTTCTTCCCGCTCTTCCCGTGGGCCGGCTTCACCGCGCTCGGCGCCGCGATCGGCACCGCGCTGGCCGCGCGACCCGGGGCGGAAGGCCGCGTCGCCGCCGCCGCGGCGCTGGCCGGCGCGGCCCTGATCCCGCTGGCGCTCGCGCTCGACCGGCTGCCGCAGGTCTACCCCGTCTACGACTTCTGGTGGACGAGCCCCAACTACTTCTTCGTCAAGTGCGGCATCGTGCTGCTGGCGCTGGGGCTCGCCTTCGGCTGGGCGCGGGCGCCGTGGGCGGCATGGCCGTCGCCGCTGCGGCAGATGGGGCGCACGTCGCTGCTGCTGTACTGGGCCCACATCGAAATCGTCTACGGCGGGCTGGTGGTGCCCGCGTGGCGCAAGGCGCTCGACGTGCCGCAGGCGACCGCCGCGATGCTCGCGCTGGCGGCCGCGATGCTCGCGCTGTCGATCGCCCGCGAGCGCCTCGGCCGCCGCTAGTCGAGCCGCATCACCCGCACCCGGGCGCCGAAGCGCTCGGCCCGGAAGCGGGCGCCGGGCGGGAACAGCTCGCCGCGGCGGAACGGCGGCGCGGGGCGCGCCGGGTCGCGCTCGAAGGCGCCGTCGCGTTCGACCAGCACGCCCGTGAACAGCAGCTCGCGCCACTTGAGCGCGGGCAGCGAGAAGCCGCCCGGCTCGTCGCGCACGTCCTCGAACGCGTCCGCCGGGTTCGGCGCAGGCGGTGCGGGCCGTGCCGGCGCGGACGGCTCGGGGTCCGAATCGCGCGGCCCCTCCTTCAGGCGCTGCGCGAGGTGGTCGAGCAGGCGCAGCTCGCGCGGCGTGAGGTCGACCCGGTGCAGCAGCCGTCGCCAGGTCTCGAGCGCCCGCGCGCCCCGTGGCCCGCGCAGGCCCAGGCCCGCGCGCAGCCGGGCGAGCGTCGCCTCCTTCTCGTCGTGAGTCGCGAGCGCCGGGAGCGCGGGCTCGGCGCGCGGCTCGGCGCGGAACACCTCGTACGCGGTGACCATCACTGCCTGGGCCAGGTTGAGCGAGGGCTGGTCCGGGTGCGAGGGGATGAACACCTGGCGTCCGCACAGCGCCAGCTCGTCGCCGGCGAGGCCCGAGGTCTCGGGCCCGAACACCAGTGCCGCGGTCGCTCCCGCGGGCAGCGCGGCGATCTCGGCGGCCATCGCGCGCACGTCGAGCCCCGGTCCTTCGGCAGGCCGTCCCGACAGCGCCGCGACGAACGCCGCATCGGCGACGGCGTCGCCCAGGCTCGCCACCTCGCGCGCCGACTCCAGCAGCTCGTGCGCCTTCCAGGCGCTGCGCCAAGCGTCGGTTCGCCGCCAGTCGCCCGGCGCAACGAGCGTCAGCTCCGCGAGGCCGGCATTGCGCATCGCGCGCGCCACCGAGCCGACGTTCGCGGCGGTCTCGGGGCGCACGAGGACGACGCGGGTGCGCGGCATCGGTCGCGGAACTCTCCGCTACCGGTGCAGGTGGCGGCCCGAGAACTGGCGCGCCCGCGGCGGGCGCCCGAGGTGCTCGAGCAGCGCCGCGTCGACGCGGGCGAGGTCCGCCGCGGAGAGCGCCACGAACTCGAGGCCGAGGCCCGGCGGCAACGCGTGCGTGCCGCCCGGGGCCCCGTGCTCGTGGGTCCAGGCGACCCGGCACACCGCGCGCACGGGCAGGTCGTTGCCGGGCAGCGCGAAGTCGAGGCCGACCTCGGTCCCGATCGGCAGCGCCGCGTGGCGCTCCACGAACGCGCCGTGGCGGGCCAGGTCCATCATCAGCACGGGCTCCTCGCCGCCGTCGACGCGCAGCGTGCCGCGGCGGATGAAGGAGATGCGCAGGCGGCTGAGCGCTTCCACGTCGTGCGGCGTGGGACGCGGCGCGGGCTTGTTCCTGGCCATGGGGTCCCCTTCCGGTTCTAAGATACGACCGCATTCCGCCGCATGCCAGCGGCCCCTGGGAGTTGCGCCTTGACCGAGAACCACGGTTCGCCCCGCCTCGTCGTCCGCGGCGGCGCCGACGACGGCGCCACGCTCGAGATCCCCGACGGCCAGGAGCTCTGGATCGGCACCGCGCCGGACTGCGCGCTGGTCCTGCGCGAGCCCCGCGTCGCGCCGCTCCACGCCCGCGTCAGCAACGACCACTGGGGCGTGCGGGTCTTCGACGGCGGCGGCGCCACGACGTTCGTCAACGGCGACCCCGCGGGCGACGGGCGCGTGTTGCAGACGGGCGATCTCGTCACCCTCGGCAAGCCCGGGGTGCCCGGCTCGGTGACGCTCGAGGCCAGCGTGCCCGAACGCGGCACGCTGTTCACGGAAGACGCCGCGGAAGCGACCGCGCTCGACGACGACGGCGAGCCGATCGACCAGTCGGAGATCGGCGAGCAGGCCCGCAAGCTGGCCGCCTCGGGCGTCGTCTCCGGAGCGGCCGTCAAGGCCGCCCGCCGGCGCCCGGCAGCGGCGACCGAGCTCTCCGAGGGACCGACCATCGAAGGCGAGGCGACCTCGGTCGCCGCCGAGGCCCCGGCCGAGCGCACCCAGCGCCCGCGCGGGCCGCGCCCCCCCGCGCCGGCGAAGAAGGGGCTGCCGCGCCCGGTGCTGGTCGCGCTGGCCACGCTCGTGCTCGTGGGCGGCGGCGCCGCGGCGTGGGTCGCGTCCCAGGGGCCGCCGCCGACCATCCTCGGCGTCACGCCGCCCAAGGCCGAGCCCGGCCAGGACGTGTCCATCGCCGGCACCGGCTTCGCGGCCGGCGCGATCGTGCGCTTCGACGGCCAGGACGTGGCGGTCGTGCAGGCGGAGCCGGAGCGGTTGATCGTGAAGGTGCCGCAGGCCTACGCAGGCAAGGGCACGAGTCAGGTGCGGATCACGGTCGAGGCCGGCGGACAGCGCTCGGCGACGATGTTCCTGCGGGTGTTCGACGGGCCGCGGATCGCGAAGGTCTCCCCCGAGGTGGCGATGCCCGGCGAGGAGGTCGTCGTGACCGGAGAGCGGCTCGCGGGCGAGAAGGTCGAAGCGGCGATGCGCGGCCTGACCGCGGAGGTGCTCGAGGTCCAGGCCGGGCGGGTCCGCTTGCGGGTGCCGGACCTGCCGGGGCCGCAGGGCCAGGCGGTGCCGGTGGCGGTCAAGACCGACGAGGACTGGTCGAACGCGGCGAAGCTGATCCTCGGCCGGCTGCCGATCGTGGTCGAGACGGCCCCGGCCGGCGGCCAGGCCAACCAGGTGGTGACGCTGAACGGCTACGGGTTCGCCGCCGACGCCGACGCCAACCGCGTGACCTTCGGCGGGCGCCCCGCGCTGGTGCTGGAGGCCGCGGCCAACGCGCTGACCGCGGTGGTGCCTGGCGGCGACGCCGCGACCAGCCAGAGCAAGGTCCCGGTGGCGATCGAGGTCGGAGGCGTGCGCTCCGGCAACCCGCTGACCTTCGCGCTGTCGCGGCCGTCGGGCAACCACTACCTGCCCCGCTTCTTCGCCGAGCCCGTGCCGGGCGCGCCCGGGCGCGCGGCCGTCTCCTGCGAGGCGGGGCCCGTGATGCTGCTGGCCGACGCGGCGGGCGCGCCTTCGGTCGCGCGGCGGGCGGTGGCCGTGGCCGACGCGCTGAGCGCGCACTTCGTCGCCGCTCGCCCCGGCAAGGTCGAGCGCCGCGGCAACGAGGTGCTGCTCGGCGGGCGGACGCTGCTGGCCGCGACCGCGAAGGACGCCGCCGCCCACGACGGCGCGGTGTCGCCCGAGACGCTGGCCGCGCACTGGACGGCGCTCGTCGCGGACCTGACCACGCTGTTCGCGCTGAAGGACCGGCCGACGCTGCTGCTGGAGCGGACGGCGCGGGCGACCGTGCTCGACCAGCTCTGGCGCGAGGCGCGGCGCATCGCGCCCGGCGCCGGCGTGCCGGGCCCGGTGGTCGCCGGCCTCGGGAGCGCGGGCTGGAACGCGATGCGCGCGCTCGCCCTCAGCCCCGTGCCGGAGTCGGCTTCGTCGGGCGGCCTCGCCTTCGCGGGCACGTGGCAGGGCGAGTTGCAGGCCCCGGGCCTGCCTGCCCGCCCGCTGCAGGTGCGGCTGGCGCTGGCAGGCGGCCGGCTCGAGGGTTTCGTCACCGCGCGCGCGGGCAAGGTGACGGGCGACCTGCCGCTGCGCGAGGTCGCGCTGCGCGGGCGCACGCTGCGCTTCACGGTCGACCTCGGCGAGAGCCCGCTCGCGTTCGAGGGCACGCTCGCGGGCGCGAAGCTCGCGGGCGCGGTGCGCGACGAGTACGGCGGCAGCGGCACGATGACGCTGACGCTCACGGACCAGTAGGAGGCGGCGATGAAGCGCGTGCGCACGGGCCTCGAGCGGCTGCTCGAGCACCACCTGCCGGCGAAGGACCTGCGGCTGGGCCTGATCGCCAACCCGACGACGGTGACGCCGGACCTCGAGCACGCCGCGCTGGCCCTGAAGCGCGAGAAGCAGGTCAAGCTGGTCGCGCTGTTCGGCCCCGAGCACGGCATCTGGGCCGACGCCCAGGACCTGATCGAGGTCGACGACTCGCGCGACCCGAAGACCGGGCTGCCCGTCTACTCGCTCTACGGCAAGACGCGGGTGCCGACCGCGGCGATGCTCGAGAAGGTCGACGCGCTGGTGTTCGACGTGCAGGACGTCGGCTCCCGCTACTACACGTTCGTCTACACGATGCTGCACGCGATGGAGGCCTGCGCGGCCCACGGCAAGCGGCTGATCGTGCTGGACCGCCCGAACCCGCTGGGCGGCGCCGACGTGCACGGCAACGAGCTCGACCCCGACTTCTCGTCGTTCGTCGGCCTCCACCCGCTGGCCGCCCGCCACGGCATGACGGTCGGCGAGCTGGCGCTGATGTTCCGCGCCGAGCGCGCGCTGCACGCGGACCTCGCCGTGGTCGAGATGCGCGGCTGGAAGCGCGGCATGCACTGGGAGGACACCGGGCTGCCCTGGGTGCTGCCCTCGCCCAACATGCCGACGGTCGACACCGCGTTCGTCTACCCGGGCGGCTGCCTGATCGAGGGCACCAACCTGTCCGAGGGCCGCGGCACGACGCGGCCGTTCGAACTCGTCGGCGCGCCGTGGCTCGACCCGTGGAAGCTGGCGAACGACCTCGAGCGCGAGAAGCTGCCCGGCGTCGCGTTCCGCCCGACGTACTTCACGCCGACCTTCCACAAGCACGCGGAGAAGGCGTGCGGCGGCGTCCAGGTCCACGTCACCGACCGCGGCCGCTTCGACGCCTTCCTGTGCTATCTGCTGCTGATCCACCACGCGCGGCGCCAGGACCCGAGGCGCTTCGCCTGGCGCCAGCCGCCGTACGAGTACGAGTACGTCAAGCTGCCGATCGACATCCTCTGCGGCACCGACCAGGTCCGCAAGGCGATCGAGAAGGGCGTCTCGCCCAAGCGCCTGGCCCGCGGCTTCGCGGCCCAGGCCAAGGCCTTCGCCCGCCGCCGGAAGAAGTACCTGCTGTACTGAAACCGAACGCGCCGGCGCGCGGCCGGCCCGTCGCGTTCAGGGTGCGCCGACGCCCGCCAGGGCGAGCACGCCGAGCACCGCGAAGACCGCCGCCGCGACCGTGCGGATCGCGGCGATCGGCAGGCGGGTCGCCGCCTTCTCGCCGAGCATCACCGCGGGCACGTTCGCGATCATCATGCCGAGCGTCGTTCCGGCGACGACCGCGACCAGCGACGGGTAGCGGGCCGCGAGGGCCACGGTCGCGACCTGGGTCTTGTCGCCCATCTCCAGCAGGAAGAACGAGACGAGGGCGGTGCCGAACACGCCGCGGCCGCTGGTCCCGGCCGCGCCTTCGGACTCGAGCCGGTCCGGCACGAGCGTCCACGCGGCCATCGCCAGGAACGAGATCCCGAGAATCCACCGCATGGCGGCGGGGCCGACCGCGCTGGTGATCCAGGCGCCGAGCGCGCCCGCGAGCGCGTGGTTGAGCAGCGTGGCGACCAGGATGCCCGCGATGATCGGCAGCGGCTTGCGGAAACGGGCTGCGAGGACGAGCGACAGGAGCTGGGTCTTGTCGCCGATCTCCGCCAGGGCGACGACGCCGGTCGAGACGAGGAGCGCTTCCACGCGGGACCTCCGGGGGCTGGGAGCCGTGACCACGCGCGTCCCCCCAACCCGCGGGACGTCTCGTGGTCACTGGTCTCGCCAGGCTCGGGCTGCCTGCACCATGGCCAGCGTCGGCCAAGTGTGTTGATGCAGGCCCCTCTCTCGGAGGGCGGCTACTCCCCGGTGACGCGGGGAGCTTACTCCAGGTCGGACGCCCCGTTCAGCGGCGGGCCCAGCCGCGACGCTCGACAAGGCCCTCGACGCGCGCGCGGACCTCGTCCCGAATCTCGCGCACGCGTTCGACCGGCTGGCCTTTCGGGTCCTCGAGCGGCCAGTCCTCGACCTCGGCGCCAGGCACGTACGGGCACTGCTCGCCGCAGCCCATCGTCACCAGCAGCCGGGACCCGGCCGCGAGTTCCGGCGTCAGCAACTGCGGCCGCGCGCCGGCGAGGTCGATTCCGACCTCGAGCATGGCCGCCGCCACCTCGGGGTGGACGTGCGGGCCCGGCGTCGTGCCGGCGGAGATCGCCTCGGCGCGCGCCGGGTCGGCGAGCTGGCCGAAGAAGGCGGCGGCCATCTGCGAGCGGCCGGCGTTGTGGCGGCAGGCGAAGACGACGCGGTCCATGCGCGGCTCCTTTCGAGACCTGAAGCAGGACTTTCGCACGACCGGCGTGACGACCGCATGACCTGCGCCCCCGGCGTCGGCACGGCGGGCGCGCTTCTTGCTGGTTCGTCATTTCGTGGAACGACGAAATGGCGAACGGCCGGGGACACGGCTGACGGGAGCCTCTGACCTGTTCAAGGCGATCGGGCACCCCGCGCGGCTGCGCATCCTGGAGATGCTGCGGGGCGGCGGGCTGTGCGTCTGCCAGGTCACGGCCGTGCTGGAGCTGGCGGCCTCGACGGTCTCGGCTCACCTCGCGGAGCTGAAGCGGGCCGGCCTCGTCGTCGAGAACAGGGACGGCCGCTGGGTGCGCTACAGCCTGTCGGCGGCCCCGGCGGCACGGCCGCTGCTCGAGCGCGTCCGTGCGCTCGTCGCGGACGACGCGCAGGTGGCGGCTGACGCGCGCGTGCTGAAGGAACTGCGGCGGGTGCCACTCGAGACGCTGTGCCGGGTCGACGTCTCCCGGCGGACGTCGGCTCGGGCGGCGAACCACGAGAGGAGGGCGTGATGGCGACCGAGGTGCAGGTGATCGAGGTGCTGGGGCCCGGCTGCGCGCGCTGCTTCGAGACCCACAAGGTCGTGCGGCACGTCGTCGAGGAGCGGGGGCTCGCCTGCACGGTGCGCAAGGTGGACTCGATCGACCGCATGGTGGAGCTGGGCGTGCTGCGCACGCCGGCCATCGTGTTCGACGGCAAGATCGTGCTCGAGGGCCGCGTCCCGCGCAGCGAAGACGTGCTGCAGCTCCTCGGGCTGTCCTGAGTCGGCGCGAGCCGCCCGGCCGATGAGCGAACGCCGCAAGCTGCTCCTGCTCCTCGCCGCCTTCGCGGCGGCGTACTTCCTGCCGATCGAGCAGCCGCGGGTCCAGGGCGCCTTTCTCGAGGGCCTGTTCCTCCTGAAGGACTACGCCCGCGAGCACGTGCTGCTGTGCCTGGTGCCCGCGTTCTTCATCGCCGGCGCGATCGGCCAGTTCGTCAGCCAGGGCGCGGTGCTGCGCTATCTCGGCGCCACCGCGCCGCGCCCGGTCGCCTACGGCGTGGCGTCGGTCGCGGGCAGCGTGCTCGCCGTGTGCTCCTGCACCGTGCTGCCGCTGTTCGCCGGCATCTACAAGCGCGGCGCCGGGCTCGGGCCCGCCTCCGCGTTCCTCTATTCAGGCCCCGCGATCAACGTGCTGGCGATGATCCTGACCGCGCGCGTGCTCGGGTTCGAGCTGGGCCTCGCGCGAGCGGTGGGGGCGGTGGCCTTCGCGTTCGTCGTCGGCCTGCTGATGGCGCTGATCTTCCGCCGCGAGGAAGCCGAGCGGCAGCGCAACGGCCCCGACCCCTTCGCGACGGGGGGCGACGACTCGCCGCGCCGGCCCTGGCAGGACGCGCTGTTCCTGGCCACGATGGTCGCGGTGCTGGTGTTCGCGAACTGGGGCGCGCCCAATGCCAGCGTCGGGTTCTTCGCCGCCGTGTACTCCGTCCACTGGCACCTGGCCCTCGCCGGGCTGGCCGCTCTCTTCGTGATGATGGCGCGCTGGTACGCGAAGGACGAGCTGCGGTCGTGGGCCGACGCGACGTGGGGCTTCGCGAAGCAGATCACGCCGCTGCTGCTGGGGGGCATCCTGATCTCGGGCTGGCTGATGGGCCGCCCGGGCAGCGACGCCGGCCTGGTCCCGGCCTCGTGGGTCGCCGCGGCCGTCGGCGGCAACTCCTTCGGGGCCAACCTGCTGGCTGCGGTGGTCGGCGCGTTCATGTACATCGCGACGCTGACCGAGGTGCCGATTCTGCAGACGCTGCTCGGAGCCGGCATGGGCCCGGGCCCGGCGCTCACCCTGCTGCTGGCCGGACCGGCCCTGTCGCTGCCGAGCATGCTGGTGATCCGTTCGTATCTCGGCACCCGCAAGACCGTCGTCTACGTGTCGCTGGTGATCGTCCTGTCGACGCTGACGGGATGGGCCTACGGGGCCCTGGTTGGATGAACTGAAGGGGGCGGCCATGACGGCTTCGATCGGATTCGTCGGAGGCGGGCGCATCACGCGGGTGTTCCTGGAGGGCTGGAAGCGGCACGGAGGGCTGCCGCCAGAGGTCGTCGTCAGCGACGCCGACGCGGCCGTCGTCGAGGGCCTGGCCGCGGCTTTCCCGGGCGTGAACGTCGTCCGCGACGACAACGCGCGGGCCGCGCGGCAGGACGTGGTGTTCGCGGCCGTGCATCCGCCCGCGATGAAGGCGGCCCTCGCTCCGCTGGCGGGCCAGCTTCAGCGTCGCGCCGTCGTCGTCTCGCTGGCGCCGAAGTTCACCTTCGCCGCCCTGCGCGACCTGCTCGGGGGCCACGATCGCCTGGCGCGGGTGATCCCGAACGCGCCGTCGATCGTCGGCGCCGGCTTCAACCCGGTCGCGTTCGGGCCGGGGCTGGACGCGGATGGCCGCGAAACGGTCGCGAGGCTCCTCGCCCCGCTCGGCGCTGCGCCGGAGGTCGCGGAATCGCAGCTCGAGGCCTACGCTGTGATCGCGGCCATGGGGCCCACCTACCTGTGGTTCCAGCTCGACCTGCTGGCGGCGCTCGGCCGCGAGTTCGGCCTGTCCGCGGACGCCGCAGCGCAGTGCGTCGCTGCCATGACCGTGGGCAGCGCCCGCACCCTGGCCGAGTCGGGGCTCCCGCCTGCCGAGGTCATGGACCTGATCCCCGTGCGGCCGATGGCCGAAGAGGAGGCCGCGCTGGTCGCGGCCTACCGCACCCGGCTGACGGCGATCTTCGCGAAGATCCGGCCCGCGTAACCGAAGCCGCTGGCGACCCGAGACCCGGGTCCCCGAGGAGTGGAGATGGAAGGCAAGCCGATGTCCGTGTTCGAGCGCTACCTGAGCCTGTGGGTCGCCGTCTGCATGGCGCTCGGCATCGCCATCGGGAAGCTGTTTCCCGGCGCCGTCGAGTGGCTGCGCGGGATGGAGCTGTCGGAAGGCAGCCAGATCAACGTCCCGATCGCCGTGCTGATCTGGCTGATGATCTACCCGATGATGCTGAAGATCGACTTCGCGTCGATCCGCGGCGTCGGGCGTCGACCGACGGGCCTGTTCGTCACCCTCTTCGTGAACTGGCTGGTCAAGCCGTTCTCGATGGCCTTTCTCGGCTGGCTGTTCTTCACGAAGCTGTTCGCCGGGTGGATCCCGGCCGAGTTGGCGGCCGAATACGTCGCCGGCGTCATCATCCTGGCCGCGGCCCCATGCACCGCGATGGTGTTCGTCTGGTCGCAGCTCTCGGACGGCGATCCGGCCTACACGCTGGTCCAGGTCTCGATCAACGACCTGGTCATGCTGTTCGCCTTCGCGCCGATCGTGAGCCTGCTCGTCGCCGGCGCCGCGGGGCTGGTGGTGCCCTTCTCGGTGCTGCTGATGTCCGTGCTCGTCTTCGTCGTGATCCCGCTGGCGATGGGCTCGCTGTCTCGCGCCTGGTTCCTGCGCGCGAAAGGCGCCGAGTGGTTCGAGAGCCGGCTGCTGCCCGCGTTCCAGCCGGTCACGATCCTCGCGCTGCTGGCGACGCTCGTCGCGATCTTCGCGTTCCAGGCCGAGAACATCACTTCGCGCGCCTTCCACGTCGCGCTGATCGCGATTCCGATCCTGCTCCAGGTCTACTTCAACTCGGGGCTGACCTACGGCCTGATGAAGGTGCTGCGGGTCCCGTACCGGGTGGCCGCGCCCGGCGCGCTGATCGGCGCCTCCAACTTCTTCGAACTGGCGGTCGCCACCGCGATCGCGCTGTACGGCCCGGGCTCGGGCGCGGCGCTGGCGACGGTCGTCGGCGTGCTGGTCGAGGTGCCCGTGATGCTGTCCGTGTGCCGCGCCTGCATCGCCACGCGCGGCTGGTACGACGCCGGGGTGTCGCGAGCCGCCTGAGGAGTCGTCGGGCCCGCGACCGAGAGCGCCGCAGCGCACGCCGCCAGGGCGGCGAGCAGGACGAGCAGGGGCGAGTACCCTCCGACGGGGCCGAGCAGGGCGGCGGCCCCGATCGGCCCGGCCGCCCGCGCCAGCGTGGTCGCGAAAGCGAGGCGGCCGCTGAGGGCGCCGTAGCGGGCCAGCCCGTGACGGTCGGCGACCTCCGTGGCGCGCGCCAGGGTGAGCAGCCCGCCCGCGGCGCCGAGCAGGCCGACGCCGACCCACAGCCACGGCGGCTCGGCGAGCGCGACCAGCGCCAGCGCGGCGGCCTGCGCGGCGAACAACACGGGCGTGACGCGATCGCTGCGGAGCGTGCGACGCAGCCAGGGGAAGAGCAGCCGACCCGGGAGCTGCATCAGCCCCATCCATCCGGCGACGAGGGCCGCGGCGGACTCGGAGTGCCCGCGACCGGCCAGCATCGGCACGAGGTGGGCGCTGGCCGCCGCCGCGGCGACCGCCGAGAGCGCGAAGGCCGCCGCCAGGCCGGCGAAGTCCCCGCCGCGAACGGGCGCCCGGGCCTCGGCAGGCGGAGGTCGAAGCGGCCCGACGCCTGCTTCGCCGTCAGGGTGCTGCCCGAGGTCGGCCGGGTCGCGGCGCAGGACGAAGGCGTGGAGCGGCAGCGTGACGACGGCCAGCACCGCGGCCCACGCGAGGAGGGCGCCTCGCCAGCCGAAGTGGCTGACGAGGGCTTCGGTGAGCGGCAGGAAGATGGTGCTGGCGAGACCCGCCGCGAGCGTGACCGTCATCAGCGCCCGCGGCCGGTGGCGGTCGAACCAGCGGCTCAGCGTCGCGAACGCCGGTTCGTACAGGACCGCGGCCATCGCCAGCCCGAGCCCGATCCAGATCAGGAGATACGCGGCGACCGTCGTCACCTGGGACCACGCCCAGACGAGGGTGGCCGCAGCCAGCGAGCCGGCGCTCATCAGGGCGCGTCCGCCGTGCCGATCCAGCCAGCGCCCGACGGGGATCGACGCCAGCGCCTGGACCAGCAGGCCGAGCGAGAAGCCCCCGAACACCACCTCGCGGGACCAGCCGAGCTCTCGCTCCATCGGCAGCGCCAGCACGCCGATCGCGTAGTACAGGACGCCCCACGAGATCGTCTCGGTGACGGCGAGCGCCGCCACGATGCGATCGCCGTGGAACGCCCTGCCGGTCAGGAGCCGCACCCCGAGGCGGTCGTCCCGCAGCCGCCCGGCGTCGGCTCGACGCGCCGGCGGAGCGTGATCCGCGCGGGGGCCTGGGCGTCGTCGCCGGCACCGCAGCAGCCGCCGCTGACCGCGGCCCCTTCGTCGCGTCCGCTGCCCCCGCAGACGCCGGTCTCGGGCAGCACCAGCCGCACCTCGCGCGCCGCCTCCAGGTCGCCCGCGAGCGCGGCCGCCACCGACCGCACCTGCTCGTAGCCGGTCAGCAGCAGGAACGTCGGGGCGCGCCCGTAGCTCTTCATGCCCACGACGTAGAAGTCGGGCTCGGGGTGCTTCAGTTCCGCGAACCCGTGGGGCCGCACGGTCCCGCAACTGTGCACGTTGGGGTCGATCAGCGGGGCGAGGGCGGTCGGGGCCTCGGTCGCCGGGTCGAGCTGGGTCCGCAGCTCGCGCAGCGGCGCGAGGTCGGGGCGGAACCCGGTCGCCACGACGACCTGGTCGACGGGCGCCAGCCGGCTTTCGCCCGCGACCGCCACGACGCCGCCGTCCGCGAGTCGCTCGAAGCGCTCGAGCCGGAAGCCGAGCTCGATCCGCAGCCGCCCGGACTCGACCTGCGCGCGCAGCCGCTGCCCGAGCCGCCCGCGCTCGGGGAGCTGGTCGTTCTCCCCGCCGCCGAAGACCGAGCCGAGCGAGGGGCGACGCACGGCCCAGACGACCGCCGTACCCGGGACCTCGTCGGCCAGTTGGAGCAGGTCGAGCAGCGCGTTGAACGCGGAGTGGCCGCTGCCGACGACGAGCGCTCGACGCCCGGCGAACCGCTCGCGCTCCCGCCCTCGCACGTCGGGAATCCCGTAGGTGACGCGGTCGCCCAGGCTGGCTTCGCCCAGGGCCGGGCGGCCGTCCGCGCCGGCCGGATTCGGCGTGGTCCAGGTCCCGGAGGCGTCGATCACGGCGCGGGCGCGCAGGTCGTGTTCGATCCCCTCCTCGGACGTGATGCGCAGGACGAACGGAGCGCGCTCGCGGCCCGCGCTCTTCTGGCGATCGAGGCCCGCCCGCGCCACCGAGAGCACGCGGCTCCGGTAGCGGATGCGGTCTCGCAGCTCGGGCACCCCGGCCAGCGGCCGCAGGTAGCCCTCGACCAGGTCGCGGCCGGTCGGGTACTCGTCGTCGGGCGGGCGCTGCCAGCCGCGGCGGGCGAGCAGCCGCTCGGCCTCGGCGTCGACGACGTAGCGCCACGGCGAGAAGAGACGGACGTGGCCCCACGCGAGCACGCTGTGGCCCGGGCCGGCGCCGGCCTCGAGCACGACGGGGTCGAGGCCGCGCGCCAGCAGGTGGGCGGCAGCCGCCAGGCCCACGGGGCCGGCGCCGATCACGGCCACGGGCAGGTTCGAGTTCATGGAGTCCTCCTCGGGTTCTCGGGTTCAGGCTTCGGGCGGACAGCAGGCGGGGGCGGCACCGCCGCGCCAGGCCGCCACCGTGGCCGCGGTGCGAGCGCGCAGGGCCTCGAACGAGCGCACGCCGCTCTCCGTGCACAACCAGACGTGCAGCGCCGTCATCAGGATCGCGCCGGGGAACGCCTGCCAGGCGACGGTGGCGGCCAGCGGGGGCATCGGCCCCAGCACCCAGGGCGCGTCGAAGGCCCAGGCCGCCGCGGGGCGAGCGCCGAGGGCGAGGGCCAGCGAAGCCCCGCGCGCGCTCATGATCACCATGTGGAGCACGTACTCGCCCGTGCTCAATCCCCCGAGGTCGGCCCGCGAGTCGCGCTCCGAGATCATGTCGAAGAGCGACACCCCGAGGTCGAGCGCGATCAGGCCCACTCCCGCCCACAGCAGCAGGCCGCCGGTCTCCCACAGCAGCACGGCGGGCAAGGTCGCCACGAACAGGACGGCGGACAGGGTGTGCAGCCGGTGTTCGCCGCGCGACGCGGGCCGGGCGTGGAGGCGGTAGCGCCACAGGTGGAGGTAGAGGCCGTCCACTGCCCCCAGTGCGAGAAAGACGGCCAGCGCCACGGCGCCGGCCTCGTACAGCGACTGTGCGTGTTCCATGGTCTTCGGCTCCGCCCCCGCCAGACATATACTTGTATTCTACAAATAAAGTTCCGTGGCTCCGGGCGCCGACGGCGCGGAGTGCGCTGCGACGGCACGTTGCTACACTTCCGGCCGGTGGCAGCACTCGACCAGATCGCGCCGGCGCTGGCCGCGGGCGTCGGAGCCCGCGAGCGAGCGCGACACCTCGACCGTGCGTTGCGGCTGGAGTGGCTGACGGTCGGCTGGAACGTGCTGGAGGGCCTGATCGCGGTGACGGCGGCCCTGGCGGCCGGCAGCGTGGCCCTGCTGGCGTTCGGCATCGACAGCTTCGTGGAGACGTCGTCGGGGATGATCCTCCTCTGGCGGCTGCGGGCCGAGGCCGGGATGCGGGATCCTCGCGCCATCGACGCGCTCGACCGTCGCGCGCGCCGGCTGGTCGCCGCTTCGCTGTGGGCCCTCGCCGCCTGGATCGCGTTCGACGCTGCGCGGACGCTGTGGGCGAAGGAGGCCCCCGAGGCCTCGCTCGTCGGCATCGCCCTGACCGCGGTCTCGGCGCTGGTCATGGTGTGGCTCGCCCGCGCGAAGCGCGCGACGGCCCGCGACCTCGGCAGTCGCGCCCTGGAGGCCGACGCGTTCCAGACGACGGCCTGCTGGTGGCTGTCGATCGCGGCCCTCGCGGGGCTCGCCCTCAACGCCGCGTTCGGCTGGTGGTGGGCCGATCCCGTGGCGGCGCTGGCGATGGCGCCGCTGATCTCGACCGAAGCCCGCGAAGCGTGGCGCGGCGAAGAGTGCGGGTGCCACTGATCACAGTGCGATGGCCCGCGGCGGTTCGGAACCCGCGAGCGCCGGCCGGCGACGGCACGCTGGAAGCAGCCCGCGGCTACTTCAGGCTGAGCTCGCTCGAAGTGAAGGCGTCGGCGGCGGCCTTGTCGTAGGCCGCGTCGAGGGCGTCGTGGAGCAGGAGCAGGGCGGCGAGGCGGTGGACGATCGAGCGCAGGTGGTCCAGTTCCGCCAGCGTGATCGGGCGGCCGTCGCGGCGCTTCGCGTCGCGGTAGCCGAGCCACTTCTTGACGACCGGGTAGCCGCCGAGCTCGTGGCGCCAGACGCGCTCTGGGACGTTCTTCAGGTAGACCGTGTCGTTGAGCCAGAGGTCGCCGGTGGCTTCGCCCCACGCGGGGCCGCCCGCTTCGTCCTCCGACGGCGGCCGCGAGACCCACTTGCCCGGAGCCGCGCCGAAGTAGGAGACGGTGACCGCCAGGTCGCTGTCGCGCACGGCCCCCGCGTTCTTTGTCTCGATCACCGCGAGGTGGCGGCGGCGCGGGCCGAGCAGCGCGGTCAGCAGTTTCGTGGCATCGCGGGCGGGGTCGAGCAGCGTGGCGACCTGCTGGCCCAGCGAAGCGCATTCCTTGAACGCCGCCTTGTCGCGCGGGATCGGGAGGTGGAGCCAGTCCTGGGCCAGGGACTCCGCGTGGTCGGCCTCGAAGCGCGGCGCGTGGCCGATGGCCAGCGCGAGCGCGAAGAGCGCCCGCACCAACCGCTCGGCATCGGGCCCGGTGAGGTCGCCCCTGAGGCCGTGTGCCTTCCTGATGGCCTCCCACGCGGGCTGCGCGAGGTTGGCCGACGGAGCCGCGTGTTGCGAACCGAACAAGTCTTGCGCCCGCGCCTCGGCGAAGCGGGCCGGGAAGCCGACCGAACCGCGATCGTGCAGGTGGAGGTCGAACAGACCCGAGGCGACGAGCGGACGGCTCTCGGAGATCCGGCGCGGCTGGGGCACCGCGATCAGGAACTCGTTGTCGTGGCGGTTGGCCCACAACTCCGGGCGCGGCCGATTCAGGAGCCCCTGCTGGTCGTCGTAGTAGATGAAGCGCGTATCCAGCGGAAATAGCACGTACGTCACGAGGCGCTCTGCGAAGAACCCGCCCGTCAACAAACGCTTGCGGACGACCACCGGGTCGTATCCGGCGCGTTTCGTAAAGAGCTCCGGCATCCGCTCCGCGACGTCGGCGTGCTCATCCGCGGAGAAGTAGTGCCGCATCCGTTCTTCGAGTGCGGCGCGGTCAGTGTCGATGACGCTGCCGTCGAGTCCGCGGTTCGGGTTGACGCCCTGGAACGACTCCACGAAGAGGTCGTCGAGGGCGGGCCAGTCTTCGTAGGAGCCGGTCGCCGTGGCGGCGACGAAGCGCCACAGGCCCGTTTCCGTCGGCGTCGCGTCCTGGTAGGGACGCGGGCCTTCCGAGGTCTCGCTCCACTCGCGGCGCGCCTGCGGCGTCGCGGCGTCGAAGTCCAGGCTCGCCAGCAGCGCGCGGCGTTTGGCGTCGGCGCGGCCCCAGAAGTCGCGGACGTGGACCCGCGCGGCCGGCCCCTTCTCGCGCGGCCGGCCTCGCTTCACAAGCGTCGTGATCGCCGTGCCGACCTTGATGCCCGGGCCGCCGGATTCCGTATTGAAGATCGTCTCGCAGGAATCTCCTTGAGGCGTCCGCTCGCTGGCCAGCCGGTTGCCGTGCAGATTGTCCACCCAGATGTCGTCGAAGCGCGTCAACAGCGACTCGCGCATCAGCGGGTGCGAGCGGCCAGCGAGGTAAGAGCTGTTGGAGATGAAGCTGACGATGCCGTGGTCGGCGCGGTCGCCGATGCGGATCTCCGCCAGTCGGAAGAACCGGATGTAGAGGTCGTCGAGGAGCTGCTTGCGGATGCCCCAGCGCTCGTAGATCGCCGACTTGCCCTGCTGCTGGCCCTTCGCGTCGCGGCGGATGCCCTTGTAGTGGTCGACGAGGGTCGCCTCCTCGTCGAGCGGAACGCCCGCGAAGCGGTTGTAGGGCGGATTGCCGAGGGCGACGATGATCGCCTCCTCGCGCTTCACGCGGCGCGCGGCGTCGTGCTCCTCCTGCAGCTCGGGGAACGAGAGCTTCATCTGATCGGCGCCCTCCCAGCCGGTCAGCGCGTTGGTCAGGAACACCGCGGGCCGATGGGACTCGTCGGGCGTCGCGCCCAGCTCGTCGAGCAGCAGGTAGAGCTGGAGCTGGGCGATCACGAACGGCGCGGTCAGGATCTCGAAGCCGATCAGCCGGCGGCAGGCGGCGTCGAGCAGTTCGGCAGGCACGATCGCGCCCGAGCCCTCGTCGCGCAGCCTTTCGGCGACGCAGCGCAGCACCTCGATCAGGTAGGCGCCGGTGCCGCAGGCCGGGTCGAGCACGACCACGCGGCGGTCGGCGAGGCCCTGGGGGCACTCGAGCTCGTCGCGCAGGAGCTGGTCGACCCGCCGCACCTGATAGCGGACGATCTCCGAGGGCGTGTACCAGACCCCGAGCTGCTTGCGCAGCTCCGGGTCGAATGCCTCGAGAAACGGCTCGTAGAAGTAGAGGATCGCGGTCGTCGCTGCCGAGCCGCCCGCTTCGATCTCCGGCCCACGGAAGCGCGAGAAGAAGCGCTCGGCGTCGACGCGGGAAAGGGTCGCGGTCGCCGCGTCGAGGTGGGGCTTGAGGCCCAGCTCCTTGAGGCGCGAGGGATGCTCGAACTCGTGGAACAGCGCACCCAGGAACGGGATGCGCAGCCAGCGCGAGAGGTCCTGCCAGGCGAAGGCGCCTTCGCCGCCCGCGCGCCGCCACAGCGTCCACGAGGCGAACAAGCCGTAGAAGACGGTCTGGATCAGCGACGAGCGCAGGAACTCCTCGCCTTCGTCGCCCTCGAAGTGGATGCCGAGCGCCTTGCCGAAGTCGTCGAGCAGCGGGCGCACCGCGCTCGAGAACTGCCTGGGCAGCGCCTCCTTCGCGCGCCGGGCCTGGCGGGCGAGGATGCGCGCCAGCGACTCGGGCTCCGAGATGGCCGCGAACTCGGTGACGGCTCGCTCGAGCAGGTCGCCGAGCGCCTCGGCTGCGGCCACGTCGATCGCGGAGTGCTTCTTCAGGGCCGAGGCGGAAGGCCACAACTCCACGGCGTCGAGCACCCGCCGAGCCGCGGGCGGCACCGGCCCCTCGCCGGGACGATCCGCGACCACCAGCGCGAAGCCGCGGATGTTGGACAGCAGCACGACGCCGGTGCGGCCGAGGT
Organism: Vicinamibacteria bacterium; assembly: GCA_025994075.1. Lineage (GTDB taxonomy): Bacteria > Acidobacteriota > Vicinamibacteria > Fen-336 > Fen-336 > WYBL01. The sequence continues at coordinate 60,915 of JAMQGV010000040.1, forward strand.
AGCGCCCGACCTGGTCGTCGGTGCCCGTCGAGTGCGCCATGTCGTCCAGGTCGACGCTCGGCAGCTTGACCTCGCCGAGCACGACCGGGAACTCCCCCGCCCCGTCGTAGAACGCGAGGTCGGGCATGTCCGCGCCACCGGCGGGCCGGTACTGGCTGGTCCCCACCCGCACGTCGAACGGCAGCCCCCGGTCGCGCAGCAGCCCGTTGAGCAGCACCTGCAGCGGCGGGTAGTAGGTCAGCTCGTTGACGCCGGGCGCCCCCATCAGCTCGGCGACGTCCCGAGCGTAGGCACTGACGCGCTGCACCGCGGAGGACATCCGCGGATTCTAGGCGGACCCGAGGACCTTCCGGGGCCCCATGCCGGACTACGGTCTACCCATGTCCGACGAACCCCATCGATTCGGTGGCCGGTGGACCGAGGAGAAACTGGAGATCCTCACTCGGTACCTGAAGGCCTACACGACGGCCCTGCAGAGCAAGCCGAGCCCGGAACGTCCCTTCGTCAAGGCCTACATCGATGCCTTCGCGGGCAGCGGCCACATCCTGGCGCGCAAGCAGCGCCGCGCACCTGCCTCCCTGCTGCCAGAAGAGGATGATGCCCGCGACGAACATGCATTCCTGGAAGGGTCAGCCCAGCGAGCGCTGGCCGTGGAGCCTCGCTTCGATCGCTACATCTTCATCGAGAAGAAGGGGCGGCACCGCGCCAGCCTGGAGAGGGTGCGACGAGAGGCCGGGGAACTCGCGAGCCGCATCGAAATCCGGGGCGGCGACGCGAACGAGGAGATCCGCGGCCTCTGCAGCCGCAACTGGCGGTCTCGCCGGGCCGTACTCTTTCTCGACCCGTACGGAATGCAAGTCGAATGGCGGACGATCGAGGCTGTTGCGGCCACTCGGGCGATCGACCTCTGGGTGCTGTTCCCGCACGGAATCGGGGCGGGACGCATGCTGACGCGAAGCGGCGAGATGCCCGCGTCGTGGCGGAGGCGGCTCGACCTGGTTTTCGGAGACAGAGACTGGGAGCGCGCTCTCTATTCGCGACGCGAGCAGCGGAACCTGTTCGGCGACGTCACAGTGACCTCGGAGAGAGTCGGCCTGGAAGCGATCGGTCGCTACTACAATCAACGCTTGGCGACCGTCTTCGCGAAGGTGGCGGAGCATCCGCGCGTGCTCGTGGGCCCGACGGGAACTCCCCTCTACCTGCTCTGCTTCGCTGCGGGGAACCCCCGAGGGGCCGCCCTGGCCGTGAAGCTGGCCCGCCACCTGCTCGAAGATCGGAGGGATTGAACGCATGGCGCGGCGTTCCGGCATCGAGTGGACCGAGGCCACCTGGAATCCCGTCACCGGGTGCACGAAGGTGAGTCCCGGGTGCAAGCACTGCTACGCCGAGCGGATGGCTCACCGGCTCCAGGCCATGGGGCAGCCCAACTATCGCCATGGCTTCGAGCTGACCCTCCAGCCGCAGATGCTCGAGGCCCCGCTTCACTGGCGTTCTCCCCAGACGATCTTCGTCAACTCGATGAGCGACCTCTTTCACGGCGAGGTCCCGGAGCTCTTCATACAGCGCGTGTTCGACGTGATGCGGCGAGCCCACTGGCATCGCTTCCAGGTGCTGACGAAGAGGGCGGACCGGTTGGTCGAACTGGCACCGTCGATCGACTGGCCGCGAAACGTATGGATGGGGGTCAGCGTCGAATCGTCGGCGTACGTCCACCGAATCGATGCGCTTCGGCGAACTCCAGCGGCCACGAAGTTCCTGTCGCTCGAACCGCTCCTGGGTCCTCTGCCAGACCTCGATCTCGGGGGCATCGATTGGGTGATCGTCGGCGGCGAGTCCGGACCTCGGGCTCGCCCGATGGCTGAAGCCTGGGTCGAGGATCTCCGCGACCAGTGCCGACGTGCTCGGGTGCCGTTCTTCTTCAAGCAGTGGGGGGGCCGCAACAAGAAGCGGGCTGGGCGCGAACTGGGAGGGCGGACTTGGGACGAAACCCCGGCCCACCGCTGAGGATCGAGGGGGCCTGAACCCGAGTTGCCGGCTGCGTCGGGCTCAGGGGTCTCGCGGCGGGTCGGACGGCGGGCGCCGGCGCAGCCAGAGGTTCCAGGCGATCAGGAGCCAGATGCCGGCCGCCACGGCGGCGCAGAGCAGGTTCACCAGCCCCGCGATCCCGTGTTCCTGGTCGGGCCGGAGCCGGGCGAGAGTCTCGGCGAGGCCCACGTCGATCGCCAAGTGGAGCAGCGCGAACAGCATCAGCGTGCCCCAGCCGAAGAAGCACCACAGGACGAGCACCAGAGGGCGCCCCACGACGGAGACCCACCAGGCGGACTCCTCTTCGCGCAGGGGGCCGCCGTCCCGGGAGTGCCTGGCCACGGTCCGGCGATTGTCGCGCCGAACCGCGGCCGGGGCACGCGCGAGGGGGATCGCGGCTACGCGGCCTTGCGCGCGGGTTCCGCCTGCGGGGTCGAGGGGGACTGGACGGGCCTGGTGCCGGTGGTGGCGAGCACGACCGCGAGCACGATCATCGCGCCGCCCCACAGCACGCCGCGGGTCAGCGGCTCGTCGAGGATCAGGAAGCCGAGCGCCACCGCCACCACAGGGTTCACGTAGGCGTAGGTGCCGACGACGCTCGCCGGCATCACCGTCAGGCAGTAGGCGAAGGCCGTGAAGCCGATCAGCGAGCCGGCGATCACGAGGTAGAGCAGGCCGCCCCAGGCCGCGGGCGGCGCCGACAGCAGGCGGCTCCAGTCCTCGCCTTTCGCCAGCGACTCGAGCACCAGCGCCGCGCCGCCGACCAGCATCTGCACCGCCGAAGCCGAGACCACGGGCAGCTTGTGCGGCACCCGCTTCACGTAGAGCGAACCCGCGCACCAGGTGAGCGCCGCGACCTGCAGCGCGAGGATGCCCGGCCACTGCGCGGCGAAGTCGGCGCCGCCGGGCTCGGCGACGAAGGCGACGCCGAGCAGGCCGATCGCGATGCCGAGCCACGCCCGCGCGGTCCACGAGGCGCCGCGCGAGAGCACGCCCTCCATCAGCGTCAGCCACAGCGGCACGGTGGCGACGACCAGCGCCGCGATGCCCGAGGGCACCGTGCGCTCCGCCCACATCACGAGGCCGTTGCCGAAGGCCAGCAGCAGCAGGCCGACGAGGCCGTAGTCGAGCCACTGTCGCCGCGTCGGCCAGCCCTGGCCGCGGTCGAAGTGCGCCGCCGCCAGGCCCATGATGAGGCCGGCGACCAGGAAGCGCACGGCGGCCGCGGCGAACGGCGGCATGTCGTGGACGACGATGCGGATCGCGAGGTACGTGGAGCCCCACACCACGTAGATGGTGAACAGGGCGAGCCACGGCAGGAACGACGGCGTCGGCTTCACGGCGACTCCTCCTCGAGCACCAGCGCGGGCTCGAGCGGACCCAGCCCCCCCTTCTCGACCAGCGTCTCCAGCACGAACGACGTGCGCGACGACTGCACGGCCCGGGTCGCCACCAGCTGCGCGAGCAGGCCGTTGACGTCGGCGATCTCGCGGCACACCAGGTGCACGACGAAGCAGTCCTCGCCGCTGACCCGGTAGACGGAGCGCACCAGCGGGCTGTGCGCGAGCAGCTTCGCCACCTCGCGCTCGCGCCCCGGCCCCGCGCTGCCGAGCAGCGTGAGCCGGATCTGGGCGCGCACTGCGAGGCCGAGCGCGTCGGGATCGACGTCGGCGCGGTAGCCGCGGATCACCTGCCGCCGCTCGAGGTCCTTGATGCGCTCGGCGACGGCCTGGCGCGAGATCCCGAGATCCTTGGCCAGGTCGGCTCCGGGCCGGCGCCCGTCGCGCGACAGCGCGAGCAGCAGCGCGCGGTCGGTGGCGTCGAGCCCCGTCCCGCGTCCCCCGGCCTTCCGTCCGCCCGTCCCGCTGGCCGCCATGGCCCCTCCGCGAATGTCAACGCAGGATGCTGATCATCTTGACATACGCAATCGTTGCCGGAAAGTTCCACACGGGCGCCCACGGCCCCTTAGCATGGGGCGTCCCACCCCCTCGCTGGAAGGACGAACTCCGACATGCCGATCCTCGTGGGCGAAGTCGCGGCGCTCTACCGGTACCCCGTGAAGTCGATGGCCGGCGAACCGCTGGAGGTCGCCGACGTCGGGTGGCACGGGTTCGCGGGCGACCGGCGCCTGGCGTTCCGGCGGATCGAGGAGCTGGGCGGGTTCCCGTGGCTGACCGCCTCGAAGGTCCCCGATCTCGTCCGGTACGCCCCCCGGCGCCTCGGAACCGCGACCCACGCGGACCTTCCCACCCACGTCCGCACCCCGGACGGGCAGGACCTGCCGCTGTTCGGACCCGAGCTGGCGCAGGAGATCGGCCGCCGCCACAGCGCCCCGGTCGAGATGATGTACCTCGATCGCGGCATCTTCGACGAAGCGAGCCTCTCGCTGTTCGCCACGGCGACCGTCGACGAGGTGGCGCGGCTCGCGGGGCAGCCCGCGGACGTGCGGCGCTTTCGCCCGAACCTGCTGATCGCCACCCGGGGAGCCGTCCCGTTCGAGGAGGACGAGTGGGTGGGAGGGCGGCTCTCGTTCGGCGAAGGCGAGGCGGGAGCCGCGGTCGCGGTCACGAACCACGACGAACGCTGCTCGATGGTGAACTTCGATCCCGACACGGCCCGCTCCACTCCGGAGGTGCTGAAGGCGATCGTGGGCGCGCGCAACAACAGGGCGGGCGTCTACGGCGCCGTCACCCGCCGCGGCCGAGTCCGGGTCGGCGAGCCGGTCTTCTTCCAGCCGGCCTGACCCGTGCTCCACCACGTCCTCCGGCTCGCGGCCCTGGCCCTGCGGGCGGAACCGACGGGAGCCCGGCCGCGAGGCCGGACTCCCGCCGTTGGAGTCCTAGAGAGGCGACGGCCTAGAAGCTGAGCCGCGCGCCGAGGAAGAAGCGCCGCGGCGGGCTGAACGCGATCGGCTGGCCGAACGCGATGCCTCCCGAGCCCGCCACCAAGTCCTGGTTGCGGGTCGCGCCCTGGTTGTCGAGAACGTTGAAGACGTCCACGAACAGCTCGCCGGTGAGGGTGCGCGAGAGCTTGCGGTTGTACTCGACGCGCAGGTCGAGCAGACCGAACGAGGGATTGGTCAGCGCGCCGACCGTGTCCGGCGCGATCCAGCGCTCCGACGTGATGCCGGCGAACTCGAACGTCTGGCCGGCGGGAACGCGGATCGGCAGGTTGCGGCCCGAGGCGAGGAACGTGCGACTGGCGATCGAGCCCGAGTTCCAGCGGTAGAAGGCGCCGAGCTGGAGGCCGAAGTCGAACTGGTACGACGCCGCCAGCTTGAACAGGTGTTCGATCGAGCCCGGCTGCTTGCCGTACTGGTTCGGGGCGCGCGGGTCGAGGAACAGCACGTCGCCCTGGAAGTCCGCGTTGGAGTCGGAGTTGCTGTTGCCCTCGGCGTCGTTGAAGGTGTACGACACGAGCGCCTGCCAGTTGTCCTGGAAGCGCCGCCGCAGGGTGAGCTCGAAGCCCTGGTAGTCGCGCTTGCCGCCCTCGAGCGTGCCGATGAAGAAGTTGGCCGCGCCCGGCAGTCCCGACGCCGGGAACCCGAAGTGGGTGTAGGGCAGGAACAGCGAGTCGGGGTGGTCGACCGGGCCCGGGTAGTGGGAGGGATCGCTGTAGAGGACCGGGTCGTAGTCCTCGAGGATGTCGCGGGTCCGGCGCTTGGTGAACAGCGCCTGCAGCGCCAGGCTGTTGCCGAGGTCGATCTCGTAGGCGACCTGGATGTCGTCGGTGTACGGCGTCTTCGTCTCCGGCGCGAAGATCGCGTCGAGGCTGGCGCCGCCGCGCACGCGGTAGGTCACCCACTGGCCCAGCGCGAAGACCTGCTCCTCGCGGGTGCGGCCGCTGTGGGAGCCGGCGAACTGCGTCATGTTGTTGCGGATCGGGTCGTAGTAGCGCCCGTAGAAGACCGAGGCCTTCTGGCGGCCGTCGCCCTTCACGTCCCACACCACGCTGGCGCGCGGCGCGAACGTCCAGTCGAACGTGTAGATGTTCTCGCCCAGCGTGTTCGAGTGCTCGAAACGCTCGGCGCGCACGCCCGCGTTGACCGTGAAGCGGCCGAACTGGGCCGTGTCCTGGGCGAAGAAGCTGAGCCCCTTGGAGCCGAGCTCCTGGGGCCCGTCGGCCGACTGGAAGGTGCGCGAGTAGTTGATCGCGCCGTGCGGGTTGCCCGCCGTCGAGTTGAAGACCAGCGCCGCCCCGAGCTCGGCCTGCGAGATGACGCCGTCGCGGTTGGCGTCGAACGCCGAGTAGAAGGCCGCCCGGTTGGGCAGCCCGTTGATGGTGTTGATGAACCCGTTGTAGTCGGAGGCGTTGGTCGGGTCGAAGACGAGGCCGGTCAGCGAGCCGGTGGCGACGCCGTTGGCGGTGATGCCGGAGAGCCCGCTCGCCAGCGAGGAGTAGGTCGACTTGGTGTCGCCGATCGTCAGCGCGTTGCGGAAGCTGGTGTTCTGCAGGTACTCGACGCCGGCCTTGACGCTGTGGCGCCCGGCGTTCCACTGCAGCGCCGCGCGCCACGTCTCGGTGTCGCGCTGGTCGATGTTGTCGCTGCCGAAGCCGCCCTTCTGCTCGTCGGCCAGGGTGCGCGCGTCGGTACGGCGGAAGATGATGGTGTTGGCCGACTCGCGGATCACCGAGAAGGTCGAGACCTCGCCGTTGTGCTTGTTGTAGCCGACGTCGAGCACGGCGCGGCCCAGCAGACGCGAGTAGTTGACGCTGTAGCGCTCGCCGCCCTGGGTCGTGCTGCGGTCGCGCGCGTTGGTGATGCTGCGCGAGCTGCTGCCGGTGATGTCGGTCGGGTCACTCATGAACGTGACCGCCAGCGTGTCGCGGTCGGTCGGGGCCCAGGTAGCCTTGCCGTAGAGCTGGTCCTGGCTGTTGGTGACCGTGCGCAGGAGCTGGTTGGTGTCGAGGCTGGTGACGTCGTCCTCGCGCTCCAGCCGGCGGTAGCTCGCGAAGAACCACAGTCGGTCGCGGACCACCGGGCCGCCGAGGGTGACGGCGGAGTCGAACGTGTTGAACTTCTCGTTCGCCGAGTTCTCGTTCTCGCCCACCAGGCTGTCGTTCTGGAGGAAGTAGTTGACCGAGCCGTGCCACGTGTTGGAGCCGGTCTTGGTGATGACGTTCGACAGCAGGCCGGGGGTGCCGACGAACTCGGCCGGGATGCCGCCGGTCAGCACCTTCTGCTCCTGGATGATCTCGGTGTTGAGGTTGGCGCCGAAGGTGCCGGTCACCGGGTCGGTGACGTTGATGCCGTCGAAGTAGTAGAAGTTGTCGGCCGAGCTGCCGATCGTGCCGCCGATGTCCGAGTAGTTGAGGCCGGACTTGGAAGCGGGGTTGCCGGAGTCGGAGGGCATCACGCCCGGCACGAGCTGCAGGTAGCTCTGGTAGGAGCGGCCGGTGGGCAGCGACTCGGTCAGCTCGAGGGTGATGTCCTGGCCGGTGACAGCGCTGGTGGTGTCGACCAGCGGGGTCTCGGCCGTGACCGTGATCTCCTCGGTCTGGCTGGAGAGCGAGAGGCCCACCCGCAGCGTGGTGGTCTGGCCCGAGCGCACCAGGATCTTCGGGTTCTTGACCGTGTTGAAGCCCGACATCTCGGTCGTCACGACGTAGGCGGCCGAAGGCGCGAGGTTGACGAGGATCGCCTCGCCGCGCGCGTCCGACACCGCCTGCCGCTTGGTCGTCACGTCCGGCGCCGACGCGGTCACCACCGCGCCCGGCAGCCGGCTGCCGTCCGACGCCTCGACGATCACGACCACGGTTCCCGTGGTCACCACCTGGGCCGAGGCCGGCGGAACCGCCAGCAACAGGCCCAGGCACACCTTCGTCCACGCACGCTTCATCATTCGTGCAACTCCCCAGGGGACTAGCGACCGCAGCACGGGCGACAAGAGGACTCCCGGCCCGCGGTCTGGTTGATTTGCGGCTAGGTCCGTTTTGAGTTGCAAGCATCCTGCCGGAACGGCAGGGACGACCCCAAAAACAGCGGAAATAGTTCTAGATAAAGAAGATGTGAACTATTTCGGCGGCGCGCGGGCACCAAGAATCGACAGGATCGATCCGAATCAGTGGATATCTCTACTGATTCGAATTCAAGCTGTTGGAAAAAGCCTCAGTCCGCCTGGACGATCTTCAGCGGGATGCGCATCGCCTGGATCGCGACGCGCTGGGCGATGCGGCCGGCGATCTCGTCGAAGGCCTTCGCCGCCGGCGCGTCCGGGGCCGCGACGACGATCGGCCTGCCCTCGTCGCCGCCCTCGCGGACGCGGGTGTCGATCGGGATCTCGCCGAGGAAGTTGAGGCCCATGTCCTCGGCCATCTTGCGGCCGCCGCCGGTGCCGAAGATGTCCGTGCGCTCGTTGCAGTGGCCGCACAGGAAGTAGCTCATGTTCTCGACCACGCCGAGCACCGGGATGTTGAGCTGGCGGAACATGCCGACCGCCTTGCGCACGTCGGAGACCGACACGCCCTGCGGCGTCGTCACCACCACCGCGCCCGCGACGGGCACGCTCTGCGACAGCGACAGCGTGACGTCGCCGGTGCCCGGCGGCAGGTCGACGATCAGGTAGTCGAGCTCGCCCCACGCCACGTCGCGCATGAACTGCTGCACCGCGCCGTGCAGCATCGGCCCGCGCCAGATCACCGCCTGGTCGGGAGGCACCAGCATGCCGATCGAGATCGCCTTGATGCCGTGGCCCTCGGGCGGCAGCATCTTCTTGTCTTCCGTGACCTCGGGCTGGGCGTCGATGCCGAGCATCTGCGGCAGGTTGGGCCCGTAGACGTCCGCGTCCATGATGCCGACGCGAGCCCCGCGCCGGGCGAGAGCCAGCGCCAGGTTGACCGAGGTGGTCGACTTGCCGACGCCGCCCTTGCCGGCGCCGACCGCGACGATGTTGCGGATGCCCGGCACCTCCTGGCGCCCCATGCCGCCGCGGGCGCGGGTGTCGGCCGTCATCTTCGCCCGCGCCGCCGTCACGCCCGGCAGACCGGCCACCAGCGTCTCGGCCTGGCTCTTGAGCTGGTCCTTGACCGGGCACGCCGGCGTCGTCAGCTCGATCGTGAAGTCGATCTCGCCGCCTTCGATCTTCACTTCCTTCACGAAGCCGAGCGTCACGATGTCCTTGTGCAGGTCGGGGTCCTGCACCTTGCGCAGCACGTCGAGCACCTGGTCCTGGGTCACGGTCACGGCTTTTTTCTCCGGGGAATGATGGCGGGAATGGTCAACGCGCCGCGGAGGCGAGCGCCTCGTCCACGGTGCGCTGCAGGGTCTTCATCTTCTCCGGGCCGATGCCGAGCATCTTGCGGCGGATGGTGCCCTGCTGGTCGATCACGAACGTCGTCGGCAGCCCGTCGGTGGCGCCGTAGGCGAGGCTGATCTCGTCGTCCCCCAGCGCCTGCGGCCACTCCACCTTCTCCTCGCGCAGGAAGGCGCGGATCTCCTCGGGCTCGCCCGAGTCGACCACGACGCCGACCAGCTCGACCCCGCGTGCGCGGTTCTTGTGCCAGAACTCGCGATAGTCGGGGATCTCCACCAGGCACGGCGTGCACCAGGTCGCCCAGAAGTCGAGCACGACCACCTTGCCCTGCAGCGAGGCGAGCGAGATGCGACCGCCGCCCGCGGCGGGCAGGTCGAAGGCGGGAGCGACACCGAGCGGACCGCTCTTCGGGCCCGAGCAGGCGGCCGTGGCGAGCGCGACGAGGAGGAGTGCGAGGCGGCGCGGCATGAACCTCGATTATCGCACGCGCGGCAGACCGGGCCCGGCGCGGCCGGTATACTCGCCCCACTCGAAAGGCGAGCATCGGCAGGAGCCTATGGACGCGGCGTCGGCGCCTTCCTTCAACACGGGCCTGTACAGGCGCGGGGCGCTGACCACCGTGGCCAACCGCGGCTTGTCGCTGCTGCTCGGCCTGCTGGCCCTGGGGCTGCTGTGGCAGAGCCCGCGGATGCGTCCGCAGCTCGCGCTCGCGATCGCCGTCGGCTACGCCGTTTTCGCCACCGCGGCCTATCTCTGGCTGCGCCGCCGGCCGCAGGCGCGCTGGCTGAAGGTGCTGCACGACCTGGTCGACGCGCTCACGGTCGGGGCCGGGGCCTGGTGCTCCGGCGGGCTGGAGAGCCCGATCTGGCTGCTGCTCTACCCGCACGTGGTCGCGGTCTCGATCCGCAAGGGCCTGCGCTACGCGCTGGCGTTCGGCGTCGTCGACGCCGCCATCGTGCTCGCGCTGGGCCGCGCCACTCCCGATCACCCGGAGGGCGGCCTGCACGCGGTCGCTCTCGCCTGGTGCGCGCTGATGGGCGGCGCCACCTCCGCCCACCTGCGCGACGTGCAGCGGCGCCTGGCCGCGGCCAACGAGTCGCTGCAGGGTGCCAACGTGCAGCTCGGGCACAGCGTCGACGAGCAGGGCCAGACGCTGCGCGCCCTGCGCAGCAGCGAGGAACGCTATCGCCGGTTGCTGGAGCGCATCCAGGACGGCGTGCTGATCATCCAGGACGGGCGGGTCGCCTACGCCAACGAGGTGTTCCAGGCGATGACGGGTCTGGACGCCGGGCAACTCGTCGGTCGCGGTTTCGCCGACCTGGTCCCCGCCGACGACCGCCCGGCGCTGGCCGAGCGCTACCGCTCGTGGGAGGCGAGCCAGGCCACCGCCGGCGGCTTCGAAGCGCGGCTCTTGGGCCCGAGTGGTGCCCCGCTGCTGGTCCAGGTCAAGGCCGGCTCGGTCGACTTCGAGGGCCGGCGCTCGGTGATCGCGACCGTGCGCGACGTGACCCGCGAGCGCGGCATGGAGCAGGAGGTCAAGGCCCAGGCCGAACGGCTGGCGGCGATCAACGAGGTCGCCAACGCCGTCAACCTGTCGCTGACCCTGGAAGACGTCTTCGCGGTGGCAGCCGAGGAGGCGCGCCGGCTGGTGCCCTTCGACCGTCTCTCGATCGCGACCCCCGAGGAGGCCGGCAGCGGGCTCGACGTCGCGGCCTTCGGCACCACCGCCCGGCGCGTCAAGGCCCGCATCCCGTCCTCTGCCGTGGCCTGGGCACTGCTGCGGCCGGTCGCCTGGTGCGCCGACGGCAGCGAGCCGGAGCCGGCCCACGTCGAGGAGCTGCTGGCCGGCCCCGGGATGCGGGCGGTCGCGTCCGTGCCGCTCATCTCCAAGGGCCGCGTGATCGGCTGCCTGTGCGTCGGCCGCGCCCGGGCGGAGGCCTTCTCGCGCGCCGACCTCGCCGTGCTGGAGCTGCTCTCGCGCCACGTCGCGATCGCGCTCGACAACGCCCGGCTGCTCGACTCGGCGCGGCGCCGCACCCTGGAGTTCGAGTCGCTGCTCGAGGTCGGCGCCCGGGTGCTCGAGCGCAACGACCTGCACGAGATCCTGCCGCTGGTCTGCCGCAGCGTGAACCAGTTGATGGGCACCCACCACTGCCTGCTGCTGCTGCGCGAGGGAGACGTGCTGAACGTCGCCGCCCAGGAGGGCCTGGAACCCGAGGTCACGGCGTCGTTCGAGGACATCCGGGTCGGCGAGAGCCTGTCCGGCTGGGTGATGGAGCACGGCCGGCCGCTGGCGATCGAGGACATGCTGGCCGACCCGCGGCTGAAGTTCGGCGACATGGTGCAGCGCTTCGGCTACCGCTCGTTCCTGTGCGTGCCGATGCAGCGCCGCGGCGAGACGCTCGGCACGCTGGAGGTCGTCACCAAGGTGGCGCGCCAGTTCACCGCCGAGGAGCAGGAGCTGATGGCCGCCTTCGCCGCCGAGGCGGCGATCGCGATCGACAACGCGCGGCTGCTGGAGGAGGCGCGCGAGCACCTCGAGCAGGCCACCCTCAACAACCGCCGGCTGCAGGAGGCCGACCGCCAGCGCCAGCAGTACCTGCGCAACGTCAGCCACGAGTTCCGCACGCCGCTGACGGTGATCAAGGGCTACGCCGAGTTCCTGCGCGACTCGGGGCCGGTCCCCGAGAAGGCGCAGGCCGACGCGATGAAGGTGATCGTCGAGAGCTGCGACCGGGTGATCGACATGGTCGACACCCTGATCGAGGTCAGCCGCGTCGAGCAGGGCATGGCCGAGCAGACGCTGCAGCTCCAGGACCACGACCTCGAGGAGCTGATCGCCACCGGCCTCGAACCCCTGCGCGCCGCCGCCGACAAGAAGGGGCTGGCGCTGGAGGTGACGCTCCCGGTCCCGGCCCCGCGCCTGCGCGCGGACGGCGGGCTGCTCGTGCAGGTCGTGCGCAAGCTGGTCGACAATGCAGTGAAGTACACGGCTGCCGGCGGCCGGGTCGAGGTGCGGGGGCGCCTGGAGGGTGACGACGTGGTGGTCGAGGTCCGGGACTCGGGCGTGGGCATCGCGCCGGAGCACCTGCCGCGCATCTTCGACAAGTTCTACATGGCCGACGGCGGCCTCAACCGCCGCGCCGGCGGCACCGGCGTCGGGCTCTACCTGGTGCGGGAGATCGTGCGCCTGCACGCGGGCCAGGTCGACGTCGACAGCCGGCCCGGCTCCGGCAGCCGCTTCGTCGTGCGGCTGCCGCGGGGCCAGGCGCGCGCGGCTGTCCCCCAGGCGGCGTCGGCGTGAGCCGCGCGTTGCCGTTCCGCTGCGCCGCCGCCTTCGCCCTCGCGCTGCTGGTCCCCGGCCCCGGCCCGCTGTCGCCCGCCGCGAGCGCCAGCCAGGCCGCCGCGCCGCAGCCCGACCTGGCGCCGGCGCTGGCGGCGATCGAGGCCGCCTGGGCCGCCCGCGACGAGGCGGCGTGGCTCGCGCTGTGGGGCGAGCTCGACGCCGAGGCGCGCGAGGGCGAGGCGTTCTTCGTGCAGTCGCACTTCGGGTCGGGGACCACGTCGATCCTGCTCGAGCCGGCCCAGGCGCTGGCCGACGGCTCGGTGCGGGTCGGGGCCCGCGTGGTCACCATCACCGAGCCGCGCGGGCGGGTGGAACAGTGGCGGCTGCGGCTGCGGCCGCAGGAGGGCGGCTGGCGGCTGGTCGCACGCGACGCCGGGGGCAGCGTCGACGGCCTGCTCCACCTCTCGCTCGACCCGGCGGGCTACCGCGCCGACGGGCTGCGGCTGGTGCTCGAGGACTTCGAGCTCGAGATGCACCAGGGCACGCTGTTCACGACGCCCGCGAGCGTCGGGCCGACCGTGCTCGTCTTCTCGGGCGAAGGCACGGTGCGGGTGACGCCGAAGCCGGCGGCCGAGCGCGAGCAGCTCCGCGCCTACTCCGGCCAGCCCCAGCTCGTGCGCAAGGTGAAGAACGCGTTCGTGCGCCTCCACCCGGCCGACCTGCGCCGCGTGCTGCAGCCGACCCGGCTCGAGGCCGACGTGGCGGCGCCGCGGCGGGTCGCCGCGGCGCGCGCCTGGTACGACCGCCACGTGGGCCGCGCCTTCGTGCTCGACGCCGCGATCCCGGGCGCCCCGTGGTGGCTGCTGCCGGGCGTGGGCGACGCGGTCGTCGTGTTCGACGGGCCGAAGGGGCCGCTCACGTTCGCCGTCAGCGCCGGCGACCCGGAGTCGATCAGCCTGTTCGACCGCGAGCGCCGCCGCCAGATCTGCATGTACCCGGGCAGCGGCGGCACGCTCGACTACAGCGAAGACGACGGCCGGCCGATCGACGTGCTCCACCATGACGTCGAGGCGCGGGTGGAACCCGACGGCGCGATCGAGGCGGTGGCCCGGGTGCGGCTGCGGCTGCTGAACCCCGCCACCTCGCTGCGGCTGCGGCTCGACGAGGCGCTGGCGGTGCGCTCGGTCGAGTCGGACGCCGGCGGCCGCCACCTGTTCTTCCGGGTCCGCAACCAGAACGGGCTGCTCGTGTCGCTGGGCGGGCTGGCTGGCCAGACGGGCGAGCTGACGCTGACCGTGCGCTACGGCGGCACCCTCGCCGCGGCCTCGATCGACCGCGAGGCGCTTCAACTCGGCCCCGTGCCTTCCGGCGCCAACAGCCTCGAGGAAGAAGTCGTGATCGAGCCGGTGGCGGTCTACACCAACCGCACGCTGTGGCACCCGCAGGGCGGCGACGACGACTACGCGACGGGCCGCTTCACCTTCTCGGTGCCGCGCGAGCGGCAGGTGGTGATGGGCGGCGTGCGCGAGGGCCAGCGCGAGGCGGACGGGCGGCAACTGGTGCGATTCCGCCAGGACCTGCCGGCGCGCTACTTCAGCTTCGCCGTCGGCCGCCTGGTCGAGGTGGCGCACCGCGACGCGGCCGGGGCTGTGCTGGAGGCGATGGCGGTGCCGCGGGTGCGCCGCTCGGCCCAGCGCTCGCTCGACGACGCCGCCGCGATCGTCGACTTCTTCGCCCGCGAGTTCGGGCCGCCGCCGTACCCGCGGATCGGCCTCGCCGTGATCGAGGGTTACACGCCGGGCGGCCACAGCCCGCCGGGCCTGGTGCTGCTGCAGGAGCGCCCGCAACTGATCCGGACGCCGCTGCCCGAGGACCCCGCCAACTTCTCGGACGTGCCCGGCTTCTTCCTCGCCCACGAGCTGGCCCACCAGTGGTGGGGCCACGGCGTCGCCGGCCGCAACTACCGCGAGCGCTGGATCTCGGAGGGCCTCGCCCAGTACGCGGCGGCGCTGTGGGTGCGGGAGTCGCGCGGCGAGGCCGCGTTCCGCGCGGTGCTCGGGCGGATGGGGCGCTGGGCCGTCAAGCACAGCGCGGACGGGCCGATCTCGCTCGGCCACCGCCTCGGCCACGTGCAGCAGGACGCGCGGATCTACCGCGCGGTCGTCTACGACAAGGGGGCGCTGGTGCTGCACACGCTGCGCAACCTGGTCGGCGAGGAGCCGTTCCGGGCGGCACTGCAGGCACTGCAGCGCGAGCGGCGCTTCCAGAAGATCGGCACCAGCGACCTGCGCCTGGCGCTGGAGACCGCGTCCGGTCGCGAGCTCGGCGCCTGGTTCGACGCCTACATCCACGGCACCGTGATCCCGACCCTCGGCTGGCGCTTCCACGGCGCGTCCGGCGAGCGGGCGGCGCGGGTCGAGATCGCGACCGCGGACCTGCCCGGCGACGCGCCCGTGCGGGTGACCTGGTCGACGGCGGGCGGCGACGGCGAACACGTGGCCCTGCTGTCGCGCGAGGGCGGCGCGATCGAGCTGCCGCTGCGCGAGTCGCCGCGGCGGATCGACGTCAACGCCGACTGGGGCGTGCTGGCCCAGTCCCGCAAGCGCTAGCTCAGGCCGCCGGTCGCGGGCCTAACTGAAGCCGTTCTGGCGGCCGGCGTTCTCCAGTTCTTCGACCTTCGTCCGCGCCTGCGCGAGCTGGGCCCTGGCCTGCTCGAGGGCGGCGGCGCGGTTGGCGCGCGAGGCGGAGTGGATGTTCTGGCTGATGTCCCCGAGCGCGGCCTCCAGCTTCGCCACCTGGTCCTCGTACTTCGTCACGTCCTCGCGGGCCTTCTGCAGGTCCTCGCGCCACTTCTGCTGACGCTCGGCACGCAGCTCTTCTTCGGTCTTCTCCGGGGTGGCCCCGGGCGCAGCCGCCGGCGCGGCAGCCGCTTCCGGGCTGGCGGCAGGTGCTGCGGAATCGCTGCCGGCCGGGGCCGAGAAGGTGCCGGCGCCGGGCTTGCCCAGGTCCGCCTCCGTGATGGTCCGCGTCGCGTCGGGCGTCGACTTGCGCCGCTTCTTCTCCTTCTTCGCGAGCTCGGCGAGGCTCGGCTCCTGGGCCAGGCCGCAGGGCGCGGCCAGCGCCAGGGCGAGTGCGGCGATCAGGCTGCGCGAGGCCATGGGTCCCTCCTTCAGCGCGAGACGCGCACGCCCGCGCGCCGCGCCTCTTCCTCGAGATCCGCGATCCGCGCCTCGCAGGCCGCCAGTTCGGCGTTGCCGTCGTCGATCAGCTTCATCAGCGCGGCCCGGCGGCCACCGAACGTCTGGTTGGCGAGGTCGTTCAGCTCCGTCTGGGCCTCGGCCATGACTTCGCGCACCTTGTCCATCCGCGCCTTCTGCTCGTCGACCCGTTTCTGGATGTCTGCCTGCTTCTCCGCGCGGAGTTCTTCGTCGGTCTTCTCCGGCGTCGCCCCCGGGGAAGGCGACGCGGCGGGGCTCGCTCCGGGCTGGGCGGCCGACGCGTCGACGACCGGGTTGGCCGTGGCGCCGGGGGCCGCGCGGAGGGTGTCTTCAGTGATGGTGGGCGTCTTCTTCTCGGCGGCCGCCGCCGCGGCCTTGCGCCGCTTCTTCTCCTGCTTCGCCAGCTCGGCGAGGCTCGGCTCCTGGAAGGCGAGAACCGAAGGGACGGAACCCGCGCCGAAGGTCAGCGCGAGCAGGGCGACGACGACGCGGCTGGGCTTCATGAAAAAAGTATAGCCCCCGACCGCCCGGCGTGAACCCCCGATTCGGCCCCGGTGAGGGCCGTCACGCCTTCCCTCAGCCGAGGGCGAGGATCTTCAGCAGGTCCTTGGCCTTCTTGTTGGCCGGGTCCAGCTCCAGCGCGCGCTCCGCCGCCTTGCGCGCCTTCGCGTTGTTGTTGGCGACGAAGTGGTTCATGGCCGCCGTGGCGAGGGCAGCGGCTTCGGCCTTGCGATCCCCTCCCTGCGCCGCGGCGACCGGGGCCGGCGTCGGCGGGGCGGGCGCGCGCGTCGCTGGCGGCGCGACCGGCTCCGGCGCCGGCGGGGCCGCGACCGGAGCGGGTGCGGACACCACTGCGGGCGGCGCGACCGGCGGCTCGGACGCCGGAGGCGGAGCCGCGACGTCGATCGGCGGCGGCTCCGGCACGGGCGGCGGTGCGACCGCGATCGGCGGCTCGGGCTCCGGCGGCGGCGCGGGCGGCTCCGGCGGAGGCGCTGGCGGCTCGGGCTCGGCGGCGACCGGCTCGGGCGCCGCCGCCACCGGGATCGGCGTCGGCACGCTCGCGGGCCCGGACTCGTCGAAGAAGATCTCCTCGCGGGCCGCCGGCGCTGCGGGCGCGGGTTCCGGCGCGGGCGCCGCAGGGGCGACGACGGGCGCCGGCGGGGGCTCGACGACCGGAGGCGCCGCCTGCTCGCGCACGGCGAGCACCTTCGACACCCGCTCCAGGATCTCGCGCGCCGCGGCGTTCTTCGGGTCGGCGGCGAGCGCTTCCTCGGCGGCCGCGCGCGCCTCCTGCAGGTTGCCGTGGACGAGGTGCTCGCGGGCCGCCTCGAGCAGCGTGTCCGCGGTGCCCTGCTCCTCGGCGGCGGCGTCGAGCCGCGCGCGGAGCGCGCGGGCGCGCGGGCTCTCGGGGGCCAGCTTCGCGGCCCGCGCGGCGATCTTCTCGGCCAGCGCGCGGTCGCCCTGCTCGAGGTAGCCCTCGGCCACGGCCACCATCTGCTCGATCTCGCGGTCCTGGATCGCGGCCTCGATCTCCTTCGCCTCGAGCTGGATCGAGGCGTCGTCGGGCTCCAGCTCGAGCAGCTTGTGGCACAGCGCCAGCGCCTTCTGGAGCTGGCCTTCCGCCCGGGCCCGGGCGATCTCCGCGCGTCTCTCGGCCATCTCGTGCTCCACCCTCCTGCGCAGCGCCTCCACGGGGTCGGCCGGGGGCTCGCCCCGCGACCGCTCCGCCTCGCGCACGACGCGCTCGAGATCCTCGTGCATGGCGTCGAGCGTCGCGTAGCGATCGTCCGGGCTGGTGGCCAGCGCCTTGAGGATCACCTGCTCGAGCCCCGGCGAGTACTCGCTCTTCGGCAGCAGTTCCGCGGGCGGGCGCTCGTGCGTCACCTTGAACAGCACGGCGGTCAGCGAGTCGGCCTCGAACGGCTTGCGCCCGGCCAGCAGCTCGAAGGCGATGGCGCCGACCGAGAACAGGTCGGAGCGGTGGTCGGCGCGCTGGCCGTTGATCTGCTCGGGTGCCATGTAGTGGGCGCTGCCGAGCACGAGCCCGCTCTTGGTCAGGTTCGACGACTGCAGCCGGGCGATGCCGAAATCCATCACCTTGACCTCGCCGTCGGGCGACACCCGGATGTTGGCGGGCTTGACGTCGCGGTGCACGATCCCGGCCCGGTGCGCGAACGCGAGGCCCTCGCAGAGCTGCAGGATCACGTCGACCTTCCACGAGATCGGGTGCGGCTCGCGGTTCTGGATCACCCGCTCGAGGTCGGTGCCCTCGATGAACTCCATGGCGATGTACGGGCGGTTCTCCGCGTCTTCGCCGAAGTCGTAGACGGTGACGATGTTGCGGTGGCGCAGGCCGCCCGCCGCCTGGGCCTCGCGCATGAACCGCTCGCGCAGGTCGGGGCTCTCCGCCAGCCCCTGCAGCATCATCTTGAGGGCGACCTTGCGGTTGATCACCGAGTCGCGGGCCTCGTAGACGGTGCCCATCCCGCCCTGGCCGAGGACGCGGATGATCTCGTATTTCCCGACGCGCTCCGGGTGTTTCACTTTCGTGGCGGGTTCCGCGAGGATTCTACGGCCACCTCGGGCCCGCGGCGAACACGCGGCAGCCCGGGCGCGAGCCGCATCTCGCCGTCAGCCGCGGATCGGCCGCGGGCGCCCGTGCTCGTCGACCGAGACGAGCACGACCTCGGCCTCGGTCACCTTGACCCGCTCGCCGGAGCCCGCGCCCCAGCGCTCGGCCTCGACGCTGACCTTGACCGTCACCGAAGTCGTGCCGACCCGCAGCGTCTCCGTGTAGAAGTTGACGACGTCGCCGAGGAACACCGGCTGGTGGAACTCCACCTCGCGCATCGCCTTGGTCACGTAGCGCAGCGGCGCCACCTTGCGCGCCTCGACCGCGGAGGCGAGGTCGATGTGGGACAGGATCACGCCGCCGAAGATGGTGCCGTAGGCATTGGTGTCCTTCGGCAGCAGCAGCACCTTGATCGCCGGGACCTTCTCGTCCGCCATCGCCTCGCCTCCCCCGCCGCTAGCGGGCCGCCGCGGGACGCGCGGGCTCGTCCTTCGGCATCGGCTTGCGCGGCAGACGGTCGGGCCGCGTCGCCGCCTGCCACACGAAGCCCGCCATCACCGCCGCCGCCTGCTTGAGGTCGGCCTCCTGCAGGCGGTCGTACTCGTCGAGGTTGCGGTGGTGGGTGCGGCTCTCGTACTCGATGTCGTCCTGGATGAACTGGAAGCCGGGCAGCCCGACCTCGTCGAAGGCCGCGTGGTCGGTGGAGCCGGTGTCGCGCAGCGTCACGGTCGTCGCGCCGAGGTCGCGGTAGGGCTCGAGCCAGCGCTCGAACAGCTTCGCCGCCGCGACGTTCTGCTGGGCGTAGATGCCGCGGATCTTCCCGCTGCCGTTGTCGAGATTGAAGTAGGCGGAGAGCAGGCCGTGGCCCGCGTGCACGGTCAGCGGGCCGGTCGGCCGCCGCATGAACGACGGCGTGTCGTCGCTGGCCGGGGCCGGCGGGCGGCTCGCGAAGTGCTTCGCCACGTGGGCGCGGGCGCCGAGCAGCCCCTGCTCCTCGCCGCTCCACAGCCCGACCCGGATCGTGCGCTTCGGCGTGACGCCGAGCGACTTCAGGATCCGGATCGCCTCCATCACCACCGCGACGCCCGCGGCGTTGTCGGCCGCGCCCGTCGCGGCGTGCCACGAGTCGATGTGGGCGCCGAGCATGACCAGCTCGCCGCGCTTGTCGGAGCCGGGCAGCTCGGCCAGCACGTTGGCGTCCATCGCTTCGGCGCCGCCCGCGAACTTCACCCGCACGTCGACCTCGACCTCGACGGTGCGCCCGGCCTGCACCAGCCGCGCCATGCGGTTCCACTGCTCGGCGCGCACGTGCAGCCACGGCACGCCGGGGTCGCCCTTCTCGCGCGGCCGCGTGCTCTGCGCCCGCACCTGGCCGTCGGTGCCGGCCGGATCGAGCACGGCCGCGACCTTCTCCTCGACGAGGAACGCGGCGATCTTGCGGCGCAGCGCCCAGCGCCGCATGAACTGCTCGCGGCGGGCCGGGTCCATCGCTCGGCGGCCGCCGACCTCGAAGGCGGCCAGTTCCTCGAGCTCCTTCTCGTCGTAGCGGTCGAGCGTCGGCTTCTCGCCGAGCGGCACCGGCACCGGCTCGCCGAGCAGCAGCACCTTGCCCGCGAGCTTGCCCTTGTGCTTCGCGAGGTCCTCTTCGCTGTCCAGCTTGACGACCACCGCCGCGCCGCGCACCGGGCCGTCGGTGCCGGGCGCCCAGGCCCGCGCCACGACCGTCAGCGGCTGCGCCCACGGCGCCACCTGGTGTGCGCTGGCGCGCTCCAGCGTCCAGCCTTCTCCGAACGGGCCCCACGGCTCGAGCTGGGCGTTGGCGAGGCCCCACGACGCGAGCTTGTCCTTCGCCCAGGCGTTGGCCCTCGCGAGTTCCGGCGAACCGGTCAGCCGCGGGCCGAAGCCGTCGGTCAGCTCGCGGGCCAGGTCCATCACCTGCGAGCGGGCGAACGCCTCCTGGCGGATGCGGGTGGCGATCTCGAGGTCGACCGCCTCTTCGGCGGCCGGCGCGGGCACGGCCAGCGCGAGCTGGCTCGCGACGGCGAAGGCGGTGATGCGGCGGAAGGCGTTCATCGGGGCTCCCCTGGCGAGTGTCTACAGTTCCTGCAGGAACGGGTTGCGGCGGCGCTCGCGGCCGATCGTCGTCTCCGGCCCGTGGCCGGCGATCACCCGCGTGCGGTCGTCGAGGGTCAGCAGGCGGTCGCGGATCGAGGCGAGCTCCTGCTCGAAGTCGCCGCCGGGCAGGTCGGTGCGGCCGACGCTGCCGGCGAACAGCGTGTCACCCGCGATCAGCAGCGGCTCCGCGGCGGCGAAGTGGAAGCAGAGGCTGCCGGGCGTGTGCCCGGGCGTGTGCAGCGTCTCGGCCTCGAGCGCGCCCGCCTTCACGCGGTCGCCGTGCTCGAGGTGTTCGTCGACCGCCGCCCGCTCCGGTGCCGCCAGCATGCCGCCGAGCCACGAGGCCTGCACGCCGAGCATGTCGTACAGCGGCACGTCGGCGCGGTGCAGCATCAGCTTCGCGCCGGTCGCGTCCTTCAGCTCGGCGATCGCGCCGACGTGGTCGATGTGGGTGTGGGTGATCAGGATCGCCCGGCAGCGCAGGCCGTGCTCGCGCAGCACCTGCTGCACGCGGGCGGGCTCGTCGCCGGGGTCGACGACGATCGCCTCGCCCGACGCCGGGTCGCCGATCACGACGCAGTTGCACTGGAGCAGCCCGACGGGAAACGTTTCGACCAGCATCGAATCCGAATCCTACGCGAGACGGCGCAGGGCGAAGAGCACCAGCGCCGCCGCCGCGATTCCGGCCAGCGCGTCGACCAGGTAGTGGAAGCCGCCGTACACGGTGCCGAGCGTCAGCAGCGCCGACAGCACGGCGAGCGCCAGTCCCAGCGGGCGCGACTCGCGCCACGCCGCGGCGCTGGCGACCAGCGAGGCGGCGACGTGCGACGAGGGGAACGCGGTACCCCAGGCGGAGCCGCCCTCGAGCAGGCGGTGGGTCAGGCGCGCCAGCGCGACCTCGGCGGCCGGGCCCGACACGGGTGGCAGCACGTAACGCGGGCCGGCGACCGGCAGCAGCAGGAACACGACGTAGCAGGCGTAGAACGCCGCCATCACCGCGGTCACGACCCGGCGCGCGCCGGCGCGGTTGCCGAGCAGCCACGGGCCGAGCGGCGCCGCGGCCAGGATCAGGTAATAGGAGAGGTAGCCGCCGTGCAGCAGCGTCGACAGCCACGGCCACGGCGCCGCGTTCATCCAGCTCCGCGCGGGCTGGCCGCCGAACAGCGCGGCCTCCCAGGCCTGCGCCTCGAGGTCGAACGACAGCCCGTGGGCGCGGTTGAGCACGCCCACCTGCTGGTAGAGCGCGAACAGCGCGAGCAGCGGGTAGAACTCGCCGACGAACGCCAGCGCCCCGCCGCGAGAGCGCAGGCGCGGTGCGAGCAGGGCGAGGCCCGCGAGCGCCGCCAGCGCCGTCACCTGGACCAGGGCCGCGCCGCCGGCCAGTCCCTTCCACGGCAGCGCACCGGCGACGAACAGCGCGTACGCGATCGTCAGCCGGTCCAGCGTCGTCCGCTCGTTCACAACCATCCCGCCCCCCGGTAGGCCTCGGCCGTGCGCCGCAGCCCTTCGGCGAGCGGCGTGGCCGCGCGCCAGCCCGCGTCGCGTTCGAGCGCCGTCGACGAACAGGTCCACGCCGGCGCCAACAGCTCGGGCGCCTTCTCCGGCGACAGCACGCTGACCCGGCCCGTGAGTCGCGCGGCCACGCCCGCGACCTGGAGCGCGGCGCGGACCAGCGGCGCGGGGAGCGGCACGGCCCGTGGCGCGCGCCCGACCGCGGCGCCGATCGCGGCGACCAGCTCGCGCTGGCTGACCACCTCGGGCCCCGCGGCGTGGTACGTGCGGCCGAGCGTCGCCTCCGCACGCGCGGCGCACAGGAGCGCCTCCGCGAGGTCGGGCCCGTAGACGAGCGAGAGCTCCTGGCGCCCGTCGCCCAGCAGCGGCGCGACGCCCGCCCGCGCCAGCCGGAACAGCCGCAGGAACTCGCGGTCGCCGGGGCCGTACACCGCGGGCGGGCGCACGATCACGAACGGGGCGCCGGCCGCGCGCACCGCCTCTTCGCCCGCGCGCTTGCTCTCGCCGTAGGGCGTCACGGGCCGCGGCGGGGCGCTCTCGTCGATCGGCGCCCCGCGCCGCGAGGGCCCGCTGACCGCCAGCGAAGAGACGTGGACGAGCCGCCCGACGCGAGCGCGCGCGGCCGCCGCGGCCACCCGCCCGGCGCCCTCCGCGTTGACCGCGAAGAACGCGGCGCGCGACGGCGCCGCCACGGCGCCTGCGACGTGGAAGACGACCTCGGCGCCGTCGACCAGCCGCGCCAGCGCCGCCGCGTCGTCGAGCCCGCCTTCGACCAGCGCGCAGCCTTGCGCCTCGAGCGCCGCGCCGCGGCGGCGGTCGCGCACCAGCGCGCGCACGGCGTGCCCCTCGCGCCGCAGCGCCCGCGCGAGATGGCCGCCGACGAAGCCGGTGCCGCCGGTGAGCGCCGCGATCACCCGATCCGCTTCTCGTACACGCGGTACGTCTTGTAGACCTCGAAGCCCATCCGCACCAGCGCGTTGCGCATCGGGTGGTTGTCCTCGAGCACCCAGCCGGCCTCGCCCCAGGTCACGCCGCGGGCGCGGCCGTTCTCCCAGATCCGCGCGTAGAGCAGCGCGTCCACGCCGCGCCGGTGCCACTCGGGCAGCGCGCCGAGGATGATCACCCGCACGCGGTCGATGCGGCGGGCGGCCCACAGCACCTTGAGCACTCCCGGGAACAGCCGCCCCGAGGGGTTCTTCCGCAGCGCGACGTTGAAGTCGGGCAGCGCCACCGCCACGCCCACGGGCTGGCCGTCGACCTCCGCGAACAGCGCGAGTGCGGGGTCCACGATCGGCCGCAACTGCTTCGCGAGGTGGTCCATCTCGTGGTCGGTGAACGGCACGAAGCCCCAGTTGTGCTCCCAGGCCGCGTTGTAGAGCCGCTTGATGTTCTCCACCTCGGCCGCGAAGCGGCGCAGGTCCAGCGATCGGACCCGCACGCCGTAGCGCTGCTGGACGCGCCGGGCGCCCTCGATCAGCCGCGGCGGCACGCCGTGCTCCCAGGTCTGGTAGGCGTACAGGTCGCGCACCTTCCGGAGGCCGTGGGCCTCGAGCAGGTCAGCGTAGTGCGGGGGGTTGTGCGGCATCATCAGCACGGCGGGCGTCTCGAAACCCTCGACGAGCAGGCCGGCCTCGTCGTTCATCGAGGGGTTGACCGGGCCCCGCATCGCGTCGCAGCCGCGGTCGCGCAGCCACCCCTCGGCAGCCGCGAGCAGCCCGGTCGCCGCCTCCGGGTCGCGCTCGCACTCGAAGAAGCCGAAGAAGCCGACGCGGTCGGCGTGGATCTCGTTGTGGCGGCGGTTGACGATGGCGGCGACGCGGCCCACGACCGCGCGGCCGCGGCGGGCCAGGAACAGCTCCTGGTCGGCGTGCTCGTGGAACGGGTTGCGCCGCGGGTCGATCAGGGCCGCGGCGTCCCGGCGCAGCATCGGCCCCCAGCACGGGTCTCCGGCGTGCAGCCGGTAGGGCAGCGCCACGAAGGCGCGGCGGTCGGCGCCGGCGCGGACGGGCTGGACGGCCAGGGGCTCGGTCACGGCCCCGGATCCTAAGCGTTTCCCCCCTTTGTGGCCCGAAACGCTTCTGTTACAGTCCTGCCGTTGCCCGGCTGCCGCTCGCCGGGGCTTGCACGAAGGCTGGCCGCGCGCGCGGCCGCGGGCGGCGCAGGGCCAAAGTTTTCCTGGAGAACCGGTCATTTCGAACAAGGTCTTCGTCGGCAACCTGAGCTTCGACGTCACCCGCGAGGAACTGGTCGAGGCGATGAACGCCGCGGGCAAGGTCGTGGACGCCAAGATCCCGACCGACCGCGAGTCGGGTCGTCCCCGCGGTTTCGCGTTCGTCGAGTTCGAGACGGACGAGATGGCCCAGAAGTGCATCTCGCTGCTGAACGGCCGCGACCTGAAGGGCCGGGCGCTCCGCATCAACGAGGCCGAGAACCGGCCTCCGCGTCCGGCGGGGGAGCGCCCGTCGTTCGGCGGCCCGCGGCCCGGCGGCTTCGGCGGGCCCCGACCCGGGGGCGGAGGCGGAGGCGGGGGCGGCTTCGGTGGCCCGCGCCCCGGCGGCTTCGGCGGCGGCGGCGGCGGCCCGCGTTTCGGCGCGCCTCCCCCTCCCGACTTCGGCGCCAGCCCCGGGCCGACGCGCCGGCAGCGCGACCGCGGCACGGATCGCAGCTTCGAGCGCCCCAACAAGAAGCGCGAGGGCGGCGGACGCCCCGAGAGCCCCGACAAGCCCGTGCCTTCCGCGAAGAAGTACAAGCGGCTCGAGGATTTCGACGACTACGACGAGTAGCGGCGAGGGGCGGGCGCGCGCGTGATCCTGCCCCTCCTCCTGCTGCTGGCTGCGCTCCCGCCGCGCCCGTTCGGCGAGGAGCGCCAGTTGCTGGACCGGCGCCTGGCCGCGCTGTCCCGCGCCCTCCCTGACACGCCCACCGGGCAGGCCGATGCAGCCCACGCCCGCGACCTCGGGCTGGCCGCCGGGCTCACCGCCGTCGATGCCCTCGCCCGCCCGCCGCGCGAGGCGGGCGCGACCGGCGAAGTGCTGGTCGACGTCACGGCGCTCGGCCTGTACGTCGAGATCGACCGCTTCTTCCGCCAGGTCCAGCTCTCGCCGCGGCTCGTCGACGTGGTGTCGGTGACGCTGCAGGCGACGCCCGACGAGCGGGTCAAGCTCGACGCGGTGCTGAGCTTCCCCTACCGCCCCGCGCGGGCGCCGCTGCCGCCTCCGCCCGACGACATGCGCGCGCGCGCCGCCGGCGTGCCGCGCGCCACGGCCGACCAGTTCCTGCGCGACCACGCGCTGCTGCTGGCCAAGGCCGAGCAGGCCGCGACGCTGCGCCGCGCCCGCCGCAACCCGCGGCTGTTCCTCGCCGAGCTGGCCGCGATCGTGCGCGAGCGCCCGGTCACCCTTTCCTACGCGAAGCTCGAGGACGACTTCGTGGTGCGCGGCCTCGCCGCGGGGCTCGGGCCGGTGCTCGGCCTCGAGCGCCGCTTCGAGCGCGGCTTCTTCCGCATGAACCAGTTCATGGCCGTGCGCGAGGGGGCTTGCCAGCGCTTCGAGGCCCGCGGGCGGGCGCCGATCGCCGGCCCCGACGCCGACCTGCCGCTGCCGGCGGAAGACGCCTTCCGCCAGGACGAGGCGCCGTGCCGGCTCGACCGCGACGGCACGACGCTGGGCACTGCGCGCGCGCCGTCGGGCTCGAAGCCGGGCGCCGGGCCGCTGACGCTGCGGCTGCGCGACGTCGATGCCGCCGACGCGTTCGGCGCGCTGCACGCGATCACCGGCCAGGCCTTCGTGGTCGACGAGGCCGTGGCGGGCCGCCTCAGCGTCGAGTTCAACAGGGTGACCCTCGACGAGGCGCTGGCCGCGCTCGCGAAGCTGGGCCTCGCGATCTCGCCGCCCGCCGCGGTGCGGCGGGTGGCCGTCGGGCGCTCCGTGGCCGCGCCGGCGCCTTTCGCGGGCAACGGCGCGACGGGCTCGTTCGCGCTCAAGCGCGCCAGCGTGAGCGACCTGCTGGCGGTGATGACGGACGCGGATGCGTCGCTGGCCTCGCTCGGCCCCGAGGGCGCGCTGGGCCGGGTCAGCGTGTTCGCCCGCGACGTGCCGCTCGGCGAGCTGCGCCAGGCGGTGCTGGAGAGCGCGGGACTGCACGAGACGCTGGAGGACGACCGGCGGCTGCTCGCGCGCGAGGGCGAGGCGCCGGGCTCGACGCCCGTCGCGGCCAGCGGCGCGGTCGCGCGGCTGCAACCCGCACCGCAGGACCTCGCTCTCGGCGAGATCGCGATCGCGGGACTCGGCAACGCGGGCGGCGCGTCGCTCGCTTTCGCCTACTCGCCCGCCGGTACGCTGTTCGTCTACCGCGCCGGAGACGCGCTCGCCGACGCGACGATCCGCGGCGTCGAGGCGACGGACGCGCTGATCGACACCGAAGACGGGCCGCTGCGCCTCCGCCTCGCGCCGCTGCGCTAGACGAAAAAGGGGCTGGGCCATGCTGGCCTCAGCCCCGAAGTGGCTCTTGTCGCGAGCCGGCGCGCCTTCACGGCGCGTCCTTCGTCCCGTCAGGTCCGCCAGGCTGCCCGGGCCTTGCTGCGCCGGCCCGTCAGCCTTCGGCTCTGTTCGGTGGAGTGTCTTCCATCAGTGACGACCTCCGACTTCAAGATGGCGCGCGGGCCGCCCGCCGTCAAGCGAAATCGGATGGCCCGTGCGCTAGCGCACGAGGTGGTACTTCTCCTGCCGGCCCAGCGCCCAGCGCATGTGGCCGTCGGCGCCGAGGATCGCGTCCTCCTCCTGCGCCGAGCGCAGCGGCTGGCCGCCCCACTCGGGCACCGGCGTCGTCGCCTGCAGCTCGATCGAGAACCAGGTCGACGCGCGCAGCTTCACGTCGCCGCGCACGGGCACGCCCTCCTGGCGGTCCCACAGGCCGATCAGCGGTCCCGCGCCGTGGCCGTGGTCGCCGATCGGGTGGCAGTACACCGTGCCTTCGATCCCCTCGGCCTTCATCGCGGCGAGCGCGTCGGCCAGCACCTCGTTGCCGGTGCGGCCCGGTCGCATCCGCTCCATCACGAGGTCCTGCAGCCGGTTCGACCGGCGAAGCGCCTGCTGCAGCCCCGCGGGCGCTTCGGTCTCGCCCGGCTTCAGCACGTAGCCGACGTGCTGGGTGTCGGTGGCGAGGCCCATCGCGTGGATGCCGAAGTCGGTGTGCAGGTGGTCGCCCGGCTGGATCACCACCGCCTCGCGCGGCGCGATCGGCGCGTCGGCACCGCGGCCCGCGCGCTGCACGCTGACGCTGGGCGGGAACCACTCGCCGTAGCCGAGGTCGTTGACGCTCTGGCGCAGCCACCACACCACGTCTTCGGTGGTCGTCACGCCGGGCGTGATCACCTCGCGCGAGAAGGCGCGGGCGATCAGGGCGTGGACCGTGCGCTGCATCAGCACCCAGGCCGGCTCCATCTCCGGGAGCCGGGCCTCGATGTAGCGCAGCGGCAGTTCCTCGGCGCGGACCAGCCGGTCCTTCCACGGCCCGAGCGCCTGCTCGAGCTGTTCCTTCTCGCCGGCCGTGATCCCGTCCGAGAACGCGTGGCCGTGCGACACGTTGATCGCGATGTTCTTCGGCTGCCGTTCCTCGACCAGCTTGCGCAGCAGCGCCCACTGGCCCTGGCCCCACAGCTCGCGCGACTCGAGCGCCGGGTCGCGGTACACCTCGTACAGGCCGCCGTTGCTGCCGCCGCCCAGCGCCAGGCGCTCGACGCCCTTCTCCTCGCCGCGGTCGAAGAAGACCAGGATCGTGCGCCGCCGCGCGGCCATCACCGACGGCGACACCAGCGGGAAGAACACCGGGTCCTCGGCGTACTCGCGGTTGACCACCAGCCACATGTGCACGCCGTGCTCGCGCATCAGCCCCGGCAGCACGCGCTCGAGCCGCAGCTTCAGCCACTCCTGGCGGACGCGGTCCTGCTCGCGCAGCGGCGGCAGCTTCTCAGGCATCGACGGCGGCGGCGCGGCGGCGCGCGTGCCCGGGCTCGAGGCGAAGAGGCCCGTCGTCGCGACGAGGGCCAGGGCGGCAGCGAGGGTGCGGCGGCGGAAGGACATCGGCAGGCCTCCTCGGGGGTGGCGGCGATTGTAGCGGCCGGCTACGGCGTCGGCGGCGCTTGCGGAAGGACGAACTCGAGCGCCGCGCGCAGCTCGGCCTCGACCCGCGGCGGCAGCTCGTGGCCGACACCGGGGTACGAGCGCAGCAGCACGGCGCCGCCGGCCGCGCGCAGGGCGGCCTCCGCTTCGCGGTTGCTGGCGAAGCGATCGTCGCGCTCGCCGATCAGCAGCGCGATCCGCGGCAGGCGCGGCGCCGCCGTCGGCACCGGCGCGGTGCGCGCCTCGTACGAGCCGCCGATCAGCACGACGCCCGCGAACAGCTCCGGCCGGGTCAGCGCCAGGTCGAAGCCGGCGTTGCCGCCGCCCGAGTAGCCGACGGCGACGATCCGCGCGGGATCGATAGCCGCGCGCGACCGCGCCTGCTCGATCGCGCGCTCGATCAGGTGGAACGCGTGCTCGGCGACGCCCCAGTCCCAGCCGTTGCCGAGCGCGGTCAGCCCCTGGGCCAGCACCAGGTGCGCGCCGCGCTCGCGCGCCAGCGGCCGCAGGAGCGGCGCCAGGTAGTCGGCGCTGGTGCCCGACGGGTGCAGGCCGACGATCAGCGGCGTCGGCCTCGCGGCCTTGCCGGGCGCGTCGTAGTGCAGCAGGCGCGCCTTCTTCGCCGGCCCGTCCGCGAAGCGCGCGAGCTCGGCGGCGGCGTTGGCCTCGATCCGCGCCCGCACGTCCTCGAAGCCGGGCACCGCGCGCACCGGGTCGAGCACCGCGGCCCGCGCCAGCGTCGCCTTCCAGGCGAAGCCGCGCTCGGCCGCCAGCCGCAGCGCGTCGAGCGCGGATGCCGGATGGCCGCGGGCCGCGCGCACGCGGGCGAGGTCGAAGGCGGCCAGCGCGTCCCGGGGGTCCTTCTCGACGAGAGCCAGCGCGAGCGTCTCCGCGGTCTCGAGGTCGCCCCGCGCCGCGGCCTCGCGCAGCTTCGCGCGCGCGTCGTCGCCCCACCCCGGGGTGGCGAGCGTCGCGATCAGCAAGCCGGCCAGTGCGCTCCTTCGCATCGCGCAAGAGCGTAGCAGGCGTCGCGGCCCGCCCGCAGGAAGCCCTTGTCCCACGCGGCCAGGCGATGAGAACCTCCTCCCGTCATGCGCCGCCTGCCCTGGCTCGCCGCGGTCGCAGGGCTCGCCGCCTGCACCTCGCGGCCGCCGCAGCCCGCGCCGCCCGCGCCCCCCGACCCGCGCAGCGGCGAAACCCGGGTGCGCTCGCTGTCGCCGCCGCCTGCAGGCGAGGCGACGATCGAGACGGCCGAGTCGATCACCCCGGCCTACGCGAGCGCGGACAACGCGCTGCCGGAGTTCCCGCGCTACGCGCTCGACGCCGGCTGCTCGGGCGGCGTCGTGACCGTGCGCCTGTTCGTCGGCGCTGACGGGAACGTGACGGGCTCCGAGGAGCTGGGGCCGCCGCCCGGCGGCCGCTGCCACGCGGCGCTTTCGGGCGCAGTGCATGCGGCCGTGGGCCACTGGCGTTTCGCGCCCGCGTTCCGGGTGCGGCAGGTGCCAGCGGGGGACGGGTCTTCACGGCTGCCGCGCTGGGAGCAGACACCGATCCCCGTCTACCTCGATTTCGAGTTCACGTTCCTCGTCAGGGACGGCCGCCCTGCCGTGGAGGTGCGATGACGGGCGATCTGCTAACGTCCCGCCCGTGAAGCTGACCGCGAAGCAGCGCCAGTACCTGAAGGGGCTCGCCCACGGGCTCGAGCCGGTCGTCCGGGTGGGCAAGGCGGGCGCCACCGCCGCGGTCGTCGCCAAGACGCTCGAGAGCCTGCGCGCCCACGAGCTGATCAAGGTGCGGATCGACGAGGACAACCCCGAGCGCGCGGCGATCGCCGGGCAGCTCGCCGAGGACGCGGGCGCCCACCTCGTCTCCACGATCGGCAAGCTGGCGATCCTGTACCGCCCGCGCGACGAGGACCCGAAGGTCACGCTGCCGCGCTGACGCGCGAAAGGCCGCTCGCGGTTCAGCGGCGCTTCTTGAACGCGTCGCCGAGCAGGCCGCTGGTCCCCCACATCGCGGCGATCGTCCCGAGGAGCGCGGCGATCGGACGCCACGACTCGCCTGCCGTCAGGTGATTGACGAAGGTCGCCCCGGGCGGAGCGGTCGAGGTGAGGTAGAGCCCGGCAACCGTCGCCAACCCGCAGAGGGCCGCCAGCGCGGGCACGGCATTGCGCAGCCAGAAGGGCATGGCCAGCCTCCCGGCGGATCCTACGCCCCCGCTCTCCCCCCGCACCCCGGGACTCGGGCGCAGAATGGGAGGCGGGGGCCGTCGCGCTCCCGGGAGGCGGCCATGGGGCGGCTGCTGTCGCTGCTGCTGGGTCTCGCGGCGCTGGCGTTGTTCGGGCTGGGCCTGATCTTCTCGCTGGTCAGCGGATCGACGCCGGTGGTGATCGCCTGGCTCGCGACCCTCTTCCTGTCGTACGGCGTGCTTCGCGCCTTCGGCAGGCGCGGCGCCGGCGCGACGTGCGTGGCGGTCGGGCTCGGCCTCGTCGCCAGCGTCGTCGGCAACGGCGTCGCGATCCGGCCGCCCTCGCAGGCCGCGATGGAGGCGTGGTACCGCACCGACCCGGCCGGCTTCGACCGGCTGCGGGAGCGGGTCGCGTCGGGTGCGGGGACCCGGGCGGAAGACGAGGCGCTGCTGTCGGCGGCCGGGTGCCGCGGCGCATGGCCCGGCCCGGACGGCAGCGTGCACGTGTTCTGCCGATCGTGGGGCCTCGCCAACCAGGGCTGGCGCGCGGGCCTCGCCTGGTCGCCGCGACCGCCCGCGCCGCTGCTGCCGACACTCGACGGGTTCCCGTCCACGCGGGTCCCGGGGCACGACCGTGCCTACGCCCGGATCGAGGGCGACTGGTACGCCGTCATCGTGTGGTGAGCGCTCACGGCAGGTCGAAGCGTACCGTCACGGTCATCACCACCGGCACCGGTACGCCGGACAGCAGCGTCGGCGCGTAGGCCCAGTCGCGCACGGCCGCCACCGCTGCCGCATCGAGCACCGGGATGCCGCGCAGCACGCGGACGTCGCTGACGCGGCCGCGCGCGTCGATCACGCACTCGAGGATCACGATCCCCTCGATGCGGGCACGGCGCGCTGCCTCGGGGTACTCGGGCTCGACGAAGCGCAGCCGGCGCGGGCCCGTCAGGCTCGACACGCGCACGGGTTCGACCGCAGCCGCCGGCTCGAAACCCGGCCCGATCGGGCCCGGACCGAAGCCGGCCCCATCGCCCGGGATGCCGCCACCCGGGTCGCCCGCGCCACCAAGGAGGCAGTCGGGACACGCGGGCACGTCCTCGAGCAGGCCGTCGGCGGGGGTCAGCGGCTCGACGGACGACGGCACGGGGATCGAGGGCTGGGTCACGCGCGGCACCACGACGCGAGGCGACGGCGGTCGCGTCACCGTGGTCGAGCCTCCCCCGCCGGCGGGCAGCACGACCCGCGGCACGGGCGGCGGCGGCGCAGCCGGAGCCGGTGGCAGTTCCGCGTCGCTCAGGAACGGCGCGGCGACCAGCGCCGCGATCCCGGAAGCGTGGGCGCAGAACGAGACGAGCGCGGCGCCGCGTCCGCGCGCGCGGGCGGGGCCGACCAGAGACGAATCGAACAGCGATCGAGCCATCGGGACCTCCAGCGGGTCCCCGCCGCGGCCGGCCACCGCAGGGTGTGATTTGGGAGCTTGGACACCGGGGCGACCCGGCGGTTCCCTGCTCGTGGCGCGGCGCGACTCGCCCGGGCCCACGATCAGATGGAGCAGGTCGCCTTCGCTCGTCAGGCCCACCTCGAGGTCGCCGTGGGTCGCCAGCACGCTCCCCGGTGTATAAAGGCGTGGGGCGCCAGGGAGGGAAGATTGTCCCCAACGCTGTGCTCGCTCACCCTCACCTCTGCTGCTCTCCTCGCCGCGCCCACGCCGTCCCCCGAGATCGACAACGTCGCCGCCTTCGCGCGCCTGTACGGGGTCGTGCGCTTCTTCTACCCGAGCGACGCGGCGGCGCAATTGGACTGGAACCGGTTCGCCGTCCACGGGGCGGGGCGCGTGCGGGGAGTGCGGAGCGAGGCTGAACTCGAGGCGGCCCTGGAAGGACTCGTCGCCCCGCTCGGTCCGGGCATCGAGATCAGCGGGGAACTCGCCCCGGCGGCCACCACTCCGGCGACGACCGAGCCGCTCGTGGCCTGGCGCTACCTTGGCGCGGGGCTCGGCGCGGCGGTGGGCCCGTACCGGGCCAAGCGGACAAACCGGGCTACCCCGCAGCCGGTCGAGGGCTTCGCGACCCTGATGCAGAGTGTCCCGGCCGAGCCCCACCGCGGAAAGGCCATCCGCCTCCGCGCATGGGTGCGAGCCACCTCGGCGGAAGCGGCCGCGGGGGCGGCCCTTTGGCTGCGAGTGGACCGCCCTGCCGGCAAGACGGGCTTCTTCGACAACATGGGCAACCGGCTCGTCCGCGAGCCGGAGTGGCGCGCGTACGACATCGAGGGAATGGTGGCCGACGACGCGACGACGATCGCGTTCGGCCTAATGGCGCTGAAGGCGGTGACGGCCGATTTCGACGGAGTCGAACTCGCGGTCA
The DNA here is from genome assembly GCA_025994075.1 of Vicinamibacteria bacterium. GTDB lineage: Bacteria > Acidobacteriota > Vicinamibacteria > Fen-336 > Fen-336 > WYBL01. The sequence continues at coordinate 93,572 of JAMQGV010000040.1, forward strand.
AAGGCGAGTCGGGCGGATGGGAGCCCGTTTCGGTGGCGGACGGGGACTTCGAGGACGAGGCGGGGGGAGACGCGACGGGAGCGTGGCTTCGCGCGGGGTCGAGCAGCGCGGCCGTCTCCCGACCGGCGGAGGACGCGCCGCAGGGCGAGCGGTACCTTCGACTCGCGCCTGCTGCCGCGGGCGTCGGCGACGCGGAGCTCTTCCCCGAGGCCGCTCCGCAGGCAGGCACCCACGTCGACGTCGACCTGGGCTCGGGCCTGCGGGCCCGCGTCCCGCTCGTGCTGAAAGACGGCGAGGCTCGCCCTGATCCGACACGAGCCCCGGCGCTCGAGGCACTGCGCGGGGCGCTCATGGCGGTGCCCGACCCGGGCCAGGAACCCGACCTCGATCAGAGGCTGGCCGACGTGGTCGTGGCCTGGAGCGTCTTCCGGCACTTCTACCCCTACTGGGCCGAGGTGGAGGTCGACTGGGACGCCCGCCTCGGGCCGAGCCTCGAGGCCGCCCGGTCGGCGCAGACACGGCCGGCGCAGCGCGGGGCCCTCCTCGGCCTCGTCGCCGGCCTCCGCGACGGCCACGGCTTCGTCGCGGACGGGCTGGACAGGTCGGAGCGCGGAGCGCTGCCGGTGACGCTCGCGGTCGTCGAAGGACAGGTCGCGGTCGTGTCGAGTGCCTTGCCGGCCGAGGCGCCCGTCGGCGCGATCGTGACCGCGATCGACGGGATCCCCACGGCGCGGCGCCTCGCGCGCGAGCTGGCGCTCGCGTCGGGCACCGACCGCTGGCGCGAGGTCAAGGCGATGCGGGCACTCACGAGCGGGGTGAAAGGCGGGACGGTGAAGCTGGAGCTCGACTCGGGCTCCGGGCCGACAGTGGTCTCGATGACGTTCGGCGCGCCGCCACCCCTCACGACGCGGCCCGCTCCCCTGTCCGAGCTGACGCCCGGCGTCTTCTACGTGGACCTGACGCGGGCGAAGATGGCCGAGATCGCGCCCCGGCTCGAGGCGCTGGCCTCCGCGCGCGGCGTCGTCTTCGACGTGCGCGGCTATCCGGAGGACGGCGGCTACGGCGTCCTTCCGCACCTCCTCGATGCGCCGGAGAGCGACCGTTGGATGCACGTGGCGAAGATCGTCGGGCCTTTCCACGAGACGGCGGGGTGGAACGACTTCGGCTGGGACCTGAAGCCCGCCGCCCCGCGCATCTCGGCAAGGGTCGTCTTCCTGACCGACGGCAGCGCGATCAGCTACGCGGAGTCGGTGCTGGGCTACGTGGCCGATCGCAAGCTGGGGACGATCGTGGGCAGCTCGACGGCCGGCGCCAACGGCAACGTGGCGAGCTTCGTGAGTCCGGGCGGCTTCCGCCTCGGCTTCACCGGCATGCGCGTCACCCGCCACGACGGCCGCACACCTCATCACCTCGTCGGCGTGACGCCCGACGTGCCCGCGGCGCCGACGCTGGCGGGCCTCCGCGCCGGGCGCGACGAGGTGCTGGAGCGCGGCCTGGCCATCGCGAGCGCCGCGCCCGAGAGCTCGCGCCCGCACCCGTAGAAGACACGCCGTGGCGCGGCCTCAGGCGTCGAGCAGCGCCAGCAGCTTCGTCGTCGTGTTCCAGTTGCGGATCGTCAGGCTCTTGTAGATCGGCTGCGAGACGAGGCGCGTGAGGTGGCTCTGAGCGGCCCGACTCGTGAGCCGCGAGAAGTACAAGACGCGATCGACGCCAGCCCGGGCGCTCACGCTCTGCATCGCCAGCGCGGCCGTCAGGGGCGCCTTCAGGAACAGCACGTCGTAGCGATGGAGGTCCGGCTCCGCGCCGAAGCCCGCCGGCGCCCGCGCGACGACGGCGGCCAGCTCGTCGCGGGTTCGCACCACGACGCTGGCCGCGTAGCCGAATCGTTCGGACAGCAGCCGCTCGAGCTGCCTTTCCAGGGCGGGTCCGCGGGTCGCGGCGGCGGAGAACAACACGTTGCCGCTCTGGATGTAGGTCGCGACGTCGGCGAATCCTGCCGCCTCGAAGCAGCTCCTGAGGTCGGCCATCCGGATCAGGTTGTGGCCGCCGACGTTGATCCCGCGCAGCAGCGCCACGTGGCGCACCTGGCCGGCGGAGCGCCGGGCGGGAGCGGGTTTCGGGACCATGACGACGTGGATGATGGGTGCAGGTGCCGCGGCATGACAAGCGCCATCGCGTCGCCAGCCCCCTGCGCGGGGAGCGTCAACGGCCTGAACTTTCCCCTCGCGATCGCCGTACCGAGACTCATGACCCGCTGCTGGACGACCGGCACCACGCGCCCGCGATGAGCCCGGTGCTCGTATCGGACGCTGCCGTCGTGTCTGCGGTCGCCGCCGTGCTCGTGTCGGCATTCACCGTGGGGGGCACCTGGTGGTTCGGGCGGCGCGCCGACGGCTACAGCCACCTGCGCGACACGATCAGTGAGCTGGGAGCCGCGGGCACGAAGGACGCCAGGGCCGTGGCCTGGCTCTGGTTCGCCCCGAGCGGCCTGCTCTTCGCGGTGGCCGCGCTGGCGCTCGGCGAGGCGCTCGGGACGGACGACGCGCAGCGAGCCGCCTTCCCCCTCGCCCTCGTGGGCGTCGGCTGGGTCGGGGCCGCGATCTTCCCGTGCGACCCCGGAGCGCCCGCCCTGGGCACGATGCGGAACCACCTCCACAACCTGACCGGCGGAGGCGCCTACCTGGCGGGCGCCGCCGGCCTGTTCGAACTGGGTCGCGCCCTGGAACACAGCCAGCCTCTCGTCGCCCTGCTCGCGCGCGCGGCGGGGGCGGTGGTTCTGCTCGGGCTCTTCTTCATCAGCCTCCCGGATGTTCCGGTCCGCGGGCTGATCCAGCGCGTCATGGAAGCGCTGCTCCACGGGTGGCTGCTGCTCGCGGCAGCGAGCGCGCTGCCCTACTCGTAGCGCAGCGCCTCGATCGGGTCCTGGCGGGCGGCCTTGAGGGCGGGCCACAGGCCGAAGGCGATGCCGACCGCCGTCGAGACGCCGAAGCCGAGGCCGATCGACCACGCGGGCGCCGCCGCCTCGAACTCGAAGGCGACCCGCGCCAGCAGCGCGACGCCGAGCCCGAACGCGATGCCGAGCGCGCCGCCGACGCCGGTGAGCGTCACCGCCTCCAGCAGGAACTGGACGGCGATGTCGCGCCGCGTCGCGCCCAGCGCCTTGCGGATGCCGATCTCGCGGGTGCGCTGGGTGACGTTGACCAGCATGATGTTCATCACGCCGACGCCGCCGACCAGCAGCGCGATGCCGGCGATGACCAGCATCGCCGCCGCGACGCCGCCGGTGATCTGCTGGAAGTTCTGCAGGTTGCCGACGCTCGTGAAGAGCGCGAAGTCGTTGTCCTGGCCGGGCCGCAGGCCGCGCCGCGCGCGCAGGATCGCGGTGCCCTCCTCGATCAGCGCGTCGAAGTCCTCGGGCCGCCGCGGCACCGTCGCGATGTGGATGGTGTCGCCGCCGCCGTTCTTGACCTGCGGGAACTGCTCGTCGAAGGCGCTGATCGGGATCGCCACCTGGTTGTCCTGGCTGCCGCCGAGGAAGCTGCCCTTGCGCTCGAAGACGCCGATCACCCGGTAGGCGCGGCCGGCCACGGTGATCTCCTGGTCGATCGGGTCGCGGTGCGGGAACAGCGCGTCGACCACGTCGCCGCCGATCACGGCCACGGCCGCCGCGTGGCGCACGTCGGGCTCGCCGATGAAGCGGCCGTCTTCGACGAAGTGGCTGTTGGCCTGCGGGTACTCGTGGGCCGCGCCGAAGACGACGGGCTGGTTGGCCTCTTCGCGGCCGGCCTTGACGACGGCGCCGCCGAACAGGTAGCGCTCGGGCGACACCGCGCCCACGTAGCGCGAGAGGCGGCGGATCGCCTCGGCGTCCTCGATCGTCAGGTCGCGGCGGTTGCGCTGTTCCTCGGGGATCTGGTCGGGCCCGCCGAAGCGCGGCTCCCACTTCTGGAACTGCACGAGGTGGGTGCCGAACGAGGTGAAGGCGGCCGTGATGCGGTTGTTGAAGCCGACCACGAAGCTCACCATCATGATGACGGTCGCGACGCCCGCCATCACGCCCAGCAGGGTGAGGAACGTGCGCAGCTTCTGGGTGCGCATCGCGTCGAGCGCGAAGCCGACGTTCTCGCGCAGGTTGAAGGCGACCCGGCGGCCCATATCAGGCCTCGCTCCGCAGCGCGTCCACCGGCGGCAGGTTGCTGGCCTGGCGCGCCGGCCAGTAGCCGGCCAGCAGCCCGACGACCAGCGACAGCGCGAGGCCCAGCGCGGCGATCGGCGGCGTCAGCGCGGCCGGGAACGACAGCCCGTTGCGCACGCCGAAGGCCATCACCACGCCGACGCCGATGCCCGCGACGCCACCGAGCAGCGACAGCAGCGACGCCTCGAGCAGGAACTGGCGGCGGATGTCGCGCTTGCGCGCGCCGAGCGCCAGCCGCACGCCGATCTCGCGGGTGCGCTCGACGACCGCGACCAGCATGATGTTCATGATCACGATGCCGCCGACGCCCAGCGACACGGAGGCGATCAGCAGCGTCAGCAGGAACGTCGCGGCGGAGATCTGGCGCCAGAGCTGCTGCAGGTTCTCCGCGGTGACGACGCCGAAGGGGTCGGGCGCCCGGAACGAGGTGTGCCGCAGCGCGCGCAGCACGCCGCGCGCCTCGTCGACGGAGGCCTCGAGCCCCGGCACGCCGCCGCGCGCGCGCATCAGGATGTCGATCGAGTCGCGGCTGCCGAACTGGCGGCGGTAGGCCTGGAAAGGAACGTACACCTCGGCGTCGCGGCTCTGGCCGAGCGTGCGGCCCTGGCGGGCGATCAGGCCGATCACGCGGTACGCGCGGCCGCCGACCAGCAGCTCGCGGCCGATCGGGTCGAGGTGGGGGTAGAGCTCGTCGCGCACGTCGGCGCCGATCACGGCCACCGCCTGGGCCGTGTCGTCCTCCGCGTCGGTGAAGTAGCGGCCGGCGACGACGTCGAGCCGCACCAGCGGGCCGTAGACCGCGCTGGTGCCGTGGACCTGGACGCCGCCGAGCCGGCGGTCGCGGAAGCGGACCGCCGTGCGGCTCGAGGCCTCGGCGGCGATCGACTCGGAGTGGCGCAGCAGCTCCTTCAGCTTCAGGTACTCGTCGTAATCGATGTCCTTGCGCTTGAGCGCGTCGAGGAACTCCTCGCGGCCGCGGATGATGCCGAACTTGGTCAGCACCCAGACGTCGGGCGCCAGCTGGATCACCCGCTCCTGGACGTAGGCGTTGAGCCCGTTGATGACGGCGATCACCCCGGTCAGGGTGCCGACCCCGATGATGATGCCGAGCAGCGTCAGGAAGCTGCGCAGGCGATGGGCCGAGATCGCCCGCAGCGACTCGCGCAGCAGCTCGCGGAGGTCCATGCCTCGCCTCGCGGCCTTCCTAGACCTGCGGCTCCTTCGGCTTCTCCTCGACGACGGCGTCGCCCGGGTTCAGCGTGCGCAGCGCCCGGAACGGGCCGGCGACGATCGACTCGCCGCCCTTCAGGCCCCCGGTCACCTCGATCGCCATCTCGCCGAGCAGGCCGGTCTCGATCTCGCGGAACGCGACCTTGCCGCCGTCGACGACGTAGACGCCCTCGACTTCCTTGCGCGGGCCCGTGCGCTTCTCGCCAGGCTTGCTCTCCTCGTCGCGCAGGACCAGCGCCTGGATCGGCACCGTCAGCGCGCCGGCGCGGAATCCGGTCAGCACGTCGGCCTGCACCGACAGCCCCGGCTTGATGCCCTCGGGCGGGTCCTGGATCTGCACCTTGACCAGGAACTTGATCGCCTCGTTCTGGGCCGTCGTGCCCGCCGTGCGCTGGATCGGGCTGCTGCCGACCTCCGTCACCACGCCGTCGAACGTGCGATTGGGGTAGGCGTCGATCCGCACCCGCGCCTGCTGCCCCACCTTGACGGCAGGGATCGAGGTCTCGTCCACCTCCAGCTCCGTCTCGACGACCGACATGTCCGAGATCTGCAGCAGCACGGTGCCCGGGCTGTTCTGGATGCCGATCACCGCGACCTCGCCCTCCTCGACGCGGCGGGCGGTGACGATGCCGTCCATCGGCGAGCGCACCGTGGTCTTGGCGACCAGGTCCTGGGCGCTCTCCAGCGAGGCGCCCGCCTGCTCCACCCTCCGCTCGAGCGCCAGCACCGAAGCCCGCGTGGTGGCCGCGGTCGTGCGTGCCCGCTCGAGGTCCGCGGACGGGAGAATGCCGGCGTCGTGGTTGCTGCGCGCCCGCTCGAGGTCGGCGTCGGCGAGCTGCGCCTGGGCCCGCGCCGACTCCAGCTCGCGAGAGAGGGCCGCCCGCGCCAGCTCGTTGCTGCGGGCATTGGCGCGCGGGCTGACCGGGTCGATCTGGAGCAGGAACTGCCCCTTCTTGACGCGATCGCCTTCTTCGACCGCGAGGGCCACCACCTGGCCGGCGATGGTGGCCGAGATGTCGACCTTCTTCTGGGCCTGGACCCGGCCGTTGGCCGAGACCTTCGCCTGCAGGTCCTCGCGCCCGACCTTGGCGAGCTGGACCTCGGTGGGCTGCGGCCCCCGGTTGCGGGCCATCAGGCCGCCCAGCCCGGACAGCACGACGACGGCGATCACGGCGACGCGACGGCGCTTCATGGGGGCCTCGAACCGGGAAATGGCCGCCCGAGCGGACGGGCCACGCTCAACCGCTTGTACGAGTCGCCCGTCCCGGTTGTTCCGGCCCGCGTGCGCGGCGCCAGGCCCCGGGGGCGACGCCGACCTCGCGCTTGAACGCGCGGGAGAACGCGGCCTCGCTCTCGTAGCCGACCTCGAGCGCGATCTCGACGACCTTGGCCGCCGTGTCGCGCAGGCGCCCGGCGGCGAGCTGCATGCGCCAGCGCGTCAGGTACTGCATCGGCGGCTGGCCGATGAAGTGGACGAAGCGCTCGTGCAGCGCCGAGCGCGAGAGCCCCGCTGCATCGCCCAGCTTCTCGAGCGTCCACGGGTCGCCCGGACGCTCGTGCAGCAGCGCCAGGGCACGGCCCACGGCCGGGTCGCGCAGGCCGGCCAGCCACCCGGTCTCCTCGGCCGGCAGCGAGTCGACGTGGCGGCGCAGCACCTCGACGAACAGCATCTCGCTCATCCGCTCGAGCACGGCCTCGCCGCCGGCGCGTCTTTCGCTCGACTCGTCGGCGACGGCCCGCAGCAGGGCCCCGACCCAGGACCCCGCCCCCAGCGTGGAGCCGGACACGCGCAGCACCCGCGGCAACGCCGCCAGCAGCGGGTTGAACGGGCGCGAATCGAGGCCGAGGAAACCGCACACCAGGGTCGCGGACTCGCCGCCCGCGTCGCCGCGCCCGGTGCCCGGCCGCACCGTGGTGCCCGACACGGTCAGCGCATACGGGAGCTGGGGCGGGCGCGGCGCGAAGAAGAGCTCGCGGTCGTCCGCCCCGCGCAGGCCGGGCGCGCTCGACAGCACGTGGGCGTCGCCCTGCGGGAACAGGATCACGTCGCCGGCCTCGAGCCGCAGCGGCGGCTCGCCCACGAGCGCCCCGTAGCAGGAACCCGCGACGACGCCGTGGAACTCGATCATGTGCTCGGCGCCGGGCAGGATCGCGGGCAGGATCTCGCGCGCGGGCGGGGCTTCGGCCACCCAGGGCGCGGCTCCTTCGACGTGATAGAAGAGCGCGCCGCGCAGGCGCACGGCACGCAGCAGGTCGGACAGCGTGTCCCCGCTCACAGCCACCACCTCGTTGTGGACGATCGGGCAAGTGTTGGCGACGCCCGGCCATACGTCAACCGCTTCGAAGGCGGATCTTCGCGGTGTTCCAAGGCAAGGAGATCCGAGAAGATGAACGCGCTTTCCGCCCCCGCCCCCGACCTGGCCGCCATCAAGACGCGCCAGCACGCGACCTGGTCCGCCGGCGACTTCGGCCGCATCGGCGTCCGTTTGCAGAGCGTCGGCGAGTCGTTGTGCGAGGCGGTCGACCTGCAGGCCGTCGACCGCGTGCTCGACGTGGCCGCCGGCAACGGCAACGCCTCGCTGGCCGCCGCCCGCCACTTCGCGGACGTGACCTCGACCGACTACGTGCACGCGCTGCTGGTCCAGGGCCGCGTCCGCGCCGAGGCGGACCGGCTGCCGATCACGTTCGAGATCGCGGACGCCGAGGCGCTGCCATTCGCCGACGGCTCGTTCGACGTGGCGCTCTCGACCTTCGGCGTGATGTTCGCGCCCGACCAGGCGCGCGCTGCGGCCGAACTGCTGCGCGTGGTGCGCCCGGGCGGCAGGATCGGGCTCGCCAACTGGACGCCGTCCGGGTTCATCGGCGGCCTGTTCGACCTGATGGCCACCTTCGTGCCCCCGCCCGCGGGCCTGCGCTCGCCGATGGAGTGGGGCACGGCCGGCCGGCTCGAGGAGCTGTTCGGGGAGCACGCCGCCGAGATCCGGGCGACGCCCCGCACCTACACCTTCCGCTACCGCTCGGCCGAGCACTGGATCGAGGTGTTCCGCAACTGGTACGGCCCCACCCACAAGGCCTTCGCGGCGCTCGACGAGCCCGGCCGCGAGGTGCTGCACGCCACGCTGCTCGAGTTCCTCGGCCGCTGGAACCGCGCCGGCGACCGCGCGCTGTGCATCCCCGCCGAGTACCTGGAGGTGGTCGTCGTCCGCTAGTGGGGCGGGTGTACACTCGCGGCGCTCGCCCACTCATCCAAAAAGGGGAACGCCATGCCGAACCGACGGCCGTACGCGACGCGCGGGCTCGCCGCGCTCGCCGCCTTCGCCCTGCTGGCTCCCGCGGGATACGCCCAGGCCCCGGAGCCCACGCCCACCCCCGAGGTTCCGAAGCTGCTCGAGGAGGTCACGGTCACCGCCCAGAAGCGCGAGGAGAACATCCAGGACATCCCGCTCTCCGTCACCTCGCTCGACGCCGACAAGCTGTCGCTGCTCTACGCGGGCGCGGCCGACGTCAAGGCGCTCTCGGCGCGGGTGCCGAGCCTGCTGCTCGAGTCCTCGTTCGGCCGCGCCTTCCCCCGCTTCTACATCCGCGGGCTGGGCAACACCGACTTCGACCTCAACGCCTCGCAGCCGGTGTCGATGATCGTCGACGAGATCGTGCTCGAGAACCCGGTGGTCAAGGGCAAGCCGCTGTTCGACCTGCAGCGCACCGAGGTGCTGCGCGGGCCGCAGGGCTCGCTGTTCGGCCGCAACACGCCGGCGGGCATCGTCAAGTTCGAGACCGTCAAGCCCTCGCGCGAGCTCGACGGCTTCGCGCGCGTCTCGTACGGGACCTACGACAACGTCGACTTCAAGGGCGCGGTCGGCGGGCCGCTGTCCGACACGGTGTCGGCGCGCGTCTCGCTGCTCTACCAGCAGCAGTCGGACTGGATCGAGAACACCTTCACGGGCGAGGAGAACGCGCTCGGCGGCCACGACACCTGGGCGTTCCGCGGCCAGCTCCTGTGGGAGCCGAACGAGCGCTTCAGCGCGCTGCTCAAGGTGGACGGCTGGAGCCTCGACGGCACCGCCCGCATCTTCCGCGCCAACATCCTGCAGAAGGGCAGCAACGACCTCGTCTCCGGCTACCGCCAGGACCAGGTGGCGCAGGACGGGCTCAACGAGCAGGACATCGACGCCTTCGGCGGCGCGCTGAAGGTCGAGTACGACATGGGCGAAGCGACGCTGACCTCGATCACGGGCTTCGAGACGCTGGAGATGTACAGCCGCGGCGACATCGACGGCGGCTTCGGCGCCGTCTTCGCTCCGCCTTCGGGGCCGGGCCTGATCCCGTTCCCCTCCGAGAGCGCGGACGGGCTGCCCAAGCTCGACCAGTTCACCCAGGAGCTGCGCGTCGCCAGCAAGCCGGGCGGCGAGTGGGACTGGCTGGTCGGCGCCTACTACTTCAAGGAGGAACTGAAGGCCGAGACCTTCAGCTACGCCTCGCTGGCGCCCGGCAACCCGCAGGACGGTTACGCGTTCCAGACCCAGGACGCGAAGTCGTGGGCGCTGTTCGCCTCGCTCGACTACCACCCGAGCGAGCGGCTGTCGCTCAAGGGCGGGCTGCGCTACACGACCGACGAGAAGGAGTTCAGCGCGGAGCGCCCGGACCCGACCTTCCAGCTCCCGACGACGCGGCCGATCGAGGTGGCGACCGACGCCGACCTCGTCACCTGGGACTTCGCGGCGACGTACGAGGCGAACGAGAACGTGAACCTCTACGGCCGCGTCGGCACCGGGTTCCGCGCGCCGTCGATCCAGGGCCGCATCCTCTTCTGCGCCGACTTCGAGGGCGGCGTCAACCCGGCGACCAACTGCGTCTCCGTCGCCGACGAGGAGAAGCTGACCTCGTTCGAGGTCGGCGTGAAGACCCGCGTCTCCGACAAGGTCCGCTTCAACGTGGGCGGCTTCTACTACACCGTCGACGGCCAGCAGATCGTGGCGGTCGGCGGCCAGTTCAACACCGCGACCCTGCTCAACGCCGACAAGACGAAGGGCTACGGCCTCGAGGTCGACCTCGACTGGGCGCCGGCGGCGGAGTGGCTCGTCACGCTCGGCGGCTCGTACAACAAGACCGAGATCGACGACCCGCGGCTGTCGGTCGCGGCCTGCGGCGGCGGCTGCACGGTGCTCGACCCGGTGGCGAACGGCCTGGCCAGCGTCGACGGCAACGCGCTGCCCCACGCGCCGAAGTGGATCCTGAGCGGCATCGTCGACTACCGGAAGGTGCTCGGGACGCGCGGCGTGCTGAAGGCCAGCGCCGACTTCACGTACCACAGCGAGAAGAGCTTCTTCCTCTACGAGTCGACCGAGTTCGTCGCCGACGCGCTCGAGATCGGCGCCCGGCTCGGCTACACGTTCGCCCAGGGCAAGTGGGAAGTGGCCGCCTTCGGCCGCAACCTGGCCGACGCCGAGATCGTCCAGAACGGCATCGACTTCAACAACCTGACCGGCATGACCAACGAGCCGCGCACGATCGGCCTCGAGCTGGTGCGCCGCTTCTAGGCCGCGTCTCTCCGTTCGCCGGCGCCGGGGTTCAGCGAGCCCTGGCGCCGGCGCCGGTTCGCTCGCGGCGCACCGCGTCGACCGCGAGCCACTCCGCCGCGTCCTGGGGCACGACGGCAGCCGCGGCCGCCCACAGCGCCTCGGCCTCGCGCGCGCCTTTCGTCCCGTCGATCAGCGGCAGGCCGCGCGCGCACTCGACCAGCACCGTCGGGCTGTGCGGCGCGAGCTCTTGCGCGCGGCGGAAGCAGTCGCGCCCGGCGCCGGCGTCGGCGCCCTGAACGCGCGCCAGCAGCCGCCCCACCTTGCCGATCACCTCGGCGTGGAACGCCCCGAGGGTCGCCAGCGCGTCCGCGTGGTCCGGCTCGATCGCGAGCGCGGCGTCGAGCGCGGCCTTGATCCGGCCGCCGAGGCCACGCGCGAGGGCCACCGCCACGCTGATCTCCTGGCTGTAGCGGCCGAGGGCGTGGGCCAGCCAGTAGTGGGCGCTCGCGTTGCCCGGCTCGGCCGCGCGATGCTCCTCCGCCCGCTCGACGACCTCGAGCAGCAACGCCAGGCGCCGCTCCGCGTCGGGCTCCAGGTAGGTGGCGTAGATCGTCTGCGCCTTGTGGGCGCAGGTGAGTCCCGCCGCGCCCGCCTTCAGCCCGGCGTCGACCGCGCGCTCGAGCTCGCCGCAGTGGAAGTGGCCCCACGCCGCCTGCACGTCCGGGTCGCGCGGCCACGGCTCCAGGTCGGCGCGGTGCAACCGCTTCCAGTGCTTCTTCAGGCTCGCGGCGTCGTGGCGGAACGCGTTCGCGTCGCCGGGGAACGGCTTCCATCGCGCCATCAGGCCTCCACGGCTTCGGCCGCCAGCCGCCGCTCGTCCGCCGTCGCGTGGTTGCGGTCCCACTCCGCGAGCTTCGGCGCCATCAGCCGCCGCCACAGCGGCGGCACCAGCGTCAGCAGGATCGTGGTCAGGTAGCCGGCGACCATCGTCGGCGCGTCGGGCAACGGCCGCAGCTCGTGGAACGGCGCCTCGCCCTGGGCGTGGTGGTGGGAGTGGCGGGTCAGGTTGAACGTCGACCACGAGCTGAGCCGCCTGTTGGTGTTCCACGAGTGGCGCGGCATCACAGGGCCACGCGGGTCGCGCGCCAGGCCGTAGTGCTCCATGTAGTTGACGATCTCGAGCAGCGCCTTGCCGAGCAGCCCGCAGGCGACGAAGAAGGCGGCCGCGACGGCTCCGCCCATCGCCCACGCCGCGGCCACCAGCGCGAGGCTCACGAGGTGCCCGCGCAGCACCGCGTTGCGCCAGTGCAGCGGGCCGTGGCCGCGGCGGCGCAGGCGCCGCGTCTCGATCCGCCACGCGCTGCTGTTCCCGCGCCAGGTCGACAGCAGCACGTGGCGGTAGACGCTGCGTCCTCGTGGAGCCGTCGCCGGGTCGTCGCGGGTCGCCACGTGACGGTGATGGCCGTACACGTGCTCGATCGCGAAGACGGTGTCGAAGCTGAAGGCGAGCAGCCCGCGGCCGATCGCCTGCGAGACCGGGTCCCAGGTGCGGTGGACCAGCTCGTGCGCGGGGATGGTGCCGACCATGCCGATCATCAACCCGGTCAGCAGCCAGGCCGAGACGTGGTGGCCGAGCGTCGTCGCCTCGCGGGCCGCGAGCGCGTCGAACCCCGTCCAGCGCTCGACGAGTGCGCCGAAGCCGAGCGGGTCGCCGGAGCTGACGCTCCAGGTCGCGGCGAAGCTGACCAGCGCGACCAGAGGCAGCGCGAGCCAGAGCTGCAGCGTCAGCGGCTGCGGGCGGGCGTACTCCGGGGTCGCCGTGTCGTCGCCGCACAGCGCGTCGCCGACGACGTAGAAGGCGACGATCGCCAGCAGGCCGGCGCTGATCCACGCGCCACCGGCGACGAGCGCCGCGGCCGCCACCAGGCCGACTCCGTGGAACAGCGAGTACTTCAGGAAGTCGGCGAGTCGCGCCGGCCGCCGGGTGTCGGCAGGGGCCGCCGGGGGGCGCCACGGCGCCGGCGCGCGCCGCGCGCGCGTCGCGGCCGGCTCCAGCTCGACCCGCACGTCGCCGACCGGGACGCTCTGGCAGGCCAGGATCACTCCGCGGTCGAGCTCGTCGTCCTCGAGCACGTAGCGGGTCTCGGTCAGCGACCGCACCCGCCCCTCGACCAGCCGGCAGCGGCACGTCGCGCAGGCCCCGACCCGGCAGCGGTGCGGGAAGTCCAGCCCCTGGCGCAGCGCCGCCTGCAGCAGCGTCTCGCCCGGCGCCACGTCGACGGCGCGGCCGTCGACGAAGGCGGTGACCGGGCGCGCCACCCGCCTACTCCAGCCGGTAGCCGACGAAGAGGAAGCGCCCGCGCGCGTCCTGCGGCTTCACCTGCGCCGTCGCCGCCGGCAGGCCGGTGACACCGTCGCGCAGCGCGAGCGCGTAGGCGTGCCCCTCCGAGGTCGACCACTCGATCGCGTAGAGCGCGCCGCTGCGGTCGAGCCGCAGCTCGAGGTCGGCCATGTCCTGGGTCAGCTCGCCTTCGGCGACGAGCACGACGCGCTCGGCCTCGATGCGACGCAGCCGCACGAAAACGGTGTCGTGGCGGACCCGGGCGTCGACCGCGAGGCGTGGCGCGAAGACCGCGGTGCGCGCGACGCCCACGAGATCCGAGGCTGCCGGGGGCGCCGCGAGGAACGGCGCCGCGACGCCGGGCACGGGCTTCGACTCGACGATGGCCGCGAGCGCCCGCAACTCGGCGGCGAGTTCGGCGACAGCCGAGTCGCGCTCGCGCAGCCGTTCCTCGATCGCGGCGAGCCGCCGCTGCAGCCGCTCGATCTCCGCGTCCCGCGCGCGCTCGTCCTGGCCGAGCGCCGGCAGCCCCGCCAGCGCGAGCGCCAGGGCCAGAGCCGTCGTCTTCACGGAGCCTACTTCACCTCCCACACGTCGCCCTCGTGGAGCAGGCCGGCGAGGTCGCCCGCGCCCTTCTTCGCCTGCACCTGGGCGATCTGGTTCGCGACCAGGTCCTCGTAGCGCGGGGCGTCGTCGACCGCGCGCAGCACGCCGATCGGCGTCGGGAAGCCGGGCTCGGTCTCCATCCGCGAGAGCAGGAACGCGTAGGCCGGGTTGGGGTTCTTCTCGTCGTGGACCAGCAGGTCCGCCTCGGTGACGCCGTTGCCGAGGGACACCACCTCGAGCGCGAGGCCGTTGAGGCGGATGCCCTTGTCGCGGTTCTTGCCGAACACCAGCGGCTGGCCGTGCTCGAGCGCGATCAGGCGGTCGTCGCGGACCTCCTTCTCGACGATCGCCTCCCACGCCCCGTCGTTGAAGATGTTGCAGTTCTGCAGGATCTCGAGGAACGCGGAGCCGCGGTGGGCGGCCGCCCGCCTGAGCACGCCCTTGAGATGCGGCTGCATCACGTCGACGCCGCGGGCGACGAAGCCGGCCTCGGCGCCGAGCGCCACCGACAGCGGGTGGAACGGCCGGTCGACCGAGCCGTAGGGCGTCGACTTGGCCTTCTTGCCCACCTCGGAGGTCGGCGAGTACTGGCCCTTGGTCAGCCCGTAGATGCGGTTGTTGAACAGCAGCACCTTGAGGCCGACGTTGCGGCGCAGCATGTGGATCGTGTGGTTGCCGCCGATCGACAGCCCGTCGCCGTCGCCGGTCGCCACCCACACCTCGAGCTCGGGGTTGGCCAGCTTGATGCCGGTGGCCACCGCCGGCGCGCGGCCGTGGATCGAGTGGAAGCCGTAGGTGTTCATGTAGTACGGGAAGCGGCTGGAGCAGCCGATGCCCGACACCACGACGAACTTCTCCTTCGGGATGCCGAGCTCCGGGAACACCGACTGCACGGCCGCGAGGATCGCGTAGTCGCCGCAGCCCGGGCACCAGCGGACCTCCTGGTCCGTCTGGAAGTCCTTGCGCGTGTAGACCGTGGCGTTCACCCCAGCACCTCCTCGACCTTCTGCTCGATCTCGTCCTGGCGGAACGGCTTGCCCTGCACCTTGTTGAGTCCGATCGCGTCGACCAGGTACTTGGCACGCAGCACCATCAGGAGCTGGCCCAGGTTCATCTCGGGAACCACCACGCGCCGGTAGCGGCGCAGCACCTCGCCGAGGTTCTTCGGCAGCGGGTTCAGGTGGCGCAGGTGGACGTGGCCGACGCGCCGGCCGCGCGCGCGCAGCGCCCGCAGCGCCGCGGTGATCGAGCCGTACGTCGAGCCCCAGCCCACCAGCAGCACGTCGCCGTCAGGGTCGCCCGCCGGCACGACGTCGGGGATCTCGTCCGCGATCCGCGCCACCTTCTCGGCGCGGGTCTTGACCATCCGCTCGTGGTTGGCCGGCTCGTAGTTGACGTTGCCGGTGCGCTCCTGCTTCTCGATGCCGCCGATGCGGTGCTCGAGGCCCGGCGTGCCGGGGATCGCCCACGGCCGCGCCAGCGTCTTCGGGTCGCGCTCGTAGGGCAGGAAGTCCGCCGGGTCGGTGCGGAAGCTGACGTCGATCTTCGGCAGCTCGTCGACGGTCGGCACCCGCCACGGCTCGGCGCCGTTGGCGAGGTAGCCGTCGGTCAGCACGATCACCGGAACCATGTGCTTCACGGCGAGCCGCGCGGCCTCGAACGCGATCCAGAAACAGTCGCCCGGCGTCGACGCGGCCAGCACCGGCAGCGGCGCCTCCGAGTTGCGGCCGAACAGCGCCTGGAACAGGTCCGCCTGCTCGGTCTTGGTCGGCAGCCCGGTCGACGGCCCGCCGCGCTGGATGTCGCAGATGACGAGCGGCAGCTCGGTCATGACCGCCAGCCCGATCGCCTCCATCTTGAGCGCCATGCCCGGTCCGCTGGTGGTGGTGATCGCGAGCTGGCCCGCGTAGGCCGCGCCGATCGCCGCGCACACCGCGGCGATCTCGTCTTCGGCCTGGAACGTCGTGACGCCGAACTGCTTGTAGGCCGACAGCTCGTGCAGCACGTCGGAGGCGGGGGTGATCGGGTAGCTGCCCTGGAACAGCCGCAGGCCGGAGCGCTGGGCCGCGGCGATGAAGCCGATCGCCAGCGCGGTGTTGCCGGAGATGTTGCGGTACGTGCCGGGCGAGAGCTTCGCCGGCGGGATCTCGTAGCTCGTCTGGAACTGCTCGGTCGCCTCGCAGTAGGCGTAGCCGGCCTTCATCGCCAGCTTGTTGGCCTCGGCCAGCACCGGCTTGCCCTTGAACTTGTCGTCGAGCCAGCGGTACGTCGGCTCCATCGAGCGGTTGTAGAGCCAGTAGCACATGCCGAGCGCGAAGAAGTTCTTGCACCGGTCCATGCTCTTGGCGTCGAGCCCGAGGTCCTTCAGCGCGGCGCGCGTCAGCCGCGTCAGCTCCACCGGGAACAGCCGGTAGGCGTCGAGCGAGTGGTCCTCGAGCGGGCTCTTCTCGAGCTTCGCCTTCTTGAGGTCCTGCTCCTTGAAGTTGTCGGTGTTGACGATCAGGAGGCCGTTCGGCTTCAGGTCGCCGAGGTTGACCTTGAGCGCGGCCGGGTTCATCGCGATCAGCGCGTCGACCGCGTCGCCCGGCGTGTGCACGTCGCTGGCGCCGAAGTGGACCTGGAAGCCCGACACGCCGGGCAGCGTGCCGGCGGGAGCGCGGATCTCGGCCGGGAAGTCCGGGAAGGTGGCCAGGTCGTTGCCGAACAGCGCGCTCGTGTTCGTGAACTGGCTGCCGGTGATCTGCATGCCGTCGCCGGAGTCCCCGGCGAAGCGGATCACCGCGGACTCCAGGGTCTCCTTGCGCCGGTACGGCGCCTCGATCGTCGTGGCCATGTTCGTGTCCGGGCCTCCCGTTCGCGGTCTGGGTGGAAAGGAACAGTATAGGGCGTCACCGGTCGAGGGCCGGCGCGCCGGGCCGTGCGATGCTGGCGCCATGAAGACGACTCCGGCCCGTGCCTACGCCGCATTCGACAAGAGCTCCCCGCTCCGCCCGTTCGACCTGCAGCGGCGCGCGCCCGGCGCCCGCGACGTCGCCTTCGACGTCCTCTTCTGCGGCGTCTGCCACTCCGACCTGCACACGGCGCGGTCCGAGTGGCCCGGGACCGTCTACCCCTGCGTGCCCGGCCACGAGATCGTCGGCCAGGTCACCGCGGTCGGCGCCGCGGTGACGCGGTTCAAGGCCGGCGACCGCGTCGCGGTCGGATGCATGGTCGACTCCTCGTGCCGCACCTGCGCGAGCTGCAAGGAAGGGCTCGAGCAGTACTGCGACAACCACGGCACGGTCTACACCTACAACAGCGTCGACAAGCACGGCGCCGGCCCCGTCACCTACGGCGGCTACTCGAGCCACATGGTGGTGGACGAGGACTTCTGTCTGCGGCTTTCGGAGAAGCTGGACCCGGCGGCGGCGGCGCCGCTGCTGTGCGCCGGCATCACCACCTGGTCGCCGCTGAAGCACTGGGGCGCGGGCCCCGGCAAGCGGGTCGGCGTCGTCGGCCTGGGCGGCCTCGGCCACATGGCGCTGAAGCTGGCCCACGCGCTGGGCGCCCACACGACGCTGTTCACGACCTCGGCGGGCAAGGCCGCGGACGCGAAGCGGCTGGGCGCGGACGAGGTGGCGATCTCGAAGGACGCGGACGCGATGGCGAAGTGCGCGCGCAGCCTCGACCTGATCGTCGACACGGTGTCGGCCTCGCACGACCTCGACCCGCTGACCAACGCGCTGCGCCGCGACGGCGCGCTGGTGCTGGTGGGTGTGCCCGAGCACGGCAACCCCGCACCCGCCGTCGTCAACCTGATCTTCGGCCGCCGCTCGATCGCCGGCTCCTTGATCGGCGGCATCCGCGAGACCCAGGAGATGCTCGACTTCTGCGCCGAGAAGGGCGTCGTCGCCGACATCGAGAAGATCCGCCCCGACCAGGTCGACGAGGCGTACGCGCGGATGCTGAAGAGCGACGTGCGCTACCGCTTCGTGATCGACATGGCGCCGCTGCGGGGCTAAGGCGCAGGCTCCCGGCAGGGCGGCCCGCGCCGCCCTGCTCTCACTCCGGCGAAGCGAAGCGCTCGGCCACCCAGTGGCTCTGGTCGGCCCGCAGCCGGCGCCGGCGCAGCGCCAGCCGCAACTCCACTTCGGCGCGCGCCAGCGGGTCCAGCCGGGCGATCGGGGCGTAGCCGTGGGCCGCGAGGCCCGCTGCGGCCAGCCGTTCGACGACGGCCAGCAGGGGCGGGGACAGTTCCTCGAACGCGCGCGCGCGGCTCGGGTCGATCGGGCCGCCGACCTTCTCGTGCGCGTAGCGGGCGGTGTGCACCGTGCGGGGCTCGGACGGCGCCAGCATGCCCGGCGCGAAGGCGATGCCCGACCAGGCGCAGATCCGGGCCACCACCGACTGCGGGTCCGCCACGAGATCCTCGTAGCGAGCGCACAGCACGCGCTCCGCCACCACCGGGTCGGCCAGCAGCGCGCGCGCCTTCGCGTCCCACGCGGACCAGCGCAGCGCCTGGACGGCGAACAGGCCCCAGGTGGAACGAAACTCGAGGTCGCGCGCGGAGTAGGACGTGGTCGGGCGGAAGCCCTCGTCGCGCGCGCGGCGCTTGATCGCCTTGGACAGCGCGACGGCTCGGGGGTCCCGCACGAGGACCACGGCGCCGGACTCGGGAAAGGCCGCCAGCAGTTCGCGGAGGTGGAAGATCGCGTTCAGGCTCTTCTCGCCCCAGACCCGGGCACCGGCGGGACGCGGCAGCAACCGCGCGTACAACTCGGGAAACCCGATCTCGCCCGCAACGGCGCGCAGCGACTCCAGCACCCCCGGGTCGAGGCGCGCCACGTGCGCGCGAAAGGGCCTGAGCTCGACGGCCCGATCGACGAACGCCGCGGCCTCCGGGCCGCTCAGCCGGGAGCGCACGTCGAGCCCCTGCCGGTAGAGCGCGAACACGATGGCCGACTCGTTGGCGAGCGCGACGTCGGGGTGGCGGTTCAGGATCTCCGCCAGCAGGGTGGTTCCGGAGCGCGGGTAGCCCAGCACGAAGAGGGGCGCCCGTTTCGGTTCCACGGGTCAATTGGACCACGCGGCAAGCCGGAAGGTTGAACCCGGCGAGGGGGAAATTGCACGGCCGTCGCTGGCGGCCTAGGATCGGCCGTGCAGGTCGGAATCACCCCCTTCGCTTCGCCGCTGGGCACGTTGACGCTCGCCGCGGGTCCGCGCGGCCTGGTGGCGATCGGGTTCGACGGCCAGCGCAGCCGGGTCGAGGCGTTCGTCCGCAAGCGCTTCGCACGCGAGGAGCTCGAGCTGGTGGAGGAGGGCGATCCGGCGGGCGCCGCCACCGCGCTCGCCCGCTACTTCGCCGGCGAGCTGCACGCGATCGACGCGCTGCCCTGCGACGCCGGCGGCACGCCCTTCCAGCGCGAGGTGTGGCAGGCGCTGCGCCGCATCCCCGCCGGCCACACCCGCAGCTACGGCGACCTGGCCCGCGAGATCGATCGCCCGGACGCGGTGCGCGCCGTCGGGCTCGCCAACGGCGCCAACCCGATTCCGATCGTGATCCCCTGCCATCGCGTGATCGGCGCCGACGGCACGCTGGTCGGCTACGGCGGCGGGCTGGCCGTGAAGGAGTGGCTGCTGGCCCACGAGGGAGCGCGGCTGAAGCTGGACTGAGCGTTCACGGCGACAGCCGCGCAATCCGGGCTTCGTTGATCTCGCGGAGTTGCCGACGTGCGGCCTCGGCCAGGTTGGGTTCGGCGGCGGCGAGTTCGAGGGCGCGACGCGCCGCCGCGAGCGCCTCGCCGCGTTTCGATGCCGCCTCCAGCATCTCGGCCAGCGAGTCGTGGACGTTTGCCGAGCCGGGGTGGATCTCGGCCGCGAGGCGCAGCACCTCGAGGCCCGCGGCGGCCTGGCCGGCATCGCGCAGGCGGTAACCGAGGCGGTTGAGGGCGAAGTCGGCGAGCGCCGGACTGCGCCCGCCCGCGTCGCGGGCGCGCCGCAAGGCGGCCAGCAGCGCCGCGGGATCGCCGCGGGCGACGAGCCGTTCGACGTCGGCGGGGTCGGGCGGCGGCGGTTCGGCTGCGTGTCGCTCGAAGCTGACGACGCCGGCGTGCGGCGCCGGTTCGGCGCGTAGCCAGGCCGCCGCCGCAGCGTCGCCTTTCAGGTGCGCGTCGAGAAAGCGTCGCGTCACCTCGTTGGCCGCCTCGAACGTACGCTGCACCGCCTCCGGGTCCTGGCGGAACGACAGCACGCCGGCCGTCGCCATGCCTTCGGTCGCCACGTCCCAATGGTCGAGGCCCGGCTTCTCGAGCCGCAGGTAGACCCGCTCCGAGTGGCGCAGGACGTGGAAGCGGGAGACATCCTCCGGGAACTGCGCGCTCTGCGCCAGCTCCTTGCCGTACACGTGCAGGAACGGCACCCGCAGCGCCTCGGGGCGATAGGACGCACTCGCCGCGAGCCGCTCGTGGAACCCCTTCGCGAACACCGCGCTCTCGAGGTCGACGAGGGCGTCGACGTGGGCGTTGCTCATGGCCAGCAGGAACTGGGCGAAACCGGAGCCGGAGAAGCCGATCGCGCCCGTGCGGCGCGGGTCGACACCTGCACCCTCGCGCAGGCGCGCGGCAGCCACCTCCATGTCGCGAGCCGCGGCCTCCATGTCGCGCGCTTCGCCGCCGATCGGCGGCGTCTCCACGAAGGCGACGACGTAGCCGTGCGACGCGAGGTACTCCGCCGTCACCGCGGTCGACACCTGGCGCAGGGTGCCGATCAGGAGCGGAAAGCGTCCCGGCGCGGCTGGCGCGCCAAGCCGCGCGCGCAAGGGTGCGGCCAGCACTCGCGCCAGCTCCTCCGCGGTCAGCGCGCGATGGCCGCGCCGGATCGTGCCGTGGACGTAGCCCGCGGCCTCGCGCGCCTGCTCCGGCGTCACCTCGAGGCGGCCGAAGCGGTCCAGCCGCGCCATCTCGCCGAGCGTCAACGCCGGACCGGCGGCCGGCGGCTGCGCGGGGTACCAGACGTGGACGACGAGCTGACGCGGGCCAGGTCCCGCCGGGTCGGCGTACGGCCCCGACTTGGGACCGTCGAGCCGGGAGGGGTCCTCGAAGCGCTCGGTCCGCCGCCCCGGCACGTACGGCCCTGGCACCAGCCGGCCCCACAAGGGGCTCGGACCGAGCTCCGCCGGTGGCGGCGGCGGGACCCGCGCGGGGGTCGTGAGCAGCGATGCGGGAACGCCGTTGGCTTCGGGGCCGCGCGCCAGCCAGGTCGCCGCCGCCGCGTCTTCCTTCAGGTGAGCCCCCAGGAAGTGGCGCACGTGGTCGACGACCAGCGCGTGGGCCCGGGCCACGTCGGCTCCGTTGGCGTCGGCGCGCGCCAGGGTGGCGCCGAAGGCGTGCACCTGGCCGTGCGAGAGCAGCGGGCTCGCGACCCGCACGAGTCGTTCCTTCGACTTCAGGTACGACTCCTCGCGCGGCACGACGTAGCGCGCCGGCCCGCGCGCGTCGACGTGCAGGAGCGGCACCCGCGCCGTCAGCGCCCGGGGTGCGAGTCGCGTCAGAAGTTCCGGCCCGTAGTCGTAGCCGAGACCCGAGTCGAGGCTGACGATCGCCCGCACCTCGGGGCGATCCGCCGCCGCCGCCGCCGCCCCCACGCCGCCCACGCTCCAGCCGATGAACGCGGCGCGGGAGGCGTCGACGTCCGGTTCGGACTTCAGCCGGGCCAGCGCGCGATCGAGGTCGGGGACCAGGCGGCGGGCCGCCTCGGAGAACGGTTCGGGCGTCGCGGCAGCGGTCGGGACGGCCACGACGAAGCCCTGCGCGGCCAGCGTCTCGGCGAGTTCGGCATGCAGATAGCCGGGAGCGTTGCGTCCGCTCGTGATCAGGACGAGCGGAAGCCGCCCGCGAGCGGCGACCGCACCACGTGAGGCCCGCGCCGGAGCCTCGAGCAGCGTGCGCACGCGCTCGGGCGTCGCGTCCCGTCCTGCCTCGGCCAGCCGCCGCTCGAAATCGCCGGCGCCGCGCTGCTCGGCGGCGACGTAGTCGCCGAACCGAAGCGGCGTGCCCGCAACGGCAGCGGGAGACCACACGAGCAGCCGCGGGCCCTCCGGAACATCGAGCACGCGGAAGCCGACGGCTGGGGTGGAGGGCGGGAGCACGAGTGCGGTGGCGAACGCGAGGGCGGCGAGCATGAATCCCAGTGTCGGAGCCTCGAGCCGCGTCCGCACGCGCGGCGGGACGAACCGCAGCTGCGCGGGACGAACCGCGCCGCTCGCCGTCTCCCCGCGCCGTATGATGGCCGTCGATGCTGCGCCGGGTGCTGATCGGGCTCTGCGTGTGCCTGGCGCTGGCGGCGCTGGAAACGGCGCAGGCCTGGGCGCGGATGGGCCTGAACGACGCGCTGCCACCGCTCTCGTGGCTGCCCCGCATCTACTTGAACACGCTGCGCGCCTGGCTCGTGCTGGGCGCGCTGTCTCCGCTGCCGCTGCTCCTGGCGCGGCGCTGCCCTCCGCTGCGCCCGCCGCTGGCGCGGGCGGCACTCGTCCACCTCGCGGGCGCGCTCGGCTTCTTCGCGCTGCACGTCGGCCTCTACGCGCTCGCACTGCTGCCGGGCGCCACGGCCAGTTTCGAGGTGCTGCTCGTCAAGCTCTTCACGTCCTATGCGGCGCTCGACCTGCTCGTCTACGCGGTACTCGTCGGCGGCGTCGAGGCGTTGCGGCTCTCGCGCGAGGCCGAAGCGCGCACGGTGCATGCGGCCCAGCTCGAGGCTTCGCTCGGTCAGGCGCGGCTCGAGGCGCTGCGCGCGCGGCTGCATCCGCACTTCCTCTTCAACGCGATGAACGCGTTCTCGACGCTCGCTCTCGCCGGCCGCGGGCCCGAGGTGGCCGAGGGCCTGGCGCGCCTCGCGGGCCTGCTGCGCGCCGCGCTCGACGATCGCCTCGCCGGCGAGATCCCGCTCGCGCGCGAGCTGGAGCTGGCCGACGCCTACCTCGACGTCGAGCGCCTGCGCTTCGCCGACCGGCTGCGGGTGGCGCGCGACGTCGAGTCCGGCGCGCTCGCCGCTCGGGTGCCGAGCCTGCTCCTGCAGCCGCTGCTGGAGAACGCGCTGCGCCATGGCCTCGGCCCGCGGCCCGAAGGCGGGCAGATCACGCTGCGGGCCCGCGTCGAGGGCGAGCACCTCACGCTCGCCGTCGAAGACGACGGCTTCGGCTTCGACGCCGGCGCTCGCGAGGGCATCGGGCTCGGCCTGGTCCGCGAACGCCTGCAGCGTTCGTACGGCGCGGCTCACCGCTTCGAGATCGCCACCCGCGACGGAGGCGGTACCGCCGTGTGCCTGCGCCTGCCGCTGCGCTCCGCGTGATCCGCACGCTGCTGGTCGACGACGAGCCGCTCGCCCGCGAGGGACTCCGGCTGCGGCTGCGCAGCGAGCCCGATGTCGAGATCGTGGGCGAGGCCGCCGACGCGGCGGCTGCGGCGGAGGCGATCGCGGCATCGCAGCCGGACCTGCTGTTCCTCGACGTCCAGATGCCCGGCGGCGACGGCTTCGCGGCGCTGGAGGCGGCTGCCCGGCATCACCTGCCGCTGGTCGTGTTCTGCACCGCCTACGACGAACACGCGCTGCGGGCTTTCGAGGTCCACGCCCTCGACTACCTGCTCAAGCCGCCGTCGGAGGCGCGCCTGCGCGAAGCCGTGGCCCGCGCCCGGCGCGCGCTGGAACGTGAAGGAGGCGGGCCGCGGGCCCGGCTCGCGGGCTGGCTCGAGGCTCGCGCACCGTGCGAGCGCCTGCTGGTGAGCCGCGGCCGTCACTGGGTCACCCTGGCCGCGGGCGAGATCGACTGGGTCGAAGCCGACGCCAACTACCTGCGGGTCCACGCCCGCGGCGAGGAGTTCCTGCTGCGCGAAACGCTGACCGCACTCGCGGCGCGGCTCGATCCGCGTCGCTTCCAGCGCGTGCACCGGCGAATCGTGGTACAGCTCGGCCGCATCTCCGAGTTGCACGTGCTTCCCGGCGGCGACCTCGAGGCGCGGCTCCGCGACGGCACCCGGCTGCGCGTCGGCCGCGCCTGGCGCGACGCGCTGCGCGCGCGCCTGCGCGGCTGAACGACTCGGCGGATCAGCGCGCGATCCGCTCCAGGACAGGCGCCCGCCGGTCGCGCAACGCCACGAAGAACCCGGCCGGCAGCCCCGTGCGGGTGGCGAGCTGCGTCCAGGTGGTGCGCGGGTCGAACACCGGCGCATCGCTCGCGAACAGCAGCCGCGCGGGACCGGCGCGCAGCAGGTCCCGGCCCAGCTCCGCCGCCTCCGCGTCGGTCGTGGCCGGCACTCCTTCGGACTCCTTCTCGAGCAGGGCTGCCGAAACGTCGAACCGAACGCCGCTGCGGGCCCTCCCCGCCTGCTTCTCGGCGTCGAGCCAGTCGAGGAAGGCGCCGAAGACGCGCCGCGGCCAGGCCCGGTAGCCGCCCGACCCGCCGAGGTGGGCGATCGTCACGTCGAGATCGGGGTACGGCCCCAGCACCTCGGCGGCGAAGCGGGTGACGTCCGGCACGTCGAGCCCGCGCCGCTGCGGGTCGAAGTGCACCAGGACCGCGAGCCCGCGCGCGTGGGCCCAACCGAGCAGGTCGCGCAGCGCGGCGAGCTGTCCCGCGTCCTGCAGGTCGCTGCCGGCGCTCGCCAGGTGGAGCTTGAGGCCGGGGCTCTTCCATCGAGTGACGCAGCGCTCGAACTCCTCGCGCGCGTAGGGCCGCCGCCAGTCGGCCGAGCAGAACGCGGCCGCGCGGCCCGGCCACCGCGCGGCCTCGGCGGCGACGTGGTCGTTCTCGGTCGCGGTGCGCGCCTGCTCCTCGGCGAGCGACAGCTTCAGGCCCAGCCGCAGTTCTTCGTTGCCGTACAGGTGGGCCATCGGCACCAGCAGCGCCTGCTCGAGCGGTTGCTCACCTCCGAGCACGGAGTCCGCCGCGACGTAGTGGGCGTCCGGACGCGAGAAGGTCACGCCCAGCGATTTCCAGTCGCGCACGAGGCCGGGGCCGAGCACGTGGACGTGGTGGTCGAAGCGGGGCTCGGACACCGGCTCGGCGGCGAACGCTGCGCCCGCGGCGAGTGACGGCAGCAGGCAGGCGAAGCTCGTCCGGACGTGGCGACGGATCAGCATCGGGTGATTGTAGAGTGGGTGCACGGTCCGGGGCCGCCGATGCCTCCTTCTTTCGTGGACACCGCCGATGCGGAACTGGCGAGGCGGGCGCGGGAGCGGGACGTCGCGGCGTTCACCGCGCTGGTGGAGCGACAGTGGCCGCGGCTCGTGCGCTTCGCGCGCTCCGTGGCCGGCGAGTCCGAGGCCGAAGACGTGGTGCAACAGGCCCTGGTGCTGGCCTGGGAGCGGATCGGCACGCTGCGCGACCCGGCGGCCTTCCCCGCCTGGCTGCTGCGCATCGTGGGCCGCGAAGCCGTCCGCGTCGCGCGGCGCTGGCACTGGCGTCGGCTGTTGCCGCTGTCCGCGCTGCCGGAGCGCGCCGATCCGGCGGCCACCGGCGAGCTGGATCGGCTCGAGGTCGAGCGGGTGCTGGGCCGGCTGCCCCCGCGGCAGCGGGCCGTGATGCACCTGACCGTGATCGAGGGCATGAGCGACGGCGAGATCGGGCAGGTGCTGGGCATGGAGGCCGCCACGGCGCGTTCGCACCGCCGCAAGGCGCGCCAGGCGCTCCGCCACCAGCTCGGCGTGAGCGCCGGCGAAGGGGAGGAGGACGCATGAACGAAGCGGACGAAACGGATCGCCTGCGGCGCTTCGAGCAGTCCTGGCGCGCGGCGGCGGATCGGCCCGCGGGCCTCACCGCAGCGGAGGGCGTGCAGCGCGCGCTGGAGATCGCACGCAGCCGTGGCCGACGTCGCGCGACGGGCTGGACTCTCGCCGCGGCCGCCAGCGTCGCCGCGCTGGCCTTCACGCTCGGCCGCGTTCCCGCCGGGGTTTCGCCCGCCGCGCCCTCGGCGCCGGCCGGTGCGCCTGCCGCGTCGAACGCTCCCGAGGTCGTCGTGATGTGGCTCGACGCGGAGACCCCGCTGTACATGACGCTCGCCCCGGAACCGGGACGAGCTGGAGGAGGGCGATGAACGTGCGCTGGTGGCCGCTCGCCGCGGTGCTCCTCGGCCTGTCCGCGCCGGCCGCGGCCGGCGAGGCCGAGCGCAGCCTGCCGCTCGGGTTCGAGATCCTGGTCGGATTCCCCGCGACGGCGGGCGAAGCCGCGGCCAGCACCGTCGTCGTGCCCGGCTTCGTGATCCCGCTCGACGGTCCCGAGGGCGCGCGTGACGCGGCGAGCGAACGCAGCACGGCGCTCGCGCAGGCCGTCGAGCGACTGTGGGCGACGTTCCGCCTCGACCCCGGGCGGCGACTGCAGTCGTCGCGCCTCGCCGCGCTCGCCCCGGGGCGCCACCTGGACCTGCCCTCGCCGGCGGGCCTCGGCCTCGAGGCCCGCGCCACGCTCACCACGTTCGACGACGAGGCGGCGCACCTGCAGGTCACCGTGAGGCGTGCGGGTCGCGTGCTGGCCGACTCCGCCGTGCGCGTGAAGCGCGGCGGCCGCGTCGTGGTGGGCGGCATGGGCGGCCCCGAAGCACCCTACGTCTTCGTCGTGGTCGAGGCGGCGGCCGCGGGGCAGCCCGCGGTCCCGCGGCTGGACAGCGGCATCACCGCCCCGGAGCTCGTGCACAAGGTGACGCCCGCGTACCCGCCCGAGGCGAAGCAGGCGGGCGTGACGGGCGTCGTCGTGCTGGAGGCGCAGATCGGCGTCGACGGCCTGGTGGAGGCGGTCCGCGTGACGCGCGGGGCCTACCCGCGGCTCGACGACGCGGCGGTAGCCGCGGTGCGACAGTGGCGCTTCGCGCCCGCGCGCGGAGCCGGCGGCCGGCCCGTCCCCGTGCTCTTCACGGTGACGCTCCGGTTCGCCCTGCAATGAGAGGTGCACGGTCGCGGACCGGACTCGCCTCCTTTCCTGCGAGACGCGCTCGCGTCGAGGAGGAACCCATGCGCAGGACTGCCGCCGCCGTGATCACCGCCGTGCTGCTGGCCGCACCCGGGTTCGCCCGGGCCGGAGACGACGACCCCGTGCGCTTCGCCGAAGGCAAGGGACTGACCGCGCCCGTGGTCCAGAACAAGGTCGTTCCGAAGTATCCGCCGGAGGCGAAGGCGGAACGCGCTCAGGGAGCCGTCTCCGTCGAGGCGACGGTCACGAAGGAGGGCCGCGTGGCCGAGGCCAGGGTCAAGACCGGCGTCGACCCGCGCCTGGATGCGGCCGCGCTCGAGGCCGTGCGCCAGTGGACGTTCGAGCCGGCGCGCGACAAGGAGGGGCGCGCGGTCGCGGTGCTCTTCACCGTGACGCTCCGTTTCGCGCTGAAGTGACGCCGTGGGGGCGGCCCCCCTGGGCCGCCCGCGGGGGGCCCGAGCAGTTCCGGCGGGAATCGCGATAATGGGAAATGTCCGCTCGCGACGCCTCGATGCCGCACCCCCACCCGCCGGCCGTTCCCGCCAGCCGCCTGGAGCGGCTGCTCGGCACCATCGAACGCATCGGCAACGCGCTGCCGCACCCCGCGTCGCTGTTCGCGATCCTGGCGGCGATCGTCGTGCTCGCCTCGGGGGTCGGCTCGTGGCTGGGGCTGGAGGTGACCCACCCCGGCACCGGCGAGCCCGTGCGCCCGGTCAGCCTGCTCTCGCTCGAGGGCTTCCACCGGATGCTGACCGAGGCCGTGAAGAACTTCACGGGCTTCGCGCCGCTCGGCACCGTGCTGGTGGCGATGCTGGGCATGGGCGTGATGGAGTCCTCGGGCCTGATCGGCACCACGCTGCGGCTGCTGGTGATCTCGGCGCCGCCGCGGCTGCTGACCGGCGTGATCGTGTTCGCGGGCGTGATGTCGAACACGGCCTCCGAGATCGGCTACGTGCTGCTGGTGCCGCTGGCCGGCACCATCTTCCTGAGCGTCGGCCGCAACCCGCTCGCCGGACTCGCGGCGGCGTTCGCCGGCGTCTCGGGCGGCTACAGCGCGAACCTGCTGCTGGGCACGGTCGACCCGCTGCTCTCGGGCCTCACGGAAGAAGCCGCGCGCCTCGTCGACGCCTCGTACCGCGTCAACCCGGCGGCCAACTACTACTTCATGGCCGTCTCGACGTTCGTGATCACCGCGGCGGGCACCTGGCTCACCGAGAAGTTCGTGGTGCCGCGGCTCGGCGAGTACCACGGCGACGCGGAGCGCGAGCCCGTGCACCCGCTGACCGCGGAGGAGAAGCGCGGCCTGTGGTGGGCGGGCCTCGCCACGGTCGCCTTCACGCTGTTCCTGCTCGCGGGCACCGTGCCCGCCGACGGCTTCCTGCGCGACCCGGAGACGGGCGACCTGCTGCACTCGCCGTTCCTGTCGGGGATCGTGACGCTGATCTTCCTGTTCGGCGCCATCACCGGCATCGCCTACGGCTTCGGCGCGGGGCGCTACAAGAGCGACAAGGACGTGGTCGCCGGCATGGGCAAGGCGATGAGCACGCTCGGCTCGTACCTAGTGCTCGTCTTCTTCGCCGCCCAGTTCGTCGCCTACTTCGGCTGGACCCAGCTCGGCCTGATCGTCGCGGTCGAAGGCGCGGAGCTGCTGAAGATGTCGGGGCTCGGCGGCCTGCCGCTGATGTTCGGCTTCATCGTGACGACGGCGTTCCTCAACCTGTTCATGGGCAGCGCGTCGGCCAAGTGGGCGGTGATGGCGCCGGTGTTCGTGCCGATGTTCATGCTGCTCGGCTACACGCCGGAGCTGACCCAGACCGCCTATCGCGTCGGCGACAGCGTGTCCAACGTGGTCTCGCCGATGATGTCGTACTTCGCGCTGATCGTGGCCTTCTTCGAGCGCTACGACAAGAAGGCGGGCATCGGCACCGTGATCGCCACGATGCTGCCCTACACGTTCACTTTCCTGATCGTGTGGGCGGCGCTGCTCCTGGTCTGGATGGGCCTGGGCCTGCCGGTCGGCCCGGGCGCGGGCCTGTACCTGGGCCAGTAGCCGCTTCACACCGTTTTGCTCGGCGCGGGAGCAGGCGGGGCCGAGAATGGGGCACTTTCCAGGAAGTCGAGAGGTGACCCCGATGAAGGCCCTGGTTCTCGCGTCCGCCGCTGCGCTGGCGACGGCGGTCCCGCTCCACGCCGAGCCCCGCGTCGTCGACCTGAAGGCGCCCGACGGGATCACGCTCAAGGCCAGCTACTTCCCTGCCGCCGCGCCGGGCCCCGGCGTGCTGCTGCTGCACATGTGCAACAGCCGGCGCCAGGTGTGGGACAAGCTGGCGGGCATGCTGGTGGAGCGCGGAATGCACGTGCTCACGCTCGACTACCGCGGCTACGGCGAGAGCGGCGGCCCGCCGCAGCGCGGCCAGGACGACGCTACTCGACGCGCCGAGCGCGCGAAGTGGGCCGCCGACTTCGACGTGGCCCTCGCCCACCTGCTGGCCCAGCCCGGCGTCGACCGCGCGCGGGTCGCCGCCGGCGGCGGGAGCTGCGGCGTCGACAACTCCGTGCAGCTCGCGCGGCGGCATCCGCAGGTCGGCGCGCTCGTGCTCCTGGCGGGCGGCACCAACGCGGCTGGGCAGGACTTCCTCGCGCAGAACCCGGGAGTACCGATCTTCGCGTCGGCGGCCCACGACGACGGCGACGCGGTCGACGTCCTGCGCTGGCTGACCGGCTTCTCGACCCACCCGGCGACGAAGCTCGTCGAGTACCAGCGGGGCGGCCACGGCACGGACCTGTTCCCGGTGCACGCGGACCTCGAACCGGCGATCGCCGACTGGCTCGCGCAGCGGATGCTGAAGGAGCCGGCGGCCGATCGTGCGGCAGGGGCGCCCGGGCCGTCGGCGCGGCTGCGGACGGGCCTCTCCGAGGCAGGCGGCGCCCGGCGCCTGCTCGAACGCTGGCGCGCGGACCACAAGACTCCGCTGGCGCCCGAGGCGGCGATCAACAACGCCGGCTACGAGCACCTCGCGGCCGGCCGCCACGCCGACGCGATCGCGTTGTTCACCCTCAACGTCGAAGCCCGCCCGCAGTCGCTGAACGCTCTCGACAGCCTGAGCGAGGCTCACGCGACGGCGGGGGACCGCGCGGCCGCGCAGGAGTGGGCGCGGCGCACCCTCGACGCGATCGCCCGCGACACGGGCACGAACGCCGAGTTCAAGCAGCAGTTGCGCCAGCTCGCCGAAGCCCGCCTTCGCGAACCCGCGAAGTAGCGCTCAGCGGCGGGAGGTCGCGAGGGCGGCGCCGAACAGGACGAACGCGGCGCCGCCCGCCCGCTGCAGGACCCGGCTGCCGGTCTCGGACGCGAAGACGCCGCGGGCGCGCCCCGCGAGCACGGCGTACAGCGAGTGGATCGTCACGACGAGCGCGGCGTAGGTCGTCACCAGCAGCGCGAACTGGCCGGCCCCGGCGCGGGCGGGGTCGACGAACTGCGGGAACACCGACAGGAAGAAGACCAGCGCCTTCGGGTTGGTGAGCTGCAGCGACAGTCCTTCCGCGAAGCGGCGGCCGAAGGTCGCGGGGTGCGCGTCGGCGGCATCGAGCCGGATCGCGGGCGCGCGCCACAGCCGCACGCCGAGGAACACGAGGTACGCCGCGCCGAGCAGCTTGAGCACGAAGAACGCCCGCGCGGAGGTCGCCAGGATCACCCCCGCGCCCGTCGCCGAGAGCGAGGCGACGGCGAACACGCCGGCGGCGATGCCGAGGATGCCGCCGATCGCCCCGCGCCAGCCGAAGCGCAGGCCGTTGGTCAGCGTCATCACCACCCCGGGTCCCGGGCTCGCCACGGCCGCGGCCGCCACCAGCACGAACATCGCGTAGAGCTCCACTCGTCCTCCGCCAGCCCCGTGCCCGCGATTGTGCGGGGCGCCGCCTCCCGCGAGAGAATCCGGCGTTCACGCCGCTGAACCAGGAGGAGAGCATGAAGGTCGACTGGAGATACCACCGCCCGGGTTGAACGACCTGCGTCCGGACGCAGGGGTTCCTTGCGAAGCAGAACGTGGACACGACGGAGCTGGTCCCGGCCAGCCGCAAGCTGGGGCTGAAGGACGGCATCGCGCTGCTGGAGGGCGCGCGGCTGCTGGTCACCTGCAAGGGCAAGAACGTCGAGCGTTTCGACCTGAAGGCGGGGCTGCCCGACAAGAAGACGCTGGAGCGGGTGCTGCTCGGCCCCACGGGCAACCTGCGCGCGCCGACCCTCAAGGTCGGCAAGACGGTGATCGTCGGCTACGACGAAGCGGTCTACCGCGAGTTCCTGGCGTAGTCGTCGGCAGTGCCATCGCCCACGGCGTGGCTGCCGTCGGGCACTGCCATCTGCCAGGCTAGAATGGCATTCATGGAAACGACGATCGACCGTTTCGGCCGGGTCGTGATCCCGAAGCGGCTCCGGGACGAGCACGGCCTCCACGCCGGGTCCACGCTCGTCGTCGAGGAGTCGGAGGACGGGATCGTGCTGCGTCCGGCCGCCGAGGAGACGCCTCTCGTCCATCGCGGTGGGGTCCTGGTGTTCGCGGGACATGCCACGACCGACCTCCGCAACGCAGTCCGCTCTCATCGCGAAGAGCGGGTCGCGCAAGTCGGTCGCGCCCGCCGCCGTTGAAGGCGCTCCTCGACACCTCGACTCTGGTCGCCGCCCTGGTCGAGGCGCACCCGGAGCACGAGCGTTGCCGCCCCTGGCTGGAGAAGGTCTGCGCGGGCGACCTGGAGCTGGTGGTGGCCGCCCACAGCCTCGCGGAGTTGTTTGCGGTCCTGTCGACGTTACCGGTTCGCCCGAAACTGACGCCCGCGCTGGCGCGGCGGCTGATCCGCGAGAACGTGGAGCGGCACGCCACCATCGCGACGCTCACTGCAACGGACCACCGCGCCGTGCTCGACGACCTCGCCGAGCGCGGCCTGTCCGGCGGCGTCGTCTACGACGCGCTGATCGCCCGTGCAGCGGCGCGGAGCGGTGTCGACCGCCTGATCACCCTGAACGGTCGGGACTTCCGCCGTGCCTGGCCCGAGGGTGAGGGTCGGGTGATCGAACCGTAACGGGTCAGGCGGTCGTTTCGTCCTGCAGGGTGATCACCGAGAAGTGGGCGCCCTGGTCGTCGCGGAGCAGGGCGAAGCGGCCGACGTGGGGGATGTCCTGCGGCGCGACCACGGCCGAGCCGCCGAGGGCGGCCGCGCGGGCGGCGGTCGCGTCGCAGTCGGCGACCCGGAAGTACGGCATCAGGTGGCCCGGCATGTCGCCCCACTCGTCGCCGCGCATCGGCAGGATGCCGCCGATCGGCTGGTCCTCGCGGTAGATCTCCAGGTATTCGACAGTCGCCGTGTCCGACGTCTTCCACGTCCACCCGAAGAGGCCGCCGTAGAAGGCCTGCGCAGCCGCCGGGTCACGGGTCACGATCTCCGTCCAGCACAGCGTGTTCTCTTCGCCGACCAGGCGCGCGCCGATGTGGCCGCGCGCCTCCCACAGCGCGAAGACCGGCCCCGTGGGATCTTGCACGACCGCCATCCGCCCGATCCCCTCGACGTCGAAGGGCCCGTACAGCACGGTCCCGCCCAGTTCTTTCGCCCGCTGCGCCGACGCGTCGGTGGACGCCGTCGAGATGTAGCTCATGAAGTGGGACGGGATCCCCTGCGCGATCTCATGCGGGCTCAGCGTGCGCAGCGCAGCGACGTCGAGGGCGCCCTTCCGCAGCAGCGTGTAGGTGCCGCCGGCGCTCGGCACGTCGAACGCCGTCCAGCCGACCAGGCCGCCGTAGAAGGCCTTGGCCTTCGCCGAGTCCGGCGTGGCGAGCTCGGGCCAGCAGAAGGACCCCGGCAGAAGCTCCGTGCGTTCGGGCATGCGACCTCCTCGGTTCGTGGTGCGGATTCGTGGATCCTACGCCTCGCGACCGAGGCCGGGTGCGCGACGCAGGGCGGGGCCTGGCATGGATCTCGCTCATTCGGGCCTCGAGGGGCGATTTTCTGCGCCCATCACGAGGAGGCCCCCTGGAGCGGACGGGGAACGGACGACCGCTGACGGCGCTCGCGGCGCTGGCCGCCGCGTTGCTGCTGGGAGTCGTCTGGGTCGACCACCAGCGCACGCGGGCCGAGTTGCTGGCCCTGCTGCGCGACCACGCCGCCTCCCTGCGCTCCACGCTCGCCGCGGCAGCGCGCTCGAACCGCGAGGCCGAGCGGCTCGTCGAGCAGCAGCTCGCCGCCCGCCTGCTCGACAACGCCCGCTTCCTCGCCGCCCTCGACGCGCGCGCACCGCTCGACGACGCGCGGCTGGCGGCCCTCGCCGAAGAAGGAGGCCTGTTCCGCATCACGGTGTTCGACGCGCGGGGAGAGCTGGAGCGCGCGAGCGGCAATCGCGGTGGCCCCCACGGCACGGCGGGCGGCGGTCCGGGGCGCGGTCTCGGGCGCGGCCCGGGCGGCGGCGGACCGTGGGCGGGCGGGCGCGGCCCCGGCGGGCCCGGGGGCGCGGGTGCGGGCAGCGGCCTGCTGCCGCGACTGCTGGCGGGCGAGCCGTGGGCCGTTTCCGACATGCATGCGACGCGCTGGGGCTCGGGCGCGCGGCTCTCGGCCGGGGCGCGGCGCAGCGGAGGCGGCGCCGTGATCGTCAACGTCGACGCGGCCGAGCTGGGCGCACTGCGACGGCAGGCTTCGCTCGACGTGCTGCTGGCCGACATCGTCGCCCGCGTGCCCGAGGTCGCGTTCGTCGTCTTCGAGCAGGGCGAGCTGCGCCTGGCCCACGGCGACGCACCCGCGGAGCCGGCGGCCGGCGCGGACGAGCGCGAGGTGGAGACGCCGACCGGACCGGCCCTCGAGCTGACCGGCCCGCTCGATCTCGGTCCAGGGGCCGAGGCCACGCTGCGGCTCGGCATGCGGACCGACGGCGTGCACCGCGCCGAGCGGCGCATGCTCGTGCAGCTCGCGCTCTCGCTGTGCGCCGCGCTGGCGGTCGCCTGGCTCGGCGTCGGCAGCGCCTGGCTGCGGCGCAAGTACGCGCTGCTGGCCGCGCGCCACGCCCGCGCCGAAGAGGCGCTGCGCCGCCGCGACCGGCTGGCGGCGATGGGCGAGCTGGCGTCGACGGTCGCCCACGAGATCCGCAACCCGCTCAACGCGATCGCGATGAGCGCGCGGCGGCTGCAACGCGAGTTCGCGCCGGCCGCGGACGACGCCACCGACGCGGCCGAGCAGCGCGAGCTGCTCGAGGTCGTCGCCTCGGAGTCGCAGCGGATCGACCGCATCGTTCGCGAGTTCGTCGATTTCGCGCGGCCCGCGCCGCTCGCCCGCCGCGCCACGGACGTCGCCGCGCTGACGGCATCGGTCGGCGACGCGGCCCGGGCCCAGGCCGAAGCTCGCGGCCTCCGGTTCGAGGTGTCGTCCGCGGCCACCGGCGAGGCCGATCTCGATCCCGACCGCGTGCGCGAGGCGCTCGGCAACCTGCTGCGCAACGCGATCGAGGCGACCCCCGAGGGCGGCGCCGTGCGCTTCGTCTCGCGCGACGACGGCGAGCGCGTGGCCTGGGAAGTCGCCGACACCGGCCCCGGCATCCCCGACGACGTGCGCGCCCGCATCTTCGACCTCTACTACACGACCAAGCCCGACGGCACCGGCGTCGGGCTGGCGCTCTGCCACCAGGTGGTCACGGCGCACGACGGCACGATCGAGGTCGACACGGCGCCCGGCGCGGGCACGCGGATGACGGTGCTCCTGCCGCGGAAGGCGGAGGCGGCCCGATGAGCGAGCGGCTGATCCTGGTGGTCGACGACGAGGAGAGCCAGCGCAAGGTGCTGGCCGGCTTCCTGCGCAAGCGCGGCTACGCGGTCGAGACCGCGGGCTCCCCCGCCGAGGCGCTGGCCGTCGCCGCCGCGCGCGCCGTCGACCTCGTGCTCTCCGACCTCAAGATGCCGGGCGGCAGCGGTCTCGACCTGCTCCTGGGCCTGCGCCGGCTCAACCCCGAGATCCCGGTGATCCTGATGACCGCGTTCGCGACCGTGCAGAGCGCGGTCGCGGCGATGAAGCAGGGCGCCGCCGACTACCTGACCAAGCCCGTCGACCTCGACGAGCTGGAGCTGCTGGTCGCGCGGGTGCTGGAGCGGCGCGCGCTCGTCTCCGAGAACCGCGCGCTGCGCGAGCAGCTCGAGTCGCGCCACCGCCTGGCGGGGCTGCAGACCCAGAACCGGCGCATGGCCGAGGCGCTGTCGGTCGCGGGTCGCGCGGCGCAGAGCAGGGCGACCGTCCTGGTGCGCGGCGAGAGCGGCACCGGCAAGGAGCTGCTGGCGCGCGCGATCCACTTCGCGAGCCCGCGGTCGAAGGGGCCGCTGGTCGCGGTCAACGTCGGCGCGCTGCCGGAGACGCTGCTCGAGTCCGAGCTGTTCGGCCACGAGAAGGGCGCCTTCACCGGCGCCGACCGCGAGCGCCGGGGCCGCTTCGAGCTGGCCGACGGCGGCACGCTGTTCCTCGACGAGATCGGCGACCTGCCGAAGGGGACGCAGGTGAAGCTGCTGCGCGCGGTGCAGGAGCAGAGCTTCGAGCGGCTCGGCGGGAACCGCACGCTGAAGGTCGACGTGCGGCTCGTCGCCGCGACCCACCGCGATCTCGAGAAGATGATCGCGGCCGGCGACTTCCGCGAGGATCTCTACTACCGGCTCAACGTGGTCTCGGTCGAGCTGCCGCCGCTGCGCGAGCGGCGCGAGGACATCCCGGCCCTGCTCGACGTGTTCCTGCGGTGCTTCGCCTCCGAGGCGGGCGAAACGCCGAAGACGGTCTCGCGCGAGGCGCTCGACCTGCTGCTCAAGCACGCCTGGCCGGGCAACGTGCGCGAGCTCGAGAACGTGGTCCACCGCGCCGTCGTGCTCGCCCGCGGCGAGCTGATCACGGCCGCCGACCTGCCGCTGCCGCTCCACGGCCTGCGCGCGGAGGCGCCGTCGGACCCGGCCGGCTCGCTCCCCGACCAGCTCGCGGCCCTCGAGAAGCGGCTGATCGCCGACGCCCTGCGCGCGGCCGAGGGCGTGCAGGTGCGCGCCGCGAAAGCGCTCGGCATCTCCGAGCGCCACCTCCGCTACCGACTCCAGAAGCACGGCCTCGAGTAGCGGCACTCGACGGGAGCGTCGAGCGGACTCGACGAAATCGTCGAAATTCTGCCGACGCCGCGAGGCCCGAGCCGCCCCCGTCCACACCCAAGTCACTCACAGTCAATTACTTGAGAGGCCTGGGCCGGGGCCCGGCGCGGATTGGCCCGGGGCTTGCCATGGAGAAGGGTGCGGGGCGAGAGAGAAGCTCCGAAGGAGGAAATCATGAAGCGCATCCTGTTCCTGGGCCTGGCGGCGGCGGCGTTCACGACGATGGCGGCGGCGCAGACCCCGACCCCGGCTCCGAGCCCGGCGCAGCCGACGACCGTCGGCCCCAACTTCGTCGACGCGAACGGCGACGGCATCTGCGACAACCGCGGCAGCGGCGCCGGCCAGAAGCGTGGCAACGGCCAGGGCAAGGGCCCGCGCGACGGCTCGGGCAACCAGGGCATGGGCCCGCGCGACGGCAGCGGCTACGGCGCCGGCTCGGGCGCGGGCGCGGGCAACTGCACCGGCACCGGCACGGGCGCGCAGCAGCGGCGCCGCGGGGGCCGGAACTGACGGCGCGGGCGAGGAGACGGCCATGCCCCGCTTCCACCCCGCGCTCCTCGCCGCCGCCGCCCTGACGCTGTGGGCCGCGGCCGTGGAGGCCCAGCCGAGCTTCGACGCCCGGCTGGGCCTCGGCCTCGACACCTGGCGCGCCGGCGCCACGACCGAGAACAAGCTGGCGTTCACCGGCACGTTCGCGCCCGAGCTGCTGTTCGCCGGCGAGCGCGGGCGCGCCTGGTACGCGCTCGACGCCGGCAACGCCGACGCCTCGGGCGACTGGACGTCCGTGCATCACGCCTTCGGTGCCCGCTGGCGGGTCGACCTCGGCGGCGACGCCGTGCAGGCGTTCGTCGGCGGCGGCCTCGACCTGCAGCGCAACGGCGACGCCTGGAGCGACTCGGACTACGACGGCGCCCACGCGTTCTTCAACCTCGTCGGCCGACGGGTCGGGCCGCTCACCCTGCGCGGCGGCGCGCGCCTCGCGCGGCGCAGCTTCGCGGGCCTGCCGGCGCTCGACCAGGACGAAGCGGAGGGCTTCGCCGCGGCGCTCCTCAACTTCGAATCGAAGACGACCGTGATCGCCGAGCTGCGCTACGGCGGCAAGCGCTGGGAGGGCCAGCCGGCCGGCCACGTCCCGGCCTCTTCGACCTTCGCGCCGTCCGGCAGCAGCGGCATGGGCGGCCGCGGCGCGGGCCGCGGCATCGGCGGCACGGGAGTGATGGTCCCGACCACGCCCGCGGCGATCGTCCCCGCGATCCCCGCGGCCGACGCGCGGCAGTGGACGGCGATGCTTCGCCTCGCCCAGGGCCTCGGCGAGAAGACGGGCGTGCACGTGCAGTGGCTGCAGCGCGGGCTCGACGGCGACCCCGCCCCGCTGCGGCTGGAGACGCCCGCGGGCTACTTCGACGACGGCGTGCTCGACGACCCCTACGCGAGCGAACTGCTCGCGGTGCAGGCCGGCCTCAGCCGCAACTGGGGCGACGCCACCTCGCTGCGCCTGACCGGCGAGTGGCGCCGCCGCGACTTCCCCGCCGCCGGCCTCGCCGACGCCGCGGTGCCCGCGCGCCAGGACCGCGTCTGGCGCGGCCTCGCGCGGCTGAGCCTGCCGCTCCTCGCGGAGAAGACGGGCGACTTCGCGCTCGGCCTCTCGCTCGACTACGCCTACACGGACTCGACGTCCGACGACGCGTTCTACGACTACCGCCATCACGCGGCCGGCGTCTCCCTCACGCTGTCCCGCTGAGAGGAAGCAAGACCATGCGCCGCCTGCTGATCCCCGCCGCCTTCGGCTTCACCCTGCTCGCCTGCGGCGGCTCCTCCGCGGCCTTCGCCGGCCCCTCGACCCCGTCGCCGACACCGCCGGCCGCCGCCACCACTCCGACCCCCGCGGTCGCGGCCACTCCCACGCTCGAGAGCATCCTGTTCGCGGACATCCAGGACGAGTGGCGCGCGGAGGCGATCTACGCCCGCGTGCTCGCCGACTTCGGCGACCTGCGCCCGTTCGCCAACATCATCTGGGCGGAGCGGCGCCACGCGGCCGCGGTCGAGGCGCTGCTCGACGCGCGCGGCATCCCGCTACCGCCCCGCGCGACGACGGTCGACACGGCCCCCCGCTTCGCCACCTTCCGCGAAGCCTGCGCCGCGGCCTACCAGGCCGAGGTGGAGAACGTGGCCCTCTACGACACCCAGATGAAGCTGGACCTCCCGCCGGACGTGATGGCGGTCCTGCAAGCCAACCGCGACGCCTCGTACTACAACCACATGCCGGCCTTCGCCCGCTGCCGCTGAGCGGCTGCTGGCGAAGCGGGACTCGGTCCGGACCGAGCGCGCAGCACCGCGCGTCGACGCTGACGGGGGTCGTTAGACGCGGAACGCGGTGACGCGGGCCGCGGCGCGGGCGGCGATGCGGTCGAAGGCGGGGGTGCCGCGGAGCGGGGCGAGGAAGGGACACAGCGTCGCGATGAAGGTGTCGGGGTGGAAGCCGCGCTCGATGCCCTGCTCGAGCGTGTGCAGCGCGGTTTCGGCGTCGCCTGCCATCGCGAAGGCCTCGGACAGGTGGAACGTGATGTGGGCGTCGAAGGCGAGCGGGCCCAGCGCGCGCAGCGCCGCGAGCGCCTCGTCGTGGCGGCCTTCCAGGGCCAGCACCAGCGCGTCGATCTGGGTGGTGTAGGGCATAGAGGGCACGTGCGCCCGCATCCAGTCGGCCTGGACGCGCGCGGCGGCGGTGTTCCCCAGCAGCGCCTGGCCGTAACCCAGCGCCCAGCGCACGATCGGGTTCTCCGGGTCGAGCTCGAACGCGCGCTCCATCGCCGGCAGCCCGTCGGCCGCGCGGCCCAGGAACCAGTGGCACGAGCCCACCAGCATGTGGGCCATCGGCGAGAGCGGGTCGAACTCGCGGAAGCGCAGCCCCACCTCCAGCGCTTCCGCGTGGCGGCCGGCGGCGCCGAGGGCGATGCCCAGGAAGAAGCGGGCGTCGGCGTCGCTCCCGTCGCGCTCGAGGGCGGCGCCGAGGCCGCGCACGGCGCCGGCCAGGTCGCCGCGCTCGTAGGCGATGAAGCCGAGCAGGGCGTGCCCGTGGGCGGACTGCGGCGCCTCGGCGAGCAGGGCGCGCGCCTCCGACTCGGCCGCGGCCAGGTGGCCCTCGTCGATGCGCATGCCCGCGCGCAACTGCATGATCTTCACGTAGCAGCGGAGCGCGCGCAGCGGCAGCGCCGGCCCCTCGATCGCCGTGGCCTGGTCGACGAGCGCGAGCACGCGGTCGACCGGCGCCCCGTAGCGCCGGACCAGCGCCTGCGCCCTGAGGTACAGCTCCCAGGCGCGCGGGTCGCGCAGCGGCCGCTCGGCCAGGCGCGCGTCCTCGAGCGACGAGAGCGTGACCTGCAGCGCGGCGACGATCGCGCGCGAGACCCGCTCCTGCACGTCGAAGACGTCGTCGAGGCTGCCGCTGAACCGCTCCGCCCAGAGCTGGGCGTCGGTCGTGGTGTCGACGAGCTGGGCCGTGACGCGGATCGCGTTGCCGGCCTTGCGGGCGCTGCCGGTCAGCGCGTAGCGCACGCCCAGCATGCGGCCGATCTCGCGCATGCCCTTGTCGGTGCCCTTGAGCTGGAACGAGGAGACGCGCGAGATGACGCGCAGCGCCTTCACCGACGAGAGCTCGGTGATCAGCTCCTCGGCCAGGCCGTCGCCGAAGAACTCGTTGTCGGGGTCGCTGCTGAGGTTGGCGAAAGGCAGCACGGCGATCGAGCGATCGGCCGCCTGCGCCGCGACCGGCGCAACCGGCGCGACGGTGACGGCCGCTGCGGGCGTGCCCGGCGTCGAAGGCGACGACGCCCTCGGCGCGCGCAGGCGCTCGCGGGCCCGCTCGAGTTCCTCCCGCACGACGCGCGCCGTGGCCGGCCGCTCCTCGCGGGGCTTGGACAGCAGCCGCTCGACGAGGTCCGACAGTTCCGCAGGCACGTCCGGGCGCACGGCCGCGAGCGCGGCCGGCCGGTCCCTGAGGATCGCCCCCAGCGTGTCGGCGAGCGTCGGGCCGCGGAAGGGGTTCGTGCCCGTGACCGCCTCGTGGAGCAGCACCCCGAGCGAGAAGAGGTCGCTCCGCGCGTCGACCTCGGCGCCGCGCGCCTGCTCCGGGGCCATGTAGGCCGCCGTGCCCAGGACCGTGCCCTCGCGCGTCACTTCCGGCATCTCCGCCGCGGTCGGGCTCTGGCTGTCGCTGGCCCCGCTCCCGCTGCCCGTCAGCAGCGGAGTCATCTTGGCGAGGCCGAAGTCGAGCAGCTTGACGCGGCCGTCCGGCTGCACGAC
This sequence comes from Vicinamibacteria bacterium, assembly GCA_025994075.1. Classification (GTDB taxonomy): domain Bacteria; phylum Acidobacteriota; class Vicinamibacteria; order Fen-336; family Fen-336; genus WYBL01. The sequence continues at coordinate 133,842 of JAMQGV010000040.1, forward strand.
GACGTTGTCGGGCTTCAGGTCGCGGTGGACGACGCCGGCGGCGTGCGCGCGCTCCAGCGCCTCGGCGATCTGGATCGCGTGCGCGAGCACCTCCTCGAGCGGTCGCGGCCCGCCCTCCTGGTGGGCCCGCAGGGTCCGACCCTCGACCAGCTCCATGGCGATGAAGACGGTGCCGTCCGCCTCCCCGACGTCGTGGATCGTCGCGATCCCGGGGTGCGCCACGGCGGCCGCGGCGCGGGCCTCGCGCAGGAAGCGCTGCCGCCGGCCCTCGTCGCGGGCGAACTCGGCGGGCAGCACCTTGAGGGCGACGCTGCGCTGGAGGCGGGTGTCGCGGGCGCGGTAGACGACGCCCATGCCGCCTTCGCCCAGCTTCTCGAGGACCTCGAAGTGGGCGAGCGACCGCAGCGGCTCACGCAACGGGCGGTCGCCTACTTCTTCCGCGGCTCCAGCGCGCCGCGGAGCTTGTCGGCGAGGGAGCCGAAGCTCCCCGCCTGGGTCGTCGCCGTGCGCGCCGCGTAGTCGCCGACCTCCGCGCGCTCCGCGGCTTCCGCGATCGCCTTCACGCTGAGACGGACGCGGCGGCGCGCGGGATCGGCGTCGAGCACGACCACCTCGAGCTCGGAGCCGACCGGGAACGCGCTGCGCAGCTCCGTTTCGCGGGCGACGCCGGTCTCGCTGACGGGCACCAGGCCCGTGACGCCGGGGCCGAGGAAGACGAACACGCCCATCTTGTCGTGGCGCTCGACCTTGCCCTTGAGTCGCGCCCCGGTGACGATCGCGGGCGTGCGCGCCGTGCCCGCGCGCGGCGAGCCCTCGTCCACGAGCGCGACGCCGATCCGCTTCTTCTCGGGGTCGACGCTCAGGACCTCGAAGGCGGCGCTCATGCCGATGGTGACCGACTTCGCCCAGCCGCCCGCCTTGCCCGTGGGCGCGAAGGTCGAGGCGTGGGCGAGGCCTTCGATCCCGGGCGCCAGCTCGACGAAGGCGCCGAACTCGGCGAGGCGGGTGACGCGGCCGGTGTGCACCTGGCCGACTTCGTACTGCTCCGCGACGGTCGACCACGGGTCGGCAGTGAGCTGCTTCAGGCCGAGCGCGATCTTGCCGTCTTCGACCCGCAGCACCTTGACCGTCAGCTCTTCGCCGGGGCTCACCAGCTTCGCCGGGTCCGCGCCGCGCGACCAGCTCATCTCGGAGGCGTGGAGCAGCCCCTGCACGCCGCCGCCGAGGTCGACGAACGCGCCGAACTCGCGGATCGAGACGACGCGGCCGGTCAGCACCGCGTCGGGCACCACCTGCTGGCGGACCTCCTCGGCGCGCGCCTGCTGCTCTTCTTCCAGCAGCCGGCGGCGGGAGATCACGAACTTGTGCCCGCCCTCCCGGAACTCGACGATCCGGAACGCGTAGACGTGGCCCACGTGGGCGGCCGGATCGGAATCGCGCCCGTCGCCGATCTGCGACTGCGGGCAGAACGCGCGCAGGCCCGCGACGCTCACCTCGTAGCCGGCCTTGACGGCCTTCTCGACCTTGCCCTCCACGGGCAGGCCGGAGTGGAAGGCGTTCTCGAGCTGCGCCGCGCTCGCGGCACCGCGCTGGAGCCGCCGCGACAGCTTGATGCCGCCGCTGATCGACACCACCGTGGCGTGGATGCGGTCGCCGACTGCCGCCTCGATCCGCCCTTCGTCGTTCTTCAGCTCGTTGACGGCGAGCGTGGCCTCGCCCTTGCCGCCGACGTCGACGAGCGCGACCTCGGGGCCCAGCGCCACGATCGTGCCTTCGACCGCCGCGCCCACCTCGATCTTCTGCGCCCGGCTGGAGGCGAACGACGCCTCCAGCATCCGCGCGAACTCGCCGCTGTCGCCCGCCCCGTCGCCCGTCGTCTCGTCTTCGCTGCCGAAATCGATGTCGTCGCTCAAGCGCCCACTCTCCCGGAGCGCAAGACTACCGCGAGCCGGATCAGCGCGCGTCGACGAGGGCGAGCAGGCGCTGCGGGGCGAGACGGGCCTCGGCAGGGCGCGGCAGGTCGATGGCGTCGCCGTCGAGCTGGAGAAGGGCGCCGGGCGAAGGCTCGAAGATGACGTGGCGCACGGGGCGCAGCTCGGTGTCGGCGCGGCGCAGGTGGCGCCCGAAGAAGAGGGCGAACGCGAAGCCCGCGGTCGCCCACAAGCCGCGGCCGCGGAACACCAGCAGCTCGAGCTGGCCGTCGTCGAAGCGCCCGTCGGGGGCGACGCGGTAGGGCCCGGCCACCTCCGAGATGTTGCACACCATGGCGCCCGTGCAGCGCACGAGCTCGCCGTCGGCCCGGACGACCACTTCCGGAAAGCGGTAGCGGAGCAGCACGGGCACGCTGGCCAGGATCACCCCGGGAAGGCCGAGCCAGGCCTTGAGCCGGGAGCCCGCGACGCGCTCCATGAGATGGGCCTCGGGGCCCGAGGAGGCCTGCATCAGGAACGGCTGCCCCCCGCAGAGCCCGACGTCGATCGGGCGCGCGGGCAGGGCCCCGATCCGGGCCGCGGCCGGCAGCGCCTTCGACGGCAGCCCGAACGCGATGGCGACGACGTTGGTCGTGCCGCCCGGCACGATGCCGAGCGCCGTCTGCGTGCCGAGCAACCCGGTCGCCACCTCGCGCACGGTGCCGTCGCCACCCCACGCCACCGCGACCTCGACGCCGTCGCGCGCCGCCTCGGTCGCCAGCTCCGTGGCGTGGCCCGGCGCCCGGGTAGGCGCGGCCTTCGCGTCGAGCCCGCCGCTCCGCAGTGCCGCGAGCACGGCTTCGAGGCCCGGTCCCCGGCCGCGCGGCCCCGCGGCCGGATTGAAGATGAGACGCGCCGTTCGACTCACGCGGCGCCGACGCTAGCACGCCGCGGTTCCCGTTTTGACAAGCGTGCGGGGGCACCCGAGACTCCGGCGCCGTGCGGTCGCTCGCGGGAGTGCTTCTGGCGTTGCTGCTGATGGAGGGCCTGGTGCGCCAGGTCTACCAGCGGCCGCTCGCCCACCACCCGGACTTCGGGCCGACGATCCGGCCTGGGGCCCGGGTCGTCTGGCGCATCGAGGGCAACGGGGTCAGCCACTGGACCGATCACGGCGTGCGGGGCACGGAGCCCGTCGTCCCCGGCGAGGCGCCGCTGCTGGTGCTGGGCAGTTCCCAGACAGAGGCGCTCCAGGTCGACGACGACGAGGTGTACACGGCGGTCGTCGAGGCTGAACTGCGGCGCCGCGGGCTCGGGGCGCGCGTGCGGAACGCGGGCCGGTCCGGGGCCTCGGCGGCGGACTACGCCGCGTGGGCCCCCGTGTACCGGCGCCTCTTCGGGCCGCGGCACGTCGCGATCCAGCTCGCGCCAGCGGACCTCGGCGAGGACGCGTGGGGCGGCTCCGGCGGGCGCTTCGAGCGCCGGGCCGACGGCACCCTGACGGCGACGCCGCGACCGGTCGCGCGGCCCGCTCCCTGGCGCGAGGCGCTGGCCCCGCTGGTCAATCGCAGCATGCTGCTGGTCTACGGCGCCTACCGCTTCGCCGAATTCCGGGCAGCGCAGGCGGCCCAGCCGCCGCTCTTCTCGGCCGGCGAGTCGCGGCCCGCGCCGGCGCCGACGCCGCCTCCGTCGTTCCCGGTCGAGGAAGAACTGGACCTGCTGCAGTCCGGGTTCGACGGCAGGGTCAGCTTCGTGTTCACGCCCGAGGTCGGGCCGGGAGAGCCGGCGCAGGCGGTCGGCGACGTCGAGCGCCGGTTCCTGGACTGGTGCCGCGTCCGCGGCGCGCGCTGCGCCAGCGCGCGCGCGGCCTTCGAAGCCCTGCTCGCGGACGGCCGCTCGCCGTTCGGGTTCGCGAACACGCGATTCGGCCGGGGCCACCTCAACCGCGAGGGCCATCGCGCCGTCGCCGAGGCCCTGCTCGGGGCGCTGCCGCTGCGTGAGCTTCGCTAGCCCCGTCTTCTTCGCCTTCGTCGCCGTCGTGCTCTTCGGGCTGGCCGTGCTGCGGCGACACGGCGCGCGCACGCTGGCGCTGGGCCTGGCGTCGTGCCTGTTCTACGCCGCCTGGGACTGGCGCTACCTCGGCCTGCTGCTGCTGGTGAGCGGGATCGACTACGCCTGCGCGGCGGCCATCCACGCCAGCGCCGAGCCGGCGCGGCGGCGCCACTTCCTGCTGCTGAGCGTCGTGTCCAACCTCGCGATCCTGGGCTGGTTCAAGTACTACGGCTTCTTCGCGTCGAACCTGGCGCTGGCCGGCGTGTCGCTGCCGGCGCTCGAGATCCTGCTGCCGGCGGGCATCAGCTTCTACACCTTCAAGTCGATGAGCTACACCATCGACGTCTACCGCCGCGAAATCGAACCCGCCCGCAACTGGCGCGACTACGCCACGTTCGTCAGCTTCTTCCCCGAGCTGATCGCCGGCCCCATCGTGCGCGCCTCGGTCTTCCTGCCGCAGATGGCGCGCACGCTCGGGCCCACCCGTTCGCGGCTGGCGATCGGCGGGTCGCTGTTCCTGCTCGGCCTGACCAAGAAGGTGGTCGTCGCCGACCGCCTCGCGGTGGTCGCCGACGCCGTGTTCGCCTCCCCGGCCGCCTGGGACCCGGTGACGGTGTGGCTGGGGCTGCTCGCCTACACCCTGCAGATCTACTGCGACTTCTCGGGTTACTCGGACATGGCGATCGGCACCGCCCACGCCATCGGCTTCGACCTGCCCGAGAACTTCGACATGCCGTACCTCGCGGCGAGCGTGGCCGAGTTCTGGCGCCGCTGGCACATCACGCTCAGCACCTGGCTGCGCGACTACCTCTACATCCCGCTCGGGGGCAACCGCAGCGGGGCCGCGCGCACGGAGATCAACCTGATGGCGACGATGCTGCTGGGCGGGCTGTGGCACGGCGCCTCGTGGAACTTCGTGCTGTGGGGCGCGCTGCACGGCGGGGCCCTGGTCGTGCACCGGGCCTGGAGCCGGCTGGGGCGGCCGCTCCCGCGGCCGATCGCCACGGCGATCACCTTCGCGTTCGTCGCCGCCTGCTGGGTGCCGTTCAGGGCGACGTCGTTCGCCGACACGCGGACGATCTTCGAGCGGCTGGCCGGTTTCGGCGACGGCGTCGCGTGGCTTCCGGTCAGCGTGCCGGCCTGCGCGGCGCTGGCCCTGCTCGGCCACGCGCTGGGCGTGGCCGCCCGCGAGGCCGCGGCCGGCGCGCCGCGCGCGCGCCGGCTGTTCGCGGCCTTCGACGCGCGCGTCGAGCGCGACCCGATCCGGGGCGTCTCGGTCCGGCTCGGCGGCCGCACCGCGGGCGGCGCCGCGCTCGTCTCGTTCTGGCTGCTGTTCGTCTACTACTTCGCGGAGACGGACTCCTCCCCGTTCATCTACTTCCAGTTCTAGCGGCTCGGGACCGGGAACCCGCGGTCGCGCATCAGGGCGTCGATCCTGGCGTCGCGGCCGCGGAAGGCGCGGTAGGCGTCGGCGGGATCGACGGCGTTGCGCGGCGCGAACAGGTGCTCGACCAGCCGCTTCGCGACCCCCGCGTCGTAGAAGCCGCCCGGCGCCTCGGCGAACGCCTCCGCCGCGTCCGAGGTCAGCACGTCGGCCCACAGGTAGCCGTAGTAGCCCGCCGAGTAGCCCTCGCCCGAGAACACGTGGGTGAAGTGCGGGCTGCGGTGGCGCATCACGATCTGCTTCGGCATCCCGAGCCGCGCCAGCTCCTCGCGCTCGAAGGCGTCGGGGTCGATCCCCTTCGGGTCGACCATGTGGTAGCGCATGTCGAGGATCGCCGAGGCCAGGTACTCGGTCGTCTCGAAGCCCTGGTTGAAGGTCTTGGCGCGGCGGATCTTCTCGACCAGCTCCTTCGGCATCGGCTTCCCGGTCTTCGCGTGGACCAGGTAGCCCTGGATCACCTCGTCGGTCAGCAGCCAGCGCTCGAGGAGCTGCGACTGGAACTCGGTGTAGTCGCGCACGCCGCCGTTGAGCGTCGGGTAGGCGACGTTCGAGGCCAGCGAGTGCAGCGCGTGGCCGAACTCGTGGAAGAAGGTCTCGGCGTCGCTCCACGACACCAGCACCGGCTCGCCGGGGGCGGGCTTCACGAAGTTGGAGTTGTTGGAGGCGAGCACGGTCTTCCTGCCGTCGAAGGTCTCGTGGCCGCGATAGGACGTCGCCCACGCACCGGAGCGCTTGCCGGGCCGCGCGAACGGGTCGAGGTACCACAGGCCGACGTGGGCGCCCGTCTTCGCGTCCGTCACCTCCCACACCTTCACGTCGGGGTGGAAGACCGGGATGGAGCCCTCCTTCACGGGCGTGAACCTGAAGCCGAAGATGCGGCCGGCCGCGTAGAACATGCCCTCGCGCAGGCGGTCGAGCTGGAGGTACTGCTTGACCTCGTCGGAGTCGAGGTCGTAGGTCGCCTTGCGCACCTTCTCGGCGTAGTAGCGGTAGTCCCACGGCTCGATCGTGATGCCGGCGCCCTCCTCGTCGGCGATCGCCTGCATCGCGGCGACCTCCTCCGCCACGCGGGCCGCGGCCGGCTTCCACACGGCCTCGAGCAGAGAGAGAGCGCGGTCGGGCGTCTTCGCCATCCGGTTCTGCAGCCGCCACGCGGCGTAGTTGGGGTAACCGAGCAGCTTCACGCGCTCGTCGCGGAGCTGCAGGATCTCGGCGATCAGCTTGTTGTTGTCGCGCTCGTCGCCGTTGTCGCCGCGCGAGTAGTACGTGCGCCACACCTTCTCGCGCAGGCTGCGGTCGTGGGCGAAGGTGAGGAAGGGGTCCATCGACGAGCGGGTGTTGGTGACGGCGTAGTCGCCCTTGCGCTCGCCCTTCTGCGCCGCCGCCGCGGCGGCCGCGGCCGCCAGGAACGACTCGGGGAGCCCGCCGGCCTGCTCCTTGGAGAAGTACGTGACGTAGCCCTCCTCGTCGGCCAGCACGTTGTTGGCGAACGCGGTGTGCAGCGCTGCCAGCTTCTTCTGGATCTCCGCGTAGCGGGCCTTCTTGTCGCCCTGCAGCGTCGCGCCGTTGCTGGCGAAGCCGTCGTGGACGAGCCACACCAGCCGCTGCTGGTCGGGCCGCAGCTTCTTCGTCTCCGGGCTCTCGTGGACCGCCTTCACGCGCGCGAACAGCGCGTCGTTCTGGGTGATCTTCGAGTTGAACTCGGCGAGCTTCGGCGACATCTCGCGCTGGACCGCGCGGAACTCGGGCGTCGAGAGGTTGCCGCCCCACAGGCCGAAGTAGACGAACACGCGGCCGAGCTCGTCGCCCGCGCGCTCGAGCGCCACGATCGTGTTCTCGAACGTGGGCGGCGCCGGGTCGTTGGCGATGGCGTCGATCTCGGCGAGGTTCTTCGCCATCGCCGCCTCGAGCGCCGGCTTCAGCGCCGCGAGGTCCATCTTGTCGAACGCGGGCACTCCGCCGTGGGGCCCGGTCCACTCGGCGAGCAGCGGGTTTTCGGCGGCGGCAGGCGCTGGAGCCTGGGCGAAGGCGGCCGGCGAGGCCAGGCTCAGCCCGAGCCCGGCGAGGAGAAGCAAGGGGACGCGCATGATGACCCTCCGATCGGACGAACGGGTCAGTCTAGCTCCGCCCGGCGGCGCCTCCGATCCAGCGACTTGTACCCGTGTGCAGCCCTACGGCGTGCGGGCCTTCTTCAGGATCTCCGGGCCCGCTTCGCCGAAGTACTTGACGACCAGGCGGCTCCAGGTCTGCGTCCTGCGCACGTTGTCGACGTACGCGTTCAGCTCGCGCAGCAGCTCGGGCTCGCCCTTGCGCACCGCCCACGCCAGGCTGCCGGGCGGGCCGAGGAACAAGCCGAGCTGCACGTCCGGGTCCTCGCGCGAGAGCGCGATCGCGCTCTCCACGCCCCACACCGCGGCGCCGACGCGGCCGCTCTTCAGGGCCTCGCCGAAGGAGCCGGCCGCGAGGCCGTCGTCGACGTTCGACTCGGGCACGCCCGCGGCGGCGATCGCCTCCGCCATGCTGGTGCCGCGAATGGTGCCCACCTTCTCGGCGCGGAGTTGTTCGAGCGTGGCGATCGGCGGCTTCGGCTTGCGGTTGATCACCACGTTGCGGGTCGGGAACACCTCGTTCGTGAACTCGATCACCTTCTTGCGCGACTCGGTCACGGTGAAGCGCCCGGCCACCACGTCGCCCTTCTTCGCCTGCAGCGCGGGCAGCAGGGCGTCCCAGGTCGGCACGTTGACGAGTTCGAGCTTCAGCTTGTGGAGCGAGGCGAACCCCTGCAGCACCTCGTGGTCGAACCCCGGCGCCGCCCCCGGCCTGTCGGCGAAGAACTCGGGGCGCTTCTCGTCGTGGACGTAGAGCACGCGAAGCGCACCCCGCTGCTTCACCTCGGCCCAGTCGGCCGCCGCCGGCGCGGCGACCGCGAGCGCGATCACCCCGGCCAGCACGCCACGCGCGTGGTGCATGCCTCACCCCCTCTGCTGGATGCCGGCCACGCTACGACCGGCGCCCGCCCGCGTCAAGCCCGCCGGGCCGCGCGGCGCAGTCCGCCTACGCGAGCGCGGCGGCGATCAGGGCGTCCTGTTCCTGCTGGTGGACCTTCTGCGAGCCCGGCGCCGGGGCCGCGGCGGCGGGGCGGCCGAGGTAGCGGGGCACGCGGCCGCCGGCGTCGGCGATCGCGCCGTCGAGGAACTGCTCGCGCACGAAGCGCCAGGCGCCCATGTTGCGCGGCTCCTCCTGCAGCCAGCACAGCTCGGCACCCGGCGCGTAGCGCGCCAGCGTCGCCTGCAGCTCCGCGGCCGGGAACGGGTAGTACTGCTCGAGCCGCACCAGCGCGACGTGTCCGGCGCCGCGCTCGTCCCGCGCCTTCGCCAGCTCGAAGTAGACCTTGCCGGAGGTGAGCACGACGCGGGTGACGCGGTTCGGGTCGACGCGGGCGTCGTCGATCACCGGCCGGAACGCGCCGTCCGCCAGCTCGTCCAGCGACGACGTGCAGGCCGGGTGGCGCAGCAGGCTCTTGGGCGTGAACACCACCATCGGCTTCTCGACCGCGTCGCGGCCCTGGCGGCGCAGCAGGTGGAAGTAGGACGCGGGCGTCGACGGGTAGCAGACCCGCATGTTGTCCTCGGCCGCCAGCGTCAGGAAGCGCTCGATGCGCGCGGACGAGTGCTCCGGTCCCTGGCCCTCGTGGCCGTGCGGCAGCAGCAGCACGAGCCCGGTCGGCTGCCCCCACTTGGCCTCGGAGGCGACCAGGAACTGGTCGACGATCACCTGCGCGCCGTTCCAGAAGTCGCCGAACTGCGCCTCCCACATCACGAGGGCGCGGTGCTCGGCGACCGCGTAGCCGAACTCGAAGCCCATCACCGCGGCCTCGGAGAGCAGCGAGTCGTGGACCTCGAAGCGGGTGCCGGACGGAGCCAGCGCGTTGAGCGGCACGTGCTCCTTGCCCGTGTTCACGTCGTAGAGCACCGCGTGGCGCTGGCTGAAGGTGCCGCGCCCCGAGTCCTGGCCCGAGAGCCGGACCGGGATGCCCTCGAGCAGCAGCGTGCCGAACGCGAGCGCCTCGCCGGTCGCCCAGTCGACCTCGCCGCGCCCGTCGAGCAGGTCCGCCCGCTTGCGCAGGAACGGCTGCAGCTTGGGGTGCAGCTCGAAACCCTGAGGCACCGACGACAGCGCGCCGAGCGCCGTGCGCAACCGCGCCCGCATCGCCGCGGCGTCCACGGCCAGCGGCTGCACGGGCGCACGGCGGGCGATGTGGGCGAACACGCCGGCTTCGCCCTCGCGCTGCATCTGCGCCTTCTTCTCCGCCCACAGCTCGTCGAGCTGCTGCTGCGAGACGATGCCCTCGCGCACCAGCAAGGGCCCGTAGAGCTGGGCCACGGACGGGTGGGCCTTGATCCGCGCGTACATCAGCGGCTGGGTGTAGGCGGGCTCGTCGCTCTCGTTGTGACCCCAGCGGCGGTAGCCGACCAGGTCGATCACCACGTCGGTGCCGAACGTGCGGCGGTACTCGACCGCCAGCGCCGCCACGTACGCGACCGCGTCGGGGTCGTCGCCGTTGACGTGGAACACCGGCGCCTGGACCATCTTCGCGACGTCCGTGCAGTAGGTGGACGACCGCGCGTCGTGGGGCAGCGTCGTGAAGCCGATCTGGTTGTTGATCACGACGTGGATCGTGCCGCCCGTCGAGTAGCCGTCGAGCGCCGACAGGTTGAGCGTCTCGGCGACGATGCCCTGGCCCGCGAAAGCCGCGTCGCCGTGGAGCAGGATCGGCAGCACCTGCTGGCGCTCGTCGTCGTGCAGCGCGTCCTGGCGGGCGCGGGCCATGCCCTCGACCACCGGGTTGACGAACTCCAGGTGGCTGGGGTTGGGCGCCAGCGTGACCGACAGCGCCCCCCCGCGCGGCGAGCGGTGGGTGCCGGTCGCGCCGAGGTGGTACTTCACGTCGCCCGAGCCCTGGGTGGCGTTCGGGTCCACGTTGCCCTCGAACTCCGAGAAGATCTGCGCCAGCGGCTTGCCTACCGTGTTGGCCAGCACGTTGAGCCGGCCGCGGTGGGCCATGCCGATCACGGCCTCCCGGACGCCCGCGTCGGCCGCGTCGGACAGCACGCGGTCGAGCAGCGGGATCAGCGCCTCGCAGCCCTCCAGCGAGAAGCGCTTGTGGCCGACGTACTTGGCGTGCAGGAACTTCTCGAACGCCTCCGCCTCGACCAGCTTCTCGAGGGTGCGCTTGCGTTCGCCGAGGGTCAGCACCGCGCGGTTGCGGCTCTTCTCGATGTGCTGCTGGATCCACGCCTTGCGCTCGTGGTCGGCGATGAACATGTACTCGGCGCCGATCGCGCCGCAGTAGGTGTCGCGCAGCACGTCGAGGATCTCGCGCAGGGTGGCGCGGTCCTTGCCGAGGGCGCCGTTGGTCAGGAACTCGCGGTCGAGGTCCCACAGCGTGAGGCCGTAGGTCGAGGGCTCGAGGTCGGGGTGCGGCGCGCGCCGCGAGTCGAGCGGGTCGAGGTCCGCGACCAGGTGGCCGCGCACGCGGTAGGCGTTGATGAGCTGGAGGACCCGGGCCTGCTTCTGCACGGCCTCGTCGCCGCCGCTGCCGCCGCCGGCCATCAGCGCGGGCACCGAGTCGATCTCCCAGCGGATCGGCAGTTGCGGCACGCCGAGGTCCCTGAAGATGCGCTCGTAGAAGCCGTCGGCGCCGCGCAGCAGCTCCTCGATGCGGGCCAGGAACAGGCCCGACTCCGCGCCCTGGATGATGCGGTGGTCGTAGGTCGAGGTGATCGTCATCACCTTGCTGATGCCGAGCAGGGACAGCGTGCGCGGCGACATCGAGCGGTACTCGGCCGGGTAGTCGAGCGAGCCGGTGGCGACGATCACGCCCTGGCCGGGCATCAGCCGCGGCGCCGAGGACGTCGTGCCGACGGTGCCGGGGTTGGTCAGCGAGATCGTCGTGCCCATGAAATCGTCGGGCATCAGCGCCGACTTGCGGGCCTTGGCGACGAGCGCGTCGTAGGCCGCCAGGAACTCCGCGAAGTCGAGGGCGCCGGCGCCCTTGATGTTGGGCACGAGCAGGGTGCGGGTGCCGTCCTTCTTCTGCACGTCGACCGCGAGGCCGAGCCGGACCTGGTCGCGGATCACCCGCGACGGGCCGCTGTCGAGCTCCGCGTAGGCGTCGTTGAGGCGCGGGAAGGCGTCGAGCGCGCGCAGGATCGCCCACGCCACCAGGTGGGTGAAGCTGACCTTGCCGGCGCCCAGCGTGGCGCGGTGCTTGTTGAGGATCTGGCGGTTCTCCTCCAGGATGCGCACCGGCACGGTCCGCACCGACGTGGCCGTCGGGACGCTGAGGCTCGCCTCCATGTTCTCGACGATCTTCATGGCGCCGCCGCGGATCGGCTGAGCGACGTCTCCGGGCAGGATCGCGGGCACGACCAGGCCGCGGCTCGTGCGCGCGGGGACGGCCGCCGCAGGGCCTGCCGAAGACGCGGCCGGTGCGCCGCCGCTGACCACCGTGACGGTTCCGGCAGGCGACGCGGGCGACGTCACCCGAGCGGACTCGTCGGCTCGAGCGGCGACCACCGCCGCGGCGCTGGCAACCCCGCCGAGGCGGTCGAAGTACTCCCGCCAGGAGGCGTCGAGGGACACCGGATCGGCCCGGTACTGATCGAGCAAGTCCAGCGCGAACACGTAGTTACCCCCGAAATCGCGGACGAGGGCGTCGAGCAGCGGATCTGCGGCAGTCGCGGTCATGACAGCCCAGTTTATCGCGGCGCAGCGAATCGCCTTCCGGGGGGCCGCGATCGGGCCGGGGCGGCGTAAGCTTCGCGGCGGTTCTCCCGCATGGGCGCTTCGCGTGACGTGGTCCGCATCGACGACGGGGAGGAGGCGCGGCTGACGCCGGGCGGGCCGCACGCCGCCGTGATCGGCTCGCGCGGCTACCTGCCGCTCCGTTACCGCGAGGAGGGCACGCCGACGCGGGCCGCCTTCCCGGGCACCTGCGTCGTCTTCCCGTTCGCCGAGGACCAGTACGAGGTGGTCTCCGAGGAGGCCGAAGGCGACACGGTGACCTACGGCCTGCGCCCGTGGCCACCCGGCGAGGTCGTGCGCCAGGTCGTCGCCTACGGACCGCCGCTGGTGCGGGCGGCCCAGGCCGAGCGGCAGCGCGTTGCGCGGCGAAACCGGTCGGCGCCCTACCGCTGGCTGCTGGCGCCGCTGCTGGGTCTGCTGCCCGAGGAGCGCCAGGCGCGCGCCTGTGACGCGGTCGGTCTGCCCGTCGGCCAGGCGACGCTGGCCTCGGGCGCCGTCGAGGCCGCGACGCTGTACCTCCTCTTCAACAGCGCGATCGCCCCGGCTCGCGAGACCGATGTCGGGATCGACGTCTGGTTCTGGGCCGTGATCGTGCCCGCGGTCGTGGGCGGCGTGATCCTGACCGCGGCGTGGCGGGCGCTGTGGGGCCTGGTGCTGGGCGAGGCGGCCGGGTCGGCCCTGCTGTGGCCGTTCTTCGCGCTGTTCGACGGCGCCCGAGCCCGGCTCCACGACCCGACGCTCGTGCCGCTCACCCGCTCCGCGTTCTGGACCCGGCTGGCGCTGCCCGACCGCGTGGTCCGCGAGCGCGCCGGCACGGTGCTGATCCGCTCGCTGCTGCCCCACCTCTCGTGGGAGTCGGCGCGCCGCGTGCGCTTCGGCGACGACTGGTGGGAAGTGGAGACGCTGCCGCCGGCGCGCGAGCGCGGTCGCCTGATCCACCAGTACCGGCTCTCGCCGCCTCCTGACCCCGGACCGGGACCGGCGCCGCACTCCTACACCGACGAGGTGATGGCCGGCGTCCGGCGCGACTGGGAGGACCTGCTGACGGCCGGCGCCGGGCCGCTGCTGGTGATGCTTCCGGAAGCCGTGCAGCAGCGCGCCTTCGCCGCGCGCGGCGGACCGGGCGCGGCGCGGACCCTGACGATCGCGACCGCGGTGGGCCAGATCGCATTCGCGGTCTGGCTGCTCGGCTCGGGCCTGGCCGGCTCGCTGCTGGTTGCCGCCTGGTGTGGAGGCGAAGGAGCGTTCCGCCTGCATCGCGCCGCGACCGGCCGCTTCGGCCCCAGCCTGCTCGGGCACGCCTTCGCCGACCTGCTGCCGCCGGAGCGCGAGGCCTACCACGCCCACCGCGACGCCGAGGCCCGCGCGCTGCGCGGGGCGTGAAGCTCAGGCGCGGGCGAAGCGCCCGTCGCGCAGGAACGCGACCACCTCGCGGGCGAGCCGTCGCGACAGCAGCATCGCCGCGTGCGAGTGGTGCAGCTCGAGCTGGTCGGCCGCCCCGTCGAGCCGGGTCTCGGCCACCGACACCGCGCCGTCGCTCGGGCCCGCGAGGCCACCGAGCAGGCGGCCGAGCCCGATCGCCCGCGTGCCCGCGATCACGCCGACCGCTCCGCGCACGTCCCAGGCGAGCTCGCGTCCGACCAGGTCGCCCTCGGCGGCGAAGCGCAGCAGGCGGCGCATCCAGGGCCGGGCGGCGGCGCGGGCGGCGACGGCGCTGCCGCGGACCGGCGAGCCCAGCAGCACCGCGCGGCCGATCGCCACGCCGGGGTGGTCGCGCAGCATGCGGAGGACTACGAGTCCGCCCATCGAGTGCGCGACCAGGTGCACGGGGCCCCGCTCCGCGCAGAACCGGGCGAGGCTCGCCGCGTGGTCGGCCAGCGGGCGCGCGGTCGAGCGATAGCGGAAGCGGGCGGTGCCGAAGCCGGCGCGGGCGACCCGCCAGCGCAGCGGCGCCAGCTCGAGGCCCGTCATGAACAGGCCGTGCACGAAGACGACGACCGGCCCGCCTGCGCTCACCGCGCCGGCGCTACTCGCCGGCCGCGCCGGACCCGCGGCGGTGGGCGAAGCCGCGCTTGCCGCCGCGCACGAAGGCGGCGATCTCCGCGGAAAGAGCGCCGCCGAGGGCGTCGACCTCGCGCAGCGCCGCCTCGCGCCCGAGCCCCGCGCGCAGCAGCAGGCGGTAGCTCTCGCGCACCTCGCGCAGCTCGCCGGCCGAGAAGCCGGCGCGGCGCAGGCCGATCGCGTTGATCCCGCGCCAGCGGGCCGGCACGCCGTCGAGGATCGAGAACGGCAGCGCGTCCTGCACGAGCTTGGCGTTGCCGGCGACCATCGCCTGGCGGCCGACGCGGCAGAACTGGTGGATCACCACGCCGCCCGAGACGAACGCCTTGTCCCCCACGTGGACGTGGCCCGCGAGCGCCGCGTTGTTGGCGGCGATCACGCCGTCGCCGAGCACGTCGTCGTGGGCGACGTGGACGTAGGCCATCAGGTAGCAGCCACGGCCGACGCGGGTGGCGCTGCCCGGCTTCGAGCCGCGGTGGATGGTCACGCCCTCGCGCAGCACGCTGCCGTCGCCGACCTCGGCCGTGCTCTCGCACGGCTGGAAGGTCAGGTCCTGGGGGTCGCCGCCGATCACGGCGCCCTCGTGGACGACCACGCCGCGGCCGAGGCGGGCGTGGGGCTTCAGCACGGCGTGGGCGCGGATCTCGCAGCCCTCGCCGGCGACGGCGCCGGCTTCGATCACGGCGAACGGACCGACGGTGACGCCGTCGGCGAGGCGGGCGGCAGGGTCGACGCTGGCCAGCGGGTGCACGCTCATGGCGGCGGGAGGATAACGCCGCGGGCCGTTCGGCCCGCAGCCGGGCGACCGCGGCCGGAGGGAGTAGGATCCAGGTCGACGTTCACGCGGGATCTCCTTCATGCGCTTCCGCCTCCCCGACGTGCGCGAGAGCCTGCGCCACGAGTACGAGCTGGCGCGGCAGACGTGGAAGCGGCTGCAGGCGGAGGACGTGCCGCGGCTGATCGTGCACTTCGGCATCGTGCTCGTGGTGGGCGGCGTCGCGATGCTGTTCATCGAGCGCGACCGCAACCCCGCCTTCCACTCGCTGGAGGACGGGCTGTGGTGGGCGCTCGTCACCCTCACCACCATCGGCTACGGCGACAAGTACCCCGTCACGACGCTCGGCCACGTCGTGGGGGCGATGGTGGTCGTCTTCGGCGTCGGCATGGTCGGCGTGGTCACGGCCAAGATCGCCACGATCCTGGTCGAGGAGCGCCTGAAGGAGGCCCGCGGCTTGAGCGACGCATCCCGCCTCGACGGTCACGTCGTCATCCTCGGCTGGAAGCCGGACATGCACCTGCTGGTCGACGAGATGCTGCGCGTCAACCCGCGGCTGAAGCCCGCGCGGCTGGTGCTGGTCAGCCTCGCCGACGAGGTCCAGGGCGAGCAGTTGCGCGATCGCTTCCCCGGCCTCGTGTTCCTCCACGGCGACGTCGTCGACCCGCTGGTGCTGAAGCGGGCCGGCGTCGACCGCGCCGCCAAGGTGATCCTGCTCGCCGACGAGAGCGGCGGGCGCCGCGCCGAGGAGATCGACGCCCGCACCGTGATGGCGGCGATGACGGTGTCCTCGATGGCGCCCGGCGTGTACAAGTGCGCGGAGATCCTCGACCGCAAGTACGCCGAGCACCTGCGGCTGGCGCGCTGCGACGAGATGATCCTGTCGCGCGAGTACGCCCGCTTCCTGCTGGTCAGCTCGACCGTGTCCGAGGGCATCGCCCACGTGCTGCACGACCTGATCGACGTCTCCGACGACAGCGGGCTGGCGACGCTCGCGGTGCCGCCCGAGTTCGTGGGGCGCACGTTCGGCGAGCTGGCGGCCCACCTGCGGACCAGGGGCCGGATGCTGATCGGCCTGCTGCTCGACACCGGGCGCGCCTCGGAGATCAAGCTGGAGGCGCTGCGCGAGGCGCAGAAGACCGCGGACGTCGCCACCCTCGTCGCCAACCTGCGCCGGGTCAAGCAGCTCGAGCCCAACCGGCCGCTGCTGAACCCGCCCGACGACCACGTGATCGAAGGCCACGCGCTGGCGATCACGATCGGCCGCACCCGGCCGGAGCCCGCGTGAAGGAGCGGCTCGCGCAGTCGCCGCTGTTCGCCGACCTCGAACCCGGGGCCGTCGAGGCGCTGGCCGCGGTGTTCGTCCACAGGCGCGCCGCTGCAGGCGAGGTGCTGGTGCGCGAGGGCGAGGAGGGCGACACGATGTTCGTGCTGCGCTCCGGCCGGGTGCGGGTCGAGAAGCGCACGCCCTACGCCGACACCTACACCGTGACGTTCCTCGACGGCGAGTCCGGGGGCTTCTTCGGCGAGCTGGCGCTGCTCGATCGCGAATTCCGCTCGGCCACGGTGGTCGCCGAGACCGACTGCGAGCTGCTGGTCGTCGGGCGCGAGGGCTTCCTCGCCTTCGGCGACCGGCACCCCGTGGCGGGCCTGCTGCTGACCCGGCGCATCGCCCACCACCTTGCCGAACGCCTGCGCCGCACCAACCGCGACATGGTCACCCTGTTCACGGCCCTGGTCCAGGAGGTCGGCGAGCGCCTCTGAGCTCCGCGGAAGGCGGCAGCCGGGATAGGATCCCGTCCCCATGCAGGCCCTCGGCCGCGCCCGCCTGATCGGCATCGCGCTCACGCTCCTGGCCCTGGCCGTGACCCACGGCCCGACGCTGCGCGAGAACCTCGGGCGCCGGCACTGGGAAGACCGCCGCTTCTTCGTCCACAACCGGAACCACGTCCAGGGCTGGGGCGAGGCCTTCACCGTCTCCGGCGCCTGGCCCGGCCTCTACCGGCCGCTGTCGACCAACGCCTACTACCGCGCCGGCCGGCTCTACTGGGACAACCGGATCGAGGTGTACCAGGCGATCAACGCGGCGCTGCTGGCCGGCACGGCCCTGATGCTGCTGGAGCTGTCGCTGCGGGTGCTGCCCCCGGTCGTCGCCTGGCTGCCACCGGTGCTGATGGCCTCGCGGCGAGCCAGCTCGCAACTCCCGGTCGAGAGCGCCGAGTTCCAGGGACTCGCCGCCGGCGCCTTCGCGCTGCTCGCGTTCCTGCTCTGGACCCGCGGCGTGGAGCGCCGGTCCTGGCTGCTCGAAATCACCGGCCTGCTCAGCCTCGCGGTCGCCCTGCTGTGCAAGGAGTCCGCGGTCTCGACGCTGGCGCTGCTCGCCCTCCACGGCGTCCTCTCGCGCTGGCCTGCCGCGGCCTGGAAGCGCTTCGCCGCGCCGGTGGCCCTCTGCGCGGCCTGGGCCCTGCTCTTCGTGCGCATGGTGGCGAGCTTCGAGGACCGGCAGCACACCGGCTTCGAGTACGAGGTCG
This sequence comes from Vicinamibacteria bacterium, assembly GCA_025994075.1. Classification (GTDB taxonomy): domain Bacteria; phylum Acidobacteriota; class Vicinamibacteria; order Fen-336; family Fen-336; genus WYBL01. The sequence goes on from JAMQGV010000040.1 coordinate 151,419, forward strand.
GGGTCGGGATGCTGGCCCGGGTCGTCGGCTTCGCGCTGTTCTTCTGGAACGCCGCCGTGCGCGTCGACCCCGACGGCGAGGCCTGGCCGAACCTCGCGTTCTTCGAGGGCCCGGCCTTGCCGCTGGCGGCCGGGGCCGTGACGGCCGCACTCGCGGCGGCCGGCGCCGGCCTGGTGGCCCGGCTCCGCGGGGCGAGCCTGCGGCCCGGGCTGCAGGTGGCCACCTTCGGAGCACTGTGGTTCGCGATCGCGGCGCTGCCCTACGCGGTGATGCTCGACCGGATGTTCCCGCGCTACGCGCTCTTCCCGCACCTCGGACTCGCGCTGGCGGCCGGGGGCCTGCTGGCATTCGCGCTGGAGGTGGTGCGGGCCCGGCTCGCCATCGTCGCGCCGCGCGCGGGCCGCACGCCGCTGGCGACGTCCTGACGGCGGCCCGGTCGCCGCGACCGCGGCCGGCGCCGCCGTTTCCGCGATAATCGCCGGCGGAGGGGCGGATGCGGATCGGCAGGGCGGCGGGCGGCATGAGACGCGCGAGGCCCGGCGGCGGCGCGGGCGCGCGGGTCCTGATCGCGATCGCGATCGCGCTGTTCGCGCTGGTCCGCCACTACTCGCGCACCGAGGTCAACCCGGTGACCGGGGAGAAGCAGCGGGTGGCGCTGTCGACGTCGCAGGAGATCGCGCTCGGCGTGCAGGCCGCGCCGCGGATGGCCGCGAAGATGGGCGGCGTCGTGCCCGACGCCGACGCGAAGGCCGCGCTGGTCGACGAGCTGGGGGCGCGCCTCGTGCAGGCGAGCGGCGCCGACCGCAGCCCGTACCGCTTCGAGTTCCACCTGCTCGGCGACGACCGCACGGTCAACGCCTTCGCGCTGCCCGGCGGCCAGATCTTCGTCACCCGCGCCCTGTTCGACAGGATGGAGAACGAGGCCCAGCTCGCCGGCGTGATCGGCCACGAGATCGGCCACGTGATCCACCGCCACGGGGCCGAGCACATGGCGACCGCGGAGCTGGCCGGCGCGCTGTCGACCGCGGTCGGCGTCGGCGCCGCCGACGAGGGCGGCTCCGGGATGATGGCCCGGGCTGCCGCGCAGATGGCGGCGAAGATGCTCACCCTCAAGTACGGCCGCGCCGACGAGCTCGAGTCCGACGCGTTCGGGCTCGAGGCGCTGGTCCAGGCCGGGTACGACCCGGCCCAGATGCTGGGCGTGATGCGGGTGCTGGCCGAGGCCGGCGGCGGCCGCGGGCGCGGCACCGAGTTCCTCTCCACCCATCCCCACCCCGAGAGCCGCGTCGAGCAGATCCGGGCGTTCCTGGCGCAGCGCTTCCCCGAGCGGGGCCCGAGCGGCCTGCGCACCGGGCGCGAGCTGCCGGGCGCGAGGCGAGAGCGATGAGCGCGGCCGACGACGATCGGCTGCGGGCGCAGGCCGCAGCGCTGTGGCTGCCGTTCGACGCGCTCGAGGTGGTGCCCGACGACGCCGCGCTGTGGCGCGAGGCGCCGCTCGACCTGCTGGTGCGCTTCGACTGCGTGCCGCTCGCGCGCCGCGGCGGGCGCCTGGTGCTGGCCTTCGGCGGGCCCGTCGAGCTCTCGCGGATCGACGACGCCGAGCGGGCCCTGGGCCGGCCGATCGACGCGGTGATCGCGCCGGCGCGGCGGGTCGAGGAGGCCCTGCGCCGGCACCGCGGCGGCGACGCGCTGCTGGAGCGGGCCGGCGAGGCGCTGCGGCTCGAGCTCGTCTCCGACGACGACGGCGAAGCGGGCGTCGACCTCGAGCGGCTGGGCGCGGCCGAGAGCCCGATCGTGCGGCTGGTGGACTCGCTGATCGTGGGCGCCATCGAGCGCCGCGCCTCCGACATCCACATCGAGACCAAGGACCGCGAGGTGCTCGCCAAGTACCGCATCGACGGCGTGCTCTACCCCGCGCTCGACCCGCTCGACAAGAAGCACCACGACACGATCCTGTCGCGCGTGAAGGTGATGGCGGAACTCGACATCGCCGAGAAGCGGGTGCCGCAGGACGGCCGCTTCCGGCTGCGGGTGGCGGGCCGCAAGATCGACTTCCGGGTCTCGATCATGCCGCAGGTGCACGGCGAAGACGCGGTGATCCGCGTGCTCGACAAGGAGTCGCTGTCGGCCGAGTTCCGGCGCCTGCGGCTCGACGTGCTCGGCTTCTCGGACACCGAGCTGCGCAAGATCCGCAAGTACGTCACCGAGCCCTACGGCATGGTGCTGGTCACCGGGCCGACCGGGTCGGGCAAGACGACCACGCTGTACGCCGCGCTCTCCGAGATCGCGACGCCCGAGGACAAGATCATCACCATCGAGGACCCGGTCGAGTACCAGGTCCCGGGCGTGACCCAGGTGCCGGTCAACGAGAAGAAGGGCCTGACCTTCGCCCGCGGCCTGCGCTCGATCCTGCGCCACGACCCCGACAAGATCATGGTCGGCGAGGTGCGCGACCCGGAGACCGCGCAGATCGCGGTGCAGTCGGCGCTGACCGGCCACCTGGTGTTCACGACGGTCCACGCCAACAACGTGTTCGACGTGATCGGCCGCTTCGTGCACATGGGCGTCGAGCCGTACAACTTCGTCTCCGCCCTCAACTGCATCCTGGCCCAGCGCCTGGTGCGGCTGCTGTGCGCGCAGTGCAAGCGGCCGGCCGCGCCCGACCCCGAGCTGCTGCGCGCCTCCGGGCTCGACCCCGAGGTCTACGGCGCGGAGCTGCGCCTGTTCGAGCCCGCGGGCTGCGAGGCCTGCGGCGGCACCGGCTTCCACGGCCGCACGGCAGTCGCCGAACTGCTGGAGATGTCGGACCGCATGCGCCAGCTCATCCTCGAGCGGCGCCCCGTGTCCGAGCTGAAGCAGGCCGCGCGCGAGGACGGCATGACGTTCCTGCGCGAGGCCGCGGTGGAGAAGGTGCTGTCCGGACAGACCACGTTGCGCGAGATCAACAAGGTCACGTTCGTCGAGTGAGCTTCCCGCAGGATGCGGCCACCGTCGCCGGCCTCGTCTACCTCTCGGTGTACCTGACGATCGGCGTGCTCGGCGTGCGGCAGGAGCTGGCGACGCCGAGCTGGCCGCGCGGCCTGTTCTTCGCGACACTGCCCGCCTTTCCGCTGTCCGCCGCCGGCGCCTTCTTCTGGCTCTCGGGCGTGCAGCCCGCCCAGTGGGGCGTCCCGTGGTGGCCGGTCTTCGCGTACGCGCTGGTGGCGGACCTGATCGAGCTGCCGTTCGCGGTGCGACGGCTGCGCGAGGAGGCGGCGCAGGATCCCGACGGCGAAGTGGAGCCCGGCGAGCGCAGCGCCGTGCCGGTGGTCGCGGCGCTGCTCGCGTTCGCGGTGTTCGAGCTGCCGTGCCTGTGGATGAACGCGCGGCTCGCGCTGCAGGGGCTCGGACTGGCGTGATGCGGCGCGCGGGCGCTGCGATCCTGCTGACGACGGCCCTGGCGGCTGCGCCCGCGTCCCGGGCCGTCTCCCCGCCGGTCGCGCCGCGCGTCGAGACCGTCGACCTGCACAGCGCCCTGCTCGGGCGACCGATCCCGTACCGCATCGCACTGCCGGCCGGCGCGGGCGCAGGCACGCCTGTCGTCTACCTGCTGCACGGGCTCGACGGCGCCAGTTCCAACTGGTTCGAGCGGACGGAGGTCGAGGAACAGGCCGAAGCACTCGGGCTCGCGGTCGTCACGCCGGAGGGGGGAGCGGGCTGGTACACCGACGCGCCCGGCGCACCGTGGGAGCGCTCGCTGCTGGAGGAGGTGCTGCCCGACGTCGAGCGGCGCTTCCCGGTGGCGAACGACCGCGCGGGGCGCGCGATCGCGGGGCTCTCGATGGGCGGCTACGGCGCGCTCAAGATCGCGGTGCGCCACCCGGGGCGCTTCGCGGTGGCCGCCTCGATCAGCGGCGTGGTGGCGGCACCGAGCCACAACGCGCGCGCGGACGGCTCGCGCTGGGCCCTGCTGCGCGAGAGCCTGGACCGCGCCTTCCCCGACCCGGTCACGGCCCGCGCCAACGACCTGTTCGCCCTGCTGCGCGAGCCAGGCGGGGTCGAGCGGCCGTTCCTCTACTTCGACTGCGGCCTCGACGACCCCTTCCTGGCGCAGAACCGCGAGTTGGCCGCGCTGCTGGTCGAGGCGAAGGTGCCGCACGAGTTCCGCCAGCGGCCAGGCACCCACGGCTGGGACTACTGGCGCGAGCAGGTCGGCGAGGTGCTGCGGCTGGCGGCCCGCCGCTTGCGCGCCGACGCGGCCTCGCCGACGATCGGGCGATGAGCTTCGAGAACCCGGGTGACGACGAGGTCCGCGCGCTGCTGTCGCGCGTGAAGCGGATCGCGGTGGTCGGGTTGTCGCCGAAGGCCCACCGCGACTCGTACCGCGTCAGCGCCTACATGCAGCGCCACGGCTACGAGATCGTGCCGGTCTACCCGCGCGAGGACGAGATCCTCGGCGCGCGCGTCCATCGGTCGCTCGCGGAGGTGCCGGGCCCCGTCGATCTGGTCAACGTCTTCCGCCGCGCCGACGAGGTGGGCGCGGTGGTCGACGAGTTCCTGGCGACCGACGCCCCGGCGATCTGGACCCAGTACGACTGCGTCGACGAGGCGGCGGCGCTGCGGGCCACCGAGCGCGGCCGCTTCGTCGTGATGGACCGCTGCCTGATGGTCGAGCACAACCGCCTGCTGCGGTGAGCGAGTTCCAGGTCGTGTGGCGCTTCCGGCCCGCGGCTGGGCGCGAGGCCGAGTTCGTCGCCGCCTACGGACCGGCGGGCGACTGGGCGCGGCTGTTCGCGCGCGCCCGCGGGTATCGAGGGACCGTGCTGCTGCGGCCGACGCCAGGCCCGGCGGCGGATCACCTCGTGATCGACCGCTGGGATTCCGAGGCGGCCTACGACGAGGCGCGCGCCGCGCTGGCCAGCGAGTACGCGGCGCTGGACCGCGCGTGCGAGGCATTGTGCGCCGAGGAGGCGCTGGTCGGGAGATTCACGCTCGCCTGAGCCTCCTGGCGCTCGTGGGCGGCGAGCGCTCGCGAGTGGCGACCGCGAGGCGACCTGGTGATTGCGCCCGAAAGTGAACATCGATGTCACCTTGGGTGACAGCGCGCGGGTCGCCGGCGCGACGCGAGCGCGCGTTCGTCCGTCGCAAACTGCGGCACACGAGCGACTTGGCGCTGGCAGTCGGGACCCGCGGCCGCTAGCACGGCTCCTGCAATCGCTCTCTCGCGAGAGGTCCCGGGAAGCAGGAGGGAACGCCCATGACCGAGCCGCTGGTCTGCGACGAGACGCCCGTCGAGTTCTTCCGCGAGCAGCTCGAGAAGGCGATGGACCACCAGCGCGTGTCGACGTCCGCCTTCACGGAGTACTACCTCGTCAACCTGCTGACGCGCGCGATCGGGCGCAGCATGGTCGCCGGCGACGGCGGCGCCGACGAGACGCCGCTGGCGCTGCTCTACGTCGAGGCGGTGCGGTCCGCGCGCGCGGAGCGGGCGCGGCTGCTGCAGTCGCTGGGCGACCAGGCGCTGTTCCTGTCCGGCTTCTTCGCCGACTCGCTGGCGCGGCGGCTGGTCGATCTCGACTACTGCCGCGCGCTCGGCGGCTTCGCCTACGCGCGGCTCTCGCGCGAGGCGGCGGGCAGCGTGGCCCCGGTCTTCGAAGAGCTGGCGGCGCGCTTCGTCGAGTTCTCGGACCTGCTGCAGGAGGTGTCGGAGACGACGCGGCTGACGACCGTGCAGTCCGTGGTGCGGCTCTACGAGCGCTGGCAGCAGACGGGCTCGAAGCGCGCGGCGCAGCTCCTGCAGGCCCAGGGCATCGCGCCGATGGCGTCCGCGCGCGAGGCGCGGCTGTCGTGACCGGGGCGCAGGCGGCGGGTCCCCACGGGCTGATGCTCGACGTCCAGCGCCGGCTCGAGAACGTCTACGCGGTGCCGCCGCAGGAGCCGGTCACCGCTTTCCTCGTCGACGAAGCCCGGGTCGCGGATCTGCCCGGCGCGCGCAGCCGCGTCCTCGTCACCCACCCCGCGGAAGACGAGGTGGAGCTGGGCGTGGTGCTCGAGCCCGAGGTCCTGCGCCAGCTCGCCGCGGACGACCCGCGCGGGGGGCTGCACGGCGGCAACCTCGCCGCGTTCTGCACGCTGACCGAGGAGATCAGCCACTTCGTCTACCTCGCCTTCTGCGCGGGCGCCGGCCGCAGCGTGACCCGGCTCGAGCTGGAGCTGCAGGCCGAGGTCGACAAGTACCTGACGGCCGCGTTCCTGCTCTCGCTGCAGCGGGAGGGCGCGGTGTCGACCCACCTGCGCGAGGCGCTGTTCCGCCGCTACTCGCTGGCCGCGGGGCTCTCGGCCGACGAGCAGCAGCGCTACCACGCGGCGAGCGCGCTCGCCTTCCGCTACTGCGGGTACCTCGAGCGGGCCTACCTGCGCCCCGCGCGGCTGCACGACCTGCTGCGGGAGGCGCGCCGCTTCTACCGGCTGGGCCAGCGCGAGAAGCTGGAGAAGATCGCGGGCACCTGAGCGGCGCTCAGCGCGGCGGAGGCGCCAGTTCCCGCGCGCTCCCCTCCAGCAGGACGGCGAGCCAGCGCAGGTCCTCGCTGTTCTCGAGCAGGATCTTCAGCGTCATCGTGACGGGCACTGCCAGCACGATGCCGACGCCGCCCAGCACGAAGCCCCAGGCGACCAGCGAGAGGATCACGACCAGCGGAGAGAGGCCCAGCGAGCGCCCCATCAGGTGCGGCTCGACGACGCTGCTCATCACCTGGTTGACGACGAGGATGCCGATCACGACCGCGATCGCGGAGCCGGGCCCGTGCTGCACGAGCGCCAGCAGCGTCGGCGGCGCGGCCGCGAGGATCGAGCCCAGGTTGGGGATGAAGTTCAGCACGAAGGCCAGGAAGCCCCAGAGGAAGGCGAAGTCGATTCCCAGCAGGGCCACCCAGAGGCCGCAGCCCACGCCCGTCGCCAGGCTCACGAGCGTCTTGACCCGCAGGTAGACCTGCACCTCGGCGGCGACCTTGGCGAGGCGTTCCTCGGCCCGGAACGACTCGCCGAACGCGGCGTGGAGCTTGGCCGGCAGCCGCGGCCCCTCCATCAGCGCGAAGGCCAGCACCAGCACCACGAGCACGAGCTGGGTCAGCAGCCGCGTCACCGTCGCCGCGGTGCCCCGGAACAGGCCGAGCACCTGCTCGGGCCCGAGCATCTGCGGCAGGGTTGCGTCGACCGGCACGCCGCGCTGCGCCAGCCACGCCCGGCCCTCGTCGGCCATCGCAGCGAAGCGCTGCTCGTAGCGAGGCGCCGCCTCTGCCAGGCCGCGGAAGGAGGTCGTGAGCACCAGTGCCAGGCTGACCACGACGGTGATCCCTGCGGACATCGTGAGCAGCACGGCGATGCCTTGAGGCAGGCGACGACCGCCGGGCAGCGGCAGGCGGCGGAGGCGGTCCAGCAGGGGGGCGCCGATCACGGCCAGGAACACGCCGAGCAGCACCGGCACGACCGCCACCGCGGCCGCGCGGAGCCCGGCGGCGAGGATCACGGCGGCGGCCGCGACGAGCAGGAAGCGCGCGCCGGGGCCGAAACCGTCCTGGGCTTCGCCCCGCAAGGGTCGACCGCCTATCCGAACAGGCCGTCGACCGGGACCGCGACGCCGGGCACGCTCGCGGCCGGCGCGACCTCGCCGCGGGCCACGACCGCGCGGGTGCCCCAACGCGCCGCGCCCGGGTCGGGCTCGGGCTCGCTCTGTTCGCCGAGAGTGACCGGGAGTTGGGGCAGCGCCCTGTATCGACCGGCCACCTGCGTCACCAGCCGCCGCGGTTCCAGCTCCATGACCGTCGCCATCCGGTCGAAGTTAGCACCGCGCCTCGGGGCCGGGAAGCCCGATAATCGCGGGCGCGATGCGGATCGGGATCGACCTCGGCGGCACCAAGATCGAAGGCGTCGCGCTGGACGCCTCCGGCGCGGCGCGCGCGCGGCGGCGGGTGGCGACGCCGCGCGACGACTACGACGCGACGCTGCGCGCGATCGCCGAGCTCGTCGCGGCGCTCGAGGCCGAGGCCGGGGAGCGCGGCACGGTCGGACTCGGCATGCCGGGGGCGATCTCGCCGGCGACGGGCCGGGTCAAGAACGCCAACTCGACCTGGCTCAACGGCCGCCTGCTGAAGCCGGACCTCGAGGCCGCCCTCGGCCGCGAGGTCCGGTTCGCCAACGACGCCAACTGCTTCGCGGTGTCCGAAGCCCGGGACGGCGCGGCGGCCGGACGGCGGCTGGTGTTCGGCGTGATCGTCGGCACCGGCACGGGCGGCGGCATCGCCATCGGCGGCCACGCGTGGACCGGGCCCAACGCGATCGCCGGCGAGTGGGGCCACAACCCGCTGCCGTGGCCGCGGATCGGCGAGTGGCCGGGCCCGGCCTGCTACTGCGGCAAGCACGGCTGCATCGAGACGTTTCTCTCGGGGCCGGGGCTCGCCCGCGACGCCGGCGGGCGCAGCGCGGAAGAACTGGCCGCGGCGACCGACGTGGCGGCCCGCGAGGCGCTCGGCCGCCACGCCGACCGCATGGCGCGCGCGCTCGCCTCGGTGCTCAACCTGCTCGACCCCGACGCGATCGTGCTCGGCGGCGGCCTGTCCAACCTGCCCCACCTGTACGAGGAGGTGCCGCGACTGTGGGGCCGCTACGCGTTCAGCGACCGCGTCGACACGCCGCTGCTGCCGCCCGTCCACGGCGACGCCTCCGGCGTGCGTGGCGCCGCCTGGCTCTGGGAGTGACCCGCCCTCAGTAATGAGGGGGCTTCTCGCCGGGCGCGTCGGCGAGCGGCGCCTGGCCCTGGCTCTCCAGCTCGCGGACCCGCTTCTCGAGCCGCTCGACGCGCTGCGTGAAGTCGCGCAGGACCTCGTCGAGCTCCGCGATCGTGCGCTCCTGGTGGGCGACCTTCTCCTCGAGCGCGATCAGCCGTTCCTGGGACATGGCCGCGAGCATATCCCCGCCCGCGGAGCCCGGGAGATAATCGGCGTCTCGATGAGCGAAAGCTGCGGTCCCCGCGCGGACCTGGACCTCGAACCGGGGCGCCAGGTCGGCCGCTACCGCCTGACGCGCCTGCTCGGCCGCGGCGGCATGGGCGCCGTGTGGCAGGCCGACGACGAGCGGCTCGGGCGCACGGTCGCGCTGAAGATGCTGCAGGAGTGCTGCCCCGGCGACGCCACCGCGCGGGCGCGGCTGCTGCGCGAGGCGCGCGTCGCGTCTTCGCTCAACCACCCCGGCATCGCGGTCATCTACGAGGTCGACGAGATCGCCGAGGGCGACGAGCGCACCGCCTACATCGCGATGGAACACGTGGCGGGCCGCACGTTCGATGCGCTGGTCGGGGATCCTTCGCTCGACCTCGACGCGGCCCTCGATCTCGCCGTGCAGGCCGCGGACGCGCTGGCGGCCGCCCACGCCGCTGGGGTCGTGCACCGCGACGTCAAGCCGGCGAACCTGATGGTCGGCGCGGACGGGCGGGTCAAGGTGCTCGACTTCGGCCTCGCACTGCCCGTCGCGGCCCTCGACCCCGACGCGCCGACCCGCTCGCGTCCGGCGGGGGCGGCTCCCGGGCTCGAGGCCGGCGCCGGCACGGTGCACTACATGTCCCCCGAGCAGGTTCGTGGCGCGGACCTCGACCCGCGCACCGACGTCTTCTCGCTCGGCGTCGTGCTGCACGAGCTGCTCGCGGGCCGCCGCCCCTTCCGCGGCGAGTCGCTGGGCGAGCTGTTCGACGCGATCCTCAACCGCGACCCGGAGCCGCTGGAGCTGGCCGACCCGCGGGGAGCCGACGCGAACCGCGTGCTGCGCCGGATGCTCGCGAAGGACCGCCGCGCACGCCATGCCGACATGCGCGAGGTCGCCGACGACCTGCGGGCGCTGCGCGCCGGAGCCCGTCCGGCCTCGGGTCCCGCCGCCGCCGCGGTCGTCGCGCCCACCACGGCCGTGCTGGCCTTCGTCAACGTCACTGGCAGCCGCGAGGACGACTGGCTGGGGATCGGCGTCTCCGAGACGGTGTCGGCGGACCTCGCGCGGCTCTCCGGCGTCGAGGTGATCGCCCGCGAGCGCACGCTCGAGGTGGTGCGCAAGCTCGGCGACCGCGCCGCGGAGGACCACGTGGCGCACGCGCTCGGCCGCGAGCTCGGCGCCCGCTTCGTCGTCTCCGGCGCCTGCCAGCGGGCCGGCGCCGCCGTGCGCGTCACGGCCCGCGTGCTCGACGTCGAGCGGGGGGCGGTCGTGCACGCCGTCAAGCTCGACGGGCCGATCGCCGACATCTTCGCGCTGCAGGACCGCATCGTCGCCGAACTCGCGAGCGGGCTGCGCCAGGCCGCGGCGGCGCTGGGGGCGCAGCTCGCGCCCGGCGCCGCGGCCGCCCCGGCGCTCGACGACGGCGGCGACGAGACGCGCGTGGTCGCCGCCTACGAGGCGTACGCCCGCGGCCTGATCAACCTGCGCGCCGAGACCCGCGACTCGCTGGAGCGGGCGCTCGTCTACTTCGAGCGCGCGGTGGCCGCCGACCCGCTCTACGCGCGCGCCCACTTCTCGCTGGCCGTCGCGCTCGACCTCAAGTCGGACTACGTCGGCTTCCCCGAGCTGCGCCAGCGCGCGCTGGCGAGCTTCCGACGCGCGCTCGAACTGGCGCCAGGGATGGCGGTCGCGTGGCGCGAGATGGGCGCCTGCCTGATCACCGACGGCCGGCTGGACGAGGGGCTGGCCGCGATCGAGAAGGCGCGCGACCTGGCGCCGGACGACGCGGCGTCGTGGGGCGCCCTGGCCCGCGCCCACTTCATCGGCCTCGCCGACTTCGCCGGCGCCGCCGCGCTCTACGAGCGGGCGCTGGCGACGAACCCGCAGGCCGGCTGGTACGCGCTGCAGCTCGCCCACTGCGCGGCCTACCTGCGCGACTTCGCCCGCGGCGAGGCGGCCGCGCGCCGCGCGATCGCGCTGCAGGAGGAGTCGCTGTCCGGGCGCGAGGGCGTGCAGATCGTCGGCGCCTACGTCCGGCTCGGCCACCTGCTGGCCCTGCGCGGCCGCGACGAGGAGGCGCTGCTCGAGTACGACCGCGAGGAGAACTTCGTGCGCCGCGCCGACCACGCGCTGCGCGAGCGGATGGCGATCGAGGTGCGGGTGCGCCGGGCCTCGTCGCTGCGGCGCGCGGGCCGGGCGGCCGAGGGTCGCGACGAAGCGGCGGCCGCGCTCGACGCGTTCCAGCGGCGGCTGGGGCAGGGCGCCGACGACGCCTACACCCGCTACTACGCGGCCCTCGCCCACGCCCTGCTCGACCAGCGCGAGCCGGCGCTCGACGACCTCGAGCACGCCGTGCGCGGCGCCTCCCGCTTCAACCGCGCGCGGGCCCGCATCGAGCCCGACTTCCAGCCGCTGGCCGGCCTGCCGCGGTTCAGGGCGCTGGTGGCGGAGTAGCCCCGAGCAGCCGCTTCTCGGCCTGCAGGAAGTAGGGCACGGCGAGGAACGCGAGCGCGGCGGCGATCGCCCACGCGCCGCGGAAGCCGATCCGCTCGGAGAGGAAGCCGATCGCCACCGAGCCGGTGCCGATGCCGGTGTCGAAGGCGGCCAGGATCGAGCCGAACGCGGCCCCGCGCCGCTCGGGCGGCACGTTCTGCAGCACGAGCGCCGCGAACGCGGGGTAGGCGGCGCCGAAGCCGGTGCCGAAGACGACGGCCGCGGCGATCCAGCCGTTGCGGGTGGGCGGCGGCACCATCATGGCGAGGCCGACCGCGATCGCCACCAGGCACGGGATCAGCACCCGCCGGTGGCCGAGGGCGTCGGTCTGGCGCCCGATCAGCACCCGCGAGAACAGCATCGCGCCGGCGAACACGGTGAAGAACAGGCTCTTCGGCTCGATCCCCGCGCGCTGGGCGTCGACGGCCGAGAACGACGTGATGCCGCCGTAGCCGAACGAGTAGAGGAAGAGCGTCAGCGACAGGAACACGATCCGCCACTCGACGACGCCGCCGCGGCCCCCGGCGCGGAACCGCGGCTCGTGGCGCGGCTCGCGCAGCCGCGACGCGATCGCCGCCATCACCAGGTTGAGGGCGCCGCAGGCGAGGCACACCGCCGGCCAGCCGTGCGCCTTGAGCGCGAAGCCGAACGACGGCGCCATCGAGATCGCGGCGATCGTCGACAGCCCCCACAGGCCGAGGCCCTCGGCCCGGCGATGAGCCGGCAGGATGTCCGAGACGAACGCGGCCGAGGCCGCCATCAGCCCCGACCAGAAGGCGCCGTGCAGCGGCACCAGCGCCAGCAGCGGCGTCACGCCGGGGACGACGGCGTAGGCGGCGGCGAACACCGCCAGCACGAGGCTGCACGAGACCAGCACCCGGCGCCGGCCGAAGCGGTCGGCCAGCGCCCCCGTGAAAGGTGCGGCGATCGCCGACGAGTAGGTGAGCAGGCCCAGGAACATCCCGGCCGCGAAATCGCTGCCGCCCAGCTCCAGGATGCGGAAGGGAGCCGTCGGGAACAGCATGAACGCCGACAGGAACACCGTGAACGTGAAGCCGCACATGACGAAGAACAGCGGCGTGAACAGGCGGTCGGAGGCGGCGGGGCCGGAATCGCTCAAGCGGGAGGGGCATTCTAGCCCCCGCGGGGGCGCACTATTTTCGCGATCGAGGTGGCACACCTCTTGGACTCTGCCTCCGACCAGGAGGACACATGCCTGCGCGCCGAATGATCACCGTGGACGGCAACGAAGCGGTTGCCGCCGTCGCCCACCGCCTCTCCGAGGTCATCGCGATCTACCCGATCACCCCTTCTTCGTCGATGGGCGAGCTGTCGGACGCCTGGTCGGCCTACGGCCAGACCAACGTGTGGGGCCGCGTGCCCGAGGTCGTCGAGATGCAGTCCGAGGGCGGCGCCGCCGGCGCCGTGCACGGCGCGCTGCAGGCGGGAGCGCTCAGCACGACGTTCACGGCCTCCCAGGGCCTGCTGCTGATGATCCCCAACATGTACAAGATCGCGGGCGAGCTGACCCCGTTCGCGATGCACGTGGCCGCCCGCACGCTGGCGACCCACGCGCTCTCGATCTTCGGCGACCACTCCGACGTGATGGCCTGCCGCCAGACCGGCTTCGCGATGCTGTGCTCGGGCTCCGTGCAGGAGGCGCAGGACATGGCGGCGATCGCCCACGCGGCGACGCTGCGCGCGCGCCTCCCGTTCCTGCACTTCTTCGACGGCTTCCGCACGTCGCACGAGGTGGCCAAGATCGAGGAGCTCGTCAACGAGGACCTGCTGGCGCTGATCGACGAGCAGCAGATCCTCGACCACCGCACGCGGGCGCTCTCGCCCGACCGGCCGGTGATCCGCGGCACCGCCCAGAACCCCGACGTCTTCTTCCAGGCCCGCGAGGCCGCCAACCTGTTCCACGACGCCTGCCCCGGCCACGTCAGGGAGGCGATGGAGCGCTTCGCGAAGATCACGGGCCGCGCCTACCGCCTGTTCGACTACGTCGGCCACCCCGAGGCCGAGCGCGTGATCGTGCTGATGGGCTCGGGCGCCGAGGCCGTGCACGAGCTGGTCGACTGGATGGTCGCCCGCGGCGAGAAGGTCGGCGTGCTGAAGGTCCGCCTGTTCCGCCCGTTCGCGACCGCCGACTTCCTGCACGCGCTGCCGCGCACGGTGAAGTCGCTGGCGATCCTCGATCGCACCAAGGAGCCGGGCGCCACCGGCGAGCCGCTGTACCAGGACGTCGTCACCGCGCTGCGCGAGGCCGAAGAAGCCGGCAACTCGCCGTTCGCGGCGCGGCCGAAGGTCGTCGGCGGCCGCTACGGCCTGTCCTCGAAGGAGTTCGGCCCGCCCGCGGTGAAGGCGGTGTTCGACAACCTGGCCGCCGAGAAGCCGAAGAACCACTTCACGGTCGGCATCGTCGACGACGTCACCCACCTGTCGCTGCCGCTGGACAACGAGTTCGACATCGAGCCCGACGACGTGGTGCGGGCGGTGTTCTACGGCCTCGGCGCCGACGGCACCGTGGGCGCCAACAAGAACTCGATCAAGATCATCGGCGAGGAGACGCCCAACTTCGCCCAGGGCTACTTCGTCTACGACTCCAAGAAGTCGGGTGCTTCGACCATCTCCCACCTGCGCTTCGGCCCGCGCCCGATCCGCTCGACCTACCTCGTGCGCCAGGCCGGGTTCGTGGCCTGCCACCAGCCCGAGTTCGTCGAGAAGTTCGACGTGCTGGAGACCGCCCGGCCGGGCGCCACCTTCCTGCTCAACACGCCGTGGGGCCCCGACAAGGTCTGGGACACGCTGCCGCGCGAGCTGCAGGAGGGCCTGGTCGAGCGCCGCATGAAGCTCTACGTGATCGATGCCGTCAAGGTCGCGGGCGACGCGGGCCTCGGCGGGCGCATCAACACGGTCATGCAGGTGTGCTTCTTCGCGCTCTCCGGCGTGCTGCCGCGCGAGCAGGCGATCGAGGAGATCAAGCACGCGATCGAGAAGACCTACTCGAAGCGCGGCGCCGAGATCGTCAAGCGCAACTACGCCGCGGTCGACGCGGCGCTCGCCCACCTTCACGAGGTCAAGGTCACGGACCGCGCGTTGACGGACCGCCGCCGCCCGGGCATCGTCTCGGAGAACGCGCCGGAGTTCGTCAAGCGGGTCGAGGCCGTGATGCTCGCGGGCAAGGGCGACCTGCTGCCGGTCAGCGCGTTCCCGATCGACGGCACCTGGCCGGTCGGCACCACCCAGTGGGAGAAGCGCAACATCGCGCTCGAGATCCCGGTCTGGGACCCCAAGATCTGCATCCAGTGCAACTACTGTGCGTTCGTCTGCCCGCACGCGGCGATCCGCACCAAGGCCTACCCCGAGGCCTCGGCCAAGGGCGTGCCGGACGACTTCCTGAAGGTGCCGTTCAAGTCCAACGAGATCCCGGACCACCTCTACACGGTCCAGGTCGCGCCCGAGGACTGCACGGGCTGCGGGCTGTGCGTCGCCGCCTGCCCCGCGAAGGACAAGACCAACCCGCGGCACAAGGCGATCGACATGGTGCCGCAGCGGCCGATCCGCGAGCTGGAGGCCAAGCGCTTCGAGACCTTCCTCTCGCTGCCCGAGATCGACCGCACCGCGATCAAGCGGATGGACGTCAAGGGCTCGCAGCTCCTGCAGCCGCTGTTCGAGTTCTCCGGCGCCTGCACGGGCTGCGGCGAGACGCCGTACGTGAAGCTGCTGTCGCAGCTGTTCGGCGACCGCGCGGTCGTGGCCAACGCCACCGGCTGCTCGTCGATCTACGGCGGCAACCTGCCGACCACGCCGTGGGCGGCCAACAAGGACGGCCGCGGCACGGCCTGGGCCAACTCGCTGTTCGAGGACAACGCCGAGTTCGGCCTCGGCCTGCGGCTGGCCCTCGACTCCCGCAAGCGCACCGCCGAGCAGCTGCTGAAGCGGCTGGCGGCGGAGGTGGGCGAGGAGCTGTGCGGCGCGCTGCTCGGCGCCGACATGAGCACCGAGAAGGGCATCGCGGAGCAGCGCGAGCGGGTCGTGGCGCTGCGCGCGAAGCTGGCGGCGGTCAGGACGCCCGACGCGCGGGCGCTCGAGTCGGTGGCCGACGACCTGGTCAAGAAGTCGGTGTGGATCGTGGGCGGCGACGGCTGGGCCTACGACATCGGCTTCGGCGGCCTCGACCACGTGCTGGCCTCGGGCCGCAACGTCAACATCCTGGTGCTCGACACCGAGGTCTACTCCAACACCGGCGGCCAGCAGAGCAAGGCGACGCCGCTGGGCGCCTCGGCCAAGTTCGCCGAGGCGGGCAAGGACATCGGCAAGAAGGACCTGGGCCTGCTGGCGATGACCTACGGCAACGCCTACGTCGCGCGCATCGCGATGGGCGGCAAGATGCAGCAGACGGTGCAGGCCTTCCTCGAGGCCGAGGCCTTCGACGGCCCGTCGCTGATCATCGCGTACAGCCACTGCATCGCCCACGGCTACGACATGGTCCACGGCCTCGACCAGCAGAAGCTGGCCTGCGAGACCGGGGTCTGGCCGCTGTTCCGCTTCGACCCGCGCCGGGTCGCCGCCGGCCAGCCGCCGCTGCTGGTCGACTCGCCGCCGCGCAAGGGCAAGGTGGCGGACTACATGCGCAACGAGGCGCGCTTCCGCATGGTCGAGCGGATCGACAAGGAGCGCTTCCAGCGCCTCGCGAAGATGTCCGAGAAGGCCGCGATCCAGCGCTTCTCGGTCTACGAGCAGCTCGCCGGCCTGAAGGTGGCCCTGCCCCCGGCCGAACCGGAGCCGGTCGGCGCAGCCGCGGCAAAGAAGGAGTAGGGAGAGCGTCATGGACCTCAAGACCAACTACCTCGGGTTCGACCTGGCGCACCCGTTCCTGCCGGGCGCCTCTCCGCTGTGCGACGACCTCGACACCGTCAGGCGGCTGGAGGACGCCGGCGCCCCGGCCCTCGTGCTGCGCTCGCTGTTCGAGGAGCAGATCGTCCGCGAGCAGGTCGCGACCTTCGTCCACACCGAGTCGCACGGCGAGTCGTTCGCCGAGGCGATGACCTACTTCCCGGCGCCGCAGAGCTTCGTGCTCGGGCCCGACGAGTACCTCGACCACCTGCGGCAGGTGAAGCGGGCCGTGTCGATCCCGGTGATCGCCTCGCTCAACGGCACCACGCCGGGCGCGTGGATCGATCACGGCAAGCTGCTCGAGGAGGCCGGCGCCGACGCCATCGAGCTCAACGTCTACCGGCTCGCCACCGACCTCGAGACGGACGGCCGCGCGGTGGAAGAAGCGACGCTCACGATGGTGCGCGACCTGCGGGCGGCGGTGACCCTGCCGCTGGCGGTCAAGCTCTCGCCGTTCTACTCGGCTCCCGCGTCGTTCGGGGCGCAGTGCGCGCGAGCCGGCGCTTCCGCCCTCGTGCTGTTCAACCGCTTCTACCAGCCGGACGTCGATCCCGTGGCGCTGGAGGTGAAGCGCGAGCTGCACCTGTCCACCTCGGAGGAGCTGCCGCTGCGGCTGCGCTGGCTGGCGATCCTCTCCGGCCGGGTCGCCGCCGACCTCGCGGTCAGCGGCGGCGTGCACACCGCGGTCGACGGCGTGAAGTCGATCATGTGCGGCGCCAGCGCGGTGCAGGTGGTCTCGGCCCTGCTCAAGCACGGCCCCGACCACCTCAAGGAGCTGCGGGTCTCGTTCGAGCGCTGGCTCGAGGAGCACGAGTGGAACTCGGTCTCCGAGATGCGCGGCAACCTCGGCCTCGACCGCTGTCCCGACCCCGCGGTCTACGAGCGCGCCAACTACATGCTCATGTTGCAGAGCTGGAAGGCGTAGGCCGAGTCTCATGTCGTCGAGCGAGGGCGGGCGCCCGGCGCCCGCCCCGTACTCCAACCCCTACCTCGCCGGCTTCGGCCTCGGCCTGGTGCTGCTCGCGGCCTTCGTGCTGATGGGCCGCGGGCTGGGCGCCGTCGGCGCATTCAACACGGTGGTCGCCTGGCTCGCCTCGCTCGCCGCGCCGCAGTGGGTCGCGGACCACGAGTTCCTGGGGCGCTACCTGGGCGACGGCGAGCATCACCCGCTGCGCTCGTGGATCGTGCTGGAGGTGGTCGGCCTCGCGCTCGGCGCGCTGCTCTCCGGCTGGCTCGCCCACCGCGTCGCCGGGACCGTCGAGCGCGGCCCGCGCGCGTCGGTCGGCGCGCGGCTCGGCCTCGCCTTCGCGGGCGGGGCGCTGATGGGCGTCGGCGCCGACCTGGCCCGCGGCTGCACCTCGGGCCAGGCGCTCACCGGCGGCGCGATGCTCAACCTCGGGAGCTGGGCCTTCATGATGTGCGTGTTCGCCGGCGCCTACGCGGCGGCGCCGCTGGTGCGGAGGCAGTGGCGATGAACGCTCCGCTCTTCGAGACGGGCGCCTTCGGCGAAGGCGTCTCGCTGCTGCTCGCCCTGCTGCTGGGGATCGGCTTCGGCTTCGCGCTGGAGCGGGCCGGCTTCGGCAGCGCGCGCAAGCTCACCTCGCAGTTCTACCTGGACGATCTCGCGGTCTTCAAGGTGATGTTCACCGCGATCGTGACCGCGATGATCGGCACCAGCGCGCTGGCCTGGGCGGGCGCGCTCGACCTGTCGCTGGTCGCGCTGGTCCCCACGTACTGGATCGCGCAGGTCGCCGGCGGCCTGCTGCTGGGCGTCGGCTTCGTCGTCGGCGGCTACTGCCCGGGCACCGGCGTCGCGGCCGCGGCCACCGGCCGCCTCGACGGTCTCGTCACCCTGCTCGGCATCCTCGCGGGCTGCGCCGGCTTCGCCTTCGCCTACCCGGCGCTCGAGGGCCTGTACCTGGCCGGCGAGATGGGCGAGCAGACGCTGCCGGACTTCTTCGGCGTCCCCCGCGCGCTCGTCGTCGCCGCGGTCCTCGCGATGGCCCTCGCCGGCTTCGCCGCCGCCCACGCGATCGAGCGCCGCTTCGCCGACCGGCGGGTGTAGCGCGGCCTCCGCTCGCCGTCGGGGCAATCAGCCGCGAATGATCTGCGCCATGCAGTCCGCGAGCTTCTCCGGCGTGCACACGAGGACGTCCATGCCGACCTTGCGGAGCTTGCGAGCGGTCGGCTTGTTGTAGGCCGGGCGGGCGTCGTACCCCAGCGCGCCGAGCCCGATCATGCGGATGCCGCTGCGGGCCATCTCCTCGACCTGGCGCACGAGCGCGCCCTCCGGGCCGCCTTCGTAGAAGTCCGTGATCAGCACGACGATGGTCCGAGCGGGTTCGCGCACGAGCTGGTTCGCGTACTGCAGGGCCTGGGCGATCAGCGTGCCGCCTCCGAGCTGCACGCGGAGCAGCACGTCGACCGGCTGGCCGACCTGGTCCGAGAGGTCCACGACCTGGGTGTCGAACAGGAACAGGGACGTGCGGACCGACGGCAGCTCGTGGAAGATCGAGGCCATCACCGCGGAGTGGATCGCCGAGTCGAGCATCGAGCCTGACTGGTCGACCGCGATCACGACGTGCCAGGGGCGACGGTTGCGCTCGGCCGCGAAGTAGTAGACGCGGTCCACCAGCAGCCGGCCGTGGCGGCGGTCGTAGTGCTTCAGGTTGCGGCGGAGCGTGGTCTTGAGATCGAGGTTGCGCCAGACCCGGCGCGGCGAGTGCCGGTCGCGCCGGATCGCGCCCGTGATCGCGGTCTCCACCTGGAGCTGCATCCGGCGCTTCAGCTCCTCCACCACCTTCTCGATGATGCGCCGGGCCAGCGCGCGGGTCCGCTCGTCGAGCAGGTCCTTGTGGGTCAGCAGCGTCTTCACCAGCTCCGTGCTGGGCTCGATCCGCTCGAGCAGCTTGGGCTGGTCGAGCAGCTCGCGGATGCCGCGGCGCCGCACGAGTTCCCGCTCCATCACCTCGCGCGCCTGCCGCGGAAACAGCTCGCCCACGCCGTCGACCCACTGCGGAACGGTCAGCGCCGACGGGCCGCGCCCACCCGTGCGCGATCCCGTCGATTCGGGGGCGTCCTGGTAGAGGAAGCCGACGAGCTGCTCGATCCGTTGCAGCCGCGGGTCGCCGCCCAGGCTCAGCCCGGCAGCCTCCGCGTCACGTCCCAGCACCAGCCGCCAGCGCGCCACCTGGGGGGCCTGGCTGGGCATCAGAATCCCCACTCGGACAGGATGCGGCCGGCCCGTTCATCGAGTCGCGCCAGCAGCACGCCGGCGGCCACCGAGGTGGAGAGGCGGGTGAGCTGTTCGGGTTCCTTGAGACCGTGGCGCTGCGCCACGCGGTCCGCGAGTGTCTGGCGCTGGCGTTCGTGGAGACGGCCGAACGCCGAGCGCAGGCGCGGGAGCATCACCAGGAACGCGTCGTGGTCGGCCGCCGCCAGCAGATCGTCGACCGCGTTCACGAGGTGATCGGCCCCGAGCAACAGCGAGGTGCGGCTGGCGGCCAGCATCCCGTCCAGGAACTCTCCGGCTGCCACCATGCGCTCCGGGGGCTCGCGGGCCCACGCCGCGAGGGCGGAACTCGTGTCCTCCGGCGAAGCGACGCGGAGCTCGGCCAGCATGCCCAGGAACGCGCCGCGCAGGAAGGGGACCTGGCTCGCGTCGGCCGCGCCCCGGACGTGCTGGACGAGCACGTCGCGATCGAGCGCTCCACTCTCGTCGCCGAGCAGGGTCTCGGCCACCACCCGCAGCGCTTCCACGATGTGTTCCTGCTCGGCGTCCGGCGCGTTCGCCGCCTCGCCCAGGGCGAAGCAGGCCCGGTCGAAACACTGCTCGACGAGATCGTCGAACCGCTCGCGGCGCACCTGCTGGTAGACCAGTTGCCGGCGCAGGACCTGGATGTGGCGGAGGCCCGTGGCCAGCGACACGAACCGCGGATCGGTGGCGACGGCGGCCCGGCACGCGTGCTCGGCCTCGTCGACCAGGGTCGGCAGGTCCATCTCGAGCGCCTCGCGGAGCCTCTGAGCCGTCAGCCCGGCCTGATCGGCGTGCTGGGCGAGCTGCTCGCGCAGCCGTGCCAGCGACGCGGTCTCGATCGTGTCGCCGTACAGGGCGCACTCGACCAGCGTCGGCTCGACCTCGGGACTCCACAGCAGGCGCCACACCTCCTTGAAGAGGGTGCCTCCGGTGGGACCGGCGCCGCCGGCCTCGAACAGCTCGACGAGCGGCACCTTAAGGAAGGCGAGGCGGTGCACGAAGGCCGACCGCGAGCGCCCGTCGCCCTCGCGCCGGTCGATCCTGACCGTGATCCGCTTCTCCTGGTCGATCACCTCGCCCAGCTCCAGGCGGACGAGCTGCTCGTGGAAGTCCGCGACCAGCGGCAGCCGCCCCAGCTCGGGCGTGACCGCGCCGATCCGGGACCCGATGTCCGTGGCGTCGATCGCTTCCCGCAGCGGGCCGCCGTGCCGCTCGGGGCTTCCCTTGCAGCAGCAGGTGAACAGCGCGTCGTGGACGTCGTCGAGGATCGGCGTCCGGCGCCGGCGCAGCGCGGCGAGCATGCGGGCGTGCTGGGCGACGCTGATCGCGTCGGCGGAGGAGACCATTTCCCCCGCCCGGCGCGCCCGCTTGAGAGTCGCCACGACGTGGCGCGCCAGCAGCTCGTCGAGGTCGCCGCCCTCCCCCAGTTCCCACACCGACTGGTAGAACTGCGGGGCCCGGTTGCCGGCACCGTAGCCCGAGAGCTCGGAGACGCGGAAGAAGGAGTAGGGGACCACGGACGTGAGCCAGGTGCCGGCCGGGATCTCGGGCGGCGGCGTCTGGTCCTCGCGGTCGAGGAAGAGGTGGAATCCACCGCAGACCACCATCGCCTGGGCGGGGCGCAGGCCCCTGCGTTCGAGTCCCGCGCGGATCGCCCGCCACATGAAACGCTCGCGCTCCCGGGTGCCGTCCGCGGCCAGCCGTTCCGGAGCCGCCGTCGCTCTCGCGGCGGCGCAGAAGGTGGCCAGCTCGCGACGAAACGTCTCGCGGTCTCGCACGGCATCGCCGAACTCGAACAGGCTGTCCCACGCCTGGTCCCAGCTCCGGAAGCCGGCCGCCTCGGCGAGACCCTGGTAGAAGCGGCTCTCGACGAGGGCCGCCTCGGGATCGGGCGGCGGGGCCGGGGGCGCGTCCTCGGCCCCCGCCGGGAGCCGCCGCACCAGGGCCGCGTGGGGCAGGTCGATCAGCTCCACCTCGGCGCCGATCGCGGAAGCGGTCTTCATGGCGACGTACTCGGGGGAGTAGGCGAGCAGCGGATACCACGCGGCGAGGCGCGCGGGGACCCGCTCGCCGGGGCCCGCCCCGTCCGAAAGCCCCAGCACGTCGTGGTCGTCGCGGAACGAGGAGTAGAGCGCCACCGGCGGCCGCGTGCGCGGGTGGACGACGAAGCGCACCAGGTCCGTCGCTTCGGACGGCCCCTCGACGAAGACGACGCGGGGCTTCCGCTCGCGAATCGCGGCTTCGAGGTGCCGCGCCACGCGCGGCGAGTGGTGCCGCACCGGAAACCAGTGGAGCTCGTCCGACAGGACCCTCTCCACCGCCTCGCGGACCGGGGCCTCGTGCAGCTCGGGCAGGGGCAGCGCGCTCACTTTCCGGGCACGACCTCCTGGAGACCACGGTAGAAGGCGTCCCAGTCGGGGTCCTTCACGGCGCGCTTCTTGGCGACGAGCGTGGCGTACTCGCGCAGTGCGCCGAGGTCGGTCAGGTCCTCCTTCACGATCGAGCCGACGATGTTGCGGGCAATGTCGCCGCCCCCCAGCTTCTTCTTGCCGAAGAACGTCGCGCGCAGGGTGGCTTCCACCGCGACGCCGATGGCCTCGGCGGTGGAGAGCGTCGTCGAGGGCTGCTTGAGACTGACGCCCTCGGCGCTCTGCCCGTTGCGAATCTCGCGGAACACGGTCGCGATCAGCTCCGCGATGCGCGGCGGGACCTCCATCGGCAACCGGTAGCGCTCGAGCAGTTCCGCCGAGCGCTGCTGCACGATCTGCACCTCGGTCTTGGCTTCGTCGACGACCGGGATGTGGATGTAGTTGAAGCGCCGCTTGAGCGCCGCCGACAGCTCGTTCACCCCCTGGTCGCGGGTGTTGGCGGTGGCGATCACGTTGAAGCCGGGGCGGGCCCACACCATGTTGGCGTCCGGCAGCTCGGGCACGGCGATCGCCTTGTCGGAGAGGATCGACACCAGTGCGTCCTGGACGTCGGGGACGCAGCGCGTGATCTCCTCGAAGCGCAGCAGGCCGCCCGATCGCATCGCGACCATGGTGGGCGCGGGGATGAGGTTGGCGGGCGTCGGCCCTTCGGCGATCACCCGGGCGATGTTCCACGAGTACTTGACCTGTTCCTCGGTGGTCCCGGCCGTGCCCTGGATGGTGAGCGTCGAGTTCCCGCTGATCGCCGCGGCGAGGTGCTCGGAGAGCCAGCTCTTGCCCGTGCCCGGGTCCCCCAGCAACAGCAGCGCCCGCTCCGAGGCCAGCGTCACGATCGCCCGCTCCACGATCGAGCGGTCGCCGTAGAACTTGGTCGTGATCGGCACCGCCCGCTTCCGGCCGCCGACCTTGGCCTCCACCGTGACGCCGCCCACGACGTAGGTCAGCACCGATCGCGGCGACAGCCGCCAGTTCTCGGGCCGCTCCTGGTCGTCGGCCTGTGCGAGCGCCTCGAGCTCCTCGCGGTAGCGGACCTCGGCGGGCTCGCGCAGCCGCTCTCGCCCGTCTGCCTTCTGCTCGTCCGCCATCGCGATCCTCTCCTTCAGGTGAACTTGAGCGCCTTGACCAGCGACGCGGCGTCGAACGCGGCGTCCTTCAACTGCACCGCCACCGGCCCGTCCGCGGCGAAGAACGTGAGCGGCTGGAATACGAAGCGGCACATCTCGTAGTGGAGGACCCCGAACAACGGCCGCTTCTGGGTCCGCGTCCAGCCACCGAGGGCCTCCCTCAGCGGCGCGTCTTCGCCACCGGTGCCGGTGACGACCACGTATTCGCCTTCGGGGGTCGCGACCGGGAAGCGCAACTGGTGCTCCCGTTCCACGACCTCCGGCTTGCCGACCTTGAAGTCGCGCAACGCGAGCTCCTCGTGGAGTTCGATCTCGAGGTCGAAAGGACCGGGCTGGTGGGCGACCAGGCGCTCCAGGGCCCGCCTCGGGTCGAAAGCCAGCAGCGGTTCCCAGTCGGCCACCCGCTCGTCGAGCGACTCGACCCTGGACTCCCGGGACAGGTTGAGGCGGCCGTCTTCGGTGAGCATCGCCCCGGTCACGCGCACCGCTTTCCCCGGCAGCCACACGTTGGGCTTGAACCCCTGCGGCTGCGGGAGGTGGAGGCACGCTTCGGCAGCGAGTTCCACGTCGGGCTTCAAGGGAAACACCACCGACCAGACGACGGGAGCGCCCGCCCCGAGCCCCTCCGCCGCACGAAGCGTACGCAGCCGGAACTCGAACGCGGCGAAGGCGCCCGGCACCACCCGCTTGGCCACCCCGAGGCTGACCAGGTCGAGGCTCGCGACGGCGCGGCTGCCCGGCTGCCGGGTGAGCTGCCTCCAGTGCTCCTCGTCCTCCCGCGCGAGGGCTCGCTGGAGGCCGTGGCTGAGCATCCAGGCGCGGCTCAGGAAGAAGGCGAATCGGCGGCGCGAGAAGCTGGGGTCGTTGCGCGCGAAGCGGCCGAGCTCCTCGGTCGCCACACGCAGCGTGAACCCCAGCCGCAGCAGGCGCATCCGCGACGCCGCCTCGAAGGAGACGAAGAGCGTCTGGCGCGTCGCCTCCGAAGCGGCGGCGAGCCCGGTCAGCAGCAGGTCCTCGACCGCCGCCTGCAGGTCGGCGAGCAGCCGGGCCAGGGCGGCGCGCTCGGGCGGCGGCGGGAGACTCACTCGTCGCCGCTCTCGGGACGGGCTGCTTCGACCAGCGCCCGCATCCGGGCCGCCGCGAACTCGAGCGTCAGCAGTCGCTCGAAGACGCGCAGGCTGGCCTGGGTGCGCATCAGTTCCGCCGCCGCACCACGATCCCCGTCCCGAATCGCGGCGCGCAGACCGTCGAGCCGAGCGACCAGGTGCGTGGCCCCGACCTGGTCGAACTCGGCTCGCATGGCGTCGAGCACCTGCAGTCGCTCGGGACCGGCGGCTCGCAGGCCTCCGACGGCGAGGTCTTCGATCTCGGCCTGCAGGCGGCCGAGCGTGTATGCGATCTCGAGCGCTTCGCTCACAGGGCGTAGTAGTCCTCGGGCAAGGTCTCGGTGGGGCGCCAGTCCACCTCTCCGGCCTGGGCCGCGCGATAGCGCAGCAGCAGTTCGGCGCCCTCCGGGCTCTTGTCGAGCGGCCACTGGTCGGCGGCGATCCGCGCCCACTCGAACGCGTGGCGGGGATCGAGCTGGCCCGCCGCGGCCAGGCCCAGCATCAGCACGACGAGGTGCTTGCAGATCTCGCCGCCACCCTGGCCCATGCACGGCTGCAGCCCGGCATCGAAGCAGCCGAAGCGCCCCGCGTCGCCGATCCAGCAGGCGTAGAACGCGTCCTCCTGGGTCTGGCTCTTGACGATGCCGCCGACGGATCGCGGGGTGGCTTCGCTGTAGAGATGGAAGGACTGCTGCTTGAGCATCTGGACGCCGCGTTCGACCTTCTTCGGGTCGGTGAGCGAACGGAGGTGGAGCGCCAGCGCGCGGACGTCGAACTGCGCGTCCTGCGGTCGGCGCACGCAGGCCAGCAGCGCGACGAACTGCTCCTCGTCGAGGACCCGGACCTCGGGGCACGTGGCCTGCACCCGGCGCTCCAGGTCGGCCTTTCCCTTCTGGCGGCCCGGGCCCACCACGAGAAAGTCGACCTCGGTGGCTTCCGGGCCGACCACGACGGCCCCGGCCGCCTCGACCATGGCGGCGGGGCCTTCGACGTCGAGTCCGCGCGAGAAGCCGCCGGCGAAGAGAAAACGGCGGCCCTCCAGCCTGGGTCGCACGAGGTGCAGGAACTCCCGCTCGTCGAGGACCCGGGGGCCTTTCCCCTTCGCCTGCAGGCGGGCGGCCGCGTCCCGCGCGGCTTTCTTGCCCGGGCCCGGCTTGTCGCCCAGCACCAGGTAGTCTGCCCCCGGAACGCGCGGCACGACGCGGGCGCCATGACGGGTCACGTGCTCGCGCGGGCCCTTGACGCCGAAGGTCGCCGGCCAGCGGGCGAAGGCTCCGAAGAAGGCGAACTTCTTCCCGGCCAGGTCCTCCTGCAGGTCGAGCGCCAGTGGCTTCGGCTTCTTCATCAGTAGGCGTAGAAGTCCTCGGGGACCGTCTCGGTGGGCCGCCAGTCGATCTCGCCGGCCTCCACGCCCTTGTACCGGATCAGCAGGGCGCTCTGGGCTTCGCGATCGAGCATCGGCTTGTGCAACGTGCTGCGCTGGACCCAGTCGTCGAGCGTGTCGGCCGACACTTCCCCGGCCTGCGCCAGGCCGACCACGAGCACGAGCAGGTGCTTGCAGAGGGCCCCGCGCAGGCCCCCGCAGGCATTGAGGTTCTGGGTGCAGCAGCCGTACGCGCCGTCCGCCGCCAGCGCGGCGGCGTAGACGAGATTCGGATCGCTC
The DNA here is from genome assembly GCA_025994075.1 of Vicinamibacteria bacterium. Lineage (GTDB taxonomy): Bacteria > Acidobacteriota > Vicinamibacteria > Fen-336 > Fen-336 > WYBL01. Next base: position 177,341 of record JAMQGV010000040.1, read on the forward strand.
TGGCTCTTCACGATCCCGGCCAGACGGGACTCGGACACCTCGACGAAGAGCTGGAACCGCTCGGCCTTCAACATACCGAGCGCCTTCGACAGTCGCGCCTTCTCGATCGACCGCTCGAGGCGCTGCATGAACACGGCAAGGTCGACAGGACCTTCGTCGCGCTTGCGCGCCTCCAGCGCCGCGAGGGCCGCGGGACTGGGCCCCTTGCCCGTCCAGACCAGTTCGGCGGGCAGGGTGAAGCCCCGCGGCCAGCGGGTGTCGCCGTCGAACAGGGCGCCAGCGAGGCTGGCTGCGCCGAGGCGCGCCTCCGCCAGGATCGCGCCCTGCAGTTGCGCGCCCGCGAGGTCGGCGCCATCGAGGTCGGCGCCTGTCAGGTCGGCGCCTGCGAGGCGAACTCCCGCGAGGCGCGCCTTCCGGAGGTCGGCATTCTCGAATCTCGCCCGCGAGAAGTCGCCACCAGACAGGTCCGCGCCCTCCAGCCGGGCCCCGGTGAACGAGGCCTCGGGCATCGACACCAGCCTCGCACCGCGCAGGTCGAGCCCCGAGCAGTCTGCGCGCCGGAACGGGGCGACGAGGTCGGCCTCCGCGTGCCGGCGATTCCAGCGCTTCACCCCGGCCGGGCCGCCGGCGAGCAGCGCCAGGAGTTCCTGGCGCAGGGCCCTGCTCTCGGCCTGCCTGGCTCGCGCAGCCGCCTGGGCCTCGGCCGCCTGCTTCGCGAGTTGCTCCTCGCTGGGCCCCACGACACCCAGGGCCTCGTACCACGCCGCCGTGCACAACGTCTTCAGGGCCGAACCCTTGACCGGGCTCCGGCTGCTGCTGCACGACACCCCGATCGGCTCGAGCGCGCCCTGCTTGCGCGCGTCCTCGATCAGCTCCAGGACCGCATCGCCGAACGAGGTCGACCGGCTCCACTGCGGACGGCGGCCGGCGCCAGACAGCACACGGTCCGACGATGCACCCCAGGGCCGATTCCACTGGCGGACTTCCAACTCGAGCTTGTCGCCTCCGGAGCAGGCAACTTCGAGCGTCGTGGCCAGGTCGTGGGCAGCGGCCGCGACCTGCTCCAGTTCGAGCAGCTTCGGCCCCTTAATGGAACTCAAGCTGGAAGCCTTCTCTCATTCCCGCGTCTCGAACCTTTGGGTGAGCCCGATGGTGCCATCGGCCGATGGCCCTTGTCAGGCCTGGTGCTCGCGCGAGTTCGCGGACCTCGCGCATCGGATCCGCTCAGCGCAGGATCTGGCAGCGGTCGAACTCGCAGCCTGCGCGAAGGGGCATCTCCACCGATCTCGGATCGTAGACGCAGACGCTGCCCGACCAGTCGCCGCAGAAGGCCTTGTTGCCGGTCTGGCCGGGCGTCAGCGGCTCGGCACGGAACGAGAACTCCTCCTGGTTGCTCGACATCGCGAACGAGAAGCGGTAGCCGTTCTTCGCCGGCTGCGCGTGCTCGTCGGCCAGGAAGCTGGGGCCGTCGTAGAAGGCGTAGCAGCTTCGGGGCGCCACCAGGCAGTCCGGACGGTCGTAGCGCCCGAGCGTGCGCACGAACTCGGTCTCGGCGGCGACGACGGCCTTCACCGTCTGCAGCGCGACGGCCTCGTTCGCCGAGATCCGGGCCCGCAGCAGGCTGGGAATGGCGATCGCCGCGATCATGCCGACCACGGCGACGACCACCAGCATGCTGCCGAGCCCGGCAGCAGCCCCGCCGACGCTGGTGAAGGGCGCCAGGAAGTAGGCGAGAGGGTTGCGCGGCGCGGGCAGGGCCGAGCCGGGCGCCACGTGGTCCTGCAACGCCGCGACGCGCTTGCACAGGAAGGGATGGCTGGAACCGAGTTCTGCCGCGGCGCTCCACAGGTCGCCCGCGTCGCGCCCCTGGTCCATGAACGCGGCCACGTCGGCCCGCGCAGCCTGGCGCCCGCCGGCGGCCAGCACGATCAGGCCGCGGTGGGCGGCCTCGAGGTCCCCCACGACCGCGAGGCCGCAGCGGTCGCAGGTGTACTCGCACGCGCGCGAGTACGCCGCGCCCAGCAGCGGCATCAGGTTGAAGGGCAGCAGGTAGCCCGCCCACTTCAGGTGGCCGGCCGCGACGTGGCCGACCTCGTGCGCGATCACGAACTCGAGCTGGCGCGGGTCCTGGCAGGCGTCGACCAGGTCCGAGTAGACGATCACGAAGCGGCGGCCGAACAGGCGCGTGGCGAAGGCGTTGAGCGAACCGCCCGCCTGCAGCACGTAGCACTCGGGAGGCTCCGCCAGCCCCAGCCGCGCGGCCGAGCGGACGACGGCGGCGTGCAGCTCGGGAAGCTGTCGCTCGCTCACCCGCAGGCCGTTGCCGCGGACCCAGCCGAGGAACGCCGCGCGCGCGACGAGGCCGAACGCGAGGCCGATCGCGCCGTAGAAGATGCCGAAGATGCTCACTACCAGCAGCAGCCAGCACAGGCTCGAGAAGGCGATGCCGATCGCGAACAGCGGCTTCTCCTTGGGCGAGCGCAGGTCCTCGTCGAAGCCCTGCGCGACGCCACGGTTCGGCAGGACGACCGCAGGTGGCCGGGGCGACGCGGGCAGGGGCGGCGCCGCGCCCTCGCTCGGGGCGCCCGCGGGAGGCGGGGCCGGAACGGCGGCGGGCTGCGGGGCGCCGCAGCGGCAGGCCGGGACTCGAGCCGGCACGCGACGCCCGCACTGCGGGCAGAGCCAGGTGGTCGGCGACGGGGTGGAAGCGGACACGGGCGTCCTCCTCGGGAACGCGGACGTTGATCTTTCGCGGGGAGAGCGACCGGGAGAATAACCGAGCCGCCGGCCCGGCGGAAACACTTGTGCGGCGCCGCGGGCGAGTTGGACAATGGCGGCCGACGAGGAGCCCTGATGCGACGAGCCGCGTGCCTGCTGTTGCCCCTGGGACTGCTGGCCCGATCCGCGGTGGCTGCGCCCCCGGACTGGGTCGAGGTGCGCAGCCCGCACTTCACCGTCTACTCCAATGCCGGCGAAGCGGATGCCCGGCGCGCAGCCCAGCAGTTCGAGCTGGCGCGGGCGACGATGGTGAAGCTGTGGCCGTGGGTGGCGGTCGAGGGGATGCAGAACCCGGTCATCTTCGCCGTCCGCGACGAAAAGACGCTGCGGAGCCTGGGACCCCAGTACTGGGAGGGCGACCACTTCCGCCCTGCCAGCATCGCGGCCCACCTCGGCGGACGCGACTTCTTCGCCGTGCGCACCGACCTGCGCAGCTCCGGGGAGATCGGCGACAACCTGTTCCACCAGCCCTTCTGGATCTACGCGAGCAGTGCCTTCGGCCGCTCGTTTCCCGGCGCGATGCCCGTCTGGTACCAGCGGGGCCTCGCCGAGCTGGTCGGCAACCTCCTGGTGCAGAAGCAGGAGATCCACGTCGGACGGCCGCGCTCGGGCGTGCTCCGTCTGCTGCGCGAGCGCGGCTACTACCCGATGCCGGAGTTCCTCGCCGCCGACGGCGACTCGCCCTGGGTCCGCGACGAGGTGGCCGTCGACGCCTTCGATGCCCAGGCCTGGGCCGTCCTGCACTACCTGATGTTCGGCGACGAAGGCGCGCACGCGTCGAAGCTCGACCGCTTCCACCAGCTCCTGCGCGGCGGCGCGACGGCCGAGCGCGCGACGGCAGAGGCGCTGGGCGACCTCCAGGCGCTCGCCGCCGGCGTGCGCCAGCACGTCGGGCGCAAGCTGTTCCGGTACCACCGCGTGCTGGTCTCGCTCGAGCAGGTCGCCGGCGGCCTGGCGGCAAGGCCCGTGACCGCTGCCGAGGCCGCGCTCGCCCGCGCCGAGTTCCTGGTCGCGATGCGTCGCCCTGCCGAGGCCCGGGCGCTGGCCGCCGAGGCGCGGGCCGCCGACCCGGCCGGTCCGGGGCCCGACGAAATCGAGGCCGCCCTCCTCGATGCGGCGGGGGACGCGGCGGGTGCAAGGGCGGCGCTCGAGAAGGCGGTGGCGGCAGGCTCCCGCAATGCGCGCGCGCACTACCGGCTGGCTCAGCTCTCCTGGACCGAGACCCCCGACGAGACCGGGCTCGCTCGCCTCGCACAACTGCTCGAACGCGCGGCGGCACTCGATCCTTCCGACGCCGACCCGCACTCCTTCCTCGCCGACGTGCGCCTCGAGCAGGGTCGAACCGCCGAGGCGCTGCCGCTGGCCCGACGCGCCGTCGAGCTCGAACCGGGTACCACCTACCACCATGTCGCCCTGGCCCGCGCCCTGTGGAACGGCGGCCAGCGCGAGGAGGGGATCGCGGCCGCGCAGGCGGGGATGCGTGTCGCGCGCAGCGCGGAAGACCGCGAGCAGGCGCGCCGTGCGCTCGACTTCTTCGGGCGCGCCACGGCGGTGGCTCCGGCCCCCGCCGGCACGGCGGCCGCGAGCGGCCCCGCCGATGCCGTCGGCCGCCGTGTCCAGAGCCTGCTCGTCGAATGCGCGCGATCGGCCCCCGAAGGCCGGGGCACGCCGTTCCTGGTGACGGTCGAGGTCGCCGCGGGCGGTCGCGTGGAAGCAGCCCGGGCCGAGCCCGCGACGCCCTACTCGCAGTGCTTCCAGAAGGGGCTGGCCGGGCTCGAGGTCGGCGGCGGCGAGATGGCCTCGTCGTTCACGATCCGGATCGGCAGGTGAAGAGCCCGGGTATCGCGGTTGCTGGTAGATTGCCGGGATGAAGCCCCTCGTGATCGCCCACCGCGGCGACAGCGCGCACCGTCCCGAGAACACGCTCGCCTCGTTCGCCTCTGCGCTCGAGGTCGGGGCGACCTGGCTCGAGCTGGACGTGCAGCTCACGAAGGACGGCCACGTGATCGTGCTGCACGATGCGACGCTGGAGCGCACGACCAGCGGCCGCGGCCCCGCCGCGGAGTTCACGCTGCAGGAGATCCGGAAGCTGTCCGCGGGCTACGCCGAGCGCTTCGGCGAGGCCTACGCCGGCGAGCGGGTGCCGGTGCTGGCCGAGGTGCTGGCGATGGCCCGCGGCCGCGCCCGGGTGCTGGTGGAGATCAAGCACGACTCGGTGACCGACGATGCCGACGACGGCGTCGAGGCGCGCACGCTGCACGAGATCCGCAAGGCGGGCGCCGCGGGCGAAGTCGCGATGCTGTCGTTCGACCACCGCGCACTGGCCCGCTGCGCGCGGCTCGCGCCCGAGATCGCGCGCGGCCACCTCTTCTACCGCACCGGGATCGACGAGGCGGTGGCCGCCGGCCTCGACGTGGGCGCGCAGATCGTGATGCCCGAGCAGGGCATGCTGAGCGCGGAGCTGCGCGACAAGGCGGCGGCCGCCGGCCTCAAGCTCGCCACCTGGGTGATCGACGACCCGGCCGATCTGCCGCGGCTGATGGGGCTCGGCGTATACGGCTTCGGCACCAACCGCCCCGGCGAGATGCTCGAGGCCCTCGCCGACCTCCCGGACTAGCCCAGGATCCCGGTCACCTCGCCGTTCACCAGGTCGATCTTCTCCGCCTGCGGCGCGGCCGGCAGGCCGGGCATGCGGATGATCTCGCCGAGCAGCGGGACCAGGAACCCGGCACCGGCGGCGAGCACCACGCGGCGCACCGTGACGTCGAAGTTCTCGGGGCGGCCGGCGCGCTTGGGGTCGTCGGTCAGCGACATCTGGGTCTTGGCCACGCACAGCGGCAGCGCGTCGCCGCCGAGCGCCTTCGCGCGCTCGAGGTCGGCCTCGGCCTCGCGGGTCCAGGCCACCGCGCTGGCGCCGTACATCGTCTTCGCGACCTTCTCCATCTTGGCCTTCGGCGGGTCGGCCAGCTCGTAGAGCGGCTTGATCGGCGGCGCCTCGGCCAGGGCCTGGGCCATCACCGCCTCGGCCAGCGCGACGCCGCCTTCGGCCCCGCGGGCGAAGCCCTCGTTGCGCGCGACCTTGACGCCGACCGCGGCGCAGGCCCGCTCGACCACCTGCGTCTCCTCCTCGGTGTCGGTCGGGAAGCGGTTGATCGCCACCACCGGCACGCGGTCGAAGGCCTTCGCGCTCTCGACGTGCTTCATCAGGTTGCCCAGGCCCCGCTCGACGGCCGCCGGGTCGGGGGCGTTGAGCGCGTCCTTGGCCACGCCGCCGTGGCGCTTCAGCGCGCGGATCGTGGCGACGATCACCACGGCCGCGGGCGACAGGCCGGTGGTGCGGCACTTGATGTCCATGAACTTCTCGCCGCCGAGGTCGAAGCCGAAGCCGGCCTCCGTGATCACCCAGTCGGCGAGGCCCATCGCCGCGCGGGTCGCGATCACCGAGTTGCAGCCGTGGGCGATGTTGGCGAACGGCCCGCCGTGGACCAGGGCCGGCACGCCGTCCATGGTCTGCACCAGGTTGGGCAGCAGCGCGTCCTTCAGCAGCGCCATCATCGCGCCCACCGCCTTGAGGTCCGCGGCGGTCACCGGCTGCCGGTCGCGGGTCAGGCCGACCACGATCCGCGACAACCGCGCGCGCAGGTCGTCCGCGTCCTTCGACAGGCACAGGATCGCCATCACCTCGGAGGCCGGGGTGATGTCGAAGCCGGTCTCGCGCGGCACGCCCTCGAGCGGCCCGCCGAGGCCGACGATCACGTTGCGCAGCGCGCGGTCGTTCATGTCGATCACCCGCCGCCACAGCAGCCGGCGCGGGTCGAGGCCCAGCTTGTTGCCCTGCTGCAGGTGGTTGTCGACCAGCGCGGAGAGCAGGTTGTTGGCCGAGGTGATGGCGTGGAAGTCGCCGTTGAAGTGCAGGTTGATGTCTTCGCCCGGGACCAGCCGCGAGAGCCCGCCGCCCGTGGCGCCGCCCTTCATCCCGAAGACGGGGCCGAGCGAGGGCTCGCGCAGCGCGAGGCAGGGACGCTGGCCCAGCTTCGCGAGGCCCTGGGCGAGCCCGATCGAGGTCGTGGTCTTGCCTTCGCCGGCGTCGGTCGGCGTCAGCGCCGAGACCAGCACCATGCGCGCCCGGATCGGCCGCTGCAGCGCGCCTGCACCGAGCTTGGCCTTGCGGCGGCCGTAGGGGATGCAGTCCTCGTCGGCCACGCCCAGGTCGTGGGCGACCTTCGCGATCTCGCGGACGCCGGTCGGCTCGCTCATCGTCGGTGCTCCTCGCAATCAGTGCAGCGGCCGGGCCGGCCCGGCGCAGATGCCTATAATGCCCCGGCCGAAGCCCATGAATCCCGCCCCGCCGGACGCCGGCGCCACGCTCGCCGCCGGCGCGCGCCTCGCGGAACGCTTCGAGATCCGCCGCTTCCTGTCGAGCGGAGCCTCGGGCGAAGTCTATGCCGCGTTCGACCACAAGCTGGGCGAGGACGTCGCGATCAAGCTGCTGCGCCCGGAGATCGCGCACGACGCGCGGGTCGTCGAGCGCTTCCGCCGCGAGATCCAGCTCTCGCGACGGGTCGCGCACCCCAACGTCTGCCGCACGTTCAACCTCGAGCGCCAGCCCGGCGCCGGCGCCGACCTGGTGTTCGTCAGCATGCAGTTGCTGGAGGGCGAGACGCTGGAGGCGCGGCTGTCGCGCGGGCCGCTCGCGGAAGCCGAGGCGCTGCCGCTGCTCGAGCAGGTCGCGGCCGGTCTCGACGCGGCGCACGCCCAGGGCGTGATCCACCGCGACCTCAAGCCGGAGAACGTGATGCTGTGCGGCGCCGGCGGCGCGCGCGCGTACATCACGGACTTCGGCCTGGCCCGCTCGGTCTCGCCGGAGCGTCCCGGGCTCGTCTCCTCGGGACCCGGGTTGCGCGGCACGCCCCACGCGATGGCGCCGGAGCAGGTCGAAGACGGCGCGCTCGGGCCGTGGACCGACGTGTACGCCCTGGGCGTGCTCGCCTACCGCATGGTCACCGGCGCCTGGCCCTTCGAGGCCGACACGCCGGTGGCGGTCGCGGTGAAGCGGCTGACGCACCCGCCGCGGCCGCCGCGGGAGCGACGGCCCGATCTCGACCCGCGCTGGGAGGCCGCGATCCTGCAGGCGCTGCAGCGCGACCCCGCGGCGCGACCCGCGAGCGGCGCGGCGTTCGTGGCGTTGCTGTCGGGCCAGGCGCCGCCGGTTCCGGCGGCCGGCCCGCGCCGGGCCGTGCTCGTGGCGGGGGCGCTGGCGGCGGCGCTCGCCTCCGCGGCGACGCTGGCCCTCGCCTCGCGCACGCGGGCGCTGGATGCCGGCCAGGCCGCGCCGCCACCGGTCGCGAGCGCCGTCCGCCCCGCCGTGGCCGTGCTCGCCTTCACGCCGCCGTCCGCTGACGAGGAGTGGATCGGCGAGGCCTTCGGCGAGTTGCTCGCGGCGGAAATGCGGGCCGGGTCGGCGCTGCGGGCGATCGAGCCAGCGCAGGCCGCCGCGCGGGGCGCGGGCAGCGGCCCGCTGGGCGCGGACTTCGGCGTCGACGGCCGGCTCGCGCGCGGCGAAGCGGGCGAGCTGCGGCTGGAAGCGGTGCTCGTCGACCTGCACAGCGGCCGCCGCCTGCTGACCCTCGCGGAGCGGGGGGAGCTGCGCGCCGTCGCGGCGGCCGCCGGCCGGCAGTTGCGCGCGGCGCTCGGCGCGCCTGCCCTGGCCGACCCGGCCGGCCTGCGCCGGGCGCTCCCGGCCGACGCTGCGGCGGCACAGGCGTACGCCGAGGGCCTGCGCCTGCTGCGCGCGTTCGATGCCGCGGCGGCCCGCGACCGGCTGCAGGCCTCGCTGGAGCGCGAGCCCGGGTTCGCCCCCGCCCGCGCCGCGCTCTCGCGGGCCTTCACGCTGCTGGGCCTCGGGCCCGCGGCCGAAGCCGAGGCACGCCGCGCGTTCGAGCTCTCGTCCGACCTCGCGCAGCCGGACCGGCTGGCCGTCGAGGCGCGCTGGCGGGAGACGCAGCGCGACTGGAAGGCGGCGATCGAGATCCACCGCGCGCTGCTCGGGTTCTTCCCCGACGACCTCGAGCACGGGCTCGCCCTGGCCGCCGCGCTGCACGACGATCACCGCCCGCGCGAGGCGCTCGCGACGCTGGCCCGGCTGCGCCACCTGCCCGCCCCGCACGGCACCGACCCGCGGCTCGACCTCGCGGAGGCCCGCGCCTGGGACGAGGCCGGCGACCTGCGCCGCGCGCGC
>JAMQGV010000041.1 GCA_025994075.1 Vicinamibacteria bacterium
GCCCCGGCGCCCGCCGCCGCTGCGGCGCCGGCCGCGCGCGCGCAGGCCCCTTCGCGCGCGGCCGCGGGCGGCGAGAAGGTCGGCCACACGCTCGAGGAGTTCCTCGCCCAGACGGCGGAGAAGGACAACCCGGGCGACGTGTTCGAGCTGGAGAGCTCGCACCTGCTCGAGGTCCACGTGAACGGCCGGGTGTGGAGCAAGCTGGGCTCGATGGTCGCCTACCGCGGGGACCTCAAGTTCGTGCGCGAGGGCGCCTTCGAGCACGGCGTCGGCCACTTCCTGAAGAAGGCGATCTCGGGCGAGGCGGCGCCGCTGTCCAAGATCGAGGGCCGCGGCATCTGTTACCTGGCGGACGAGAAGAAGACCGTCAACATCCTGCGCCTCGACGGCCGCCAGTCGCTGTGCGTCAACGGCAACGACCTGCTCGCCTTCGAGGACGGCATCACCCACGAGATCACGATGCACCGCCGCATCGCCGGCATGCTCGCTGGCGGGCTGTTCTCGGTGCGCCTGTCGGGCAACGGCATGGTGGCGATCGTGTCGCACGGGCGACCGCTGACGCTGCGCTGCAGCGCCGCCGACCCGGTGACCACCGACCCCAACGCGACGGTGGCGTGGTCGGGCAACCTGAGCCCCGAGTTCAAGACGGACATCTCGCTGCGCAGCTTCATCGGCCGCGGCGGCGGCGAGGCGTTCCAGATGCGCTTCGCGGGCGACGGCTTCGTCGTGGTCCAGCCGTACGAGGAGAAGCCGGTGGTCCAGGGCCAGGGGCGCTGAGGCGCGCCCCGGGGCCGCCCGTCAGGCCAGCACGGGCTCGGCCGCGCGGCGGCCCTCGGCCATCACGCGCTCGATGTCGTCGACCTCGCGCGGCACGTTCGTCAGGTTGCGCGAGCCGGTCGGCGTGACCAGCACGTCGTCCTCGATGCGCACGCCGCCGAAGCCGAGGAAGCGCCGAACCACGTCCTCGACGAGGAAGGGCTTCAGCTTCGGATCGCCGAGCGCGGGCTCGAGCAGGGCGTCGACGAAGTAGACCCCGGGCTCGACCGTGATCACCATGCCGGCCTCGAGCGCGCGGCCGCAGCGCAGGCTCTTCAACCCCAGCTCCGTCGAGCGCTCGACGCCAGCGGGGTAGCCGCCGACGTCGTGCACGTCGAGGCCCATCAGGTGGCCGAGGCCGTGGGGCATGAACAGGTACGGCACCCGCGCCGCCATCATCGCGTCGATCTCGCCGCGCAGCAGGCCGCCGCGCAGGAGGTGCTGCAGGATCGTGCGCTCGGCCAGGCGATGCATGTCGGGCCACGAGACGCCGGGCTTCATCGCCGCCTGCACCGCGCGGTTGGCGGCCAGCACGGCCTCGTAGACCATCCGCTGCGCGGGCGTGAAGCGCCCGTTCACCGGGTAGCTGCACGTGATGTCGGACGCGTAGCCGTGGTACTCGGCGCCGGAGTCGTTGAGGAACAGGTCGCCGTCGCGCAGCACGCGGTCGTTGGGGGCGCCGGCGTGGCCGTAGTGCAGCGTCGCCGAGTTGGGCCCGCAGCCGCAGATGCAGGTGTAGGCGCTGAAGCGGCACCCGCCGTTCGCGTAGACGTGGTGAAGGAAGTCGGCCTCCAGGTGGTACTCCGAGAGCCCGGGCCGGATCTTCTTCATCACGGCGACGTGGGCGGCGCTGCTCACCTCGTTGACCCACGCCAGCAGCTCGATCTCGGCCGCCGTCTTGATCACCCGGCACTCGACCATCTCCGGGTGCAGCACCTCGTCGTCGGTCGCGAACTTCTCGATGCCCTCGAAGCGGGCCGGCTCGGCCCATGCGCCGCTGTCGGTGTTGCGCCCGCGCAGCCGCAGCAGCGGCTTCGCGTCGAGCTTCGCCAGCACCGCCGCCAGTTCGTCGACGAAGCGGACCTCCTCCACCTCGTAGAGCGCGCGGAAGTGCTCGGGCGGGTGGATCGCGCCCATCCACACGGCCCACTCGGCCGGCAGCCGCGGGGCGAACAGCCACGAGCGGCCGCTGCCGACCTCGATCGCGCCGAAGAAGCCGGGCTCCTTCACGCCGAACGCCCACTGGAAGAAGCTCTCCTGCTTGAAGAGCTCCTCGCGATCGGTGTCGTACTCGCAGCGCTGCTCGCCGCCCTGCAGCAGGACGACGGCGCCGGGGGCGACGCCACGGGCGCGCAGGCGGTCGCAGAGGCGGCGGCGGTTCTCCGCGTGGAGCGACATCGGCACCGCGTAGGTGCCCGGGCCGAGCGAGAAGTGGGCGTGGCTCATGGGGAATTATGGGCGCCGCCCGCGGGCGGCGGCAAGGAGCGGTCTAGAATCGCGCGTCCCGCCGAGGAGGGTTTGCCGCTTCGATGGCCATCAACTTCAACCAGATCCTCACTTTCGCCGCGCAGCAGAAGGTCTCCGACCTGCACTTCCAGCCCGGCTCACCCCCCGTGCTGCGCCGCCGCGGCGAACTGATCCCGGTCAAGCACCCGCCGCTGACCGACGAAGACACGGCCTACGTCGCCCAGCACCTGGTCGGCATGCCCGACGCCGAGCAGTTCCGCCGCGAGGTCAAGGACTGGGACGGCACCTTCGCGCTGCCGAACGTCGGCCGCTTCCGCGTCAACGTCTTCCGCCAGCGCGGGAAGTTCTCGGCGGTGCTGCGGGTGATCCCGCTGCAGCCGCTCGGCTTCGACGCGCTGGGGCTGCCGGTGCCGGCGATGGAGCGGATCGCGCGGCTGCAGCGCGGGCTGGTGCTGGTCACCGGCGCGACGGGCAACGGCAAGTCGACGACGATCGCCTCGCTGATCCACTCGATCAACACGACCCGCCGCGCCCACATCGTGACGATCGAGGACCCGATCGAGTTCCTGTTCGAGAACCACGCGAGCCTGATCTCGCAGCGCGAGGTCGGCTCCGACACCGAGAGCTTCAAGACCGCGCTGCGCGCGGCGCTGCGCCAGGACCCCGACGTGATCATGGTCGGCGAGCTGCGCGACCACGAGACGGTCGACATCTGCCTGAAGGCGGCCGAGACCGGCCACCTGGTGCTGTCGACGATCCACACCCAGGACGCGGCCCGCACGGTGGGCCGCCTGCTCGGCTACTTCCCGCCGGAGGAGCACGCGAGCGTGCGCCAGCGGCTGGCCGAGAACCTGATGGCCGTCATCAGCCTGCGCCTGCTGGCCTCGAAGTCGGGTACCGCCCAGGTGCCCGCCTGCGAGATCATGATGGTCACCCGCTCGATCGAGGAGTGCATCAAGCACGCCGAGCGCACCGACGACATCCCCACCTTCATCGCCCGCTCGCGCGAGATGGGGATGCAGACGCTGAACCAGAGCCTGGTCGACCTCGTGCGCGACGAGCGCATCACGCTGGAGACGGCCAAGATGGCGTCGTCGAAGCCCGAGGAGCTCGAGCGCGACCTGATGGTCGAGTAGCGCTGGCGTTCAGAAGGCGCGGGCGAACGACGCGGCGGCGGCCTCGTACAGCGCGCCCAGGTCGTTGCCGTCGACGTAGCGGTGGTTGACGGTGATGCCGACCGGCACCAGCGTGCGGCCGTCCTGCTCCCGGAAGCGGCCGAAGCCCGTCGACGGCTGCCCGGCGTCGGCGTCGGGCAGCATCACGTGCGCGAACGACGTGAACGGCACCCGCGGCAGCGCCGTGTAGTAGGCGAAGTCGGGGGCCGCGCCGCGCGTCAGGTCGACGCCACTCGAGGCGTCGGCGACCACCGCCTCCGCCGCGGGCAGGAACTCGAGCGCGTCGTCGTGCCACGCGGGCGTCGCGAAGGTGAACGTGCCGCGCGGGGCCGGCACCGTCATCCCCAGCCGCAGCCGGTCGTGGAGCACGACCTGCCCGTCCTGCCAGCGCACCCGGAACCCCTCCACCTCGTGCATCGCGCGGTGGAACGCCCAGCACATCGCGAGGTAGGTCGAGTGTCCGGTCTCCTTCGAGCGCCGCCGCAGCGCGCTGGCGTCGAGGTCGAAGGTGACGCCGTAGAAGGGCAGCGGGTTTCCGCGGTAGAAGTCGAGGTGCGGCCGGCGCGGGTAGTCGTCGAGCACGCGGAAGCCCAAGTTCACGCCCCCGCCCGCGCGGCCTGGGCCGCGGACATCCGCTCGAGCGTCGCGGCGTCGGGGAAGGCCTCGACCCGCAGCCGCGGCAGGGCCGCCCCGTCCGCGACCATCAGCCCGCCCGCGTGCTGGAGGACGATGTCCCAGTCGATCGTCGGCCGCGCGTCGTCCTCGCCGCCGTCGGGATCGAAGAACACCACCCGCTCGGCGGGCGGCAGCAGCGAGACCACGCCCTTCGACCACACGACGTAGCTGTCGAAGTCCTTTTCCTGGCCGTCGTGGACCGCGCTGTAAGTGGCGACGTGCACGTCGGTGCCGTCGCGGGCGTGGAGCCGCTCGAGCAGCTCCTTCTGCGAGCCGTAGAGCGCGTTCAGCTCCAGCACCCGCGAGCGCTTCAGCAGCGGGAAGCCGACGTGTCCGCGCGGCAGTTCCAGGTCCACCCAGGCGTCGCCGCGGCGCACGAGCGGCAGCGCGCTCATCGGGCGCGGCTCCGTGCGGGTGACCTCGGCCGCGACCACCAGCAGGCCGAGCAGCGCTTCCGGGGCGCCCGTGCCCGCCACCACCAGCCGGTTCCAGTTGGGCGCAGCGACGGCGATCTCGCCCTCGAGCTCGAGCGCTGCGAAGGCGCGCGGCAACAGCAGCCGCGCCGGGTCGTAGCAGTCGGTCCACGTCGACAGGTAGAGGCCGTCCGCGACCCGCTCGAAGCCCGGGGCCGGGCTGCGCTCTTCGAGGTTCGACAGCGCCACGGCCCACGCCTCGTCGGTGCTCACGCCCCAGCGCTCGAGGTCGGACGCGTGGAGCATCGAGGTCGCGCGCGGGAAGTCGAGGAACAGGCAGGCGCGCAGCCGCGATCCCAGCGGGCGCGTCGGCGGGACGTTGGGCGGCTGCCCGTCGAGGGCGGCCTGCAGCGCGAGGGTGTCGAACATCGCGGCGTCGCGCACCCCCGGCAGCAGCATGGCCCGCGCTTCGTCGAACGTGGCCGGCCGCTCCTCCGGGCGCTCGGCGCGGAAGCCGAGGAACTCGGCGATCAGCCGCCCCCGCTGCCACGGCCAGGCGCGGCCGTAGAGGTCGAACAGGTTGCCCAGGTACAGCGTCTCGCCCGAGGCGTCGCTGCCCAGGCGCAGCCGGAAGTCGTCGGGCTCGTAGGCGATCGTCGCCGGGTCGACGCCCGAGGCCATCAGGTGGTCGCGCACCCGGCGCACGAACGCGTCGCGGTCGGGGGCCGGCAGCAGGCGGCGGAGGAATTCCATCGGCGGGAGCCTACCGCGGCTCGCGCCGCCGCAGCAGTTCCGGGGCGAAGACGCAGAGCAGCATCTCGAACGGGACCCGGTGCTTGAGGTCGAGCGCGGTCAGCGCGTGCACGGCGGCGAGGCCGACCACGGCGCCCAGCAGCGGCGCTGCAGCCCGCAGCGCCTCCGGGCCGCCGCGTCGCAGGCGAAGCGCGAGGCCGAGCAGGCCGGCGACCAGCAGCGTCTCGTAGGCGAGCCGATAGAGCGTGACTCGCCACCCGGTGTGCCGCACGCCCGCCGCCGGCGGGTACCAGAAGAAACCCTGCACGCGCGCGGCGGCCAGCCGCAGGTACGCGCGCGGCTGCTCGCCCACGAAGCGGCGGAAGGCGGCGAAGAACACGTCGTGCTGGACCATCTCCGGCTGGCCGATCACGGTTCGGCGGAAGGGCTGCGGCGCGACGTCGAACACGCGGATGCCGCCGGCGTCGCCGTAGGTCCCGTTGGAGAGCGGGTTGTTGCCGAGCCACAGGATGTGGGCGAAGTCGCTGGTCAGCAGCGGCCGGCCGACGACGACCTGGTTGCGCACGACCCACGGCAGGACCAGCACGACGGCCAGCGCGAGGCTGCCCAGGCCGAGCCGCGCGAGCCGGGTGCGGTTGCCGCGCCGAGAGACGAGCGCGCTCGCGCTCCATGCCCCCGCGGCCGCGCCCAGCAGCGTGGCGCGCTGCCACAGCGCGAGGCCGCAGCCGATTCCCGCCAGCGCGGCGCCGCTCGTGCTCCCGCCCGCCGTGGCGCGCCCGATCGCGAGTACCAGCAGCAGGAACAGCAGCACGTCGAAGCTCAGCGGGTGCGCGTAGCGGGTGTCGTAATGGACGAGGAAGGGATTGACGGCGGCCAGCGTCCCGGCGCCGAGAGCCAGCCGGCGCGAGCCGAGCAGCCGAAGGGCGAGGGCCGCGACGGCGAGCGCGACGCCGGTGCCGCACGCCCACTGGAGCGCCAGCACCGGACCGTCGCCGGGCCCGAGCAGCCGGCGCAGCACGGCCACCAGCGCGATCCACAGCGGCTCCTTCCAGGCGGCGTACGGCGCGTCGTACTGGACGAACACGAAGCCGAGGCCGCCCTCGAGGTTGGCGGCGACGGCCATCGCCTCGGTCGGCTCCAGAGCGAGGCCGGGCGTGGCCCACAGCCAGGCCAGGACCCGCGCGGCGACCGCGACGATCGCCACCGGCAGCCATCGCCTCACGGCCGGCCCCGCAGCGGGCCCGAGAAGCGCCACGCCGCCCACGCGGTCAGCGCCCACGTCGCGAGGCCGAGCGCCCCGACCAGCGCGATCGCCAGCAGCTCGCCGCGGCCCAGCAGGTGCAGGTTGGCGGTGATCGACTCCACGCCGTACCGGGCGGGCAGCGTCCATTGCCAGTAGGAACCGGCGAGGAAGGCGCCGGCCAGCGCCGAGTAGAGAAGCGCGCTGCGCCGGTGCACGACCAGCCAGAACGGCAGCGCCCAGATCGTCCACTGCACGCCGAAGCCCGGGCTGAGCGCGCACAGTCCGGCGAAGAAGACGAGCGCGGCGGCCCACGGGTCGAGCCCGCGGTCGCGGGCGCGCCAGCAGCCGAGCGCGAACGCGCCCGCCCAGCCGAGGAAGATCAGCCAGCCGTGCCGCAGCAGCGCCGACTGCAGGCCGCCTGCGACGGCGTCCGGAACTTCGAGCCCGAGCCGCGCCAGCAGCCGCGGAGCCTGCACCAGCACCATCGTGTAGCCCCAGGTCCCGTAGACCCAGGTCGGCGCCAGCACCCGCTCGGGGTGGGCGCTCAGCACGATGCCGGCGTTGAGGACCACGCCCACCGCGGCGAGCGCGGCCAGCAGCTTCGGCCTTTCCGGTCGCGGCAGGATCAGCGCCAGCGGCACGGCCAGCAGCGCCAGGTGCTGGCGCACGCTGGCCGCCAGCGCGAGCGCGACGCCCGCGGCCTTCGCCCGCCCGCGCTCCGCGAGCCACAGCGCCAGCACGCCGCCGGCCACCGCGACGGTGTGCGGCTGGCCGTGGTACGCGGAGAGCAGGAAGCTGACCGGGTTGAACATGAAGGCGAGCGCCGTGGTGGCGCCCGTTGCGGGATCGCGGGGCCGCGCGCCGAGCAGCAGCAGGGCGATCAGCAGGTCGGCGGCGATCGCCGGCAGCTTGACGACGAACGCGAAGGGCAGCCCGCTCGCGCGCGACGACAGCATCGCGCCGGTGACGATCGCGTAGTGCCCGCTCAGGAAGAACGAGGGGTTGTTGCCCGTGGACGCCGGGACCAGCAGGTCGCGGCCGGCCAGCGCGGCTTCCGCCTGCTGCCGCATCTGGCGCACCTCGACGGTGCCGGTGAAGGAGGCCGCGACCAGCACCTTCAGCAGGGTGCAGCCGAGGAGCGCCGCCAGCAGGGAGCGCCGCGACACGCTACAGCGGCGCTCCGTTCATGCGTTTCCTCGCTCCGGTGCGGCGGGAACCCGTCGGCGCCGCGATCTCAGGCGACCGAAGGGAGGCTGGTGACCCGCCTAGGACTCGAACCTAGAACCCAGAGATTAAGAGTCTCTTGCTCTACCATTGAGCTAGCGGGCCGGCCGAACGAAGGACGCAGAGAATATCCGAAGCCGGCCGGTCTTCGCAAGGGGGTGGGGTGGGGCGCGTTCTGGTGGCCGTGTTCTTCGCCGCGGCCTGCCTGCAGTTCGCGCACCCGCTCGCCGACGGCGACCTGTGGTGGCACCTCGCCACCGGGCGCTGGATCGTGGAGCACGGCCGGCTGCCCGACGCCGACCCCTTCTCGTGGACGATCTCGCCCGAGTACGCCGAGCGCGCGCGGATGAGCGTGCGCGCCAACTGGCTCGCCCAGGTGGTCTACCACGGCCTGTTCGCCGCCGGCGGCTTCCAGGCGCTGCGCGTGTTCAACGCGTTGCTGTTCACGGCCACTCTCGGCCTCGTGTTCGGCACGCTGCGGCGGCACGGCGTGAGGCCGGCTCCTGCGCTCGTGCTGCTGGCGCCGCTGTGCGCCTTCTGCGTCTGGTACGACGAGCTGCGGCCGCTCGGCTTCTCGGTGCTGCTCGGCGCCGCCAGCCTGTGGCTGCTGGAGCGGGCCGAGCTCGACGGCCGCGGCTGGCGGGGCCTGCTGCCGCTGGTGCCGCTGTGCGCGGCGTGGGCCAACCTGCACCGCGGCTTCCCCGTGCTGGCCCTGGTGCTCGTGCCCCACGCCCTCGGGCTCGGCTGGCGCCGGCGCTTCCGCGAGGCCGGCGTGATCCTCGCCGCCGGGCTCGCCACGCTGTTCAACCCGTCGGGCTTCGCGCCGTGGCGCGCGGCGTTCGAGGAATCGCTGCAGGGCCCGGGCAACTTCGCGATCCTGGAACTCGCCTCGCCACTGGAGTTCTCGCGGCTGGCGGCCGGGGGGGCGGGTGGCTCGTTCCTGCCGCTGCTGGTGGTCATCGCCGCCCTCACCGCAGCGCTGCTCGTCGCCGGTCGCGCCGCCGTGCGCCCCGAGCACGTGCTGTCCTGGCTGCTGCTCGCCGTCGCCGGCGCCACGGCGTTCCGCTACTCGATCTATTTCGCGGTGGGCGCCCTGGTCGCCGCCGCGCCCGCGGCAGCCGCGCTCCTCGGTCACGCCTCGGTCGCGCGCCTCCTCCGCGCCGCGCCGATCGCCGCGCTGGGCGCCGCTGCGGCGCTCGCACTGGCGGCTCCGCGTCCCGCGCTGCGCCCGGTCCACGACGAGGCCGTCCCGGCGCGGGCGGTCGACGCCCTGCTCGCGCTCTCGCCGCCGGGCCCGCTCTTCAACAGCTTCGACCACGGCGGCTACCTGATCTGGCGGGCGTGGCCGCGCTACCGGGTCTTCGCCGACGCCCGGCTGCTGGACTACTCGGTGTTCGAGGAGATGGCGCAGGCCGGCCGCGAGGGCCTGCTGCCGCTGCTGGAGCGGCGCGGGATCAACACGGTGCTCCACCCGACCTTCGACCGCGACTTGCGCGTGCGGCCGCCTGTGCTCGAGCTGCTCGCGCGCCCCGACTGGGCGCTCCTGCACTGGGACGCGGTGGCGACCCTGTTCGTGCGCCGCGCGGCCGCGCCGGCGCTGCCCGAGGCTTCGGCGCGGGAGTTCGCGCAGCAGTTGTTCGGCGTCCTCGAGCATCGCGCGCGGGGCCGGGCGCCGTCGGCCGCCGAGCGGGCCGAGGCCGAGGCGATCCGCCGCGCGCTCGACGCGGGGGGGCGCTGAGCGCTCAGCGGATCGGTTCGACCCGCATCCGCTCGACGCGCACGCCCTGCTCGGCGGGCTCGCCCAGCCGCGACCAGGTCGCGGTCGTCAGCGAGACCTGCACGACCCCGCCCGCCGCCGGGCCCTCGAACGTCCACGGCGCGACCTCGTTGCCGACCTCGACCCGGGCGGCGGGGGAGTCCCCGACCCGGACCGCGACGGCGCGCGGGCCGGCCGGCGCCGGGAACGGCGCGCCCATCCACAGCGTGACGCGGTAGCGCGGCGATTCCACCAGCGGTCGCAGCCGCAGCCAGGCCCGCCCGCGTGACCATCGGTGGAGGCCGGGTGGCGGCTGCGGCCGCGTGTCGTCGAGGTGCTGCGCGAACGCGATGTGGGGGCCCCAGATCTCGAGCGGCCCGCCGCGCGGGTGGAGAAAGCCCCGGGCGGCGCCGAAGTCGTCGCCGCCGACCACGACCTCGTCCGCGCGCGGGGCCGGCAGCCGCAGCCAGGCGTGCTCGAGCAGCCGCCACGGGTCTTCGCCCCAGGACAGCTTGTGCGCCGCGTGCAGCGCGCGCCGGGCCTCGTCCTCGCGCCCTGCCAGCGCCAGCAGCCGCGGCAGCGCGACGATCGCGGTGTTGTTGCCCCCGATCACGCGCGGCCGGGCCGCCTCGTACGCGGCGAGCGCCTCCGCCGGCCGGTCCGCGCGGTAGAGCGCCTCCGCCCAGTCGAAGACCGCGCGCGCGGAGCGCGGCGCGGCGACCGACGCAGCCTCTGCCCGCGCGAACGCGCCCGCGGTGTCGCCAGCCGCGAGCCGGGCGGCCGCGGCGCGGTTTTCGCCCCCCGCCGCCCACGCCTGGCGCGCCCTGTCCACGTAGGGAGCGTGGATCCAGGCCGCGAAGGCGATGCCGACCGCCAGGCCGAAGCGGGCGCCGCGCGAGCGCTCGCGCAGCGCCGCCAGGCCGGCCGCGGCGCCGACCGCGCCGATCACGACGAAGCCGCTGCGGTGGCGCGGCACCTCGTTCAGGAAGAACACGACGTGGTTGAGCAGGTAGTAGGAGATCCAGCCCCAGACCAGGACGTAGCCGCGGTCCCAGCGCCAGGCGAACAGGTAGGCCCACAGCAGCCCGACGACGACGAGGTACCAGCCGTCCTCGAGCGCGATCACCACCGGATGGCGGTAGGGCGGGTCCGAGCGCTCGAGCGTGAGCAGACCGTGCAGGCCCTCCGGCCGGAAGAAGTGCTTGAAGTTCGCCCACGCCTTGTCGGCGAAGCGGTCGGGATGGCGGCGGATGCCGCGCAGCCCGAAGTGCATCGCCAGCTCCCGCTTGCGGGCGTTGCTCTCGGCGCCGTAGATCAGCGCCTGCTGGCGCGCGTACTGCTCCGGGGTCGCGAAGTTGTTGCAGTACCAGATGTTCTCGTAGACGGTCGTCTCGATCGGCACCGGCTCGCCGATCAGGAAGTAGTTGCGGGCGCTCCACGGCAGGATCACGCCGAGCCCGCCCGCGAGAAACAGCACGGCGGGCCGCCAGCGCGGCCGGGCGGCGCCGAAGACGAACAGCCACAGGGCCCCCGCGGGCACGAATGCGGAGGTGATCGAGCGCGCCAGCGAGGCCGCGCCCAGCAGCGCGCCCGCGGCCAGCGCGCCGCGCGCCGAGCCGGTGCGCCCGGTCCGCAGCAGCAGCGCCATCGCGGAGGTGAACAGCGGGATCGCGACGTTCTCGGTGATGGTCCAGGTCGGGATCTCGATCGAGTAGGCGTGCAGCGCGACGGCCACGCCCGCCAGCGTGCCCCAGCGCCCGCACAACTCGCGGCCCATCGCCGCCACGGCCACGGCGGCGACGGCGCCCAGCAGGCACTGGATCAGCCGCAGCGGCGCGAGTTCCGGGCCGAACAGCGCGAACACCGTGGCCAGGAAGAGGTGGTAGAGCGGCGCGATCGTCCAGTGGCCGTCCCACAGCCGCCACTCGTCGCTGTGGAGCACGTAGTGCAGCGGGTCCGGCTGCGCGAGGATGCGCAGCGCGTTGGTGAAGTAGTGGTACTGGTGCTCGTACAGCAGCGGCGGGTCGGCGGCCAGCCAGTAGACCAGCCGCGCCGCGAACGCCAGCAGGAAGACCCCGGAAGCCCAGGCGGGCGGCATCCGCCCGCGGATCAAAGCCGCAGCCCTCCGTCCACGCCGACGACGGCGCCGTTCATGAACGCCGCCAGGTCGGAGGCCATGAACAGGTACACGGCGCCGATCTCCTCGGGCCGCGCCGCGCGCCGCGCCGGCAGCCGGGCGATCAGCGCCTCGCGTTCGGCGTCGGACAGCAGCGTCGGGGCGCCTTCGACGAGTCCCGCGGCGATCGCGTTGGCGGTGACGCCCGCCGGGCCGTACTCGCGGGCCCAGGTGCGGGTCAGCGCGATCAGGCCGCCGCCGCTGGTGGCCTCCGCCGTGCGGCCCGGGGCGCCCAGCAGGGCCGCGACCGAGAGCCCGGAGAGGATGCGGCCAGCGCCGCGCGCGACCATGTGGGCCGCGACGGCCTCGGTGCAGATGCGCGCACCGCCCAGGTGCACGTCGAGCGCCCGCTGCCAGCCTGCTTCGCCGCCCTGGTCGGGCAGGCCGACATGCGCCTGATTCACCAGCACGTCGATGCGGCCCCACTCGGAGAGCACGTGGTCGACCATCCGCTCGACCGCCAGGGCGTCGGTGACGTCGGCCTCGAACGGGAGCGCGTCGCCGTCGTCCACGCCGATCGCGGCAGCCGCGGCGGAGAGCCGCGCGCCGTCGGAGTCGACGAGCGCGACCTGGGCGCCGGCCGCCGCCAGCGCGCGGGCCGCGGCCCCGCCGACGAGGCCGCCGGCTCCGGTGACGAGCGCCACCCGCCCGGAGAGGTCGAAGGGACTCACGGCGCTACTCGAGGGTGACCGAGACGCTGGCGCGGCCGTCCGTCGAGCGCGCGTAGTAGTCGGGGAAGAGCTGGCGCAGGCGGTCGATCTTGGCGATCTGGGCCGCGTCCGGCTCGACGCCGATCGCGACGTAGACCCACGCCTGGCGGTGCGAGACCGGCGCTTCGCCCGCCGGCGGCGTGCGCTCGCCGAGGGCGGCGACCACCTGCCCGATCGTGACGTCCACGCGGGTGCCGCCGAAGGTCACGCCGGCCCCGGGGGCGGTCGCGGCCGTCGTGCCGACCAGGCCGGTGGGCGAGCGGACGAAGAAGAACGGCGGCACCTCGTCGGGGCGCCGCAGTCCCATCAGGTACTGGTCGAGTTCGCCGTAGCGAGCGCTGTGGTCGACCCCGGTGCGGAACTGGCCGCCGCCGAGGTCGCTGATCTCGTTGCCCTCGAGGTGGGAGCCGTTGGAGTCCATGAAGAAGCTCCAGTGCGCGCTCTGGCGTCCGAGCAGCTCGCCGCTCACGCGGCCGGCCTCCTCGAAGCGGGCGAGCGCCAGCCAGCGGTGGCCGGTCTCGTGGGCCAGGATCGACAGCGCCGACTGGTCGCCCAGCAGCCGGCTCGCGAAGTCGTCCGGGTACTTGCTGATGGTGTCCATCAGCAGGAAGCTCTCCAGCCGCCCGCCGCTGCCGAACTCGGCGGAGTAGTCGAACGCGGCGGAGCCGATGCCTCCGATCTCGTTCCTGACCGTCTGCTCGAAGGCGAAGGTGCCGCTGCCCGCCATCCGCCGCGAGGTGAACACCACGAGCTGCATGTACTCGTCGGGATGCGCGGCGTAGAACTTCCGCGCCACCGCCGCGGTGTCGAGTTCGTCGTTGTCGCGGAACGTCTCGGCCAGCGCGCCGGCGCTGACCGCACCGCCGGGGTTCGAGAAGTCGACCGGCGTCACGCCGTTCAGAGCCTCGCCCGGCGCGACCCCGGTCGCCGCGGTGCTGAGGCTGGTCGCCATCGTCGAGGCGTACGCGAACTCGATCGCCCCGTCGGCACGCAGCGTGACCTCGAAGGTGTTGGCGTCGCCGATCCCGTACTGGGGGACCTGGGTCCAGGTCACGGTGAAGCGGGCGCCGTCGCCGGCGTGGGTCACCAAGCCGCCCGCCGACGGGTCGAGGTCCGCCAGCAGCGGGGCGATCCGCGGCGGACCGTTGACGAGCCGGCCGATGTCGCGCGCCGTCGAGGCGCCGTCGCCCCGGCCGAACGTGAGGTTGCCGTCGGAGTTGACGTGGACCTCGCTCCAGGTCCGGCCGTGGAAGGGGAACGCGAACGGCAGCGGCACGACCGTGGTGTCGTCGTCGCCCAGACCGAGGCGGGTGCCCGTGCCCCCCGCGACGGCCCGGTCGGTGCGGGTCACCACGTACGTGCCGTCCCGCGGGGAGATCGTGACGCCCACGCCCTGCAGGTCGAAGTCCTTGCGGAACAGGGCCAGGTCGCCCTCGTCGCGCAGCACGGCGATCTCGCCGACGCGCTCGGCTGCGGCCCGCACCTCGCTGGCCCGCACCGGCCCGCGGCGTGCCCGCTCCTCCTGGTGCAGCCACAGCGACTCCAGCGCGGTGCGGTCGCCGGTGCCGCACCAGCCGGGAGGCGGTGCGGCCGCCAGCGGGGTCGAGACGGCGCACGCGAAGGCGACCAGGACGGATGTTCGGCGCATGTGGACTACTCCTCGAGGCGAGTCTACGCCAAGCCGGCGACCGGGCCCCGGGCCAGAAAGCGGCCGCGGCCGGCGCTGCCGACCCACTCGAAGTCGTGCACCAGCAGCTCGCCCCGGCTCAGCACCGTGCGCGGCCAGCCGCGGACGGTCAGCCCCTCGAAGGGCGTGTGGTCGACGTTCTGGTGCAGTCGCCCGGCCGAGATCGTCACCTCGCGCTCGCGATCGAAGAGGACGACGTCGGCGTCCGCCCCGGGGGCCAGCGTGCCCTTGCGCGGGTAGAGACCGAAACGGCGCGCAGCCGCGGTGCTGGTGAGTTCCACGAAGCGGGCCGGCGAGAGGCGCCCGGCTCCGACCCCGTAGTGGTGGACGAGCGCCATCCGCGTCTCGATTCCCGCGCCGCCGCCGGGCAGGCGGTCGAACGAAGGCGGCGTCGGAGACCACGGATCCTCCGCAGCGGTCGGCTGCACGCCCGCGGGCGTGCGTCGGAACTCGGGCGTCCGCCGCTGGCCGCGCCGCTGGGCGCGGGTGAACGGGCAGTGGTCGGTGACCACGAAGTCGAGCCCGCCGTCGCGCAGCGTCGCCCACAGCGCTTCGCGGTCGCTGTCGCGCCGCAGGGGCGGCGCCATGGCGAAGAGGTCGGCGTCGGCGCCCGCGTAGACCGCGTCCGTCAGCACCAGGTGCTGCGGACACACCTCGCCCGTCGCCGGCTGTCCGCCGTCGCGGGCTCGCGCCAGGGCAGCGAGCCCGGCCTCTGCCGAGACGTGCACGACGTGGACCGGGTTGCCGGCGATGGCGCACAGCGCCAGCGCGCGCTCGGTCGCCTCGGCTTCGCCCGTCGCCGGGTGGCACAGCGGGTGGAACGCGGCGTGGGTGTGGCCCGCGCGCCGGTGGTGGGCGACCAGGTGGCGGATCACGTCGTGGTTCTCGGCGTGGACCAGGGCCAGGCCGCCGTGGGCCGCGAGGGCCTCGAACCCGGCGAGCAGTTCGCCGTCGTCGAGCCGCAGCCCGTCGTAGGCCATGTAGAACTTGAAGCTGGGCACGCCCGCCGCGATCACCTCCGGCACCTCGGCCAGGCTGCGCGGGTCGGTCCGGTGGAAGGTCATGTGCAGCCCGAAGTCGATCGCGGCCGCCGCTTCGGCCTCGGCCCGCCGCGCGGCCAGGGCCGCCATCCAGGTCTCGTCCGCGCGCGCCTCGACGAAATCGATCACGGTCGTGGTGCCGCCGCAGGCCGCGGCGATCGTGCCGGTCTCCCAGTCGTCCGCCGAGACCACCCGCGCCGGCCCCTGGGGGTAGGCGAGGTGCACGTGGGGGTCGATCCCGCCGGGCAGCACGAGCGTCCCGCGCGCGTCCAACTCGCGTTCGCCCGCGAGTCCCTCGCCGAGCGCCGCGATCCGCCCGTCGCGAATGCCGACGTCGGCGACCCGCTCCGCTCCGTCCGTCACCACGGTTCCGCCGCGCACCACGATGTCGAACATGATCACCAGCCCTGCCAGAAGCCGCCGTCCGCCATGTCCCACAGCACGAACGCGTGGAGACGGTGTCGCTCTCCCGGCCGCCGGCCGTGGACCGGGAACTCGAGCCCGAGGTTGAGCGCGACGTGGCCGCGCTTGCTCAGGGCCGCGTGAACCTGGGGGATCAGGGTCAGCCGCCAGCGGGCCTCCGCGTCGAACGGAGCGACGAGCGTGGCCTCCAGCCCGGGCACGACGCCCCGCGGGCGCGCGCCGGGCTTCCAGTGGACCACCTGGGAGAGTTCGAGGTCGCCGTCCGCGGGCGTGCCCGGCGGCAGGTGCAGGCGCAGCGTGCCCTGCAGCGAAAAGTGGCCGCCCAGCGGCGTCGCCTGGGACAGGTAGGGAACCAGCACCAGGTCGCCGTCGTCGCGCAGCGGGATCTCGGCGTCGAGCCCCGCCGCCAGCAGCAGGCGGTCGTCGCCCGTGCGCACGGCCCACTTCGCGCCCAGTTCCGCCTCGTCGACCTCGCGGAGGCCCGGCTCCGACCGCTGGCTCAGCTTGGCCTCGAGCTGCCAGCGCGGGCTGATCCGCCGCGCGTGGTAGAGCGTCGAGCGCACGACGTCGCCCCCGTCGTCGCGCCGGTCGCGACGTTGCAGGAAGAGCAGCTCGGTCTCCGGGAAGGCCTTGATCGAGCGCACCGGCCGCGTGAAGTTGAGCTCGCCGCGCGGGTAGCCCCGGGTGTCGGCGAAGGTGCCCAGGTGGGCGACCACCGCGTCGATCTCGGCAGGCGTCAGGCGCTCGCGGTGGGCCGGCATCTGGTCGGAGAGGCCCAGCGCCGTCCCGCCGTGGGCGACCACCAGCCGCCAGTCGGACGCCGGCTCCCGGCTGTTGAACATCGGGTCGGTGAAGTCGGCCGGCGGGTTGCGGAAGTTGGAGAGCAGCGGGTGGCCCTCGGGCAGCCCGCTGCCGGCGGTCGTGTGGCAGCGCGCGCAGTGTCGGACGTACAGCGCGGCGCCGTCGGTCCCGTCGCCCGCGGCCGGCCCAGCCAGGCCGGCCACCAGCACGAGGAGCGCCGTGCCCCGCGCCGTCACGGCCGGCCCCCGGGCGGATCGGGGGGCAGCACCGGTGGCTCGATGTAGGCCTCCGGCAGCTCACCCGTCAGCGCCTCGAGGAACGCGAGCAGCGCCGCCTCGTCTTCGGCGGCCAGCTCGAGCCCCACCTGGAGCGCGGCCATGTCGCGCACGGCCGCGGCGAGGCCGGGGAAGCGGCCGTCGTGATAGTAGGGACCCGTGCGTGCGACGTTGCGCAGGCCGGGCACGCGGAAGCGCATCCGGTCCGCCGGGTCGCGGGTCACCTCCTCGCGACCGAGGTCGGCCTCGGCCGCAGCCGGTCGCACGTGGCCCAGCCGCTCGTAGCTCTGGCCGCCGAGGGCCGGGCCGTTGTGGCAGCCCGCGCAGCCGAGCTCGACGAAACGACGGAAGCCGCGCCGCTCGCGGGCGTCGAGCGCGGCCTCGTCGCCGCGCAGGAAGGCGTCGAAGCGGCCCGGCGTCGAGAGCCCGCGTTCGAAGGCGCCGATCGCGACCCCGACGTTGTGGTACCGAAGCGCGGGCTGCTCGCCGGGGAAGGCCCGCTCGAACGCCTGCGCGTACTCCGGGATCGCGGCGAGCACGCGCACGACCGCTTCGCCGTCGGGCATCGCCATCTCGACCGGGTTGAGGATCGGCTGCCGGGCCTGGTCTTCGACGTCGGGGGAGCGGCCGTCCCAGAACTGGGCGAAGAAGCCCGCCGCGTTGTAGACCGTGGGCGCGTTGCGGCGTCCGAGCTGGCCCGCGTGACCGGAGGAGACCTTGCGTCCGTCGGCGCCGAAGGCGAGCAGGTCGTGACAGTGGGTGCAGGCGATGCGGCCGCTGCGCGAGAGGCGCGGGTCGAAGAAGAGCTGGCGCCCGAGTGCAACCCTTGCGGAGGTGACCGCCGGTGGAGCGGCTCCGGCGTTCGCGGGCGCCTCGAAGCGCAGCGGAAGCGGCTGGAACGAGAGCAGGTAGTCCGCCGGGATCTCCGTCGACGTGGCGCGGGGCGGGGCCGCACTGGCGGTACCGCCGAGGAGCGCAAGAACGGCCGAAGCCGACAGCAGGAGCCGCGTCATGCCGTTCAGCGAGCAACAGGCGTGCCTCCGGGCCCGAAAATCGCCCCGCCTCGTCAGATTCCGCTTGACGGCGGGCAGGCGGCGCCGGAGCTTGAAACTGGGCGGGGTTCTGCGCGGGAGGGCCCTCGTCGATGCTGGCGATCCGCTGCGATCCCAACGTCCCGGCCGCGGTGGCCGACGCGGTACGGGTGCCGATCGAACACGCCGGGGTGAGCTGGACCGGACTCGGAGAGGTCTTCGTGTACTGTGTCCCGGATCCCCGCGGCGCGCGCGAGCTGGTCGTGCGCGTGAGCACGTTGCAGGGCGTGGTGCCGATCCTGTTCCGCCTCGAGGGGCTGGACTCGCGCAGCGTCGAGTCGACGTTGCGCGGCACGCTGCAGCGGGGCGACCTCTGAGGATCTGGTACGCCCGATAGGGCTCGAACCAATTCCGGGGCCTATCGGGCGTCGCTGGCTGCGAATACGGCAGGAAACAGGGGCTTGCGCCGCAGCAAATGACCTATTCCGACCCCCCCTGGGTGACATTTCGGGTGACATCGCCCCCGAAGTAGGCCGCCTCGAGGCGATCGACCACGGCCGGGTCCCCCGCCGGGAGCCAGCCGCCGTACACGTCCACCGTCATCTGGATCGACGAGTGGCCGAGCTGCCGGCTCACGTAGTAGACCGGCGCGTGGCCGATGAGCAGCGTGGTCGCGTAGGTGTGCCGCAGGCAGTGGGGCGAGTGGTGGGGCGGCAGGCCCGCGCGCTTCAGCGCCCGCTTGAAGGCCAGCGAGACGACCTTCTGGTCGATCGGCCGGTCGGCGCCGCCGCTGGGGAACAGCCACTCGGAGCGCGGCACACCGGTCTCCAGCGCCACGCGGCGAGTCGCCTTGTCGTGCTGGCGCAACGCCTCGACCAGGCCCTGGCAGAGGTCGACTTCGCGGGCCTCGCCGGTCTTCGGCGGTTCGAGCACCGCCCGGCTCCAGCTCTGGTCGATCCTCAGCTTCCGGCCTTTCAGGTCGACGTCGTCCCAGCGCAGGGCCTCAGCCTCACCGGGCCGCGCCCCGGTGAGCGCCATCACCTGCCACAGCAACGTGAACCGCAGCTCAGACTCGGCCGCCGCGAGGAAGGCGCGGAGCTGCTCGGGCGTGAAGGCCTTCACCTTCGCTCGCTTCTCGGCGCGCGACCGGCGCAGCAGCCCCCGCCGACCCCGAGTCGTCGCCGCCGGGTTTCGCTCGATGAGGTGGTCTTCCTCGCGCGCGGTCTCGAACACGGCGTGCAACACCCGCAGCGTGTTCTGCACCGTCTTCTTCGCCAGGCCGCGGGTCAGTAGCTCGGCCGCCAAGTCGCGCACATGCGCGCTCGTTACCTGGCTCAGCGGCAGCGGGCCCAACGTCGGCAGGACCTGGCTCTGCAGCACCGAGGTGTAGACGCGGGCCGTGCCCACTCGCAGAGTGGGCGAGACCTGCTCGAGCCACCGCTGGGCGTAGACCGCCAGGGTGTGCTCGCAGCCCGGCGCCGGCCTTCGCCCAAGGGCCCGCGCTTCCTCGGCGGCCGCTGCCGCGGTGCGGAACTGCCGGAACCGAACCTTGCCGGTCGCTGGGTCGTGCCACTTCAGCGCGACGCCGCGCCGGCCCACCCGCCTCACGATCGATGGTGTTCTCACTCCGGGAACGGTGGGCCCCGCCGGGCCTCAGCACAAGTTCCGAATCGTCCCTAGGGATGCGGGACCGAGGAGAGCCTGCGGGAAGGCCAGGGCCACTCTGGATAAGAACAGTCAGACCACCGCCACCCCGATCGCCTTCCAGAACGCCGCCTGGGCCATGATCCGGGTCCCGTTGCGGATGGCCGCCTGCGCCTTCAACGACATCGTGTCTGGGTCGGCCACCACGAGGATGTCCAGCTTCTTCGTGACCCGCGGGAGCACCTGCAGGCCAGCCTGAACGGCCAGACCCTCGGCCATCACGCGGGTGATCCGCTCACCCTGGTACAGCGCCGTAATCTCTCCCGTGAAACAGACCGACTTCCCGACGAGTTCCGAGGCCTGCGGCCCGCCCGCCCGCGGCACGACGGTCGGTGGCGGGCCGGCAAGCAGAGCCTCGAGCGCCGCGGTGCTGAGGCCGAGAAGCTCCGTCACCAGCTCGAGGTCGGCCCGCTCCGTCGGCGTGATCACGGAGTCGGACATCGCCTCGGCGACCAGCCCGGCGAGGTACGTTCGATGCGCAACCTGAACGTCCGCCCTGCTGAGCCCGAGTTGCCCGGCAGCCCGAACCAGCGCTTCGGCCTCCGCGGCTGTCACGCGGCGATCCTCGTACACCGTTTCCCCGTCGCGGAACTGCTTCGGGTCGGGCAGCCCGCTCGCCCCGATCGTCCCGTCCTTTCGCAAGTACCGGTGCGCCCGCGCGACCTCCCGCCCCCGCGCGTCCAGGTACTTCACCATCTGGCTCTTCGTGCAGAACGGTTCCATCGCCTTCGGCTGACTCGGGTGGTGGCTCTTCCACACCTCTTCGCGCAGTTCGCCGCTGGCAGCCCGCTCGAGCACCCGAGCCTCCCGGAAACGACGTCGGATCTCGCTCTCGCCAACGTGTGCTACCGTTCGGGGTGGCAATGAGTCCCCTGGCCCAAGAGTTGCGCCGCCTGATCGCTGCCTACGCGGCGGGCCGCGTGACCTTCCCCGACTTCAGCATCGCCTTCACTCTTGCGAACTGGGATGTCCCCGAGAGCGATCCGGAGGCCTACCATCTCTCCGGCGAGGCGGAGCTGCTGGTGGCCGAGTTCACCAGCGGTCACCGCAGCGAGGACAACCTCCGCGCCGAACTGCTCGACCTGCTCTCCGGCGAGCTGGACCTGGCTCAGGCGCCGTCTGCCACGCTCGGCGTCAACGCCACGGACATCGAGATCCACGCTGGGCCTACTGGCCCGTGGCGGCAGGTTCAGGCGACGGCGGTCGGTACTCGATCCGAAGCGGCGTTCGCGTAAGCAGCCGGCCGTCCAGCTCCACGTCAGCCCAGAACAGGCCCGTCTCCCGCACCGGCACCGTCAACAGGATGCGCACGTTCACCCCGTGCTCTGCCCCCTTCAGCGTGATCGGCGTCCGCACAGCGTCTACAGCGTCCGCACCTGACGGGCTGATCAATCGCACCGAGAGCAGCGCCTCGCCGGCGAAGTCGCCCGACTTGATCGTCACCACGAAGAACGTCTGGATGGCGCCGGTCCTGTCGGGCGGCGCCGGCTCCCCGCGGAGTTCGTAGCGGTCCGCCATCCGGATCAGGGAGTTGACCCCGTCCTTCTCCTCGAGCACGCGCTCGCAGAACGTCGCGGACGTCAGGTAGGGCCCGCCGACGGCCCGAGCTGGTGTCGCCTCGCTCGTCACTTCTGGCCCCGCGCCTTCGGCGGTGCCAAGTCATCGGGTGAGATCGTGGTCGAGATCTTCCTGAATTCCTCCAGCACACCCTTCTGGTCGGTCTCGACGACGCGTCCGTCAGCCAGCCTCACCCGGGCGATGAAGGCCACGGAGTGCAGGAACATGGTGGCCTCGTTGGCGTCGTAGGTACCCCACTTGCCGTCGACGTCCTTCTCCTCGCCGGCCTTGAGTTCCAGCATCTCGGCCGAGGACAGCGTCGTCCCGTGTTGGCCGAAGACGTCGAAGGTCACGATCCGGAACTCCAGGGCGGTGATGGCCTCGCGGGCCTTGACCTTCGCCTTGCCCGTGTAGATGTACTGCCGGTCTTCATAGCCGACGGTCAGAGTCGGCGAGCCGACGAACTCGACGGGCATCGCGGAATCTCGAATGGTCACCCGCTCGCGCACCAGGCTCGTCGACTCGTTACCAACGATTCCGTATCCGTAGTGGACCTTTGCCGGGTCGCCCTTCTCCCGGGTCGCGGTTACTGTCCTGTTCTTTTCGACAGGTGCGGGGTCCTTCGTAGCCGCGCTCGTTAACTTCAGCGCCAAGAGGGGCCAGGCAAGTAGGCCAAGCTGCACCACGACCAGCGCGGCCACCGCCGCGGCCAGTACGTTGAGCGCTCGCCTCTGACGATTGAGCGCGTCGACCAGTTGTTCCATGGAGAGACCTCTCTCAGTCTTGCTTACCTAGCCCGCCTCACCCTCGCCCGGCGCTGTCGCTGGAGCGGACTCCTCGCCCTGGTCCGGGTCTGGAACCAACTCGGCCTGAGGGCCCACGGTCACTGAGCTCGCCCTTGCCCTGGCCTTTGGCTTCCGGCGGATCTTCAGTGGGCCGAGCTGCTCTCGGGCTTCGCTCGAGAGCATCCCGTGCACCGCCTCCGCAAGGTCCTCCTCGTCGATCGAGACGCCTTCGCGCCGCCGGATCTCCCGGCGGATGAACTTGAGGCACTCCTCCGTGAACAGGGCCCGTCCGATCGACGCCGGGCTCAGCGCGATCCTGTGCTCCCAGTAGTCGTCGAGCTCGCCCTTCTTCAGGGCTTGCCGGTGGAGCAGCGCGATCAGCGAAGCGCCCTTGTCGTCAACGCCCGCTGCCAGGTCGACCGAGAACGCCAGGGAACTCTCGATCCCCTCCTCGAACGAGAGGTGGTAGAGCTGCCATTGAAGGCCGTTCGTCAGCAGGACCCAGCGGATGTTCCCGTTGGCGGCGTAGTTCTGGGCCTGCTCGATGTGCTTGTGCCGAAGCACGGTCGCCGCGCTCTTTGCCTCGACCAGCAGCCGCACAGTCCCATCCACCTTCAGGGCGACGTCGACGAACCGGTCCTTGATCGCCGTCTCCCGCGAGATGTCGCTCATGGGGTCAAAGCCGAGCACGTCCTCGAAGACCTTGATCAGCCGCTGGACGGTGTCCGCTTCGTTGAGGTTCTCCTCGGCGGCCCTCACCAGGTGTGGGTGGTACTTCTTCAGCGGCTTCCGGATGTCGACGGCCATCAGACCCTCCTACTTCTCCTCGCTCTCGCCTTCGTCCTGGATCACCCTGCGGACCCGGGCCTTGATCACCTCGTTCAGGTCGCCTTCTTCCGGGGAGACTTCCTCCCGCTGGGGCGTGTAGTCGGGGTTGTCGGACCAGAGCAGCAGTGCTTCGCCCGCCTGGAAGACGCGCTTCACCACCGCTCCCTCGTGCGGCCGCACGACCACGTACAGGTCGCCCTGGGAGATCCGCTCGAACGGGCCGAGCTGGACCAGCAGTCGGGCGCCCGGGCGCAAAGTCGGCAGCATCGACTTGCCTCGGTTGCCGCGGGCGATCCGCACCAGGCGCACCCGCTCCAGCCCGCCCAGGGCCACGACCTCCCGCTCGAGGAACGGCATCGGCTCGCCGCCGTCGTTCCAGGAGTCGTGCCACTCCGTGCCCGGGCCCGCTCCCACCTCCGCGTCTTCCCGCACCCAGCAGTAGTCCGCGAAGTCCTTCGGGACCACAGTCTCTCGCCACTCCGGCCCGCGGAAGAAGCGGGCGAGCCGCTCCGCGTCGTCCCGGCCAGGGATGGCGAGGCCGGAGATCAGGTTCAGGAGCTGTCGGACGCTGGGGCGCTGAATCCCGCGCTCGTATCGCCCGAGAGGGCTGCCGTCCATCGGGCTGGCGAGGCGCGAGCCCAGCTCGTCTTGGCTCAGCCCCCGGGCCTCTCGCCAAGCCCTAAGTAGTTCGCCTTCAACGGCCTTCGTCACCACAAGGATAGTTGCACGGGGACAAATCGGCTCCCAAGTGCCTATAAGCTCCCCAAACTGCTTGACAGGATCGCGTGCGGGAACTAGATTAAACCTCGTGAACAGGGTCCGGCAGCGGCGAGTCGAGCTCGGGATGAGCCGGGAGGCCTTGGCGGTGGCCGCGGACCTCTCGTACGAGATGATCCGGCGGATCGAGACGGGGAAGAGCAAGACCCGGACCGACACCGCGCACCGTCTGGCGGCCGCCCTGGGCGTGGGCCTGACGGACCTGTTCCCCCCGTCGTCCCCGGCCCCCGCCGAGCCCCCCTCCACCCCGGCCCCCCAGGAATCCCTGGTGGCCCCCGACACGGCCGCCTGACCAGGAGCACGCCATGAGCTCGATGAAGGACCTGTTCGCCGCGACCCTCAACGTGCTGGAGATGGCGGTGGAGGACGTGGGCGCCGACGGCGCCGCCTGCACGCCCGAGGCGCTGCACGCCGCCCGCAGCTTCGTCGCGGCGCACCCGGACCAGGAAGTGCGGGTGGAGCTGGTCCAGGCCGCCGGCCGCGGCCAGGCCCACTCGAAGCAGTACAACCTCGTCCCCCTGCGCGACCTGACGGACGCGGAGGTGCGCCGCTTCGCAGTGGACCTCGGCATGGGGGACACGGAGGACGACCTGCTGGCCGAGCTGCTCCGCGGCTTCCCGGTCCCCGGCGTCGTTCGCCCGGCCGAGCAGCACGCTCGGGCGGGCCAGGCCTAGGCGGAGGGCACGGTGGCCCTGGATGCAGTGCGCCCGGACGACGTCGCCAAGGCGTGGGCGAGCTACCGCGAGCGGGTGGTCCCCGCGGAGGCCGGCGCGATCCAGGTGCAGGAGTGCCAGCGGGCTTTCTACGCGGGCGCGCAGGCGATCTTCTGGCTGATCGCGCAGGAGCCCGACACCACCCAGGGCTCGCAGCGGGTCGCGGAGTTCGCCGCCGAACTGGCGGCCTTCGCTCGCCAGGTCGGGGCGTAGGGCGAGGAGCGCGAGCAGCGGCATGAGCATGATCGCGAAGGTTGCGCCGGCTTCGGGTTCGCGGCTAGTTCCACTGCACGCCGCGGCCGAACCCATCCTGGGCCACCTCGAGCAGCGCCGCTCGGGGTTGGCGCGGTACTCCATCAACGCTCTTCGCGTCACCGCGCTGGCGCTGGCCGCCGCCCACGGCATCGCCTACCGCTTCATCAGCTCGCTGGCAGGCGACAGCTCGGCCCGGATGGCGAACTACCGCCTGTCGGGCCAGCGCGCGATGGCTGTCGAGGACGTGGCGGCGCTGATCGAGGAAGGGCCGCTCGGGGTCGAGGTGGCGATGGCGATCCTGCGGGTGCTGATCGCGCGAGCGGGCGGCCGGATCGTGATGGACCCGCTGCCGGTCCAGCGCCCGACGACGGCGTTGGCGGCGATGCTGGCGCAGAACGGAGCGCTTTCGGCCCAGGCGACGCTGGCCCTCGAGGACGGCAGCGTCGACCCGCACGAGTACGCGACGCTGGCGCCGGCGATCGAGCAGATGCGGCGCTGCGTGGAGGCCTTCGACGCGGCGTGCGCCGGTGTCGCAGGCGCCGCTGCGCGAGAGGCGGGGAGGGCACATTGAGCGCGACGGCGCCGGTGCCGCGGGACCCGCTGCTGGACGCGCTCGACCAGGTGCGGGCTCAGCTCGACATGGTCCGCGAGCAGCTCGGCGCCGTGCAGCGCCGTGCGCTCGAGCAGGCTGTTTTCGCCCGCGTGCTGGAGACGGAGGACATCTACTTGGGCCCCGAGGAGGCGGGGATCCTTCTGGGGATCTCGCGCACGTCGGTGGCCGAGGCGGTGGAAGCGGGGCAGCTCGCGCGCGTTCCGGCGCCGGGCACGACCTCGGGCTGGCGGGTGCCGCTGTCGTCGATCCGCTACCTCCAGCACAACCAGAAGCTGGTCGCCGAAACCGAGCGGAAGGCCCGGGCCCGGGCTGCGAGTCGGGGCCTGGCCAGGGCTTCGGCATGAAGGCAGGTCGCGCGAGGGAGCAACCCGAGACGTAGCCGGACTTCGCGAAAAACAGCCGAGACAACGGACGGGAGACGTGCGCGCGGGTGAGCGCTGGAGGTGTTTCGTGACGACGGAGGGCCGATGAAGTTCAGCCTGGCGCGGAACTACCGGGGCGGCGGGCGTCCTTCGCCCGCAGAGACCCCCGAACCGATCGGGGAGCCGAGCTACCTGAGTCTCGGCGAGCTGGAGGCCCTGCGAGCGGGGGACGCGGTCCGGGTGAAGCGCTACGGGCTGTTGTTCGCCGGCGAGATCGTGTCGCTGGGTCCGGTGCCGCCGGTTCGCGACGGGCGCCGCGTCGCGCGGGACCTGAAGTCCCGCACGACGCCGGACCGCGGCGCCCGGCGCGTTCGCGTGCGGCTGCAGATGGCTGGCCGGACGCGCGAGGTCGAGGTGCGGGCTCGCGACCTGATCCGGGCCGCGGTGGGCGAGGTGCGCCCGTGAAGGCGCGCGCGTTGCCGGCTCGCCGGAACCGGCGCTCGACCCGCGGCCAGGGCCGCCACGTGCACCGCCGCCCCCGGCTGCGCGTGGCGCCGGCGGCGACGCTCCCCGAGGCGCCGCGTGTCGAGGAGCAGAACGACGAGTCGCTTTACCGCCTGGGCGACGGCTCGGACCTGCCGACCCTGGACGTCCGCGCCGACGTCGGCGAGGTGGCGCAGTGACGGCGCCGCTCTCGCCGCAGGCGCGCCGCCGGATCGAGCAGGCCCACATCCGCCTGGAGTTGACGGCGGAGGGCCGGCGCCAGCTCGGGCTCCACCTGACGGCTCGCGACCTGGCGCGGGGCGCTCTCCGCCGCGGCCTCGAGGGGACGCCGCTCGAGGAACTCGTCGAGGCTCACCTGGGCGCCCTCGCGGCCCAGGGCATTCGCCCGCGCCCGCACGCTGTGTCCGGCATGCGGGCCCACCTGCGCCGGCTGCTCGGCCGTCGCCGCTCCAACCATCCCACGACCCCGGAGGCCTGCCGATGAACGCTGTCGTCGACGTCGCCGTCCCCACCACCATCGCCGAGCCCAGCGCTCGGCCCCACCTGACCGTCGCCTCCACGGCGGTCGCGTCCGGTCCCGCCGATCCGCACATCCTCCACCTCCTCCGGGGTTCGTGGGTGTCGCGCCTCGAGCGCCGCGGCGAGCTGGTGATCCTGACGACGTCGAAGGGTGGCGTCTACGCCCTCGACGTCCAGGCGATCGAGCTGGCAGCGATGGCCGCGGGGATCCGCTTCCGCCGCGGCGCAGCCGTGCAGACCCCGGAGCGCGTGTCGTGACCGGTCGCGCGGAGTTCGACGAGGGTCGGTACGTCCGGCAGTGCCAGGCCCACAAGACCGTTCTGCGGCCGGAGGGAGACGGCTTCGCCTGCACCAGGTGCGGTGGGCGGGTTGCCCAGTGGGACATCGTCGACCTGAAGCGCAACCGGGTCGTCGACGTCGGCATGGACGAGGTGTTGCGGGCGAACCTGGACCGCCGGGGGAAGGTCGTGCAGGCGAGCCCGGCGGTGGCCACCGCCCCCACCGGCGAAGAGAGGATCCGGTCTGCGGGCGCGGTGGGTAGTCCGAAGCCCAACAGCCACCGCGTCCTCGCAGCGGCGAAGTTCATGGACGCCGCCGGCGCCGCCCTGTTCGTGAAGCTGCTCTACAGAGCCTGGGCGGTGCCGTTCGCGGTGGAGTGGGAGAGCCGGCCCAAGGCGGGGAAGAAGACCGCCGGCCGGTGTGCCCAGACGATCGACGAAGCCGAGGCCCAGCGCCACTACCTGGCCGCGATCCGTGACGCTCTCGGCGCCGGCTGGACGCGGGTCAACAAGCGGTGCGGATCGGGCCGCGGGATGGCCATGCTCCCGATCCCGGCGCCGCCCTCGGCGGCCGCGCCCGCGCGAAGGGGCAAGGCCGCGTGACGACCCTGAAGTCGGTCCGCGCCCGCCTGTCCGACCTGATCGTGCAGCTCGTCGACCGGCTCGGGCTGTGGCCGGCGCTCGTCGCCTCGGCGCTCGGCTCCGGGCTGATGGCCTGGTCGCTGATCGAGTTGGCGCGGGGGCTGTAGGTGTCTCCCGGGCGCCTCACTCCGTGCCGCACGTGCGGGGTCGAGATCTGGTGGTTGGAGACGGCGCGCGGCCGTCCGATGCCGCTCGACCCGCGCCCGAGCCCGGCTGGCAACGTCGTGGTCGGGACCCGGCGCGCGGAGACGGCGACCGAGGACCTCGGCGTTCACCGGCCGTCGATGAGGTTCGCGATCGTGCTGGGCCGGGGCGAGGGCGTGCCGGCCGGGATGCCGGCGGACGCCGAGCGCTGGGTCCCGCACTGGGCGACGTGCGCGCGACGGCCGCGGCGAAAGGGGGAGCGGCCGTGCGCGACTCCTGGCTGCGGGCGGCTGGTGGGCAAGGGGTACCTGTTCTGCGGGGCCCACTGGCGCCTGGTGCCGCCGCCCCTCCGCGCGACGATCACGGACCTGGTCGCCGCGCTGCGCCGCGGCGAGCTGCGCCGGCGGGACTACCAGAACGCCCGCGCCGCCGCGATCGCGTGCGTCCTCGAGGCGGAAGCGCGTCGCGGCCCGACCCAGTACGCGCTCGACCTCGGCGAGGGTCGCCATGCGTCGTAGCGGCTGGCCGTGCCTCCTCGCGTTCCTCGCCGGCCTGCTCGCTGGTGGCGCTGTCGTCCATCGCCTCGATCGCGGCCTGATCGAAGCAGTGCTCGAGACGAGCCGGACGCTCGCGCAGACGTCGGGACGGCAGCGCCTGGTCCTCGAGCGGATCGATCGCACGGGCTTCCAGGTCTGCCCGCAGTGGCGGCTCGCGACCACCGCGGCGGATCCCGAGGCTCAGCCGTGAGCGGCCTCCTGGTCGTCGGCCGCTGCTCGGCTTGCCGGGAGCCGCTGGTCGTCGTGACGACCTGCCCCCGGTGCGGCCGTGCCCACCTGTGCGCTCCGTGCGCGCTCCGCTGCGTGGTCCAGGACGTGTGGGCGGCGCGCCCGAAGGCTGCTGCGGCTTGATGGCGCCCGTGGCCGAGGACGACGGCCTGTGCTGGTGGTGCTGCGACTGCGAGGGCGCCGGCGAGACCTGCCCTCACCCGGTGGAGCGCTGCGGAGCGTGTTGGGACGACTTAGAGCCAGCGCTGGACGACTGGGACGGGGACGACGAGGACGAGTAGAGGAAACGAAATGGGCGCCGGCGGGTGGCAGCCCGCGGCGCCCGGAAAGGCACGGCAATGACTGAGAAGAGCGTACAGGAAGCGGCGAGCGTGGGGAAGAGCGAACCAGTGTTCCGACAGGTCAGCGTGGCGGACATCACGCCGAACCCCGACAACCCTCGGCGGCGGTTGTCGGAGGTCGGCCTCGAGGAGCTGGCGGCCAGCATCGCCGAGAAGGGTGTTCTCCAGCCCATCCTGGTCCGGCCCGTCGCCAGCGGTGCCCTGCAGATCGTCGCCGGGGAGCGACGGTGGCGGGCCGCGAAGGTGGCCGGCCTCGAAACCGTGCCGGCGCGGGTGACCAACCTCACCGACGACGAGGCCCTCGAGATCGCCGTGATCGAGAATCTGCAGCGCGAGGACGTGCACCCCCTCGACGAGGCTGCCGGGTTCGAGGCGCTCCTGAAGCACGGGCACGACGTCGCCGGCCTGGCCGCCAAGGTGGCGAAGTCGGAGGCCCACGTCTACCAGCGCCTCAAGCTGCTGTCGCTGTCGAAGAAGTGCCAGGCGGCGTTCCTCGAGGACAAGATCCCTGCCTCCACCGCGCTGGTCCTGGCGCGGATTCCGTCGACGAAGCTGCAGGACGAGGCGCTCAAGCGCGTGGAGGGCATGAGCTCGGCGGAGGCCGCCTCGACGATCCGCCACCAGTTCATGCTCGAGCTGTCCGCGGCCCCGTTCAAGATCGACGACGAGGCCCTCGTGCCCGAGGCCGGGTCGTGTCTCCGGTGCCCGAAGCGGACGGGCAACCAGCAGCTGCTCTTCGCGGACCTGAAGAGCCGGGACCTCTGCACGGACCCGCCGTGCTTCCAGAAGAAGCGCGACGCCGGGGTCGAGCGCCGCTTGGCGGAGGCCCGGTCGAGCGGCCACACCGTCTTGAGCGCGGCCGAGGTCAAGACGCTCGCGCCCCACGGCTACCCCACCTCGAAGAGCGGCTACGTCAGCCTCGACGAGTACGACTCTCGGCACGGGAAGACCCTGCGCCAGGCCGCGGGGAAGAAGGCGATCGACGCCTTGCCTCCGGAGAACGTGGTCCTCGCTCCCGTGAAGAGGCACGACGGCTCGACCGAGATCAAGGAACTCGTCCCGCGCGCGATCGCGAGGAAGCTGGCGCCGACGCCGAAGAAGCCCGCGGGCGACGTGAGCCGGTCGCGCGCCGACTCGAAGGTTGCCGCCGACGGAGCCGCGCGGAGGGAGCGCGCGCGCATCGGGGCTGTCGCCGTGGAGCGCGTGCTGGCGGCAGCGCAGAACCACGACGCCGACCTCGAGGTCCTCCGCTGGCTCGTGGTCTCCGAGCTCGGCTCTTTCGTGCGGCCGACGCCCCTGGTTCTCAAGGCGTGTGGCGTCAAGAAGGCCGAGGACCTCAGGAAGAAGCTGCCGTCGCTCGGAGAGCGCCCGCTCGTGGGCCTCCTGACGGCCCTCACTCTCGAAGCCGCGGGTATCGACGGCGACTGGGCCTACG
Source organism: Vicinamibacteria bacterium (assembly GCA_025994075.1). Classification (GTDB taxonomy): domain Bacteria; phylum Acidobacteriota; class Vicinamibacteria; order Fen-336; family Fen-336; genus WYBL01. The sequence continues at coordinate 29,908 of JAMQGV010000041.1, forward strand.
GCCAGGGCTACCCCGAGATCCTGACGGCAGCCTGCAAGGTGTTCGGCGTCGATCTGCCTGCCCTCGAGCGGGAGCTGCAGGTCGAAGCCGAACCCGTGGCGAAGGCGGCCAAGAAGGGGGCGAAGTCGGCGGCGACGAAGCCGGCCCGGAAGGCTGCGAAGGTCACGTCGGCCAAGGGGAAGCTGAAGGCGAAGGGGCGTGCCGCGTGACGCCCGGCCAGGCCTTCCGCCAGCTGCGCGCCGCGGCCGGCCTGTCCGGCGTCGACGTCGCGCGCCGCCTCCGCGTGCAACCGGCGATGGTCTGCAGCGTGGAGGCCGGCCGCCGCCCGCTGCCCAGGACGTTCGTCGCCTTCGCCCGCTCGATCGCCGGCAAGGCGGTCGGCAACACCTGCAAGGCCGTCGAGGTCCTCGGAGGAGCGGCGTGACGCCCGCCGTCTCGTTCCGGCCCCTGAGGATGGATCGCGAGACCGCCAAGGCCCACCTGAAGGCGGTTCCGGACGGAGAGCGACTCCTGCCCCTCGTCTTCGATGACAACAACGGCTTCTACGAGTTCGACGGCTGCGGTTGGTGGACGAACGGGTATCTCGCGGTCGGGATTCCTGGTCTCGCCGTCGCGCCTGGGTCCCTGACCATCCAAGAACGCCCGGAATCCCAGGCCTTCGAGATCACGCTCGCGGGTCTGCTCGAGCACTTGCCGGGGGCAGACCCGTCGGCTCGCCCGTGTGCCAGGTGCGCTGGCTCCGGTGAGTATCCGTGCAACGCCTGCGATGGCACGGGGGCTTGCTTCTGCTCGCGGTGCGAGAGTGAGCACGACTGCGCGAAGTGCGATGGCGCCGGCTCCTCGCGCTGCAAGTGCGTCGTTCACCCCCTCTTTCGCGAGCCTGTGGAGACGCTGATCGTCGAAGCGCCGTCTGGCGAAATGTGGCTGGATAGCCTGCTCCTGCGACATGGCCTGCAGGTCTTCTATCCCATCGCGACACTGTCGTTCCAGGTGGCGTTCGGCGGGATCGCTTTGTTCGTGTACGCATCAACGGGCGAGCGCCTCCTGATCGCGAAGAGGCTCCCCGACGAAGACCGGGCGGGCATCCCGCGGCTGGTGCTCAAGGACGGCCGAGCCGCGTGGGCGCCAGCGATCGCCACCGAGGCCTAGACGTGGGCGCGGCCAACGACATTCTCGACCACCTGCAGGCCCGCCGGTTCGCACCGCCCGAGTGGGCGATGGCGCGCGAGGTGACGATCCGCGGGCGGGCCGGCGACCGCCGGCTCGATGCGGTAGCGGTGAACGTGTGGGACAGCCGAGGGCACACTCTGGTGGGCTTCGAAGAGAAGGCCTCGCGAGCGGACTGGCTACGGGAGCGCTCGAACCCGGAGAAGGCCGACCTGGCTATGGCCTCGGTCGATCGCTTCTATCTCGTCGCGTCCGCTGGCGTGGCCAACGAGGACGAAGTCCCGGCCTCTTGGGGGTTCCTCGAGCTACGTGGTAGCCGCTGGTACACGCGTCGAGCGGCGCCACAACTTGTCCGAGACCCCACCGCCAGGGTCCGGCTTCTAGTCGGCGTGCTGAAGGCTCTACGCCGGGCTGACGAGGCCCTGCTGGCCGAGGCCCGGCAGGAGGGCTATGAAGCCGGATACAAGGCGGGACGCAGCGCCGCGGCATTGGTTGATCGCAGCGGACAAGAGGCCGTCCTCAGAGAGCAGGTGGAGTCCCTCAGGAAGAGCGCGGCGGCCCTGCGCGCCTACGAGGAGACCCTCGGCGCCGAAATCCTGAAGCGGTGGGCCACGGAGGGGACGGAACCACACGCCCGCAGGGTCGGCCGGATCGTGCGCTTTCTGCTGGGCTCCGGGCGGAGTGTGGCGGAGCAGTGGGCGAGCAGCTTCGAGCGCGTCGCCTCGGGCGCGCAGGAACTCCGGCAGCTCGTCCTGGAGGCAGCCGAGCCCCCCGGAGTCGGGAGTGTCGAGGGGAGGGTCCAGTGAAGCCGGGCGATCGCTTCGCCGGGACGATGGTCTCGCCTGAGAAGACGGCGGTCCCTGATCGTTGGATCGCGTTCTGGCGAGCGGGTTCTTCGCCGAGCGGGAAGACGCAGATCTGGGACGTCTGCACGAGGATGGAGACCGTCTCCATTCGCGGTGTGCACCTCGGCGTCATCCGCTGGGCTGCCCACTGGCGCAAGTACTCGTTCTTCCCGAACGGCGGCAGCTGGTACGAGGCGGACTGTCTCCGCGCCATCGCGGCGTTCTGCGAGCAACTGACGCGGGAGCATCAGAAGCCGGCCCCCGCCGTCGACAAGGAGGGGGACCTGTAGTGCCCCGCGATCTCCCCAAGGTCTACCTGCGTCTCGACCCGAACCTCGACGCACACGCCGACCCCGAGGCGATGCTGAAGCTGATGCTGTGGGCCAACCGCCAGCCCCACAGAGGGCGCTTCCGGGACCTCGCCGTTCTCCGCCGAGTACTCGGCCCGAAGCGTCTCCAGGCAGCGATCGATCGTGGCGACCTGCGCGAGGACGAGGACGGGACCGGCTACTACCTGGCCGGCTGGGACGAGTGGCAGGAGGGGGACCACACCGTGGGGGAGCGCGTGGCACGAATTCGCGACCGCAGAAAGAGCACACGCGCGCGGCAAGAGGCACCATCTAACGCTGGTGCAGAGTTACAGGCCGTGGAGCGTTACAGCGCCGTTACCAGTCCGTTTCCGGAGCGTAAGTCTCCGTCTGAGGCGTTGGGCGTAGGGCGTAACGTACCGGTCGCTTCGCTCCCGGTACGGGCACAGGCCGGCCGGCCGGCATCAGCAGCCGTCCCCGCGCCTGCCGAGCTGCGCGAGCAGTGCCGAGGCCTGCTCGACCGCGGCAGCACCGCGGCCGCAGCACTGGGCGTCGCCTGGGACGCGGGAGCCGAGTTCGGCGCAGCGAGTCAGACGCCGCGTGGGGATCGCCTCGCGCTGCGCGACCTCGACGGCCGGCGCGGGTCCACGGCCTGGTGGCAGGCGACACGCGACCGCCTCGAGGCGCGTGTCGCCGCGCTGCAAGTGCCCGTGCTGCAGACCGGCAACCCCCCGACCGAACCAGCGCCGACGTGCGATCGCGCCGCCGCGGCCCTCTGGGACCAGTGCCTCGAACTCACGCGAACGGACCTCCCAGCCCACGCCTGGCGCACGCTGTCGCTGTCGATGGGAGCCCGTGTCACGGACCGGCTGCTGGTCTTAGCCCCCGCGGCCACCGCGGCCCTCAGCCGCCAGCTCGGAACCGCGGCCGCGGCCCTGGTGCACGCAGCGGCCGCCCTGGGACACCCGGTCGTCGGCATCGACTGGCACGCGAGCACCGAGGCCTTCGAGGCGGAGATCGACGCAGCCCACGCCTGGCTGCAGCCGCGCTGGGGTCCGCTCCGGCTGGCGCTCGGCGCATGGCTCGAGCACTCCCGCCAACCCGACGAACCGCTGGTGGCGGCCGTTTGGCGCTGGCTCGATGAACCAACCGATGGACCCAGTCCGCCCGTGGCTGTCGCGCGGCTCATCGTGACGAAGCTCAGCACAGAGGATTCGGTCGCCTCACGGAGGGCGGTGTGAAGCGGGACCAGCCCGAAGTACTCACGGCGCCGCTCCTGACCCTGGACGACGCGATCGAGGCCCTGCGCGAGGAGGTGGGCAGCGCGGCGAAGCGTGGTCACGTGTGCGAGGTGCGCGTCCGCGTCGAGCTGTCGGCGGACGGCCGAGTCACGGCCTGGGAGGTCGATCCAGCCAAGCGCCGGCCCGTGCCGCTGCCCAGAGGGCCACAGAAAGGTCCTTGACGGCCGCGCTGAGCCGCGCGCATAGTTCCCAACGACGCAAACGCCGGAGCCCAATAGGAGCCCGGCGTGGACCGAGCGCCCGGGGGTAACGCCCGCCGGGGTAAGGGCCGCAGGACGGTGCAGCAGCACCGACCCGCGGCCCTTTTGCTTTTCCGGGGGTCGGGATGAAGACGGAGCGCTACAGGGCATTGATCGACGCGGTCGCCGACCAGGTCGGTCTCCCGCCGTGGACGTACCGGGGCCAGACGTTCACGCCGGGAGAGTGGCTCGAGGGCCAGATCCTCACCGAGTCCGGCGGCGACCCGAACGCGATGCGGTACGAGCCGCACCACGACACCCCGGAGCGCGCCGCGCGCGAGGGCGACGGCGACCAGCCTGGCCGCGACGACGGCCTGCTCGAGGACGACCGGTCCTACGGGCTGATGCAGGTCCTGGGCTCGAACATCCGCCGCCTCTGCGGCGTGCCGCCCGGGACGCCGATGCAGTTCAGCTTCGCGCTGCTCCCCCTGGCCAACCTGTCTCTCGGCCTCCGGGTCCTGCACCAGGAGCTGCGCGCGACCGACGGCGACGTCGCCCGGGCCCTCGCGCGCTTCAACGGCGGCCCGACCGGTGACCGCCTCGACGCCTTCGGTCGGATGCGCCGGGCCGAGTACGTCGAACTCGTGGCGCGCCACGCGGCGCGCGTCCAGAACGCCAGGCGAGTCGCCGAGGCGGGGAGGGTGGACCGATGACGCGCCTGATCGTGATCGCGCTGTGCAGCGTGCTGGGGGCCTGTGTCCCGATGCGGGCCTCGATCGAGATCGGGGCCGCGCCGAAGCCCCCGAGCACCCTCGAGCAGGACGTCCTGACCCTGGGGCTCTGCTCGAAGGAGATGACGCTGGCGGGGCAGCAGGCCTGCGCGGAGAACCAGTTGATCCGCGTCGGCGTGCGGCCGGAGGAGGCAGCTCGCCGCGTCCTCGAGGCGCTGCGCTTCGTGAACAGCGCCCGAAGTGGGCGCATGGAGGACGGACGATGAAGCTCCGGAAGATCGTGCTCACGCTGGCCTGCGTCGTCACCCTGGCCGGCTGCAACTTCAACAAGATCCTGATCGACAGCCCCACCGGGCCCAGCTCGACGCCGACGCCCACGCCAACCCCCACGCCCGTGGCGACGCCGAGCCCGACTCCCGTGGCCGAGGGCCTGGGCGAGGGGGCCTACGTCCGCGTCGGGGTGTTCGCTTACTCCTGCCCCGCAGGGGTGACGGCGCCGCGGAACGGTTCGGGGGAACTGCCCCTGGCGTGTACGGCGCACGTGACGGCCACGCCGAAGGACAAGAACGGCGACGACATCCCGGCTTCGCAGCACGGCCCGTCGATCTCCTGGGTGGTCAGCGGGCCCGTGCTCTGCACGGCGCCGACCGAGCCCTTCAATCGGGATTGCCGCGGGTTGGCGGCAGGCACGGCGCAGCTCCGCGCCACGGTCAAGGGCGTCACGGGAACCCTGGACCTGACGGTCGTCCCGTGAAGGGCGCGCTCAAGACGCTCCGGTTGCTGTTCCAGGGGAGGAAGCTCATGTCCGAGATCGAGAAGGCCGACCAGCAGAGGTTCAAGTGGGGCGTCAACATCCGGAAGGCGCTCAAGGCCGCCGGGGCTGACGTGCTGAAGGTGGTCGTCTTGGCGCTCGCCGGGCTCATCCTCGACCCGACCTTCTGGACGCGGGTGCTCGAGGGGAACGTGCCCCCCGCCGTGCTCCTCGCCGCACTGCCGATCATCGGGGCCTTCACCGAGTCCGGGAGGAACTGGCTCAAGCACCGGTTCGGGATCGCGCTCGCGCTCCTGGTGGCGCTGCTGATGCCGTCGCCGGCTTGGGCGCAGACGCCGCCGCCCGCTTCCGACGCGGCGCGCGCGCTCGGCGCCGGCGCGCTCGAGGTGGATCTGTCCGGCTGGACCCAGGCGATCGTCACCCGAGGGGAGAAGCGCGAGGTCGCCGGCGGCCGCGTGGTGGTCGACTACGCGATCTCCGACAAGCTGCGCGCGTTCTCGAGGATCGACATCACGGGCGCCCAGGACTTCGGCACGATCGAGGCGTTCGGCCAGTACCAGTCGTTCCGCGCGGTCGAGACGTTCGGCGGCCTGCGCTACCAGGTCAAAGCTGGCGTGGCCGTGGCGGCGGTCGGCGGGACCAGTTGGTCGATCGAGGGAGCGGACGGTCCCCTCGATCCCCGGATGGCGACCGCTCTCCTGCTGGTGCGCCTGCCGCTGCCCGGCGGCGGCCACGCCTACATCGGCGGTGGTCACCGAGGACCTGTGGGTGGCGCCGCGCTCGTCGGGTCTGTGACGTACCCCGCGGGGCCCACGCGCTTGATCGTGGACTACGACCTCCCGCTCACCACGCTCGATGGCCTGCCCAGGCCGGGAGTTCTCAAGACCGGCGTCGCAGTTCCAGTCTGGCGCCGCCTGTTCCGGTAGTCGACGCATGGCCCCGCAGACGCCGGACTGGGCCCGGTACGAGGCAAAGGTGCTGAGCGACCTCGAGCGACTCGAGACGACCACCGGGAAGATCCTCGAGGAGATCGGGGCCATGCGCGAGCAGCTCGCGGCGCTGCAGGTCCGCGCCTCCGTGTGGGGCTTCCTTGCCGGAGCCCTGGGCAGCGCATTGACCGGCGTGACCATCTATCTCCTTCGGCGTTGAGCCGATGCCCTTCCCGCCCCTCACGACGTGCTCGAAGCCGGGGTGCCGGACCCTCGTGCGTTCGGGTCGCTGCGGCGCCCACCGGCTCATGGTGTGGGCGCAGTCTGCGGCTTCGAGCACGGCTCGGGGCTACGGGGCAGGCTGGAAGCGCATCCGTGCCCAGGTCCTCCGCGAGGAGGGCTCGTGCCGGCGGTGCGGGTCGAGTGGGCGGCCGACCGTCGATCACATCGTGCCCAAGGCAGAGGGCGGGACGGACGAGCGGAGCAACCTGCAGCGGTTGTGCGGTTGGTGTCAGCAGTCGAAGGCGGGCCGCGAGGGCGCGGCCGGTCGCCGGCGGTCTGTGGTTTCTGCGCCACGGCTTCTGGAGACCCCCGGGTGCCCCAAACGCGCGCGCGGCCATAATGAAAATCGTCGGGGGCGCGGCCATAACGGCCGAGCCCGCCGGACGGCAGTCTCCTGAAGATGGCGCGGCCGCCGAAGCCCACTCAGCAGAAGCAGGATCAGGGGACCCTGCGCGCGCACCGCGAACGCGACAAGGCCCCCGAACCGCCTCCGCTCCTCGAGGTGCCGCCGACGCCGGCCGGCTTGTGCGACGTCGGTCGCAAGACCTGGGCGCATTACGCGCCGCTCCTGGTCGGCCGACGCTTCCTCACGACGGGCGATCTGCTGCTGCTCGAGATGCTCTGTCGCGAGTGGGCGCGCTACCTCGATCTGGCCGCGGACGTCGCGCGCGACGGTGCGTCGATCGAGACGGCGACGGGCCCGAAGCGGAACCCGGCCGCGATCGAAATGAACGCGGCGTTCAAGAACGCCCTCGCTTGCCTGCGTGACTTCGGCTTGACGCCGAGCTCGCGCGTAAGGGTGCGTGGTGGCGCCGAGCCCCCGGCGATGTCGAACCCGTGGGACAAGCTGAGGATCTTCCCCGGTGGCAAGGCGGGCTGATGCGGGTCTTCGCCTCCGGGCTCTGCTGCGCCAGGTCGACCCTCGGGACGTCGCGACCCGATACGCCGCCGACGTCGTGGCCGGCAAGGTGCCGGCTGGCCAGCTCCACATCGCCGCGTGTCGCCGCCACCTCCAGGACCTGCGCGATCAGCGCGTCTCAGGGTGGCGGTGGGATGTCGAACTCGTGCTCCGCTTTCAGCAGTTCTGCTCCCTGGTGCCGATCCCGGACAAGCCCGAACTCCGGTTCGATCTCCAGCCCTGGCAGGTGTTCGCGCTGGGTTCGATCCTCGGCTGGGTCGACGCCGAGGGACGCCGTCGGTTTCGTCGCGCGTACGTCGAGGTCGCGCGAAAGAACGCGAAGACTCTGATGCTGGCCGTGTTCGTCCTCTACCTGTGCTTCTTCACGGGCGTCATTCGAGCGGAGGCGTACTGCATCGCCACGAAGCTCGATCAGGCGAAGATCGTCTACAACTACGCCAGCGACATCGTCGCGGCCGTGCCCGAGCTGACGGCCAAGAAGGAAGGCACGATCGTCGAGTTCGGGGGCAAGGGGCCGCGTGCGATCCCGCGCCTCTATGACACGGTCACGGGCGCCAAGCTCGAGCCGCTCGCGGCGGACTCGAAGAAGGCCGATGGCCTGAACCCCCTGGTGTTCGTGGCCGACGAGCTGCACGAGCACCCCGACTCGAAGCTGGTCGACAAGATGCGGACGGGTCAGGGTGCACGCACCGAGCCGCTGCAGGTTGCGATCACCACCGCCGGTGACGACCTGACGTCCTACTGCTACCGCGTCCGCACGCGCGGTGCGGCCGTCGTCAACGGCCAGGTCGAGGACCAGCGCTCTTTCGTGTTCATCTGCCACCGCGACGAGAAGGACCGCTGGTGGTCGAAGATCGCGTTGCAGAAGGCCAACCCGAACCTCGGCATCAGCGTCCAGTGGAGCTTCCTCGAGGATGAGGTCAAGCGGGCGCGCTCGGACCCAAGCGAAGAGAACACTGTCCGCCGGATGTATCTGTCGGACTGGGTCTCGCAGACCGTCCGCGTGATCCCCATGGCCCGGTGGGATGCGTGCCGCCCGCATCCGATCCTCGAAAGCCTGAAGGGGCGGCGTTGCTTCGGGGCGCTCGACCTTTCTCGCGCGCGCGACATGACCGCGTTCGGTCTGCTGTTCCCCCCCAGGGAGGATCAGGCGCGGCGAGTCCTGGTCGAAGGACTGTCGCAGCTCTCGGGCCCGCCCCAGGAGAGGGCCCACCAGCTCGGCGAGCTTCTGGCGAAGGCCAACGCAAGCCGCGAGCCGTGGACCTTCCTCGTCTGGTTCTGGGTGCCCGAGGAGGCCGCGAAGCAGCGCGAGCGACGCAACCTTCAGACCTACGACCTGTGGGCAAAGCAGGGCCACGTCACGATCCAGGCAGGCGACACGATCGACTTCCTTGCCGTCAAGCAGTTCATCGTCGCGCAGTCCGAGATCTACGACATCCGGCTCATCGGGTACGACCCTTGGGGCGCAACGCAGCTCGCCCAGGAACTGGATGCGGAGTTCGGTCTCGAGCTCGTGCGTGTGCGGCAGACGATGGAGCACATGGCCGAGCCCTCTGGGCTGTTCCTGGACATGGTCAAGAAAGGCCTCTTCGCGCACGGTGGGCACCCCGTGCTGCGCTGGATGGCGGAGAACTCCGAGAAGAAGGCCGATAGCCAGGGAGCGTGGAAGTTCGTGAAGCCCAAGAATCCGGAGAAGAAAGTGGACGGGATCATTGCGGCCGTCATGGCCCTGCACTGCGCGACCCTGACGGACGAGGCGCAGTACTCCGATCAGAGCGAGGCCCTCACGCTGAACATCCCGGGTCTGGCATGACGGCGCCACGGCCGGGAGTGCACAGCTTCGTCCGTCGGACGGCAGGCTTGGTGCTGATCGCTGGCGGCGTGACCGTCGAGCTTGGGCCGGGTTCGGCTTGCATCGTCCTGGGCGGGCTGATGCTCCTGCTCGACCTCGAGTCTCGGTGGAGGAGGACCTCGTGAACTGGCGAGAGTCGCTGTCCGGCGCGGCGCAGGCGGCCGCCGCTTTCCTCGCCGGCGTCCTCGCTGCGGACGGCGATCCGTTCTCCGATCCGCGGTGGGGACACGCCGATGGTGGGCCTGGCGTCGGCGGTGGGATGACCAAGGCCGGCGTGTCGGTCAGCAGCTCGGCAGCCCTGAACCACTCCACGTTCTACGCGTGTCTCAAGATCATCTCCGAGACCTTCGCGCGCGTTCCCGCCGTGACCTACTTCGAGAAGGTCGAGGGGGAAGACCGAGTGCGAGAGTACTCGTCGCCGTACTACGACGCACTGCTGGTCAGGCCCAACCGCTGGCAGACGCCCTGGTGGTTCCAGCAGACCTGGGCTGTGCACAAGCTCATGGCCGGCAACTTCCTCGCCGAGGTGGTGCAAGAGGGCGCGGGCTACGAGCTCGTGCCCCTCCATCCCCACCGCACGGAGATCGTCGAGCCGGACGACGATCAATCGGGGCCCAGCTACATCACCTGGAGCCGGGCCGGTCGTCCCAGGACGCTACTCCGTGACGAGCTGATCCACGACCCGCTCATGAGCGGTGAAGGCTGGAAGGGGATGTCGGTGCTGCAGGCGGCACGGGAGTCGCTGGGGCAGGGCCTGGCGATGAACGACTTCCAGGGCCGGCTCGTCACCCGAGGCCTTCGCCACCGCGGCGTCCTGACCCACCCGAAGCACTTCAGCCCGAAGGCGCGGACCGAGCTGCAGCAGGATGCCACGAGCACCCTGTGGACCGAGAGCGGCATCCTGATGCTTCAAGAGGACGTGAAGTTCGCGGCGCTTTCGATCACCCCCCAGGAAGCTCAGCTGCTCGAGCAGCTCGAGTTCAACGTCGCGACTATCGCCCGGTTCTTCGGGATCAACCACGCGAAGCTCGGGTTCTCGAAGGAGGGGTTCAGCTACGCGAGCGTCGAGCAGTTCATCCTCGACTTCATCAGCTCGACGATGGACCCCTACTTCTGCTCGGCTGAGCAGGAGCTCAACCGGACGTTGGTGGTCCAGCCGCGGCACTTCGTCGAGTTCCTCCGCCAGGCGCTCGTCCAGGCCGACATCCGCACTCGCTGGATGGCCTACGCGATCGGTCTCAACCACGAGGTCTTCACGCCGAATGACGTGCGGCGCCTCGAGAACCTGCCGAAGCGCGACGGTGGCGACCAGCCGCGGCCACGTAAGGGCGTGCAGATCGCCACAGACGACCAGCGGCAGGCCGCGGTCTCTGCCTGGGACCGCGAGTGGGAAGGCCGCGTGGTCGACCTGGAGCGACGCATGGCCGCCGCTCGACGCGAGGAGACCGACAACAGCCGTGCGCGAGGCTGGGCCGAGGCCGCCGCCCGGGCCCTCGTGCGGCGGGAAATCAAGTTCGTGGCAGCCCTCGACTCGGCCGCCGAGGGCGACCGCGACGCTTCAGTTCGTGAGTTCTACGAGGCCCACGCGCGCCGACTCGAGCGTGACCTCGGCCTGGCCGCCGGCGAGGCAGCCGTGTGGTGCGAGGCCCGAGCCAACGGCAGGGGGTCCAGCAAGGCCGCCACCGTCCGCGAACTCGTCAATCTTGCAATGGGAGGAAGCCGTGCTGCATGACCTACTCGACCCCCTGTGGATGGTGGATCTCGACGGCCCGGGCCGCGCTCAGCTCGACATGCTCGTCGCCGCGACGCTCAGCATGGCTTCCGGTCAGCCGCCGGCGAACGCTGGGGCTCATCCGGCCTTGCCTCTCGCCGCTCTCGCCGGCGAGGACCTCACCGTGGTGGCGGGGCAGCACACTGCCGTGAAGGGCGCTGCGCAGGGCGTCGCCGGCCAGGCGCAGATCGGGGCGCTGGTCGTGATCCCCGTGTTCGGCCTGATGCAGCAGCACCGGAGCTGGGCGACCGAGTACGGTTACGCGACCTCGACCGACGGAGTGCTGAACGCCGTTCAGGCGGCGATCGCGGATCCCCAGGTGGCCGCCATCGTCCTCCGCATCTACTCGCCCGGCGGGACGGTGCACGGGATCAAGGTCCTCTCGGACTACCTGCTGAAGGCGCGCAAGGTGAAGCCGATCTGGGGCCACGCGGACAGCTACGCCGCGTCGTGCGCCTACTGGCTGCTCGCTTCGTGCGAGCGCGCGATCGCCACGCCGATGGGCGAAGTTGGGTCCGTCGGCTGCTACCTCGTGCACACGAGCTATGCCGACGCGGAGCAGAAGGTGGGGATCAAGCGGACCGTCATCCGGGCGGGGAAGAACAAGGCCGATGCGAACGAGTGGGAGGCGCTGAGCGAAGAGGCGCGGGCCAGGCTGCAAGCGCGGGCCGACGCGGCCTATGCCGAGTTCGTGGCATCGGTTGCCAAGGGCCGCGCCGTGGGGCAGGACAAGGTCCGCAACGGATTCGGTGAGGGTGCCATCGTGGGGGCAGCCGACGCCGTGGCCGAGGGCATGATCGACGACGTCGCGCCGTTCTCCGACACGTTGGTCTCATTGGCCCGGCAAGTGCGCACGGCGTCGCGTGCGACCGGACCTCGTGCGGCTTCGGCGGATCTCGACCTGCTGCGCGCGCGTGCGGACGTGGGCTTGCTCGGGGCAGATTTTTCCAGTTGACACGCGCCCGACCTCGAGCGCATCGTTAGGCCGTTAGCAGGACGCCAGAGCCCGATAGGAGCCTGGCGGGGACCGAGCGCCCGGGGGTAACGCCCGCCGGGGTAAGGGCCGCAGGACGGTGCAGCAGCACCGACCCGCGGCCCTTTGCTTTTTTGGACCACATTGGCCCGCGGGCCAGGAGGAGCCGATGTTCGGCATTCGCGAGTTGCGGCGGTTGAGGGAGCAGCGCGAGACGCTCCAGGCAGAGGCGTCGAGGGTCCTCGAGGCGGCCGCGGCCCGGGAGGGCGAGCAGCGCGCCCTGACCGAGGCCGAGGCCACCCGGGTCCGCGCGATCCGTGGCGAGGTCGCCGGCCTCAACAGCCTGATCGTGGAGGCCGAGGAGCACATCGACCAGATCCGCGAGGCGGTCGAGCGCAGCCAGGCCCGGGCCCGGCAGCGTCAGATGTCGGCCTCCGACGCGGCGCCACCCGTCAACGCCGGCGAGGATCGGCCCTTCGGGAAGTTCCGCAACTTCGGCGACTACGCCGCGGCCCTGGCTGCGACCGCGTGCGCGAGCGCGGGCCGCCCGCGGATCGACGGCGCCGAGGTGCGGGCCGACGAGCGGATCCTCGAGCTGGAGGCCGCCACCGGCCGTGTCAGCTCGGACGTGCCCCAGGAAGGCAACATCCTGGCCAGCCTCCAGTACTCCGGCGTGCTGATGAGCCGGGCGTGGCAGCTCGGCGACATCCGGAACAGAGTGACCGTCCAGGAGGTCGGCGACGGGTTCGACGGCACCTGGATGCCGTACATCGACGAGACGGACCGCGCGAAGGGCAAGCGCTACGGCGGCGTCACCGTCTACTGGGCCGAGGACGGCCTCCCGGTGGACAAGGCCAAGGTCACCGGGGTTCAGCCCATGGAGATCCGCGTCAAGGAGCTCCGGGCCCTCGTCCGCGTGCCCGAGAAGATGCTGCGCGACGCCACCGCCCTCGGCTCCTATCTCCTTCGCGCGATCCCCGAGGAGTACACGTACCAGCTCGAGGACGGCATCGTGAACCGCGCCGGGAACGGCAAGATGCTCGGCGTCCACAACTCCCCGGTGTTCCTCGCGGTCGCCAAGGAGAAGAACCAGCCGAACCACACCATCACCGCGCAGAACCTCATCGACGCCTACGCGCGGTTCAAGCCCCGCGACCGGTCGAAGAGCGGCTTCTTCTTCAACCAGGAGTCGCTGCCGCAGCTGCAGACGATGCAGATCCCGATCGGCACGTCGGGGCAGCTCCTGTACATGCCGCCCCAGGGGCTTTCGACCGCGCCCTACGGGACGATCTTCGGCCTCCCCTGCATCCCGATCGAGTACGCCAAGGGGCTCGGCCAGGTCGGGGACTGCGGGTTCTACGACTTCTCCGACTACCTGCTCGTGGTGAAGGCCGGCGGGCTCCAGATGGCGAGCTCCGCCCACTTCTACTTCGACACCCACGACATGGGCTTCCGCTTCGAGCAGTCGCTCAACGGGCAGCCCTTCCTGTCGGGCCCGATCAAGCCGGAGAACGCGACCGACCCCAACTTCCGGCTCTCGCCCTTCGTGGGCATCGCCAAGCGCGCGGCCTAAGGCGCAGGGGAAAGAGAGAGGCAGCGAAATGGAAACGATCCTCACCCAGCTTCAGCCGGTCATCACCGTGCTGGCGCCCGACGCCGACCGCTACAACGGCAACCCGGAGACGCGGAAGGTCAACATGGCCCTCCTCGACCACGTCACCTTCCTGCTCTCGGAGGGCGCGGGGGGCACCGGCACCGCGAAGCTGCAGGTGATCGCCTACGACAAGGACGGCAACAACGGGGAGGCCATCGCCTTCAAGTACCGGGTCACCGCGGCGGGCTCGTTCGAGCCCTTCGGGGCGGTCCAGGACGCGAGCGTGGCAGCCGACGGCTACACCACCGTCGCTGGCGCCTCGAAGCAGATCGCGATCGAGGTGCAGGGCAAGGGGAAGCCCGAGGACAAGCCCCTCGTCGCCCTGCGAATCACGGAGGTCGTCAACGATCCCGTGGACGCCGGCGTCGTCGCCGTCTGCTCGCGCGCCCGCTACGGCGTGGGCGAGGCCGCCACCTTCACCACCGCCTAAGGAGGCCCCCGTGGGCAGGCTGATCACGGAGTACGTCCAGGGCGCACTGGTCCTTCGAGAAGAGGGCGAGGCGCGGATCCTGGACGCGTTCGGGCCGGCGGTCACGAAGTTCGTCGAAGACTTCGTGGCGGCGCCGGTCGACGCGGTGTCGGGCGAGTACGACCCTCAGTGGACGATCACCCGTGTCGAGGCCGGCGCGGGCGAGAGCTCGTTCGCTCCCCAGGACGGCCTCGGCGGGATCGGCCGGATCACGACCGACGCGAACGAGAACGACGGCATCAACGCCCAGGTGCGCGGCCGCGCGTTCAAGCTCGTCGCCGATGCGATCGCCTACTTCGGGGCCCGCATCAAGGTCTCGGAGGCGACGCAGAGCGACTTCTTCGTCGGCCTGGCGGTCACCTCGACCAACATCCTCGGCGGCGTCACCGACCGGATCGGCTTCCAGAAGGTCGACGGCGAGGCGGGCATCAAGGCGATGCTCGAGAAGGACTCGACGGAGACCCTCTCGGCGGCCCTGGCCACGCTCACGACCGGCTGGCACGTCGTCGAGTTCTACGTCCACGCCGACGGCAGCGTCCGCTTCCTGATCGACGGCGTGGTCGTCTGGGAGCCGGCGCTCACCAACTTCCCCGACGACGAGGAACTGTCCCCGGCCCTGCAGTTCCTCGCCGGGTCCGCCGGGGCCAAGACGCTCGACGTGGACTGGATGCGCGCTGTCCAGATCGGGGGCCGGTAACCCCGGGGGCCTGGAATGGCTGGCACTGTCGAGGTCGTCGAGGAGCGGTTCGGCGTCGGCTGCTTCCGCAAGCTCATCTGGTCGTGGACGTCGGACGGTGCTGGCGCCGCCAACGGCGTGAGCACCGGAATCGCCTACAACGGAAAGATCGAGCACCTCACCACGATCCCCGACGGTGCTGCCGCTCCGTCGGCGGCCTACGACGTCGCCCTCAAGGACCAGGACGGCGTCGACGTCCTCATGGGCGCCGGAGCGAACCGCTCGGCGACGGCCATCGAGCAGGTGGGCGCCGCAACTCTCGGCGTGGTCGCGAACGACCTGCTCACTCTCGAGGTCACGAACGCCGGTGCTGCCAAGAAGGGCACCGTCATCGTGTTCATCCGTTGAAGGTGCGGGTGACGCTCGGGCCTCGGGCAGGACGGGTCCTCGACTGGCCCGAGCGGCAGGCCGCTGCGCTCGTGGCAGCAGGCCGCGCCGAGCCCGCGGGTGAAGCCGACGGCCAGAAGAAGCCGAAGAAACCGAAGAAACCGAAGAAGCCGGAACCGAAGTCGTGAACGCCAACGCCCGCGTGGAACTCGTCACGCCGCCCTCAGGCGACGTCGTCTCGCTCGCCGAGGTCAAGCTCTACGCCCGCGTGACGACTGGAGAGGAAGACGCGCTCCTACAGGCCTACGTCGCCGACGCTGTGCGGCTCCTCGAGGACATGACCGACCGCCAGCTGCTCGTGGCGACCTTCGAACGCGTCCTCTCCGCATTCGACGATGACGATGACGAGCGAATCGAGCTGCGGCCGGCGCCGCTGCGCGAGGTCGCCAGCGTCAAGTACCTCGACCCCGCCGGCGTCGAGCAGACGCTGGACCCGGAGGTCTACTTCATCCTCGCTCCGACTGGCGAAACGTGCGAAGCAGGCGCCGTACGCCTGGCGTTCGGCGCACAGTGGCCGGAAGTGGCGGACCACCCGGAGGCCGTGAGGATTCGCTTCAGCGCCGGGTATGGGGAGGCCGACAACATCCCTGGTCGTCTCAAGCGGGCGATCTGTGCGGGCGTCGCGGAGGCCTACAACGCCCGGGAGCGAGCTGCTGTCGGCGACGTCATTGCGTCGTTCGTGCAGGACTTCAAGCTCTGGCGCCGGTGATCACCACGGGGGAGTGTGACCGTCCAGTGGAAATCCTCGTCCTCGAGGAGTTCCGCGACCCGCTGTCTGGGGAGCTCAAGAAGGAGTGGGCGCTGCTCGCCAAGTCCTGGGCCAGGGTGCTTCCTGGAACCGGCGCCGAGCGCTACGGCGACCAGCAGCTCGTGGCGACGAACGCGACGCGGTTCCGCATGAGGGGGTACCGGGACGACGTCACGCCGCTCAACCGGCTGCGTTATCGGGGCCGCGAGTACGACATCCACGGCGTGCAGGAGATCGGGCGACGCGAGGGCCTCGAGGTCCTCGCCGAAGCGCGAGCGGAGTAGGCAGCGATGCGAGTCCTCATCACGGCGGGGCCTCACCAGGGCCAGGTGCTGGACATGGGCACGGCGCAGGCGGCCGCCGCGCTGCGCGATGGGTGGGCGGTCGTCCCGCTGCCCGAGGGTGAGCCGATGGTGGCTCACCACGACCAGGTGATCCCGGTTCCGCCGGCCGAGGCAGCTAAGACCAGCCTCATGGCCCTGGGTGCCGACGGCGTCGATGAGGCCCTCTCGGGCGCGGCGCGGAGCCTCGAGGCGATCGCCGATCTCGCAGGGCTCGAAGTTCCGGAGGTCGATCGGACCCTCGAAGACGCGGTCGAAGCCGAGCGTGAGCTGGCCACGGAGCGCGACGGAACGCCGGTGCCGACGAAGCGGAGGAAGCGCGGCTGATGGCGGCGCAGCCCTTCAAGTGGCACGGCGTCGACGCCTTCCGGCGCGGCCTCCGGTCGATTCCTCCGGCGCTCCGTCGAGAGAAGCTCGGCCCGGCCATGCTCGAGGCCGTCGCGCCCATGGCCGCCGCGATGGCTGCCGGGGCGGCGCGATCGAAGGGAGTGGGCCGCGGCTGGGGGACCGGCCGCCACATGGCCGACGGGATTGGTGCACGGCTCGCCGATCCCGACCGCCGCTCGTCCTGGGGTGTCCGCGTCGAAGTGGGGCCCCACAGCCCCAGGCCGCCCTACGAGTTCTTCTACGACCACTTCCTGGAGTTCGGCACGTCGAAGATGCCGGCCCAGCCGTTCGTGCGCCCGGCCTGGGACGGCCACAAGGACCAGGCGATGCAGCGGATCGCCGAGTTCGTGCAGGGCATCTACGACCGGGCCATGCGGAGGGCCGCGTGAGCGTCGCCGTAGTCGAGCACGCGCTCCGCGCCGCGCTGCTCGGCAGCCCCGCGATCGTCGCCCTCGTGGGCGATCGCATCGGCCCCGAGCCGCTGCCGCAGAAGCCCGCCCTGCCGGCGATCACCTACCGGCTGGTGAGCGGTGTCCGCTGGACCGGGAGGGGCAAGCCTCTGGGGTTGGCGCGCCCCCGCATCCAGATCGACTCCTGGGCCGCCGACTACAACCAGGTGAAAGCGCTCGCCGCAGCCGTGCAAGGCGCGCTGTGCCCGGAGGACGGGCTCTCGGGGACGTTCGCCGGCGTGGAGGTCGACGTCATCACGCCTGCGGGGGAGCGGGACCTCTACGAACCCGACACGGGTCTTCGCCGTGTGTCGGCCGATTTCTTCGTTTCGCACAAGGAGAGCTGAGCCATGGGCCTCACCGCCAAGGTCATTTCGATCGTCAACGCCGCACACGACGCCGCCCTCGACCTCGAGACGGTCCGCAGCGACTACTCGAACCGGCACGTCCACGAGTTCGCCGCGGGCACCGGCAACCAGCAGGTCGACCGGAAGTTCACGGACCGCCGCACGCTGGCCGCCAGCGCGAACGAGGACCTGGACCTGGCCGGCTCGCTCGTCGACGCCTTCGGTGCCGTGGTTTCGTTCGCCAAGGTCCGCGCCCTGCGCATCAAGGCGGCGCCGGAGAACACCAACAACGTCGTCGTGAAGCCCGGCGCGGCCAACGGCTTCCTGGGCCCCTTCGGCGCGGCGACGCACACGCTGACGCTCCCGCCTGGCGGGGAGGTGCTCCTCGTGGCGCCGGTCGCCGGGTGGACGGTGACGCCGGCGACCGGCGACCTGCTCAACGTCGCCAACAGCGGCGCCGGCACCAGCGTCACCTACGAAATCGAGGTCCTCGGGGCCTCGGCCTAACCCCGGAACGGAGGAGGTAGCACCATGCCGAAGGTCGTCAACGCCCACGACACCCTGCTGAAGCGGGGCAACGGGGCGACCCCCGAGGTCTTCGAGACCGTCGCGAAGGTCATCTCCGACATCTCCGGGCCCGGCATCACCAGGGGCACCCACCAGATCCGAGGTCGCGGCGAGAAGTGGGCGCGCAAGCTGCCCGGCAAGCCCGACGCCGGCCAGCTCTCGTTCACGATCGCCTTCATGCCGCAGAGCCCGACGCACGCGGCGCTGCTGGCGGATGCCCACTCGGAGGAGATCCGGAACTGGCAGATCGCGTTCCCCGATCCCGAGGCCACCGTGTGGCAGGTGGCTGGCTTCGTCTCGAGCTTCGAGCTCAACGAACCGGAGGACGGCACGCTCACGGCGGCCGTCACGATCGAGCTCGACGGCGAGCCCAACTTCGACGCCTGATGAAGCGCAAGGTCCGCCGCAGCAAGCGCCCGGCCGAGGCCCCGAATCGCTTCAGGGGCGAGTTCGGGGTCACGGTCGGGGGCAAGACCTACACCTTCCGGTTCGGCATCAACACGCTCGTGGCGCTCGAGCAGCGCCTCGGCTGCGCGACGATTTACGAGCTGATGGCGCGGCTGCAGCCGTCGCGCCTGAGCTTCCGCGACCTCCGCGTGCTGCTGCAGGCCGGGCTGGCGAAGCATCACCCCAGCGTCGAGGAGGACTTCGTCGGGGAGCTGATCGACGAGCTGGGGGGCATCGACGGGGCGCTCGAGCGCGTGCTCCAGGCCCTGCAGGCCAGCTTCCCGGACGTGGACCCGGGGGAGATCGACGCCGACCCAAACGCCGCTCGCGCGGCTGGGAGTGGGGCCGCCTCCTAAAGGAGGCGCTCTGCGCCGGGATGACCGCCGCGGAGTTCTGGGACTCCACGCCGCGCGAACTCGCCACCTTCCTGGCGGCTGCCACCCAGCGCCTGCAGGAGGACTTCCGCCTCGCACGCTACGCCGCCTGGGTCCAGGTGTCGTACGCGAAGCGCAGCCGCCTGCCGCCTCTCGCGAGCGTCCTCGAGATGCCGGCGGGGCGCCGGCGAGGGCGGGCTTCGTGGCGTGACCAACTCGCCCAGGTCAGCGCCATCCACACCCTGCTGACCGGCAGGGTCGTACCCGATTCCGTGCGTCGCGTCCTGGATTCCAAGGAATGAGCAGCGACAAGGAACTCGTCGGCATCCACGGCGCCATCGACCTCGACGGCAGTCCGGCGGTCGACGCCCTCGAGAAGGTCGAGGAGCGCGTTCTCAAGGTCACCCGGGCGACCGAACGCGCGTTCCTCAACTGGCAGAAGCGCGTCGACAACGCCCTCTCCGTGCTCAAGGGGCACGGTGCGACAGAGAGCCTGGCCGTGCTTGAGCAGGCCGTTGCGAAGGCGGGCGGCGCGGCCGCCCTCAACGCCCAGCAGATCGAGGCGCTCGGGAAGAAGATCGAGAAGCTGGCCACCCAGGGTGGTCAGGTGCCGGCGTCGCTCGCCGCCGTCGTGGACCGCATGAAGCAGATGCGGGAAGAGGCCGCCCGCACCGAGGCTGCCTCGCGGAACCTCGAGGGGTTCCGGGGGCGCGTGAAGGCGCTCACCGACGAGATCCTGGGCCGGGCCGCCGGCCAGCGCGTCGCTGAGCTGGCCAAGGCGATCCAGAACGCCGGCGGCGTGGGTGCCCTCGCGGGCCCGCAGCTCGAGCGCGTGCGCAAGGAGGTCAGCGCGCTCGCAGCCGAGGGCGCGAAGCTCCCGGCGTCGCTCCAGGGGCTCGTCGAGCAGAAGTCGAAGGTCCTCGAGGTCGGCGAGGCGATCGCCGGCGGCGCCGGCCTCAAGGGCGCCCTGCTCGGCGCGGTGCCGGCCGCCGCCGCCGTCGTCGCCGTGGCAGGGGTCCTCTCCGGCACGCTCCTGGCTGTGGCCTCCGCGTCGGTCGCATCGACCAGGGCCTTCATGGAGACCTCGGCGTCGCTGACGGACCTGTCGAACGAGACGGACATCGCAACCGAGGATCTGCAGCGGCTCAAGTTCATCGCCGAGGCCGCAAACATCAGCGGCGAGGAGCTGGCGAAGGGCGTCGCGAAGATGGAGCGCGAGCTCATCAAGAGCCCGCAGTCCTTCGATGCGCTCGGACTCTCTGTCGACAGGCTCCTGAAGATGAAGCCGGAGGAGCGGTTCCTCGAGATCGTCGCGGCGCTGGGACGCATTCCGGACTCGGCCAAGCGGAGCGCCGCGGCGCAGGAGATCTTCGGGCAGGCCGCCTCGGGGGTCCTCCGCCTGGTCAAGGAGGACGTCGGTTCGCTCAGTGCGGCCTACGAGCGACTCGGAATCCAGATCGACGAGAAGGCCGTCGCCGCCGGTGATCGCCTCGACGAGAGCTTGCGGCTGCTGACGCTGACCTGGGAACGGTTCGCCCTGAAGATCGGCGAGTTCGCCGCCCAGAGCGGCCTCGTGAACATGGTGGATCGGGCGACGGAAGCGATCGGCCGCCTGAACCGTGCCCTGTCGGACAAGGGGACCCTGGCGAACATTCGAGAGCTCGCCCGCGCGATGACGCGCGGAATCGACCCCTCGGGCGCCCTTCAGGCCGGCGCCGATTGGGTCGCCGCTTGGGCGCGTACGCCTGCCACGCCTTCCACGTTGACGATCCAGCGCCCGGCGGGCGGCGCTGGCGGGGCTCAGAACGGGGTCCGGAACACGGCAGACGACGCGGCCGGGCAGGCCGCTGAGGCCGAGCGCCTGGCCCGCGAGCGGGCCGCCGCGAAAGAGCGAGAGGAACTCCACAAGCGCGAGGCCGAGTCGATCAAGAAGCTGGCCGAGGCGTACCGCGGCGCCGACCTCGCGCAGCAGGTCGAGCGGATCAGGAAAGCCTGGGCCAGTCTGCCGCCAGACGTGCAGGCGAGCGATCGGGCGCTCAAGGCCGTGGGCGAGGACCTGGAGCAGCTCAAGGCCAAGCTGGGCGGGCTCCCCGAGGATCTCGAGCGCCTGCGCCAGGCGGCGGCCGACGTCGGCGTGATGAAGCTGTCGCTTGGGCCGCTGTCCGGAGCTGAGCTTAGTCCCTTCAACGCTGGCCCCATGGCCGCCGAAGGCTTCGACAAGCAGCTCGAGGACCTCCTGGCGATCGATAGCCAGCGGGCCGCCGAGGCCGAACGCTACCTCGACTCGACCCAGATGACCGTCGAGCGCTTGCGCAGCCAGGGCCACAGCACCGAGGCGATCCGTGCAGCGCTGAAGGAGATGAAGGTCGACCAGGCCGTGATCGACAAGGTCACGGGCGAAACCGTGCACAAGACGGCCACCTGGGCCCAGACCCTTCAGAACATCGCGAATCAGCTGTCCGCGATGGGCTCCGCCGGCGGCTTGCTGGGCAAGGTCCTGGGAGGCGTCGCCGGCATCGGCTCGATGCTCGAGGAGGGCGGGGCGCTCTCGGGCCTCTTCGGGAAGAAGGGCAAGGGCCTCTCTGGCCTGTTTTCCGGCGGCTTCTCGGATATCGCGAAGAACTGGAGCGGGGCGCTCGCGGCCGGCATGGCGGCCTTCGACATCGGGAAGACGATCGTCGGCCTCTTCAAGAAGACGGAGGCGCAGAAGGCGGCGGCCGACGTCGGCCGCGACATGGGGGTCAAGATCTCCAAGGCGCTGGCCGAGAAGATCGGCGAGGACAGCAAGCGCCTCGGCGACAGGGTCGCCGCCTCACTCAAGAACCTGAAGGGGATCATCGACGAGGCCGGCGGCATCGCGGGCTTCGGTTTCGACAAGGCGACGTCGAAGGCGCGCGACCTGTTCTCGATGATCCAGACCGGGAAGCTCTCCGTGAAGGAGGCGGGGGAGAGCTTCAACGCCGTGTTCGGCGACCTGGCCGAGCACCTCGAGAAGACGAAGGGCCTGGCGTCGGCCCAGTTCCTCGAGCTGATGAAGCTTGACGCGCAGTACGGGACCCAGAGCCAGGCGGTCAAGGACTACCTCGGCCGCCGCGTCGACGCGCTGCAGGGGAACCTCGACACCCTGCTGCAGGGCGGGATCTCGACGCAGGCCGGCGCGACAGCGATCGGCGCGTCGCTGGCAGCCGCGTTCAACCAGGCGATCCAGTCGGGCGCATCCGGGTTCGACGCGATCAAGGACCTGATGCCCCAGATCGAGGCCTTCGAGGCGCAACTCGCCGAGATGGGCCTCTCCGGCGGTGCAGCGTTCGAGCAGCTCCGCGGTATGGCCGCACTCGCCGGCGACGAGGTCGCGGGTCCGCTCATCGAGAAGTTCCGCGCAGCGGCCGGTGCCATGACCGAGCTGCACAACATGGGGCTGCTCAACCAGGAGACGTTCGCGGGCTTCGCCGCCGAGGCTGGTGCCGCCTACGAGAAGCTGCGCGAGGAAGGGAAGGCGGGGTCGGATGCGATGCGCCTGCTGCAGCCCGACCTGCAGCGCATCTGGGAGCTCAAGAAGAAGAACAACTTCGAGGTCGACGAGGCGACGGCGAAGTTGCTGGCGGAGGCGGAGGCTGCGGGCATCGTCGGCGAGGCCCACATGTCAGCCGAGGAGCGCACCGCGACCGCGATGGACAAGGTCGCGAGCATCCTCGAGAAGATCGCGGAGAAGTGGGGGATCGTCACCCAGGGCGTCAACGACTACGCCGACGCCGTCGATGGTCTTCCGACCCCGGGAGTGCCGGGTGGTGGGCCGGGCGGGGGCTATGGCGGTGGGTGGTCGCCGCCGCCGGCCCCCGACTACCCCGGCTTCGCGAGCGGCGGCGCCGCCGACTTCGGGCGCGAGAGCGTCGCGTTGCTCCACGGCCGGGAGGCCGTGATCCCTGCCGACCGCTCGAGCGGCATCGCGCGCGACGTGGCCGCGCAGATCACGGCCTTGATGGACACGGGCCTCGGGCGCGAGATCCGCGGCCTTCGTGACGACATGCGGGCGCAGCAGCAACTCCTGCCGCGCGCGATCCGCGACGCGATTCTCTTGGGCGGAGCCTGAGGAGGGGCAGTGGGCTGGCAGAGCATGAACCACGTCGTCGAGGGCCTCAGCCGACGGCAGATCTTCCGGGGCCACAAGAACTCGGCGACAGCAGAAGGCGCCGGTACCTATCACTCGCTGTGGCGGGTGGCGGGCCAGCCGAACGCTGGTGCCCTCCCGGCCGTGGCCAGCGCCGGCGGAGAGATCGTCTCGCGGGCGACCCTCGGCGCGATCCCGTTCGTCGCGCCCACCAGCGGGCGAAAGCTGAAGCTGGTGCGGTTGCTCGTCCAGGGCGGGACCGTGGGGGCCTTCACCCTGGTCGACCGCGTCTGGCAGTGCTCCGGTTTGGTCCTCAACACGCTGGCCGAGCAGCCCGTCACCGCGCCTCCGGCCCTGACGCGGCACGCCGACGGCAAGGGCCTCGAGCTCTGGGGCGAGGTCTACACCGCCGGCGGCGCGACCGGGGCCACGTACTCGGTCAAGTACACCAACCAGGACGGCGTCGCGGCGCGCGTCGCCACCTACGTGCAGCCGGCGAACGCGCTGAGCGTTGGCCAGATGGTCCGCTTCGACCTGCAGGGGGACGACTACGGCGTCCGTGCTGTCGAGTCGCTCACGCTGTCGGCGTCGACGGGCACCGCCGGGGACTTCGGCCTCACGCTCTTGCGGCCGATCATCACGATCGGGGCGCCGGTGGCGAACCTGCCGGTTGCCGAGGGGCTCTTCGCGCTGAACCTGCCCGACGTCGAAGACCAGGCCTGCCTCGCCTGGCAGGTGCTCTGCTCGACGACGAACACCGGCCTCCTGCACTTCTGGGTCGCCCTGGGCGAGAACTGATGTCCTGGGCTGCTCAGAGCGACCTCCTCGCGGCGAGTCGTCGCCTCCAGCGGCGGCGCCTGCACAAGGCTTCCGCCTCCGCCGAGGGTGCCGGCACCTACCACTCTCTGTGGCGAGTCGCCGGCGACCCCGGCGCCGGAACCGTGCCCGCCGCGGGCGGCGCTGGCGGGGAGATCCCGATCCGGACGACTCTCGGTGGGCTCGCGCTCCTCAACCCCAGCGGCGACCGCGTGCAGCGCGTCCTGCGTTGGCGGGGGCACAAGACCTCGACCGGCGTGCTGGTCATCTACGACCGGCTGTGGGCGTGCAGCGGGTTCAGCCTCAACGCGACGACCCCGCAGGCTGTCGTCGGCGCGCCGGCCCTCACGCGCCCCGATGCCCTCGGCGCCGGAGCTGAGCTCTGGGGCGAGGTCTACAGCGCCGGCGGCGCCGGAGCGGCGACGCTCACGGCCTCTTACACCGCTTCGGACGGCACGCCTGGGCGCGTCGCGACCTACGTGCAGCCGGCGAACGCCCTGAGCGTCGGCCAGATGGTCCGCTTCGAGCTCCAGGGTGCGGACTGGGGTCTCCGGTCCGTCGAGTCGCTCACGCTCGACGTCGGGACCGGGACCGCCGGGGACTTCGGGCTCACGATCCTGCGGCCGCTCGCCGCGATCCCGTTCCCCGTGGCGAACAGCCCGGGGGGCTTCGGATCGCTTGACCTCGAGCTGGCCGACCTGCCCTCGGGTGCCTGCCTCGCCCTGCAGATGCTCTGCACCGCGACCAACAGCGGCCTGGTAGTGGGTGAGATCGAGGCCGGGGACGCCTGATGCCGCTGACCGTCGGCCAGGTCGCCCAGGGGTACAACGACGCGGGCCTCGACGCCTGGATGGATGGGACCGCGCTGGCTGCCCTGGGGGAATGGGACCAGGCCGGCGACGGCGAGGAACAGGCCTTCCCTGCGAAGAGCCTGCTCGAGCGCTTCTACTTCGAAGACGTCGAGACCGTGCGGCACCAGGTCGAGGTCGAGCTGCACGGAGCCGGGGCAGGCTGGACGGACCTGACTCCTGACGTCCGGCTCGAAGCCAGCGGACTGGGTGCGGGCTACGGCATCCGCGGCGCCGGCCCACTCGACCGAGTCGCCGAGACCGGAACGCTCCGCTTCAACGTCGACAACTCGGCGCGGAACTCGGCCAAGACCCTCGGCTACTACTCCCCGGAGAACACGTTGCGGCGCCCTGGGTGGGGCTTCAACATCGGCGTGCGCTACTCGGTGACCTGGGACGGGACCACCAACACCCGGCACCTGGGCCAGCTCTCCGACATGCGCGTCAACTCCGACCCGTACGGCCCGCGCGACGTCGCGTGCGTCTCGAGCGACTGGTTCGAGGTGGCCGCGAAGTGGCGCATCACCGGCGTCCCCACCTTGACCCACGTGCGGGCCGACGAAGCGTTGGCGGCGCTGATCGCGGCCGCGCCGAAGCGGCCCCGCAAGGTCATCGCCGGCCAAGGGTCGGAGGTCTACGACTACACCTTCGACACCGCCCGCGGCGAGAGCGCCCTGCGGGAGGGCCAGCGGCTTGTCCAGTCTGAGTTCGGGATGCTGTTCATGCGTGGGTCGACCGACGGCGGCGGAGTGCTCGTCTTCGAGCCCAGAGGGGTCCGCCGCACGGCCGTTGCCGAGTTCGAACTCTCCGACTACGTCGACTTCGATGCGGACCAGGGCCTTGGGAGCGTGCGCAACAGGATCAAGGTCGGCGTCTTCCCCCGCCAGATCGACGCGTCGCCCGTGGTCCTGTTCACGCTCCAGTCGACGCCGACGCTGGCCCCGGGCGAGTCCCTGCAGCTCGAGTGCGTCTACGTCGACCCGGCCCAGAAGGCCGCGCGCGTTGGCGGCACCAGCATGGAGCCGCCGGTCGCCACGACCGACTACGCGGCCAACTCCCTGCCGGACGCGAGCGGCGCAGACCGGACCGCGAACCTCTCGGTCGCCGTCGAGTTCTTCTCGGACCGCGCGAAGGTGACGCTCACCAACACCCACGCCAGCTCAATCTCGGTGACGCACACGCAGCTGCGCGGCCTCGGGCTCTACACGTACGAGCCTGTCATCGTGGAGGCCTTCGACCAGGAGTCGATCAACGACTACGACGAGCAGGAACTCGCCTTCGACATGCCGTACCAGTCGAGCCCCCTGCTCGCCAAGGCCGTCGCCGACGCCGTGCTCCTCGCCTGGAAACAGCCGGTGGCCAGTTCAGCGCGGGTGAGGTTCTGCGCCGACCGGCGGTACAACCCCGAGCTGTTCCGCGCTGCGCTGCAGTACGACATCTCGAGTTGCATCGTGGTCCGCGATGACATCCGGGGCGTCAACCGCGCGTTCTGGATCAACGGCGTGGACCTGGACCTCGACTCGGACGGGATCTTCTGGTGCACCTGGTACCTCGGCCGCGCCGAGACCACCCGCTACTGGGTCCTCGATGCCGTTGCGCCTGGGGAGTTCACGCTCAGCGTCGACACCCTGCCGGCGCCGTTCTAGGAGACGACAATGGCCGACTACGAAGACCCGCCGACGTTCGCCGTGGCGACTGTGACGGTGCCCCAACTCAACCGGCTCAGCGAGAACATCCGGCACCTCAAGGAACAGGCCGACCAGGCCGTCGTGCGCCTCTCGACGAACACGACCACGGTCGGGAACGTGGGGACCGGCGAGGACGACCTGATGACCTACTCGCTGGCCGCCGGAGTCCTGGACGCCAACGGGAAGGGCGTCAGGATCACGTGCGGCGGCCGGTTTCGGGACATCGCCGAGGCCCGCACCCTGAAGCTCTACTTCGGCGGCACGGTCGTCTTCCAGATCGGGTTCTCGGACCCCGGCGCCAACTACTCCTGGCGTCTGGTGGCCGAAGTGGTCCGGACCGGCGCCGCAACGCAGGTGTCCTTCGCCACCTTCATCGGCAGCCAGGCCGGGAACAACTCGGGGGACGAGTCGACGCGCCGCGCCACCCCGGGGGAGACCCTCTCGGGAGCGGTCACGATCAAGGTGACGGGAGAGTCCTCCTCGTCGGACAACATCCAGCAGGACCTCATGATCATCGAGCGGTTCTAGTGCGCACGCCCCGCCAGTTGCTCGCGCACCTCGTCGCCGTGGGCGAGTGGTCTCGGGCCGGGATTGCGTTCCCGCCGGACCTGGACCTCGCGGCGCTCCGGGACGAGATCCGCGAGGTCCTCGCGCGGGACCCCGAGCGACCCGAGCGACAGGTCCTCAGCGAGGAGGAGGTGGCGGTGGGCAAGGCTGTTGCGCCACTGGTCCAGGCCGCGCGCAGACGGAAGGTCGGGTAACCACCGAGCCCTCTTCAGTAGGCCAGCAGTTGGGTCCACTGACGCGGTGGGTGACGGCCGGGTGACAGTTTGTCGCCTAAGTGCGCGCGGGATCTGGTACGCCCGATAGGGCTCGAACCTATAACCTTCGGCTCCGGAGGCCGACGCTCTATCCAGTTGAGCTACGGGCGCAGCGTGCGACGGGAGGGACTATAGCACGCCTCGCGCCCGGGCTGTGCCGCGGCGCCTTGACTGTGGCGCGGAAGCTGTTGACAATCCAGCCGCTTACGCACCCTTCGGCCCGACGATCGACTCGCGGAGGTCAAAGCCTTGTTCTCGCGTCCCCGCCGCCAGACCCTCGTCGCGCTCGGCGCGATGGCCCTTGCGGGGGCCGCGCGTGGCCAGGCGCCGACGCCCGCCCCCACCCCGCGCAAGCGCAAGCCGCTGCCGCCGAGCCTGACCGGCGGCCCGCCCCGCGTCGAGGCGGACGTCGTCACCGTGGAGATCGAGGCGACCGCCCGCGAGACCCGCGCCGAAGCCGCGGGTGGCTCGGCCGAGGCCGCGTGGCTGATCGAGAAGCTGCGCGACGCGGTGCGGCTGTCCAGCCGCTTCACGCTCTCCGACGAGGTCTCGATCCAGGAGATCCTGTCGACCGACTTCCTGCTGCCGGCGGGCACGAAGGTCTACCACAAGCGCGGCGACGACCAGTTCCTGCTCGCCGACCCGCAGCAGAAGACCTACTACCCGATGGGCATCCCCTCGCTGATGGCGGCGCTCGAGGGCGGGGCCGGCATCGTCAACTCGCAGTACGAGGCGCGGGTCGAGCACAGCCAGGAGAAGCAGAAGCTGGTGGGCCTCGAGTGCCGGCGCTCGACGGTCAGCATCTCCTACGCGTCGGCGGTGCCGCTGGAGAACGACCAGGTCTTCATCCAGCGTCGGGTGGCGATGACGGTCTGGCACACCTTCGAGATCCCCGGCTCGGCCTTCGTCGAGCACGTGTTCTTCCAGTACCAGTCGGACGCCGCGAAGCGGGTCAGGAACACGCTGCTGTCCGAACTCGGCTTCCCGATGCAGATCGACTTCGTGCTCTCGCGCGAGGGCGCCAAGGGCCGCAAGGAGGAGCCGGGCTCGTTCCGGCTCAGGGTCACCGAGGCCCAGGTCCAGGTCGCGCTCGAACCAGAGCTGTTCAAGCTGCCGCCGGCCGGCTTCCGCCGGCTCGACCGCAACCCCTACCTGCGCCGCTCGTAGCCGCGGCCGGCGCGGCTCATTTCCGGCGCGCCGTGAGGATCGCCACCGGCGGCGTCAGCGCCTGGCCGTCGGCCGGCGCGCGCTGGGTGCGGCGCACCACGTCGAGGCCGGCCACGACCCGCCCGAACGCCGCGAAGCCCTGGCCGTCGGGGTTGCGGCGGCCGCCGAAGTCGAGCTCGGGCTGGTCGCCAATACAGACGAAGAAGTCCGAGGTGGCGGTGTCCGGCGCGTCGCGTGCCATCGACACCGTGCCGTCGAGGTGGCGCAGCCCGGTCGCCGAGGTGCGCTCGAGCGGGATCGGCGGGAACGCCTCGGCCTCGCGGGCCGGGGCGGCGCCGGCCTGCACCACCTCGATCTTCACCTTGTTCTGCGGCTGGTTGTCGGGGCGCACCGTGCGGTGGAAGCGGCCGCCGTCGTAGTGGCCCGCGTCGACGTAGCGCAGGAAGTTGCGGGCGGTGACCGGCGCCGCCGCCGCGTCGACCTCGATCTCGATGCGTCCGAGGTCGGTCTCGAACACCACGACCGGCAGCCCGTCGCCGGGCAGGGGCCCGGCAGAGCAGGCGAGCACGAGGGCGGCGAGCGCCCGGCGGCGGGACTTCATCGCGGGACCTCCCGGTGCAGCGCCCGGTGGGCGCCGAGGAACAGGACGAGCCCGAACAGCAGCAGGACGGCGACGTCGACGCGGACTGCCCGCCCGCGTTCGGCGCCCGGCAGCCCGGCGCCGAGCGTCTCCGGCCACGAGGCGACCCACGTCATCTCGACGGCGCGGCGGTGGCGGAACACGTCCCAGCCCTCCTCGACGAGTCGCTCGAAGCGACGCTTGTCGAGCAGCACCGGCCCGCCCCGCTCCAGCCGCTGGACGAGCGCCTCGTCGTCGAGCGACAGGCTCGGCTCCAGCGCGATCCGCCGCAGCAGGTCGTACGCCCACCAGGTCGGCATCGCGTGGGCGACCTGGCCGGCGGGGCCCTTCATGTCCATGTGGATCGCCGGGCTCGTGAACAGCACCTGCGGGATCAGCAGGATCGGCAGCAGCGTCATCGCGCGGTCGGCGGTGGCGGAGAGCGCCGACAGCGCGAGTCCCAGCAGCGAGCCCACGGTCGAGGCCAGCAGCATCGCGGCGAAGAGCTGGAGCTTCGAGCCGGGCACGCCGAACCACAGGTCCAGGATCGCGAGGAAGGCAGCGCACTGCAGCGCCGCGACCACCGCCAGCACGCAGGCCTTCGACAGCAGGTAGGGTGCGAGCCCGAGGCCGAAGAAGCGCTCGCGGGCGAGGATCGCCCGCTCCTTGACCACCTCGCGCGCGGCGTTCGAGCAGCCGAACCAGACCGAGGTCAGCGCCAGCAGGAACAGGATGGTGTTCTTGGGCTTCGTGTAGGCGAAGTCGCTCTCGCCGTAGAGCAGCGAGACGCCGATCAGCACGGCGATCACCGGGGCCTGGGCCAGCAGCAGCGCCAGGTTGCGGCGGTCGCGGGCGAGCAGCCGCGCGTAGCGGGCGCTCAGCACCCGGAACTGGCGCAGCGGGCCGGCCAGCCGCAGTGGCGAGCGCGCCGCCGCCGGCGCGTCGGTGGCGGGCCGCGCGGCACCGGCCCCGGCCTTCGCGCGCGCCGCCCACGCCGCGGCGGGGCGCTCGCGCAGGCGGGCGTAGAGCTGGCCGAGGTGGGCGACGTCGAACTGCTGCTGCGCCTCCGCAGGCGTTCCGGCAAAGGCCAGCCGGCCCTCGACCAGCAGCGCCACCTGGTCGCACAGCGCCAGGTTGTCGAGGGTGTGGGTGACGAGCACGACGGTCTTGCCCTTGTAGGCCAGCTCGCGCAGCAGGAGCATCAGCGACTCCTCCAGCGCCGGGTCGAGTCCCGAGGTCGGTTCGTCGAGCAGCAGCAGCGACGGCTCGGTCAGCAGCTCGGCGGCGATCGAGACCCGCTTGCGCTGGCCGCCCGACAGCCGGCGCACCAGCACGTCGCGCCGCTCGGAGAGCTCGAGGGCGGCCAGCACGGCCCGGACCCGCGTCTCGCGCTCGGCCGCCGTGGTGTCGGGGGGCAACCGCAGCCGCGCCAGCGCGTCGAGGCTCTCGCCGACCGTGAGGTCGAGGTGGACCACGTCCTGCTGCGGCACGAAGCCGACGCGGCCGACCAGCGCGCCGCGCGCGGCGCCGAGCGGCTGGCCGTTGGCCCGGACCTCGCCGCCCGCCAGCGAACGCAGCCCGGCGAGCGCCTCGAGCAGCGTCGACTTGCCGGCGCCCGACGGGCCGATCAGCGCGGTGAAGGTGCCGGGCGGGATCGCGAGGTCGACGTCGTCCACCAGCGTGCGGGCGCCCGCCTTGACGGTCGCGCCGTGCACGTCGAGGCGCAGCCGGCTGCGGGTGTCGAACACGCGCAGCCGCTCCGCGCCGACCTCGATCTCGAAGGGGCCGACGACCACGCGCTCGCCGGCCGCCAGTTCCACCCGGCTGACCCGCTCGCCGCGGGCGTAGGTGCCGTTGGCCGAGGCCAGGTCCTCGACCCGCACCCGGCCGTCGGGCAGCGGGGTGAAGCGGGTGTGGGCGCGGCTGACGATCGGCGACTCGAGGCGGAGCCCGGCCTCGGGACCCCGGCCGGCCTCGAGCCCCGCGGCCGGCAGCGCCAGCTCGGCGACCAGCGCGGTGCCGCGCGAGCGGGCGGCGAGGCGATCGAAGTCCGGGATCGTCACGGTGGCGTCCCCGCGTCCGGCGAGCGCGCCGGACAGGAACTCGACCACGAACGCGGGCCCGCCGGGCCCGAGCCCGACCACGTCGCCGTGGGCGAGCGGGGCGCGGTCGACGCGGCGGCCGTTGAGGAAGGTGCCGTTGCGGCTCTCGAGGTCGAACAGGATGTAGGCGCCCTCGACCCGCACCAGCTTGGCGTGCTGGGCCGAGACCACGCGGTCGTCGGGCGTCCACACGTCGCTGCCCTGCGCGCGGCCGACTCGCAACACCGAGCCGGCCAGCTCGAACTCGGCGCCCGTGCGCGAGCCGGCGACGAAGCGCACGCGCAGCCGCGCGATGTGGCCCCCCTCGGCCGGCGCGCGTTTCGCCGTGTGCAGGGCCGGAAGGCCCGCCACCAGGGCGCCCGGCACCAGCGTGCGCTCGCCGCCGCCGGCTGCCTGCGGGGCATCGCGGACGCCCAGCATCGTGTCGCCCGAGAGCGCCTCGGTGGCCAGGATCTCCAGCCGCAGCCGGACACCGCACGGCGCCAGGCGGATCACGTCGCCGTCGCGCAGCTCGGCTTCTTCGATGTCGTCGTCGCCGAGGAAGGTGCCGCCCTCCGACCCGAGGTCGCGCAGGACCAGGTTGTCCGGCCCGGCGGCGATCAGGGCGTGACGGGGCTCGGCACCTTCCACCCGCACCCGGCAGCCGGGCCCCGACCCGATCTCCACGTCACCCGCGAGCTCGAACGGGGGAGCCGCCCCGTCGAGGCGGACCAGCCGGTAGCGGATCATCGCGGTGGCCCGTAGAGCGCGTCGACGAGGCGGCGGAACCAGGCGGGCCGGACGAGCACGACCCACGCCGCCGCCAGCGCCGTCAGCGGCACGGCGAAGGACACGAGATCCACGGCCAGGATGGTCGTCGCGATCAGGGCCCGATCGGCCAGCTTCATGGCGCGTGTCTCTCCGGGATTCGCCCGCGGGCGGTGCGGCGATTGTAGTCGCGGGCCGTATCATGCGCGCTCGATGTCCGCGCCCGAGCGTCCGCCGCAGTCGCTGGCCGCCAACCTCTCCCTCGCCGTGCTCGTGTTCGCCCTGTGCGCGGCGGGGCTCGAGGGCGGGGCGCGGCTGCTGGCACCAGCGCCGAAGCCGCGACCCGTCGCCGAGTACATCTGGGACTGGCAGCAGAAGTGGGACGGCGATTTCTACACCGTGCGCTCCGACTCGCTGGGCTGGCCGCCGTGGGACGAGTTCAACCGCGAGGGCCTGCGCGACCGCGCTCACGCGGAGGAGGCGCCGCGCGGCGTGTCGCGGCTGGCGGTGCTCGGCGACAGCGTCACGTTCGGCGACGGCCTGAAGCCGGACGAGACCTGGACCCGCGGCCTCGAGGCGGCGCTGGACGAGTCCGGGCCCGGTGTCGAGGTGATGAACGTCGCGCTGCTCGGCTGGTCGACCCGGCAGCAGCGCCTGGCCTGGGAGCGCATCGCGCGCCGCTACCGGCCGAGCCACGCCCTGCTCGCGGTCTGCCTCAACGACGTGCCCGAGCTGCAGAACAACCTGTCGCGGCCGCACCCGCTGCTGGCGCGCGCGTTCCGCGCCTCGGCGCTGGTGCGGCTGCTGGTCGGCGCCGAAGGCCGCGAGATCGCCTCCGTGGAGGAGCTGTTCGAAGCGCCGGAGCCGGAGCGCGTGCGTGCGGGCTGGGAGCGCTTCTTCGGCGAGGTCCGCGAGTTGCGGCGCACCGTCGCGGCCGACGGGGCTTCCTTCGGCCTCGTCGTGTTCCCGTTCCGCTTCCAGCTCGAGCCGGGCGCGCCGCCGCCGCGGGCCCAGCAGCGGCTGCTCGCGTTCTGCGCCGAAGAGGGTATTGCCTGCCACGACCTGGCGCCCGAGCTCGCCGAACTCGGGCCGGAGGCGTTCCACGACTACGACCACCCGAGCGCCGCCGGCGCCCGCCTCGTGGCACGGGCGCTGGCGAACTCGGCCGTCGTGCCGCGCCCGCTGGCCGCGCTTCCGGTGCTGGCACGCCGCGGGATCGCCGCGGACGACGTCGCCACCCTCGCCGCGACCGTCGGCGCCGGCGGCGTGGACGAGAAGCGCGCCGCGCTGTGGGCGCTGCGCCGCCTGGGGCCGGCGGCGGCGCCCGCGCTGCCCGCGCTGCGCGCCGCGCTCGGCGACCCGGAAGAGCCGGTGCGGGTCGAGGCGGCGCGGGCCCTGGGCGCGCTGGGCCCCGCCGCGCGGCCGGCCGCGCCGGAGCTGTTCGCGCGGCTCGCGGACCCCAGGGCCGCCCCGCGCTGGGCGGCGGCGCGGGCCCTCTTCACGATCGGCCTCCAGGCCGCGGAGGACCTGCCGGCGCTGAGTGCGGCCCTGGGGCACGCGGACCCGTTCGTGCGCGCGTTCGCCGCCTTCTCGCTCGGCAACTTCGGTTCGGCGGCCGCTCCCGCGGTGCCGGCCCTGATCGCCGCGCTGGAGCACGAAGAGGGCTTCGATCGCGCGGGCGCCGCGACGGCGTTGTCGCGAATCGGGCCCGCAGCGGGCGCCGCGGTGCCCGCGCTGGCGCGCGGGCTGGTGGCGGACTCACCCGACCGCCGCTGGAAGGCCGCCCGCGCGCTGGGTCGCCTGGAGTCGGTCGCCGCGCCGGCCACGCCGGAACTGGAGCGGGCGCTGGGCGACGCGGACCCGCGCGTGCGCGCGCAGGCGGCGCGGGCGCTGGGGCGGATCGGCCCCGCGGCCAGGGCCGCCGCGCCGGCGCTTCAGCGGCTGACGGGGGACACGGCCGACGAGGTCCGCGAGGCCGCCCGCGAGGCGCTCGCGCGGCTCTCGCGCTAGCGCGCGGCGGGCGGCGTCGGCGTCGCCGCCGGAGCGCCGGGAGCGCCCGGCTTCCACTTCGGGGGCGTGGGCTGGGGCCGCGCCCCGGGCGGCGCGTCGCCGGCCGCCGGAGCGGGTTCTTCCGGTGCCGTCGCGGGCGCGGGCGCCGTCCCGAACGGCGGGCGCCGGTACAGCGAGCGCACGGAGACCGCGACGGGTTCGCCGGGGAAGCCGTCGAGCCCCGTGGCGCTGACTGCCGTGACCCGCAGCCAGACGTCGCCCAGGGCCAGCGGCTCGACCTGCAGCCGGGTTCCCTTGACGTCCACGTGCCGCGACAGCAGCCGCCCGCAGCCGGGGTCGCCGCAGGCCTCGACCACGTAGCGGGCCGCGTCGCCCACGACGTCCCAGGTGAGCACCGGATTCGAGTGATCCAGGATCGTTCCGGGCGCGGGCTCCGTGAGGCGCGGGCCCGGCAGCAGCTTCTCGGGCGGCGTCGGCGCCCCGTTCTCGGGAACCGTCGTGCCCATGCCGGGGTCGACGGAGACGGAGCGGCCCGCCGCCGCCACCTCGGCGCCGCCGTCGTACACCATGAACTGCGCCGTGCCCGTGGCGGTGCGGCGCGAGCGGCTGCGGTTGCCCGTTTCGGCACTGCGCCGCGCTTTCGCCTGGGCGCCGCCGATCACGATCTCGATCTCGCCGCCCGCGGCCGCCGCGGGGGCCTCGAGGTCGGCCTGACCCTCCACGATCTCGAGCGATCGCCGCGGCGCGGCTTCCAGCCGGCCGCCGGCGTCGCGCAGGAACACGACCGACTGCTCGGTGATGTAGAGCTTCGTCTCGTCCTCGAACTTGAGGAGCGCCGAGGCCCGCTCGTGGGTCCGCAGCCCGTCGCGCTCGCGCAGCAGGTCGCCGAGCTGGGCCGAGGTCCACGGCTCGGGGAACGGCTTCTCCTCGACCTTCCGCGAGAGCGCCGCCAGCTCGGCCGTGCGCACCTTGCGCTTCACGATGATGCGGATCTTCTGGCCGGGAGTCAGCCTGTTCGGGTCGGCGATGTCCGGGTTGAGCCGCCAGTTGTCGCGCCAGCCGGCGCTCGAGCCCAGGTACTTCTGGGTGATCCCCATCAGCGTCTCGCCGGCGACCACCGTGTGCCAGCCGAGGGTGTCGCCGGCGGTGCGCGCGGCGGGGTCCTGGCCCGCGGCCGACGCGGCGGCGAGCAGCGAGACGAGCCAGAGTGCGCGCAGCGTGGAAGACATGGAGCGATTGTGCCTCATCGATTGGAGGGCCGGATCGTCGTGCGCGGGTGCACCTGCGTCGCGAACACCCCGGCGCGCGTCTCGGCCGCGTGCCAGGGCGTCTCGGGAGTCGACGAGTCGGGCAGCCCGCCGAACCGGAAGCCGTGGCGGGCGACCAGCGCCTCGAACCCGTCGGCCAGTTCGGCCGCGGAGCCCGGCCTCCGGGCCGTGCGGTCCTTGGCCAGCAGGCCCATCACCAGCGTCGCGAGGTCGTCGGGGACCTCGGGGCTGCGCCGCTGCGGCGGCTCCGGCTCGCGGACCAGCGTGCGGTCGAACGACTCGGCCGGGGTGGCGGCGGCGAACGGCGACCAGCCGGTCAGGCCCTCGTAGAGCACGACGCCGAGCGCGAACAGGTCGGAGAGGCCGTCCTGGCCCTCGCCACGCAGCGCCTCGGGCGCCAGGTAGCCCGGGGTCCCGAACACGAGCCCCGCGTCTCGCGCGCGCTCGGAGATGTGGCCGGCGATGCCGAAGTCGGTCACCTTCACGGAGCCGTCGTGGGCGAGCAGCACGTTCGCGGGCTTGACGTCGCGGTGCAGCACGCCGCGCTCGTGGGCGGCCGCAAGCGCCCGCGCCACGCCGAGCCCGATCAGCGCCACGTCGCCCGGCGTGGGTCGCGGCGTGCGGTGCAGCCACCACTCGAAGCTGCGGCCCTCGACCAGCTCCATCGCGATGAAGGCGGCGTCGCCCACGTCCTCGACGTCGTGGATCGAGACGATGTTCGGGTGGTTGAACTGGGCGGCCGTGACCGCCTCGCGCAGCAGCGTCGAGCGCTGCTCGCCGCGCACGACCTTGTCGAGCTCGGCGCCGAGGTGAATGGTCTTGAGCGCGACCGCCCGCTCGAGCCGCGGGTCCCAGCCGCGGAACACCGTGCCCATGCCGCCCGAGCCCAGCCGCTCGAGGACGAGGTAGCGGCCGAGGAACACCTCGCCCAGCGAGTCGCGGTCCTGGACCACCCGCTCCAGCGTGCGGAACGACTCGGCGAGCTGCTCGATCTCGTCGCGACCGCGCACCGCGGCGCCCGCCAGCTTCGCCTGCGCGGCCGCGAGCTGCCGCACGGGGCGGATCACGGTCCGCCAGGCGACGGCCGAGAACGCCGTCGCCAGCGCCAGCGCTCCACCCACCGCCCACAGCGAGCGCGCCCGCATCTGCTCGGCGACTTCTTCCGCGACCCCGACGGGCTGGCTCGACAGCACGAAGAAGGGAGTTGCCGTCACCGGCGCGTATGCGCCGAGCGCTCCGCCGCGCTCGTCTTCGAAGCGCGACGCGCCCGAGGTGTGGCCCGCGCGGCCCGCATCGACCAGCGTGTGCGGGAAGGAGGCGAGGCTCAGTCCGGGTTCGGAGGCGAGCAGCAGCTCGGGGCCCGGCCCGACGACCGCGAGCTGCGCCTCGCGGCCCAGCTCCTCGGTGGCCAGCACATCCTGCAGCGGCGAGGGGTCGGCCACCAGCAGCAGCTCGCCCGCGGCCGCTTCGAGCGGCAACCGGATGCGCAGCCACGAGGCGCCCGTCGCTTCGACGACGGCCACGCTGGCCTCGGCGGGGGCGGACAGCACCGCGTCGACGACCGCCGCCTGGCCGCGGGCCTGGGCGCGCACGACCTCTTCGCCGCCGGCGTTGACGATCGCGGCGCCCGCGATCAGCGGCTGGGCGCGGAGCAGACCGGCCAGCATCTCGCTGGCCGCGGCGCCGCGCGGATCGGCGAGCACCGCCGGGTTCATCGCCAGCGCGCGCCCGGGGCCGGACAGCGTCTCCAGGAAGGCGGACACGCGGGCCGCGGTGGAGCGCGCCGCGACCGCATGCGTGCGCAGGACCTGGTCGCCGACCGCCTCGCGGTTGAGCGAGACGAGGTAAGGGGCCACCAGCAGCGGCGCCAGCGCCGTCGCTGCCAGCGCGCCGACGGTGCGCCCGAGCAGGCCCAGCGTCGGCCGCGTCACGCCCGGGGCGGGCCCAGGTGGCGACCGAGCAGGTCGGCCAGTTGCGCCGGGTCGATCGGCTTCTCGAGGTAGTCGTCGACCTGGGCCTGGCGGTGGGCCTCGACCTTGTACTTGACCCCCGTGTAGAGCGAGGTCATGACGACGATCCTGATTCCCTTCAACGTGGCGTCCGCCCGCAGCTGGCGGGCCATCTCGCGGCCGTCGAGCTTCGGCATCAGCGCGTCGGTCAGCACCAGTTCGGGCCGGTGGGCGCGCGCCATCTCCAGCCCCTCGGCGCCGTTGCGGGCCACCAGGACGCCGTAGCCGAGGCCTTCGATGACGCGTGTCGCGACCATCGCGATCCCGGGCTCGTCTTCGACCAGCAGCACCAGGGGCCGCTTCAGCGTGGCCGGGTCCACCGGCCCGGGCGTCGCGGCCGGCCGCGGCGCGGCGTGCTCGGCCTGCTTGCGCAGCGAGAGCTCGCGCGGGGCCCCGGTCCAGAACTGGCGCTTGTAGCCGATCGAGGCCTTGCAGAAGCAGCGGCCGCAGTGGGGGCAGACGACGGTGCGTTCGGCCGCGAGGCACTCGCAGAACGCCGCCTCCATCGCGTCGAAGTTCTGGAAGCAGGAGGCGCAGCGGACGACGTGATGCGGTTTCGGGTTGTCCATGGGCGCAGGCAGGTGTTGCGGGCGGGCTCCTCGAGGGACATCCGATGCTACACCGCCCGCACGCCTGGCGTCAGCGCTCGGACACGGCCGGCGGCGCGAGCACCCGGCCCCCGCGGCCGACGAGCCGCACGGCGAGGTCGTGACGTCCCGCGGGAAGCGCCGGAGGGCGTTCGACGACGAGCGCGTAGTGGCCGTCGAGGGCGGCCTCCGCGAGGCTCATCGCCTGTCCGGGGAAGTGGTACGCGCTCGCGTAGAAGCCGCCGGTGTCCCAGCCCAGTTGCTGCAGCCCGACCTCCATGCTGTGGCGGTCGGCCTGGGTCACGTCGATCGCGAAGACCGCCGCCCGCGCCTCACGGAGGGCGCTGCGGGCGGGACCGTAGGCCGCGTCCACGGCGACCAGGCCGCCGAAGCCGTGGCCGAAGAAGAGCACGGACTTGGGGCCCGGCAGCGGCTGCAGCGCCCGGGCCAGCACCAGCAGGCCCTGCTCGATCGATGCGGCCCGGCGCGCCGCGGCTTCGTCGAAGCGCAGGCCGCCGGGCCGGCCGGCATCCTGCGGCGGCGCCGGGGTGCGGCCGAACAACACCGAGTCGTCCAGGGCCCGGGCGACCGCCTCGCGATCGGTCGTGAAGTCGAGCCAGAGCCGCAACCGGGAGTCGAACGAGAGCAGCGCGACGCGGTCGGCGGGAGCCAGCCGCTCGAGCGTCTGCCGCGCCCGCTGCTTCAACTGGATCAGCCCCGGCAGCCGCGAGGCGCGCAGGTCCTTCTGGAACAGGAACACGATCGAGCGCCCCGGGACGGGCAGAGGGAAGCCCGCGCGCGCGAGCCGCTGCCGGGTCTCCGCGTCGAGGCGGCTCGCCGCGCCGTCGACCCAGCTCGCCGACTCCACCCGCGCCTCGCGGCCGCCGACCTCCACCTCGAAGTCCGCCGCAGTCAGGTCGCGGACCGCCCGCCCGCCGTCGCCGATGACCCGCACGTCGAGGAGCAGCCGCTCGACGTCGACGGACTCGGCGAAACGCGGCGGCGGGTCCTGACCCGCGGCGGGCAGCGTCAGCGCGAGGGCGACGATCCGGGCGAGCCTGTTCCAGCGGCGCATTCAGTCACGGTAGAAGCTGCGTTCAGCCGCGTCAAACGTGCTCCGGTGCGCAGTGTCTGCGGCCGGACCGGTGGTATTCTTCCTGCAAATGAGCCGCGCGTGCCGAGAGCCGCGTGGCCCCCGGCGGGCTCCTGCCCGCCCTCGGAGGAGCCTCGATGAAGTTGTCGCGTAATGTCGCCCTGTTCGCCGCAGTGGGCGCAGCGGTCCTGTTGTCGTCGTGCGGAGGTGGCAACAGCACGCCGACCGGCAGCACGCCCTCCGGCTCGGGCTCCGCGGCCGCACCGACGCCGACGCCCACCCCGGCCCCCACCCCGCGGCCGGCGTTCGGCTTCGCCTGTGGCGCGCCGGCGAGTCCGTTCACGGGGCAGGCCTGCCCCCGCGGCAACGCCCACTACTTCGACGAGGTCAACAAGGCCATCGACCAGCTCGTGGCCGAGCAGCCGGGCATCTTCGACCGCAACGACCAGCGCGGGGCCGGCGGCTACCGCGTGCTGAGCATCGGCGCCTACATCACGGGCGTCGTGACCAACATGGAGAAGATGGGCTTCTGCGCCAACTACGACGGCGAGGAGCTGCAGGTCAAGAGCACCAACGCCTACAACGACCAGTACCACATCCTGCTCTCGACCGGCCACGTCCGCCGCGGCGAGGGCATGTACCGGGCGACCTGCGAGCCGGCCGCCTTCCCGGCCACGGCGCCGGTGCCGGGGCAGGTGCCCGGCTGCTCGCTGCCCGGCAGCCGCGAGCTGGCCTGCGGCCGTGAGCCGAACTCGCGCTACTACAACGACGTCGAGTGGGCGATCGACGAGGTGATCCGGACGCGGCCGGAGCTGTTCAACCTGGGCAACACCCAGCCCGGCACCAACTGGCCGCTCGCCCTCGACGGGCCGGCCTACCACCAGGCGCTCGTCACCGTGCTCGCCCAGCGCGGCTACTGCGGGCGCTTCGACGGTTTCGAGCTGGCCATCAAGAAGGTCAACGACTTCAACGAGCAGTTCGACGTCCAGCTCTCGAGCGGCCACGTGCGCCGCGGCGACGGCATCTACCGGTCGAGCTGCTATCCCGCCGCGTTCTAGCGGCGGAGGAGGCGACAGCGTGCGCGTCGGCGTTCCCAGAGAGACTTTCAACGGGGAGCGGCGCGTGGCGCTGGTTCCCGCCCTCGTGCCCGGCCTGAAGAAGGCCGGGTTCGAGGTCACCGTGGAGAAGGGCGCCGGGGAGGCCGCGGGCTTCCCCGACGCCCAGTACGTCGAGAAGGGCGCCACGCTCGGCACCCGCGACGAGGCCTTCGCGGCCGACATCGTGCTCCAGGTCCGCGCGTTCGGCGCCAACCGCGAGGCCGGCCGCGCCGACCTCGCGAAGCTGCGCGCGGGCCAGGTGCTGATCGGCTTCCTCGACCCGCTCGGCGCGCCCGAGGCGGCGGCGGAACTGGCGCCGACCGGCGTCACCGCCTGCTCGATGGAGCTGATGCCGCGCATCACCCGCGCCCAGTCGATGGACGCGCTGTCCTCGATGGCGACCGTCGCCGGCTACCGCGCGGTGCTGCTGGCCGCGCTGAAGCTGCCCAAGATGTTCCCGATGCTGATGACCGCCGCCGGCACGCTGTCGCCCGCCAAGGTGTTCGTGATCGGCGCGGGCGTCGCCGGCCTGCAGGCGATCTCGGCGGCGCGCCGGCTGGGCGCCGTCGTCCACGGCTACGACGTGCGGCCGGCGGCGGCCGAGCAGATCCGCAGCCTCGGCGCCAAGGTCGTCGACCTCGGCCTCGACACCGCGGGCTCCGAGGACAAGGGCGGCTACGCGAAGGCGCAGGACGAGGCGTTCTATCGCCGCCAGCGCGAGGTGATGGCGAAAGTGGTCGCCGAGAGCGACGTGGTGATCACGACCGCGCAGGTGCCGGGGCGCAAGGCGCCGATCCTGGTCACCGCCGAGATGGTGCGGGCGATGGCGCCGGGCTCGGTCGTCGTCGACCTGGCGGCCGAAGGCGGCGGCAACTGCGAGCTGACGCGGCCCGGCCAGGACCTGGTCGAGCACGGCGTGCACGTGCTGGGCCCCGTCAACCTGGCCTCCGACGTGCCGCTGCACGCGAGCCAGATGTACGCGAAGAACCTAGTCACGCTGCTGGGCGAGATCGTGAAGAAGGGCGAGCTGGCGCTCGACCCCGCCAACGAGGTGGTGGCGGGCGTGGTCGTCACCCGCGGCGGCGAGGTGGTCCACCCGCGGGTGCGCGAGGCGCTGGCCCCGGCAGGCGCCACGGTCTAGGGAAGAGGGAAGCGAGACTCCATGGAAGCACTGGTCAACGGGCTCACCATCTTCGTGCTGGCGGTGTTCGTCGGCTTCGAGGTCATCACCAAGGTGCCGCCGACGCTGCACACGCCGCTCACCTCGGGCTCGAACGCGGTCTCCGGCATCACCATCGTCGGCGCCCTCGTGGCGACCGGCAACGACAGCCCGGCCACGACCTGGATCGGCGTCGCCGCCATCGTGTTCGCCACCATCAACGTCGTCGGCGGCTTCCTGGTCACCAACCGGATGCTGCAGATGTTCAAGCGGAAGGCGTAGCGCCATGAACCCCAGCCTGATCGCCAGCGCGGCCGCCGGCGGCGACCTGCGCCACGCCTTCGAGAACGTGGCCTACCTGGTCGCCGCGGTGCTGTTCATCCTCACCTTCAAGGGCCTGTCGCACCCGCGCACCGCGGTGCGCGCCAACGCGATGGGTGCCGTCGGGATGCTGATCGCCGTGGTGGTCACCCTGTTCGATCGCCACATCGTCAGCTACGGCCACATCGTGCTGGGGCTGCTGATCGGCGCCACGGCCGGCACGGTGATGGCGCTGCGCGTGCAGATGACCGCGATGCCGCAGATGGTCGGCCTGCTCAACGGCTTCGGCGGCGGCGCCTCGGTGCTGGTCTCCGGCGCCGCGCTGATCGACGCCGCGCGCCCGGGCTACGTGTTCGAGGCCGACCCGGTGCAGCTCACGGTGGCGACCATCGCCGGCGGCCTGATCGGCGGCGTCACCTTCTTCGGCTCGATGATCGCCTACGGCAAGCTCGAGGAGTGGAAGTTCCTCAAGTCGCTCCACTTCCCGGGCCAGCACTTCGTCAGCGCGGCGCTGCTGCTGACCGCGATCGGGCTCGGCGTGCCGATCGTCGGCGCGCTGGCCACCGACGCCGCAGGCGTCACCACGCTCTCGCCCGAGGCCGCGTACTGGTACTGGGGGGTCGTGGCGGTCGCCTCGGTGCTGGGCGTGCTCAGCGTGCTGCCGATCGGCGGCGCGGACATGCCGGTCGTGATCTGCCTGCTGAACTCCTACTCCGGCCTGGCCGCCGCGGCCACCGGCTTCGTGCTCAACAACAACATGCTGATCATCGCGGGCTCGCTGGTCGGGGCGTCGGGCATCATCCTGACCCAGATCATGTGCAAGGCGATGAACCGCTCGATGACCAACGTGCTGTTCGGCGTGATGGAGGCCTCGGCCGCGCAGAAGAGCTCCGACGCGGTCTACGCCAAGGTCAAGTCCGCCTCGCCCGAGGAACTGGCGATGGTGTTCGACACGGCGCAGCGGGTGGTCGTGGTGCCCGGCTACGGCCTCGCGGTGTCGCAGGCCCAGCACGCGGTGCGCGACCTGTGCAGCCTGCTCGAGTCGCGCGGCGTCGAGGTGCTGTTCGGCGTGCACCCCGTCGCGGGCCGCATGCCCGGCCACATGAACGTGCTGCTGGCCGAGGCCGACATCGCCTACGAGAAGGTCCTGGAGATGGACGACGTCAACGCGCGCTTCCCGGAGACCGACGTGGCGATCGTGATCGGCGCCAACGACGTCGTCAACCCGGTGGCGCGCACCGACCCGCAGTCGCCGATCGCCGGCATGCCGATCCTCGACGTCGACAAGGCGCGCACGGTGATCGTCGTCAAGCGCAGCCTGAGCCCGGGCTTCGCCGGCATCCCCAACCCGCTGTTCGCCGCCGACAACACCCTGATGTACTTCGCGGACGGCAAGCGGGCGATCCTCGACCTGATCACGGCGATCAAGCAGTCCTGATCGCCAGCGGGGCGCGCCCGGTTCGCTACGGGCGCAGCCCCGCGATCGTCAGCATCCAGACGTTGCCCGTGGTCTCCGCGTACTCGTAGACGATGCGCGAGCCGTCGGGCGACCAGGCCGGGTAGCGCACGTAGGCGCCGAGCCGCTCGTAGCGCGTCACCGCCTGCTCCACGCGCGTGCGGCGGGAGATCCAGTAGACGTTCCAGTAGTCGCCGCGCTGGCCGGCGAAGGCGATCCGCTCGCCGTCCGGGGCCCAGGAGTAGGGCCAGCTCTGGCCCGCCTCGCGGGTCAGCAGTTCGATCGCGCCGCTGCCCGGGCGCACCAGGCCGATCGCGGTGTCCTCGCCGCGCTTGACCTGGACCGCGAGCAGCCTGCCGTCCGGGGACCACGCCGCGAACCCGGCGAACTCGGAGTCCGAGGTGAGCTGGCGGGGCTTCCCGCCGTCGGTCTCCACGTCCCAGACGTTGACCGTGCCGCCGCCGCCGCGCGAGTTGAAGACCATGCGGCGGCCGTCCGGGGAGAGGCGCGGCCAGTCGAGGTCCTGGTCGAGCTCCAGGAAGCGCTTCTCGCCGGTGCCGTCGAGGCCGATGCTCCACACCTCGCCGCGCCCGCCGCGGTCGGAACGGAACAGCAGCCGCTGCCCGTCCGGGAACCAGCTCGCGACCGTGTCGATGCGCGGGTCGCGCGTGATCTGCCGCGCGCGGTTGCCGCTGCCGTCCATCACCCACAGGTCGGAGTTGACGCCCAGCCGCCAGCGCTCGAACGAGACCAGCTTTCCGTCGGGCGAGTAGAAGGGCCGCGAGTTGCGGCCGTTCTCGGAGGTCAGCGCCCGTGCCGTGCCGCCGCTGCCGTCCTCGCGCAGCTCGACCGACCACAGGTTGCTCTGCATCTGCAGCGCGGAGTAGGCGAGGCGCCGGCCGTCGGCCGACAGGGCGAGGTGGCGCGCGGTCGCGACCGAGGGGCTGACCAGCGCCCTCGCTTCACCGACCGGCCGCCCGCTCTCGGGGGAGATCGGCAGCGTCCAGGTCGTGTAGCGCCCCGCGTCGGACACGGACGAGTAGTAGACGCGGCGCCCGTCGGGGCTGACGATCGGGTCGTACGAGTACAGCGTGCGGTCGACCAGCCGCACCAGCTCGTCGCCCTGTGCGGTCACCGACCAGAGCGTCGAGCGATTGCGGTCGGAGGCCGAGAACACGATGCGGCGGCCGTCCGGCGACCACGAGGGCGCGCCGTGTCCGCCGGGCGGGCTGCCGGGCTGGGTGACCTGGACGGGCTCGCCGCCCTCGACCGGCACGGTCCAGAGCGTGGACGGCGGCATCGCGGCGACGGCATTCGCGGCCAGGTCGACGAGGGCCGCCGACTGGAAGGCGACCGTCCTGCCGTCGGGCGACCACGCCGGGTGCGAGCCGAACGTCGTGAGCTGGCGCGGGGAGCCGCCGCGCGCCGGGATCAGCCACAGGCCGCCGGCCTGCCGCGAGTGGTAGGCGATGGTCTTGCCGTCGGGCGACCACGCGGGCTGGAAGTTCTGGCGACCGTCGGTGGTGACCTGCACGTCGGCGCCGCCCGCGGCGACGCCGCGGATGAAGATCTCGAACGGCCCGCGGCGGTCGCTCGTGTAGGCGATCGACAGGCCGTCCGGCGAGAAGGTGGGGTGCAGGTCGAGCCCGGCCGACGTCGTGACCTGGATCTGGTCGACCTGCTCGCCCGACTCGGGCTCCGCGGCCGGGTCCGCGGGTCGCCAGAACAGCGCCACCGCCAGCCCCGCGGCGATCAGGCCCAGCCCGCCCAGCACCCACGGCCGCGCCCCGCGGTCGCGCAGGCGCAGCCGTTTCCGGCGCGAGGGCGGCGGCGTCAGCCGCGGCGGCAGTGCGACCGGGCGGCCCGCCAGCGCGTCGAGCACCTCGGTGACGGCCGCGAAGCGCCGGCCAGGCTCGCGCTCGAGGCAGCGCAGCACGGCGGCGTTCCAGCGCGGGTCGAGGTCCGGCACGTGATCCGCGGGCGGTGTCGGCGCGTCCGTCAGCCGCCGCGCCAT
The DNA here is from genome assembly GCA_025994075.1 of Vicinamibacteria bacterium. GTDB lineage: Bacteria > Acidobacteriota > Vicinamibacteria > Fen-336 > Fen-336 > WYBL01. Next base: position 74,773 of record JAMQGV010000041.1, read on the forward strand.
CGTCGCGAGCGCCGTGCTGCCGCGGAACGGCAGGTTGCCGGTGATCATCTCGTACAGCACGATGCCGAGCGCGTAGACGTCGGTCGCCGGCGTCACCGCGCCGCCTTCGATCTGCTCGGGGGCCATGTAGGCGGGAGTGCCGAGCGCGACGCCCGTCACCGTCATCGACTTCGGGTCCGTCTCCTCCGACGGGCGCGCCACGCCGAAGTCGGTGACCACCGCCCGCGGGGTCGCCCCCGCGCCGGGCACGAGGATCACGTTGCCGGCCTTGAAATCGCGGTGCACGACGCCCGCGGCGTGGGCGGCGGCCAGCGCGCCCACGAGTTGCTCCAGCAGGGAAGCCACCTCGTCGAGCGGCAGCCGCCGCCGGCGGGCGAGGTACTGCGCGAGCGTCTCGCCGCGCAGCAGCTCCATGGTGAGGAAGTTGAGGTCGAGCACGGGCCGGCCTTCGCCGGCCGGGCCCTGGTGGCGGCCGAAGTCGAAGATGCGGCAGACGTTCGGGTGGGTGACCCGGCGCGCGAGCTGGATCTCGCGCTTGAAGCGCTCGAGGGCCTGGGGGCCGGCGGCGATCTCGGGGCGGATCGTCTTGAGCGCGACCTCCTCGCCGAGTTCCTCGTCGCGAGCCTCGTAGACCTCGCCCATGGCGCCGGCCGCGATGAAGCGCGCGATGCGGTAGCGGCCGGCGACGAGATCGCCGGCCGACAGCGCCGGCGGCGCCTCGATCCGCGGCCGGAAGTCGGAGATCGGCGCCGTCTGCAGGTGGGAGAGCGCTTCGGTGTCGTCGCCCGGGGTGCCTTGCGGGGGGCGCGTCGGGCCCGGCGTATCGTCGGATCCAGTCATTCGACGTTGCGCTCAGTGTCCCGCGGGCGCCGCTGCAGGCCGGAGGGGGCCGGCAGAAACCCGCGAAGTGGCGCGCCCGGAGGGATTCGAACCCCCTGCCTACTGGTTCGAAGCCAGTCGCTCTATCCAGATGAGCTACGGGCGCGTGGTCCGCCGCGCATCATAGCCGACCCGCGGGGGGAGGTGGCCCCGCGGGGTTCGGCAGGGGTCAGCGCCGCCGCCGCTCCGGAACGCGCACCGCTCCCTTGACGCCCTCGTGGTCGATGCCGCCGCTGCCGTCGCGGCCGACCTCGAAGTCGCCGCCCACGTCGCGCACGCGGATCGAGCCCGAGCCGTCCTCGTCGATCCGCACCGAGCCCTTGACCCGCGAGACGTCGATCCCGCCCGACCCGTCGTCGCGGATGACCACGTCGCCGTCGACGCCCGCGATGCGGATCTCGCCGGAGCCGTCCTCGGTGATCCGCACCGAGCCCCTCACGTCCTCGATCTCGATCCCGCCCGAGCCGTCGCGCACCTCGACGTCGCCGCCGATGCGCCGCAGCCGCAGATCGCCCGAGTTGTCGTCGAGGCGCAGCGCGCCGGTGTCGGCGATCTCGACCTCGCCCGAGGTGTCCTCGACCTCGAGCGGCAGGTTCGCGGGCACGTCGACCTCGAGGTCCAGCCGCGGCGAGGTCCCGCTCCAGCCGATCGTCCAGCCGCCGTCGGGCACCTCGACGGTGATCCGCGCTTCGTCGCCGACCCGCTCGGCACGCAGCGTGATCGCCTCCACCAGCTTCGCGTCGTTGGCGCAGGCCGTGCCGCGGGCCTCGATCGCGGCGGCTCCTGGCCGCCCCGTGATGCGCAGCGAGCCGGCGCGCGCGACGACGCGCACGCGGGCCACGTCGGAGGCGGCGAGCTTCGCCTGGCGCGGGGCGCTGGCGGGGCAGTCGGCGACGGCGGTGGACGGGGCGGCCGGGACGAGCACGGCCAGGGCCAGGGCGAGCCGGTTCATGGGGCGTTGCACCTCCTGCCGGCTCCAACGCTGCCCGGGCGCCCGAAGTTCCGCTAAGATCCGAGGTCGTGTCCGCTTCCGGGCGTGTCGCGATCGTCGCGGGTTGTCGCACTCCTTTCGCCCGCTCCGGTTCCGTCTACCGCGACCTGACCGCCCTCGACCTCGGCCGCGCCTGCGTGCGCGAGCTGGTCGAGCGCAGCGAAATCGACCCCGCGCAGGTCGGCCTGGTCGTGATGGGCCAGGTGGTCGCCTCGGTCCACGCCCCCAACCTCGGCCGGGAGGTCGTGCTCGGCGCCGGGCTGCCGGTCTCCACCCCGGGCCACACCCTCAACCGCGCCTGCGCCTCCGCCAACCAGGCGATCGCCGACGCGGCGACCGCGATCCTGGCGGGCCACACCGACACCGCGATCGCCGGCGGCGCCGAGTGCCTGTCGGACGTGCCGATCCTCCACAGCAGGCGGATGGCCCAGGCGCTGGTGGCCGTCTCGAAGGCACGCGGCCTCTCCTCGCGGGTGCGCGCCTTCGCCGGCCTGCGGCTGCGCGACCTGGCGCCGCAGACGCCCGCGATCGCCGAGCCGTCGACCGGGCTGTCGATGGGCCAGTCGGCGGAGAAGATGGCGAAGGAGAACGCCGTCACGCGCGAGGAGCAGGACCGCATCGCGTTCCTCTCCCACCACAACGCGGCGAAGGCGCTGGACGCCGGGCTGCTGCAGCCCGAGATCGCGCCGCTGCCGGTGCCGCCGCGCTACACCGAGGTCGTCGCCGAAGACAACCTCGTGCGCCGTGACACGTCCATCGAGGCGCTGGCCGCGCTCAGGCCGGTGTTCGACCGCCGCCACGGCAGCGTCACCGCCGGCAACTCGTCGCCGCTGACCGACGGCGCGGCCGCGGTGCTGCTCATGTCCGAGGAGCGCGCGAAGGCCGACGGCCACGCGCCGCTCGCCTACATCCGCGCGTGGGCGGTGGCCGCGGTCGATCCCGCGGGCCAGCTCCTGATGGGCCCGGCGCTGGCGGTGCCGAAGGCGCTCGAACGGGCGGGGATCGCGCTCTCGGACGTCGACCTGATCGAGATGCACGAGGCCTTCGCGGTCCAGGTCGCCTCGAACATCCAGGCCCTGGAGTCGGACGCCTGGGCCCGCGAGCAGCTCGGCCGCGACAAGGCGGTGGGGCGCGTCGACCGCGAAAGGCTCAACGTGCACGGCGGCTCGATCGCGCTCGGCCACCCGTTCGGCGCGACCGGGGCCCGCATCACGACGACGCTGGCCCGCGAGATGGCGCGCCGCGACGCGAAGTTCGGGCTGATCTCGGTCTGCGCCCAGGGCGGGATGGGTTTCGCGATGGTGCTCGAGCGGTGAGCGAGGCGCTGCGCGGTCTCAGGGTGCTGGACCTGACCCGCTACATCCCCGGGCCCTACGCGACGATGCTGCTCGCCGACCTCGGCGCCGACGTCGTCAAGGTCGAGGAGCCTCCCTTCGGCGACGCGACCCGTGCCGTGCCGCCGCCGCTGCCCGCGGGGGACGACACGGCGGTCCACGCGGCCCTCAACCGCGGCAAGCGCTCCGTGCAGATCGACCTGCGGCAGCCCGAGGGCGTGGACGCCGTGAAGCGGCTGGCGGCGAGCGCCGACGTGTTCGTCGAGGCGTTCCGGCCCGGCGCACTCGATCGCCGCGGCCTCGGCGCCGTGGCGCTGCGGACCTCCAACCCGCGGCTCGTGTACTGCTCGGTCTCCGGCTACGGCCAGGGCGGAGCGCTCGCCGCCGCGGCGGGCCACGACGTGAACTACCTCGCGCGCTCGGGCTTCCTCGGCACCAACCTCGGAGGTGACGGCGTGCCGGTGCTGCCGACCACCCAGGTCGCCGACATGGCGGGCGGGCTGCTGGCGGCGCTCGCGATCCTCGCCGCCCTGCAGGCCCGCGAGCGCACCGGCGAAGGCCAGGTCGTGGACGTCTCGATGTTCGACGCCGCGCTGGCGCTGATGAGCGTGCCCGCGGCCCGGGTGCTGGCGGGCGCTTCCGCGACCAGCGAGCTGTCCGGCACCCACGCCTGCTACGGCACCTACCGCTGCCGCGACGGCCGCTTCGTCGCGGTCGGCGCGCTCGAGCCGAAGTTCTGGGAGGGCCTGTGCGCGGCGCTCGAGCTGCCGCAGATGCGAGGCCGGCAGTGGGACCAGGGAACGCGCCGCGAAGAGGTGAAGGCCGTCTTCGCGGCTGCCTTCGCCCGCCGCGATCGTGACGAGTGGGTCGCGGCGCTGCGCGAGCGCGACGTCTGCGTCGAGCCGGTGCTCGACCTGCCGGAGGCACTCGCGCAGGAGCAGGCCGTCGCCCGCGGCGCGGCATCGGGCGGGGCTCTCGTTTCGCCGTTGCGGCTCTCGGCGACGCCGGTCGCCGCGCCGCGGCGCGCGCCCGCGCTCGGCGAGCACACGGACGTGGTGCTGGCGGAGGCGGGCTTCGCGCCCGCCGAGATCGCCGCGCTGCGCGAGCGGGGGATCGCGGCATGAGCGGAGCCCTGACCACGAGCCTGCGCGAGGACGGCGTGCTGGTCGCCACCCTCGACGTGCCGGGCGAGAAGGTCAACACCCTGTCGCGCGCGCTGTTCGACGAGTTCCGCGTCTGGCTCGACGAGCTGCACGCCCCGAAGCGGCCGATCAAGGCCTGCGTGCTGTGGAGCGCCAAGCCCGACAACTTCATCGCCGGCGCCGACATCGAGGACTTCACGAAGGTGCGCTCCGAGATGGAGGCCGAGGAACTGTCGCGGGCGGGCCACGCGCTGCTGGGACGGCTCGAGCAGTCGCCGGTGCCGGTGGTCGCGGCGATCCACGGCGCCTGCCTCGGCGGCGGCCTGGAGACGGCGCTGGCCTGCCGCTACCGTGTCGCGAGCGACGACGCGCGCACCACGCTGGGCCTGCCCGAGGTGATGCTGGGCCTGATCCCCGGCGCCGGCGGCACCCAGCGCCTGCCGCGGCTCGTGGGCCTCGGCCGCGGCCTCGACCTGATCCTGACCGGTCGTGCCCTGAAGGCGACGCGGGCGCTCAAGGCGGGGATCGTCGACGAGGTCGTGCCGCGCGCGATCCTGCTCGAGACCGCGTGCCGGGCCGCGAAGGCGCTGGCCGAGGGCCGGCTGACCCCGGTGCGGCGCGGCATCACGGCGGTCGAGCGCATGGCCCGGCCGCTGATCTTCCGCAAGGCGCGGACCTCGGTGCTCGAGAAGACGCACGGCCTCTATCCGGCGCCGCTGCAGGCGATCGACGTGATCGAGGCCGGCACCGCGACGACGCTCACGGCGGGCCTCGAGCGCGAGGCGAAGGCGTTCGGCACGCTGGCGGTCTCGCCGCAGTCGCGGGCGCTGGTCTCGCTGTTCTTCGCCACCCAGGGCATCAAGAAGGACGCGGGCTACCCGGAGGGCACGCCGGTCCGCGAGGTGCAGAAGCTGGGCGTGGTCGGCGCCGGGCTGATGGGCGCGGGCATCGCCGCCGCCGCCGCCGAGGCGGGCGCCCGGGTGCGGCTGCGCGACGCCACGCCGGAAGCGCTGGGCAAGGGGCTGCGCTACGCGCGCGACGTCTTCGAGGAGCGCCGCCGCCGCGGCAGCCTGACCCGGCTCGAGGTCGAGCGCCGCGTCGACCGCATCGCCGGCGCGCTCGACCTGAGCGGCCTGCGGCGGGCGGACCTGGTGATCGAGGCGGTGTTCGAGGACCTCGAGCTCAAGCGCAAGGTGCTCGCCGAGGTCGAGGAGCGGACCGCGGACGACTGCGTCTTCGCCAGCAACACGTCGTCGATCCCGATCGGCGAGATCGCGGCGCAGGCGAAGCGGCCGGGCCGCGTGCTCGGCATGCACTTCTTCTCGCCCGTGCACAAGATGCCGCTGCTCGAGGTGATCGCGACCGCTCGCACCGAGCCCACCGCGGTGGCCACTGCCGTCGGCTTCGGGCGGCGCCTGGGCAAGCACGTGATCGTCGTCGGCGACGGTCCGGGCTTCTACACGACGCGGGCGCTGGCGGCCTACATGAACGAGGCGGCCCGGCTGCTCGAGGAGGGCGCGGCCACGCCCGAGGTCGACGCGGCGATGACGGCGTTCGGCTTCCCGGTCGGCCCGGTGACGCTGCTCGACGAGGTCGGCATCGACGTCGGCGCCAAGGTCGCGAAGGTGATGCACAGGCACTTCGGCGCCCGCTTCGAGCCGCCCGGATCGATGGCGCGGGTGGTCGAGGACGGCCGCTGCGGGCGCAAGAACGGCCGCGGCTTCTACGCCTACGACGGCAAGAAGAAGCGGCCCGACGAGAGCGTGTACGCGCTGCTGCCGGGCGGCGCCGCGCGCAGGCCGTTCGAGGCGCGGGTGATCCAGGAGCGCCTCTGCTTCGCGTTCCTCAACGAGGCGGCGCTGTGCCTGCAGGAGGGCATCCTGCGTTCCCCGCGCGACGGCGACGTCGGCGCGGTGTTCGGGCTCGGCTTCCCGCCCTTCCTCGGCGGCCCGTTCCGCCACCTCGACCGGCTCGGCCCGCGCTTCGCGGCCGAAGTGCTGGAGCGGCTGCGCTCCGCCCACGGCGAGCGCTTCGCGCCGGCGCCGCTGCTGCTGGACCACGCGCGGGAGGGAAAGGCGTTCCACCCGTGAGCAACCTCTACACCGACAACCCCGACCTGCTGCACCACGTGCGCGCCGGCGTGCGCTGGGACCGCGTCGTGCCGCTGTGGGAGGAGGGCTTCACGCTGCCCGACGGCCCCGGCTCGACCGCCGAGGCGCGCGAGCTGTACGAGGCCTCGCTCGAGGAACTGGGCGCCTTCGCCGGCGAGCAGATGGAGCCGCGCGCGCGCGCCGTCGACGCCCACGGCGTGCGCTTCGAGGGCGGCCAGGTCGTGCAGGCCCCGGAACTGCTGAAGAACATCGAGGGCCTGAAGAAGCTGGGCGTGATGGCGCCCAACCTGCCGCGCGAGCTGGGCGGTTACAACTTCCCGTTCACGGTCGGCGCCGCGATGATGGAGATCCTCTCGCGCGCCTGCACCAACACCCTGCTCGTCCACGTCTTCTACCAGGGCCCGGCGGTGATGGTCGTCCGCTACGGCACGCCCGAGCAGGTCGAGCGCTGGGTCAGGCCGCTGGCGACGGGCGCGCTCTCGGGTTCGGTGGCGATCACCGAGCCGGACGCCGGCTCCGACGTGGGGCGAGTGGCGACCACCGCGCGGGAGGAAGCGGGCGGCTGGCGGCTCGACGGGCGCAAGCAGTTCATCAGCAACGGGTGCGGCGACCTCTGCGTGGTGGTCGCCCGCAGCGAGCCCGGCAGCCAGGGCCTCGAGGGCCTGTCGCTGTTCGTCGTGCCGCGGCGCGAAGGCGACCGCGACAACTACGTGGTCGCGAAGCCCGAGTCGAAGTACGTGATCCGCGGCTCGGCGACCTGCGAGCTGTCGTTCGACGGCGCCCGCGGCGAGCTGCTGGGCCCGCGCGGAGCCGGCTTCCGCCAGGTGCTCTCGTTCATGAACGAGGCGCGGCTGGCCGTCGCGCTGCAGGGCCTCGGCCTGTGCGAGGCCGCCACCCGCGCCGCGAAGGAGTACGCCGAGAAGCGGGTCCAGATGGGCAAGCCGATCGCCCGCCACGAGCTGGTGGCCGACTTGCTGCTCGACATGGAGGCGGAGACGGCCGCGATGCGGGCGCTCTGCTACGACAGCGCCGAGCTGTTCGACGTGGTCGAGGGCCTGTCCCGGCCGAAGAATGCGGCGGCCCCAGGCGCGGCCAAGGCGCTGGCCGCGGCGAAGCGGGCGCTGCGCGAGCGCATCCCGCTCGTCAAGTGGTTCGGCGCCGAGCGCGCGCTGTGGGTGACGCGGGCCGCGGTCCAGGTCCACGGCGGCTACGGCGTGGTCGCCGACTACGACGTCGAACGCCACTACCGCAACGCGCTGATCCTGCCGATCTACGAGGGCACCAGCCAGATCCAGTCGCTGATGTCGCTGAAGGACCAGGTCAAGTGGCTGTTCGAGCGGCCCTGGTCGTGGCTGACCGGAGCGGTGGCCGTCGAGGCGCCGCCGAACCCGCTGGGCGACGGGCTGCGCGAGATGGCGGGGGAGTACGAGCGCACGCTCAAGTCCGTGCTGCGCCAGAGCCTGGGCCTCGGCGGCGCGCTCGCCGCCGTGCGCGGCCGCGCACCGTCCCACGAGGCGATGTCGTACGCGCTGCTGCAGGCCGAGCGGCTGTGTGCGATGCTGTCCTACACCCGCGCCGCCGAGTCGCTGGCGCGGCACGCAGAAGCCTCGCCCCGCCACCGGCGGCTGGCCGAGCGCTTCGTCCACCGCTCGCTGCCGCTCGTGCGCATGCACGGCGAGATCGCGCGCAGCGGGGACCGTGACACGCTGGAGGCCGGAACGGCTTGAATCAGAAGAACGGGAACGGCGGCGACAAGCGGCCGCCGATCCTGCAGTTGCCGACGCGGGCGCCGTCGTCGCTCGCGGTCACCGCGCGTTTCGGGCCGATCCTCGGCAAGCGCTTCACCCGCAACCACCGCGAGCTGCTGGCCCAGGCCCACGGGGCCTACGCCGGGCTGCGGCGCTCGGCCAAGGCGATCCGCGGCCGCGGCGCCAACATCTACACGCAGTGGGTGGGCGACCCTGACGCGCTGGGCAGCGCGCTGGTGCTGAAGGCGATCCTGCAGAAGCTGGGCGCCAAGGAGGCCCGGATCCTGACCGGGACCCTGGGCCACCCGCAGAACCGCAACCTGGTCGAGCGCTGCGGCATCACGCTGCACGACCCGAACGAGGGGCGGCTGCCGCGCGGCCTGCACTGCATGGTCGACACCTCGCCGCCGCTCGGCATGAGCAACACCGGCCCGATCGAGCCGGTCAAGGACTACTTCTTCGTCGCCGACCACCACGCCGACCCGGAGGACGTCGAGGAGAACTGCCGCTCGCGGGGTGTCAAGCGTGTGCGCCACGCCTTCGTGGGCCTGCCGGTCGGCTCGACCTCGGCGTTCATGGCGGCGCTGGGCGCGGTGTTCGACGTGCTCGACGACCTCGGACCCGCGGGTCGCGCCGCGGTCGCGCTCGGCATCTACACCGACACCAGCGCGCTGCTCCACGGCGCCACCGCCCTCGACTTCCGGATGTTCGAGAAGCTGACCCGCGACGAGGAGACGCTCGACATCCTCGACGACCTGCGCGACTACAGGGTGCCGCCGGAGTGGCTGGCCTACCGCTCGCTGGCGATCCAGGGCACCGAGACCACCGGCGGCGTGCGGGTGGCCCCGGTCGGCTACGTGCGCGAGACGCACCGCGACGTGATCGCCGAGATCGCCAACGAGCTGATGCGGATCGAGGGCACTTCGATCGGCATCGCGGTCGCCGTCACCGAGCGTGGCACCGAGGTCTCGATCCGCGCCGACAGCCGGCTGCTCGGCCACGACCGCCCGCGCATCGTGCGGGTGATCGACCACCTGCTCACCTACGCGTTCCCGGGCGTCTCCGGCTTCAAGTACGAGCGGCGCCCGCCGCACCGGGTCGAAGGCGGCGCCTGCGTGGGCCACCCGCCGGAACTGCGCAAGGCCTGGAACCTCGGCGCGGGCGAGCCGCCGATCGACGACGCCCTCGAGCACTGCCGCACCCACGCCCGCGCCCTGGTCGCCGCCCTCCAGGACATGAAGTTCGCCAAGCCGGAAGAGATCGCAGGCCTGCTGTAGAAGCTGGTCCTGGCGTAACGAGATCGCTGACAGCTGACACCGGGTCCGTTGTGGGGGTGCGGGGGCGGAGGAGCGTCCGTTTGCGACGTAGCCCCTGCGGAGCGCGGAGACGCCGTAAGGCGGCTCCGCGACTCCTTAATGCTCGAAGAGCAGGTTGAAGCCGGCGATGTCGAGGTCGGCGTGGACCGGGATCGCCTCGAAGCAGCGGCGGGCGAGCTCGGCGCGGCCGTCGCGCTCGAGCATGAACTGCAGCTTGTCCATCAGCGCGTGCAGCATCGTGACGTCCGAGATCGCGTAGCGCACCTGCTCGGGGGACAGCGTCGTCGCCGACCAGTCGGTGTGGCGCGCCTGCTTGTCCATCTCGATGTCGAGCAGCTCCAGCACGTTGTCCTTGAGGCCGTGGCGGTCGGTGTAGGTCCGGCACAGCTTCGACGCGGTGCGCGTGCAGTAGATCGGCGTCACCCGGATGCCCAGCCAGTGCGACATCGCCGCCACGTCGAAGCGCGCGAAGTGGAAGATCTTCAGCACGTCCGCGGCCTCGAGCAGGCGCTTCAGGTTCGGCGTCCGGCACGGGCCCGAGCCGCCGGGCGTCAGCCGGTCGCGGGTGATCTGCACGATCGCCCCGTTGCCGGCGCGGTCGCAGAGCTGCACCAGGCACAGCCGGTCGCGCAGCGTCTGCAGGCCGAGCGTCTCGGTGTCGATCGCGACCTCCTTCGAGGCGAGGTAGGTCGCGAGCAGGTCGTCGGGCAGGTCGCCCTGGACGATGCGGGGCGTGACGTCGGGGGGCCGCTGGGGCATGTCAGACGCGCCTTTCACGCTCGGAATGGGGTGAGTGACGGGATTCGAACCCGCGGCCTCCAGGGCCACAACCTGGCGCTCTAACCAGCTGAGCTACACCCACCGTTGAACTTGGCGCGCCTGAAGGGACTCGAACCCCTGACCCGCAGCTTAGAAGGCTGCCGCTCTATCCACCTGAGCTACAGGCGCATGGCGCCGCGGGGAGGATACCACGCGCGCCGGAGCGGCCTTTCGGGCCCCGAAGGCGACCGCTGAGTATACTCGCATTCCCGGAGGCGAGGAACATCATGCGCAGGCGAGACGTGCTCAAGGCCGGTGGCTCCGCGGGGCTGCTGGCGCTGGCGGGATGCGGCGGCGGCTCGGCCGGCGCCGGCCCTTCGTCGCCGACCGTCACCGCCACCCCGACTCCCACCCCGACCCCGGCTCCGACCGCGACGCCGACCCCGGCGCCGACGGCCACCCCGACTCCGGCGGCCGGGGACCTGACCGTGTACCGGCTCACGATCAAGATCGAGCACGTCGTCGGCATCGACGGCAAGACCCGCCTGATCAACCCGAGCCCCAGCGAGCCGCTGTACGTCGGCGAGGTCGTGCGCCTCGACGCCACGGCCAAGACCGTCGACAACCGGCCGACCGAGGGCTCCGGCGAGGTCTACTGGCGGTTCGGGCCGGAGGGCATCATCGACTGGAGCGGAGCCGTGACCTTCAACCCGCGCCTCCAGATCGTGGGCCCCGGCCAGCTCTCGTGCCGGGCCGTGCTCGACGGTGTCGTCGCCAACGACCTCACGCTGAACTGCAAGGCCTTCGGCAGCTAGCCAGCCAGGCCTCCGCGGCGCGCGATCTGGAAGCTGCGCGACCAGCCGTCCTCGACGCACGTCAGGGTCACCTGGAACAGGCCCGAGGACGTGCACTCGTAGCGCTCCTCGATTTCCGGCAGCGCCCCGTCCACCCGGCGCACGGGAATCCGCTGCAGGTCGTCGCGGTCGCGCAGCTCGCGGTCGAACGGGAAGGTGATCCCGTCCCACGGCGAGACGAAGCCGTCGGGCCGGCCGTCGCGCAGGTTCGAGCACTCGACGAAGCGGAAGTGGCCGAGGTTGTGGGCGGGCCGGTAGCGCCGCACGCTGGCGAGCGGCGGATCGTCGGGGCCGGGCAGCCGGGTGTCGCGCGAGAAGATCGGGTCGAACGAGACCTCGCGCCCGGCGTGGGCCTCGCGGAACACGCCGAAGTGGCGGGTCAGGCAGTCGGACAGCTCGTAGCCGGCCTCGTCGTCGAGGAAGCAGGCGAGGCCGATCGCCGTCGCCGCGAACGGGTGCGGTGAACGCTTGACCCGCGGCTGCCCGTACTCCTCGCGCAGCCGGCGCCCGATCAGCGGGAACGACGACGCGCCGCCGACGACGTAGAGCCCGGCCAGGTCGCGCGCGCTCAGCGAGCCGTGGCCCGCCCCGCGCGCCAGCACCTCCTCGATCACTTCCAGCGTGCGCTCCACGAGCGGCGCGCAGGCCGCGTTGACCTCGTCGAGCGGCACCGACACCGGCAGCCGGCCGATCAGCGACAGGTCCAGCACGAAGCGCCGGCTCTGCGGCAGCAGCGCCTCCTTCTGCGTGCGCACGAGGTCCCTGAGCTGGAGGCGCACCGCCTCGCCCACGGCGGGCGAGCCCGCGCGCTCGAGGCACAGCCCGAGGATCGCCTCGTCGAAGTCGTCGCCCCCGAGTCGCGGCAGTCCGGCGCTGGCGACCACCTCGTTGACGAGGCCGCTCATGTGGATCAGGGAGGCGTCGAAGGTGCCGCCGCCGAGGTCGTAGACGAGCACGTGCTCGCGCCGGCTGGTCACCGTGCGGCGGAAGCGGTGGCCGTACTCGAAGCCCGCGGCCGACGGCTCGTTGAGCAGCGTCACCACCTCGAAGCCCGCGCGGCGGAAGCCGTCGAGCGTCAGGAAGCGCTGGTCCGAGGTCGCGTTGGCGGGCACGCTGACCGCCACCTCGAGCGGCTCGTCCGCGTCGATCTCCGCGTTCGACGAGTAGCGCAGCGCGTCGCGCAGCCGCGCGAAGTAGCCGACCAGCAGGTCGGCGACCCGGTACGAGCGGCCGGCGACGGGCAGCTCCGTCATCGGCCCGGCGTCCTGGACGAGGCGCTTGAAGGAGCGGATCAGGGCGAAACCCGGGTCGCCCGCGACCTCCTCGGCCTCCTGCCCGTAGCGGACCACGCCGTCGTGCGCCCGCACGGCGATCACGGACGGGAAGGCGTCGCCCCACTCGAAGCCCACGGTCGGGTAGTTGCCGCGGTCGACCAGCGCCGCGACCGTGTGCGTCGTGCCGAAGTCGATGCCCAGCCGCATGCGTTCAGGCCGACCCGTAGCGCTTGCGGATGTTGGGGATCAGGTAGTCGGCGAACGCGCGCTCCTCGTCGTACTCGGGCGACCAGCCCCAGTCGGCTCGCGCGCGGCGGTCGTCCTGCTCGGCCGGCCACGAGTCGACGATGCCCTGGCGCGCCAGGTCGGGTTCGAACGTGATGGCGGCGCCCGGGAAGGCGGCGCGCACGCGATCGGCGATCTGGCCGGCGCTGGGGCTGAAGGACGTGACGTTGTAGACCTCGGTGGTCAGGTTCTCCTCCGGCGCCGCCTCCAGCATCAGCAGCGAGCGGATCGCGTCCGGCATCGCCATGAACGGCATCCGCGTCGTCTCGCGCACGAAGCTCGCGTAGGCGTGGCCCTGGGCCGCCGCGTGGATCATCTCCGGCGCGTAGTCGGAGGTGCCGCCGGTCGGCATCGTGAACGCGCTGATCAGGCCGGGGAAGCGCAGCGAGCGGAAGTCGACGCCGCGGGTCGGCCGCTCGGCGGCGAGCTGGCGGTAGTGCTTCGCGTAGTAGCGGCCGAGGTGCTCGCCATACAGCTTGTTGCAGCCGTACATCGTCTGCGGCACGTTCCACTCGTGCTCCTTGACCGCGCCGGCGGCCGCCTTGGCCTCCAGGTTCGGCAGGCCGTAGACGGCCACGGAGCTCGGGAACAGGAACTTGACCGGCTTGCCCAGCCAGCTCGACTGCTCGACCGCGATCTTGAGCAGCGCCATCGTGCCGTCCACGTTCACGTGATGGGCGGCCTCCGGCGTGAACTCGGCGCGCGTCGACAGCAGCGCGGCGAGGTGGAAGATGCTCGGCATCGCGTACTCGGAGACGAGCCGCGAGAGCAGGTTCTGGTCGAGGATGTCGCCGACCAGCGCGACCTTGCACTTCTTCGCGATCTCGGCGGGCAGCGGCCGCACGTCGAGGGCGAGGATCGCGGTGCGGCCCGACGCGGCGAGCGCGTGGATCAGCGCCTGCCCCATCTCCCCGCCCGCGCCCGTGACCAGCACGACTTCCTTGCGCACCATGATGCACCTCTCCAGAATGCGGCCTCATTATGCCAAGCCCGCGCGCGGCGGCGCTTTTCGGGGGCCTCGTGGCCGGCCCGCTGGCCTGGGCCGCGCTGCGCGCGGCGTCCGCGGCGCCGGCGCTGGTCGAGGAACTCTACTCGCGCGGCGCCTTCCCGTGGCTGGCGGCGGCGGCCGGCGCGTTGCCGCGGCTCGTGCGGTTCGGCGTCGCCGAGCCGCTGGCCGTGCTGCTGCTGGCGTCGGCCGGGGTGCTCGCGTTCCGTTTCGTGCGGAGTCGGCCCGGGCGCCGCCTGCGGGCGGCCGCGTTCGCGGCGCTGGGGTTGCTGGCCGCCGCGCCTTCCTCGCCTGCCGCGCGCACCCTTCGCCGGACGTGCGGTACTCGGCGGCGATGGAGGCGGCCGACCTGGTCGGCGTCGCGCTCTGGCAGGCGGGGGAGGACGGTCGCGCCGCGCTCCAGCGGGTCCGCCAGCGGGAGACCGAGGCGATGCGCCGCGACCGCGCCGCCTCGCGCGCGTTCTGGGCAGTGGCGCGCGGGCCGGTCCACGAGGCCGCCCGCCGCGTCAACGACGCCTTCATCCGCGGCACCGGACAGGAGGCCGGCGTGCGCACTTACGGGCTCGCCGTCGACCTCATGCTGGCGTGGAGGGCGGCCGCGCCACGTTGACCGCGAGGCGCTCCAGGCCTACCTTTCACTCGGCTGCACGAGGCGAGGAGGTCCCATGAGGCGCTTCTGGCCGGTCCTGGCCGTCTCCCTGGCGTTTGCCGGAGGGGCCGCAGCCGCAGGCGCAGCCGGCGCCGAGGGCGCTCCGCCCGGGCCGCCTGCCCCCGAGGCCACGCCCGAAGCGGCGCCCGAGGCCGGGCCCGAAGCGACGCCGGCGCCCGAGGTGCCGCGCACGCCGCCACCGCGCAAGTTGTGGGAGAGCGACGAAGGCGGCCTCTACCTGATGAACCGGGTCCAGACCCGCTTCACGCAAACACGGCGCCCGACGAGTCGCAGCGCCTGTCGGGCATGGAGCCGGGCGAGGCGAAAGGCGAGTTCCGCATCCGCCGCGCCAAGACCGAGATCACCGGCTGGGTCTGGAAGAAGGAGCTGACCTTCGAGCTGCAGCTCTCGTGGGCGGGCCCCGAGCCCGGGGCCTCCACGCAGACGGCGCTCGAGGACCTGGTGCTCACCTGGGACGCCTCGAAGGACGGCACGTTCGAGGTGTCGGTGGGCCAGTTCAAGGTGCCGCTCGGCCGCCAGGAGATGACCTCGTCGGGACGCCTGCAGTTCGTCGACCGCGACCTGCTCACGTTCGAGTTCACCCGCGGCCGCGACATCGGCGTCCAGGTCGGCGGGCGCGTCGCCGACGGCAAGGTCGAGTACCTCGCCGGCATCTTCAACGGCAACGCGGCCAGCCGGCTCGGCAACGACAACGGCAAGTACCAGTACAACGCCCGCGTCGTCTTCGAGCCGTGGGGCAGCGTGGGCTACTCCGAGAGCGACTTCGAGTCGACCGATCGCCCGCTGTTCGCGATCGCCGGCCAGTTCGAGCACAACGACCAGCGCCGTGCCGGCTCGTCGCTGTCCGACATCTCCGAGTACCAGACGGTGATCTGGGGCGGCGACGTGGTCTTCAAGTACCGCGGCTTCTCGGCGTTCGCCGAGTACTTCGCACGCGAGCGCACGCCGCAGCGCGGCGCCGCGTTCCGCTCCGACGGTTTCCACGCCCAGGCTGGCTACTTCCTGGTGCGCGACCGCTTCGAGGCGGCGCTGCGCTACGCGACCTGGGACCCGACCGATGCCCGCGACGGCGACGACCTGAGCGAGAAGGGGCTGGCGCTCGTCTACTACTTCCGCAAGCACGGGCTCAAGCTCGGCGGCGACTTCCGCCGGCTCGAGGACGACTTCGACGGCACCGAGACGGACGAGCTCCGGCTCCAGCTCCAGGTGATGTTCTAGGCAACCGCGGGAAGGGAGGGCGTCATGCGTGGCGTCCGGGAAGCGGGTCTGACGGGGCTGGCCGCCCTGCTGCTGGCGGGCGCGGGGCCGGGCGACTTCGCCGCACCGCCGGGGCGCACCGGCTTCGCGGTGCAGCAGGCGCTCGTGGACGACGGCGTCGCCCGCGTGGTCGTCACGCTGCGCCCGCCGGGCGGCGGCACGGGGCAGGACTGGACGGCGGCCGCCATCGCGGCCGCCCAGGCCGACGTGCTGGCGGCGCTCGACGCCCGGGACTTCCGCCCGCTGCGCCAGTTCCGCAACGTGGGCGCGCTGGCGGGGCTCGTCTCGCGGAGCGGCCTGGCGACGCTGGAGGCGCACCCGCTGGTGGCGAGGATCGACGTCGACGACGTCGCCCGCAAGCAGCTCGCGGAGAGCGGGCCGCTGATCCACGCCGACGAGGCGCGCGGGATGGGCTACACCGGCGCCGGGGTGATCGTCGCGGTGCTCGACACCGGCGCCGACTCGGGCCACGTCGACGTCGCGATCTCCCTCGCGGCCGAGCACTGCTTCTGCGACGGCTGCTGCCCCAACGGCGGTTCGGAGGACTCGGGCGACGGCGCCGCGGCCGACGGCGACGGCCACGGCACCCACGTCACCGGCACCATCGTGGCGCCGGGCATCGACCAGCCCGTGGGCATCGCTCCCGGGGCGTACGTCGCCGCGGTCAAGGTGCTCGACGACGACGGCAGCGGCTTCACGTCGGACATCGTGGCGGGCCTCGACTGGGTGCTCTCCCACCCCGAGATCCGGGTCGTCAACATGAGCCTCGGCGGCGGCCGCTACTCGACGGTCTGCGACGACGCCAACTCCGGCACCCGCGCCTACGCCGACGCCATCTCCGCGCTGCGTGCCCGCGGCACGCTGACCGTCGTCTCCTCGGGCAACAGCGGCTACACCGACTCCGTCGGCGCCCCGGCCTGCACAAACGCCTCGCTGGCGATCGGGGCCGTCTACGACGCCAGCTTCGGCAGCCGGAGCTGCGACTCGAGCACCGCCCCCGACAAGGTCACCTGCTTCTCGAACAGCTCGCCGCTGGTCGAGTTGCTGGCGCCGGGCTCCGAGATCACCGCCGCGGCCCTGGGCGGCGGCACCGACACGCTGTCGGGCACCTCGATGGCGGCCCCGCACGTGACCGGCGCCGCGGCCGTGCTCCTGCAGGCGCGCCCGTCGCTGACGCCGAGCCAGATCATCGACGTGCTGAAGCGCACGGGCCGCCCCGTGACCGACCGCCGCAACAACCTGACGCTGCCCCGCATCGACCTGGCCGCCGCCGTCCGCGCCGTCCGCTGAAGCGGATTATCATTGCGACTTCGCTGCACGGACGCTAACGGGGCGTAGCGTAGCCTGGTAACGCGCCTGCTTTGGGAGCAGGAGTTCGCTGGTTCAAATCCAGCCGCCCCGATGACCCGTAGAATCGGCCGCGTGGAGCGCGTGACGCGGCTGCTGGTCGCCAGCCAGAACCCCGGCAAGCTGGCCGAGATGCAGAAGCTGGCCGCCGGGCTGCACCTCGAGATCGTCGCGCCGCGCGACGTGGGGTTGCTCGTGGCGCCCGAGGAGACCGGCAGCACCTTCCTCGAGAACGCCGAGCTGAAGGCCCGCCACTACTCGCTGGCCTCCGGCCTCGTCACCGTGGCCGACGACTCCGGGATCTGCGTCGAGGCGCTGGGCGGCGAGCCGGGGCTGCACTCCGCGCGCTTCGGCGGGCTGCGCGCGAGCGACGCCGACCGCAACCGGCTGCTGCTCGAGAAGCTCGCCGGGGTGCCGCCGGCGCGCCGCGGCGCCCGCTTCGTCAGCGCCGTGGCGGTCGCCCGCGGCGAGGAGATCGCCTTCGCGGTGCAGGAGACCGCCGACGGGCGCATCGCCGATGCGCCGGCAGGGGAGAACGGGTTCGGCTACGACCCGCTGTTCTTCTTCCCGCCTCTCGGCCGCACGTTCGGCCAGCTCGACCCGGCCGAGAAGGACCGGGTCAGCCACCGCGGCAAGGCCTTCGCCGCGCTCAGGACCTGGCTGCGCTCGACCTTCCCGGCCTGAGCACGACCTCGCCCAGCACCGACTTCTGCAGCGCGATCAGCTCCTGCACGCCCTTGTCGGCGAGCGAGAGCATCGACAGCAGGTCGTCGTCGCCGAACGGCGTCTCTTCGGCCGTGCCCTGCAGCTCGACGAAACGGCCGCTGCCGGTGCGCACGACGTTCATGTCGACCTCGGCGCTCGAGTCCTCCTCGTAGTCGAGGTCGAGCAGCAACTGGCCGCCGACGCGGCCGATCGAGGTGGCCGCCACGAAGTCGGTCAGCGGGAGCTGGGCGCCCATCAGGCCGCGCTTCTGCAGCGAGCGCAGCGCCAGCACCAGCGCGACGTAGGCGCCGGTGATCGAGGCGGTGCGGGTGCCGCCGTCCGCCTGCAGCACGTCGCAGTCGACCCACAGCGTGCGCTCGCCCAGCGCGCCGAGGTCGGTCACCGCGCGCAGCGAGCGGCCGATCAGGCGCTGGATCTCGTGGGTGCGGCCGGAAGCGCCGCCGCGGCCGGACTCGCGCGGCGTGCGGGTCGAGGTCGCGCGCGGCAGCATGCCGTACTCGGCCGTGACCCAGCCGCCGCCCTTGCCGCGCATCCACTGCGGCACCCGCTCCTCGATCGACACCGTGCACAACACCCGCGTCTCGCCGACGTCGATCAGCGCCGAGCCCTCCGCGTGCCTCGCCCAGCCGGGCGTGATCGTCACCTTGCGGAGCGCGTCGTCGGCCCGACCGTCCTTGCGCATGCGTCCTCCCTGGCGCGGCCCGAGGTCGATCCGGGTCGCGAAATCCGAGATGCGGAAGCTCATTGCGGTTCGGGGGCCGAGGCGAGCTGGCCCACCGGCGAGCGTGCGAGCCCGTGGATGCGGCGGTACTCCTCGGCCGAGGCGAGGATCGTCATCACGTACTGCCGCGTCTCCGTGAACGGGATGCTCTCGATGAAGTCCTCGGCCGAGATGTCCTCGCGGCCCGCCGTCCACTTGTCGACCCGGTGCGGGCCCGCGTTGTAGGCGGCCAGCGCGCGCTCGGCGTGGCCGCCGAAGCGCTCGATCATCGCCGCCAGGTAGCGGGTGCCGAAGTCGAGGCTGCGCGCCGGGTCGTGCAGGATCGCGGTCCGGTAGCGCACGCCCGCCTGGCGCGCCAGCGAGCGGCCCGTGGCGGGCATCACCTGCATCAGCCCGCGCGCCCCGGCGCGGCTGACGGCCTTCGGGTCGAAGCTCGACTCCTGGCAGATCAGCGCCGCGACCAGCGCGGGGTCGAGGCCGTTCTCGGCGGCCTCCGCCTGCAGCGTCTCGCCGTACTCGAGCGGGAACATCAGCCGCCACGCCTCGAGCGGGATGTCCTCGGCGCGGGCGCTGATCCACTGCGGCCAGGCCCGCTTCATCGCCACCAGCGAGTTGCGCGGGTTGCCGAGGCGGCGCTCGATCACCGACAGCGTCGCCTGGCCCTCGGGGCCGAGCGGGCCCGTCAGTTCGTCGCGCGCCTGCTCCGGCCGCTGCAGCAGCAGCAGCTCGCGCAGCCGCGCGCGCTGCTCGGGCGTGAGGTCCGCCGGCGGCTCGGCCGAGCGCATCACCGGGCCGGCCGCGACCGCGTCGCCCAGCGCCGTCACCGCCTTCTGTCCGTGGTAGGTGCGGCGGAAGCGCAGCGCGGCCTGCTGCCACAGCTCCTTCGCGCGCGCGCCGTCGCCCGCGGCGTCGTAGGCGCGCCCGCTCCAGTACAGCAGGCCGGCCGAGCTGCGCGCGTCGGGCCGGTTGCGCGCGACCGGCAGCATCGCCTGGATCGCCTCCTGGTGGCGCCCGGCGCGAAACGCGGCGAGGCCGACCTTGGAGGCGGCGCGGTCGGCGTAGCGGCCTTCGGGGAAGCCCTCGAGCAGGCGCTTCCAGTAGGGCAGGGCCTCCTCGTCGCGGGCGTCCTTGGTGAAGTGGTTGGCGAGCGAGAGCAGCGCCTCCTCGGCCCACGGGCTGCCGGGGAAGCTCGCCACCACCTGCTCGAAGGCCGGCACCCGGGCGTCGCCGCGCTGCAACCGCGCGAGCAGCCACGCCGCCTCGGCCGCGTGCGGCGAGCCGGCCGGCAGGCCGCGCAGTTGCAGCGCCGCCTCGCGGTCGCGGCCGACGGCGTCGAGCGAGCGCGCCTTGCGCAGCCGCAGCGCCTCCTTCTGCTCCGGCGTCGCTCCGGCCAGCGGCAGCGCCGCGTAGGCGGTGAGGGCCGCGCGGTGCTTGCCCGCGCGGGCCAGCGCCTCGGCTTCCGCGAGCCGGCGGCCGTAGCGGGCGGCGGGCGTGACCTCGGGTGCGAAGCGCTTGAGGCTTACTAGGGCGGCGCGGGCCTGCTTCGCCTCGGCGCTGGCGGGGAACTCGGCGTCGACCAGGTCGAAGCGCCGCGCCGCCTCGCGCGGCTCGGCCGCCACCAGCAGGCGGCCCGACTCCAGCAGCGCGTGGGGCCGGCGATCAGGGCAGTCGAGGGCCGCCTTGTCGAGCGCCTCGATCGCCGCCTCGCGCTGGCCGACGCGAGCGTGCAGCTCGGCCGCGCGGAACAGCGCAGGGCACTCGTCGGGCCCGGGCACCGCGGCGGCGCGATACGCCTCCGCGGCCTCGCGATCGCGGCCCAGCGACTCGAGCGCGCGGGCGATGCCGAACCCGGCGACCGGGCCGAGCGTGGTCCGCGCCACGTCGGGGTGGCGCAGCGCGGCGAGGCCCGCCTCGGCGCGCCCGAGGTCGACGAGGCGCAGCCCCGCCTCTAGCCGCAACAGTCCGCCTTCGCGGCTGCCCGTCAGCGCCGTCGCGGCCTTCTCGATCGTTTCGACCTGGGACAGCGCCGGCGCGCGACCGGCCTGCTCGAGCGCGGCGACGAGCGCGCGCTCCGCCTCGGAGCGGGGCTCGGCGTCGACGCCCGGGGGGGCGGCGAGGGCGGGCGCGCCGAGGACGGCGAAGAGGACCAGCGCGACGGCGCGGGGCGGGCCCGCCAACCTCACATCGGGCCGAGGGTGCCGGCGTCGCCGCCCGCGAGGATCCGCACCAGCTCGTCGACGAAGTAGTTGGTGTTGTCGCGGATCGGCGCCGGCACCCGCTCGGCGTACATCGCGCGGCCGCGCTCGATGTCTTCCTTCAGCCGCTCGTAGATGTCGCGGTTCTTGCGGCCCTCGGCAACCTTGGCCTCGTTGTAGAGCTTGATCTCGCTGACGACGAGGCGCGCGAAGCGCTTGGCGTCGTCGTGGGCCTTCTGCTCCTCGGGCGACATCGCGGGCGCCGCCGGCGGGGCCGGCGTCATCGCGGGCGGCTTCGGCGGGGTCGAGGCGCCGGCGATCTGCTGCCGCATCTGGGCGAACTGCGAGGCGTTGAACATCACCGTCGAGGAACCCTCGTCGGCGGGCGGCGGCGGCGGCGGCGGCGCGGCGGGCCGCGGTGCCGGGGGTAAAAAAAATGAAAGGTGTTCAAATTCAATTTGTTCCTTTTATAAGCTTTGCCGGAATTGTCGTCTTATTGTTTAAAGAGTCAATTTTAGAATTATTATCGTTAAATGATTTTTTCACATTGATTAATTATTACTTATGAAGCTTGCAAAAAAGGGCTACACTCTATTAGAAATTCTAGTTGTAATGGCAATAATTGCAGTGTTACTTTATATGTTAACTCGAATGATGGCAAATTTTAGAAGAACAGTTGAGCTTCAACAAGCAAGTGATATGATAATCTCAAGCATAAATGAAACAAAAAAATATTCAATTAACAATATACTCCCAGATGGAGAGATTGTTGATAAAGATTATATTTATGCTTACAAACTGGAAATTGATTCAACGAATAATTTGAAAAGATCAGCTTGCAAGAAAAAGCCAACCGAATTTTATTGGCAATGTGAATTAGGAGCTAAGGTCGATTATTTCTTGCAAAATATGAGTAATAAAATAGTATTTATAGGCAATAACGATTGTGAAAGTATTTTTTTGATCAATTTAACAGGTGATTGGCAAACCGGTGATGTTGCTAGTTTCCCTA
>JAMQGV010000042.1 GCA_025994075.1 Vicinamibacteria bacterium
CGCGCTGTCCGACGAGTACTTCGTCAAGCGCAAGCTGTACCCGAACGTCGACTTCTACTCGGGCCTCATCTACCAGGCGATGAAGTTCCCGGTCGACCTGTTCCCGGTCCTGTTCGCGATCCCCCGCGTCGCGGGCTGGCTCGCACAGTGGGAGGAGATGCTCGAGGACAAGGACCAGAAGATCGCGCGGCCGCGCCAGGTGTACCTCGGCCACGACCGCCGCGACTACGTCCCGCTCGAGAGCCGGTAAGGCGGCAGCCCGGGGCGCGCCGCACGCGCGCCCCGTCGCTCTCCGCCGCTCACGCGAACGCGGCGAGCTGGCTGGCCACCTCGCGCGCCGAGGGGCGGGCGGAGGGACGGCGCGCGAGCATGCGGCCGACCACCGCAGCCAGCCCGGCGTCGAGACCCGGGGCCAGCGACGCCAGATCGCGCGGTCGCGAGGTGAGGTGGAGCAGCACCGTTTCGGCGAGATCGAAGCGCTCCTGCTGCTCGAACACCTGCTCGCCGGTGAGCATCCGGAACAGCACGACGCCGAGCGCGTAGACGTCCGCGCTGGCGTCGGGGGCCTCGCCCATGAGCTGCTCGGGGGCCATGTACTCCGGCGTGCCGACCAGGTGCCCGGTCCGGGTCACCGGCGCGCCGTCTTCGTCATCGAGCAGCCGCGCGATTCCGAAGTCGAGCACCTTGACCACCGGCCCGGCGGGGCTGCGGTGGAGGAAGACGTTGTCGGGCTTGACGTCGCGGTGCACCACGCGAGCTGCGTGGGCCGCGTCGAGTGCGGTTGCGACCGGCCCTGCGATCGCCGCGGCCTCGCGCGGTGGCAGCTTCCGCTCGCGCCCGAGGCGTGCCGCCAGCGTCTCGCCGTCCAGAAGTTCCATGACGAGGTACGGCACGCCTTGCCAGTAACCTGCCGCGAACACCTCCACGGCGTTCGCGTGGCGCACGCGACAGGACGCGACGCCCTCGCGGCGGAAGCGGGCCAGCGCCTCGCTCTCGCGCCCCATCGGGCGCAGCACCTTGATCGCCACGGCGCGGTCCAGGCGCAGGTCGGTGCCGCGGTAGACGCTGCCGAAGCCGCCGCTGCCGATCAGCGTCTCGACCCGATAGGCGTCGTCCAGCAGGCGGCCCGGCAGCAGCGTCGCGACGGTCGAGAACACCTCCGCCGTGCGCTGCTGCTCGCGCAACAGCCGTTCCTGGGCCGCCAGCAGCTCGGCGTTGCGGCGCTCGAGGTCGCGCTGCAGGCGGTGCACGCGGAGCTGGGTCGCGACCCGCGCCAGCACCTCGGCCTCCTCGAACGGCTTGGTCACGTAGTCGACGCCGCCCGCCTCGAAGCCCTCGAGGCGGTGGCCCAGGTCGTGCATCGCCGAGACGAACACGACGGGCACGGCGGCCAGCGCCGGGCGGGCCCTGATCTGGCGGCACAGCTCGAGGCCGCTGGTGTCCGGCATGTCGATGTCGAGCAGGATCAGCTCCGGGGTCTCGCGCTCGAGCAGGCGCAGCGCGCGGGCCGCGCTGTTCACCGCCCGCACCTCGTAGCCCGCGCGCTCCAGGATGCCCACGAGCAGCACCAGGTTCTCCGGTGTGTCGTCGACGGCCAGCAGCGTGCCGAGGCTCACCGCGGCGGCTCCAGGCCTGCGCTCTCGAGCAGGTCGAGCAGGCGATCGACGCGCATTGCCCGCACCTCGCCCTGCAAGGCCGCGCCCAGTGCCGGGTCGCGATCCGCCACCGCGCGGGCCACGGCGGTCGCGCGTTCCAGCGCTCCGGCCTCCAGGGCGGCATGCAACGAGCTCGCCTCCTCGCGCGTCAGGCGGGCCACGTCGGAGCGCCCCAGCATCTGCGGGGATTCCGGCTCGGGCGCCGGCGCATCGCGCTCGAAGGTCACTCCGAGATGGCGCTCGAGCAGCTCGAACAGCCGGTCTGCCGCGAAGGGCTTGGTCAGGAAGTCGTCGGCGCCGTGGGCCAGGATCTCGTCCCGCTCGTGCTCGAAGGCGCTCGCCGTCAGTGCGACCACCGGCGTCCGGCCGCGGCCGGTCTGCTGCTCGCGCTCGCGGATGCGCCGGGTCGCGGCAGGCCCGTCGAGGTGTGGCATCCTGCGGTCGAGTACGACCAGGTCCGGGTGCGTCTGCTCCCACAGGTGCACCGCCTCCTCGCCATCCGCCGCCGCGACCACCTCGAGGCCGGCCCCGCCGAGCAGCGTGGCGACCAGCTCGCGGTTCGCCGCGACGTCGTCGGCGACCAGCACCCGGGGCCGGCGTTGCCCGGCGGCCAGGCCGACGACGCGGCCGGCCGCGGGCACGGCTTCTCCCGCCGCCGCGCCGGCGGGCAAGTCGACCTCGAACTCGAAGCGGGTGCCGATGCCCAGTTCGCTGCGGACCGCGATCTCGCCGCCCATCAGCCGGACGATCTCGCGGGTGATCGAGAGGCCGAGTCCCGTGCCGTCCTCGCGCTGGCGCCCGGCCTCCGCCTGGCTGAACGGCTCGAACAGCCGCGCGAGTTCGTCGGCCGCGATGCCGGCGCCCGTGTCTTCGACGGCGAAACGCGCGCGCCCGGCGCTCCAGGCGACGCCCAGCGCGACGCGCCCGCGGGCCGTGAACTTGACGGCGTTGG
The DNA here is from genome assembly GCA_025994075.1 of Vicinamibacteria bacterium. Taxonomy (GTDB): domain Bacteria; phylum Acidobacteriota; class Vicinamibacteria; order Fen-336; family Fen-336; genus WYBL01. Next base: position 2,608 of record JAMQGV010000042.1, read on the forward strand.
AGAGCAGGTTGACCAGCACCTGCCTGAGCCGCACGTCGTCGCCGACGACGGTCGCGGGCAGATCGCCTTCGACGCGCAGCAGGAACTCGAGCCCGGCCGCCTCCGCGCGCCCGCGCAGCAGCGCCTCGACGGTCGCCAGCAGCGCGCGCGGCGAGAAGGCTCGCGCTTCCAGCGCCAGCCGGCCAGCCTCGATCTTCGAGAGCGACAGCACGTCGTTGATCAGCTCGAGCAGGTGGGTGCCCGCCTCGCGGATCAGGCCGAGGTGGCGGCGGTCGTCGCCGGCGAGCCGCGGGCTGCGATCCAGGACCTGTGCGAAGCCGAGCACGGCGTTGAGCGGGGTGCGCAGTTCGTGGCTCATGTTGGCGAGGAACGTGCTCTTGGCCCGGCTGGCCTCGAGCGCCTCCTGTCGCGAGGCCTGCAGCTCCGCGGTGCGCACGCCGACCAGCTCCTCCAGCTCGCGCTGGCGCAGGCGCAGGCGGCGCAGCCGCAGGCTGACGAACGAGACCAGGGCGGCGACCGACAGCAGCGCATAGAGGCTGTAGGCCCACCAGGTGCGCCAGGGCGGCGGGTCGACGTGGACCCGCAGGGTGCCCGGCTCGCTCCACAGGCCGTCCCTGTTGCTCGCCTTCACCTCGAAGTGGTAGTCCCCGGCCGGCAGGTCGGTGTAGGTGGCGGAGCGCCGCGCCGCCGTCGTCTCGCGCCAGGTGTCGTCCCAGCCGCGCAGCCGGTAGGCGTAGCGCGTGTCGCGGGGTGCCGCGAAGTGGAGCCCGGTGAAGGTCAGCGTCACGACGCGTTCGCGGTGCGACAGGGCCAGGGTATCGAGCGTCGCGATCGAGCGGCTCAGCGCGAAACCCTCCGCAGCGCCGATCGGGACCGGGACGTTGTAGAGCTCGAGCCCGGTCAGCGCGACCCGCGGGGGATGCGGGTCGGGGCGCAGAGCCCGCGGCTCGAACAACACGAAGCCGGCGGGCGTGCCGAAGGCGAGCTGGCCGTCCGGCAGGCGAGTCGCGGCCATCTGGTTGAACTCCAGCGATGGCAGCCCGTCGCTCGTGCGCCAGGTCCGGAAGCCGCCGCGCTCGGCGTCGTGGCGCACCAGGCCGGCGTTGGTGCTCAGCCAGATTGCGCCGCCGTCGGCTTCCGCGAGCCCCATCACCACCTCGTTCGGCAGCCCGTCCCGGACGCGGTAGCGGCGCAGCGGCGCTCGGTCGCGGTCGCGGCGGAACAGCCCCTGCGCGGTGCCGATCCAGAGCCGGCCGGCCGCGTCGACATGGACGGCGGAGATCTGGTTCGGCTCCAGGACCTCCTTGCCCTGCCCGTCGTGGTGGCGGCCCAGGGCGCGGGTCGCGGGCTCGTAGCGGTAGACGCCGTTGTGGAACGTGCCGAGCCACACCGCCCCGTCCCGGTCTTCGGCCATCGAGAACACCGAAAACTTCTGCTCGCGGAGGCGCTCGAAGCCGCGCTTTACCGGGTCCCAGCGGGCGAGCCCCAGCGCGGTGCCGACGAGCACCTCACCGGAGCGCGTCTCGAGCAGGTCGAAGATGCGGCTCGCCGGCAAGTCGGGATCGGCGCCGCTGCGGGTCCACTTCGCGACGCTGCCGCGGCGCGGCTCGAAGCGCGCCAGGCCGCGCGAGCCACCGACCCAGACCTGGCCCTCCCGATCCACCAGCAGCGCCGTCACCGCGCCCTGGACCAGGCCGCGGGGATCGTCGGCGGTCCACTGCTGCCAGGTGTCTGCTTCGCGATTCCAGAACGCGAGGCCCTTGTCGGACCCCACCCACAGGTTGCCGGCGCGGTCGGGCTCCAGCGCCCAGACGTAGGGATCGACTGGCCCGCGGCCCTGGGGCTCGGGCCGGTGCACGCGGAACGCCTGCGAGGCCGGGTCGTGGCGCGCGACGCCCACCGGCGTGCCGACCCAGAGCACGCCCGTCGCGTCCTCGAAGAGGCCCTCGACCGCGTCGTCTGGCAGGCTGTGCGGGTCGGCCGGGTCGAAGCGCGAGGCGAAGAAGCGCTGCGCGCCCGGCGGCTGCCGCAGCAGTCCGGCGCCGCGCGTCCCAACCCAAAGCGTGCCGTCTCGCGCGCGCAGCAGCGCCGAGACGTTGGGAGGCGCCGAAGGGTCCTCGATTCGCGTGATCGAGCCGTCGCGGGCGCGCCGGAACAAGCCGCTCGATCCGCCCAGCCAGAAGCCCCCCTCGCCGTCGTCCTCGACGACGATCCGGCCGCTCGCCCCTGCAGCGGCCAGTTCCGGGCGATGGTCGACGAGCTGGCCCTGCCGCCACGAGAGCAGACCGCCGTCGCGCAGCGACACCAGCAGCTCGTCGCCCCGGCCGCGGTGGATCTGCCACACGGCCAGCCGCCCGAGCGGGGTTGCAGCCCCGCCGTCGACGCGTCGGTCGAAGCGGCCGGTGGCCGGGTCGAGGCGAGAGAGTCCCCGCAGCGTGCCGACCCAGATCGGCTCCGCCGCGGTGGTGGTGGCCGGTGCCGCGTCGGCGATCGCCGTCACGTAGTCGAGGGGCAGGGCGGTCTCGTCCTCCTCTGCGCGATCGGCGCGCAGGACATCGAACCCCTCGCCGGCCGGGTCCCAGCGGGCGAGGCCGCCTTCACGCGTGCCGACCCACAGCGTGCCGGCGGGTGTCGTGTGCAGCGCGGTGACGTGCGCGTCGTGGAGCGCCGCTCCGGACCCGTCGGGACGGAACACGCGGACCTCGTAGCCGTCGAAGCGATTCAGCCCGTCCTGGCTGCCGATCCAGATGAAACCAGCGTTGTCCTGGGCAAACACCCGGACGAAGTTCTGGCTGAGGCCCTGGTCCTGGGTCAGCCGCTCGAAGCGAAGGGACTGCGCCCCGGCGAACGGGGCGCAGCACAGCGCGAGCGCGGCGGCCAGGCGGAGCATGTTGGAGCGGGAGCCCCGATCCTAGCACCCGAGCCGGACGCGCTCGGGGGTCCGCCTCAGCGCACGGCAGCCGGGCGCCCGGTCGCGGGCGTGGCCGCGGCCTCCCAGTCGGTGTGTGGCGCCTTGTTGAGCACGAACCAGCCCCACACGATCTCCGGGTAGGAGTGGGGGCGCAGGCCCAGCTCCGCGTACAGCGGCCGCAGCCTCATGTGGAGCGCGCGCAGGTTGTAGAAGGGCACCCGCGGGAAGTAGTGGTGCTCGATGTGGAAGTTCGAGAACAGGAACAGGAACTCCCAGAAGCGCGACGGCTTCATCACGGTCGAGCCCTTCAGCGGGTGGCTGGGGTCGATGTCGTAGTGCTGGCCCAGCCGGTTCAGCGTGAAGGCCACGGGGAAGACCAGGAAGTACGGCACGAACCACACCCGCATCAGCACCGCGAGGCCGCCGAAGTGCCACAGCAGGCCGGCGATCGAGAGCTGGACCAGCACCGTCGCCGCCCGCTCGCGGGCGATGCGCGAGCGCAGCTCGGGCTCGTAGCTCTTCGACTCCTGGGCGGCCGCCCGGAAGTAGATCGGCATCAGCGCCGGCGTGCAGTAGAGCAGCTTGTACCAGCGGGCGTTGCGCTTCGGCGACAGCCAGTGGCGCTTGGGGTCGTCCTCCCAGGAGCCGAGGTTGTCGTGGTGGTCGAGGTGCCAGCGGGTGAACTGGGAGGCGGAGATGCCCGAGGAGATCGCGTAGAGCAGGCCGAGCACCCGCTCGATCTTCGGCTTCGGGGTCTGGAACACGGCGTTGTGCACGACCTCGTGCAGCAGCACCGTCATGTTGAAGAAGGTGAACCCCTGCAGGATCGCGAGCGGCACCCAGTAGAGCGGGTTCTCGAGGTGCCACAGGCCGTAGCTGCAGGCGGCGATGATGGCGAACTGGCGGGCCGCGTAGGCGAGGTGGAGGCCGGGCCGGCGCACGTGCAGGGCCTTCAGCTCGGCGTGGGGAACGGCGTCGCGGAGCCGCGCCTTGTGCTGCGCGATCTCCTTCCAGTAGATCTTCGACTTCACCCGACCATTGTAAGGGTTCGCCCCCGCCCGCTCCGAAAGCGGGCGGGGGCCCGTTCACGCGCTACCAGCGACGACGCGGCTCCTCGTAGATCCGGCCGCGGTCCCGGCCGTCCCAGCGGCCGTCCCGGCGGTCGTCGTGGCGCGCGTAGCCCCGGCGGTAGCCCGCCTCGAAGCCCTCGCGGAAACCGCGCTCGTAGACCGGCTTGGGCCCGTAGTGCCGGCGGTAGCCCTTGTCGGCGTTGCGGTAGTCGCGCTCCCGCCAGAAGTCGAAGCGCTGGTTCCGGCGGCCGTCGCGGCTGCCCTCCTCGAGCCCCTCGCGGTACCCGCGGTCGTAGCCGAAGCGCCACGCCTCGCGTCCCGTGTCGTAGCCGTACCCGCGGCGATCCCAGTGACCGCGGTCGCTGACCGAGATCCCGATCCCCACGCTCACGCCCGCGTCCGCCGGCTGCGCCAGCGCCAGCCCCGCGACCATTGCTCCCAGCGCCAGTGCCTTCATCGCGTCCTCCCTGGTTACCCCTGACGGCGAATTCATTAGCAGCGCGCGTGCCAGCGCCTGGGCGCGGCCGGCAAGGTCTCGGACGTCTTTTCTGTCCCCTGCGGATGACGGGCGGACTCCTCGGCGGGCGACAAGAACGGGTATCTTTGGCGCGATGAAAAAGGCGGTGAACGAGGTCGTCGCGGCCGTCGCCTGCGCGGCCTCGCTCTCCTGTGGCGGCGGTCGCGGGCCGGCGGGCCCGACGACCACGCCGCTGACCTCCGGCTGGCCGGCCGGGACCACGATCTCGGTGCGCTCCGGCGAGACGCTGGAGCCCGTGCCCGGGGCCGTGGTGATCGTGGCCGGGCAGCGCTCGCAGTGCGACGAGCAGGGGAGACTGCGGCTCGACTCCGGGGCCGCAACGGGCGCACTGGTCGACGTCGTGCATCCGCGATTCCTGGACCGGCAGACCTTCGTGTTGCCCGACCAGACCGACCTCCTGCTGTGGCCACGCAGCAGCCCCTCCGGCCTCGACGAGGCGTTCACCCGGGAGATCGTCTACACCGCGACGATCGACCTGGAGCAGGGCCTGCTCGGGCAGCGCGCGCTGCGCCGGTGGCCCGGGGCGACGGCGCAAGTGCGGCCCCGCGGGGCGCTGGCCGCGACACCCGAGCTGGTGGCACTGGTCGAAGAAGCGGCGGGCATCGTGAACACCGCGCTGGGCTCGGCTGCGTTCCACGTCGGCACCGCCCCGGGGGCCGCCGTGGAGTTCGCCATCGAGCTGCGCCCCGAGGACCCGTACTGCGACAGCGGCGACGTCTACGCCTTCGTGCGCCACAACTCGGGCCTGGCCGTGATCACGGGAGGCGAGGTGGTGGTGTGCGAGGAGATCGACTACTTCCGCCGGCCGCCGGCGTCCGACGACCTGCGCCGCTATTTTCTGGGGATGATGGTCCACGAACTCGGGCACGCGTTCGGGCTCAACCACACGACGTCGCCCGGAGACGTCATGTACCGCGGCGGGCACTGGCACCGCTGGGCGAGCGCGGGGCCGCGGCCGTCGGCCCGGGAGGAACTCGTGATGCGCCTGATGACGCAGCGCCGCGCGGGCACCCGGTTCCCCGACGACGACCGCCTCACGGTTGGCGCCACCGCGCGCTTCAGCGAAGTGATCCTCAACTGACCACTCCGCCCAAAGGAGCTCTGATGTCCCACGGCCTCTATCTCGGCAAGTCCGTCGATCCCAGGACCGGCGCGCTCGGGGCTCCGCTCCACCTCGACCCGCGTGACCTGCTCACCCACGGGCTGATCGTCGGCATGACGGGCTCCGGGAAGACCGGGCTGGCGATCGGGCTGCTCGAGGAGGTGCTGCGCCGCGGCACCAGCGTCGTCGCGATCGACCCCAAGGGCGACCTCGTGAACCTGCTGCTGCTGTTCGAGCGGCTCGACGCGGCCAGCTTCGAGCCGTGGATCGACCCGGCCGAAGCACGGCGTCAGGGCTCGAGCGTCGCGCAAGCCGCGGCGGCAGCCGCGGAGACCTGGACGAAGGGCCTCGCGGAGTGGGGGCTCTCCGCCGCCGACGTCGCGTCGCTGCGCGCCGCCGTCGACGCGACCGTCTACACGCCCGGGTCCGAGTCCGGCGTCGCGCTCTCCGTGCTGCAGTCGCTCGACGCCCCGGCGACGCCGTTCGACGACGCGGCCGAGGACCTGCGCGACGAGATCGCGGCGATCGCCTCGGGCCTGCTGGGCCTGGTCCGGATCGCCGCCGACCCGCTCCAGTCGCGCGAGCACATGCTGCTGTGCACCCTCGTCGAGCACGCCTGGCGCGCAGGGCGCGGGCTGAGCCTCGAGGACCTGCTGGGCCTCGTGGTGACGCCGCCGATCGACAAGCTGGGCGCGCTGCCGCTCGAGACCGTCTATCCCGCGAAGGAGCGCCAGGGGCTGGTGATGGCCCTCAACGGGCTGCTCGCCTCGCCCGGCTTCGCCGCCTGGCGCCAGGGCGCGCCGATCGACGTCGACGCCTGGCTGGGCGGAACGGGCGGGCGGCCGCGGCTCTCGATCGTCTACACCGCGCATCTCTCCGACGAGGAGCGGTTGTTCGTGACCGCGCTGGTGCTGGAGAAGGTCAAGACCTGGGTGCGCCGCCAGCGCGGCACCGGCGAACTGCGGGCGCTCGTGTACATGGACGAGGTGTTCGGCTACTTCCCGCCGCACCCCGCCAACCCGGCGACCAAGAAGCCGCTGCTGACGCTGCTCAAGCAGGCGCGGGCGCAGGGCGTCGGCGTGCTGCTCGCGACGCAGAACCCCGTCGACCTCGACTACAAGGGCCTGGCCAACATGGGCACCTGGATGGTCGGCAAGCTGCAGACCGAGCGCGACCGCGAGCGCCTGCGCGACGGGCTGCTCGGCGCGGGCGCCGACGCGGCCGCGATCGACGCCCTGCTCGACGCGACGAAGAAGCGGGTGTTCCTGCTCCACGACGTGCACCGCAAGGGGCCCGAGCTGCTGCACTCGCGCTGGGCGCTCTCGTACCTGCGCGGCCCGCTGACGCGCGAGGAGATCGAGCCGCTGATGGCGGGGCGCAAGGCCGCGCCCGCCGCGCCTGCCGCGTCGCCCGCGGCGCGCTCCGGCGGCGCTTCGGCGCCCCCCGCGCCGGCCGGGCCGCCGCTCGCGCCTGCGCCGTTCCGCCACCACTTCCTGCGCCAGCAAGGCGGCGAGATCGCCGAGGCGCACGTGTTCGTCAAGGCCGCGGTCCGCTACAAGGGCGTCGACGGCGAGCGGATCGTGCTGCGCGCCTGGCCCGTCGGCGCCGGTTCCTTCGCCGAGATGCTCGACACCGACGCGCTGGTGATCGAGGAGGACGCGCTCGAGACCAGCGGCCCCGACAACCTGCGCTTCCCGGACCTGCCCGGCGCGTTCGCGGCCGGCAGCAGGGCGCTCGACAAGGCGCTGCGCGAGAGGCTGCCCGACAAGCTCTCGGAGCGGGTGTTCGAGGACCCGATCACCGGTGAGCGCAGCCGTCCCGACGAGACCCGCGAGCAGTTCGCCCTGCGGCTCGTGGCCGCGCCGGGCGCGGAGGCGAAGAAGCTCGAGCAGAAGCTCGAGAAGCGGCGGCGCGACCTGGCCGCCGCCGAGGCCGACCTCGCGACCCGCAAGAAGGAGACGTGGGTGGCGGTCGGCTCCGCGATCCTCTCCAACATCGGACTCTTCACCGGCCGCAAGAAGACGGTCAGCCTGCCCGGCGGCGTGCTCACGAAGAACCGGATGGAGAACACGGCCGAGGCCCGGGTCGATGCGGCGCAGGCGGACATCGCCGCGCTCGAGGGCCAGCTCGCGGAACTGCGCCAGGTGGATCCCGCCCGCTTCGTCGAGGCGGTGCTGGTGCCGCCTCGCAACGGCGTCAAGCTGCTCCGCTACGACCTCGCCTGGGTGTACTGACCGCGTGAGGCCCTGGGCGTCGTGCGTTGCCTTCGTGGCAGCAGGCACGGCCGCCGTGGGGCAGGCGCCGCCGCGGCCGGAGTTCGGCAGCTACGCTGACCGGGTCCTGGTCGACGTCGTCGTCACCGACCGTCGACACCGTCCCGTGCTCGACCTCCTGGCGTCGGACTTCGAGGTCCGGGAGGACGGCCAGCGGCGGCCCGTCGTCTCTTTCGCGGCCTTCGGCGCTGCCGCCACCCGGGCCCGGGCCGCCCGCGCGGCAGAACCCCTGGGCGCGGCGGTGGCGCCGTTGCCCGCCGACGCGCCGCAGTTCGTCCGTGCGGCGACCGTGCTGCTGGTCGACGAAGGCCACCTGAGCCTGGAGGAGACCGCGCGACTGGCGCCTGTCCTGACCCGCATCCTCCGCGGCCTCACGGAGCGGACGGGAGCGCTGCTGATCCTCGCTCCCTACACGGGGATCTCCTGGCAGGGGCGCCTGCCCGAAGATGCGCTGAAGCTGGCGGAGGTCGCCGGCCACGTCCGCGGCCGGCGGGTGCCGATGATCTCCACGTTGCCGATGACCGACGCCGAAGCGCTCGAGATCGAAGCGTCCGACCCGCTCACGTTCCGGCGCCTGATGAGCCGCTTCGGGTTCCTGAACCCCGGCAGCCAGGGGATGATCGAGTCGATGGTCCGCGCCCGCGCCGCGGAACTGGCGGCCGATGCCACCGCCCGCCGCCGGGACACCTTCGGCGCGCTGCAGATGGGGCTCGATTGGCTGGAGCGCCAGCCCGGTCGCCACTCGATGCTGATGGTGACCGGGGGCTTCCCGAACGACCCGCGCGAGGACGGCTTCCGCGAGCTGGCGACGCGCTCGCTGCGCGCCAACGCGCCGATCCACTTCATCGACGTCGGCAGCCCCTCGGCCTTCGGCAAGTTCGAGGGCATCGCCTACCCGCATGCGCTGCCCGACGGAGCCCGGGTTCCCGCCTGGGAGGCCACCGCGGCCGCGGCAGGAGCCGACCGCGTGGCGCAGAACACGGGTGGCCTGCGGCTGGGTGGTGCGGACCTCGAGGCCCACTTCGAGCGCGTGCTCGACACCACCCGCACGTACTACGTGCTGGGCTACGACCCGCCGCGCGACCGCAAGCCCGGCTTCCGCCGCATCGAGGTGAAGGTCCGCCGCAACGGCTTGCGTGTGCTGGCGCGCAAGGGCTACTTCGACGACGCCGCGCCGGCCGCTCGTTGAGCCGCGCTCAGGGTGCCTGCGTGACCTCGGCGAAGCGGATGTAGGAATCGGCGCGCGGCTGCCAGGCGAGCCGGCGGTCGAGCGCGTAGCCGTCCTGGTCGACGTAGAGCGGGATCCAGGCGCGGCTGCGCGTGAAGCCGGCGACCAGGAGCTGGAGCAACTGGAGTCGCTCGGCCTCGGAGGCGACCTGGGCCGCGGCTTCGATGCCGTGGTCGAGCTCCCGGTCGGAGTGGCCGCCGTAGTTGTCGCCGCCGAGGCGGCGCGCCGGGTCGGGCGTGTGGACGACGCTCTCCAGGAACTCCGCCGCATCTCCGGTCACCGAACCGCGCCGGCTCATCCACAGGGCGGACTCGCGCACGCCCGCGAAGAAGGCCGCGTCTGGCTGCGCGACGACCTCGAGTTCGACGCCGACGGCGCGCCACTCGTCGCGCAGCAGGTTCGCGGCGTTGGCCAGGATGTTGCGGGTGTGGAGGCGGGCGCGGAAGCCCCTCGGGAAGCCCGCCGCTGCCAGCAGCTCGCGTGCGCGCGCCGGGTCGTGGGCCGGGACGCCGATGCTGGGGACGAAGCCGAAGATGTTCCGGGACACTGGCTGGCCCACCGGCGAAGCCAGGTTGGGCAGCCGCGCCACCAGGCGCGGACGATTGATCGCGACGTCGAGCGCGTGCCGCACCCGCGGATCGAGCAGCGGGTTGCGCGGTGCGTCGACCTGCGGGTTCCGCTCGCGGCTCACGTCGAGGCCGACGTGCTTGAGCAGGATGTTCTCCTGGCGCAGCGCGCGGTAGCGGGGCAGGTGGTCGACCGCGTTCTCCAGCTTCCGCGTGTTGGCCTGGGCGAGATGGAAGCGGCCTGTGGCGAGGCCCGCGAGCGCCTCTTCCGGCGTCACGCCGAGCTCGATGCGTACGCGCTCGAAGGCCGGGCGCGGGCCCCAGTACCCGGAGGCCCGGCGCAGTTCCACGGCACGCCCGGGCTCGAAGCTCTCGATCCGGTAGGGGCCCGTGCCGGGCGCGCCGCGCGACAGTGCGTCGTCGTCCGCGTCGCGCGGGGCGATCAGCACGAAGCTCAGCTTGTTGAGGAAGGTGCGGCTGGGCCGGGCGGTGCGGATGCGGACGGTGCGCGCGTCGACCGCCTCCACTGCATCCACGTCGGCGAGGTAGGCGCGCATCGCCAGGTCGGGCCGGTCCAGCGGCCGGCGCAGCGAGGCGACGACGTCGGCCGCTTCGCAGGGGCGTCCGTCGTGGAAGCGCAGCCCCTCGCGCAGGTGGAAGATCCAGGTCAGCGGGTCGGGGCTCTCCCAGTAGCGCGCGAGGCCCGGGCCGACCTTCATCTGCAGATCGGTGGCGACCAGCGAGTCGTGCACGTTCGACAGCACCGAGTAGTTGCTGACGGTGTTCTCGATGTGCGGGTCGAGGGTCGCGACCTCGTAGGGGACGCCGACGACGATCCGGTCCGGCGCAGGCTCGCGCCCGGCGCAGGCCACGCCGAGGAGCGCCAGGAGCGCGGGCAGCAGGCGCTTCACGCGGGGGCGATCACGACCATGCGCAGGCTGGTCATCTCCTCGACCGCGAAGCGCACGCCCTCGCGCCCGAGTCCGCTGCCGCGGTTGCCGCCGTACGGCATGTGGTCGGCGCGGAAGATCGAGGTGTCGTTGATCATCACGCCGCCGACGTCGAGCCGGCGCACGGCCTGCAGCGCCTTGTCGAGGTCGCGGGTGTAGATCCCCGCCTGCAGCCCGTAGTCGGTCGTGCCGGCCGCGTCGAGCGCGTCCTCGAAGCGCGCGTAGGGCACGATCGAGACGACTGGCGCGAACACCTCCTGGCACATCACCTTCATCGCGGGCGTCACGCCGGTCAGTACCGTCGGCCAGAACAGCGCGCCCTCGCGCCGCCCGCCCAGCAGCCGGCGGGCGCCGGCCGCGAGCGCCTCTTCCACCCAGAGCAGGGCGCGCTCCGCGGCCGCCGTCGAGATCATCGGCCCGACGTCGCAGGCCGGGTCGAGCGGGTTGCCGACCTTCAGCTCCGCCGTGGCGGCCACGAAGCGCTCGGCGAAGGCGTCGGCGACGCTCTCGTGGACGTACAGCCGCTGCAGGCTGAGGCAGACCTGGCCGGCATTGGCGAAGGCCGACATCACGCAGCGCGGCACCGCCTTGTCGAGGTCGGCGTCGGGCTCGACGATCGTCGCCGAGTTGTTGCCGAGCTCCAGCGTCACGCGCTTCAGCCCCGCCAGCGCCAGGATGCGACGGCCGACTGCGGGGCTGCCGGTGAAGCTGACCATCGCGGGCACCGGGTCCGTGCACAGTGCCTCGCCGGTCAGCGGGCCCTCGCCGTGGACGAGCTCCAGCGCCCCCGCGGGCAGGCCGGACTCCGCGAGCAGCTCGGCCAGGCGCACGGCCGAGAGCGGCGTGCGCTCGGCGGGCTTGAGCACCACCGTGTCGCCCGCGGCCAGCGCCGGCGCCACCTTGTGCGCGACCAGGTTGAGCGGGAAGTTGAAGGGGGTGATCGCCGCGACGACGCCGATCGGCATCCGCAGCCAGAAGCCGAGCCGGCCTTCGCCCGCCGCGGAGGCGTCCATCGGCACGGTCTCGCCGTGGATGCGGCGGGCCTCGTCGGCCGCGAAGCCGAAGGTCTCCGCCGCGCGCGCCACCTCTGCCGACGCGTACTTGAGCGCCTTGCCCGACTCGCGGGCGATCAGCCGCGCCAACTCGTCGGCGTGGGCGCCGAGTCGCTCCGAGGTCGCGCGCAGGATCGCGGCCCGGCGGTGGGCCGGGGTGGCGCTCCACGCGGGGAACGCGGCCCGCGCGCGCCGCGTCGCCGCGGCCACCGCGGCGGCGTCGGCCACGGGGAGCTCGCTCAGCCGCTCGCCCGTGTGCTTGTCCACGACCACCAGGGGTTCCATCGGCGGCCTCCACGCCGAATCTACCGCAAGGCGGGCTTGCTAGACTCCGGGGGGACGCGGGAAGGAGCCCAACCCATGATTCAGCCGAACGTGCGCGCCGCCCTCAAGCATCTCGACGCTCGTTACCCCGACTACCTCGCCGACCTCGTCGCGCTCTCGCGCATCCCCAGCATCTCCGCGGCCGGCTTCCCGCCGGAAGAGGTACGCCGCTCGGCCGAAGCGACCGCCGAACTGATGCGCCGGGTCGGCATCGAGAACGTGCAGGTGCTCGAGGTCCCGGGCGCGCACCCCTACGTCTACGGCGACTGGCTGAAGAAGCCGGGCGCGCCGACCATCCTGCTCTACGGCCACCACGACGTGCAGCCCGCGGGGCGGCCCGAGAAGTGGCTGTCGCCGGCGTTCGAGCCGACGGAGCGCGGCGGGCGGCTCTACGGGCGCGGCACCGCCGACGACAAGGCCGGCGTGATGGCGCACGTCGCCGCCGTCGCCTCGTACCTGGCGGCGACCGGGGAGCTGCCCTGCAACGTGCGCTTCGTGATCGAGGGCGAGGAGGAGATCGGCTCCGAGAACCTCGGCCAGTTCCTGAAGCTCTACCGCCCGCAGCTCGACGCCGACTACATCGTGCTGTCCGACACCGCGAACTTCGACACCGGCGTCCCGGCGCTGACCTACCAGCTCCGCGGGATCGTCCAGGTCGACGTCGAGGTCCAGGGCCTGGCGGCGCCCGTGCACAGCGGGATGTGGGGCGGGCCGGTGCCCGACCCCGTCCAGGTGTTGTGCCGGCTGATCGCCGACCTGACCGGGCCGAAGGGCGAGCTGAACGTGCCCGGGCTCTACAAGCAGGTCGCGAAGCCGGGCAAGAAGCAGCTCCAGCGCATCCGCGCGCTGCCCTTCGACGAGACCAAGTTCAAGCGCGACGCCGGGATGATGAAGGGCATGAGCCTCGCCGGCGAGAAGGGCTACTCGGTCTACGAGAAGCTGTGGACGCGGCCGTCGCTGACCGTGATCGCGTTCGAGGCCCGGAACATCGTCGGCTCCTCCAACCAGATCATCGACTCCTGCCGGGCGCGGCTGTCGATGCGGATCGTGCCGAACATGAGCCCGCGCACCGCGGGCCAGCTCCTCGTCAAGAAGCTGATCACCAACCCGCCGCACGGCATCAAGGTCACCGCGAAGGTGACCGGGGGCACTCCGTGGTGGACGACCGACCCCGAGGGGCCGGCGTTCGAGGCCGCGCGGCGAGCGTTGAAGGCCGGCTTCGGCAAGGAGACGGCGATGATCGGCGCCGGCGGCTCGATCGGCTTCGTGCAGCCGTTCGCCGACGCGCTGGGTGGCGCGCCCTGCCTGCTGATGGGCGTCGAGGACCCGAAGTGCAACGCGCACTCGGAGAACGAGAGCCTGCACCTGGGCGACTGGAAGAAGTGCATGCGCTCCGCCGTCCACCTCTACGACGAGCTGGCCCGGCTCGGGCCCGCGAAGAGGCGCCGCTAGGAGGCGAGCGGGTGCGAGTCCTGCGCCCCGCCCGTACCGCGGGCGGGGCGGCCGTGCTGCTGGCGGCCGTGCTGGGCGCCGGGTGCGCCCGGCCGGCCGTCCAGGGCACGGTGCGCATCGCCCACGAGGCGGACGCCCTCTCGCTCGACCCGCTGACGGTGGCGGAGGCCGCCACCCACTCGATCCTGTCCAACCTCTACGAGGGCCTGGTCGCCTTCGACGGCGAGATGCGGCTGGTGCCGGCTCTCGCCGTGCAGTGGAACAGCCTCGACGAGCACACCTGGCAGATCGAGCTGCGTCCCGGCGTGCGTTTCCACGACGGCCACGAGCTGAACGCCGACGACGTCAAGTACACGCTGGACCGCGCGCGCAGCGACCCCGAGTCGGGCGTTCGCGGCCACCTGGCCACGCTGTCCTCGGTGCAGATCCTGTCGCCTGCCCGCCTGCGTCTGGTGACCTCGCGTCCCGACCCGCTGCTGATGAACCGCCTGACCTACGTGCACATCGTGCACGCGCCCGACCAGGCCAGCGGCCCGGGCACCCCGGTCGGCACGGGACCGTACCGCTTCGTCGGCTGGCAGCCGGGCCGCCAGCTCGACCTCGTGGCGTTCCCCGACTACTGGGGGGGCGCGCCGCCGATTCCGCGGGCGACTTTCGTGCCGGTGGCCGAGGGCTACGACAGCGTGCGCGTGCTGCGCGAGGGCCAGGTCGACGTGCTGCGCTACCTGCCCGAAAACCTGGCCGCGGAACTCCGCGACGGCGACGTGCGGGTCGAGGAGCGGGCGGGGCTCACCTCCTACTACCTGTGGCTGCGCTCCACGGCCGCTCCGGGCGCCCGCAACCCGTTCTCGGACCGCCGCGTGCGGCAGGCCGTGTCGCTGGCGCTCGACCGGCCGCGGATCGTGCAGAGCCTCGGCGGCCGCGGCACGCCCGCCGTGCAACTCGTCCAGCAGGGGGTGTTCGGCCACGTCACGGGTCTGGCGCCGCTCGCGCACGACCCGGAGCGCGCCCGGGCCCTGCTCCGCGAGGCCGGCTACGCGGACGGCTTCGAGATCACCCTCGTCCACCGCGCCCAGGCCTCGCAGACGCTGGTGGCGCGGCTGGTGCGCGACCAGCTCGGCCTGGTCGGCATCCGGGTCGGGCTCGAGGCGCCGGACTGGCCCGACGTGATCCAGCAGATCCGCCGCGGCGGGCTGCCGTTCTTCCTGCTCGGCTGGCGCTTCGAGAACGGCGACGCGGCCAGCTTCCTGCACGACTGCCTGATGACCCGCGACCCGGCCCGCGGCGCGGGCAGCTACAACCCCGGGTACTCCAACCCGCGCCTCGATCGCCTGATCGAGGACAACGCGCAGATGTTCGGCGAGACGGGCCGGCTGGCCCAGTACGGCGAGTTGATGAAACTGGTCCTCGACGAGATGCCGATGGTGCCGCTCTACCACCGCGCCAACCTGTTCGGCGTCTCCAACCGCGTCGAGTGGCACCCCCGCCTCGACGGCAAGCTCCTCGCCGCCGAGATGAAGCTGCGCTAGCAGCTTCGGGGGTTCGGGGGCGGAGGAGGCTTCGCGTCCGACGTAGCCCCCGACGAGCGCGGAGACGCCGCGAGGCGGCTCCGCGACTCCAGAATGGGGGTTCGGGGGCGGAGGAAGGCTAGCCTAGTGTCCCGTTTCCGATGAATCGGAAGCTGGGGTGATGCGGCGGGAGACATCGGAGTAGGACCAGTGAATCGGCCGTGCGTTCTGGTTGTAGCG
>JAMQGV010000043.1 GCA_025994075.1 Vicinamibacteria bacterium
CCGCTACAACCAGAACGCACGGCCGATTCACTGGTCCTACTCCGATGTCTCCCGCCGCATCACCCCAGCTTCCGATTCATCGGAAACGGGACACTAGAAGGAATCAGTCCCGGCGCAGGGCTTCGGCCGGGTCGAGGCGGGCGGCGCCGCGGGCGGGCCAGAAGCCGGCCGCCACGCCGGTGCCCAGCGAAGAGAGCAGCCCGGCCGCGACCACCCACGGCGCGGGCACTGCGGGGAAGGTGGGCGCCACCCGCGAGATCGCGAAGCCGAGGCCGCCCGCCAGCAGCACGCCGACCGCGCCGCCGGCCAGCGAGAGCAGCGCCGCCTCGATCAGGAACTGCAGCAGCACGTCGCTGCGGCGGGCGCCCAGCGCCCGGCGCAGGCCGATCTCGCGGGTGCGCTCGGCGACCCCGATCAGCATCACGTTGGCGACGCCGATGCCGCCGATCACCAGGCTGACCGCGGCCAGCGCGACGGTGACGAGGCCGATCACGGCGGACAGCCGGTCGAACTGGGCGATGATCTGGTCCGCGGTCGAGAGATTGAAGTCGTCAGCGGCGCCCGGCCGCAGCCCGCGCAGCAGGCGCAGCGCGGCGCGCGCCTCGGCCAGAGCCCGCTCGCGCTGGCCCGACTCGGCGCGGATGTAGAGCACGGTCTCCTTCGCGTCGGGGAACAGCCGCTGCGCGGCGCCGCGCGGGATCGCGATCACGTTGTCGCCGCGGTTCTCGCCGAAGAAGCCGCCGCGCCGCTTCTCCTGGACGCCGACGATCGTGAAGCGGAAGCCGCCGAGGCTCAGCTCGCGGCCGACCGCGCCGCGGGCGCCGAACAGCGCGCGTTCGACGTTGGCGCCGACGATCGCGACCGGCGCCGCGCCGCGGTCCTCGAGGTCCGTGAACGGGCGGCCGGCCTCCAGCGCGCCGCTCGTGACGTCGATGTAGTTGGGCGACTGGCCCTCGACCAGGATCGTGTCCGACTCGTTGCCTTCGGCGCGCGCCGTGAGCACGCGCGAGCCCTGCACGACGGGGACGATGATCTGCACGGCGACGTCGCGCACCGCCGGCGCCAGCGGCGGCAGCGCCGCGGCCAGCCCGGGGTCCAGCGGCAGGCGGTTGGCCTCGGCCTCGCTCGGCCCCTGGTAGGGGTCGCCGGTGCGGTGGTAGGCGAACACGTTGTCGGTGCCGAACTCGCGGAACAGCAGCGCCACCTGGTTGCGCAGGCCGGTCAGCACCGAGGTCACGAACACGACGGTGACGATGCCGATCACGATCCCGAGCACGGCCAGGAACGCGCGCAGCGGCTCGCGCCGCACCGAGTCCCAGGCGAGGCCCGGCGCCTCGCCCAGCGAGCGCAGCAGGTGTCTCACTCGAGCCTCAGCGCCGAGGCCACGTCCACGCGCGAGGCGCGCAGCGCGGGGTAGAGCCCGGCCAGCAGCCCGGCGCCGGCCGCCGCGGCGACGCTCCAGGCGACGCCGCTCGCGCGCAGCGCCAGCGGGAAGTCGGGGCTCGCCGGCAGCGCGGCCAGCAGCGCGGCCGTGATCGCGAGCCCGGCCATGCCGCCGCACAGCGCCACCAGCGTCGACTCGGCGAGTACCTCGCGCCGCACCTGCGCGCGCGAGGCGCCGAGCGCGCGGCGCACGCCGATCTCGCGGATGCGCTGGGTGACCGAGACCAGCGTGGTGTTGGCGACGACGACGATCGCGGCCAGCAGCGCCATGCCCGACAGCGGGGCGGCAGCGCCGGCGACGCGTCCCGCGAGCGCCGTGACGAAGCCGCGGGCCGTGGTCGGGTTCAGGATCTCGAAGTCGTCGGCCTCGCCGGGGCGCAGCGCGCGGTGGGCGCGCATCGAGGCCCGCGCCCGGTCTTCGGCGGCCTCGAAGGTGGCGCCGTCCGCCGGGCGCCCCGAGACCTGCAGCGTGCGCGGCGCGCCCAGCGCGCGCTCGAAGGCGGGCAGCGGGATCCACACGTAGCGGTCGAGCGAGACGCCGCCGGAGGTGCCCTGCCGGCCCTGGACGCCGACGACGGTGAAGCCGCGCCCGGCCAGGCGCAGGGTGGCGCCGAGCGGGTCGCGGTCGGGGAACAGCGCCGCCGCCACGTCGAAGCCGATCACCGCCACCAGCGCGCCGCGGCGCTCCTCGTCCCTCGAGAAGAAGCGGCCCTGCCGCACGTCGAGCTCGCGGATCTGCGCGAGCGCGGCACTCGTCCCGCTGATCGCCGCGTTCTCGAACGTGCGGCCGAGGGCCGCGACGTCGGCCCCCGCCTGCGCCGTCGCGGCGTAGATCACGCGGTCGCCCGCGGTGCCCTCGATCGCCCGCAGGTCGGTGCGGCGCACCGGGCGGTTGCGCTCCAGCATGCGCTGCAGCTCGCGGCGCGAGACCTGGCCCGGCGCCGCGACCTGGGCCAGCACGAAGGTGTCGGCGCCGAACGCGCGCGCCGTCGAGCGGCGGGCGAACTCGGCGAGGCCGCCGACCGACGCGTCGACCAGCGCGGCGGTGCCGACGGCCACCGCGATCGCCAGCGCGCCGAGCGCCGAGCGCAGCGGGTGCCCCAGCGCCGTGTCGCGGGCCTGCCGCAGCGCCTCGATCCACGCCTTCGCCCACGCGAGCCCGCGCATCGGTGGGATGATGCGCCAGGTAAGGAGCCCACCGTGAACCGTCGCCACCTGATCGCCGTCCTCCTCCTGCTCGCCGCCCTGGCCGCCGTCTTCTCGCTGCGCCGGCGCGGCCCGCGGCCGACGCCGGTCGAGGTCGCCGCCGCCCGCGTCCAGCCGGTGTTCCGCTCCTACGTCACCGCGTCGGGCCAGGTCGTCGCCAGCCGCTACGCCGATCTCGGCAGCTCGGCGATGGGGCGCGTGGTCGAGCTGCGGGTGAAGGAGGGCGACCGCGTGCGCGCGGGCCAGGTACTGGCCCGGCTCGACGCGGTTCCCGCGAGGAGCGACGAAGCCGCGGCGGCCGCGGCGCTGCAGGCGCTCGGCGCCGACGTGGCGGCCGCCGAGGCGCGCGACGTCGAAGCGGAGAGCGCGGCCCGCCGCGCGGAGCAGCTCGCCCGCGACGGCCTGCTGCCGCCCTCGCAGCTCGACGCGGCGCGCGCGGCGCGCGACGCGGCCCGCGCCCAGCTCCGCGCCCTGCGCGAGCGCGCCGCGCAGGCCGAGGCCCAGCGCCGGCGCGCGGCCGACGCGCTGTCGAAGACCGAGATCACCTCGCCGATGGACGGCACCGTCACCCGCCTCGCGGTGCGCGAGGGCGAGATGGTGGTGATCGGCGTCCAGAACCAGCCGGGCACGATCCTGATGACGGTCTCCGACCTGGCGACGCTCGACGCCGAGGTCAAGGTCGCCGAGGCCGACGTGCTGCGGCTGAAGGTGGGGCAGTCGGCGACCGTCACGCTCGAGGCGCTGCCCGGCCGCGAGATCCCGGCCCACGTGATCGAGGTCGGCGCCAGCGCGCTGCCGGTCGTCGGCCAGGGCGCGGCCGCCCGCGAGTTCCGCGTGCTGCTGCGGCTCGACGCCGCCGACGCGGGCCTCAAGCCCGGCCTCACCTGCGACGCGAAGATCCTGGCCAGCGAACGCCAGGACGCGATCACGGTCCCGCTGCAGGCGGTGGTGCTGCGCGCGGGCGAGGACGGCGCCGAGCGCCCGGGCGTGTTCGTCGTCGAGAACGACGTCGCCCGCTTCCGCCCCGTCACCCCCGGCGTGATCGGCGGCCTCGACATCGAGGTCGAGGGGCTGGCCGCCGGCACCCGCCTGGTCGCCGGCCCGTTCACGGCCCTGCGCGAGATGAAGGACGGCGAGCCCCTGAAGGAGACCGCCGGCCCCTGACGACCGGAATCTCCCAGCCCGAGCCAAAGTGTCCTTTGTGGAAGGACAGTTTGTAGAGTATGTGTCCTTGACAAAAGGACACCGTGGAGGGCACCCTCGGGTCGTATGAGCCTGCACCCGGTCCTGCTCGAGAAGCTGAACAGCGCGCTGGAGCCCTCCGCGCCGGCGGCGTTCACGCGACGGGACGTGCGGCTGCCCGCGGTGGCCGGCAAGGTCCACGCGGTGATCGGGATGCGCCGCGCCGGCAAGACGACGTACCTGCGCCAGCTCGAGGCCGACCGGCGCGCCTCGCTGCCCGCGCACCGGGCCCTGTACTTGAGCCTGGACGACGACCGGCTGTCGGGGCTCGACCTGGGCCAGTTGGACCTGCTGTTGGAGGAGTACTACCGGCGATTCCCGGAGTTGCGGCAGCGCGAGACCACCCACCTGTACCTCGACGAGATCCAGCTCGTGGCGGGCTGGGAGCGATTCCTGCGCCGGGTCCTGGACACCGAGCGCATCGAGATCGTCGTCTCGGGGTCTTCGGCCCGGATGTTGTCCCGCGAGGTGCACACGTCGCTCCGCGGACGCGGCATCGCCACCGTGATCCGGCCGTTCAGCTTCCGGGAGTTCCTGCGCCATCGCGGCGAGGAGCCCGCCCGGCCCCCGGCCCGATGGACGCCGGCAGAGCGCTCCCGGGTGGAGAAGCGTTTCCGCGCCTGGCTGGTCGAGGGCGGCTTCCCGGAGGTGCAGGGCCTGTCCGCGCCGCTGCGGGTCGAGGTGTTGCAGGGCTACGTGGACACGGTCCTGTTCCGCGACGTCGTCGAGCGCCATGCCGTCACCCAGGTCGCTGCTCTCCGCTGGCTCGTGCGGCAGTGCCTGCGCAACCCCGCCGCGAGTTTCAGCGGGCACCGCTTCTACCAGGACCTTCGCGCCCAGGGTCACGCCGTGGCGAAGGACGCCGTGCATGCCCTGCTGGGCCACCTTCTCGACTCGTTCCTGGTCTCGGCGGTGGCTCTCGCGACGGAGTCCGAGCGCCAGCGCAACTCGAACCCCCGCAAGCTCTATCCCCTCGATCCCGGCCTGATCCAGGCGTTCGACACGAGTGGTCGCTCGAACCTCGGGCACGCCCTGGAGACAGTCGTGTACAACGAGCTCGAGCGACGCGGAGCCGACGTGAGCTACGTGAAGACCTCGTCGGGTCTCGAGGTCGACTTTCTCGCGCGGTACCCCGCGGGCCCGCAGGAGCTGATCCAGGTCTGCGCCGACCTTCAGTCGGCGGACACGCTGACCCGCGAGTTGCGGGCCCTCGCGGCCGCGGCCGTCGAGCACCCGCGGGCGCGCCAGCGCCTGCTCGTGCTCCACCGCAGTCCGGCCGCCACGGCGCCCCGGCGCGTGGAGATCCAGCCGGCCCACGAGTGGCTTCTCTCCGGAAGCTGAAGCGGCATCTCCAGACTTGAGCCGGGGGGCGAGCCCTGGCATCGGCCTTGCTCTAACCCCCCTCGCGGGCTCGTGTCCCGCAAAGGAGGGGGGACGACATGTCCCACGATCTCGTCATCGGGATGGCCGGTTCGGGAGGGGACGGGATCGTCTCCGCCGGGGAGTCGCTGATCGCCGCCGCTGCCGGCGCGGGTTACGCGGCGATCATGACCAAGAGCTTCGGGTCGCAGATCCGCGGCGGCGAGTCGTCCTGCCGCGTGCGCATCTCCACGAAGCCCGTGCTCAACCCGGGCGGCACGCTCGACGTGGCGGTCGCGCTCAACTGGGACGACTTCCTCAAGTTCGGGGCCGAGCTGCCGGTCGGCGGCAACACCGTCGTCATCTACGACTCGAAGACCGGCGTGGCGCCCGACAATCTGCCGCTCGGCGCGGTCGTGCCCAGCGAGGTCCACCCGGTGCCGATCGACGCCCTGGCCCGGCAGACCGCGGGCACCGACAAGGCCAAGAACACGGTGATCCTGGGCCTGCTGGCGGGCTGGTTCGGCCTGGCGGCCGACGATCTCCTGGCCGGGATGCGCAAGAAATTCGCGAAGAAGGGTCCGGAACTGGTCGCGGCCAACGATAAGGCCTTCGAAGCCGGGCGGAACTACGCCGCCGAGCATCCCTTGCGCGAGCCGCGCTTCATGGAGCCGGCGCCCCCCGGCGAGCCGAAGCTGCTGACGGACGGCAACGACATGTGCGCCGCGGCGGCGATCTTCGCGGGTTGCCGCTTCTTCGGCGGCTACCCGATCACGCCCTCGACCGAGATCATGCAGTTCTTCACCCGCGAGGTGTGGCGCCACGGCGGCGCGGTGCTGCAGGCCGAAGACGAGATCGCCGGCATCGGCGCGGCGCTCGGCGCCAGCTTCGGCGGCGTCAAGGCGATGACCGCGACCTCGGGCCCGGGCATGTCGCTCAAGAGCGAGATCATGGGCCTCGCCACGATCTGCGAGCTGCCGCTCGTGATCGTCAACGTCCAGCGCGGCGGGCCGTCGACGGGCCTGCCGACCAAGTCCGAGCAGGCCGACCTGTTCCAGGCGGCGCTCTCGGCCCACGGCGACGTGCTGCGCCCGGTGCTGGCGCCGGTCTCGGTGCGCGACACGTTCGGCGTCACGGTCGAGGCCTTCAACATCGCCGAGCAGTACCAGACGCCCGTGATCATCCTGTCCGACCAGGAGATCGCCCAGCGCAAGGAGTCGTGCGACCCGATCGACACCCGCGCCTTCAAGCTCGTCGACCGCCTGCAGCCGAGCGCCGCGGACCTCGAGAAGTACGTGCGCTTCCGCTTCACCGAGTCGGGCATCAGCCCGGTCTCGGCCCCGGGCCTGCCGGGCGGCAACTACCTGGGCTCCGGCATCGAGCACAACGAGCACGGCGACCCGACGGCCAGCGGCGGCATGCACGCGAAGATGAACGAGAAGCGGTTCCGCAAGCTGGACCCGCTCAAGCACCGCCGCGACCTGTTCGAGGTCCACGGCGACCCGCGCGCCCCGCTCGCGCTGATCGCCTGGGGCTCGGTGGCGGGCGTCTGCATCGAGGCGCTCGAGCGCGCCCGCCAGGAGGGCCTGCGCGCCCGCCTGCTGGTGCCGAAGCTCTTGTGGCCGATTGCCGAGGAGGTCTACCGCGACTTCTTCGCCGGCGTCCAGAGCGGCCTCGTCGTCGAGCAGTCGCACCAGGGCCAGCTCTACCGCCTGCTGCGCATGCAGCTCGACGTGCCGAAGGGCCTCCTGAGCTTCGCCCGCAGCGGCGCCAACCCGTTCCAGCCGGCCGAGGTGGTCGCGCGCCTGCGCGAGACGGCCCTCGCGACCCAGCGCCAGGGCGCCGAGACCCTGACCCCCGTGGAGTGACGCGATGAACTGCCAGCCGAAGGACTTCAAGAGCGACCTCAAGCCGATCTGGTGCCCGGGCTGCGGCGACTTCGGGGTCGTGCAGGCGATCTACCGGGCGCTCGCCGCGGTCGGCCGCCCGCCGCACGAGATCGCGTTCGTCTCCGGGATCGGCTGCTCCAGCCGCATCCCCGGCTACACGACCGCGTACGGCTTCAACTCCGTGCACGGCCGCGCGCTGCCGATCGCCCAGGGCCTCAAGATCGCCAACCCCGACCTGCTGGTGCTGTGCGCCGGCGGCGACGGCGACGGCTTCTCGATCGGCGGCGGCCACGTCGCCCACGCGATCCGCCGCAACCTGGACCTCACCTACATCGTGATGGACAACCAGATCTACGGGCTGACCAAGGGCCAGCTCTCGCCGACCTCGAAGCTGGGCCTGAAGACGGTGACCTCGGACCTCGGCTCGCTGGAGACCCCCGTCAACCCGCTGCTGTACGTGCTCTCGTACGGCGCGCCGTTCGTCGCCCAGGGCACGCCGGCCGACATGGCGGGTCTCGCGGCGGTGATCGAGGAGGCGATCCGCTACCCCGGATTCTCGTTCGTCAACGTGCAGTCGCCGTGCGTGACGTTCGGCGAGGACGACTGGCAGCTCAAGCAGCACAAGGCGGTGATGAAGTCGGTCGCGGGCCTCGGCCACGACGCCTCCGACGTGATCGCGGCGATGCGGCTGGCCCAGGCGTACGGCAGCGAGCTGTACACGGGCGTGCTCTACCGCGCCCCGCAGCCGCCGGCGACCTACGACGCGCTGGTCCGCGAGCGCCAGGCGGAGCAGCAGAAGAAGGCGCTGCCGCGCGAGCGCATCCTCGAGCTGTTCGCGGCGAAGAAGAAGGAGACGGCGGCATGAGCGTGCAGGGCCTCGACTACGGCAAGCTGACCCTCAGGGACGCGCTCGACCTCGCGGTCCTGATCGAGGAGGAGGCGAAGGAGCGCTACACCGAGTTCGCCGACCAGATGCAGCTCCACCACAACGCCGAGGCGGAGTCGTTCTTCCGCTTCATGGCGGTCAACGAGGAGAAGCACCGGGCCGAGCTGGCGGGCCGCCGCGCGCGCCTGTTCGGGGACCAGCCGGCGACCGTCTCGTCCACGATGATCTTCGACGTCGAGGCGCCCGAGTACGACGAGGCGCGCGCGTTCATGACCGCGCGCCACGCGATGGAGGCCGCGCTGCGCTGCGAGTGCAAGGCCCACGACTTCTTCGTGGGCGTGCTCGGCCACATCCAGGACCCGGCGGTGCGCGAGCTGTTCGACGAGCTGCGCGAGGAGGAGGTCCACCACCAGGCCCTCGTCAAGCGCGAGATCGAGCGCCTGCCGCCGGACTCCGGGTTCAAGCCCGACGACTTCGCGGACGAGCCGGTCGCCCAGTAGGAGCGGCAGCCGGCCGCGTTAGAATCCGCGCACATCCAAATGATGAAGTGCGCGGTGCAACCCGAGGATCGCTCGGGAAGCGTGCAGCCTGCTTGATGCCCGTTCCGGCGGGCGACGAGCTGTCTCCCGTCCGCGCGGCCATCGAGGCGGGGCTCTACCTTCAGGCCTGGGACCTGGCCCGCGCACGGGGCCGGCTCGAGACCTGGGCGGGCGCCGAGGCCCGCGTGCTCGCGGGGCGTCTCGCGATGGCGCTGGGCGCCCCCCGTCTCGGCCTCTCGCTGCACGTGCGGGCTCACCGCGAAAGCCCGGACCACGCCGAGGCGCTCTACTACCGAGCCCGCGCCGAACTGGCCCTGCGCGGCCCATACGGCGCGTGGCGCTTCATGCGCCAGCGACAGCTCGTGCCCGGCGCGCCGCCCGACGTGGGAGCAGATTGGGCGGCGCTGCTCGCCTCCGTTGCCGCCGGGTTCCGCGACTTCGACGTCGCCGAGCGCCGGCTGGCCGAGGCCGAGGCGCTGTCGCCCTCTCGCCCGTGGATCGCCGTCGAGCGCACAGCGCTGCTCGAGGCCCAGGATCGCTTCGACGAAGCGCTGGAGCTGGTCACTTCGATGCTCTCGGCAAGCCCCGGCTATCGCCCCGGCATCGTCGCCTCGGCGCGGCTGCTCGAAGGGCTCGGCCGCTTCGAGGATGCAGTCGCATTGCTCCAGCGCGCCGATGCGCAGTTGGAAAGCGCGAGCGTCTCGGGTCAGCTCGCCCAGATCCTGCTGGACTTGGAGCGGCCCGAGGAAGCGCTCGCGGCCCTCGATCGCTTCGAGCTCCTCTCGCCCCTGCTCGAGCCCGGCGGCCGCCGCTGGCTGGCGGCGCAGCGCTCCGACGCGAGGTACCTGCTGGGAGACCTGGCGACGGCGCGCCACGAGGCCGAAGCGGTCGCCACACCCTTCTACTCCGCGATCGCCGACAGGCTTGCCGATCCAGCGGCAGCCCGGACACGGACCCTGCTCCCGGTGCCGTTCCTCCAGCAGCAGCACCTCACGTGTTCGCCGACGGCGCTCGCCTCGCTCACGACCTTCTGGCGCAAACCCGTCAGCCCGGTCGCGCTGGCCACCCAGATCGCGTACGACGGCACGCCCGGCTGGCGCGAGCGAGAGTGGGCGCGATCCGCGGGCTGGCACGAGCGCGAGTTCCGCTTGACGGCAGAAGCCGCCACCGGACTGATCGAGCGGGGCGTGCCGTTCACGCTGGTCACGCAGCACGCGAGCTCGGCCCACGCCCAGGCGGTCGCCGGATGCGACCGGCTGCGCGGCACGCTGCTGATCCGCGATCCCTCGGGGCCGCGCCTGCAGGAGGTCCTGCTCGAGCCGTTGCTGGAGCAGCAGGCCGCCCACGGACCTCGCTGCCTTGCACTGTGGCCCGCCACCGAGGAGCCGCTGCCCGGGCTGCCCGACGCCGACGAGTTCGACGCGGCGCACGAACTCGAGCTCGCCCTGCAGCGACACGACCGCGACGCGGCGCAGGCCGTGCGCGACGCACTCGCGGCGCGGGCTCCGGACCATCGCCTCCGGCTGCACATGGACGCCCGACTCGCCGCCTACGACGACGACCCGGTTGCGGCGCTGCCAGCTTACGAGGCACTCGTCGAGCGCTACCCGGATTGCGAGCTCTTCGCGCTGCGCCGTATCGACCTGCTGCTGCACCTCGGCCGCCGTTGCGAGGCGATTGCGGCACTCGAGCCCTGGGCTCGCAACCGGCACGCGGACCCGGTCTTCGCGGTCCGCCTGGCCGAGGCGCTGCTCCAGGACGCCCGCTCGGAGCGGGAGGCGATCCGCCTGCTGGACCGTGCCCTGCGCCTGCGTGCCGATCAGGCGACCGCGCTGTCGGTGCTCGCGGACGCGGTCGCGGCGCGGGGCCGCAGCGAGGAGGCCTTCGAGCTTCGCAGGTTGGCGGCCTGCGCCGACGGCTACGACGAGGTGCGAGTCGCCCGCTACGTGGCGACCGCCCAGTCGCTCGGCCGGACCGCCGAAGCCGTGGCCTTCCTCCGCGAGCGAGTGGAGCGACTGGGCCGACTCTCGTCGGCGCCCGCTCGCACCCTGAGCCGCGGCCTCGAGGACCTGGGACTCGTCGAGCCGGCGCTGGAGGTCCTCGAGTCTTCGCTGGCGCTCCACCCCGCCGACGGAGACCTGCTCCTCCATGCCGCCGAGACCCATGCCCGGTACGGCAGGGCCGAGCGGGCTTCCGCGCTGCTCGCCGCCGCCGCGGGCCGCGCCCGCGAGTCCGACCGGCGACGGACCGAGGCTCGACTGGCGCGGTGGACCGGCGACCTGACCGGCAGCGCCGCGGCCTGGCGGGCCGTGGCCGAGACCGAGCCGCTGGCCATGGACGCACACTTGGCGCTGGCCGGCCTGATCTCGCAACTCGAAGACCGCACCGCGGCGGTGCGGTACCTGCGGGATGCCGCTGCACGGGTGCCGACGCACGTCGGTCTCGAGCGGTTGCTGGCGGAGTGGCTGCGAGACGATCCTGCGGCGGCGGAGCCGCACCTGCGTGCGGCCCTCGAACGGCATCCGACGGACGCCTGGCTGCACCGCGAGCTGGCCCTGGTCCTGGCGGACCAGGGGAGATTCGACGAAGCTCGGGACGCGGCGGCGCGCGGCGCGGAGCTCGAGCCCGGCCTGCCATCGACGCTCGGCGTTCAGGGCCTGGTGCTGGCCCGCGAGGGCCGCGGCAGAGAAGCCGTCCCCGCCTTTCGCGAGGCGATCGAGCGTGCGATCGACTACGGCGCGGCAGTCGACGGCTTGCTCGATGCCGTGCCCGACGCGTCCGCCCGGCGCGAAGCGCTCCGTTTCGTCGCCAGCGAGCTGATCCGGCAGCGCTCCACGGACAGCCTGTTCGTGTACCAGCGGCGTTCGCAGGGCGTCCTGGAGCCAGCCGAGGTGCTGGCCGCACTCGAGGCGGTGCGCGCGGCCCACCCCGACCTCTGGCAGCCGCTGTCGGCACTCGCCGACGCGCACCTGGCCCAGGGCGACCCGGAGCAGGCGGCGAGCCTTCTCGACGCCGCGCTGCAGGGCTTCCCGCTGGTGGGCCCCCTGTGGCTCGATCGTGCGCGCGTCGCCGGTCGACAGGGGCGCGCCGAGGAGGAGATCGAGCTGCTCGGCAGGGCGGTCGCCGTGGCGCCGGGCTGGCCGCTGCCGCTTCGCCAGCTCGGCGAGACACTGGTCCGGCACGGTCGCTTCGAAGAAGCCGTGGAGGTCCTGCGCCGGGCGCTCGCACTCGATCCCGCCGACGCCCGGGCGACCGGGCGGCTCGCGGAGGCGCTCCGCGCGGCCGGCCAGGTGGGGCCGGCTCGCGTGGCCCTCGAGCGCGCGGTGAGGCTCGCGCCCGCGTACCACTGGGCGTGGCAGACGCTGCGGGAACTCGCCGGCGAGGAGGCCGCGCTGGCCCTCGCCCGCCGCATCGCCGAGGAGCGGCCCCACGAGCAGGCCGCGCTGCTCGCGCTCGCGCGCGCCCTGCCGCCGACCGCCCTCGAGGAGGCGCTTGCCGTGCTCGACCGGGCGCTGGGCCTCGACCCGCGCAGCGTCGACGCCCACGACCTCCGGGCCACCCTCCTGAGCGACGCGGGACGCACGCAGCAGGCGCTGGAGGCCTGCGCTCCAACCGTGTTCGGCGAAGCGCCGCCTTGCGAGCTGAGAGGCCGCCGGGCCTGGATCCTCGACGGTGCGGGCCGTCGGCGCGAGGCGATCGAGGTGATGACGGCGGTCCTCGCCGACTATCCGGATTACCTCTGGGGTGCCGGTTGCCTGACGGAGTGGACCGCCGAGCACGGGTCGGTCGCCGAGGCCGAAGCGGCGGCTTCGGCCTGGGTGCGGATCGCGCCTGACGACGCGGCCGCGTGGACGGCCCGAGGCGCGGCTCGGCAGCGCGCGGGTGACGTGGAGGGCTCGCTCTCCGACCTGCGCACGGCCCTCGCGATCGACCCGGCTCTGCGCGAGGCGGGATCCCGGCAGTTCGAGGTGCTCCTGACGACCGGCCGGTTGGACGAGGCACAGGCATCGCTCGGGCTCCAGGATGCCCACCTGACCGCCGAGCAGCGGGTGTGTCGCGGCGTGCGCCTGCTGGCGGCGCGCGGAGAACGCGACGAGGCCGTGAACCGCCTCGCCGCGCACCTGCGCGAGGGAAACGCCCCGGGGCCGGCGCTGGCGTCGGCCGTGGCGGCCCTCGTGCAGGCGTTCGACGCCGAAGCAGCGGTCGCGGTGGTGGCCGGCTCCGTCGAGTCGATCCACCCCGAAGCCGCGGGGATCGCCGTGGGCGTGGTCGTCGGGTCCGCGGGCTCCATCGCGGGCGAACGCGTGTTGCGCGCGGTGGAGAGCCGCCCGGAGGTCGCGACCAGCGTGTGTCGCTCATGGCTGGAGGAGTCCAGCGATGCGCGCGAAGACCGGGCCGCCGCCCGGCGCCTCCGCGAGCTGGCCCCAACCGACGCCGCCGCGCTCGCGCTCGCCGCGCGCGCTCACGTCGAGGATGCTCCGGATGTCCGACTCGCGTTCTACGACGAGATCCTTTCCCTCGACCCGACGCACGTGGAGGCGCGCGATCTGCGGGCGGTCATGCTGAGCAAGCTGGGCCGAGCCGCGGAGGCGCGCGCGGCCTGTCGGCAGGTCGCGGGCGAGGACGAGGTCCCGGTCGCGCTTCGCGCACGCCTGGCGTGGCTCGAGTCCGTCGCGGGCCGATTCGGCGAAGCGCGGCGGATGATGCGGGCCGTCGTTGCCGACCACCCCCATCACCGCTGGGCGTGGGAGCGGTTGCTCGACTGGGGCTTCGAGCACGACTCCGCAGGGCGCAGCTACCTCGCGGATGCCGAGGGTTACGCCCAGGCCTTTCCCGGCGAGCCCGTCGCGCTCGGGTTCCTGGGCGATGCCCGCCGGCGCACCGGGCAGCTGCGCGAGGCGGAGACGGCCCTGCGGCGGGCGATCGAGCTGGACGCGGGCTTCACCTGGGGGCGGCGGGCGCTGGCGGACCTGCTGGTCGCCCAACAGCGGCTGCCGGAGGCGGACTCCGTGCTGGCCCAGGGCGGCGCCAGAGCCGCTCTCCTGGGTGCGCGGCTGCAGGTGGCCTTTTCGCTTCGGGACCTGGCTCGTGCGCGCGGTCTCTTCGTCGACCTGCTGTCGACGGGCGACGCCAGCGACGAGGACCTGCGCAAGGCCCGCGACCAGTTCGTGGCCGCCCGGGCCGAGCGGGAGCTCCGTGAGGCCTTCGAGACTGCACTCGCTGCGCCCGATCCGCCGCTCCTCGCAGCGGCGGGTCTCGCGCAGTGGCTGTCTTCGCAGCGCGACTGGCGCGCCTGCGAAGAGCTGCTCGGCCGGCTCCAGGCTCCGAGGCTGCGCAACGCAGTTCTCGAGGCGTACGTGCGTGGCCTGCGCGACGCGAAGGAGCAGCGTCGTCTCAAGCGCCTCGTCCGGGACCGGAGGGAGATCCTGCAAGGCGACGACACGGTGTGGGCCGTGGTCGGCGCGGCCCTGTGGAGGTTCGATGCGCGGGCTTCGGTCGACTGGATGGCCGACTGGCCGCGTCGCACGACGACGCCCTGGGCGCTGCACGTGCTGGTGCCCAGCCTGCGGCGGTTGGGCCGGCTGGAGGAGGCCTTGCGAGCGAGCAGGCACGCCTTGCAGTTGCCTCCCGACAACTGCACCGATTGCCACCGCGCCTGGCTCGCCGTCGAAGCGGCGCTGTGCGGCGACCCCCACGAAGCCGCAGCGCTGTGCGAGGGGCTCCAGCTCCCGGAGGACAGTCAGGACTTCTATCGTGCCCTGGCGACACTCGCTCAAGCCGCACTGATTGCCCGTCGCGAGGGACGAGTGGGCTTCGGCGCGGCCCGCAAGAAGGTCCTTGAAGCTGATGCCCTGGCTGGCCGTGACAACGTCGACTATGGGCCCCTTCGCCGGCGCGCGGTCGCCGTCGTCGCTGCGGCCCGGGGCGGTCTGCTGGGGCGCCTGTGGCGGCTCGTGGCCTAGCCTTCCGGGTCCTGTCGCGGGCGCAGCACGAACCAGGGGGCGGCCCGCGCGACGAGCTCGTAGCGGGCCGCGAGGTGCGCGTCGAGCGTCCCCGCGCCCTCGGGGGCGCTGAGGTTCGGCTCCGGCCACCACGGCGCGGCGAACAGCACCGCTGCGCACGGGCGCGCGCGCTCGAGCTCCGCGACCATCTGCGCCTGCACGTCCGCGCGGGTCACGACGCCGGGGTCGAACTGGGTGCGCCGCGTCGCCGCGTCGCGGTCGGCGTGGTAGTGGAAGCCGGCGTCGTTGAAGATCAGGCGCCGGTGCTGGACGTTGCCCACGAAGACGCGCCCGCCCGCCGGGCACAGCGCGTGGACCGCGGCGACCGCCGCGTCGCGTGCCGGGGACGGCGGCGCGCCGGCGGTGCGCAGGTGGAAGGCGGGCGGGGCCGGGGGGCGCTCGAAGCCCGGCCACTGCCCGCGCCAGGGGAACAGCACCGCGGCGGTGGCCAGGGCCGCCAGCAGCCGGCTGCGGACGGCGCCGCGCGCGGCGCGATCCAGCGCGGCCGCGGCCAGCGCCAGCGAAGGCGGCGCGCTCAGCACGCAGTGCACGTCGTCGGAGCGCCCCAGCATGTGCGGCACCAGCGCGACGCCCACGATCGCGAGGGTCCAGCCCGCCGCCGGCAGCCCGCGGCGCACGCCGGCGGCCAGCGCCAGCGCGGGGCCTGCCAGGGCGAGCGCGAACGCGGCGCCGCCGGCGCCCGCGAGCGCCCCGGGCAGCGGGAACGGCAGCGGCGGGGCCGCGACCGGGGCGACGATCGGCGGCAGCGGGAGCGCGCGCGCGGGCTCGACGTGCACGATCTGCTCGACGACCAGGTCGTTCACCACCTGCCACGGCCCGGCCAGCGCCAGCACCGGGACCCACACGGGCAGCAGCACGGCGAGCGCGCCCGCCGCCAGGGCGCGCGCCTCCGCGGCCTCCAGCCGCACGCGGTCGCGGCCGAACCAGAGGGCGGCCGCCGCGGCCGCGCAGGCGTAGACGAAGAGGTCGTGGCGGAAGACGCCGATCGCGCCCGCCGCCAGCCCCGCGAGGGCCGCCGCGCGCGGGCCGCGCGCACCGCTCGCCACCCGCAGCGCGAGGACCAGGGCGGCGCCCAGCGCGGCCACCCAGGCGAGCGAAGCCGAGCCGAGCGGCCCCAGCGCCAGCAGCACGAGGCCGGCGCCGAGCGGCCGGAAGCGGCCTCCCGAGGCGAGCCCCGCCAGTCGGCCGCACAGCAGCGCCACCAGCCACTGCAGCAAGGCGGCCAGCGCGTGCAGGGTGGCGACGGAGGTGCCGGCGAGCGCCCAGGCCGCGGCCAGCAGGGCGAAGGCGCCCGGCGGGTAGTTGGCGTAGAAGTCGCGGTACGGCACCGCGCCGCGCGACAGCGCACGCGCGCCGCTGAGCAGCAGGCCCTCGTCGTAGACCGTGGCCGCATCGGTCGCGCTCGACAGCCCGTGCAGCGCGGCCAGGCTGCCGAGCGCGGCGCCGGCGATCAGCAGCAGGCCCAGCCCGTCGAGGGCGCGGGCGAGCGGTGCCGAGCGGGTCACTCCTCGCCGAGCGCGAGGCGGACCAGGCGGTCGAGCAGCTCGCCGAACGGGATGCCGGCGGCCCGCGCCGCCTTGGGCAGCAGGCTGTTGACGGTCATGCCGGGCAGGGTGTTGACCTCCAGCACCACCGGGCCGCGCCCGGGCGCGAGGATCAGGTCGGTGCGCGACAGGCCGCGACAGTCGAGCGCGCGGTGGGCGCGCAGGCTGACGTCCTGCACGGCGTCGCGCTCCGCGTCGGTCAGCTCCGCGGGGCAGATCTCCTCGCACAGCGCCGGGTCGTACTTGGCCTTGAAGTCGAAGAACGCCCGCTTCGGAACGATCTCGACCGGCGGCAGCGCCTGCAGCCGTCGCCCGCCGACGACGCCGACCGTCAGCTCCCGGCCCCGCACCCGCTCCTCGACCACGACCCGCTCGTCGAAGCCGAACGCGAGGTCGATCCCGGCGTCGACCGCCGCCGCGTCGTCGGCCAGGCTCATGCCGACGCTCGAGCCCTGGCGCGAGGGCTTGACCACGGCGGGCGCCAGCGCGCGGGCCCGCTCGCGCGCCGCGGCCTCGTCAAGGGCGCCGCGCTCGACGACCACGCCGCGCGGGATCGGGATGCCCTCGGCGGCGAACATCTTCCGCGCCATCGCCTTGTCCATCGCCAGAGCGGAGGCCAGCACGCCGGAGCCGACGTAGGGGATGCCGAGCAGCTCGAGCAGGCCCTGGATCGTGCCGTCCTCCCCGTACGCGCCGTGCAGCGCGATGAAGGCGACGTCGATCGGTCGCCGCCCGTCGGCCGCGAGTTGCAGCGCGTCGGTCGCGGGCGCGGCCGCGGCCGCGGCATCCCGGACCTGGCGCTGGAACGCCTCGGGCAGCTCGCGGTTGTGGGCGGCGAGCTCCTCGTGCGCGGCGCGGTGGGCGAGCAGCCCCAGTGCCTTCTCGCGCAGCGCCGCGTCGAGCTTCGGGTGTCCGGCCATCAGCGCGAGGGTGTCGAACAGCACCACGTCGTAGCGCTCGCGCGGCAGGTGCTCCGCGATCATCCGGCCGGAGGCCAGCGAGATCTCGCGCTCGGAAGACGCGCCGCCCAGGAAGACGCCGACCAGCACGCGACCGCTCACGCCACTCTCCTCGTCATGGAGCGCGATGATACGAAGGATCGAGTGGGGATGGCGGAGAGGGGGGGATTCGAACCCCCGGTGCAGGTTAACCCCGCACAACAGGTTAGCAACCTGGCCCGTTCGGCCACTCCGGCACCTCTCCGCGGGTGGCGTGGCGCCCAGAATAGCACGCTGCTCCGCGCGTCCACTCGCCCCCTGACCGCAACCCGTGCTCCCGTTGCGCCCTCGGCTACAATCCCGGCCCAAGGTTCAGGGGAAATGGCGTCCCGCGCTCGCGCCGGCAACGTCGGCCGCTCCGTGCCCCGACTCGAGGGCCCGGAGAAGGTGGAGGGCCGCGCCCGCTACGTCGACGACCTGCGCTTCCCCGGCATGCTGCACGGGCGCACCATCCGAGCCCCGCACCCCTGCGGCCGGCTGCGCGCGGTGCGGCTCGGCCCCGGCGGGCTCCCCCTCGGCCTGGTCGTCGTCGGGCCCCGCGACATCCCGGGCGACAACGTGATCGCCACCATCGAGGACGACCAGCCGGCGCTGGCCTGGGGCGAGATCCGCCACGCCGAAGAGCCGGTGCTGCTGCTCGCCCACGCCGACCGCGAGGCGCTGTGGGCGATCCCGGCCGAGGTCGACATGATCCCCGGCACGCCGGTCTTCGACCCGCTCGCCTCGCCGCGCGTCTTCAAGCAGATCCGGATCACGAAAGGCGACGCCGCGGCGGCGCTGCGCAGGGCGCCGGTCGTGGTCGAAGGCGAGTACCGCACCGGCGCCCAGGAGCACGTCTACATCGAGCCGCAGGGCGTGATCGCGGTGCCGGAGAACGGCGGCATCACGATCCACGGCTCGCTGCAGTGCCCCTACTACGTGCACAAGGCGCTGTGCCGGCTGCTGCGGCTGCCGCCCGACAAGGTGCGCGTGATCCAGGTGGAGACCGGCGGCGGCTTCGGCGGCAAGGAGGACTACCCCTCCGTGATCGCCGGCCACGCGGCGCTGCTGGCGCTCAAGGCGCGGCGGCCGGTCAAGATGGTCTACGACCGCGGCGAGGACATGCGGGCGACGACCAAGCGCCACCCCTCGATCGTGCGCCTGCGCAGCGGCTTCTCCCGCGACGGCACGCTGCTGGCGCTGGAGGCCGAGGTGGTGATGGACGGCGGCGCCTACGTGACGCTGTCGCCCGTCGTGCTCTCGCGCGGCGTGCTGCACGCCTCCGGCCCCTACCGCTGCCCGGCGGTCGCCATCGAGGGCCGGGCGGTGATGACCAACACGCCGCCCAACGGCGCCTTCCGCGGCTTCGGCGCGCCGCAGACGCTGTTCGCGATCGAGGCCCACATGGACCGCTGCGCGCAGCAGCTCGGGATCGACCCCGTCAAGCTGCGCGAGAAGAACGCGTTCCGCCCCGGCGACGTGACGGCCACCGGCCAGAAGCTGCCGAAGGACACCGCGGCGCTGCCGGTGCTGCGCGAGGCCGTGCGCCGCTCCGACTACCACCGCAAGCGCAAGGCGTGGGCGGGCACCGGCCGCGGCATCGGCCTGTCGCTCTTCTTCCACGGCTCGGGTTTCACCGGCGCCGGCGAGGTGCGGCTGGCCTCGAAGGCCTCGCTGGAGCTGACGCCGAAAGGCGTGCGGATCCTGGTCGCCTCGACCGAGATCGGCCAGGGCACCCGCACGATGCTGGCGCAGATCGTCGCCGACACCCTGGGCTGGCCGCTGTCCGCGGTCGAGGTGGCCCCCGCCGACACCGGCCTCGTGCCCGACTCCGGCCCCACCGTCGCCTCCCGCACCTGCATGATCGTGGGCGGCATCCTGCAGAAGGCGGCCCGCGAGCTGAAGCGCAAGCTGGGCCGCGCGAAGCCCGCGCAGTACCTCGCCCGCCACGGCGCGCTGGTCGTCACCGGGCAGTACGAGAAGCCGGCCGAGATCCAGTGGGACGAAGAGCGCTACCGCGGCGACGCCTACGGCACCTACGGCTGGGGCTGCGACGTCGTCGAGCTCGAGGTCGACCCGGTCACCCGCGAGGTGCGGCCGCTGAAGCTGACCGCCGTGCAGGAGATCGGCAAGGCGATCCACCCCGGCCTCGCCCGCGGCCAGGTGGAAGGCGGCAGTGCGCAGGGCCTGGGCTGGGCGCTGTCGGAGGAGGTGGTGATGCGCGACGGCCGGATGGCCAACGCGCAGCTCACCAACTACATGGTGCCGACCACGAAGGACACGCCCGAGATGGACGTGACGATCCTCGGGCTCGGCTACCGGCACGGCCCGTTCGGCGCCAAGGGCCTGGGCGAGCTGCCGATGGACGGCCCGGCGCCCGCCGTCGTCAACGCACTGCGCCACGCCGGCTTCGACGTGCGCGAGGTGCCCGCCACCCCCGAGAGGCTGCTGCGATGCGCTTCACGCTGAACGGCAAGCCCGTCGCCGTGGACGCGCCGCCGATGAAGCGGCTGCTCGACGTGCTGCGCGAGGAGTGCGGCCTCACCGGCACCAAGGAGGGCTGCGGCGAAGGCGAGTGCGGCGCCTGCACGGTGCTGCTCGACGGCGCGCCGGTCAACTCCTGCCTGGTGCCGGTCGCCCACGCCGAAGGCGCGAAGGTGACGACCATCGAGGGCCTGCGCGGCCACGACAAGCTGCAGCGGGCGTTCGTCACCGAGGGCGGCGCGCAGTGCGGGATCTGCACGCCGGGCTTCGTCGTCGCCGCCTCCACGCTGCCGCGCGGCGCGTCACTGGAAGCCGTGCAGGAGGGCCTCGCCGGCAACCTGTGCCGCTGCACGGGCTACGCCGGGATCTACCGGGCGGTGGCCGCGGCCCGCGGCGGCGGCAAGAGCGCGAAGAAGAAGGCGAAGCGGTGAAGACGGCGGCCTCGGCGCTCCACCTGCTGCGGCCGGAGTCGCCGGCGCAGGCGCTGCAGTGGATGCGCGAGCGCGCTCCGCTGCAGCCGCTGGCGGGCGGCACCGACCTCTACGTCGCGCTCAACTTCGGCACCTGCCCCGCGCGGGCGTTCCTCGACCTCTCGCGGCTCGGCGCCTGGCGCGGCATCAAGGTCGAGCGCGACGGCGGACTGCGGATCGGCGCGCTCGCCACGTTCGCCGAGATCCGCGACCACAAGGGCGTCGCGAAGGCGCTGCCCGCGTTGTGCGCGGCCGCCCGCGAGATCGGCGGGGCGCAGATCCAGAACCGGGCCACGATCGCCGGCAACCTGGCGAACGCCTCGCCCGCGGCCGACTCGGCACCGGTGCTGCTCGCGGCCGACGCCGTCGTCGAACTCGCCAGCGTCTCCGGCGTGCGCCGCGTGCCGGTGGCCGAGTTCTTCCTCGGCTACCGCCGCACGGCAATGGCACCGGACGAGCTGATCCAGGCGGTCGTGATCCCCGCGCCGCCGCGCGCGGGCCAGTGGTACTTCCGCAAGGTCGGCACCCGCGCCGCCAACGCCATCTCCAAGGTCGTCTTCTGCGGCGTGCGGGGACCGCAGCCGCGGATCGCGCTCGGCAGCGTGGGCCCGGTGCCGCTGCGCGCGCGCCGCGCCGAGGCCGCGCTGGCCGCGGGCGAGCCGGTCGAGGCCGCCGTGGCCGCGCTGCAGCAGGACATCGCGCCGATCGACGACCTGCGCTCGACGGCGGAGTACCGCCGCTTCGTCGCCGCCGGCCTGCTGCGCCAGTTCTGGGAGCGCACGGCGCCTCCCGCCCGCCGCGGCGCGCGCCGCCGCTGAGGGCGGCGCGGGTCGCGCCGGTGGCCTGCACCGACGCGACCCGCCCACGGTCTACGGCTTGCGCACGCGGATCGGGAACGGCGGCCGCTTCGGGGTGACCACCGGGTTCGCCTTCAGCTCGGCGAGGGCGATCTCGATCGCCTTCTCGAGCTGCGGGTCGCGGCCCGCGATCACGTCCTTCGGCGTCTGCTCGACTTCGACGTCGGGCGGCACGCCGACGTTCTCGACGATGAAGCCGTCTTCGGTCCAGATCGCCAGGTTGGGCGCGGTCATCACGGCGCCGTCCATCAGCGTCGGGAAGCCGAGCACGCCGACCAGGCCGCCCCAGGTGCGCTTGCCGACCACCTTGCCGAGCTTCAGTTGCTGGAACATCCACGGCAGCATGTCGCCGCCGGAGCCCGCGGTCTCGTCGGCGATCATCACCTTCGGGCCGTGGATGCCGGCGATCGGCGTCTTCAGGTCGGCGCCGTAGCGCAGCGCCCAGAAGGACAGGCGCGGCCGCCGCATCAGGTCGATGTAGTAGTCGGCCACCTGGCCGCCGCCGTTGTGGCGCTCGTCGATGATCAGCGCCTCGCGGTGGCTCTGCGGGAAGAAGTAGCGCTTGAAGTAGGTGTGGCCGGGGCCCGCGGTGTTGGGCACGTAGACGTAGGCCACGCGGCCGGCCGTCGCCTCGGTGACCTTCTTCAGGTTGCCCTCGACCCAGTCGCGGTTGCGCAGGCCGGCCTCATTCTCGATCGGCACCACCTTGACCGTGCGCGAGCCGGCGCCGTCGGCGTTGGGGCCGACCGTGATCTCGACCGACTTGCCCGCGGTGCGCTCGAAGCGGGCGTAGAGGTTGTCGGGCGCCTTCAGGTCCACGCCTTCGATGGCCAGCAGGTACTCGCCGGCCCTGACGTCGACGCCCGGCTCGGTCAGCGGCGAGCGCAGGTCCGGCGTCCAGTTCAGGCCGCCGAACACCTTCTTGAACCGATAGCGGCCGTTCGCCACCTCGTAGTCGGCGCCGAGCAGGCCGCCGGGGACCGTCTCCTGCTCCCACGGCGAGTCGCCGGGGCTCTGGCGGTGGTGACCGACGGCCAGCTCCGAGTGCAGCCAGGTCATCACCCGCTGCAGGTCGTTGCGGGTGGCGACGTGCGGCAGGAACGCGGCGTACTTCGCCTTCAGCGCCTTCCAGTCGGCGCCGTGCATGCCGGGGTCGTAGAAGTAGTCGCGGTTGACGCGCCACGCCTCGTCGTAGATCTGGGTCCACTCCGCGAGCGGCTCGACCCGGACCTGGATCCTGTCGACGTCGAGCTTGAACTTCGCGAGGTCGAGCTTGTCCGCGACATCGACCAGCGACCAGGCGTCGCGGACGCGGACCAGCGCCCGCTTGCCGTCGTGCGAGAGCTGGAAGCCGTCGGCCTTCTCGAGCAGCGTGTCTTCCTTGCGCTTCGTCAGGTCGTAGCGCAGCAGTGCGGCGTCGCCGCCGGGCACGCGGCCCTCGAACGAGCCGCGGCGGTAGAAGACCTGGCCGGCGCTGCCGGCCGCGAGGTCGCCGAAGCGGCCGGCCTTGACCGGCACGGCCAGGATGCGCAGCGCGAGGCCGTCTTCGTCCACCACGACCTTGACCGGCTCCTCCTTCTTCTCGGCCGGCTTGTCGCCGCTCTTCGCCTTGTCGGCTGCCGGCTTCGCTGCGTCGGCGGGCTTGTCCTCCTTCGCCTTCTCCTCGTCGCTCTCCTTCGCGAGCGGCGAGACGACGCCTTTCGCCAGCACCGCGAGGTAGAGCTGCTCGTTGATCTCCATGTCGGCGTTGGCCTGCGAGAACCAGTCGACCACCGGTCCGGCATCGGTCGAGGCCGTGAAGAACAGGTACTTGCCGGAGGCGTCCCACACCGGCCGGCGAGCGTCGGAGAGGCCGTCGGTGACCGGGATCTCCTTCTTCGTGGCCAGCGACCAGAGGAAGATGCGGTTGAAGAAGACCTCGTTGTTGCGGGTGAAGGCCAGCCACTGCGAGTCGGGCGACCAGACGTGGTCGAGCGCCTCGAGGCCGTTGGGGCCGTACATGACGTCGGACGAGATCTTCGTCTGCGCGCCACTCGCGACGTCGAGCATCCAGATCGAGCGCGAGTTGTCGGTGAAGCTGAGCTTCTTCGAGTCCGGCGCCCAGCGGATGTCGCCGTAGAAGCCCGCGCCGGAGAGCGGCAGCGAGCGGGCCGCGCCCTTGCCGTCCTGCGGCGCGATCACGAGCTGGTACTCGCCCGAGGCGTCGGAGAAGTAGGCGATGGAGCGGCCGTCGGGCGACCACGACGGCGCGCGCTCGTGCACGCCCGGGGTGCGGGTCAGGTTGCGCTCGTCGCCCTTCTCGCGCGGCAGCGTCACGATCTCGCCGCGGAACTCGAGCGCGACGCGGGCGCCCGTGGGCGAGATGCGGCCGTCGCGGATCCACTTCGAGCCCTTGGCCCAGCGCGGCCGGTGCTCGACGAGGTCGGCGGCGACGCCGATCTTCAGCCGCTGCGCGGCGCCCGTCTTCGGGTCGAGGCGATGGAGCAGTCCGGCCTGCTCGTACACGATGGCGCCAGCGCCCGCGCCGGCGTTCAGGACCGGGAAGTCCTCGTGCCTCGTGACGCGGGCGACCGCCTTCGTCGTCGGCTCGTAACGATAGAGGTTGAACTCGCCGTCGCGGTCGGAGCGGAAGTAGAGCGCGCCGTCCAGCCACATCGGGTCGGTGTCGTTGCATCGACCTTCGGGCTGCGGCACCTGGACCGTGTCGTAGGTCTTCGTGTCGAACAGCAGCAGGCGGGCGGTGGTGCCGCCGCGGTAGTTCTTCCACTGGGTGAAGGCCTCGGAGAGCGGCAGGTAGGCGATCGTCTTGCCGTCGGGCGAGATCGCCGCCTTGGAGGCGTTGGGGATCGGCAGCTTGGTCGGGAAGCCGCCCTCGACCGGGACCGTGAAGAGCTGCTGGTAGCGCAGCGTGTGCACCTCGCGCGGCGAGGCGAACAGCACCGACTTGCCGTCCGGCGTGAAGCCGAGCGCCGTGTCGTTGCCGGGGTGGTAGGTGAGCCGGCGCGGCACCCCGCCCGCGGCGCTCACCACGTAGACGTCGGTGTTGCCCTCGTAGCGCCCCGTGAAGGCGATCAGGCTGCCGTCGGGCGAGAACCGCGGCCCCGACTCGACGCCGGGGTGCGAGGTGAGGCGCGCGACGCCCGTGCCGTCGGGCCTGGCCGTCCACAGGTCGTTCGCGTACGCGAACGCGATCCGCTCCGCGGAGACCGCGGGCTCGGAGAGCAGCCGGGTGTCGGCCGTGTCCACGGCCGAGGCCGAGAGGGCCAGGCCCAGGCACACGGCGACGCTGCCCGCCTTCAACGTGTCGAGACTCGATGACATCGCAGTCCTTCCTTCCCCCACTACTTCATTCGAACCAGTTCGGCCTCGGCGGCGATCACCGCGAACGGGGCCCAGTCGGGCAGCGAGATCGCGCGCTCGAACGCCGCGCGCGCCTCGTCCTCGCGTCCCGACAGCAGCAGCCAGGCGCCGGCGCCGTAGAGCCGGGTCGCGGCGTCGGTCGTGTCTTCGCCGACCGCGAGCAGGTCCGCGAGCGGCTTCACGCCCTTGTAGACGAGCAGCCGCTGCAGGTAGGTGTCGTTCTCGATCACCTTGGTGTCGGCGGTGAACGGGGCGAGCAGGGCCGCGGCCTCGGCGTCGCGTCCCAGCCGTCGCAGCGTCAGGTAGAGCCAGTCGCTCGTGGCGGTCAGCCGGTCGTTGCTGCCCTGCGAGGACTTCAGGCACTCGCGCCAGCTCTTCGCCGCCGCGGCGAAGTCGCCCTTCAGGTACTCGGCGAGGCCGCGGTGGTACCAGACGTTGAAGTGTGTCGTCGAGACCGGGATGCCGGCGGCGTTGGGTGCGCCGTCGGGCTCGACGGCGTCGGGCACCGCGGCGATCAGCTCCGAGGCCCGCCGCAGGTCCGCGAGCGCCGCGTCCAGCTTGCGCAGCGTGATGAAGCGATGGCCGCGGTGGCGGTACATGCGATGGTCGCGCGGGAAGCGCTTCACGCCGCGATCGAGCACGGCGATCGCCTCGTCGTAGCGGCCGAGGTAGCCGTAGCGGCGCGCCAGCCAGATGATGTGATCGGCGTCGTCCGGGTCGGCGACGAAGTCCGCGGTCGCCTTCGACAGGTCCTCCTCGAGCGCCGCCTTCGTCGCCTCCGGCAGCTCGCGCGCGTGCAGCGGCCGGCCCAGCAGCGACGTGGCGAGCGGCGCCGGCTTCCCGTCCTCCTTCGCCACCCGCTCGGGCCGCAGCCAGCGGTCGTACCAGGCGAGGTATCGCTCCCGGCGGTCCTTCACGAAGGAGGGCCGGTCGATGCCGTGGTCCTCGCCGGGGTAGACGACCAGCTCGGTCGGCACGCCGAGCCGGCGCAGGGCCTGGTAGAGCTGCTCGGAGTTGAGCAGCGGCACGTTCCAGTCCTCCTGCCCGCACATCACGAGCGTCGGCGTCTTCACCTTCTCGACGTGGAAGAACGGCGACAGCTTCAGGTAGCGCTCCGGCTCGCGCCACGGCAGGCCCAGCTCGGTCTCCCACTCGTACTGGTAGTGGTCGGTGCCGTAGTTGGCCGTGTAGTTGACCTCGGAGGCGCCGGAGATCGCGGCCTTGAAGCGGGTCGTCTGGGTGATCACGTAGTTGGTGAGGATGCCGCCGTAGCTCCAGCCGCCGACGCCGAGCCGCTCGGGGTCGGCCACGCCCTGCGCGATCGCGTGGTCGACGGCGGCCATCACGTCCTCGAAGTCGACCGTGCCCCACGCCGCCCAGATCGCGCGGCTGAAGGCGGTGCCGTAGCCCGTCGAACCCCGCGGGTTAGCGGCGACCACCGCGTAGCCCTGGGCGGCCAGCAGTTGCCACTCGAACTCGAAGGCCGCCGAGAACTGCATCGCCGGCCCGCCGTGGATGCGCAGGATCGTCGGGTGCTTCTCGCCGGGCTTCGCGAACGGCGGCCGCACCAGGAAGCCGTCGACCTTCGTGCCGTCCTTCGAGGTGGCCTGGAAGCGCTCGACCGGGGAGAGCCGGATGCCGGCCAGCCAGTCGTCGTTCGCGCGGGTCAGCCGCCGCAACTCGCCGCCGGTTTCGACCGCCGAGAGCTCGAGCGGGCGCTGCGGCGGGCTCTCGAGCACGACCAGCTCGCCTTTCGCGCCGACGTCGTAGCCCCACACGTCGCGCTCGCCTTCGACCAGCCGCGTGACCGCGCCGTCCTCGAGCGCGACGCGCGCGAGGTGCTGGCGACCGCCGTCCTCGAGCACGAACAGCACCGCCGCGCCGTCCGGCGTGAAGCGCGGCAGCAGCACGTTGCGGTCGAGCGCGGCCGTCAGCGCCCGCGAGGGGCCGCCGCCGGCCGGGGCCAGCGCGACGTGGCTCGCGCCGTACCACAGGTCCCCGACCTGGCCGCCCGCGACGTAGGCGATCCACTTCCCGTCGGGCGACCACGCGGGCTGGGTGTCGGTCTCGGGGCCTGCGGTCACCCGCCGCGGCGTCGCCCCCGGCAACGCGCGCACGACGAACACGTCGGTGTTCTGGTTGGCGTCCGGGTCTTCGGTGCGGTTGGAGACGAACGCGATCTCGCGCCCGTCCGGGCTCCAGGCGGGCGAAACGTCGTCGTACTGGCCGTCGGTGAGCTGGAACGAGGTCTTCGTGCGCAGGTCGAAGACGTGGACGTGGTCGCGCCGCTCGTCGAGGTAGCCGATGCCGTCGCGCTTCGTCTGGCGGCGGCGGACGACGATCGGCTTCGGCGCCTCTTCCGCGTCGCTCTCCGTCTTGGCCTCGGGGTCGGGGTCGCTGACGACCAGCGCCAGGCGGCTGCCGTCGGGGCTCCACGCCAGGTCGGAGACGCCCCCCGCGAAGGAGGTGAGCTTCACCGCCTCGCCCCCGCGGCGATCGAGGAGCCAGACCTGCGCGCCCTTGCCGTCGCGATCGGCGAGGAACGCGAGGCGGGTGCCGTCGGGGCTCCACCGCGGCTGCCGCTCGGCGTGCTCGCTCGCGGTGAGCCGCAGCGCCTCGCCGCCGGCGAACGGAACGAGGTACAGGTCGGAGTCTTGACGGTCGCCCTCGAGCTCGCTCCACGACACGACGTAGGCGACGGCCGCGCCGTCGGGGCTGAGCCGCGGGTCGGCGACGTGGCGGATCGCGAACTCGTCCTCGATGCGCAGGGCGCGGCGGCCGTCTTCGGCGGCCGGTGCGGGCAGGGCGAGCAGCAGGCAGGCGAGCACTCGGAACAGGCGCATTCGGGACCTCGCGGGCGGGGTTCGGGTGCGGCGGCCGACCGCATCCTAGCGCGCGGCCCCCTTACAATCGACCTCCCATGACGAGCCTGCGCGTCCGTTTCGCCCCCAGCCCCACCGGTTACCTCCACGTCGGCGGAGGCCGCACCGCGCTGTTCAACTGGCTGTACGCCAGGAAGCACGGCGGCACCTTCATCCTGCGCATCGAGGACACCGACAAGGAGCGCTCCAACGACACCAACACGAAGAGCATCCTCGAGGGGCTCGAGTGGCTGGGGCTGCACTGGGACGAGGGTCCCTACTTCCAGAGCGAGGGCATCGCGCGCCACCAGCAGGTCGCCCGCGAGCTGCTGGCGAAGGGCTGGGCCTACCGCTCGTTCGCGACGTCCGAGGAGCTCGAGAAGCAGCGCAAGGAGGCGGAGGCGGCCAAGCGCCCCTGGCTGCGCGACGCGCCGTCGCGCGCGCTCTCGATCGAAGAATCCGACCGCCGCGCCGCCGCCGGGGAGCCGTTCGCGATCCGCTTCAAGGTGCCCGACGACGGCGGTGGCACCCGCTTCGAGGACGCGGTGTACGGCGTCCAGGAGCGCAAGCACGCGGACATCGAGGACTTCGCGCTGCTGCGGCCCGACGCCACGCCGCTCTACAACCACGTGGTCGTCTGCGACGACGTCGAGATGCGCATCACGTTCGTGATCCGCGGCCAGGACCACCTGTCGAACACCCACAAGCAGTTGCTGATCTACCGCGCGCTGGGCGTCGAGCCGCCGCGCTTCGCCCACCTGCCGCTGATCAACGCGCCCGACCGCACCAAGCTCTCCAAGCGCAAGCACGGCGAGGTGGTGTCGGTGACGACGTACCGCGACCGCGGCTTCCTGCCCGAGGCGTTCCGCAACTTCCTGGCGCTGCTCGGCTGGTCGGCGGGCGACGACAAGGAGGTCTACACCAGCGAGGAGCTGGTGCAGGCGTTCACGCTCGAGGGCATCAGCCGCTCCAACGCCATCATCAACTTCTCCGAGTCCGACCCGCGGATGTGGACGGACAAGAAGGCGCTCCACCTCAACCAGGAGCACCTCAACCGGATGCCGCTCGAGGAGCTGGCCCCGAAGGTGGAGCCGGTGCTGCGCGGCGCCGGGCTGTGGGACGACGCGTACGCCGCGGGCGGGGCGCGGCACGACTGGTTCCTGCGCGCGCTCGGCCTGCTGCGGGCGCGGTTCGTGACGCTGTCCGACTTCGCCGGTCCCGGCCGCGCCTACTTCGCCGACGACTTCGAGACCGACGCGGCGGCCCGCGACAAGAACCTCGGCAAGGAGCCGCGCCTGAAGGAGTGGCTGCCGGCCCTGGCCGACCGCTTCGAGGCGGCGCCGGAGTTCACCCACGCGGCCCTCGAGCCGCTGCTGCGGGCCCACTCCGACGAGCTGGGCGTCAAGGCCGGCGTGCTGATCAACGCCGCCCGCACCGCCGTCACCGGCCAGTCGGTCGGCCCCAGCCTGTTCGAGCTGCTGGAGCTCGTCGGCCGCGAGCGGGTCTGCGCCCGCCTCCGCGCCGCCGCCCGCCTGCTCTAACCCCGCCCTCCACCCCGCCCCCGGGGAGATCGACGTTTTTTTCGGGGGCGAGCTGTCCTTTTCCGCCCCGGATTGCGCGTCTTCAGGGCAAGGACCCCCCTTCGTCGACGATCGGCCGGGCCGCACGCCCCTGCC
Source organism: Vicinamibacteria bacterium (assembly GCA_025994075.1). Taxonomy (GTDB): domain Bacteria; phylum Acidobacteriota; class Vicinamibacteria; order Fen-336; family Fen-336; genus WYBL01. The sequence goes on from JAMQGV010000043.1 coordinate 28,817, forward strand.
GGCGACTCGCGCGAGGGGCGTCGCGTGGAGGGACGGGGATGGCCCAACTCACCGACTTGCTCGAGCAGGCGACGAACGAGACGCTCGGCCTCAGCCTGCAGGCGGAGATCGCGCTCGGCGCCGTCGGGGACGTGATCGGCCACGCGCGGGCCGTCGCCGAGCGCGCCGGGGCCGATGGCGCCGCGGCCCAGGCCGGCCTGGCCGCGCTGGCCGAGCGCCTCGCGCAGCTCGAGGACGAGGTCGCCGAGCAGGCGGGCGCGGCCCGGGCCCGGCTCGACGAGCTGCAGGCCGAGGTCGGCGCCTCGCGCCAGCAGTTGCAGGGCGCCTTCGCCCGCATGCAGGAGCTGCTGGCCAGCGGCCGCGATCAGCAGCAGCGGCTGGCCGAGGCGTTCGACGCCGATTCCGATGCGGTCGTCGCCGCCGTCGACGAACTGGTCGCCGCGATCCGCGAACTCGAAGCCGAGGCCGCCGACGAGGTGGGCAGCCTCGAGTCCGCGGTGGGCGACTTCCGCGACCAGCTCCAGCGCATCCGCGACGACGTCTCCTCGCGTCTCGCCGAGGTGTCGGCCCAGGCGGCGGAGTTCGTCGCCGCGATCGAGGCGGCAGCCGAGCGCGCCGCCAGCCTGGCCGACGACGCGGTCGGCCGCGCGCGCGAGCAGGTCGAAGAACTCGCCCGCCAGGTGCCCGCCCAGGTGGATGAAGCTGCCCGCGCGATCGGCGACAGGCTCGGCCAGCAGGCGGTGGCACGGCTGTCGGAGCTGCTCGCGCGGATCGAGCAGGAGATCGATGCCCTCGACCGCGAGGTGGGGGCGACGGTCGGAGACCTCGAGGAGCGTCGCGCCCGGATGCTCGAGCACGCGAACGGCATGCGCGTCTTCCTCGACCACGTCGAACAGGTCGCGCGCGCGGCCCAGGTTCTCGCCTAGCCCGGGCGCGAGGAGGAAGAGATGTCCGACGGCCTGCGAGACCTCGAGCAGTTCATCCAGACGGTCGCGGAGAATCGCGCCCGCCTCCAGCAGGCGGCCGCCGAAGCGAAAGCGGCCGTCGGCGAGCTGGCGGCCTCGCGTGCCCGCTTCGAGGAGCACAGCCAGGGCCTGGCGGCCGCCGCGCCGCGCGCGCAGACGGCGCTCGAGGCCGCAGGCGGGCGAGCCTCGGAGGCGCTGCGCGAGCTCGACGCGCAGAGCGAGGGCGGAACGCCCGAAGAGGTGGCGCTGCTCGTCGCCCGGGTGGCCACCGACGAAGCGGCGGCCGTCCAGCAGGCCGAGCAGGAGCTGGCTGCCCGCCACGAGCAGGTGCGCGAGCAGGGCCTCGAGCCGCTGCGCTCGGCGGCCGACCGGGCGGAAGACGAAGCCCGCGAGATGCACGCGCGCGTCGGCGAGACGCTGACGGCGGCGTTCAAGTCGGTGACGCTGGGCATGGACGCGGTGCAGACGCAGTCCGAGTCGCTGCTGCCGGCCCTCACCGGCCAGATGCAGCGCTACGCCGAGCTGACCTCGAACGTCTCGGTGGCCGGCGACGGCTTGGCGGCCCGGGTCGAGGACGAGGTGCTGGAGCCGCTCGGCCTCGACGACGCCGGCGTGGCCTCGGCGGCGGGCGCTGCGACGGGCGCCACGGCCGGGTTCGCGACGGCCGGTGTCGGCTCCTTCGCGCCTGCGGCAGGCGGTGCGTCTCCGGTGCCTGCGGCAGCGGGAGCGGGCTTCGCCATTCCGCCGGGCGGCGCCGGCCTGATCCAGGACGGCGGCGCCTACGCCCAGCCCGGCCAGATGGTGGCCGCCGGCGCCGGGAACCTGATCGGGCTGGACGGCGCCAGCCTGATCGGAAACGATGCTGGCAGCCTCATCGGCAACGACGCCGGCAGCCTGATCGGGCTGGACGGGGCCAGCCTGATCGGCGAGGACGGCGCCAGCATGGTGGCTGCAGGCGGCGGCAACATGGTTGCGGCCGGTGCCGGGAACATGGTGGCTGCCGGTGCCGGGAACATGGTCGCCGCAGGCGCCGGGAACATCCTGCCTTCCGGTGGCGGCGGGCTCGTCGGCAACAGCGGCAACACGTAGGAACGGGGGAGCGGTATGGCCACGCTGCGCGAGTTGCTGCCGGCCTTCGAGGCCGAGGTCGATCGCCTGGAGACCGTGATCGAGTCCGAGGCGAACGAGCTGATCGAGGGCGTGTCGGGCGAGGTCGAGAGTCTCGCCATGCACGTGAACGTCAGCGTGACGACGCTGGTGGACGCCGCCCGCGACAAGCTGGGCGAAGGCGGCGTCGGCGAGTTGCAGGAGGAGCTGCTCGAGGGCGTGACGAGCCTCGGCGGCGTGTCCGTCACCGTGCTCGAGCGCCAGTACCTGATCGCCGAGATCGCCACCGCCAAGCGCGTGCTCGAGCAGATCGAGCAGAGCCTCGACGCCTTCGCGGATTAGGAGGAGCGCACCATGTCGGAACTGGCCCAGGCCGTCTCCCAGCTCGGGGACCTGCTCCCGACGCTGCCCGATTCGCTGGCGGAGGTGCTGTCCTCGGCGCGCGCCGCCGACGCCCGCGCCGATGCCGCCGCCGACGAGCTCGAGCGCGCCGAGGGCGCCCTCGAGCGCCACGAGACGCAGCTGCAGGAAAAGCTCGGCCGCCTGGCCCAGGTCGCGCAGCAGGCCTCCGAGCAGGTCGCGGCCGCGACTGCCCAGGCGGAGAACTCCGCCCGCGCCGCGCGCGAAGCGAGCGAGGCGTGGGGCGAGACGCTGCGCGAGACGAGCAGCGCCCTCGAGGCCGCGCTCGACGCCGCCCGCGAGCAGCTCGCCGCCGGCGCCCGCGAGGTCGAGGAAGCCCGCCAGCTCGTCGGCGACGAGGTCGGCGGCCTGCGCGCGCGGGCCGAGGAGGTGGGCGCCGCCGTGACCCGCGGCGTGGAGGCCGCGGTCTCCGCGATGGCCGAGGCGGGCGAGGCCGTGGAGGGCGCCGAGGCCGCGATCATCGCCGACGCCGAGCGCCTGCGCGCGGCGCTCGACGAACTCGGCAGCGGCATGGGCCGGGAGGCGGCGGCGCTGCTCGAGGTGGCGGTCTCGGGCCGCGACCAGGCCGTCGCGGAGCTGCAGGAGATCGTCGCCGGGCTCGAGGGTCTGAGCAGCGAGTCCACCGCGGAGATCGACCAGCGGGTCACCGAGCTGGCGCGCGCGATGTCGGACGGCGTCAGCCGCCTCCACGCGGCCGTCGACGCGCTCGACACCGCGCTGACGCGGGCCGCGGACGGCATCCGCCCGGTGCGCGAGGAGTACGAGGCCTTCGCCGAGGCGTTCGGCTGGTCCGAGCAGCCGCTCAACAACATGCTCGCCGAGGTCCGCCGCGCCGCGGAGCAGGCGGGCGTCCCCTTCGCCTGAGGAGGTTGCCGTGGCCGATCTCGAAACCACCGCCAGCCAGGCCGTCGAGCGCGTCGAGCGCCTCGTCGCGGAACTCGCCCTGGCCGACGAGGCGCTCGACCAGGCCGACGCGGAAGGCGAGCGCCTGCAGGGCGAGATCGCCGCCGCCGCGGCGGAGCTCGAGCGCGCGGGCGACGCGCTGGCCGGCAGAGTCGCGGCCGATCTCGAGACGCTCACGTCCGAGGCGGAGGAGACAGGCGGGCTGCTGGCCGCGCTGGGCTCGGAGATCGACGCCGGGACCGCGCTGCTGCAGGACGCCCGAGGGGCCTTCGGAGACGCGCTGGCCGGAGCCGGCGAGACGCTGGCCGCGGCCCAGGCCGAGCAGCAGCAGGCGCTGGGCCGCCTGGAGTCGCTGGTCGAGAGCGTGCGCCAGCGCGTCGACGCGCTGGAGAGCCAGCTCGACCAGGTCGCCGGAGAGGTGGACACCTTCCTCGGCGAGGAACTGTCGCAGGCGCTCGACGCGGTCCGCGCCCGCATCGAGGAGGCGAAGGTCCAGGCCGAGACCGCGACCGACCAGGCCGTCGAGCGCATCCGCGGCGAAGGCGCCGACTTCGCGGCCGCCGTGGCCGAGCTCAGGTCCGCGCTGGAGACGGCCTTCGAGCAGGCGCCGGAGACCGTGAAGGCCGCCGCCGCCGAGGCCACCACGAGCTACCTCGAGGCCCACCGCGGCCTGGTGGCCGGCCTCGCCGAAGACGGCACCCGCGTGGTCGAGATGCTGCAGATCGCGCAAGGGGCCGTCGAAGAGAGCGGGCTCGAAGAGGTCGCCGCCCAGGCGGAAGCCGACTCGAAGGCCGTGCTCGACGGCCTGCAGCGGATCGTCGCCCACTACCGAGCGGCGACCGAGCACTGCGCCGAGTACGAGGTCGCCGGCGCGCGCGAGGCCCTGGCCCAGCTCCCGGCCTGAGTGCCGCCCGTGCCTTCGCCTCCGCCCACCGTGCCGGGCTGGCGCGGGGGCCTTAGACTCGTGGCGCGATGCCCGCTCGCGCCGACGACGTCACGCGCTTGCTGAACGAGTGGAGCGGCGGCGACCGCGCCGCGCTCGACGCGCTGATCCCGCTCGTCCACCAGGAGCTGCGCCGGGTCGCGGCCCGCCACCTGCGTCGCGAGCGCTCGGACCACACGCTGCAGGCCACGGCGCTCGTCAACGAGGCCTACCTGCGCCTCGCCGATCAGCGCACCACGCACTGGCAGAACCGGCTCCAGTTCTACGCCGTCGCCTCGCGGCTGATGCGGCGGATCCTGATCGACCACGCCCGCCGCCGCCAGGCCGCGCGTCGCGGGTCGGCGCCGCACCGGATCGAGCTGGAGGACGTGGAGGCGGGTCGCGGTCCCGACTTCGACCTGCTGGCCCTCGACGAGGCACTCGACGCGCTCGCGCTGCAGGACGATCGCCAGGCGCGGATGGTGGAGATGCGCTACTTCGGCGGCCTGTCCGTCGAGGAGACGGCGGAGGCGCTGCAGGTGTCGGCGTCGACCGTGAAGTCCGACTGGCGCCTCGCCCGCGCCTGGCTGCGGCGCTTCCTCGCGGGCCGCGGCGAGCCGGACTCCGCCTAGCAGCCCGCCAGCGCCTTCTCCGCCTCGGCCAGCGGCGCCGCCGCGGCCTGCTGCTCGCCGGCCGCGGCCAGCCGCTGCCAGGCCTCTCGGCTGCGGCCCCAGGCGGCGCAAGACCGCGCGCCGACGGGCTCCAGACGGGCGACGAACGTGCGCGACTGGGCCAGCGTGCGCCACGCGGTCATGTTGCTCGCGTCGCGCGCCACCAGCCGTTCGCCGATGCGGATGCCGCGGGCGACCTCCGCGAGCGAGGCCGCGCGCTGGCCGCTCGCCTGCAGGTTCTGGGCGATCACGAGGTGGGTGAAGGCGAGCTGGCGGGCGAGGAACGCGCTGTCGGGGAACTGCGCCACCAGCCCCGCCAGCAGCGAGCGCGCCTGCTCGAGGTGCGGCGCCGCCGCGCGGGGATCGCCCGCCGCGCCGAGCGCGCGCCCGACGTTGCGGTGGCCGAGGGCCAGGTCGCGCTGCGCGTTGTCGTCGCCGGGGGCCGCCCGGGCCAGCGCCTCGTAGAGCGGCAGCGCGCGTCGGGTCAGCTCCAGCGCGCGCCCCGGCTGCCCGTCGGCGAGTTCGGCGGAGGCGAGGTTGCCGTAGCCGACGGCCAGCTCGCGGCGGTAGTGCGCGCTGTCGGGGTGGCGCTCGACGAGGCTCTCCCCGATCGCGATCGCCTGCAGCTGGCGCTGCCGAGCCTCGTCGCCGCGACCGACGCGGGCGAGCGCCGTGGAGCTGGTGTTGAACAGCGTGCCGAGGAAGACGCGGGCGTCGAGGTCGTCGGCCGCTTCCGCGAGCAGCGCCTCCGCGATCGCGATCGCCGCGTCGAGGTGGGGCAGCGCGTCCGCGGGCCGGCCCACGCCAGCCACGGCGTCGGAGGCGCCGAGCGCCATCGCCATGTTGAAGTGCGCCCGCATCAGCAGGCGCCGCGCCTCGCGTTCCGCTGGCCGCGCCGCCACCTCCTCGCCCAGCAGCGCGACGCCCTGCTCCAGGAGCTGCACCGCGCGCGCCGGCCGGCCGCGGGCGCCTTCGTCGGTCGCCAGCGCGACGAGCAGCCGGCCGCGTTCGCGCCGGTTCTCCGGGTGCTGCGGGGCGATCGCCGCCAGCCGCTCGCGCAGCGCGAAGGCCTTGTCGAAGCTCGCGCGGGCCCCGGCCTCGGCGGTGCCCGCCGATTCGCGCACGCCGGCCTGGACCTCGCCCAGCCGCGCGTAGGCCGCGGCCAGCTCGTGGAGCAGGTCCGGGTCGTCGGGCACCTCGCGCGAGAGCGTGTCGAGGTAGCCGAGCGCGCGGTCGACCAGCAGCTTGCGCGCCGCCTGCGGCCCCTGGTCGATGCCCTCGAACAGCTCGAACAGCATCGCGTTGGTCAGCTTCAGCGAGTCCTGCTGGCGGCGCTCGGCGACCGCGCGCTGCTCGCGCGCGACGCGCGCCTGGTGCCAGGCGACGCCGGCGCCGGCGACGAGGCTCACCGCCGCCGCGACTGCCGCGACGACCGGCACCCGGTGGCGGCGCACGAAGCGGGAGGCGCGGTAGGCGAACGCGTCGCCCCGCGCGAGCACGGGCTCGCCTGCGAGGTGGCGCCGGAGGTCGTCGGCCAGCGCGTCGACCGAGGCGTAGCGACGTTCCGGCTCCGGGCGCAGTGCGGTCGCCAGGATCATGTCGAGGTCGCCCTCGAGCCGGCGCGCGAGAGCCTCGCGCCGCGTGCCCCGCGCTTCGGCGGCGGCCTCCGCGGTCGCGGCCTCGCGCACCAGGCGGCTCGCGCGCGGCGGCTCGGCGGCGAGCGCGGGATCGAGCGGAAGGCCGGCCCGGCGCGGGCGCTGCCCGCTGAGCAGCTCGCACAGCAGCGCGCCCAGCGCGTGGACGTCGGTCGCGGTGGTGATCGCCTCGCCCCGCACCTGCTCGGGGCTCGCGTAGTCGGGCGTCAGCAGCCGCGCGAACTCCGTCGTCGCGCCGCCCGCTTCGGCCTCGGGGTCGAGCAGCTTGGCGATCCCGAAGTCGAGCAGCTTGGCGACTCCTTCTGCGGTGACCAGCACGTTGCCCGGCTTGATGTCGCGGTGCACCACCAGCCGCCGGTGGGCCAGCGCGACCGCGGAGCAGACGTCGAGGAACAGCCGGACCCGGGCTTCGACCCCGAGCCGCTTCGCGTCGCACCACGCGTCGATGCGGTCGCCGGCGACGTGCTCCATCACCAGGTAGGGCCGGCCGTCGGGCAGGCTGCCGCCGTCGAGCAGCCGCGCGACGTTGGGGTGGACCAGCGTGGCCAGGATCTGCCGCTCCGTCCGGAACCGCCGCAGCACCGCCTCGCTGTCCATGCCGCGGCGGATCACCTTGATCGCCACGTCCTGCGCGTAGGAACCGTCCTCGCGGCGGGCGAGGTAGACCGTGCCCATGCCGCCGCGGCCGATCTCCTTCGCCACGCGGTAGGGCCCGAGGCGGGAGCCGGCGAGGTCTTCGGCGGCCTCCGCCAACGTTGCCGCGCCACCCGTGACCAGTCCGTCGGCGTCGTGGTCGTGGTCGAGCAGCGACAGCACCTCGTCGCGCAGCTCGCGGTCGCCGCCGCACTCCGCCGCGAGCCAGGCCTCGCGTTCCCCGGGAGGCACGGCGGCGGCCGCGGCGAACAGCGCACGCACTCTCTCCCACCGTTGCGAGCGCATGACCGGACTGTACCGGCGAACGCTACACTCCCGCCACTCCCATGCTCACCCCGGAACGCTGGCGGCAGGTCCGCCGCGCGCTCGACGCGGCGCTCGACGCGCCGCCGGACGAGCGCGTGCGCCGCGTGCGCGAAGCCTGCGGCGAGGACGAGAACTTGTGCCGCGAGGCGCTGTCGCTCCTGGAGTTCGCCGACTCCGGCGAGTGGCTGATCGACCGGCCCCCGCTCGTGCGGCTCGAGCCGGACGACGAGCTCGACGCCGGAACGCGGCTCGGCCCCTATCGCGTCGAGCGGCTGCTCGATCGCGGCGGCATGGGCACGGTCTACCTCGCGAGCCGCGACGACGGCACGTTCCGCGGCCAGGTCGCGATCAAGATCGTCGAAGGCGGCCGCGCCGGCGCGCTGCTGCGCCGCTTCGAGGCCGAACGCCAGATCCTAGCGACGCTCGCCCACCCCAACGTCGCGAGGCTGCTCGACGCGGGCGGCGCGCCGGACGGGCGGCCGTACCTGGTGATGGAGCACGTCGACGGCCCGCCGATCGACCGCTGGTGCGAGCAGCGCGCGCTCCCGCTGCGGGACCGGCTCGCCCTCTTCCGGCAGGTGTGCGCCGCGGTGATGCACGCGCACCGACGCCTGGTCGTCCATCGCGACATCAAGCCCGACAACGTGCTGGTCGGCGCCGACGGCGTGCCCAAGCTGCTCGACTTCGGGATCGCCAAGCTGCTCACCGACGAGCCGGGCCTGACCGCCACCCAGGCGCCGCTGATGACGCCGCACTACGCGGCGCCCGAGCAGGTGGAAGGGGGTCCGGTCACCACGGCCACCGACGTCTACGCGCTCGGCCTGCTGCTCTACGAGCTGCTGACCGGGCGCAAGGCGCAGGCCGTCGACGACCCGACGCCGGTCGCCGTGCTGCGCGCCGTCGTCGAGCGCGATCCGCCGCGGCCCAGCCAGGCGGCGCCGGAGGAGCGCCGCCGCGCGCTCGAGGGCGACCTCGACGCGATCGTGCTGACCGCGCTGCGCAAGGAGCCGGAGCGGCGCTACGCCTCGGTCGAGCAGCTCGACGACGACGTGCGCCGTCACCTGCAGGGCCTGCCGGTCGCGGCGGTCGCCGACCGCTGGTCGTATCGCCTCGGCAAGCTGGTGCGCCGTCACCGCGTGGCCGCCGCCGCCGCGGGGCTCGCGCTCGTCGCCGTGATCGGCGGCGCAGGCGTCGCGCTGTGGCAGGCGCGGGTCGCGCAAGGCGAGCGCTCGCGGGCCGAGCGCCGGCTGGAGGACGTGCGGCGGCTGGCTCACGCGATGCTGTTCGACGTCCACGACGAGCTCGACCGCGGGCCCGTGAAGACGCGCCAGCTCCTGGCGCGGCGGGCCACCGAGTACCTCGACCGCCTGGCGGCCGAAGCCGAAGACCCCGTGCTGCAGCGGGAACTGGCCGCGGGCTACCTCCGCCTCGGCAGGATCCAGGGCGCGGGCCTGACCAGCGGCCAGCTCGGCGACGCCGCGGCGGCGGAGCAGAGCTTCGCCCGCGCCCGCGCGCTCCACGAGCGCGTACTGGCCGCCCTGCCCCGGGACTTCGAGAGCCGCCGCGAGCTCGCCCACCTCGACTGGCTCGCGGGCCGCGCGCTGCTCGGCGCCGGTCAGCCGAAACCGGCGATCGACAGCTTGAACGCGGCCGTCACCGCGCTCCAGGCGCTGCTGCGCGAGCGCCCGGACGAGCCGGCCGCCAGCGAGCACCTCGGCGAGGCCTGGTACGGTCTCGTGCTCGCTTACGGCACCAACGCCGTCGCCGGCGTCGGCCGCCGCGACGAGGCGCGACGGGCGCTCGACCTGGCGCTGCCGCGCGCGGAGCGGCTCGCCCGCGAGCGGCCCGACGACGAGCACCGCTCGATGCTGCTCTCGAGCCTGCGCAACGAACTCGCCAACTGGCACCGCTTCGGAGGCGACGTCGAGAACGCGGCGCGAATCCTGGAGGCGCGGCTGCGCGAGGGCGAGGAGATGCTGAAGCGCCGGCCCGAGAGCCGCATGCTGCGCCGCGAACTGGCCGCGGCCTACGGCAACGCGGCGGCGATCGACGTCGCGCGCAAGGACACCGCGGCGCTGCTCGAGCACACCGGCAAGGCCCTGCCGCTGTTCGAGAGCCTGGCCGCCGAGGACCCCGCCAACGCGAACGTCCGCCAGGATCTCGCCGTCGGCCACCGCAACCACGCCCGCGCGCTGACGCTGGCGGGCGAGCTGCCTGCGGCGCGGCGCCACCTCGACACGGCGGTCGCGCTGTTCCAGGAGCTCGCGAAGCTGAAGCCGGACGACGTGTTCGTCGCCCGCCAGATCGCCTTCACCCACCTGGTCGCCTCGGACACCGTGAACCGGTTGCAGGGGCCGGCGGCGGCGCTGCGCGAGCTGGAGCAGGGCGCGGCGCTGTGCGATGCGCTGATCGCCAAAAGCCCCGACAACGCCACCGCGTGGCGCACGCTGGCCCAGATCGCCGCGGAGGGCGCGGACATCGCCGGCCGCGGCAGCCTCTCGGGCACGACCGCGCGCACCTGGCACACGCGGGCCCGCGCCGCCTGGCTCGGCCTGCAGAAGGTGTCGGGCGCCCTCGCGCCCCCGGACCAGGCCCGGCTCGACGCGGCGACGAAGGCGCTCGCGTCGCTGCCGCCGACGGGCTGACCCGCCGGCGGCAGCGCGCCTTCAGCGCGTCGCGGGCAGGGTCAGGGCGCGCTCGAGGCGGATCGTCAGCTCGGTGCCGGCCGGCAGCGTGACGTCTTCGCCCTTGCCGGCGACGACGGTGCCGCCGCCGCCGAGGATGGCGCCGATCACCGCGCCGTCCTTGCCGCCGAGGATGCCGCCGAGGATGCCGCCGACCACCGCGCCGATGCCCGCCTTCTTGTTGCGGTCCGCGGGCGGGGCGCCGACCGCCGCCACCTTGCCGCGCATGTCGAGCCGCTCGCGCTCGACCCAGACCGAGTCGAACTCGAGCACCAGCCGGCCGCCCTTGCTGGGACGCTGGGCCGGCTCCACCTCGCGCACGATGCCGCGGATGCGGGTGCCGGCGGCCAGCGCCACACGGCCGTCGTGCTGCACCGGCGTCTGCACGGAGACCTCGATCCGGTCCTCGATCCGCGCGGTGCGCGACGACACCTCGTGGTCGAGGCGGACCCGGATCTCGGTCGCCACCGGCAGCACCACGTCGCGGGCCGCTTCGCGACGCCCGGGCGTCGCCGCGCCGAACGCGCGATCCATGTCCTCGAGCAGGTCGGCGACGCTGCGCCGGACGTCCTGCACCTCGTCGTAGGAGATGCCCATCCCCTCGCGCCCGGTGCGCTGGTGGTGGCGGACCTTCACCTTGAGATAGATGGTCTCCTCGCGGATCTCCTCCGCCCGCTCGCGGAAGCGGTCGGCGTCGGTTCCGGGCTCGAGCGCGCCGAGCTCGGCGTCGAGGTTGGCGAGGTCCTCCTCGAGCCGCTGGAGGTCGCGCGGCCGCGCGTCGTCACGCGACTGGGCGAACAGGGAGGGGGACGGCGAGAGCAGCAGGGCCAGCGCGAGGCCGGTCAGGGTTCGCAGCTTCATCTCCCGATACTGCACCCGCTCCACAGCCCGGCCAAGGCCGTCGCGCGTGTAGAGTGAGCGGACTCACGACTCACGGAGGGGGAAGCGGTGGGGTTCCGGGCACTGCGGGTGTTCGAGGAGGCGGGGAACGTGGTCTCGCGCCTCGTCGAGATGGAAGTGGACGCGCTGTCGCCGGGCGAGGTGGTGATCCGCGCCACCCACTCCGGCATCAACTACAAGGACGCGCTGGCCGTGACCGGCCGCGGCCGCATCCTGAAGCGCTTTCCGCTGAACGCGGGGATCGACGTCGCCGGCGTCGTCGAAAGCTCTGCCGATCCGCGCTTCGTCGCCGGCGACGCGGTGCTCGTCAACGGCGCCGGCCTCGGCGAGAGCCTCGACGGCGGCTTCGCCGAGCGGGTCCGCGTTCCCGCGGAGATCGTCGTGCCGCTGCCGCCTGCGCTCTCGGCCTTCGAGGCGATGGCGCTCGGCACCGCGGGCTTCACCGCGGCGCTGTGCCTGCACCGGATGGAGGAGAACGGCCAGGCGCCGGCGGCCGGGCCGATCGTCGTGACGGGCGCCTCGGGTGGCGTCGGCGCGCTCGCCACCGCGCTGTTCGCGGCGCGCGGCTACGAGGTGATCGCGGTGTCGGGGCGCGAAGAGCACCACGCGCTGCTGCGCGAGCTGGGCGCGCTGGAGACGGTGACGCCCGCGGCGCTGGGCCTGGGCTCGCGACCGCTCGAGAGCGGGCGTTTCGCCGGCGTCGTCGACAACGTCTGCGGCGAGCTGCTCGCCGGGCTGGTCCGCCACGTCAGGCCCTGGGGCAACGTCGCGGTGGTCGGCAACGCGGGCGGGGCCGAACTGCACACGACGGTGTTCCCGATGATCCTGCGCGGCGTCTCGCTGCTCGGCGTCAGCTCCACCAACTGCGCGATGCCGCTGCGCACCGCGCTGTGGAACCGCCTCGGCGGCGAGTGGAAGCCGCGCGACCTGGCGCGCGTCGTCACGGCCGAGATCCCGCTCGCGGAAGCACTGCCCGCGTTCGGGGCGCTGCTCGACCGCCGCAGCCACGGCCGCGTCGTCGTCCGCCTCGGGTAGGAGCCGGGAGATGTTCATCGGCCATCTCGGCGTCGCCTTCGGGGCCAGCGCGGCCGCGCCGCGCCTCAGGCTCGGCACCGCGTTCGTCGCGGCGCAGTTGCCGGACGCGCTGTGGCCCGTGCTGGTGCTGGCGGGCGTCGAGCGCTTCGCCATCGCGCCCGGCGACACGGTCGTCACGCCGCTGCGCTTCGAGCACTACCCGTGGTCGCACTCGCTGCTCACGGTCGCACTCGCGGGCCTGGCCTTCGGCGCGCTGGTGGCCGCTCGCGCGTCGCGCCTGCGGCAGACGCTGCTCCTCGCGGCGCTGGCCGTCAGCCACTTCGCCCTCGACTGGGTCAGCCATCGGCCCGACCTCCCGCTGTGGCCGGGAGACTCCACGCTGCACGGCCTCGGGCTGTGGAACTCGCTGCCGGCGACGCTGGTCGTCGAGCTGTCGCTCTTCGCGGCGGGCGTCTGGCTCTACGCCCGGCGGGCCGCGCGGCGCGGCCCGATCCTGGCTCTCGCCGCGACGTTGTTCGTCGTCCACCTCGGCAACCTGTTCGGCCCGCCGCCGCCTTCGACGACGGCCGTCACGATCTCGGCGCTGCTCCTGATCCCGCTGCTGTGGTGGTGGGGCAACCGCGTGGATCGCGCCGCGCGCGGGGGAGCGGACTAGGGCAGGTCCTCGAAGGGGACGTCGAGCAGCGGCCACTCCTGCCAGCCCGGGCAGTTGTAGTGCCACCACTCGTTGGGCTCGACGCTGAAGCCGTGACGTTCCATCGTGCGGCGCAGCAGGTCGCGCGCGGAGCGCTCTTCGGCCGTGCCACCGGGGTAGTCCGGCGCGGCCTTCTCCGAGAAGTCGTCGTAGGCCGAAGGCATCGCCACCTCGCGCCCCGTCGTTCGGTCGAACAGCGTGAGGTCGACCGCGCAGCCGCGGTTGTGCTTGCTGCCTCTCGCCGGGTTGGCGACGAAGTCGCGCTTCTCGCGCGGCGTCACGTCCCAGAACAGCTTCGTCACCCGCCACGGCCGGTAGCCGTCGAACAGCAGCAGCCCGTAGCCGTGCTCCGCGAGCGCCCGGTGGGCGGCGACCACGGCCTCGGCGGCCGGCCGCTGCAGGAACACCCGCGGCTGCGAGTAGACCGCGTGGCCGGTGAAGTTGTTCGGGGTCGCGTAGCGCACGTCGGTCCGCAGCGAGGGGTCGAGGGCGATCACCTCGACGAGGTCGGGCGCGCGGAAGGCGCGGGGATCGACGGGCGGGCCCGCCGGCTCGGCGGCGACGGCGGACTGGAGCAGCAGGGCGAGGACGAGGGCGTTCACGCCCTTGATCCTAGCGAAGGCCACGTCGCGCGGGCAGGCCGCTCAGGGCCCACGCGGCCAGCACGAGCGGCGTCAGGCCGAAGCTGCCGATCAGCGCCGCGAAGCCGAAGAAGACGCTCCCGATCGCGTCGAGCGGGCCGTCGACCACGAGCGAGTGGCGGGCGTGGACCAGGGCCGCGAAGAGCAGCAGCGCGCCCTGGCCTGCGGCCAGAGCGCCGCCGGCGACGACCAGGCGCTCGCGCCCGCCGGCGCGCGCGGCGGCCGCGAGAGCCCCGGCCAGCGCCGCCAGCGCGGCGACCGCAACGACGCGGGTAAAGTACGGCACGAGCAGCGCCTCGTCGTTGATGCCGGAGAGCGACAGCCGCAGGCCGGAGGCGTGCAGCAGCGCCGCGGCGACACCGGAAGCGGCGAGCGCGAACGCCGCCCCGGCCGCAGGGCCGGCGGCGGCGACGCCCGCCCACAGCAAGCCGAAGGCTCCCATCGCGGCGAGCCCCCCGACCCACGCGCGTCGCGTGCCGGTCGGGCTCTCGGCCACGGCGCTGGCCGGCGGGTCCGGCGGCGGTGCGGCCCCTTCCAGCGCCTCCCACAGCACACGCCCCTCGGCCGCCGCGGGGGGCGCCACGCCGAGCAGCGCCGCCAGCGTCGGCGCGACGTCGAGGTGCGAGCAGCGACCGCGCGCGCCCTCGCGCACGCCCGCGCCGGAGAGCACCAGCGGCACCGCGGTCACCTCCGGCTCGTCACCGCCGTGGCCGCCTTCGGCGACGTGCCCGTGGTCGGCGGTCACGACCAGCGTCGCACCGCGTCCCAGCACGGCGGGAGCGAGTTGCGCCAGCATCGCGTCGACGTGCTGCAGCGCCGCGCGCTGCTCGGGTGAGCCGACCCCGTGGTCGTGCGACGAGGAGTCGACGCCGAGCAGGTCGAGCACCGCCAGCGGGAAGGCCTCCTCGAGCGCCGCGATCACCTCGGCGACGGCCTCGCGCTCCGCGGCGAACAGGGCGGCCGCCTTGTCGCGATGCTCGGCGTGGTGGACGGCGACGCGGGTGACCCGGGCGCGGTCGCCGAAGCCGCGCGGGAACAGCCCGGGCCATAGCTTCGAGCCCCACACCCGCGCGCCCTGCAGCCCGTCGAGCAGCGACGGCGCGACCGCGGGCCGGTCGGAGTGGAAGTTGGTGGTGGCGCCGTGGAGGTGCGGGCGCACGCCGGTCAGCAGCGTGGCGCGGCCCGGCCGCGAGAGCGTCGGCGGCGACGCCTGGCAGGCGAACTGCGCGCCGTCGCGGGCCAGCGCGGCGAGCGCCGGCAGCTCGCGCGCCGTGGCCTCGCCCAGGCCGTCGACGAGCACGAGCACGACCCGCGGCGAGAGCGCCGGGCCGAGCGGCGTGCGGGGCGCGGCCGCGGGCAGCGCCGGCGCGTGGTCGACGAGCGACGTCCAGGCGCGGTCCGCGGCGACCCCCGCCAGCACGGCGGCGGCCACCGACAGCAGCGCCAGCCCCTTCAGGGCAGGGCGGTCAGCCTCGATCACTGGCCGCGGAGCAGCCTCAGGCTGCGCGCCAGCGTCTCGCGCATCTCGCGGCGGTCGACGACCAGGTCGAGCATGCCGTGCTCGAGCAGGAACTCCGAGCGCTGGAAGCCGGCCGGCAGCTTCTGGCGGATGGTCTGCTCGATGACGCGCGGGCCGGCGAAGCCGATCAGCGCGCCGGGCTCGGCGACGTTGAGGTCGCCGAGCATGGCGAACGAGGCGGTGACGCCGCCGGTCGTCGGGTCGGTCAGCACCGACACGAACGGGATGCCGGCCGAGTCGAGGCGGGCGAGCGCCGCCGAGATCTTGGCCATCTGCATCAGCGAGAGCGTGCCCTCCATCATGCGGGCGCCGCCCGAGCAGGAGATCACGATCAGCGGCGCCTTCTCGGCGAGCGCGCGCTCGACGGCGCGGGTCACCTTCTCGCCGACCACGACGCCCATCGAGCCGCCGATGAAGCCGTACTCCATCGCCGCCACCACGACGGGCATCGACTCCAGGCTGCCGAACGCGGAGACCAGCGCGTCGGCCGAGCCGGTCTTCTCGAGCCCGTCCTTGAGCCGCGCCGCGTAGGCCTTGGTGTCGCGGAAGCCGAGCGGGTCGGCCGAGACGAGGCCCTGGTCGAACTCCTCGTAGCGGCCGCCGTCGAGCAGCAGCGCCAGCCGCTCGCGGGCCGTGATGCGGAAGTGGAAGCCGCACTTGGCGCACACCGAGTGGTTCTTGAGGACGTCCTTGCGGTAGAGGATCTCCTTGCAGGCGCCGCACTTGATCCACAGGCCCTCGGGCACACGGCTGGCCTGCTCGCTGGAGGCGAGCGGGGTGTTGTCGCGTCGGAACCAGGCCACGGCGCGAGCCTACTCGGCCGCCGCGTCTTCTTCCTTCTCGAGGTCGTTCTCGACGCCGAGGATCTTGCAGGCGCCGCCGTAGATCTGCTTGGCGGCCTCCTTGGCGTTCTGCAGCTCCGCCAGCCGCTCCTTGACCTTGGCCAGCTCCTCCTCGATCTGCTGGTTGAGATCCGCGATCTGCTTGCGGGTCATCTCCATCGTCGTCTGGTAGAACTGGGTCTGCTCCTTCGACAGCGCCATCCTCGATCTCCTCGTCTGGTGGGTTCGCTTCCTGCCGTGCGACTCTACTTGATCCCGAAGTTCTTCAGGAACCGCTGGATCGCCGCCGGGTCGCGGGGCACGGAGGGGGCGGTGCGGTCCTCCTCGCGCGGGCCGTTGTTGCCGGTCGGGTTGGTGTCGATGCCGTGCGACGGCGTGCCGGGGGCAGGCGGCTCGCTCTCGCCGCGCTCCTGTTCGTCGAAGAGCTGGCGCATGAAGCGGGCCAGGTCGGCCGTCGTCACCGGCACGTTGCGCAGCGTGCGCTCGAGGTCGTGGAGGAACTCCGAGGCGTCCTGGTAGCGGTGCTCGTGGTCGCGCTCGAGCGCCTTCATCGCCACCGCCGCCAGGCTGGGCGGCACCTTGGGGTTCACGTCGCGCAGCGGCGTGATCGGGCTCTTGCGCACCATCTCCAGCACGCTCACGTCCTGCATCTGCGCCCACGGCTTGCGGCCGGTGAGCAGCTCGTAGAAGACGACGCCGAGCGAGAACACGTCGGAGCGGCGGTCGACCGGCTTGCCCCACGCCTGCTCGGGGCTCATGTAGAGCAGCTTGCCGCGCAGCGCGCCGCGGTCGGTGGTCGAGGCCTTGGCCGCGGCCTTGGCGATCCCGAAGTCGGTCAGCTTCACGTCGCCCTCGAAGCTGATCAGGATGTTCTGCGGCGAGACGTCGCGGTGGACGATCTCCAGCGGCTGGCCCTTCTCGTCCTTCTTGCGGTGGGCGAACTCGAGTGCCGCCGCGACCCGTGCCGTGATCAGCATCGCGAGGCCGACCGGGAACGGCGTCTCGCGCTCGCGGGCCCGCTTCTCGATCGTGCGCAGGTCGCGCCCGTGCACGTACTCCATGGCGATGAAGTAGCTGCGCTCGAGCTTGCCGAGCTCGAAGATCTGCACGATGTTCGGGTGGGAGAGGCCGGCGACCATCTTGGCCTCGTCCACGAACATCGAGACGAACTCCTGGTTGTCCGAGAGGTGGGGCAGGATGCGCTTGATCGCCAGCACCTTCTCGAAGCCCTCGACCCCGGGCCGCTTGGCGAGGAACACCTCGGCCATGCCGCCCATCGCGATCTTGCCCAGCAGCACGTAGGGGCCGAACGCGTTGGGGTCGGCGGGCGGCGGCGGGGGGGGTGGGGCGGGGGCGGGCGGCGCAGCCTTCGGCGCGGCGGACGCACCCCCGAAGGCGTCGGCCGCGAGCGAGAGCAGGTCGAGGCCGCCGTCGCTCGCAGGTGCCGCCGGGGTCGCGACGCTGAACTTGGTCGCCGTGCGCGCCGCCGGCTTCTCCACGCTGCCGAGCACGCCCTGCAGCAGGCGGTCGACCTCGGGGCTCGCGGGCCGGGCCGCCTTTGCGGGTGTCGGCGCGGGCGCGGGTGCGGGTGCGGGTGCGGATGCTGGCGCAGCCTTGGCTGGCGCCGGCGCCTCCGCAGCGCCGAAGAGATCGTCGAGCAGGTCCGCTGCGTCGCCAGCCGCAGCCTGCGGACTGGCCGGCGCCGGCGCTGCGGGAGGCGGAGCGGCCACCCGGGGCGGGGCAGCCGGCGCGGCCACTGCCGGTGGCGCGGGCTCGGGGGGCGGTGTGACGGCGGGCGCCGGCGTCGGGTCGTCGAACGCGCTGAGCAGCGCGGCCATCTCCTCGGGCAGCGCCTGGTCCGGCGGCCGCTTCGCCTTGCCGGCCGAGCCCGGCTCCGGCAACTGCACCTTGATGCGCTCGTGGCGGTGGGCAGGCGGCGCCACCTCGGCCTCGGTCGCCGGCACGTCGACCATGTCGCCGAACAGGTCGGACGCCGTGACGAGATCGCCTTCCTCCGGCGCCTGCTTCGGGGGGCCGGGGGGGTCCTTGGGTCGGCCCGTGGTCATTTGAAAAAGCTGCCCGCAGCGTTCCTTGCGTCAGGGAGACGAAAAGGCGTAAGTGGAGTCCTGACGAAGATATAGCGCCCCCCCGCGGGAGTCAACGAACGGGCATACTTCGGGGCCATGAGTTGCCCGCTGTGTGCGCGCCGCAAGGGCAAGCGCCACTGCCCCGCGAAAGGCGAGTTGATCTGCGCCGCCTGCTGCGGCAGCAAGCGCCGGGTCGAGGTCGCCTGTCCGGACGATTGCCCCTACCTGACCGGGTCCCACGCCGGAGCGTGGGACGGGCGCGAGACCGAGATGCGGCGCGACGCCCGCCGCGTCGGCCCGTTCCTCGAGGCGCTCGACGAGGAGGAGGAGGCGCCGCTGGTGCTGATGACGATCGCGTCGCTGCCCGCGATCCGCACCCGCGTCCGCGGCCTCGACGACGCCACCCTGCACCAGGCGCTCGGCGCGCTCGCGAAGACGGTCGCCACCCGCGAGAACGGCATCCTCTACGAGCACCCCGTCGAAGACGGGCTGACCCAGGCGGCCGTGCGCGAGCTGTCGGGGCTCTACGAGGTGAAGGAGGAGGACGGCTCGATCGTGCGCCCGCGCGACGCCAGCCTGCTGCGCGTGCTCGAGGCGCTCCAGAAGGCCGTCGAGTCGACGCTGCGCGAGGCCGCGGGGCCCACCGCCTTCCTCGACACCGCCACTCGCCTCGCGGGACGCATGCTGGCCGAGGCAGGCGGGCCGCCGCCGCCCGCGGCCGAGCCGCCGACGCCGCGGCTGATCGTGCCTCCCGAGTGAAAAAGTGCTTCGGTCCTTGACAGGGGTCGGTCCCGGAGCGCATTCTCCCTATACCATGAGGGGGTATAGGACGGCGCGGCGCGCCTCGATCGTGCTCGGCCTGGTGGCCGCGCTGGTCCTGCCGCTGTTCGCCCTCTGCCCGTGCGGCCAGGAGTGGCTGCCGGCCGCCGAAGGCGCCGCAGGCGCGAACGGCATGGCCGCCGACCACTCGTGCTGCGCCTCGACGCCCGGCTGGCGCGCCGCCGAAGACTGCTGCCCGCAGATGGACGGCCCGTCGCGGGAGAGCGCGGACGGGGCCGCCCGCCACGCCGGACCCGAAGCGCCCGCGCTGGCCGCGAGCGTCTCGCTCTCCGACGTGCCGCTCGCCGCCGCCGCGTTCGCCGCGGCCCCGGTCCCCGCGCACTCGCCTCCCGCCACGGCACGCCCCGCCGTCCTCCGCCTCTAGCCCGAACCTCCGCGCGCCGCACGCCTTCGTGCGCCCGCGTGACTCGTCCGTCCGCCGTCCGGAACGCGGTCCCGCCGCGTCCGGTCCCGAGTCCCTGGAGGTTCTTCGATGCCGCGCTCCGCACTTCGTCTCGCCGTGCTCGCTTTCGCCCCGGCGCTGTTCGCCCAGGCTCCGCCCGCCGTTCCGGCGCCGGAGTTCGTCGACCCGTTCCCGCTGCAGGACGACCCGGCGCTGCAGGCGCTGGTCGCCGAGGCCCTCGCGCGGCACCCGCGTCTGGCCCTCGCCGCCGCGGAGCAGCGGGCCGCGGAGCACCGCGTGCCGATGGCCGGCGCGCTCGCCGAGCCGCTCGTCGCGCTCGAGACCGAGGGCAGCGGCGAGCCCGGCTGGATCGGCGAAGACATGGACGCGGCGATCTCGCTGCGGGTGATGCAGGAGCTGCCGTGGCCGGGCAAGCGGCGGCTGCGCGAGGCGGCCGCGAAGGCCGAAGCCGCGGCCTACGCCTCCCCGGTCGAACGCGAGCGGCGCGCGCTCGAGCGCGCGGTGCGGCGGGCCTACACGGACCTGCTGCTGGCCCGCGCCAACCTCGTGCTGCTCGCGGAACAGCAGGGCACGATCGCGGACCTCGAGGCGCTGACCCGCTCGCGTTACGCGGTCGGCCTCGCCGAGCAGCCGGACGTGCTGCGGGCCCAGGCCGAGGCCGCCCGCCTCGAGCAGATGCGGGCCCACGAGCGCGGCAACGAGCGGATGGCGCTGGCGGCGCTCAACGCGCTGCTCGACCGCGAGGCCACGGCCCCGGTCGAGACGGCGGCGACGCTGAACGACGTCGCGCGCCGCGAGTGGGCGCTGCCGACCGAGGCCGAGGTCGCCGCGTGGGCCGTGGCGGCGAGCCCGTGGGTCGCGCAGGCGCGGGCCGAGGAGCAGGTCGCCGCAGCCCGCCACGACGTGGCCCGCTCCGAGCGCAAGCCCGACCTCGAGCTGGGCGGGCGCTGGGCGTACCGCGGCTCGCTGCCCGACATGTGGGCGCTGGAGGTGGGCGTGCGCCCGACGCTGTGGCGCGGCCGCAAGCAGCAACGGATGGCGGCCGAAGCGGAGGCGATGCGCCACGTCACGCAGGCGCAGACGCGGGCCGTGGCGCTCGCCGTGCGGGCCCGCGCCCAGCGCGCGCTGGCCGAGTACGTCGCGGCCGTCGAGGAGGCGCGCGCGTTCGAGAAGGGCGTGCTGATCGCCGACCGCCTCGCCGTCGAGTCGACGCTCGCCTCGTACCGCGCGGGCCGCGTGCCGTTCGTCAGCGTGCTCGAGGCCCACACCACCGACTTCGAGGACCGCTGGGAGTACCTGGAACTGCTGGCCCACGTGTTGTGGCACTCGGCGGACCTCGCCGAGGCCGGGCTGGAGGAGTAAGTCATGCGCATCGCCAAGGTCGTCCTCGTCCTCCTCTCCGCCGGCGTCCTCGTCGGCGCCGGCTACTACGCCGGCACCCGCCACGCGCCCCACGCCGGGGCGGAAGCGAAGAAGGAGCTCTGGCACTGCCCGATGCACCCGGAGTTCACGTCCGACCGCCAGCAGCCGTGCCCGATCTGCGGCATGGACCTGGTCCTGGTCGACGGCCCCGGAGACGCGCCGGCCGCGGCGGGAGGCGAGGTGATCGCGGGTCGCGCGCCGCTCACGCTCTCGGCCGAGAAGCGCCAGGTGCTCGGCGTGGCCAGCGAGCCGGTGAAGCGCGGCGCGGGTGCCCGCACGCTGCGCACCGTCGGCGTCGTCGCCGTCGACGAGCGGCGGCTGCACCACGTGCACACCCGCTTCGAGGGCTACGTCGAGCACCTGCACGTCGACTTCACGGGCAAGTACGTGAAGGCCGGCGAGCCGCTGCTGTCGATCTACAGCCCCGAGCTGGTCGCGACCCAGCAGGAGTACCTGCTGGCGCAGAAGGCGCAGCGGGAGATGGAGCAGCGAGGCGCGCCCGAGACCGCCGCCGGCGGCCGCGGCCTGCTCGAGGCCGCGCGGCAGCGGCTGCTCTTGTGGGACATCCCGGCCGACGAGCTGGAGCGGCTCGAGGCCTCGGGGACGCCGCAGCGCACGCTGGAGCTGCGCTCCCGGATCTCCGGCTTCGTCGTCGCCAAGAACGTCGACCACGGCCAACGCGTGATGCCGCAGGACACGCTGTTCGAGATTGCCGACCTGTCGCGGCTGTGGGTGCTGGCGGACGTCTACGAGCACGACCTGCCGAACGTGAAGCTCGGCCTGCCCGGCGAGATCACGGTGCCGAGCCTGGCCGGCCGCACCTTCCGCGGCACGGTCACCTACGTGGCGCCCACCGTCGAGGAGAAGACCCGCACGGTCAAGGTCCGGCTCGAGGTTCAGAACGTCGGCGCCGTGCTCAAGCCCGACATGTACGTCGACGTGACGCTGAAGACCGGTGGCGCCCCTGGCCTGGTGGTGCCGTTCGCGGCCGTGATCGACGCCGGCGAGCGCCGGCTCGTGTTCCTCGACCGCGGCGAGGGCCGCTACGAGCCGCGCGAGGTGCGGCTCGGCGCCCGCGTCGAAGGTGGCTTCGAGGTGCTCGCGGGGCTCGACGAGGGCGACCGCGTCGTCACCGCGGCCAACTTCCTGATCGATTCCGAGTCGAGCCTCGAGGCCGCGCTGCGCGGCCTCAAGCCGACGCCCGGCGAGGCCGCCCCGGCGGCTCCCGCCCACCAGCACTGAAGGCCCGGAGCACGCCATGACCAAGGCCATCATCCGCTGGAGCGCCGAGCACCGCGTGCTGGTGCTGATGCTCACCCTGCTCGCCGTGCTCTACGGCGTGCACACCCTGCGCACGATCCCGGTCGACGCCATCCCGGATCTCTCCGACACCCAGGTGATCGTCTACTCGCGCTGGGACCGGAGCCCCGACATCATCGAGGACCAGGTCACCTACCCGATCGTGTCGGCGCTGCTCGGCACGCCGAAGGTGAAGAGCATCCGCGGCTTCTCCGACTTCGGCTTCAGCTACGTCTACGTCATCTTCGAGGACAAGACCGACCTCTACTGGGCGCGCAGCCGCGTGCTCGAGTACCTCTCCAAGATCCAGCCGCTCCTGCCCTCGGGCGTGAAGACGGAGCTCGGGCCCGACGCCACCGGCGTCGGCTGGGTGTTCCAGTACGCGCTGGTCGACGACAGCGGGAATCACTCGCTGGCCGACCTGCGCACGTTCCAGGACTGGAGCCTGCGCTACCGGCTGCAGTCGGTGCCGGGCGTCGCCGAGGTCGCCTCGCTCGGCGGCTTCGTCCAGCAGTACCAGGTCACCGTCGATCCCAACCGGCTGAAGGCCTACGACCTGTCCGTGATGCAGGTGGCCGACGCGGTGCGCAAGGGCAACGAGGACGTCGGCGGCCGCCTCGTCGAGTTCGCCGGCCGCGAGTACATGGTGCGCGGCCGCGGCTACGTCAAGTCCCGCGAGGACCTCGAGCAGATCGTGCTGCGCGCGACGCCGGGCGGCACGCCGGTCCTCCTGCGCGACGTCGCCACCGTCGCCATCGGCCCCGAGCTGCGGCGCGGCGTCGCCGACCTCGACGGCCTCGGCGACACCGTCGGCGGCATCGTCGTGATGCGCCACGGCGAAAACGCGCGGGCGGTGATCGAGCGGGTGCGCCAGCGGCTGAAGGAAGTCGAGCCGTCGCTGCCGGCGGGCGTGCGGATCGTCACCACCTACGACCGCTCCGACCTGATCGATCGCGCGCTCGACACCCTGAAGCACGAGCTGGTCCTGCAGATGATCATCGTCTCGGCGGTGATCCTGCTCTTCCTGTGGCACGTGCCGTCGGCGCTCGTCCCGATCCTCACGATCCCGACCGCGGTGCTGCTGGCCTTCATCCCGATGGCGTGGATGGGCATTTCCTCGAACCTGATGTCGCTGGCGGGCATCGCGATCTCGATCGGCGTGCTGGTCGACGGCGCGATCGTCGAGGTCGAGAACGCCTACAAGAAGCTCGAGCAGTGGGAACACGGGGGGAGACAGGGCGACTTCCACAAGGTGCGGCTCGAGGCGCTGCTGGAGGTCGGGCCGTCGGTGTTCTTCTCGCTGCTGCTGATCGCGGTCGCGTTCCTGCCGATCTTCACGCTGGTCGACCAGGAGGGCCGCCTCTTCACGCCGCTGGCGTGGACCAAGAACCTGACGATGGCGATCGCGGCGGTGCTGGCGCTGACGCTGGACCCGGCGCTGCGCATGTTCTTCACGCGGATGGACCCGTACACGTTCCGCCCCGGCTGGCTCGCGAAGCTGGCGACGATGGTGTCGGTCGGCACCTACTACAAGGAGGAGCGCCATCCCGTCAGCCGGGTGATGTTCGCGCTGTACGAGCCCGCCTGCCGCTGGACCCTGCGCTGGCCGAAGACGACGATCGCGCTGGCGCTCGTCGTGCTGCTCGCGACGGTCCCGGTGTACTTCGAGCTCGGCCACGAGTTCATGCCGCCGCTCGACGAGGGCTCGATCCTCTACATGCCGACCACGCTGCCCGGCATCTCGGTGACCGAGGCCGCGCGCGTGCTGCAGGTCCAGGACCGGATCCTGAAGTCGTTCCCCGAGGTGGAACGGGTCCACGGCAAGGCGGGCCGCGCCGAGACCTCGACCGACCCGGCGCCGTTCTCGATGATGGAGACGGTCGTGCTGCTGAAGGATCCCTCGGAGTGGCGGCCGAAGGAGCGCTTCTACTCCGACTGGGCGCCGGAGTGGCTGAAGGAGACGGTGCTGCGCCGCATCACCCCGGAGCGGCTGACCCGCGACGAGCTGATCGCGGAGCTCGACCGAGCAATGCAGATTCCCGGCGTCACCAACGCCTGGACGATGCCGATCAAGGCCCGCATCGACATGCTCTCGACCGGTGTGCGCACGCCGGTGGGGGTCAAGATCTTCGGCCCCGACCTGAAGGAGATCGAGCGGCTCGGGCAGGAGATCGAGAGCGCGCTCCGCCACGTCAGCGGCACCCGCAGCGCCTACGCCGAGCGCGCAGCCGGCGGCTACTTCGTCGACTTCGAGCTGCGCCGCGAGGCGCTCGCCCGCTACGGCCTCTCCGTCGAGGAGGTGCAGCAGGTGATCCTGTCCGCCGTCGGCGGCGAGAACGTGACGACCACGATCGAGGGCCGCGCCCGCTTCCCGGTCAACGTGCGCTACCCGCGCGAGCTGCGCGACGACCTCGACAAGCTGGGCCGGGTGCTGGTGATGACGCCGGGCGGCGCCCAGATCCCGCTCAGCCAGGTCGCCGACCTGCGCACGGTGACCGGCCCCGCGATGATCCGCAACGAGAACGCGCTGCTCGCCGGCTACGTCTTCGTCGACACCGCCGAGAGCGACATCGGCGGCTACGTCGAGCGCGCCAAGCAGGCGGTGGCGGAGAAGGTCACGCTGCCCTCCGGCTACTCGATCGAGTGGAGCGGCCAGTACGAGAACATGCTGCGCGTCCGCGAGCGGCTGAAGCTGGTGGTGCCGGTGACGCTGGTGCTGATCCTGCTGCTCCTCTACGGCAACACCGGCTCGGCGGTGAAGACGGCGATGGTGCTGCTGGCCGTGCCGTTCTCGGCGATCGGCGCGGTGTGGCTGATGTGGGCGCTCGACTACAACGTCTCGATCGCGGCCTGGGTCGGCGTGATCGCCCTGCTCGGCCTCGACGCCGAGACGGGCGTGTTCATGCTGCTGTTCCTCGACCTCGCCTACGACGAGGCGAAGAAGGGCAACCGCCTGAACACGTACGCGGAGCTGGTCGAAGCGATCGTCCACGGCGCAGTGAAGCGCGTGCGCCCGAAGGCGATGACGGTGATCTCGGCGATGGTCGGCCTGCTGCCGATTCTGTGGTCCACCGGCACCGGCTCCGACCTGATGAAGCGCGTCGCCGCCCCGATGGTCGGCGGCCTCGCCACCAGCTTCGCCCTCGAACTGCTCGTCTACCCGGCCGTCTACCTGTTGTGGCGCCGTCGCCAACTGGGGGTGTAGAGCTTCCCGATCGAGTGACCGGACCTCTCCGGGCCACCGATCGTTGCAGCCCCGTCAGCATCGACCCGCGAGGCTCGCGGGCCTTGAACGACGACTCGGTTCTGGAAGGGGTCGGCCTCTCCCGCCGGCGGAAGAGGCGTGGAGTTTGGTGCCGACGTCCATCGGAGCGTGCTGCGCCAGGCGCTCTGCTCGGTCGCTCCGGGGGGCTACAGCCGCCACCGGCCCGAGACGCTCCGCCGCATCGGCAGGCACCTTCGCCGCCGCGGGCTGCTTCGAGAGGACCCGCAGGAAGAACAAGATGCCGAAGCGAATCTCGCCGTCTCGGCCGTGTCGGGCCAGACGCCGCCAGCAGGACCGCAGTGGCAAGTCCGGCTCGGGCCTCTCGAGCGACGCCCACTGGCCTACGACAAGCCGCTCTGCGCGTCGCAAGACGGCTTCAGCCTCCATGCCGCGACACGCGCGGGCGCGCTCGATCTCGCTGGCCGCGAGGCCTTGTCCGATACGTCCTGCGCCCGCCCCTCGCCCAGGACAAGATCGAGCCACAGACGGGTTCCGGCGCCGGGATGAACCCGTCGCCGGTCCCATGGGGGCCACGTCGCAACAGCTCCTCCGCCCCCAAACCCCCGACCGACGGCCTGATCCGGATCGTCCTCAAGAAGCCCTACGCCGACGGCACCGTCGCCGTCGATCTCGACCCGCTCTCCCTGCTGGCCCGGCTGGCGGCGTGCGTGCCTCCGCCACGCCACCATACCGTCCGCTACGCAGGCGTGCTGGCGGCAGCCAGCCAGTGGCGGTCGCGCATCGCACCCGGCGCCGAGCCAGACAGCAAGCCCCGGAGGAAGCGCAGGTCCCGCTACCGGCCGTGGGCTGAACTCCTGGCCCGCTCCCTCGGCGTGGACGCCCTGGCCTGTCCCGCATGCCAGGGACGGATGAGGCTCGTCGCCCTCGTTCGCAACCCGCTAAGCATCGCCTGGCACCTCGCCAG
>JAMQGV010000005.1 GCA_025994075.1 Vicinamibacteria bacterium
CCGTCGGCGGAGTGAATCCGCCGCCGGTCCCATGGGGGCTCCGTCGGACGACTCCGGCCTCCTCCGCCCCCAAACCCCCGTCGGGTTCCGTCGGCGGTGAATCCGCGACCTGCGCCAGGCTCACGGCTCCGGCAGCGGGGACAGGCGGGCGAGGGTGGCGAGGCCGAACTCGCGGCGGAAGCGGTCGACGAGTCGCTCGCGGACGAGCAGCTCGGCGACGGCCGGCGGCACCAGCGCCCGCCACTCGTCGCCGCGCGCCATCGCCGCCCGCACCTGCCGTCCGTCCACGCGCACGCGCCGCTCCGGGGCGACCAGCGACACCATCGGCGCGACCCGGTAGCGCCGCTCCAGGAGCTGCGCGACGTAGGCGTTCGCGGTCACGAACAGGTCGAGCGGGCCCAGCCGGTCGACGGTGAGAGAAGCCCAGCGCGGCCCGTCGCCGAGGTCCTCGAGTTCCACCAGCGTGACGCGAGAGGCGGCGGGACCGAGCGCGGCGCGGATCATGGCGGCCGACTCCGCAGCGCTCCACGGGTTGTCGAGGTCGTGCCGGTTGGCGCTGCCGAGCCCGATCACGACAGCCGCTGCCCGCTCGAGGGCGCCCTCGAGCACGGCGAGGTGGCCGAGGTGGACGGGCTTGAAGCGGGCGACGAGGCCGATCCGGCCGACGAGGACAGGGGTGTCCACCCCCGGAATGCTACCGGCGGCGGTGCTCCCGCGCGCCCTCCAGCTCTTCGCTCTCGCGCCGCTCGGTCCAGTCGGAGGCCAGCGCCCGGATCCAGGCCAGCGTGGTCGCGGCCGTGGAAGCCGGTGCGGCGGGACGCGCGGGTTCGGCGGCGCGGGTGGGGGAGTTCTTCGGGAGGGCACCCATGATGGTTCGGTCGATTCCTCTTTCGGCGGTGTAGACGCTCGAAGCCTACCCAAGGTTCGTGCGCCCCGTGACCGCCCTCACAAGAATTTGCGGCCTCGCCCGATAATCGGGGGATGCCACGCTACGACTACTACTGCGAGGCCAACGACCGGGTGGTGGAGGTCCGGCACGGGGCCGACGAGAAGCTGCACACCTGGGCCGAGGTGGCGGCGCGGGCCGGCCTCGCGCCGGACGTGACGCCGGGGGAGGCGCCCGTCGAGCGCGTGATCCACCCGCCGGCGCTCGGCTTCCCGCGCGGCGACTCGGAGCTGAAGAGCCAGGGTTTCACGAAGCTGGTGCGGCGCAGCGACGGCTCGTACGAGAACGTCACCGCCACGGGCAACGAGGCGAAGGTCATCCGCAAGGACGACAGCGCGGCGATCGCCAGCCTGAACCTGAAGCACAAGCTCGGCGATTAGATCGGCCGGTTGAAACCGGCCCGGCTCGGGACTAGGGTTCGCATCAGTGCGCTCCCCGGGACGGGCCGGTTTCGCGTCGCTCGCGCTCCTGGCGCTGGCCTGCGACCGCGCGCCGTCGCCGATGCCCCAGGCGGCGCCCCGGGCCGTCCGCGTCGCGGTGCCCGCGGGTCTGCACTCGCTCGACGTGCACGCGCCCGAGCACGAGGAGTTCGCGCTCTCGATCCTGCGCAACGTCTACGAGCCGCTGGTCGAGCTCGGCGACGACTTCGGCCCGCGGCCGGTGCTGGCCGAGAGCTGGCACAGCCCCGACGACCACACCTGGGTGTTCCGGCTGAGGCCGGGCGTGCGGCTCCACGACGGGCGCGTGCTCGACGCGACGATGGTGGCCGCCGCGCTCAACCGACACCTCGCGCAGCCGTGGGGCGTGAACCTGCTGCAGCCGGTGGAGAAGGTCGAAGCCGACGGGGCGCGCGACGTCGTGTTCCGCACCCGCGGCGTGTTCCTCTCGCTGCCCGAGCGGCTGGCCACCTTCTTCGTCGACGGGGGGGCAGCCGGGGGCCGCGCCGTCGGCACGGGGCGCTACCGGGTCGTCGACTGGCAGCCCGACGGCCGCGTGGCGCTCGAGGGCTTCGCCCACCACCGCGACGGGAGCCCGGCCGTCGCGCGGATCGAGTTCCTGCCCGCCGGCGACGGCGCGGAGCGCGTGCGGCTGCTGCGCCAGGGCGAGGCCCAGCTCGCGCTCGACGTGCCGCCGGACGCGATGGTGCAGCTCGCGGGCGCGGGCTTCGCCACCCACGCCCGGCCCGGGCTGCGGGTCGTGTTCCTCGGCCTGAACGCGGCCCCGGGCAGCCCCTTCCACGACCGCCGGGTCCGCGAGGCGATCTCCCGCGGCATCGACCGCGCCGGACTGATCGCCGGGCCGCTGCGCGGCTTCGGCGAGCCGACGCTGCAGCTCCCGGCCGACGGCCAGATGGGCCACGACCGCAGCCTGGCCGTACCCCCGGGCGACGCGATCGGCGCCCGGGCGCTGCTGGCCGCGGCCGGCTTCCCGGCGGGCCACCGCCTGCAGCTCGAGTACGTGCCCGGCAAGTACCTGGAAATCGAGGCCGTGGTCCGCGCGCTGGCGACCCAGCTCGCGGCCGCCGGGCTCGACGTGACGCCGCGCCCGCGCCGCTACGTCGAGCTGATCGCGGACGTCGAGGCCGGGCGCGCACCCTTCTACGTCCTGGGCTGGCTCGACGACAGCCGGGCGGCGGACAGCGCCTACGCCACCCTGCTCCACACGCCCGGCCCCCGCTTCGGCTCGGTCAACGGCAGCCGCTATTCCAACGCGCGCTTCGACGAGCTGGTCGAGATGGCGGAGGTCGAAGAAGACGCTCCGCACCGCGGCGAGATGCTGCGCGAGGCGACCCGGATCGTGACCGAGGACTGGCCGCTGGTGCCGCTCTACCGCCAGAGCGACCTCTACGCCCACGACCGCAAGCTGGGGTTCCGGCCGCGCCTGGACCGCCGGGTGCGGGGCTGGGAGCTGGCCCTGCTGCCGTGAGCGCGACGCGCGCATGAAGCTGTCGGTCGTCACCGATGTCTGGCGGCTGCTGCGCGAGCTCGACCTGGAGGCGATCCGCGACGAGGCGCAGCGCCCGTTCCGACTGCTGGTCCTGGCCCAGGACGCGGGAGTCGCCGACGACCTGGCGGCCGCGCTCTCGGGCGGCGCCGCCCACCCGTGGCTGGTCCGCGCGGCGCCGGGCGCGATGCCGCCCGCGCCTGTCGCGGGCGAACCGGGGCCCGAGCAGGCGCTGGTCGTCTTCCGCGGCGACGACGATCCGCCCGAGCTGCGCGCGGCCGTTCACGAGTTGCGCGCGCGCGGCCTCGACGTCCTCGCCTGCGCGCTGGGCGCGACGGGAGCCCACGCCGAGGTGCCGCGGGGGGGCGAGCGGTCGCGGCTGGCGCTGCCCGACCTCGGCCCCGGCGCCGTCGGGCGCCTGGCCGCGGCCGTCGTGGCAGCGCACTCGGGCGACCGCCGCCTGGCCCTGGCCCGCGCGCTGCCCCCTTTGCGCGAGGTCGTCGTGGGCCGCCTGATCGACGAGGCGGCGCGAGCCAACGCCACCTACGCCTTCACCGCCGGGGTCGCCGAGAACGTGCCCGTGCTCGGGGTGCCCTTGACGGTCGCCGACATGGTGGTGCTGACCAAGAACCAGCTGATGATGGCGTACCGCATCGCGCTGTGCGCCGGAAAGCAGGGGGCGCCGCGCGACGTGCTCGGCGAGTTCCTGGGGGTGATCGGCGGCGGCTTCCTGTTCCGCCAGGCCAGCCGCCAGCTCGTCGGCCTGATCCCGGTCGCAGGGCTGCCGGCCAAGGTCGCGGTGGCGTGGGCCGGCACCGTGGCGGTCGGCCGGGCGGCGCAGGCGTGGGCCTCGAAAGGCGACGCGCTGACCCCAGGCGCCCTGCGCGGCTACTACCGCGAGGCGAAGGAGCGCGGCGCGGCGTACTTCCGCGAGCTGCGCGCGGCGCGCGGCGGCGCGGCCTCCTAGTCCCCTAGTCCGGGAACAGGAACGAGCGGGGCCGCTGGCGCAGCCGGGCGCTGAGCGCCTCCAGCAGCGCGTGGCGCTGGGGAGCCTCGACGCCGCGGGCGCGGATCGCCAGCCCCAGCGCCAGCGCGAAGCTGACGCCGAGGTTCAGCACGCCCGCGCTGACCAGGCCCGCCGCGGCCATCCAGAACGGGGCCTGCGACAGCGCGCCCCAGCCCTGGCAGGCGACGGCGGCGGCGACCTGCCCGGTCGAGAGCGTGACGTGGCGGACGTCGGCCGGGACGCCGAGGAACTTGAGCAGCTCGGGGGTCAGCCCCAGCAGTACGCCGAGGGCGACATTGCCGGCGAGGCCCGAGCCGTGGTGCTCGAGGAAGGCGGCCAGGCGCGCGGGGAAACGCTGGCCGAACACGAAGCGCAGCCGCCGGCTGCGGGCGAGTCCCGGCGCCACGCCGCGGAACACGAGCCAGTTGTCGAACCAGCCGGCGGCCAGGCTCGACAGCCACAGCAGCACCCCGGTGAAGGCCGCGAACAGCGGGGTCGGCCCCAGCAGCGAGTGGGACGCGAGCGTGTAGGCTGCCGTCTCCGCGGACAGCGGGGGGGCGCCGAAGCCGACGTTCCAGAGCAGCGCGACCAGCGCGACGCCCGGCACCACCAGTCCGACGTTGCCGAAGATCGAGGCCACCTGCGAGCGCAGCAGGTGCACGATCTCGTCGACCAGCGCCTCGAGGCCCTCCCGGGTCTCCACCTTGTGCATGCGCGCGGCCAGCGCGGGCCCCGTCATCGCCGGCTGCTTGGTGGCGAGCGTCAGGTGGGCGAGCTGCATCACGCTGAAGCTCGCCGCGTAGTTCGCGGAGAGCAGCAGGCCCTGCACGAAAGGCGCGGCCCCGGCCGCCATCGCCAGGAACTTGCCGTAGACGGTGGCGACGGTCAGCACGCCGCCGCCGCCCGCGGCGGTCAGGATCTCGCGGTAGTCCTCGCGGGTCCGCGCGATGTAGTGCTCGCCGGTCTCGGCCGAGCGGTCGACGACCTTCTTCGCCAGCAGCCGGGTGTTGGTCTCGAACAGCGCGCGGAGCTGGCGGCGGGCCAGCGTGTCGCGCACGAGGCGGGCCAGGAAGGCCGCCGCGAACGCGGGGCTGGCGTCGCCCGTGAGCATCGCGGACAGCGTGCGGGCGCGGCGGATCTGGGCGTCCATCCGCTCCAGCAGGTACACGATGCGGACGCTGACGCCGTACTCGTCGAGGTGGGCGTGGGCGCGCTCCAGGGCCCGGGCGCAGGCGTCGAGCCGTTCGTGGAACGCGGCCGCGGCCGTCGCGGTTGCGCCCTGGTCGCCGCCGCGAGCGGCGGCGACCAGCTCCTCGACGGCCCGCGTCAGCCCGAAGAACGGCAGCTCGCGGAACGATCCGGCGCCGATCCGGCGCCGGATCGCGGACTGCAGGCCCGTCGCGCGCAGCTCGCTCGCCAGCAGCAGCAGCGCGTCGGGCACGTCGTCGGCCACCGGGTTCCACGGGGCCGCTTCCGCCTCGTCCCCTTCCCCGTGGCGGAACAGCTCCGCGATGCGGCCCAGCGTCTCGTCGTCCAGCGACTCCAGCCAGTCGGCGTGGCGCTCCTCGGGGAACAGCGCGAGCAGGGCGGTGCCGAGCTCGGCGCGGAACGGATCAGCGGGCAGCAGCCGCACCGCGATCCGCTCCAGCGCCTCGGCCAGGAACGAGGCCTCGCGCGGCAGGCCCGTCTCGCAGAACAGCTCGAGCGCGTCGAGGTCGCGCACGGTCGAGCGCAGCGTCGTGGCGACGGCGCGTTTCCACTCCGGATTGCGGTCGAGCACCTGCAGCGCGAAGCGCAGCCGGGTGGTGGCGGGATGGCGGCGCTCGGCGTCTTCGCCGACCGCGGGCGCCCCGGGGCGCAGCACCCAGCCGAGCAGCGCGACCATCCACGGCAGCCGGTCGCCGTAGGCTGCCTTTGCGGGGGCGTGCGCGAGCAAGGCGTCGAGCGCGCCGACGTCGAGCGGCCGGAACAACCGCCGCACGGTCGACACGTGACGCGTGAGGGACTCGCGCAGCGGCATGGGCGGGGATCATAAATCGGCGGACAGGCTCGGGAGCACCGGGGCCAGCGGCCCCCGCGGACGGCGCGCCCGTCAGCCGGCGCTCTTGACGGGACCCGCGGTCGGCCCGGTCTTCGGCGGGCGAGCCCGCCACCCGGAGAAGCACCACCGCGAGACGATTCCGCCCCTCGCCGTGTAGGCCTCGCTCTCCCAGGCGCCCAGCACGTCGTGGAGCTCCGCGGTCAGTGGCTTGTAGGCGCGCTCGCTCATCCGCGTGAAGTAGAGCCAGGCACAGGTGTCCGGCGAGACGGCCAGCGCCGCCGCGCGGACCCGTCGCGCCTCGTTCGCGGCCCAACCTTCGTCCACGGTGGCGACCGCGTAGCTCGGCCATTTCCACTGACGACCCGTTCTCAGGCCGAGGAGTTCCGGGCGCTGGCGGCGCTGGTAGACGAGATGGCGACCCTCGTCCACGACCGGCCTCCCCCGCGGCGGGTTGGTTCCGAAGTGGTCGGTGCTGGCGGCGCGCGCGTAGAAGGCGAGGCGCGGGCGGTCGGGCTTCTCCCAGTTGGTGGTGTAGAAGAGCCATGACGCGAGGCCCAGGGCCGACACGTACACGGGCTCCACGGCGCCCCTCCGCGCCTCGAGGTAGGCCGCGACCAGCTTCCGCGCCTCCTCGCCGAGGAAGGGTCGGCGGGCGTCCTCCAGCCGCTGCCAGGCCATCGGCGCGCAGGCCATGCCGACCAACGCGACAGCCGCGGGAGCGGGCCACCGCCGGGCCAGCCCCCGGTACACGGCCGCCAGCACGGAGCCCATCAGGAGGACCAGAAGCGGAGCTGCGAACACCATCAGGCGTGGCACGCCGATCGGGTAGCGGCGGAGCGCGGAGGCCACGAGTGCGGCGGCCAGCGGACCCACCACCAGCACTCCCGCCCATGCGCCGCGGCGGTGGACGACGAGCGCGAGCCCTCCCGCCAGGAGCCCGGCCAGACCCAGCAGGGCAACGTCGGGAAGCTGAGGGATGCCGGCACCGTCGCCCCAGAAAGCCGGCCAGAGCGAGCCCCGCGCCGCCAGCAGGCCGCGCTCCGCGAACTGGGGGCCGGGCGCCAACAGGGCGAAGCCGTAGCCTTCCTGCTGCGCCGGCCCGGACGCCGTGCCGCGGTAGACGAGCAAGTACGGCATCAGCGCGACCGTCGCCCAGAGAACTCCGCACGCCGCGAGGGCGAGCCAGCGACGGCGACGCCGGGCGCCAGGGCGGAGCGCCAGCGCCAGCCCGACGGCAGCCACCACGAACAGGGCCGGAAAGGAGAGGAGCACGGCCAGCGCCCCCGTCAGCGCCAGCCCGACGGAAGCCGAGGCGAATCCGTCGACGTCTCCCCGGGGGCCGCCGCGACCCGGCCCCTCCGGCCCCGCGTCCTCGGCGTCGACGTGTCGCAGTGCGATCCACAGGAGGAGCGTCGTCGCCAGCGCGTCCGTGCTCCAGGGCTTGACCTCGTTCGAGTAGCGGTGGAGCGTCGGCGAGAGTGCCGCCAAGGTCGCTGCGGCGAGACCCGTCGCGGGGTCCACCAGGCGCCGCCCGACGGCGAACATCAGGAGCGGCAGGGCCAGGCCGGCCAGCATCGGCAGTGCCCGGAGCGTGTGTTCGCCGACGCCGGCCCAGTGGACGACCGTCTTCTCGGCCATCAGGAACAGCACGGGCGCGAGTTGGTTGTAGTCGAGGGGCTTCAGCAGGTCGACCGCCGACCGCGACGCGATGTTGAGCGCCAGCATCGCCTCGTCGAGCCAGAGCGAGCGCCCGAGGAAGTAGTGGTACAGCCGGAAACCCGCACCGGTGGCCAATGCCACGGAGAGCAGCCCGAGTTCGGCGCGAGACAGGCGGTGGCTCACGATGCGGAGACCGCTCTTGTGCGTCGAGAACCAGGACCCACGGGTTCACCCGTTATCGGAATGTCCGGACGCTACCACACCCTCCGGCGCGTCACGCGACGAGAGGCCGGCACCCGATCGGGTGCCGGCCCGGTTCCGAACTCCAGTCGGGTTGCGGTCGAGCACCTGCAGCGCGACGCGCAGCCGGGTGGTGGCCGGACGGTCAGAGCTCCCCGCCGAAGAGGGGCCCGATCAGGCGGGCGAGAGCCTCGCCTTCGCGAGCGCGGTCGCCCTCGTCGGGCGAGGCGAGCTCTTTCGCCCACAGGGCTTCTCACACAGGGCTTCGCTCACCGTGGCCCCCTCGCCGTCCGCTGCCAGCGTGACGCGGTACACCGCGCGAGGCTCGGCGACGGCCGCACGCTGACCGAAGTCCTCGCGGTGCCGACCGCGGCACTGGTCGAGGGGC
This sequence comes from Vicinamibacteria bacterium, assembly GCA_025994075.1. Lineage (GTDB taxonomy): Bacteria > Acidobacteriota > Vicinamibacteria > Fen-336 > Fen-336 > WYBL01. The sequence continues at coordinate 8,225 of JAMQGV010000005.1, forward strand.
CGGGCCTGGGATGCGTGCTGAACCGGTCACGGTCGAGGGAACGGCGCTGCCGGCGTGGACGGCGTGGCTGGGGCCCGCCCCGCACGTGCACCTCGCGGAGGCGCCCTGCGCCGACTACGCCGAGTTCGAGGCCTGCACGCCCACGCCGGGTTCTTCGCGGACGGCGTGAGCGTCGCCGCGCTCCACGCGTTCGCCTCCGCCGCCGGGGCACCCGCGCTGGAGGCCGCGCAGGTGCCGGGCCCCTCGTGGCGCGACGAGGGGCCGGCACCCGGGCGGGTGCCGGCCCCTGTTCAGGGACGACGGGCGCGATCAGGCCGCCGGGGCGGGCACCACGCTGCCGCGCGGCTCCGGGGAGGCGACCGGCTCGTAGCTCCAGCCGGTCCACAGGCCGAGCATGAACCACGCGAAGCAGGCGACGCCGCCGAGGAAGACCGTGTCGCCGACCAGCCGCAGCCAGCGCAGCACCTCCATGATCGGGAGCTGGAGGAACTCGGCGCTGCGCGCGTACCACAGGCCGGTCTCGACCGAGGCCCAGGTCTGGGCCAGGCCGATCGGCAGCAGGCTCAGCACGATCATCAGGCCGAGGCCCACGTTCATGCCCCAGAAGCCCCAGGCGAGGTAGCGCTCGCGCCAGGCGACGAAGCCGCTGAGACGCCGCGCGACGACCAGGACCAGGCCCAGCGAGAGCAGGCCGTAGACGCCGAACAGCGCGGCGTGGGCGTGGACGGGCGTCGTGTTCAGGCCCTGCATGTAGTAGAGCGCGATCGGCGGGTTGATCAGGAAGCCGAACAGTCCGGCGCCGACCAGGTTCCAGAAGGCGACGCCGACGAAGAAGCGCACTGGCCAGCGGTAGCGGACCATCCACGGCGCAGCCTGCTGCAGGCGGCTGGTGCGCCACGCCTCCCAGCCGACCAGCACCAGCGGGACGACCTCGAGCGCGCTGAACGTCGCGCCGACGGCCAGGATCGCGGTCGGGGTGCCGCTCCAGTACAGGTGGTGGAAGGTGCCGGGGATGCCGGCGAACAGGTACAGCGTCGAGGAGACGATCACCGCGCGGCCGGCCGTGCGCTCCTCGATCAGGCCGAGGCGGACGAACAGCAGCGAGATGGCGGCGGTGGCGAACACCTCGAAGAAGCCCTCGACCCAGAGGTGGACGATCCACCAGCGCCAGTACTCCATCACCGACATGTGGGTGCGGGCGCCGAAGAAGAAGCCGGCGCCGTAGATCAGGCCGATGGCGACCGAAGCGCCGGTGAACATCAGCACCAGCGAGCGCGAGCCGTCCTTGCGGTGGAGCGCGGGCCACAGCGCGCGCAGCATCAGCACCAGCCACAGCAGCAGGCCGACCCACAGCGCGACCTGCCAGCCGCGGCCGAGGTCGACGTACTCGTAGCCCTGGTGGCCGAGCCAGAAGGAGAGGCCGAGCGGCAGCACCTGGTGGATGGCGAGGTACTGGCCGACGAACGAGCCGCCGACGACGACCAGCAGCGCGCCGAACAGGACGTTGACGCCGAGGCGCTGGAACTTCGGCTCGCGGCCGCCGACGATCGGGGCCACGAACAGGCCCGCGGCGAGGAACGCGGTGGCGATCCAGAACATGCCGGCCTGGATGTGCCAGGTGCGGGTCAGCGAGTAGGGCAGCCACTCGCCGAGCGGGAAGCCGTAGAAGCCCTGGCCCTCGACGGTGTAGTGGGCGGTGATCACGCCGAGGATCACCTGCACGACCAGCAGCAGCACCACGGTGCCGACGTACTTGGCGACGGCCTTCATCGACGCGGTCGGCGCGATCTCGCCGAACGGGTCGCGGGCGGGCGGCTCGGGGTCCTTCTCCTCCTCGGGGCGGAACGCCTTCCACCACACGAGGGCGCCGATCGCCGCGAGCAGCAGGAACACGCTGACCAGCGACCACAGCACGTTGGCGCCGGAGGGCCGGTTGTCGACCAGCGGCTCGTGCGGCCAGTTGTTGGTGTAGGTCACCTTCGAGTCCGGCCGCTGGGTCGTGGCGGCCCACGAGGTCCAGAAGAAGAAGTCGACGAGCGCCGCGCGGCGCTTCGCGTCGGGGACCGTGACCTCCTTCATCGCGTAGTCCTCGCGGAGCTGCTGGAGCTCCGGCGCGCCGCCGAACAGCGCGTCGAAGTGGGCGGCCGTGCGCGCGATCGCCTCGGCCCGCTCGGCCGAGATCGTCACGGTGCCGGTCGCCGGGTCGTACGTGTTGGTGCGCATCTCGGCGACGAGACGCTGCTTCAGCGCACCCTGCGCGCCCGCGTCGAGGTCGTCGAAGCGGCGGCCGTGCTCGCCGACGGCCCAGACGTCGAGCAGGGCGACGGCCTCGCGGTGCAGCCAGTCGGCCGTCCAGTCCGGGGCCTGATAGGCGCCGTGGCCCCAGATCGAGCCGAGCTGCTGTCCGCCCGTCGACTGCCACGACTCCTGGCCGGTGAGGATGTCGTCCTCGGTGGCCAGCACGGTGCCGTCCGCGACCACGATCTGCTTGGGGATCGGGGGCGCCTGGCGGTAGACCTCGCGGCCGTAGAAGCCGAGCACGAAGAAGGCGATCGAGATCGCCGCGAAGAACGTGATCCAGTACTTGTTGTCTTTCAGGGCGTTCATGGAATGACTCCGGGAAAAGCGGGCGGCGCTCAGTTCTCGAGCTCGGCGAGCGCGCGCTTGAACAGCACGTTGTTCTCGAGGTGGATGTGCTCCATCAGCTCGGCCTCGAAGGCGTCGAGGCGGCCGTACAGCGCGCGCCAGGTCGTGCAGGCCTCGGGCGGCGGCACCAGGTTGGTGGTCAGCTCGCGGGTGCGGCGCAGGTTCTCCGCGTGGTCGTCGTGCTCGCCCTCCATGACCCGGATCGGGCCGCCCGCGATGCGGCCGCGGCCGGCCGCCAGCATCGGGAACAGCACCTGCTCCTCCTTGGCGAGGTGGTCGAGCACCGCGGCGTGGATCGCGGTGACGTGGTCGGCGATACCGCGCGGACAGCTCGCCTTTTCGGCGTGCACCGACTCGACCTTCCTGGCCATCGCTTCGAGCTGCGGCAGCTCCTCGCGCAGCCGGCGGTGGTAGAAGCCGACGAGGTGGTCGATCAGCTCGGGCAGCGGGGCGCGGTCCCAGCGGCGGTGGTCGACGGCCGCCGGCGTCTCGGCTTCGATCGCCTGCAGGATCGCGGCCGCATCGAGGCCGCGCTCGGCGCAGGCCTCCTCGAGCGGTCGGCGGCCCGTGCAGCAGTAGTCGAGTCCGTTCTGGTGGAACACGCGCGAGGCCGCGGGGTGGGCGACGGCGAGCTCGGCGAGGGTCGTCTGCGGGGTCAGCGGGGCGGCGGGGTTGGGCGTCGTGGCCATCGGTCTTTCTCCTCCTGACGGCCAGCGCGTCGGCGGCCGATGCCTCTCCTTCAGGCAACCTCCGGGCCAGCGTCCCGCTCCTTTCGGATCAACGAGTTGCAGGGTGTGTTATGGTTCAGGTAACGGAATGGGGTTGTCATGGATACAGCGGTGATGTGTGAGCAATAACCCCGGCGGTTTCACCGACGCCGGGCTCGAGGCGCTGCTCGCGATCTCGCGCGACCTGACCGCCTCGTTCACGGCGAGCGACCGTTACGAGCGGCTGCTGTCCGCCCTGCGGCGCGTGATCCCGTGCGACGCCGCCTGTCTGCTGCGGCTGGAGGGCGAGGCGCTGGTGCCGGTCGCCGGGCACGGTTTGTCGTCACAGGCGCTGTCCACCCGCTACAAGGTGCAGGCCCACCCGCGGCTGTCGGCGATCCTCGGCGCCCGCGGCGAAGCCGTGCGCTTCCCGCCCGACTCGAAGCTGCCCGACCCGTTCGACGGCCAGCTCCTGAACGACCCGCACGCGCTCGAGCACATCCACGCCTGCCTCGGCTGCGCGCTGACCGAAGGCGGCGAGGTCGTCGGCGCGCTGACCGCCGACGCGCTGGAACCGCGCGCGTTCGACGAACTCGACCCGCGCTTCCTGGCGACGCTCGGCGCGCTGACCGGCGCCGCGCTGCGCACGGCCTCGCTGATCGAGGCGCTCGAGGAGCGGGCGGAGCACAGCGGCCGCGTGGCCCGCGAGCTGCTGCGAGCTTCGTCGTCGTCGCCGCTGCTCGGCGCCAGCGCTCCGGTCGCGCGGTTGCTGGAGGAGATCGCGCTGGTCGGCGCCTCCGACCTGGCGGTGCTGATCACCGGCGAGACCGGCGTCGGCAAGGAGCTGGTGGCACGGGCGATCCACGCCGGCTCGCGCCGCCGCGACGAGCCGCTGATCCAGGTCAACTGCGCCGCACTGCCCGAGGCGATCGCCGAGAGCGAGCTGTTCGGCCACGTCGCGGGCGCCTTCACCGGCGCGCTGCGCGACCGCGCGGGCAAGTTCGAGCTGGCCAGTGGCGGCACCCTGTTCCTCGACGAGGTCGGCGAGCTGTCGGCGGCGCTGCAGCCGAAGCTGCTGCGCGCGCTGCAGCAGGGAGAAGTGCAGCGCGTCGGGTCCGACAAGCTGCACCGGGTCGACGTGCGGGTGATCGCCGCCACCAACCGCGACCTCGCCGCCGAGGTCGCTTCCGGGCGCTTCCGGGCCGACCTCTACCATCGCCTCGCCGTCTACCCGCTGCACGTGCCGCCGCTGCGCGAGCGGCGCGACGACGTGCCGCTGCTGGCCGCCCACTTCGCCGACGCCGCCGGGCGCCGGCTGGGCCTCGGCCGCGTGCGCCTGGCCGAGACGGCGCGCGAGCGGCTGGCGGCGTTCGACTGGCCGGGCAACGTGCGCGAGCTGGAGAACGTGGTGAGCCGCGCGGTGCTGCGCGCCTCGCGCGGCCGCCACCCGCGCGAGGCGGTCAGCGTCGACGTGCGCCACCTCGACCTGCCGGCGCCACTGCGCGGCGGGCCGCCCGGCCGCCGCGAGCGCGAGCGCGCCGAACAGGTCGCCGAGGGCGTGCAACTGCCGCCGCTGCCGCCCGGCACGCCGCTCTCGGAGCGGCTGGAGGCGGCACGCCGCGCGATGGTCGGCCAGGCGCTGGCCCGCAACCCGACGCTCGCCGCGGCCGCGCGCGAGCTGGGCATGCACCGCAGCAACCTCCACCACCTGGTGGCGAAGCTGGGGCTGCGGCCGAAAGGCGAACCGCGCTAGCGAAGCGGCGCCAGCGGCCGGGCCGTGCGGAGCCGCGCCGGCGGCGCGAGCGGCGCGCGCTCCGCCGTCTCCAGGCGCAGCGCGACGGCCGTCACCGGCTCCAGCGGCAGCAGTCGCAGCAGCGCACCTGCCGTCGGCGCGGACGGCGCCAGCCGCTCGCTGGCGATCTCCACGGGCGCGTAGCGGGTGCCGTCGTGCGAGGCCAGGAGGCGCAGGCGCGGCGGACGTTCGCCAGGCGCCACCTCCCACTCCACCGCGGCGACCGCGTCGGACGCGGGCAGGCGCACGTCGATCGCGCGCGCGGCCGGTCCGGAAGCGGAGTAGCGGGGACCGCCGGCCGCCGCGCTGCCCGGCAGCACGTCGGACCACTCGTAGGCCAGCGCCGGAGGCACGCTCGGCACCAGCAACACCAGTTCGGGGCCCTGGCCTGCCGTGTTCCGGGTGGGCCGGAGACGCCGGACCTCCTGCAAGTGCCGTGGCGGCTCGCCGATCTGGCTCGCGATCACCACCGAGACGTCGTGCTCGCGGGCCAGCCTCTGGGTCCACGGATCGAACCCGCGGACCCGGGTCAGCGACACACCGGGCGGCGTGCCGAGCTCGCGCGCCGTGGTGAGCGCGCGTCCACCCGACCAGGCGGCCAGGGCTTCCTTCGCCTGGTCGCGCGGCGACGGTTGCCGGTAGGAGCGCACGTCGAGAGCGCTCTGGGCCGCCGGCCACGCCAGGGCGATCAGGGTGGCGGCGGCGACCGCCGGCGCCCGCCGCGCGCCGATGCGCGCGATGCCGATCGCCGCGAAGACCGCGAGCACTCCGGTCAGCGGGACGAGGAAGCGGTCGTAGCGGACCTCGGCGGTGGCGAACACCGCCAGCACGACGACCGGCAGCGCGACGAGCGGAGCGAAGCGGCGAGGCCGACGCCGCCCGGCCCACGCGCCCGCGCCGGCGAGCAGCAGCCACGGCGCGCCCAGCGTCTCGCCCAGGCGCACAACGTAGGCGCCCAGGTTCTCCAGGTAGCCCGGTGCCTCCGTGCGCCCCTCGTAGTGGTAGCGCACCTGGGTGCCGGCGCCGGACAGCGCCTCCTCGAGGTGGAGCAGCGTGTAGGGCGAGCAGGCGACGAACACGAGCGCCGCGACGGCGCCGAAGCGCACGAAGTCCGCGGGCCTCGGCCCGCGGCGCAGCAGCAGGCCGAGCGCCAGCGGCGCCGCCAGCAGCGGCCCGGAGAACTTGATCGCGGAGGCCACCCCCAGCGCGGCTCCCGCGGCCGAAGCCCGGCGCGAGCGGCGCAGCGGCACGGCCAGGGCCAGCAGCCCGAGCAGGAACGCCACCTCCAGCACGACGTCGGTTCGGATCATGTGCGCCTGCTCGACGTCGAGCGGCGAGACCGCCTTCAGCAGCGCTGCCGCGCGGCCGACCGTCGTGCCGGCCAGGACGCGCCCGAGGGCGTAGACCAGGCCGACCGCGACCACGCCGAAGGCCGCCACCGTGATCCGCCCCGCCCATGTCGAGGCGAAGCCCGCCTCGCCGCCGGCGAGCCACTGGCCGGGCAGCAGCAGGTACAGGAACAGCCCCGGGTACTCGTAGAAACGGTGGTCGAGGTCGCCGTTGGCCAGCATGGCCGCGACCGCCTCGACGAACGACTGCTCGTCGCCCAGCGGGCGATGGCCGGAGCCCCAGCCGAGCCCCGTGAAGCGCAGCCCGGCCGCCACGGCGAGGGCCACCAGCAGCCACAGGTCGGGTCGGCGACGGGCGCTCATGGGCCCGGAACGATACCGGAATCGGACGACCGCGGCGCCCTGTGTCGCGCGGGGCCTAGCGGGCGGCCTCGGCCGGCCATTCGCTCGCGCGCATGACCCGCACCGCGCCGGGCTTCACCTTGCGGAAACCGCGGGTGATCCAGGCTCCGCAGTTCCACGGGCACGGCCCCTGGTAGGCGCCGACGCCGAGAAAACGCGGCGCGCCCACGCCCACGGCCACGATGTCGCCGCCGCACTTGACGCAGCGCCAGCGGCCCAGCTCCGTCTCATCGCTCAAGGGCGACCTCCGGGCGTTCCCACGCGACGTGCCCGCCACGCACCTCGGCGGCGGCCACCGCGAGGTCCTTGCGGCCGCGACGCTCGACGCGCGCCGCCGCGCCGTCCCGCAACTGCCGCGCGCGGAGGATGATCAGGGTGACCCGGTGGAAGCGGGTCTCGGCGGCGTCGCCGACGCTCCAGCTCAAGACCGGGCTCGCGAGGCGGACGAAGGGGGCGGGGATACGCGAGGCGGACGCCGCATGGGAATCTCCCTGACGGGACCGGCGCGGGAAGCGGTTCACGGGTCGACCGGACGCAGCCCGGAGCCAGGATCGGCAGGGGGAGGCGAGAGCCCGCGCGGGCTCGACGACTCCACGGTAGCCCCTTTCGGCCCCCGGGGCCACTCGTCGCCGCTATGCTCCCGAGCCAATGACCTTGCCCGCCCCGCCCGCCGCGCCGCGCCCGTTCCTCAAGTGGGCGGGGGGGAAGCAGGCGCTCGCCGCGCGGCTCGTCGAGGCCTTCCCGCGCGAGTTCGAGCGCTACTTCGAGCCGTTCCTCGGCGGCGGCAGCGTGCTGCTCGCGTTGCGCCCGCCGCGCGCCGTGGCCGCCGACCGCAACGCGTGGCTGATCGACGCCTGGGAGCAGATCCGCGACGCGCCCGACGCCGTGCTCGACGAGCTGGTGCCGCTGCCCAACACCCGCGAGGACTTCCTGCGCCTGCGCGGGGAGGACCCGTGGGCGCTGCCGCCGCCGCGCCGCGCCGCGCTCTTCGTCTATCTCAACAAGACGGCGTTCCGCGGCCTGTTCCGCGTCAACCGCGCCGGCCGCTTCAACACGCCGTGGGGCGCCTACGCCCGCCGCTACGCCGACCCCGCGAACCTGCGCGCGCTGTCGCTCGCGCTGCGCCCCGTCCTGTTCCGCCGCGGCGACTTCGAGGCGGGGCTCGCGGGCATCACGGAGCGCGACTTCGCCTACCTCGATCCGCCGTACTGGCCGCAGGGCGGCTACGCCGACTTCGCCCGCTACACGAGCGAGCCGTTCCGGGCCGAGGACCACGAGCGGCTGGCCGCCTTCGCCCGCGCCCTCGACGCGCGCGGCGTGCGCTTCGCGCTGACCAACTCCGACACCGACGCGGTGCGCGCCCTCTACCGCGGCTTCGAGCTGACGCGGATCGCCGCCCGCCGCGAGATCAACCTCTCCGCGGCGCGCCGCGGGATCGAGGAGCTGCTGATCCGGAACTACTGACCGAGCACGAGCGGCACGCCGGCGGCCATCAGCGCCGCCGCCAGCACGTGGCGCAGGGTGACGTGCTCGCCGAAGAGCAGGCGGCCGTTGACGAGGGCGAGCGTCAGCCCCATCGCCCGCTTGACCGACTCGACGCTGCCGGCGTCGAGCCCCTTCAGCGCGGCGTACTGCAGCCCCAGCGCCGCCGAACCGGTGACCACCGCCAGCGCCAGCAGCCACGGCCGCCGGCCCAGCGTGCGCAGGCCGGACAGGCGGCCGCGCAGCGCGAGCACGACGAGCAGCCCGGCCCCGACCACGCCGCACTGCACCGCGCCGTGGAGCAGCGGCGACGCGAAGCGCAGCGCGTCGCGGTCGATCACCGCGACCAGGCCCCACGCCGACGCCACGACCAGCATCAGGCGCCGGCCGTGCGCGGCGGCGTCGGGGTCGACGCCGGGGCCGACGGCGTGCGGCAGCAGCCACGCGCCGCAGGCCACGGCCGCGATGCCGACCGCCTGCAGCGGGCGCACCGGGTCGCCCAGCCAGAGGACGCCGATGCCGGCCGCGAACACCGGCGAGAGCGCGAGCAGCGGCAGGCACACCGAGAGCGGCGCCATCGACAGCGCGCGCAGGAACGTGACGTGGGCCCAGGCGCTGAAGGCCGCGGCCAGCAGCGTGCGCGGGGCGTAGCGCGCGAGGTCGAAGCCCGGGTCGTGCGCGAAGGCGCCGACGGCGGCGAAGGCGGGCAGGCCGAGGAACGCGAGCGCCGCGCCGAGGGCGAGGATGTCGACGCCCTGCGCGAGCCGCTTGCGCTGGACGTCGAGCGCGGCCCAGCACAGGCCGCTGGCGAACAGCGCCAGCGCCGCGGCGCTCAACGGCGGCTCATCGCGACGCGGGCTCCAGGTCGTGGCCGCGGGCGTGCGCCGCGCGCGCCTCGCGGGTCGCGAGGTACGGCGTGCCGTGGTGGTTCCACCAGGCCTGCGCCTCCGCCTCGCTCCACTCGAGCACGCTCGCCAGGTGGTCGAGCTCCGCCTGCAGCGCACGGCCGTCGCGCGGCCGGCTCTCGGGGGCGAAGGCGAGGCCGTGCATCAGGAGATCCTCGAGGGCGTGTGGCAGCGCCCGGCCCAGCACTGCGGAGGGCGGCGGCGGCGGGCCCTGCTGCTGGCGCGCGAAGATCTCGAACGCCGAGCTGCCCGAGTACGGCGTGCGTCCGCACAGCATGAAGTAGCCGACGGCGGCCAGCGCGTAGACGTCGAGCCGCACGTCGACTTCCGCCGGCCGGGTCAGGCCCTCGGGCGCGAGGTAGAGCGGGGTGCCGAGTGCCGTGCCCTCCTGCGAGAGGGCGGGCCCGGGTCCGCCGCGCAGGTCCTTGACCAGGCCGAAGTCGAGCACCTTGACGAAGTCCGGGATGCCGCCGACGACGCAGGCCATCACGTTGGCGGGCTTGACGTCGCGGTGGACGAGACCCGCCGCGTGGGCCTCGCCGAGGGCCGCCGCTGCCTGCCGCAGCAGGTGCACCGCGCGCCCCGGCGGGATCGGCCCGAAGCTGGCGACCATCGCGTCGAGGTCGATGCCGCGCAGGCGCTCCATCGCGTAGTAGAAGACGCCGTCGCGAGTGCGGCCGAAGTCGTAGATCTCGACCGTGTTGGGGTGGCTGAGGCGGCTCGTCGCGTGGGCCTCGCGCTCGAAGCGCGTCAGCGACTCCTCGGTGACCAGCTCGGGGGCGATCAGCTTGACGACGGTGGGCCGCCGCAGCAGCGAGTGGTGGGCCTCCCACACGACGCCCATGCCGCCGCTGCCGATCCGCCGCAGCAGGGTGTAAGGGCCGATCACCTGCTTCGGCGACTCGCCGCGCAGGCGGTGGGCGGTGCGCAGCGCGACCCGTGCCGCGATCGCCGCCAGCGCGGCCAGCGGGCCGAGCAGGGCGAGGCTCAGCGAACCGCGATGGCTGGCGACGAAGGCCCCGGGCCGCGGCGTGACCTCGATGCGCCACGCGCGGTCGGCCACCGGGACCGAGAAGGTCTCGACCCAGGTCGGCACGCGGGCGCCACCCGGGCCCGCGCCCCAGGTGTGGACCTCCTCGCGGGCGCCGGCCTCGCCCTCGTCGGTGACCACGACCTTGATGTCCTCCGCCTCGATCCGCTTCAGCGCGTGGTCGAGCAGCGGGCCGACGCGGAACACGGCGATGCCGAAGCCGAGCAGCGCCTCGCGCCGGGCGGGCACGCCGGCCGGCGGCAGCCCGCCGCGGTATGCGGGCTGGTACACCGCGACCGACCACAGCGGCAGGTCCTGCGGGTCCTCGACCAGCCGGAAGCGGGGCGAAGCGACCGGCTCGCCCCGGTCGCGGGCGGCCAGCGCGTGGCGGCTGCGGCCGGGGTCGGACATCACGTCGAAGCCGAGCGCGCCCGGGTGCGGCGGCTCCATGTAGACGATCGGGGCGTGGGCAGGGCCCGGCGTCACCGGCCGCGGCCCGGCCGGCGAACTCTCCCAGACGCTGAAGCCCGCCAGTCCCTCGCGCGCGGCCTCGCGCTCCAGCTCCGGAATCCGCGAGCCGTCGACCCACGGCAGCCACTCCAGCGCGTAGAGCGCCGGGTGCCGCCGCAGCAGCGGCGTGGTGAACGCGCGGAACTCCCGGCGGTCGACGTGTTCCGAGGCGGCGAACAGGCCGGCCACGGCCAGCGCCGGTTCCAGCGGCGCGCTGACGGCGCCGGCGATCGCGGCCGCGGCGCGCCGCGCGCGCGAGCGGAAGCGTTCCTCGGTCTCGGATTCTTCGGAGCGATGGGTGACGAAAGCCGCCGCCAGGCCGGCGGCGAGCAGCGCCGCGCCCAGCACCAGGTCGCCCGGGCGCAGCAGCCGGCGCAGCGCGCCCAGGCTCAGGTCGATGCGCGAGCGGCTGGGACGCGGCGTCACGCGGCGGCGGCGGAGGTGAAGATCACGGGGAACCCTGCCGCGATTCTACAGAGCGCCTCAGCGCGGGGCTAACCTCTGGAGGGGTGGCCGCCGGAAGCCGCGGCCGGGAGGAGCGCCATGAGCCACGTCGCGCAGGTGGGCGCCGGCCCGCAGTACCGTCGCACGGCGATCCGGATCGGTGCCTGCGAGACGCCCGGGGACTGAGATGGCGGCCCCGCTCCACCCCCGCGAGGCGCGGCGGCTCGAGCTGCTCCGGCTCCACCGCATCCTCGACACGGGCCCCGACCCGGTGCTCGACGAGCTGACCCAGCTCGCCGCCGAGATCTGCGGCACGCCGGTCAGCCTGATCAGCCTGGTCGACGAGGACCGCCAGTGGTTCAAGTCGCGCCATGGGCTGAGCGTGGCCCAGACGTCGCGCGACGTGGCCTTCTGCGCCCACGCGATCCTCGGCGAGCGCGTGTTCACCGTCGAGGACGCGACCCGCGACCCGCGCTTCGACCGCAACCCGCTGGTGCTCGAGGAGCCGCGGCTGCGCTTCTACGCGGGCTTTCCGCTGGCGGTCGAGGAGGGGCTGCCGCTCGGCACGCTGTGCGTGATCGACCGCGAGCCGCGGCAGTTGTCGGCAGGCCAGCAACGGGCGCTGGAGAGCCTGGGCCGCATCGCCGCCGAGCTGCTCCGGATGCGCCGCACAGCCCTCGAGCTGAAGCCGCTCGAGGCGCTGCTGCCGACCTGCGCCTACTGTCGCCGCGTCAAGGACGAAGACGGGACGTGGGTCGCGGTCGAGCGCTATCTCGAGCGGCACGAGCGGCCGACCCACGGCATCTGCCCGACCTGCATGGAGGCCCGCTTCCCCGGGGAAGCCGCGCTCGTGCGCGAGCGCGGCGGCAAGTAGCGGAAGAGGCGCCGGGATCGAAGGCCCGGCGCCCCGGTCGCGCGGGCCTACTCGAGCAGGCTGCGCAGCATCCAGGCCGTCTTCTCGTGGACCTGCATGCGCTGGGTGAGCAGGTCCATCGTCACCTGGTCGGCGGCGCGCTCGGCCGCGGGGAACACGGAGCGCGCGGTCTTCACCACGGCCTCCTGGGCTTCGACGAGCTGGCGGATCATGTCCTCCGCCTTCGGCACCTTCGTCTCCTCGGGGACGCTCGACAGCTTCGCGAACTGCGCGTAGCTGCCCGGCGCCGGGTGGCCCAGGGCCCGGATGCGCTCGGCGACGAGGTCGACGGCCAGCGCCAGCTCGTTGTACTGCGTCTCGAACATGAGGTGCAGGGTGTTGAACATCGGCCCCGTCACGTTCCAGTGGAAGTTGTGGGTCTTGAGGTAGAGCGTGTAGGTGTCGGCCAGCAGCTTCGACAGGCCGGCGGCGATCGCCGCGCGGTCCTTCGCGGAGAGGCTCATCTCGACGGCCGGGCCGCCGCCCTTGTTCTTCTTCGCCATGGTGCTCCTTCCCGCGGCCGAAGGCGCCGCGTCGCGTCCAGATTACGCCCGGGCGCGCGCTCCGCGAAGCCGGTCGTCGGGTTCTGGCGCCGGGCAGAGCCCGTCGCCAGTCCCATGGGGGCTCCGTCGGACGACTCCGGCCTCCTCCGCCCCCAAACCCCCAGGCTTCAGGACAGCGGCTCGCCCTCGCGCACCACGAACCCGAGCCCGGCGAGACCGCGCTTCGCCCGCTCCGAGACCGTGCCCGAGACGCGCAGCTCGACCCGGCTCGCCCGCAGCTCCGTCTTGGCGCGCGCCGCCAGCTCGCGGGCCTGCTCCGCGAAGCTCGTGGTCCAGCGCACGTGGTCGACCGGCAGCAGCGCGATGGCGGTGCCGCCCGAGCGCACGACGAGAGCGCGGTTGTCGGGGAGCAGCGCGGCCGCGGGGCGCTCGCGGTCGAGCCGCCGCATCATCTCCGCCGACTCGACGTGGAAGAGGGCCTCGCGCTCGCCTCCGGCCTCGACCGCGTTCGCCACCCACGAGGCGGCGGCGTCGGGCTTGACCGCGTGGAGCGCCGCGATCAGCCGCGTCTGCAGCGTCAGCGTCCAGCCGTCGGCGCGCCACAGCGCGTTCGCCACCTCGGGCGGAACCTGCAGTTCGCGGGCCCGCGCCTCGTTGACCTTGCGCACCTCCTCCGGGTCCGCGCCCCAGACCAGTTCGCCGACGTCCGCAGCCGTCGCGGCCACCGGCGGGATCGGCAGCGCGATCTTCGCCGCGATGCCGCCGGCGGCGTCCACCTTGCCGAAGTCGCGCAGCGCCTGCGCCAGCACCGGGTTGGTCGTGTACGGATCGACCCCCAGCTTCTGCGCCCAGCGGCGGGCGGCCGAGTTGACCCCGAGCAGCGCGTTGGCCGCGCCGCCCGCCGCGTCTTCAGCCTTCTCGCCGCCCGTGCGCGGGTCGGGGCCCTGCTCGAGCGCGCGAGCGCGCTCCTCGTCGGTCGTGGTCGCCGCGTCCTTGACGTCCGCCGCGGCGCGCTTCGCCTTGCGGCCGAGGTTGACGCCGAAGCGCTTGATCCCGCCGCCGATTCCTTTCGCAGTGCCCACCGGGTCCTTGGCGACGGACACCACGCCGCGCCCGACCTGCACCACGGCGCCGCCGGCGGCGCGGGCGAAGACCTCGCCCTTCGAGACCTGCTCGAGCTGCACCAGCGCGTCCAGCTCGCGCAGGCGCACGTCGAGCAGCGACAGGCCCTCGACCGGCATGTCGCCGAAGTCGGTGCGCAGGTCGAAGCGGTAGTAGTACCCCTCGGCGTCGACCGGGTCGACGACGCGGTGACGCGGTCCGGTCGCGCGCGCGCCGAGCAGGCCCGCGGCGGTGACCTGCGGTGGCGGCTCCTCCTGGGCGGAAAGCGGGAGCGGGACGAGGGCGGCGAGCAGGGCGGAGCAGGCGAGCGTTCGGACCATGTGCCGATGCTAGCTCCTGGACGAGCGTCAGAATGCGTGGCCCAGGGCCAGGTAGAACAGGCCGCCGCGCCGGGCCGGGGCGCCTTCGTCGAGCGGGTAGCCCCAGTCGAGGCGCACCAGGCCGACCGAGGTGCGCAGGCGCAGGCCGAGGCCGATCCCGGTGCGCTCCAGGTCCTCGCGGGCGTCGCCGAGCCGGCGGCGCCGGGCGTGGTCGAGGAAGAGGCCGCCGCGCAGGCCGCCGCGCAGCGGGAAGCGCAACTCCTGGTTGAGCACCAGCAGCCGGGTGTCCTCGCCCAGCGCGCCGATCAGCGCGCGCAGGCCCGTCGGCGCGGGCTCGTGGCCGCGCACCGTGTACGGCCCGCCGATCGAGAGCGCGTCGGCGGCCGAGCGGCCCACCGCGACGCCGCGCGACCACTCGACGCGGGCGGCCGTGGCCGACACCAGGCCTCCCGGCAGCGGCAGGTAGACGAACTGCTGCACGAGGCTGCGGTCGAACGCGAGCGGCACCTCGAAGTCGCCGAAGCCGGTGCGGTAGCGGACCTGGGACAGGCGTGGGCTGTTGCGCTCGTGGTGGACCGCCGTGAAACTGCCGCGGCGCGGGTCGAGCAGGTCGTCGCGGCGGTCCCACGTGCCCGTCAGCGTCGCCCGCGCGAAGCGGCCGTCCGCGATCTCCTCGCCGGCGGTCTCGGGGCGGTAGGCGAACCACCGCGCGCCCAGGCCCAGCGCCAGCTCGACGTCGCGCCAGGGACGGACCCTCGGCTCGAGGGAGAACTCCGTCGCGCGCTCGCGGTAGGGCGGGGCGGCGCCTTCGGCCGCCAGCGGGTCGTCCTTCCAGGAGGCGAACGCGCTGCCGCGCAGGCGACGGCCGAACAGGCGCGGGGTGGAGAGCCAGGAGCGGACGGCGCGGGCGTCGGTGCCGACGCGGGCGGCGAGGCCGGCCGAGCTCGGCCCGCCGAACAGGTGGCGGCGGGTCACGTCCGCGACGGCCCCGAGCCGCAGGCTGTCCTCGCCTCCCGGCTCGTCGCCGGGCAGCGCGAGTTGCAGGCCGTAGCGCACCCGCCACGCCGGCCACTCGTCGAGTTCCACCCGCACCGGCACGGCGCCGTCCGTGCCGTTCGCAGGCGTCACCGACACGCCGCGGAAGGATCCCGTGTCGTACAGCCTCCGCGCCGCGCGGGCGAGCGCGTCGGGGTCGAGCGGCCGCCCCGGAGCGAGGCGCAGCGTCCGCTCGACCAGGTCCGCGTCCGCGTGCACGAGCCCCTCGACCTCCACCGCGGACACGTACTGGCGCGGGCCCTCGGCGACCGTGACCTCCAGGTCGAGCCGGCCGTCCGGCTCGAGCTTCGCCCGCGGCCGCAGCGTCACGGCGCCCCAGCCCGCCGCGCGATAGGCGCGCTCCAGCCGCCGGAGCGCGGCCTCCAGCTCCACCGCCCGCGGCCGGGCGCCGGCGGCGAGGCCCAGCGCCTCGCGCGCCGCCGCTTCGCCGAGGCCGTCCGCGCCCGCGATCCGAAGTGCGCCGAGCGCGACCTCGGGCCCCTCGTCGACGCGCACGGGCAGGGTCGCCCGCGACCCGTCGAAACGCGGTGTGCCGACCTCGAAGCGGGCGCCGTACAGCCCGTCGCGCCAGTACTCGCGGCGCAGCGCGGCCTGCGCCGCGGCCGGCTCGCCCCAGGCGCTGCCGTCGTCGAGCAGCGGCGCGAGCGCCGCCCGCAGCCGTGCCGGGGCGAGGCGGGTGACGCCCTCGAACGCGACCGCGCGGTGCGTCGAACGCGGGCCTGCGGCGACCTCCACGCTCAGCAGGAGCGCGTCGTCCGCGACGCGTTCGACGCGGGCGGCGACCGTCGCCCGCAGGTGGCCACGGCGGCGGAGCACGGCCTGGACGCGCGCCTCCGCCTCCTCGCGCAGGAAGCTCGCCACCGACACGGAGCGCCACGCCTCCGTCGCCGCCTGGCGCAGGGCGGCATCGGCGCGCACGCCGCGGAAGGTCACGCGGGTGCGCGGGCCGGTCTCGACCTCGTAGACGAGTTCGAGCCCGCTGCCGTTCGTCTCGCGGCGCGCCGCCACGCGGGCGGTGAAGAACTCGAGCTTCGCGAGCCGCTCCTCGAGCCGCCGCTGGTCGGCGGCCCAGCGCGCGAAGTCGAAGCGGTCGCCGGGCCCCAGCTTCAGCGCCCGCCGCAGCTCCGCGGCGACGGCATCCGGCGCGCCCGCGAGGCGCACCGCTCTCACCCGCGGCCCGCTCTCCTGCGCCGCGGACGAGCCGGACCCGACGCCGCGCCGCAGCTCCAGCGTCAGCCGGCCGGCGTCGTCCCGCACCGCGCGCGCCTCCAGGTCCCGCCGGGCCTCCCAGCCGAGCACCCAGGTGACGGCGCCGGCGGTGTCGAGGTTCTGCGACCACACGGCGCGCAGCCGCGGCGACAGCCGCAGCGACGCGGTCAGCCGCGTGGCCGGGTCCTGGTCGATCGCGACGGCCGTCGGGTCGAAGTCGACCTCGGCGCTGCCGCCGCGCTCGACGCGCACGCTCTCGAAACCGAGGCGGCGGCCCGCGGCCCCGAGCAGGTCGGAAGAGAGGTAGCCGAGCGCGAGCTGGGCATCGGCCAGCGTCGCGTCCGCCGCGTCCTTGTCGCCGGTCAGCAGCAGCGCGTTGATCTCGCGCTCGCCGAGCGGCGGGTCCGCGCTCTTGCGCGCGCGGAAGCGCCCCCAGGTGCCGGAGACCTGCACGTTGACGGTGTGGCCGCCGCGGCGGGTGACGGCGACCGCGTCCACCTGCGGGACCACGGCGCCGGAGTCCCGGTACTCGATGGCGGCCCGCTCCAGCGTGTAGGTCGCGCCGCCGAACCACACCTCGGCGCCGGGCTCGACGGTGATGCGGCCGAGCAGGCCGGGCTGGCCCCAGGTGCCGACCGAGCGCAGGTCGAGGCGGATCCCCGCGCGGCCGTAGTTGGTGTCGACCACCAGGTCGCGCGCGGAGCGGATCGCGACGTCGAGCCGCATCGGGTCGAAGAAGCCGAGGTCGGGGGCCAGCAGTCCGCGCACGTTCGACAGCGGCTCGGCCTCGAACGCGGCGCGGCTGATCAGCAGGTTGCTGCGGTAGCCGCCCGTGCGCACGGTGACGTCCCCGCCCAGCGCCAGGTTCCCGCCGTCGACGGCGAAGGCCACCTCGGCGTCGGCCTCGCCGCGGAAGTCGCGCGGGAACTCGAACGCGAACCCGCGGGCGGAGAGCCCGATGCGGCCGCGCCAGGGGCCGCTCCCCTCGCGCGCCAGCGCGCCGTCGAGGGTCGCGGCGCCGCCGTTGAGACGGCCGCGGAAGCCGTCGAAGCTGATGCGCCCCGGGGTGAAGGTGACGTCGCCGGCGACGCTGTCGAACAGGAAGCGCGGCTCGCGCACCAGCAGCAGGCCGCCGTCGACGCTGCCGCGGCCGACGAGGTCCGGCGCGTTCCAGGCGCCGCTCGCGCGCAGGTCGAGGGCGAGCCGGCCGCCGCTGCGGCCGTCGGGCAGCAGCGGCGAGAGCAGCTCGAGCGGCACGTCGCCGCGCAGCCAGGCGGCGAGCGTCGGCCGCGGCGCGGTGGCGAGATCCACGCGGCCGGCGAGCGTGAAGTCGCTGCCGCCGGCCACCACCCGCCACGGCAGCAGGTCGAGGCCCGACGGCGAGAGCGCGATGCGGGCCGGCCCCTCCGCCTCGAGCGACACGCCGGCGAGCTCGAGGCCGCCGGTGTCGAGCAGCAGCTCGCCGTGCATCGCGTCCTTCTCGGGCGCCGACGCGACCAGCGTCGCCTCCGCCGCGACGCGCCCCGCGAGCGGGCGCGGCAGCCGCACTCCGACCTGCGCGAGGTCGAGGCCGACGAGCCGGGCTTCGACGAGTGCGCCTTCGCCCCGGTCGTCGCGCGCGGCCAGCGCTTCCGGCAGCCAGCGCGCGAAGAAGGCGAGCGGCGCCCCGGCGCTCGCCTCCAGCCGCGCGCCCGCGTGCCGCGCCGCGGCGGTCAGCCGCAGCTCGCCCTGCTCGAGGCGGGCGCGCAGCTCGCCGGTGACCGGCTCGGCGGCGGTGGCCACGGAGAGCGCCTCGGTGTGCAGCTCGCCCCGCAGCTCGGGCGCAGAGGTCGCTCCGCTCGCCTCCAGGCGCGCGTGGAGCGTTCCTGCGATCCCGGGCCCGACGTCGACCCGGACCCCGGCAGCGGAGAGCGCGGCGCGCAGCTCGGCGAGCGGCCCGTCGAGTGTCACCGCGAGCGCCGCGCCGTCGGCGAGCCGGCCGTGGGCGGCCAGAGTCAGCCCGCCGAGCCGCGCGTCGAGCCCGTCGACGGCCAGCGTGTCGCCCTCCAGCGCGATGCGCGCCGGCGCCAGCGTGAAGGGAAGGGTGGCCCACTCGCCGCGAGCGTCGTTCAGTTCGGCGCGGGCCGCGTCGAGCTGCCACGTGCCGCCCGGGCCGCGACGGCCACGCAGGTCCAGCTCGCCCCCGAGCCGGCCGCTCGCGAGACCCGCGGTGCCGAGCAGTGTCCGGAGTTCCGGTGCGAACTGCACGCGGGCGTCGAAGTGCCCGTCGGCCGCGAGCCGGGCCTGGCCCGTCGAGTCGAGCGTCGGCAGGGCCGCGGTCAGCTCCAGGGCGCCGCGCTCCAGGAGCGCGCGACCCTCGAGGTCGCCCCAGCCGCCGTCTCCGCGCCCGACTCCGCGCAACGCGAAGCGCGCCTCGGCCGCGGAGCCCGTCCCCGCGGCGTCCAGCTCCGCGCTACGCGCCCGCCACGGTCCCGCGGCCGTCTGCTCGAGCCGCGCCTGCAGGCGGTACCGCGGCCGGGCGAGCGTGCCCGCGAGCGCGAGCGTCGCGTGCGCGTTCGTCGCGCGGGTCCCGCGCAGGTCCAGCCCGTCCGCCGCCTCGAAGGTGAACGCGCCGTCCAGCGCGCGCCCGGGACCGCGGACGGTGGCCGCGCCGCGGGCGCGGACGCCGATCGAAAGCCGCACGTCGGCCTCGACGCGGGCTTCGGGGGCGGACAGCGGACCGTCGAGGCGGGCTCGCAGCAGCGCGTCGGCCGCGCCGGCGTCCGGCAGACCGAGGTGCCGGAGGGCGGTGTCGAGCGAGCGCAACGTGAGCAGGGCATCGCCCCGCACGGTCGCCGGCGCGAGCTCGCCCGCGAGCGCTGCTTGCGCACTCCAGGCGGAGCCGCCCGGGCCGTCGACGTGGAGACGGTAGCTCCCGCCTTCGACCGCGAGCGTGGCCCGGGTCGCGACGGTCCCGGCTTCGCGCCGCTCGACTCGCCCTCGCGCCGTGACGGCGTCCGCGGAGAGCCCGGACCAGCGCGCCTCGACCTTGCCGTCGATCGCGCCTGCCGCCGCGTGCAGCAGCGCGCGGCGGGCCGGCGGGAGCAGCGACGCGAGCGCGCTCTCGCGCAGCCCGCGCAGGGTGATGCTCGCCGCACCGGCGCCGCCGGCTCCGATCTGCCCGCGGGCTTCGAGCGCCGCGTCGCGCCAGGCCGCGCGCGCGCGATCGACGCGCAGCGTGGCGGACTCGAGCGTCGCCTCGACGTCGAGCGAGACGCCCGCGAGCGGCGCCCGGCCGAGGTCGCCGCCGCGCGCCTGAAGGGCGAGTCGCGGCTGCGAGAGCGCGAACGCGCCGTGCGCGCGCCAGTCGAGAGCCCCGCGGCCGAGCTGGAGGGCGTCGAGGTCGAGCCGGCCGGCGAGCTCGACGCGCGCGCGCCTGGTCGTCGCCGCGACGTCCTCCAGCGCGAGCGCGCCGGCTGCGCTCAGCTCCGCCGAGGAGAGCCGCAGGCCGTCGACGCGCAGCGCGCGCCCGTCCCAGCCGACGCTCTCCGCGGCGAGCGTCGCCGTGCCCTGCCGTGCCTCAGCGTGCCAGGCCAGCGTGAAGGCGGGCAGCGGACGCGGTCCGCCATCCGCGTCGAGCTCGAGCCCGGGCCCGGAGACCCGCGCGCCGGCCAGGCCATCGGCCGCGGTCCAGGCGAAGGTGGCGCCGCGCACCGTCACTCGTCGCGGCCACGGCAGCGGAGCGCTCGCACCGGCGGGGGGAGTGGACGTTCCGTCGCTGCGGGTCCCGTGCCACGCGACGTCGAGGCCGTCGACGTCGACCGCGTCGATCGCCAGCGCGCCGAGCAGCGCGCCGCGTCCCAGCGTCGCCTCGACGCGCCGCGCGCACGCGCGCCAGCCGTCGCCGGCCAGGCACGGGGCCTCGAGCGCCACGCGGCGCGCGGCCAGGTCGAAGCGCAGCCCGGCCGCGTCCAGGCGCAACCCCTCGCGGTCCAGCCGCGAGCGCACGGCGCGCATCGCGGCCTCGCGCGCGGGCGGGGTGTGCAGGGCGACGCCGGCCGCCGCCAGCGCGCCCAGCAGCAGCGCGGCCGCGCGACGCCGGCGCCGTCGGGGTGGGGCTAGACCGCGGTCATCCACCCGCGGGTGTCGGCGCCCCCGTACTGGACGCCGGTGATCGTGTCGTACAGGCGGCGGGCCAGCGGGCCCATGGCGCCGTCGGCGATCTTCAGCTTCTCGCCCTGCCAGCACAGCTCGCCGACCGGCGAGATCACCGCGGCCGTGCCGCAGCCCCACACCTCGGCGAGCGAGCCGTCGCGGTGGGCGTCGACGACCTCGTCGATCGACAGCCGCCGCTCGCTGTGCGGCACGCCCCACTCGGCCAGCAGGTCGAGCACGGAGGCGCGGGTCACGCCGTCGAGGATGGTGCCCTCGAGCGGCGGCGTGATCACCCGGTCGCCGATGCGCACGAACAGGTTCATCACGCCCATCTCCTCGCACCAGCGGTGCTCGGAGGCGTCGAGCCACAGCACCTGCGCGTAGCCCAGCTTCTGGGCGTCGAGCGCGGCCCGCAGCGACGAGGCGTAGTTGGCGCCGGCCTTGACCGCGCCGAGACCGCCGCGGGCGGCGCGCACGTAGCGCTGCTCGACCCAGATCTTCACCGGGTTGATGCCCTCGGGGTAGTAGGCGCCGACCGGCGACAGGATCACGAACAGCGCGTAGCGCCGCGACGGGCGCACGCCGAGGAACGGCTCGGTCGCGATCAGCGTGGGCCGGATGTAGAGCGCGGTGCCGGGCGCGCCGGGCACCCAGGCCGCGTCGGCCTTGACCACGGCGCGGATCGCCGCGACCAGGTCCTCCGCCTCCATCGGCGGCATGCACAGGCGCGAGGCGCCGTCGTGCATCCGCCGCGCGTGGCGGTCGACGCGGAACAGCCGCACCTGGCCGTCCTGGCCGCGGAACGCCTTCAGGCCCTCGAACATCGCCTGGCCGTAGTGGAAGACCGCCGCAGCCGGGTCGAGCTCGAACGGGGCGTAGGGCACCACCCGGGCGTCGTGCCAGCCGCGGCCGTCCGTCCAGTCGGCCACGAACATGTGGTCGCTGAACACGCGGCCGAAGCCGAGTTCGCCCGGGGCGGGCGGCGTGCGCGGCGTCTCGGTGCGGCGGATCTCGATCTCCATGTTCGGCACCTTCTGGTCTCCGGGACGCGCCCGCGCCCTTGCACGCGAGGCGTCGGCCCGGGGGAGGGAAGACCGTCTCTAGCGCTGGCCCCCGGCGGCGGCCGGCAGCCCCAGGCGGCGCGACTCGCTGTCGACCGCCTGCAGGAAGAGGTTGAGGTTGGCCAGCCGCTTGCCGTTCACGAACACGGTGGGCGTGGCGTCGACGCCGAGCCGCTCGGCCTCGGCGATGTCGGCCGCGAGGCGCTGCTTCGCCCGCGGCGAGTCGAGGCAGGCGCCGAGCGCCGTCGGATCGAGCCCCGCGCCGACCGCGATGCGGACCACGTCGTCGCGCGTCGCGTTCTGCGGCGGGGCCGCGAACACCCGGTCGTGGAAGGGCCAGAAGCGGCCCTGCTCCTCGGCGCACACGGCGGCGAGCGCGATGTTGCAGGCGCCCCGGTGCAGGGTGCCCTGGAGCCGCGGGTTGCACTCCTGGTCGATCGGGTAGTGCTTGAAGTGGATCGACACCCGGTTGCCGGACGACGGCAGGTAGTTGGCGAGCGCGCCCGCGATCGAGCGGCAGAACGGGCACAGGAAGTCCGAGTACTCGACCACCTTGATGGGGGCGTTCTCCGGGCCCTTGAACGGCACGTTCGCCAGGTCGATCTTCTCGGCGCGGCTGCGCTCGAACGCCTCGCGCGCCTGCTGCTCGAGGTAGGCGTTGAGCTTCTGCGGGTCGGCCAGGATGCCGCGCAGGCGGGCGACCTCGGCCTCGGCGCTGGCGAGCGCGGAGCCGTCGTCGGCGACGACCGCCGGCGCGGCGGGCGCGGCGACCGTGGACGGCGGGATCGCCGCCGCGGGCGGAGCAGGCGCGTCTGCCGGCACCGGGGCGGCGAGGCCCAGCGGGTTGGCGTCGCGCCGATCGGCCATGCCGGCCATGCCGCGGTCGGCCAGGGCCGTGATGCCCGTGGCGAGCGCTGCCGCGGTGGCGACGCCGGCCAGCGCCAGCCGGCCCTCGGGCGCGCCCAGCGCGGCCAGGGCCGGGCGCGCGCCGGTGCGGGCCGGCCACAGCGCCACGAAGGCGGCCGCGTTGGTGGCGTAGGTGGCGAGGCACAGCGCGCAGAAGCGGCCGATCGCGAACACCTGCACGCCGAGGAGCATCACGTCCACGACGAGCGCGAAGCCCAGGGCCGCCAGGGCGACGAGCAGCAGCCCGCGCCGCGTCTCCTCCGAGGCGACGACGGAGAGCGCCGCGAGCGCCGCGAGGGCCGCGGAGAAGGCGAGGCCGAGCGCCGCCAGCGGCACGCCACGCAGCGTCGAGAAGGGGCTTCGGGCCACCTCCTCGCAGCCGGACGGGCCCGCCGAGCCGTCGCCGCAGACGGCCTCGGCCGCCGCCCCGCCGATGCCGTAGTGCTCGAGCAGCAGCAGGCCCGAGAGCGCGCAGGCCGCGAGCAGGCACACGAGGGCGACGATCGCGCGTCCACGCAACATGGAAGGGCAGGCTAGCCCACCTCGTCACTCTGTCGCAACACGGGAGGGCCTATGATGAATGCATCCGAGCGGGAGGTCAGGCGATGCGCGAGCGGCGCGAGCATCTGGTGGGCAAGGCAGCCGTCAAGGGCACCATGGTCACGGCGCACCTGGCGTGGGCGCAGGACGCGCTGCGCACCGACCCGGCCCCGCGGCTCGCCGGGCGGCTGTCGCCGGAGGCCGCCGCGATCGTGTCCCACGCGGTGCTGGCCACGGACTGGGTCAAGCTCAAGGTGCTGTGCGAGATCGACAGCGCGCTCGCCGCGCTGGTCGGCGGCGCGCCGGAGGAGACGCTGCGCCGGATGGGGCGCCACTCCGCCGAGAAGAACCTGGCGGGCGTCTACCGCAACTTCGTCGAGGACGAGCCGCACCGCTTCTTCGAGAAGATGGCGCTGCTGCACGGCCGCTTCCAGAACTTCGGCTCCACCCGCTACGAGCGGATCGCCGACCGCGCCGGCCGCATCTCGGTCGAGGGCTACGAGGAGTACTCGCCCGTCTTCTGCGCGAGCGCGCTCGGCTACTACGAGGGCGCGCTGGTGATGATGAAGGTGCCGGGCCCGCTGAAGGTCGCCGAGACCACCTGCCAGTGCGCCGGCGACCCCGCCTGCTGGTTCGACCTGGCCTAGTAGCCCGGTCTCCGCCCCCGCCCCCCTAGTACGCCATCCGCATCTGGGCGATGCCGACGGAGAGGGTCTCGCGCCAGGCCAGCTCGACCTCGCCGTCGAACTCCGGATCGCACTCGCGCGCGGCCTCGACGAGGCAATCGAGCCAGAGGTCGTAGAGTTCCGGCCGCACGTCGAGTTCGCCCCGACTGTGGCGCTTCGCGAGCCGCGGCAGCTCCGCGCGCGCGAGGCTGCCTTCCTGCCCCTCCGCGGCGACGGCCAGCACGAACAGCGACTGCTCGAGCACCTTCACCTGGGTCGCGAAGTTGGTGTTCGCGAACTTGGCCCGCACCTCGTCGGACGAGGCCATGAAGCGGTCGTAGAAGTGACGGAGGAAGTCTGGCTTCTCCAGGCAGCGCTTGAGACTCGACACGAACGCGGGCACCGACGCGGGGGCACTCATGAGGCCGAAGCCTAGCGCGAAACGCGAAGGCCGGGCGGCCCTTTCTCGCGGGCCGCCCGGCGCGGTGCCCCTACGCCTCCCAGGGCAGGTCGGGCTTGCCGAAGTGGCCGTAGTTGGTCGTGCGGCCGTAGATCGGCCGCAGCAGGTCGAGCCGCTCGACGATTGCCGCCGGGCGGAAGTCGAAGTGGTGCACGAACCCGGCCGCGGCGCGCGCGTCGCCCGTGCCGAACGTGTCGACCTTGACCGACACCGGCTGGGCGACGCCGATCGCGTAGGCGACCTGCACTTCGGCCCGCCGCGCGAGCCCTTGCTTCACGATCTGGCGCGCCACGTGGCGGCAGAAGTACGCGCCCGAGCGGTCGACCTTGGACGGGTCCTTGCCGGAGAACGCGCCGCCGCCGTGGCGGGCGAAGCCGCCGTAGGTGTCGACGATGATCTTGCGGCCGGTGAGCCCCGCGTCGGCCGACGGCCCGCCGGAGACGAAGCTGCCGGTGGGGTTGACGAGGACCCGGGTTTCCGGCCGGTGCCAGGCGCCGAGCACGCGCGGCGCGAGGTCGTCCTCGACGTAGGCGCGGATCGTGGGCAGCTCGGCGTCGGCCGCGTGCTGGGTCGAGACCAGCACGTCGGACACCCGCACCGGGCGGTCGTCCTCGTAGACCACGGAGACCTGGGTCTTGCCGTCGGGCCGCAGCCACGCCACCCTGCCCGACTTGCGGTCGGCGGCCAGCGCCTCCGCCAGCCGGTGTGCGAGCAGGATCGGCAGCGGCATCAGCTCGGGCGTCTCGTCGGTCGCGTAGCCGAACATGATTCCCTGGTCGCCCGCGCCCTGCTCGCCCGAGGTGCTGGTCGAGGGATCGACGCCGCGGCCGATCTCCCACGACTGCCCGGTCACGTGCTGCAGGAGCTGCACGCCGTCGGCGTTGAAGGCGTCGTTCGCGTCGGTGTAGCCGATCTCGCGGATCGCCTCGCGCACGATCGGCAGGTGATCGAGCACGTCGACCGACGAGATCTCGCCGGCCAGCACCACCAGGCCGCTCTTGGCGAGCGTCTCGCAGGCGACGCGGCTGCGGCGGTCGAGCGCCAGGTAGGCGTCGAGGATGCGGTCCGAGATCGCGTCGCAGACCTTGTCGGGGTGGCCCTCGGTGACGGACTCGGACGTGAAGGTGTACGTGGCGGCGGCGGGCGCGCCGGGGGCGCGCTCGCTGATCGGGGCGACGACGGTGGAACTCATGCTCTCTCCTCTTTCAGGGGGTCGGTGTTCAGGCGGCCGTCGCCTCCGCCATGCGGCGGCGGGGCTGCAGGCGCAGCGAAAGCGTGCAGGGGCGGGTCTGGGGGTAGCGGGCGAGCAGCGCGTCGCGCCGCCGGCGTGCCTCCGCGACGTCGGCGGTGCCCAGCGACTGGCGCACGCGCTCCTTCTGCCAGCCCGGCAGGTGGACGGTGAACGCGACCCACCACAGGCGCCCGTTGCGCCACAGGTGGTGGTCGGGATCGGCGAGATCGGTCTCGAGGACGCTGGCCATCGGTGTCTTCTCCTCTTGCGAATGAGCCGGAAAAGACACCCGGAGAGCGCGCTCGCGCGCGCCGGACACTTCGTTGCCACCGATCGCTCGATCGGACGGCCACATCTTTCCGGGGCGCCCGCGAACGGGCTCCCGGAAACCGGCACCTTGGGATGTCCGCCCAGGTTGCCGGACCCGCCCCGCGGTCCAACGGGGGCAGGCCACTCCGGATGTCCCGGACAATATGGCCCAGACCGGGCCCGGGCGCAAGGCCGCCGCCGCGTCATAGCCCGTCGCCGGCTGGCGGCGGAGCCGCTTGACAATCCCTTGACAATCCTGGGCCGTGTGACTAGGCTCACATCAACTCATCCCTCTTTCGGTATCCAAGATGAGCCGAGCGACGTCTCCGGCGGTCCAGGGCTGGTCCTGCCCCACCTGCGGGCGCGACGCGGCGTTGGACGAGGCTGCCTGTCCGGGCTGCGGGTACCTGCAGGCGTTCGTGCCCGAGCCGCTGGCCCCGCGCCGCGAGCCCGAGTTCGGCCGCTGGCTGCTGCCGCTGCTGGCCGCGGGCGGCCTGGTCGCGATCTGGGCCCTCGTCTGATCGAGGCCTGAGCCCGGCCGCATAGAATCGGTCCGCATGAAGCGGATCGGCATCCTCACCGCGGGCGGCGACACGCCGGCCCTCAACGCCACCATCGCCGGCGCGGTGGTCCGCGCCAACCAGCGCAAGGTCGAGGTCTACGGCCTGATCAAGGGCTTCTCGTCGCTGCAGAACCCGCAGGTGCCGCACGTGCACCTGAACCCGCTGTTCAGCGCGATTCCCGAGCTCGACGCGACCCGCGGCGGCACCCTGCTCGGCGCCTCGCGCAACTACGTGGACGCCCGCGACCAGGCGGCCGTCGAGCAGATGGCCGCCCGCATCCGGCGGCTCGGCCTCGACGGCCTCGTCTGCATCGGCGGCGACGGCACCCTCAACGGCCTGCAGCCGCTGGCCGAGGTGCTGCCCACGGTGCTGGCGCCGAAGACGATCGACAACGACCTCGGCCTCAACTACGAGAACGAACCCGACGAGTGGGCGCTCGAGAGCACGTCCGAGCCGCCGGGCTACCGATACCGGCGGATGCCGTCGCGCACCAAGTTCGACCTCGACCACATGGTCAACTACGCGACCCCGGGCTTCGCCACGTCCGTCTACGTCTCGGTCGGCGGCGTGCAGCGCATCCGCACCACCGCCGAGAGCCACCGCCGGATCGCGATCGTCGAGGTGATGGGCCGCCACTCGGGCTACATCGCGCTCGGCTCGGCCTTCGGCCAGCCCGACCTGGTGCTGGTGCCCGAGCACCCGCTCGACATCGACCGCCTCGAGACCCGGGTCCGCGAACTCTACGAGCTGCAGAAGAACGTGGTGATCGTGTGCGGCGAGGGCATCGTCGGCAGCGACGGCGAGATCCTGGGCGCCCGCAAGGCGACCCAGGACCCGTCGGGCAACCTGATCCTGACCGGCGCGGCGGAGGCGCTGCGCGGGCTGCTCGTCGAGCGCCTCGGCGACGACTACTTCCGCCGCTACCGCCGCGCGGACACCGCCCAGGCCGCGATCTTCACGAGGAAGATCGGCCACACCCAGCGCGGCGGGCGGCCGATCCTGTTCGACCGCTTCTACGCGGCGATGCTCGGCGGCAAGGCCGTCGACATGCTGCTCGAGGGCCAGAACAACGCGCTCGCCACGCTGCAGTACCGGCGCGACCGCGGCTTCTCCGTGGACAGCTACAGCGGCAACGCCTTCCGCGACCGCTGGGGGCTGATCCACGCCCGCTACATGCACCCCTCGTTCTACGACCCGGAGCTGATGCAGCCCTCGCGGCTCGGCATCGAGTACCTGCTGCCGATCTTCACCAACGCGATCGGCCACGACGACGTCGAGCACATGCGGCAGACGACGTTCGACTCCGGCAACCTGCTGCGCCCGTACCACTCGATCAACACGGACGTCAACAAGCGCATCCGCTACCTGGAGTAGCGAGGCGGTCAGGCCCTCGCCGCGACCCGCTCGAGGCGCTCCCCGTCCGCCACCGCGACGCCGTCGCGGCCGCCGCCCTTGACCGCGTAGAGCGCCGCGTCGGCCCGCGCCAGCAGGTCGCGCGGGGCGCCGTCCGTCGCCTCCGCGGCGGCGACGCCGAGGCTGAGCGTGACCCGGAACGCGGCGCCCGTTTCGTCGGTCTGCTCGACGGCGCGCAGCGCGCCCCACAGTCGCAGCGCCACCTGTCGCGCCGCGGCCCGATCCGTGTCCGGCAGCAGCACCGCCAGCTCCTCGCCGCCGTAGCGCGCGGCCACGTCGCCCGGCCGGCGCTCGCGCAGGAGCTCGCGTCCCAGCCGCTCCAGCACCCGGTCCCCGGTCAGGTGGCCGCGCTCGTCGTTGACGCGCTTGAAGTGGTCGACGTCGAGCAGGATCACCGCCAGCGGCCGGCCGTGGCGCGTCGCGCGCGCCCACTCGTCGTCGAGCCGGGACATCAACTGGCGGCGGTTGGCGAGCCCGGTCAGCGGGTCGGTGTTGGCGAGCCGCTCCAGCTCGCGATAGGCCGCCTGCAGCGCCTCCTGGGCCGCTCGCTCGGCCGTGACGTCGCGCAACAGCAGCACGTGGCCCGCGGCCGCGCCGCCGTCGTCGCGCACGGGCGAGACCCGCAGCTCCACCCGCCGTCCGCTGCCCACCTCCACGTCGCGGCCTTCCGTCGCGGCCAGGTCGACCGGTCCCAGCAGCTCCTCGAGGCGGGCCCCCACCGGCTGCACGGGCCCGAGCAGCGCGACGGCGGCGGGGTTGGCGTCGACCACGCGGCCGGCCGGGTCGACCACCACGACGCCCTCGCTGAGGCTCTCGACGGTCACCCCCCGCGCGACCGGCAGCAGGTGAAAGAGCTGGTGGCGGGAGATCGCCCACACCATCAGCGCGAAGCCCACGGCCAGGCTGGTCGGCGTCGGGTCGATCGGCATCCGCGAGGGGTCGAGCACGTGCAGCAGGTTGGCGACCAGGATCAGCACGGGCGCCATCAGCACCGCGACCACCGAGGGCCGGTACAGCGACGACGTGGCGAAACGAACGGCCAGCATCGTCGACGCCGCCACGACCAGCAGGTAGCTGTAGCCGGCATGGACCGCGAACCACGCGCCGTAGCGAATCGCCACCCGTGCCTGGCCCGGGATCGGGTCGAAGCGCTGCCAGATCAGGCCGTGCCACTCGTTGGTGAAGACGAGCACCAGTGTCGCCGCCGGGATCGCGAGCAGCGCCAGCCGGCGCCAGCCCGCGAGCCACGCGCGCCGGCCGGTGTAGTCGAGCGCGACCATCAGCCACAGCACCGGCGCGGAGGTGATGGCCAGGTACTGCAGCCGGCCCATCCACAGCCGCGCGTCCAGGTCCTCCGTCAGGTACCAGCCGAACTGGCCGGCGCACCACCAGGCGACCGATCCGCCGAACAGCGCGGTGTAGCGCCAGGAGCGCCACGGCCGGCCGCGCCAGCAGTAGATCGCGAACGAGAGCGCGATCAGGGTGCCGCACAGCGACGGCAGCCACAGCGGCAGGGCCGGCATCGCCGCGGCTTCAGCGCCCGGGCTGGCCGCCCTCGACCCAGGCCGGGCGCTCGCCCGAGTCCAGCAGCGCCCGCAGCGGGGCGACGAGCTGCTCGACGGCGTCCGCGAGGTGGGCGTAGTCGAGGGTCTGCGGCTCGTCCGAGGGACGGTGGTAGTCGGCGTGGAGCCCGAAGCTGGACACGGTGTGGGCCACGACCCCGCGCACCGCGAGCGGGTAGTTGTCGGAGCGGCGGAAGAAGTTCTCGCCCGGCCGCGGGTCGGCGACCAGCCGCGCGCCGCGGCCGGCCAGCCACGGCCCCAGCGTCGAGCGCTCGAAGCCGGTCAGCCAGAGGTGGCGCTCGGGCACCATCGGGTCGGGCCGGCCCAGCATCTCGAACTGCAGGTTGGCGACGATCCGCGCGAGCCGCACCGGCGGGTCCTCGCGGAACGAACGCGAGCCGTGGCCGCCCTTCTCCTCCGAGCCGTAGAGCGCGACCAGCAGCGTGCGGCGGGCGGGGCCTCCCTGGGCCAGCCGCCGGGCCAGCTCCAGCACCGCGGCGACGCCCGAGGCGTCGTCGTCCGCGCCGTTGAAGATGGGGTCGCCGCCCGCCTCTCCCTCGCGGACGCCGAGGTGGTCGAGGTGGGCGGAGAGCAGCACGGCCTCCCCGTCGTCGCCCGTGCCGGGCAGCATCGCCACCGCGTTCCAGGTCGCCTCCCGCACCGGCTCGGCGAGCGTGGCGCCGAGCCGGACCGGGGTTCCCTCCGGCAGCAGGGCGAACGCCGCACTGGCCTCGCGTCCGAGCAGCACCAGGCCGCGCGGCTGCACCGGGACCCGGGCCAGCTCGGTCGCCGCGCTCGGGGGCCGGCCCGCCAGCGAGTCGCGGAAGCCGGCGACCGCGGGCGCGTCGGCGACCAGCACGGCGGCCGCGCCGCCCTCGAGCAGCTCGAACAGCACGCCCAGCCCGGCGCGGCCCGCCGCCGGGTCGAGCGTCGCCAGCACGACCTTGCCCGCGACCTCGTCTGCCGCTGCGCCCGGCCGCAGCCGCACCAGCGGTCCCTCGACGGGCGGCGCCGAGAGCCGGTAGAACGCGGCCGCCGGACCGTGCTCGAAGCGGTGGCCGCCGGCCTCGACGAAGGGCGCTCCCGCGAACGGCTGGCGCACGAGTTCCACGCTTTCGACGAAGCCGCCCGTGGTGGCAGCGCCCTGCAGCCCCGCCGCGCGCAGCATCGCCGCGGCGTACTCGGCCGCGATCCGCTCCTCGGCGCTGCCGCTGGCCCGGCCGCGCAGCGCGTCGCCGGCGAGGAACTCGACGTGCGCGCGCAATCGTTCGGCCGGCGCGACCTCGTTGCCGGCGGCTGCCGCCACCGTTGCCCACAGGCCCACGCAGGCCACGCCGACGACGCGAACTCCCACTCGTCTCCCTCCGGACATGGGGTGATCCCGCATGCTAACCGCTCCGCCCTCGACAGCGCGCCCGGGTCGGGCGTATAAGCCGGGCGGAGGGTTCCCCGATGCGCACTGCTCGTCTCGCCCCGGCGCTGGCCGTCGCTCTGGCCGGCATGAGCCTCGTCTCCTGCCAGAAGGAGGGCGCCCCCGCGCGCACCACGGCGGGTCCCACTGGCGGGAGCGCTCCGCTCGCGTTCGACCCTGCCGTGCGGATCGCCTGCGTGATCGGGCCGGCCGAGGGCGTCGTGCCCCACGAGCTCGCGGTTCGCGCCGCCGCGTCGGGCGGCAACGGGTCCTTCGCCTTCGCGTGGAGCTTCGGCGACGGCGCCAGCGCCAGTGGCCCCGACGTGCGCCACACGTACGCCGCTCCGGGCACCTTCAGCGTGACCGGCAGCGCCAGCAGCGGCGGCGCCAGCGCGAGCTGCCGCGACACGATCCGCGTGTACGAGCGCCTGATCAACAATTGCCGCGGCTTCGGCGCCAGGGGGCCGGCGCCGCTGCGGGTGGCGTTCGTCGCCCAGGCGAACTACTGCGAGGACTCGGGCTGCCGCTTCGCGTGGGACTTCGGCGACGGCACCCAGGTCGCCGGCAAGGGCCTGATGCGGCCCGAGCACGACTTCGTCGCGCCCGGGGTCTACGACGTCGTGGTGACCGCGCAGACCGGCGCCGCCCGCGACACGTGCACGGTCCGGGTCGAGGCCCAGTAGAGCTTGCCCGACCCGCTCGCCGTCCGCACCGTGCTGGTGACCGGGGCCACCTCGGGGATCGGGCTGGCGACCGCGCGGGCCCTGGCGGCGCAAGGCGTGAACCTGGTCGTGCTCGGCCGCGACGCGGAGAAGGTGAAGCGGGTGCGGGCCGGACTCGTCGAGCAGGCCGCCAACCCGCGGGTCGAGTCGGCGGTCTGCGACCTCTCGAGCGGCGAGGCGATCGCCGCCTTCGCGCGTCGCTTCCTCGCCGACCACCAGGAGCTGCACGTGCTGGTCAACAACGCGGGCGTGTGGAGTTCGCGGCGCGAGTTGACGCCGGAAGGGCACGAGCGCACCTGGGCCACCAACGTGCTCGGCTATCACCGGCTGACCCGGGCGCTCGAACCCGCGCTGCGGGCGGCGCGCCAGGCGCGGGTGGTGAACGTCGCCTCGCGGCTCGCGCGCGGCCTCGACCTCGACGACCTGCGCTTCGAGCGGCGGCCGTACGACGGCGTCGCCGCCTACGCGCAGAGCAAGCAGGCCAACCGGATGTGGAACCGCGCCCTGGCTCGCCGCCTGGCCGGCAGCGGCGTCACCGCCAACGCGGTCCACCCCGGGGGCGTCGACACGGGTCTCTTCTTCAAGGGCGGCGGCCTCAAGGGCCTGCTGGGCGGCCTGTACATGAAGCTGTTCGGGCGCACCGCGGAGCAGGGAGCCGACACCGTGGTGTGGCTGGCGGCCGACCCCGCGGTGAAAGGCCAGACCGGCGGCTACTACGCCGACCGACAGCGGCGCCGCTGCGCGTTCGAGGACGAGGCGGCCGAAGAGCGGCTGTGGGCGGCGCTGGAGGCAGCCGGCTGAGAGCATGTTTTTTGACTTGATCCGCCGCCGCGGTCTAACCTATTGGGTGTCGGCCGCTTAGGGCGACATCGACCCATGACCCGCCCCGCTCCTGCCGGGAGTCCGGGCGCACACCGGAGGACAAATGAAGCTGCTGCACGGAGCCGTGGTCGCGACGGCCCTGGCACTCGCGGCCGGAGACGCACAGGCGGCCGCCTCGTGCCAGGCGCTGCAGAAGAAGGATCCGAACCTCGTCTGCCGCCTCGGCGCCTATGCGCCGGCGCGCTTCTACCGGCCCGGCCTCAAGAAGCCGGCCGACGTCGTCACGATGCTGCAGAAGGAGAAGGCGCGCGTGATCGCGCTGCTGCAGACGGCGCCGCTGCCGCGCCCGGTGGCGAGCGCCGCGGACGCCGAGGCGCTCTACGGCGCCATGCTGGCGGCCGCCGAGGCGCAGCCGGCGGCGCTGATCCGCATCGGCGGTCCGGGCGGCCACTCCGCCGAGTTCCCGTTCATGGCGCTGCGCGACTGGAAGACCGGCAAGGACCGGCTGAAGGTGCCGCAGGGCGGCGCCACCGCCATCAAGTGGGGCGGTGATCCCAAGGGCTTCGAGGCCTTCGAGGTGCCGTTCAAGTGGGACGGCTGGGACTGGAAGCTGTACGTGCCGTTCGCGTGCGGCAACTTCTGGCTGGAGGCGGAGAAGGTCGAGCTGGTGAAGCCGACCGTGAGCGTCAGCTCTGGCGACGTCTGCTTCGGCCAGCCGGTGCCGCTCTCGGTGAAGGCCACCGGCGCCGAGAAGATCGAACTGACCGTCGACGGCCAGACGAAGGCGATGGCCTCGACCGACTCGATCCCGACCACGCTGGGCACGCTCGGCCTCGGCGACCACACCGTCAGCGTCAAGGTCACCAGCAAGGACGGCCTGTCCGAGACGGCCAGCGCCCGCGCCGTGGTGAAGACCTGCGCCCCCACCTGTGACGCGGTCACCGTGACGCCCGACCGCATCCGGCTGCGCAACACCGTCGACGTCGCGGCCCGCGCCTCGGTCAACCCCGCCTACGGCGGCAGCCAGTCGATCCGCCAGATCGTCGTCACGGTCAACGGCCCGGCCGGCACCCAGATGAGCTTCGACGGCGCGACCGGCTCGAAGAGCTGGAAGCCCGAGGCGATCGGCGACTACACGATCACCGCGGTCGCCACCGACAGCCTCGGCCAGCAGAGCGCGGCGTGTACGACGGCGAACCTGCGCGTCGACCGGCCCGCGGTCGTTCCGTTCGGCGCGGCGTTCGTCGGCAAGGAGCGCCTCGAGCAGGAGTACGAGGACGCGGGCCGGCTGCTCGCCACGGGCGTGTGCTCGGCCATCTTCGGCGCCAAGGGCGGCGCGCTGTTCGCCATCGGCGAGACCGGCGACTTCGAGCTCGCCGCCGGCGTCAAGGTCAACCTCGAGGAGGGCGACCGCGGCGAGGCCACCTCGATCTTCGTCGACGCGGCCGCGCAGCGCCTGCTCGGCCGCGGCTTCATCGGCGGCGGTCTCTCGGCCTGGGACCTGACCGAGTCCGACACCCGCTCGATCGGCGCGCTGATCCAGGGCGGCATCGACCTCGACTCGAAGGGCAAGTTCCAGTTCACGGTCGAGGGCCGGCTGCCGTTCAACAAGCTCGACGACGTCGACAACAACTACCAGTTCTGGGGCGGCATCCGCATCCGTCCGGCCCAGCGCTAGTCGGTCCCGGTCCGGCGCCGGGGCCCGCGAGGCTCCGGCGCCGCCAGACGTGACGAGGGGCGGCACTCCCGCGGGAGGCCGCCCCTCTCGTGCTTCCGGCCGGAGCGACTACAGAAGGAACGCGGTTGCCAGGCCGAGGAACGCGCCCATGCTGACCACGTCGGTCGCGGTGGTCAGGAAGATCGACGACGCCGTCGCCGGGTCGGCGCCGAGCCGCTTCAGGGTCAGCGGGATCACGGCGCCGGAGACGCCGCTGATCACGCACGAGACCGCCATCGCCGCGACCACGATCAGGCCCAGCCCCAGCGCGTGCGGGTTGCCCTGGCCCGACGCGTAGGCCCACATGCCGGCGCCGGCCACCAGGCCGACGACCGCGCCGTTGCAGAGGCCCAGCAGCCCCTCCTTGAGCACGCTGGCCCAGGCCTGGTCGGGCCTCAACTCGCCGAGCGTCATCGCCCGCAAGGTGACCGCGAGCGCCTGGCAGCCGGTGTTGCCCGACTGGCCCGCGAGCACCGGCAGGAACACGGCCAGCACGACGATCTGCTCGAGCGTGTGCTCGAACAGGCCGACCACGGCGGCGGCGACGAAGGCCGTCAGCAGGTTGAGTTGCAGCCACGGGTGACGGAACTTGAACGAGCGGGCGAACGGCGTGCCGACCCGCTCCTCCTTCTCGACACCGACCATCGCGCCGGCCTGGGCCGAGATCTCGAACGCCTGCTCCTCGAACATCGTCTGCCCGCGCACGACGCCGAGCAGGTGGCCCTCCGCGTCGCACACCGGGTAGATGGGGAAGTGGCGGGTGACCACTTCCCGCATCGCATCCTGCAGCTTCGTCTCGGGCTTCAGGTGGAACGGGTCGGGGATCATCACCTCGGCCAGCGTCTGGTCGGGCCGCGCGAACAGCAGCTCGCGGAAGGCGACGAGGCCGGCCAGCCTGCCGTCCGAGGTGGTGACCAGGATGTAGATCACCATCCGCTTCTTGACGGTCTCGCGCAGCGTCTCGGTGACGGCGGCGATCGTCTCGTCGGGGCGGAACACCGCCGCCGGCCGCTCCATCAGCCGGCCCACCGTGTCGTCGGGGTAGGAATGGCCCTTGAGCCAGAGCTGGCCCTGGCCGAACGGCGTCGCCTCGGCGATCGCCAGCCGCCGGTCCTCGGCGAACTCCTCGAGGATGTCGACCGCGAGCCCCGTCGGCAACTGGCCGAGCAGCCCCGCGATCGTCGCGTCGCTCACTTCCCACAGCCGCTCGGCGGCGGTGCGGGGGTCGAGATTGCGCAGGTCGTCCAGCAGTTCCTGGTCGGGCATGGCCGGGGAGGTTACTACTACCCGCGGCCGTTTCGGCTACGGAATGCGCTCGGCCAGTTCGGCGTCCATCAGCAGGAGGAAGTCGGGGTCGAAGGCGATCGACGTCGGGCGGTCCGGCAGCGGGACCTCGAACTGCTGCCGGCGCTGCGCGAGTTCGAGCGTCACGACGCGGCGCCCGGACTCCCCCGGCAGCTCGATCGCGACCTGCAGCGGCATCGCGTAGGGCACCTGCGGCTGGAGCTGCTCGACGTCGAGCCGGAGCTGGCCGGCCGCCGGGTCGTGCCGCCACGTCGCGCGCAGCTTGATCATCCCGCCGCGCGTCAGCCACTGGTCGAAGAACACCTTCAGGTCGCGCCCGGATGCCGCCTCCATCGCGCGCCGGAAGTCGTCGGTCGTGGCGTGGCCGTCGCGGTGCTCGCGGTAGTAGGCGCGGATGCCCTGCCAGAACGCCTCGTCGCCGACGACGCCGCGCAGCATGTGCAGCACCCAGCCGCCCTTGCGGTAGGTGCCGACGCCGCTCAGCACCTTCGACATGTCCGCCAGCTCGTCGTGCACGATCCGGTAGTCCGGGTTCTTCGCGTCGAACTCGCGGATCGCGTCGCGGTCGGCGCGCAGGCCGGCCACGAACGCGTCGCGGCCCAGCTCGTGCTCCACGAACAGGTGCGTGAAGTAGGTCGCGAAGCCCTCGGACAGCCACACGTCGTCCCAGTCGGACTCGGTGACCGCGTTGCCCCACCACTGGTGGGCGATCTCGTGCACCCGCACCCGCCACCAGCGCGGGCTCGCGGGATCCGCGACCGAGTCGTCACCGTAGAAGATCGAGGTCGCCACCTCCATGCCGCCGCGCACGCCGTTGGCCTGCACGTGGGCGAGCCGCTCGTACGAGTAGGGCCCCACGCGGTCCTCGAAGAAGTCGAGCGCGTCGCGGGTGGGCTCCGCGAACGCGCGGAAGCCGGTGTCGCGGTCCTGCGGATAGACCCAGCTCTCGATCGGACGGCCGCGCCAGGCGGGACGGTGCTCGACGGCGAAGCGGGCGACGCCGACGGCGTACAGCCAGGCCGGGATCGGCACCGACTGGCGCCAGCGCGTGCGCCGCAGGCCCTCGCCCAGGTCCGTCTCCTCGACCAGCAGGCCGTTCGAGACCACCTGGTAGTGAGCCGGAGCGGTCACGGTCATCTCGCTCGCGGCCTTCTCGTAGGGGTGATCGATCACCGGCAGCCAGTGGCGCGCCTTGACCGGCCAGTTGTCGGAGAAGAACGTGCGGTCGCCGTGCTTGTTGGGGGCGATCAGCAGCCCCGTCGCCGGCACGCCGCCGTAGCGGACGGCGATCCGGCGCCCGTCCCCGGCGCGCCCGGCGCCGCCCAGGTCGACCTTCAGCCGCTCCCCTTCGTGGACGAAGCGGAGCGGCCCGGCGTCGTCGCGCACCTCGGAGACCCTCATGCCGCGCCCCGTGCCGGGCGACTCAGCGACCAGGTCGAGCTCCAGCGTCGAGATGCCGTCGCGGGCGAAGCGCAGTCGAACGGCCGCCTCGCCTTCGATGCGGTCGCTCTCGTCGGAGAGCGTCAGCGCGAAGGAGTAGTCGAGCACGTCGATTCCGGGCTGGCGCGGGTAGGTGTCGGCGCCGAGCGGCGCCGCACACGCGAGCAGCGCGCCGAGCAGCGCGACGAGCAGCGCGGCCCGGGCCCTGGCGCGCGTCAACGCTTCCTCCGCAGCGCCTCGAAGCCCGCGTCGTCGAGCGCCGGCAGCGCCTGCTGCACGCCGCCCCGGCCCACCTCGGCCTCCAGCGCGTCGAGCTCGACCGGCAGGAACGCCGTGAAGTTCTCGACGCCGTCCGCGGTGACCACGACCGTGTCCTCGTAGC
Source organism: Vicinamibacteria bacterium (assembly GCA_025994075.1). Taxonomy (GTDB): domain Bacteria; phylum Acidobacteriota; class Vicinamibacteria; order Fen-336; family Fen-336; genus WYBL01. Next base: position 45,258 of record JAMQGV010000005.1, read on the forward strand.
GGATGTAGAGCGTCTCCTCGGGCACCCACAACTGCGGGTCGACCGAGAACACCTGGCCCGGCTTCAGCGGCCCGCCGCGGTAGGACCCGACGTCGTGCACCGCGAGTCCGACCGGGTGGGAGAACACGCCGCCGCTCGTCTCCAGCATCTTGCGCGCGGCCTGCTCGTAGGCGGGTTTCGAGAAGCGGGTGCGGGCCAGCACCGGGGCCATCGCCTCGCGTGCCTCCGCCAGGATCGCGTCGACGGTGACGCCGGGGCGGATGCGGGCGAGCACGGCCTTGTGCCACTCGAGCACGAACTGCAGCAGCTCGCGCTGCCACGGGGCGTAGCGCCCGGAGACGGGCCACATGCGTGCCACGTCGCTCACGTAGTAGCGGTAGTCCGGCGCGTAGTCCATCAGCACCAGGTCGCCCTTCTGCAGTTGCCGGTCGTTGCGGTAGTAGTGGCCGTTCCAGATGTTGGCCGTGCCCGAGGCGGTGATCGAGCGGTAGCCGTCGAGCCGCGAGCCGTGGACCTGGAACACGAAGCGGGCCGCGGCGTCGAGCTGGTACTCCCAGGCGCCGGGCGTCGTGCTGCGCATCGCGGCCAGCAGCCCGAGGCCGGAGAGCTGCGCCGCCCGCCGCAGCAGCACGATCTCGCGCTCGCTCTTGACGCTGCGCAGCTCGTCGAGCACGGGCGTCAGGTCGCGCAGCGTCGCGCGCGGGTTGCGCTGTCGCAGCAGCTCCGTGAAGCGCACGTGGCGAGGCAGGCCGCCGTCCCACGGGTCCGCGGCCGCCGCCGTGTGGGCGGCGCGCAACTCGTGGCGCTGGTCGGCGTGGCCTTCGGCCGGCGCGCTCTCCGCCCAGATCTCGAACCGGGCGTCGCCCAGCGGCCACGCCGTGCCCATCTCGGTGGTGGGCCGCACCTCGTCGACGCCGGTCAGCTCGCGCACGCGCGCGCCGTCGTCGGCCGAGAGCACGCGGCCCTCGGAGCGCTCGAGGCGCTCGTTGCGCGGCGGCAGGTAGAGCGTGACGCGGCGGTCACGGCCGTCCAGCAGCAGGTATGCGCCCGGGGTCTCGATGCCCGAGAGGTAGTAGAAGCTGTTGTTCTGGCGCGGGAGCTGGAAGCCGGTGACCGGGCCGCTGCCCTGGACCACCGCCACGCCGCCCGTGCCGATGCGGTCGAACACGGCGTCCCACCGCGCGCGGAACTCCGCGGGGGGGAAGTCCGACTGGTAGTGCTGGGCGGGAGCCAGCGGCGCGGCCACCAGCAGCAGCGAGCCGAGTGCGAGTCGAGCCTTCACCAAGCGGACCTCCCCGGGTTGTTCGCGGATTCCGCGCGAAAGCATGGCAGGCCGCACGGCCGATCGCCACCCTCGGGCGCCCCCGCGCGAACGTCGCCCGCGGCGCAGCCGCTACTTGCGGACGCCGAGCTCGGCCGCGCAGGCGGCGCTGTCGACGACCCGGATGCCGTGCGCGCGAAGGGCGGAAAAGTGCCTGACGTTGTCGGTGACGACCAGGGGTGCGCCGGCGCGCCGGGCGGTCTCCGCGATGTGGGCGTCGTAGAGACGTCCTCCCGCCACGCGTTCGCGCACCACGCCGTGCAGCATCGCGAGCCGGGCTCCGGCCGGCAGGTCCACCACTCGGAGCCGGCCCAACAGCTCCTCCTCCACCAGGCGCCCGGCGTCCGCCGGGCTCAGCCGGTACTCCTCGGGCAACCGCGTCGCCACGGCGTAGAACTCGAGGCAGCAGTGCCAGGCGGTGAGCGTTCGGCGCGCAGGCGCTTCCGACACCGTCCGCAGGACCGCCTGCGCTCCGGCCACCCGCGGGCCGAAATCGATCAGCCCTCCGAGCAGGACGCTGGTGTCGAGGAACGCACGGTTCAGCGAGGCCAGCGGTTCCTCTCGTCCTCGATCAGGGCAGCCACGTCCACGTCGGGGAGGTCCTTCGCCGTCGGCCGGGCCACGAGCCGTCGGCCCACCCGGACGAGTTTCGGTGCCGGGACCCGGCGGACGAGCCGCACCGAGAGGTCGTCCACGAGCACGTCGAGGGCCGTGCCGGGCCGCAGCCCGGCGCGGGCGCGGACGGCGGCCGGGATGACGACGCGCCCGGCCTTGTCGATGGTCGTCCTCATGCCATCAGGCTACCACGTCAAATGGCAGACAAGGGACGGAGCCGCGTGGATCCGACGTCAACGGGCGCTAGCGGCCGCGGCCTCCGGTGCCACCGCGAGCCACAAAGCCAGCATCGAAACGCCTGCCGCTGCCCGCATCACTCCTCCTCGCCCGGAATGTGGAAGAGCATCCCACGGCGCCCGCCCGGACCGGAAGCCCCGGGAGGTCGGGCCGGCTACTTCAGCAGGCGCAGGTCGACGGTCGTGCCGAGGTGGAGCGGCGTGGGCTCCGCGAAGGCCACCTTCACCGTGAGGATGCGGGTGTCGGTCGGGCGCGACGGGTCCTGCGGCTTCAGCTTGCGCAGCGTCACCGCGTCCGCGATCTCCTCGATGCGGCCCTTCCAGGTCTGGCCCGGGTAGCCGTCGGCGCGGATCACGACCGGCGCGCCGAGCTCGAGCCGCGCGGCGTCGGCTTCGTCCGCCTCGCCTTCGATGCGCAGGCGCCCGAGGTCGGCGAGGGTGGCGATCGCGGCGCCCGCCTCGACCGTCTCGCCGGCGTCGACGTGGCGCGTGATCACCGTGCCTGCGATCGGGGCCAGCACCCGCGTCTTGGCGAGCTGGGCCTCGTACAGCGCGGCCTGGGCGCGCGCGGTCTCGCGGCGGGCGCGAGCGGCGTCGAGGTCGTGGGTCGCCTGGTCGAGGTCGTGCGGCGTCGCGATCTGCTGTGCGACCAGCGCGCGGCGGCGGTCGAGGTTGGCTTCCGCGAGGCGGATCGCGGCCTCGGCCTCGGCGATGCGCGCCTGCGCCTCGTCGAGCGCCGCGTGTAGCTCGTCGGCGTCGATCTCCGCCAGCACCGCGCCCTTCGCCACCTTCTGGCCCTCGGTCACGTGGACCTTCAGCAGCCGGCCGGCGCGCTCCGCGGCCACCTTCACCTCGGCGCCCGGGTAGGCGACGACGCGGCCCTCGGCGGCGACGCCGAAGCCCATCGCGTTGTCGGCTCCCGCCCCGCGCGGGGCCTCCTCCGCGTGCAGGCGTTCGCCGCCACCGCTGCGGGCCTGCATGACCGTCGCGCCCAGCAGGGCGCTGCCGAAGACGACGAGGATCGCGAGCTTGCCGATGCGCATGAGTTCAGTGCTCCGTGGGGTCCGACAGGCGGCCGTCGCGGATGCCGACGACGCGGTCGGCGACGTTCCGCACCTTGGGGTCGTGGGTGACGATCACGAGGCCCTTGTTCTCTTCTTTCGCCAGCTTCTGGAACAGCTCGAGGATCTGGGTGCCGACCGCGGTGTCGAGGTTGGCGGTCGGCTCGTCGGCCAGCAGCACCTCGGGCGATCCGGCCAGCGCCCGCGCGATCGCGACCCGCTGCTTCTGGCCGCCCGACAGGTCGCGCGGCAGGAAGCGCTTCCTGTCGCCGAGGCCGACCAGGTCGAGCACGCGCGCCGCTTCGGCGTTCGCCCCGCGGCCGCGCACGCCCTTCACGTTCAGCGCGTACTCGACGTTCTCCAGCGCGGTCAGCGCGGGGAACAGGTTGTACTGCTGGAAGACGAAGCCGATCGAGCGCTTGCGCACGTCGCGCAGCGCGGCCTCGTCGCCGCTCACCTCGCGGCCCGCGATGCGGATGCGGCCGGCGCTGGGGGTCAGGATGCAGCCCATGATCGACAGCAGCGTCGTCTTGCCCGAGCCCGACGGGCCCTCGAGCGCCACCACCTCGCCCTGGTCGACCGCGAGGCTGACGCCGCGCAGCACCTCGACCTTCTGCGAGCCCTCCTCGAACGTCTTGCGCACGTCCTCGACGGCCAACACTTCGCGCGCCGACAGCGCGTCCCGCGGGGGGGCCTCGCGGTCGCAGCAGAACGGCGCCAGCATCGCGTTCATCGGGGACCCCTAGGCGCGGAACACGAGGGCGGGGTCGATGCCCGCCACCCGCTTGAAGGACAGCATCGCGGCGCCCAGGCACATCAGCACCGTGCCCGCGAAGACGGTGGCCGCGAACTGCGGCGAGACCAGCACGTTGAGGTGGAGCTGGGCCAGCAGCGGCCGCATGCCGAAGCTCATCGCCGCGCCGATCGCGTAGCCGACGACGGCCGCGATCAGCGCCTGCTCGCCGAGGATCCTGTAGATGTCCCAGTTGGAGCCGCCGATCGCCTTGACCGTGCCGAACTCCTTCACGTGCTCGACGGCCGACGTGTAGAGCGTCTGCGCGACCACCACGATCCCGACCAGGATGCCGAGGAAGACCGTGATGCCCATGTTCATGCCGAGGCCCGTCGACACCACCCAGTAGTTGCGCGAGCGCGCCGCCCACTCCGCGCGGGTGTAGACGTCGTTGTAGGGCGTGACGGCGCGGATGCGCTCGGCGACCTGCGCGGCGTCGTGCCCCGGCGCGACCTTGACCAGGATGTAGCTGGTCCGGTTGTGCACCGTCTGCTGCAGGCCCTGGGCGCGGCGGAAGTCCATGAACACGACCGGCGCGGTCGTGAACGAGGCGGCGCCGCGGGTGGCGCCGATGATCCGGAAGCGGTGGCCGAGGATCTCGCGGTAGTCGCCGACCTGGAACGGGCCGAAGCGGCGCTCGGCCGAGCGGTCCATCAGGATGAAGTCGCCACGGCGCAGCTCCGTCGGGTCGCCCGACTCGACGTCCCAGGGCAGGTTCCACGCGGAGAAGTCCTCGAGCCCGTAGACGAGGCAGCCCTCTTCGGCACCCGAGGGCAGCATGATGTTCATGAACTGCACGATCGCGTTGTCGGCCTTCTCGACGCCAGCGACGCCGCGCACGCGCAGCACCGTGGTCTCCGGGAACGAGTGGGCGAAGTCGACGTTGGGCGTCTCGCGCGAGGTGACCCAGATGTCGGCCGACGAGTTCTCGATCGTCACCGTGGCCTTGCCCAGCAGGCCCAGGAACAGCCCGACCTGGACCAGCACCAGCGTCACCGCGAAGGCGACGCCGGCCACCGTGATCACGAACCGCAGCCGGTCGTGGAGCAGGTTCTTGCGCGCGAGCGAGACCAAGGCGCTACTCCTTCAGCAGGCCGCGGATCGAGGCGTCGACGGTGCGCTCGACCAGGTCGGGCGCCGGCGGCACGCACGGGAACTGCTCGGGCCGGAAGGTGGTGACCAGGCACACGGCGCCGTGCACGCAGGCCCACAGCGTCTGCGCCATCGCGTCGACGTCGTCGTCGCGCAGCCGGCCCGCCGCCTTCGCGTCCGCGACCATCTGGCGCACGACGCCGAAGCTCTGGTAGCCCGGCGAGTCCTCCGGGTGCGGGTGCTCCTCGCGCGGGGTGAGGAACATGAAGCGGTACTGGTTGGGGTTCTGGAGCGCGAAGCGCGCGTAGGCGAGGCCGAGCTGGCGCAGCCGCTCGATCGGGTCGGCGGGCATCTGCGCGGGATCGAGGGCCTCGAGCAGCTTCGCGAAGTCCTCGTGACAGAGGGCCTCGACCAGGTCGTCCTTGTCCTCGAAGTGGTGGTAGATCGTGGTCGGCGAGTACTCGATGGCGTCGGCGACGCGCCGCATCGTGACCTTGTCGTAGCCCTCGGTCATGAACAGCTCGCGCGCGGCGTCGAGGATCTTGCGCCGGATCTCCTCCTTCTCCCGCTCGCGCCGTTCCGTGATTCCCATCGCTTCGGTCCCTCGAGAGGTGTTGCGAAAAGCGCCGTTCTGTCAGTTAACAACGTTAACGTTAAGACCTTTGTTCCGTGCGGTCAAGCTCATTCTTTCAACCTCATTCAAGACAACAAGTTACAATTCCCTCAATGGCACGTGCTTCGCCCCCGCGCCGGCTCGGGTTCCTGCTCGCCCTCCTGACGGGGCTGGCCGTCGCGGTTCCGCCGCTGGCGTACTACACCGTCCGGGCGCGGCATTACCTCGACCTCGATCTGGAGACGACCGGCGACCCTCTGATGCAGGGCGACTCCGAGCTCGGGTTCGCGGCCCGGCCTTCGTCGACCACGGTGCGCCGGCACCCGCGCGCCGGCCTCGCCTACGTGGTGCACACCGACGGCCGTGGCGCGCGCGTCCCGCAGCCGGGGCTGGAGCGCCCGCGCCCGCGGGTGCTGGCCCTCGGCTGCTCGTACACGTGGGGTCACGGCGTGGCGGCCGACGAGACGTACGTCGAGCGGCTGGGCTCCCGCCTCGGCGTCGACACCGCGAACTTCGCCTTCGCCGCCTACGGCACCACCCAGTCGCTGCTCCTGCTCAGGCGTCACGCGGAGCTGCGGCCCGCGGTCGTGGTCTACGGACTGATGGCGGACCAGGCCCGGCGCAACGTCGCCGCGTGCGCGCCCGCCTACGGGCCCGCCTGCCTGCCTTCGCCGCGGGTGGACTTCGACGCGCTTGGCCGGCCGCGGCTGGAGCCGCCCGACCTCGCGGCGTTCGCGTTCTACGAGCGCTTTGCGGCCGCCTTCTTCCAGGGCACGAGCCGGCTCGGCCCGCGACAGCTGTGGCTGGCCGCCGAGGCCGACCTTCGCCAGGTCCTGACGCGCCGTCCGGGCGTGGGGACGCCGGAAACGCGGCGGGCGGCGCTCGTGTTCCTGCTGCGCGAGATCCACGGGACAGCCCGCGGCCTCGGCGCGCCGCTGGTGGTGGTCCACCTGCCGCGCCTCGAGCGCGACCACGCTCCCGAAGCCACGCCCGCCGTGGCCCAGGCCCTGGAGGCGGTCGCGGCGCCGGACGTGCACGTCGTCGATCTCGCTCCGCTGGTTGCCGCCCACTACGCGCGGCCGGACGCCCCGCTCCTGCGCTTCGACCACGACGGCCATCCCAACGCCGCGGCCCACGCCCTCTTCGCCGACGCCCTCGAACCGCTGCTCGGCCGCCTGCTCTAGCGTCTCGGCGCAGACGGCCGCGAGGGCGTCAGCCGGTGTTGCGCAGGCCGGCGGCGATGCCGTTGACGGTCAGCAGCACGGCGTCCCGGATCGCCTCGGCTTCGCGGGGGTCCGAGCTGGCCCGCAGCCTCGCGAGCAGGGCCACCTGCACGTAGTTCATCGGGTCGATGTACGGGTTGCGGACGCGGATCGAGTGCTGCAGCCAGGGCTGGCCGTCGAGCAGGTCGCGCTCGCCCGACAGCCGCAGGATCGCCCGCTCGCTGCGCGCGTACTCGAAGGCGATGCGGCCGAAGACGGGCTCGCGGAGTTCGCGCGGGGCGAGCGACGCGCAGGCCCGGGCGATCGCCATGTCGGCCTTGCGCAGCGCCATCCGCGCGTTGTCGAGCAGCGCGCGGAAGAAACGCCACTCGCGCTGCATCTCGCCGAGCAGCTCCCAGCGTCCCTGGTCCTCGCCGGCCCAGCTCTCGATCGCGCTGCCGAGGCCGTACCAGCCGGGCAGGTTGACCCGGCTCTGGGTCCAGGCGAACACCCACGGGATCGCGCGCAGGCCGTCGAGCGTGAGCCCCGCCCCGCGGCGGGCGGGGCGGCTGCCGATGTTGAGGTGGGCGATCTCGTCGATCGGCGTCGTGGACTGGAAGTAGGGGACCAGTTCGGGGCGCTCGACCAGCTCGCGATAGGCCGCGTGGGCACGGTCCGCCAGCTCCTCGAGCGCCTGCTGCCACGCGCCCCCGCGCGAGGGCCCGGGGCGCGGCGCGTTGGCGGTGGCCAGCACCACGGCCGAGCAGAACTGCTCCAGGTGGCGCAACGCCAGCTCGGGGTCGGCGTAGCGGTTGGTGATCGTCTCGCCCTGCTCGGTGAGCTTGATCCGGCCCTGCACCGACTCCGGCGGCTGGGCCAGGATGGCGCGGTTGGCCGGCCCGCCGCCGCGTCCCACCGAACCGCCGCGGCCGTGGAACAGCGTCAGCGCGACGCCGTGCTTCGCGCAGACCGCGGGCAGCGCGCGCTGCGCCTTGTGCAGCTCCCAGTTCGCCGTCAGGTAGCCGCCGTCCTTGTTGGAGTCCGAGTAGCCGATCATCACCTGCTGCGCGCCGCCGCGGCGCTCGACGTGGGCGCGGTAGGCCGGTTCGGCGAGCAGCGACTCCAGGATCGCGGGGGCCGCGCGGAGGTCGTCGATCGTCTCGAACAGGGGCACCACGTCGAGCCCGTCGGCGACGCCGGCGTCCTTCGCCAGCAGCAGCACCGCCAGCACGTCCGAGGCGCCACGGGTCATGCTGACGACGTAGCTGTCGATCGCCCGCGGTCCCACCCGCTCGTGGGCGCGGCGCACCAGTCGCAGCAGCTCGACGGTCTCGTTGGTCGCGGGGCTGAAGTCGAGCGCCGCCGGCGTCAGCGGGCGCGCGCTGCGCAGCTCGGCGACCAGCACCTCGCGCTTCTTCGCCTCCGGCCACTCGCGGTAACCCGGCGCGCCGTAGCGCGCGAGGATCTCGTCGAGCGCCGCGGCGTGGCGCTCCGAGTGCTGTCGCAGGTCGAGCGTCGCCAGGTGGAAGCCGAAGGTCTCGACCTGGACCAGCAGGTCGTGGAGCCGGCCGTCCGCGAGGCGCTGGCCGCGGTGGCGGCGCAGGCTGTCCTGGATCGCGCGCAGGTCGGCCGCCAGCTCGGCCGCGTCGGCGTAGGTGCCGGGCCGCGGGCGCAGGTCGGGGCGCCACGGGCGCGCCGCGGCCTCCTGCGTCAGCTCCAGCCGGCGGTAGAGGAACGCGAGGCGGTGGCGGTAGGGCTGCTGCGGGTAGCGCTCGGCGGCCCGCGCCGCGACGTCCGGGAAGAGCGCCGCGTCGCGCTCGAGCCCGGCCTGCAGCTCCGCGCTCACGCCCAGGCGCGCGGCCGTGCTGAGGTGGCCGTGCAGGCGGTCGAGCCCGCGCAGGTAGAGGCCGATCGCCACCCGCTTGTGCTCGCGCAGGGCGGCCTCCGTCACCTCGGGCGTGACGTTGGGGTTGCCGTCGCGGTCGCCGCCGATCCAGGAGCCGAAGCGCAGCAGCGGAGCGGGTGGCGGCAGCTCCGGCCAGCGGGCGGCCACCGCCTCGACCAGCCGCCGGTGCAGCCGCGGCACGACGTCGAAGAGTGTCGACTCGAAGAAGAACAGGCCGTTGCGCACTTCGTCGAGCACGCCCGGCCGGGCCGCCCGTGTCTCGTCCGTCTGCCACAGCGCGACGATCTCCTCCCTCAGCAGTCGCCGCGCTTCGTCCGCGTCCTGCGGTGCCGCGGTCTCGCTCGACAGCCGGGCGAGCAGGCCGGCGATCCGCTGCAGCTTGGCGAGCACGGTGCGGCGCTTGGCCTCGGTCGGGTGCGCGGTCAGCACCGGCATCACCCGGCAGCCGGCGAGCAGCGCACCGGCCCCGGTCGCGGTCAGCCCGCGCGCGTGCAGTTCGGCGAGCGCGGCGTCGAGCGTCTCGGCCATCGGCGCGCCCTGCGCGGCGGCCTCGCGCGCCCGCGCGCGCAGCACCCGGCGCCGCTCCTCCTCCTCGGCGAGGTTGACGAGCGCGAAGTAGGAGGCGAAGGCCTTGGCCACCACGCGGGCTTCGGCCAGCGGCAGCGCGTCCACCTGCGCCAGCAGCCGCGCGACGGCGTCGTCGTCGCCCGCGCGGCCGGCCTTGGCCAGGGCGCGGACCTCCTCGACCCGGTCGAAGAGGTCGCGGCCCTCCTGCTCGACGAGGACCTCGCCGAGCAGGTCGCCCAGCAGGTGCACGCGCTCCGAGAGGAAGTCGCGCGCCACCGCTCCGGCTACTCGAGGCTCAGCAGGTATTCGGCGATCGCCTGCAGGTCGCTGTCGGGGAGACGCGCGAGGTTCTGCTGGATCGCGGCCATGCCGCCGCTCGACAGGTTCTCGTAGCCGAGCTCCTCGCCGGCCGACAGCGCGAGCGCCAGGTCGGCGACGTCCTTGTACTTCTTCGCGGCGAGCAGGCCCCGCAGCGACGGCACCTTGCCTTCGCCCGCGGGGTGCGGCCCGCCGGCCATGTGCCGGCTCTCGTCGGCGACCATCGCCCAGTCCTTCGGCGTGTGGCACTCGCCGCAGTGGCCCGGGGCGTTCGTGAGGTAGGCGCCGCGCGTCCACGAAGGCGAGCGGCCCGGCGGCGGCGACCACGGCGCGTCGCCCAGCGCGAGCCGCTTCCACAGGCCGACCCCGCGCTGCGCCACCGCCAGCAGCGGCAGCTCGTGCGGGCGCGCTGGCGCCTTCACCGCCGGCAGGCTCCTCAGGTAGGCGAAGAGGTCGAGCAGGTCGGCCTTCGTCATCGACCGGTACGCCGCGTAGGGGAAGGCGGGGAAGTAGTGGCGCCCGGCGGGCGAGACGCCGAGCGTCATCGCCGCGACGAAGTCGCGCTCGCTCCAGCGGCCGAGGCCCGTCTCCGGGTCGGGGGTCAGGTTCTGCGGGTAGAAGTTGCCGACCGGCGTCGGGAAGGCGAAGCCCCCGGCGGGCAGGCCGCGCTCTGCGCCTGGGCCGCCCTCGGCCGCGCGGTGGCAGGCGGCGCAGCTCCCTGCGTGGTACATCACCTCGCCGTTGCGCAGGTCGGCGACGTGGTTCGCCGGGACCGCCCCTTCCGCCAGCGAGGCAGGGCGGGTCAGCAGCAGGAACGCGGCAGCGCCCGCCACGCCGAGCGTGGCGAGCGCCGCCAGGGCGCGCCGGGCCCGGGTCACGACTACTCGGGCAGCCGGTACTTGTCGTGGCAGGTGCGGCAGGAGCCGCCCGCCGCGCGGAGCGCGGGCATCAGCGCTGCCTCGTCCTTGACGCCCTGCAGCGCGACCAGCGCCTCGGCCGTCTTCTGCATCATCGCGTCGAAGTCGGCGCGGTTGGTCCAGATCTCGGCCTTGGCGCGCGACTTGCCGCCCGCGGTGTCGGGCAGGAACTGGGCCGCCGCCTTCTTCAGCTCGGCTTCCATGGTCTTCGCCGTCGCCTGCACGACCGCGGCGTCGAACGGCGTCTCCTTCTTGGCCATCGCGGACAGCGTGCCCATGCCGCCGCCGACCTTCTCCATCGCCTCGTGACGCGCCGTGTAGGCGTCGCTCGCGTACGCGACCCCGGCCACGGCCAGCGCGGCGAACGCCGCAACGATCCGCTTCGAAAGCTTCACCTGCTCCTCCTCGTGAAGTGTCGACGCTATCCGCTCCCGCGACGGGTGGCAAGCGGTCGGGCCCGGCCGGACGCGGGTCAGCGCACTTCGAACAGAGCCGTGCCCGAGGCCTCCGCGCCCGTCGCGATCAGCGTGATGCGAACCGTGTAGATCCCGGGCGCGGCGTCGGCCGGGACCCGGACGGGCCGGGCCGAGGTGTGGGTGCCGGCGGCCCGCGTCAGCGTGTCGCTCATCTGCACGATCGCGACGCCGTCCTTCGTCAGCTCGCGGCGCTCCTCCACCCGCAGGCCGGACGCCGGCCCGCCCACCGCGTAGTGGACGACCAGGTCGACCTGCTCGCCGCGGCGGATCTGCGCGGGCTGGACGGACACGGCCACGACGCTCAAGGACGGCGCGACCGGCGCCGGGGCAGCGGCCGGGGCGGGCACGAGCTGTTCTTCGGCGGCCGGGGGCCTGTCGACCGGGCGTGCGGGACGGGCGGCCGCCGCGCAGCCCGCGAGGAGGGCGAGACATGCCAGGGCCGGGCCGAGGCGGGACCAGCTGCAACCGTGTCGAATGAGCATCTCAGGACCTCCCAATTGCGCCCTTGTCCGCGGGCCGTCTGGCGCCGACTACGGCGGGCACAACCCGCCTTCGAACGTGCGGTCAGGCGTGACCACCTTGGCGCCGTCATGGCACCCCGTGTTCTTGTTGAAGGTTCCTTTCGTCAGCGACAACACCTTGTGTTTCTGGCTGGCCGTGTACAGGTAGGACGTCCCGGTGCTGTCCTTGCAGATTGGTGACCGGCCCGAGAACGGCGGCGGGTGGATCATCCAGTGCTGCATCGTGACGCACTCCTGCACGGTCGGGGCGGCCGGAGGCGCTCCAGGCGCAGCCGTCGGCGAGGTCGACGAAGGTCGGCTTCCGCTTCCACTTCCGCTGCCGCCGTCGCTGCCGGGCACGCACCTGTAGCCATCCCACCTGTACCCGGCGCAGTCGCAGCGCGGCGTGGGATTCCACTTGTTGAGGTAGGTGGCCCGCGTCGCGCACGGATCGGCCTGCGGAGCCGTGCCGGCAGCGGGGGCGGCTGGGCCGCCGCCGCCCGTGCGTGCCGGCGGACGCGGGTTCCCAGCTTCGATCGTCTTGTTGAGGATGTCGATCAGGCCGGGCAACGCCTCGCGGGCCCGCGCTCGCCCGGCGTCCTGGCCCTCGCGGGGCGCGAACTGCACGGCCCGGGCGTCGCGATTGAGGGCATCGACCCAGCCGGCGACGAGGCCGTCCATGCAGCGGGGGGCCAGCCGCTGAACCGTCTCCGCGTGGCGGCTCGCGGCGCCGAAGTCGCGCGCCGTCACCGCCTGGGAGCCGGCGCTCATCGCCTCGACGGCGGCGCGCTGGCGCTCGGCGAGCTCGCGCAGCTTCGCGTGATTGGCGGCCACCCAGGGATCGGCGGGGGCGAGTGCCGCCGCGCGATCGGCGTGAGCCACCGCCTCGGGGTAGCGGCAGGCCTCGGCTGCTGCCGTGGCGGCCGTGACGTGGACCGCGACGTCGGGCTGTCCGGAGGCGGGCCGGGTCGGGTCCGTCGCGGGACTCACGGTGCGGACCTCTCCGCTCGTCCAGCCGCCCGCAGCCGGGGCGGCGGGCGTCAGCGGGGTCCGGGCCGCGGCTTCGGCCTGCTCGCGGCACGCGCGCGCACGGGCAGCGAGGGCCGCGACCGCCGAGGCGAACACCTCCGCGGTGTCGGCGGACGCGCGGGCGTTGGCTACGGCCTCGGCGAGGGCTGCCGTCCCGCCCGTCTCGCCGGGACCCGCCGCGAGCGGCTCCAGGGTCTCGACGCGAGAGGTGAGAGCGGCGACGGCGGTTCGCAGCGAGGTCGACTGCGGCGCGAGTTCGCCGGTGCAGGCGGCCAGATCCGCGCCCAGCCGTCGAACCTGGGCGAAGAGCCCGTCGCTCTCGGCGCGTTCGCTCCGGGCCGGCGGCAGCAGGCGCGCGAGCTCTGCGTGGAGGCCCGCCGCCTGGCTGCGAGCGGCGTCCAGCTCGCCCTGCGCCGCGGTGGCGGCTTCCGCCGTACGACCGGCTGCGGACGCGACCTCCCCCACGGCTGCGGTGCTCGCCGCGAGAGCGGCCAGGCGGGCTGCGAAGTCCGGGGCCGGGTCTCCGGCGCGGCGGGCGTCGGCGAGCAGGGCCCCCGCCTGTCGCGCCGCGGACTCCGCTCGGCCCGCGGCCTCGGCCGCGAGCTGATGGAACACGTCGGCCTGTCCCGCGGCGGTGCCGGCAGCGACGAGGCCCTGGGCACGCGCGGCGTCGGTCGTCGCCGCCTCGGCCTGGGCGGCCGCCGTGCAGGCCTGGCGTTCGCTCGCTTCGGCCTTCTGCTTGGCCTCGACGACCTGGCCCGCCGCCGCGTACGCCGCCGCCGCGAGCGCCTGCGCCTGGGTCAGCGCCTGCGGAGCGGACCCCGCGGCCCGGCGCGAGGCCACTTCGGTTGCGAGGCGGTCGAGCTGGGCCTGGACTTCGGCGAGGCGCGTCTGCGCCGAACTGAGGTCCGCCCGAGTCGAAGCGCAGTCGGCTTCCACCCGCGTCGTGCGGTCGCGCGCCGTCGCGACCAGTCCCCGCAACCGGTCGAGCAGTTCGGCGACCCTCGGCTCGTCGGCACCCGGCCCCGGAGAGCCGGGCCCGGTGCCCGCCGCCGTCGGCGTGCACTGGCGCAGGAAGGTCGCGAAGCCGCCGGCGTCCCGCTTCAGCACCTCGATGACGGCCGGCGCGCCGACCGGCTCGCCGCGTGCCGTCAGGCAATCGACGACCCGGCGGTAGCGGTCCACCTCGTTGGCCTCGATCGCGGCGAACGTCTCGCTGTTGGCGTAGAGCTCGGCGGCCTTCTGCCCGTAGTCGACGACGAGGCGCGCCGCCTTCAGGAGCTCGCCCGCGCGCTGGGCGCCGCCTTCCTGGGCCGTGCGCAGCATCTGGCCGCGCAGGTCGGCCGTGGCGGGCGGGTTCGCGGCGGACACCAGCGCCTCGTAGTGCTGGCGGAGCTGGGGCAGCTCGCGGCTGGCCAGCGTCTTCGTGGTGATCGCCTCGGCCACCGTCTCGACGGTCTGGGTGCCCGCGGTCAGGGCCTGGTCGGCGACGACGCGGCTCAACTGGCCCGCGAGCGTCTCGTCCTCCGCGAGCCGGGCCGCGACGATCTCGTCCCACCAGTACTCCGCGACCTCCTCGAGCACGCCCCGCGCTTTCATTCGGTCGAGGAACTGCTTCTTCCAGGCCGACTCGAAGGCGTTGACGAGCGCCTTGAAGCCCGAGCCCACGACGCAGTTCTTCCCGACGTCGAGGACGAGGTCGGGCACCAGCGGGACGGGTGCCGGCGCGACCAGCGGCTGCGGGCCGGCGCTCGTGCCGAGCAGCGCTCCGACCTGGTTCGCGCCAGCGTCGAGCAGGCACTGGAACACGTCCTGCGGGTACTGGGTCAGGACTTCCTTGTAGACGTGGAGCACGTCGTCGGCCGTGTCTTCCCAGAACTCGTCCCAGTCGAGCCCGACCAGGCCCTGGATCACCACGTGGCGCGACTCCAGCAACGCGAGCTGCGCCGCGCGGGCGGCGACGACCTGGCGCCGCCAGGCCACGTGCTTGGTCCACAGGTTCGCGCGCACCTCGGGCCGCGCTTCCTGAGCGACCGTGAACGCCGCGCGGGCGTCGTCGTAGAGCGCCTTCGCCGCACGCTCCTTCTCGTACTCGCCCTCGAAGCGCCGGTTGCGGTTGCGGTGGTCGTCGGTGCGCTCGTACTTCTGCACGAGCCGCGCGCGCTCCGCCTCGGCGAAGCGGCCGAGCCAGGCGTCGGTGTCGTTGCGGACCTGGTTGATCCGCGAGAGCAGTCCGTTCGCCTCGCGGTCGAGCTGCATCAGGAGCGCGAAGTACTCGGGGTTCTCCTGCTCGTAGGCGCGCGAGCCCCACTCCTGGCCGTGCAGCGGCAGCGCCGCCGACGCCAGTAGCAGCCCGATCAGCGTCGCGGCGAGTGCCGGGAGACGACGGCGACCGCGGTAAAGGCCGACACCCGACGGCACAGTGCCTCCCGGGACCCTACTCGAACATGTGGATGCAGTTCGGGCAGACAGCGGAGTGGGTCGAGTGGTCGACGGCCCTCAGGTGCGCCACGTGACTGTCGACGTCGCCCCCCATGGCCGCGATCAGCGGGTTGCGGCCGAGGTGGTTCCGGTAGGCCCGCGAGGCGTAGAACACCTCGACCGGGACCTGGAACGCCTCGAGAGCCGCGATCGGAGCGTTGCAGACGTCGCACACGCCCGAGCCCGCGTAGCGCGGGAAGCGCTCCTCCTTCGGTCCGACCTCCGCGCTGACCTTGGCCCGCTGCTGCCACGTCAGCTCGGCGCTCGCCGGCAACTCCACGTCGACTTCCCACGCGCCCGGCTTGCGGCCGAGGCCGAGGAAGCCGTTGCGGTGGGGCGTCACCTCCTGTGCCGAAGCCACCACGGCGTCCGGACCCAGCCGCCGCCCGATCTCCGCGGCGACGTCCGTCTCATCGAACGCCTGCACGGTCTCGTGCCGCAGCTCCGGCGCGTGGGTACAGGTCTCCTCGACGACGGTCGCGCCCTCGGGGATCGTCTCGCGGACCCGCGCGCAGGCCTCTTCGACGGTGGCCGCGTGCCGCTCGACGTGATGCGGCCGTCCGTCGGCGACCACCCACTCGCGCAACACGACCTCGTCGGGAGCGAGCCGGCCGAACACGCCGGCCCGCGCCGCCTCCACGGTGTCGGCTTCCACCACGACCGTGCGATGCGCCATGACCCCTCCTCGGACTGCCCGGGGGCTCGGGGCCATCCCGCTCGAGGGGAAACACCACACCCCGGCGTTTCGCCAGGAGCCCTCGCATTTCGAAAGATCGGCGCCGCACCCGCCGACCGCAAGCCGAATCGGCCGGGCTGTCCATAGAATCCGGGGCGATGAGCTTCCGCGTCTACGCGACGTGCGACATCGGCGGCGAGGCGCTCGACCGGCTGCGCGAGCGCGGGTGGCAGGTCGAGGTCCACGACCGGCTCGAGCCACCGCCGAAGGACGTGATCCTCGACAAGCTTCGCTCCGGGGTCGACGCGCTGATCACGACGCTGCGCGATCCGATCGATGCCGAGGTGTTGGCCACCGGGGCCGCGCACGGGCTGAAGGTGGTGGCCCAGGACGCGGTCGGCTTCGACAACGTCGACCGCGGGGCGGCCAATGCCCATCGCATCCCGTTCACCCACACGCCCGACGTGCTGACCGACGCGACGGCCGAGTTCGCGTTCTTCCTGATCGGCGCCGTGGCGCGCAAGTTGTGGCCGTCCGAGCAGGCGGTGCGCGAGGGCACCTGGTCGACCTGGCACCCGCACCAGCCGTGGCTGGGCGACGAGGTGACGGGGAAGACGCTTTCGGTGATCGGCCTCGGCCGCATCGGACGGGCGCTGGTGGCCAAGGCGACGGGCTTCGACATGGACGTGCTCGCGTGCGACAACGGGTTCCGACGCCCGGCAGAGCCGGGCGTCGGTCCCATGGGGGCTCCGTCGGACGACTCCGGCCTCCTCCGCCCCCAAGCCCCCACGTTCGTCGAGCGAATCCAGGGCGTGATGGACGCGCGGCACGCGGCGGGGCTGTCCGCGCGGCGCGCCACGATCGAGATCGCCGACCTCGACACGTGCCTGCGCCGGGCCGACTTCGTCTCGCTGCACGTCAACCTGACGCGGCCCGGACAGGCGCAGCAGCCGACCTTCCACCTGATCGACGAACGCCGGCTGCGCCAGATGAAGCCGACCGCGTACCTGGTCAACACCGCGCGCGGTCCGGTCGTCGACGAGGCGGCGCTGGCGAAGGCGCTGCACGAGGGCTGGATCGCGGGCGCCGCGCTCGACGTCTACGAGCGCGAGCCGCTGCCGCGGGACAGCCCGCTGCTCGACGAGCGGCTGGCACTGAAGCTGCGCCTGTTCAACCACGCGGCCTCGGCCGCGCGCGCCACCCGCCTCTCGCCCGACCCCGACGTCGGCATGGCCGGCCGCTGCGTGCAGGGCGTGATCGACGTGCTCGAGGGCCGCCACGGCGGCGACCCGGCGCGGATGCCGTTCGTCGTCAACAAGGAGGCGTTCGGCCCGGCCTGAACGCCTCGCTCCTAGTGCGGCAGGCCGAACAGCAGGTACGACGCGCACAGAGCCGCCAGCGTCCAGGCGCCGGGCGACACCTCGCGGGCGCGGCCCGCGAACACCTTCATCAGCGGCCACAGCACGAGGCCCGCGGTCAGGCCGTTGGCGATGTTGTAGGTGAACACCATCAGGCTCAGCGTCGCGAAGGCCGGGAACAGCTCCGTGAGGTCGTCGAAGTCGAAGCGGCGCGCCTCGGCCAGCATCAGCACGCCGACCACGACCAGCGCCGGCGCGTACGCGTAGCGCAGCCGCTGCAGCGGCTCGACCAGCGGCAGGAAGAACAGGCAGCCGAAGAAGAGCAGTGCCGTGACCACGGCGGCGAGGCCGGTGCGCGCGCCCTCGCGGATGCCGGTCGCCGACTCGATGTAGGCGCCGCTCGTCGAGGTGCCGAGCAGGCCGCTGACCGTGCAGGTGGCGGCGTCGACCAGCATCGGCCGCTCCAGCTCCTTCGGGTCCTTGTCCCCGACGCCGAGCCCGACCATCGTGCCCAGCGTGTCGAGGAACGCCATCAGGAACAGCGTCAGCAGCACCGGCAGCAGCGCGGGCTTCAGGACGCCGACCACGTCGAGCTTGAACGCGATCGGTGCCAGCGAGTACTCGCCCGTGAACGGCAGCGCGAAGACGCCCTTCGGCGCCTCGCCGTGGCCGAGCAGCGCGCCGACGAGGGCGGTGCCCGCGATGCCGACGAGCAGCGCGCCCTTGACCCGGCGCGCCATCAGCGCCGCGGTCAGCACGAAGCCGAACACGGCCAGCTTGACCCGCGGGTCGCCCAGGTTGCCGAGCTTGACCGGCACGTCCGGAGCGCGCAGCGCGCCGCTTCCGGGGTCGGCCAGCGCCGCGGCCGGCATCCCGGTCACGAAGCTGGTGACGACGCCCGCCTCGTAGAGGCCGATCAGGGCCAGGAACAGGCCGATCCCGACCGCGAAGCTCGCGCGCAACGTGGGCGAGATCGCGGCCGCCAGCCACTGCCGGAAGCCCAGCCAGGTGATCACCAGGAACAGCAGGCCGGAGAGGAACACGGCGCCCAGCCGCTGCTCGAGGGTGACGCCCAGCGCCGCCAGGCCGAAGGCGATGAACGCGTTCTCGCCCATGTACGGCGCCACCGCGATCGGCCGGTTCGCGTACAGGCCCATCGCCAGCGAACCGAACACCGCGGCGAGGATGGTGGCGACCGTGGACGGACCGACCGGCAGCCCGGCGAACGACAGGATCGCGGGATTCACCACGACGATGTAGGCCATGGTGACGAACGTCGTCACCCCGCCCAGCACCTCGGTGCGCAGCGTGGAGCCGCGCGCGGCGATGCCGAAGCGGGCGTCGAGGCCGCTCATCGTTTCAGTCGTGGGTGCGGGTCAGAGCCGTGAGGTCGACGTCGCGGCCGATCACCACCAGGATGTCGCCCTCCTTCACCTCGTAGGGCGCGCCGGGCACCAGGTCGAGGCGATCGCCGTTCTTGATCGCGACCACCAGCACGTTGTGGCGGGCCCGCAACTGGAGCTGGCCGAGGGTGCGGCCGAGGAACACCTCGGGGGCGCCGATCTCGACCAGCGAGAAGCCGACGCCGATCGGCAGGTACTCGACGATGTTCTTGGCGCCGAGCGAGCTGGCGAGGCGCAGCGCGGTCGAGCGCTCGGGGTGCACGACCTCCGAGGCGCCGACCAGCCGCAGCACCTTGCCGTGGTCGTCGGAGACGGCCTTGACCACGATCCGCTTGCAGCCCAGTTCCTTCAGGTAGAGGGTGACCAGGATCGAGGCGTCCATCCGCTCGCCCATCGAGACGATCACGGCGTCGCACGAGGCGACGTCGAGCGCGCGCAGGTTGTCGACGTCGGAGCAGTCGGCGACCACGGCCTGCGTGATCTGGTCGCGCAGGTCCTGGACCACCGTGTTGTGGGTGTCGATCCCCATCACCTCGTGCCCGGCGTCGAACAGCGCGCGCGCCACGTGCGCCCCGAACTTGCCGAGCCCGATCACCGCGAAGCGTGCCATCAGCCCACCATCACGTTCTCTTCCGCGTAGCGGAAGTGCCCCTTCTCGCGCCGGCTCGCCACGGCCAGCGACAGCGTCAGCGGCCCCACGCGGCCCGCGAACATCATCAGGACCACCAGCACCTGGCCCGGGCCGC
Source organism: Vicinamibacteria bacterium (assembly GCA_025994075.1). Lineage (GTDB taxonomy): Bacteria > Acidobacteriota > Vicinamibacteria > Fen-336 > Fen-336 > WYBL01. The sequence goes on from JAMQGV010000005.1 coordinate 64,568, forward strand.
TCAGCCCGGCCGTCACCCCGGTCGACAGGCCGACGGTGCCCAGCGCCGACACCACCTCGAACAGCAGGGCCAGGAAACGGGTGTTGGCCGTCAGCGCGGGCTCGTTGCCCAGCTCGGTGACGACGAGGGCCAGCGTCGCGAACAGCACCAGCGTGACCGAGAGCAGGGTCAGCGTCAGCGCCCGGTCCATCGTCGCTTCAGGAACCGAGCGCTCGAAGACGTGGGCACGGCGGCGCCCGCGCGAGCGCGACCGCACCAGCGCCAGCAGCAGCGCGAAGGTGGTGACCTTGATGCCGCCCGCGGTCGAGCCCGGCGCGCCGCCGACGAACATCAGCGCCATCGTGACCAGCAGCGTCCCGGCCGCCGCCTGGTCGAAGGCGATGGTGTTGAAGCCGGCGGTCCGCGCCGCCGCCGACTGGAACCACACCGCCAGCGCCTTCTCGCCCGCCGACAGGTCCTTCAGCTCGTTGTTCCACTCGAGCACCCCGAAGGCCAGGGTGCCGCCCGCCAGCAGCCCGGCGGTGGTCGCCAGCACCAGCCGCGCCTGCAGGCTGAACGCGTGGGGCTGCCTGCGCCGCAGGCGGTCGAAGACCCAGTCGCGCAGCTCGAAGGTGACCAGGAAGCCGAGCCCGCCGACGATCACGAGGCCGGTGATCACCAGGTTCACCCAGAGGTCGCCGCGGAAGCGGACCAGGTTGTCGCTGAACAGCGAGAAGCCCGCGTTGCAGTAGGCCGAGACGGCGTGGAACACGGCGGAGAAACCCGCGTCCGGCACCCGGTCGCGCCAGGCGAACCACAGCGCCAGCGCGCCCACGCCTTCGACGATCAGCGTGAAGCGCAGCACGTGGCGCAGCAGCCGCCGCAGCTCGTGGGTCTGCGAGTGGTGGATCGAGTCGAGCACCGCGGCGCGGTCGCGCATGCTCATTCCGCGGCCGACGACGACGGCGACGAACAGCGCGAAGGTCATGATGCCGAGGCCGCCGCCCTGCACCAGCAGCAGCAGCACGACCTGGCCGAACTCGGTGAGGCGAGTGCCGGGGTCGATCACCGTGAGGCCGGTGACGCACACGGCCGAGGTCGACATGAACAGCGCCTCGAGCGCGGTCAGCGGCTTGCCGGTGGAGGCCATCGGCAGCATCAGCAGCACGGTGCCGACGAGGATCGCCGCGGCGAAGCTGCCGACGAGCAGGGCCGCCGGCGACAGTTTGTCCGCGGAGCGCATGGCGTCGGCGGGGATTCTACGGCTTCCGCCGCCCGGCGACCGGCAGGCCGGCCGAGTCGAGCCGCGCCGCGAGCGCGGGGAACCGGCGCAACGGGTCCGCCTGCGGCTCGTGGCGCGCGTAGGCGAGCCAGGGCGAGCGCTCCTCGATCGCGCGCTCCAGCCACGTCGCGGCGCGCTTCTCGTCGCCCAGCGCGGCGTGCACGGCGGCCACCCGGAACGGCGGCAGGTAGCCGCCGCGGGCGCGGCGCCCGATCTCGGCGAGATCGGCCCGCGCTTTCGCCGCGCGCCCCGCCTTCGCGTGCACGAGCGCCGTCCAGAACGGCGCGTCCACGCCGTCGTCGCCGGCCCGCGCCTGCTGGGCCGCGGCCAGCGCGTCCGACAGCTCCCCGCGCCGCGCCAGGGCCAGCGACAGGTAGCCGTGGGCCCAGTAGAACTCGGGGTCCTTGGCCAGCACGCGGCGCAGGCCGACGACGGCCTCCGCGTCGCGCCCCGCGTAGAGGTCGACCCGGGCCTGGTTGACCTGGATGATCAGCGACAGCGGGTCGAGCCGTCGCGCGAGCAACAGCTCGCGGCGCGCCTCGTCGAAGCGGCCGGCCGACATCAGGTAGAGCGCGAACCAGTGGCGGGCGTTGGCGAGGTCGGGCTTGCGGGCGATCGCCCGGCGGAAGCCGGCCTCGGCGCCGGGGCCGTCGAGGTCGTAGACGAAGCGGATCATGGCCAGCGCGGCCTCCGCCTCGGCCAGCTCGGGGTCGAGCTCCAGCGCCCGCAGCGCCGCCGCTCGGGCCTGGGGCCGCGTCTCGCGCGGCGGCGCGCCGGCCAGCGCCACCCACGCGTCGGCCAGTCCGGCATGGGCGAGCGCGAAGCGCGGGTCGCGCTCCGTGGCGCCGTCGAACAGCTCGATGGCGCGGCGCAGGCCCTCCTCCGTGCGCCGCTCCCAGTGGTAGCGCCCCTGCAGGTACAGGCGGTGGGCTTCTTCGGAAGCCGTGCCGCCCGCGGCCAGCCGCTCGCGCTCGGCGGGCGTGAGCCGCGGCCGGATGCGGTCGAGGATGTCGCGCACCAGCTCGCGTTGCACCTCGAGCAGCCGTCCAGCCGGCTTCTGGTAGCGCCACGCCCAGACCGGCGCGGGCTGCTGCGGGTCGACCAGCTCGATCGCCACCCGCAGCGAGCCGCCGACCAGCGTGACCCTCCCGGTGACGACCACCGCCACGCCGAGGTCGGCGGCGACGCCTTCGACGTCGAGGTCGCGCCCGCGCTGGCGCAGCGCGGCCTGGCGCGGTGCGACGCGGACCCCCGGCAGGCGCGACAGCGCGTGGCCGAGGCTCTCGGCGAGGCCGTCGCCGACGTACTCGGCGCCCGCTTCGCCGCCGACGACCGCGAACGGCAGCACGGCCACCGAGTCGTAACCCGCGGGAGGCGGCTGCCGGCGGAACGCGAAGCCGAGCGCGGCGGCGACGGCCAGCGTGAGGGCCCCGACGCCGGCGAACAGCCGCCGCTGCGACCGCCAGCGCCGGCCGCGTCCCGCGGTCGCCGTCGGCTGCTCGGCCGCCACCAGCTTGCGTCGCACCGCCAGGAGCTCGGTGCGCAGCGCGGCCGCGGACGACGGGCGCTGCTGGCGGTCCTTCTCCAGCGCGTGCCGGACCACGGCCTCGAGCTCCGCGGGCAGCGTCGGGTCGATCTCGCGCAGCGGCTGCGGCGGGCGGCGCAGCACCGCCTCGAAGGTGAGCGCCGGCGTGCGGCCCGAGAAGGCAGGCGTCCCCGCCAGCATCTCGTGGAGCACCGCGCCCAGCGAGAACAGGTCGGAGCGGGCGTCGACTTCTTCGCCGAACGCCTGCTCCGGCGACATGTAGGCGAGGGTGCCGATCAGCGCGCCGCCGGTCTGCACGCCGTCCTCCTCGTCGCCGACCTCGAAGCTCTTGGCGAGGCCGAAGTCGAGCACCTTGACGCGCCCGCGCTCGGTGAGGAACACGTTTCCGGGCTTGAGGTCGCGGTGCACGATGCCGACCCGGTGCATGGCGTCGAGCGCGTCGCACAGCTCGATCGCGACGTCGACGGCGCGCTCCGGCGGCAGCGGGCCGCGGCCGAGGCGGGCGCCGAGCGTCTCGCCCTTCAGCAACTCCATCACGATGAAAGGGCGGCCGGCCTCGTCGTGGCCGATCTCGTGGACCGTGCACAGGCTGGGGTGGGAGAGCTGCGACGCGGCCCGCGCCTCGAGCGCGAAGCGCCCCAGCGCCTCGCGGTCGAGCGCGTAGTACTCGCGCAGGAACTTGAGCGCGACGTGGCGGCCGAGGCGGGTGTCGCGCGCCTCGTAGACGACGCCGATGCCGCCTTCGCCCAGCTTCTCGAGCACCTCGTAGGGGCCGACCCGGCGGCCGATCAACGCCCGCCCTCCGCGCAGGCCGCGGCCGCCCGTTCCCACTCGGCCGCTCGCCGCGCCGCCTCCTCGAGCCCGATCGCGCGTGCCGCGCGCGCCGCCGCCGCCAGCTCGGGGCAGCTCGCGCCGAGCGCGGCGAGCCGAAAGCGCGCGTCGGCCGCGAGCAGCGCCAGCCGCGCGTCGGCGGGGTCGGCGGCCGAGAGCTCGGCGAAGAGCGTCCGCGCCCGCTGCAGGCGCACCCGGGCGCCGGGCCCGCCCAGTTCTCCGAGCCGGGCCTCGGCGGCCGCCCAGCGGCGTCGCACCTGGGGGTCGGCGACGTGCGCGGAGAGCTGCGCCGCGCGGTCGAGCTCGTGCTCGAGCCGGCCTCTCGTCGTTTCGTCGAGGGCAGCGACGTCGTGTTCCGCGAGGCTCTCCTCGACCGCGTCCAGCGCCGCGGCCGCCGCGCGCCTCGACTCCTCTGCCGCGCGGGCCGCGGCGCCGGCATCGACTGCGCCCGCGCCGGCGCCGCCGAGCCACAGCGTCGCCACGCCGGCCAGCCCCGCGGCCACGACGAGCGCAGCGGCGGCCAGGCTGCGCCGCCGCGCGAAGCGACCCAGGCGCCGGGTCACCGGCAGGGTGCGGGCCGCCGGGATGCGGCCGGCGAGGTGGTGCCGCAGGTCCGCGGCCAGCGCCGCGACCGAGGGGCAGCGCTCGTCCGCCGACTTGGCGAGCGCGTGGGTGACGATCGCGTCGAGGTCGCCTGCGAGTTCGTCCGCGAGCGCCTCGGCCCGCGGGTCGCCGGGGCGGTCGGCGCGGACCAGGGCCGACGGCGGCTGCGGCGCGTCCACCAGCATCGCCTTGAGCAGCGCCTCGGGCCGGCCGCGGGTCGTCACGCGATACGGGCGGCGACCGGTCAGCAGCTCGCACAGCACGACGCCGAGCGCGTACACGTCGCTGCGCTCGTCGACCGGCTCGCCCAGCACCTGCTCCGGGCTCGCGTAGTCGATCGTCATCAGCGCGGCGTGGGTGACCGTCGACATCGCCTGCGCCTCGTCGCCGCCCGGCAGCAGCTTGGCGATGCCGAAGTCGAGCAGCCGCGCCTCGCCGGCGTGGGTGACCAGGATGTTGGCGGGCTTGAGGTCGCGGTGCACCACGCGCCGGCCGTGGGCGTATGCGACCGCGTCGCACACCTGCAGGAACAGCTCGAGCCGGGCCCGCGTCGACAGCTCGCGGCGCTCCGCCCAGGCGGTCAGCGGCAGGCCGTCGATCAGCTCCATCGCCAGCCACGGCGAGCCGGCGTCGGTCACGCCGGCGTCGAGCAGCCGCGCGATCCCCGGGTGGTCGAGCGCGGCGAGGATCGCCTCTTCCTTGTAGAAGCGCTCGCGCAGCTCGCCGGCGGCGAGGCCGTGGCGCATCACCTTGACCGCGATCGGCGTGCGGGTCGGGTCGTCGAGCCGGTGCGCGCGGTACACGGCGCCCATGCCGCCCACGCCCAGCTCGCCGTGGATCTCGAACGGCCCGATCCGGCGCGGCGGCGCGCCCGGCTCCGCGCGATAGTCCTCGAAGGCGTGGACCGGCTTCTCGAGGAACTGCGGTTCCGCGGCCGCGTCGCCCGCGGCCAGCAGCGCCAGCACCTCGTCGCGCAGCGCCGCGTCGTCGCCGCAGGCCTGCTCGACGGCCAGTCGACGCCCCGCGGGCGACGCCGCCACCGCCGCCTCGAACGCCAGCCGGATGCGCGCCCAGCGCTCGGGCTTCATGCGCTCACCCGCGGGCCCGCCAAGGCGCGACGCGGCCCTTCAGTTCCGCGGCAGGCGGCGCGCGGGCATGTCGCGGCCGCCCTGGTGGAGGACGAGGCTGTCGACGCGGCCGTCCGCGCCGCGCACGAACGTGAGCTGCGCGTCGACCACCTTCAGGAAGAACTCGGTCTCCGAGGAGGGGAACACCTCGACCTTCGCCTGGCCCGTCGCCTGGGTCATCAGGCGGTCGCCCTCGCGGGTCACGCTGAGCACGAAGCCCGGCTGCAACTCGTACTCGCCGACGTAGGCGTCGTAGAGGGCGGGGTCGACCTTCGCCACGCTGCGTTCCGCCGCCGCGTCGGCGATGCGCTCGCAGCGCTGCGGCTCGCGGGCGTCGTCCGCGAAGAACAGCATGGCGGTGGTGCGGCCGCTGGCGTCGACCTCGAACTCGAGCCGCGACAGGCTGCCCGGGTAGAAGAACGCCGTCTCCGAGGCGGGCTGGATCTCGAGCCGCGCGCCGCCGCTGCGCTGGGAGTAGAGCTTGTCGCCCTCGAGCGTGATCGTGCGGGTCGCGTCGCCTTCGATGCGGTACACGCCGACGTGGCGGCGCAGCACCTCGGGGGAGACCTTCACCGCGACCGGCTCGGGGAACGGGTCGCCGACGGCGATCGCGGCCAGCTTCTTCGCCACGAGCCCGGGGTCGGTCTTCGGGCTGTCGCTGTTGGCGAGCACCGCGACGTAGACCTTCTCGTCCGGCAGCCGCGTCGCGTAGGTGGAGAAGCCGAAGATGCCGCCGCCGTGCTCGATCGCGCGCCGGCCGCGCAGCTCGGAGATCGCCCAGCCGTACCCGTAGCGCGTGGGCTTGCCGTCCTTCGTCGCGTACGGCGTCCACGCCTTCGCGAGCGACGCCTGCCTGACGAGCTTCTCGGTGTAGAGCGCCGCGTCCCAGCTCGCGAGGTCGTCGACCGACGCGGCCAGCGAGCCCGCGGAGTAGGGCTGGGTCATGCTCAGGTAGCGGGCGTTGACGACCGTCCCCTCGTGCTCCGAGTAGCCCGCGACGCGGCCCTTGATGAGCGGCCCGTTGCTGCCGTAGTGCGCGCCCTTCATGGCGAGCGGGCCAAAGATCCGCTCCTGCAGGAACGCCTCGTAGCTCTTGCCGGACGCCTTCTCGACGATCGCGCCCAGCATCACGTACGCCGAGTTGTTGTAGCGGAACTGCTCGCCGGGGGCGAAGTTCATCGGCTCCTTCTTGAAGCCGTCGATCAACTCGAGCGGCTTCAGGTCGGCCAGGATCCGGTCCTCCATCCAGCCCGGCATCCCCGTGTAGCTCTGGATCCCGGAGCTGTGGGTCAGCAGGTGCTCGATCGTGATCACGTGGCCGTGGGTCGGGTAGCCGGGCAGGAACTTCTCGACCGGGTCGGAGAGCGAGAGCCTGCCCTCCTCGGCCAGCATCAGGATCGCCACTGCCGTGAACTGCTTGGTGATCGAGCCGAGGCGGAACACCATGTCGGGCTGCAGCGGCACGCCGAGCTCGAGGTTCGCCATCCCGTACGCCTTGCGGAACAGCACCTTGCCGTCCCTGACCACGATCGCGGCCGCCCCCGGCTGGTCGGCCGGGTAGGCGGCCTTCAGCACGGCATCCATCGCGGCCGCGGGCCCGGAGGCGGCGGGCCGTGGCGCAGCCGTCGCGGGGGCCGCCAGTGCCAGAGCCAGCGTGGCCACCAACGGCAGGAGCACCCGCGGCAGCGGGCAGTGACGCGAGTTCATGAGGGCCTCCTCGGTTCTGCGGGGACCCGCAAAGCCTAGCCCGATTTGCGAGGGCGGCGGACCACGGCCAGGGCCAGCCACGCCCACGGCGCGCCGGGCATCACCAGGTCGAAGACGTCGATCGGCTGGAAGCTCTGGCCGCGGAACAGCCACAGCAGCTTCTCGACCACGTGGGGCATCGGCGCGTACGGCGCGAGACCCAGCGTCAGGCAGGCCAGGGCCGGCAGCAGCAGCCGCTGGCCGAGGGTGGGCCCGCCCTGCGCGTCGCTCATGTTTCCCCCTCCCGCGCCGAGGCGACCATCCGGCGCATGCTGCCGCGGGCCCGGCGCGAGCCCGGCTCGATCGCGAAACCGGCTGCGATCACGGCCGCCTCCGTCTCGCGGTTGGGGCGGCAGCCGCCCGTGAACCAGGTCCACGCCGGCTGCGCCAGGTCCTGCAGCCGCGCCTGCCAGCGGTGCGTCGAGCGCACGTGCTCGAGCAGGCGCAGCGTCGCGCCGGGCGTCATCACCCGGCGGACCTCGGCGAGGGCGGCGGGCGGGTCGTCGACGCTGCACAGCACGAGGCCGCTGGCGACGACGTCGAAGGCGCCGTCGCGGAAGGGCAGCGCCTCGGCGCGGGCCCGCACCAGCAGCGCCCGCGGCTCGCGCCGGCGCGCGCGCCGCAACGAGTCGATGCAGGGGTCGGCGCCGATCACGGTCGTGGCGCGCGCGGCCAGCGTCGGCAGGTTGCGCCCCGTTCCGCAGCCGAGATCGAGCACGCGCGCCGCGCGGCCGTCGAGCCCGACCAGCCACTTCCGCCAGCCGCCGAGCCCGGTCGCCTCGAGGAAGGCGAGGCCGAGGTCGTAGAGCCACGGCACCTGCTCGACACCGCGCATCAGTCGGGGTCGGCCAGCGCGGCGATCACCGCGCGGCGGTCGAGGCTCGTCGACAGCTCCAGGTCGCCGGCGGCGACGGCACCCGGCGCGCGCAGGAACTCGTGAAGCGCTCCGGGCTTGCCCTCCTCGCCGGCCCTGAGCCCCACCCAGCCGTTGCGGCCCGCGCGCTTGGCCGCGTAGAGGGCGGCGTCGGCGACGGTCACCGTCTCGCTCCAGCTCGTGGCCGCGGGCTGATCGGGGAAGAACGGCAGGCAGGCGAAGCCGACCGAGATCGAGCAGGCGATGACCTCGCCGCCGCCCAGCACGAACGGGTCGGCAGCCACCGCGGCGCACAGCCGCCCGGCGAGCTGCTCCGCCGCGACGTGGGCGCCGCCGTCGACGCGCGCGACGACCAGGAACTCCTCGCCGCCCCAGCGCACCACGACGTCGTCGTGCGAGCAGGCGCGGCGCAGGCGCGCGGCCAGCTCCACGAGCACGGCATCGCCGGCGGCGTGACCCCAGGTGTCGTTGACCTGCTTGAAGTGGTCGCAGTCGAGCAGCACGAAGGCGAGCGCGTGCGGCGCGCCGCTTCCGCGCGAGGCGATGCAGGCCGCGACCCGCTCGTCGACGTGCTGGAGCAGGAAGCGGCGGTTGCGCAGCCCCGTCAGCGGGTCGGTGCGGCTGGCCTCCTCCAGGGCGCCCAGCGCCGCCTCCAGCTCGCGGCCGCGCTCCTCGAGCTGGCGGCGCAGGCGGCCGATCGCGAGGTGGGTCTCGACGCGGGCGACGACCTCCTCGGCCTGGAACGGTTTCGACACGTAGTCGACGCCGCCGGCACCGAACGCCTTCACCTTGTCGAGCGGCTCGTCGAGGGCGCTGACGAACAGCACGGGCAGCGCCGCCGTCGCCGGGTCGGCCTTCAGCTCGCGGCACACCGCGTAGCCGTCGAGGCCGGGCATGGTGATGTCGAGCAGCACCAGCTCCGGCAGCCGGGCCCGGATCATCTCCAGCGCGCGGCGGCCGTCGTTGACCATCCGCACCTTGAAGCCGTGGCCGCGCAGCAGCCCCGACAGCAGCTCCAGGTTGGCCGGGTTGTCGTCGACCAGGAAGATCTCGCCGCTCACGCGGGCCCTCCTTCGTGAAGAGCCCGCTCCAGCTCGTCGAGGCGGAACGCCGCGAGCAGCGCGCGCAGGTCGCGCGCCAGCGCCGCGTCGTCCGGTTCCGCCTCGTCGGCCAGCGCGCGGGCAGCGTCGATGTCGCCGGTCGCGAGCGCCTCGCGCAGCGCGCGCCGCCATTCCGCCGGCTGGCGGGCGAGCCGCTCGGCCGTGACCGGACCCGCGTCGCCCTTCGGGGCCGCGGGCTCGTCGTAGGCGTAGTGCACGCCGAGGTGCTCGGCCATCTTCTCGAACAGCGCGCCCTCGCGGAACGGCTTGGGCACGAAGTCGTCGCAGCCCGCGGCGAGGATCGCGCTGCGCTCGTGGTCGAGGGCGCTGGCCGAGAGGGCCAGGATCGGCACCCGCGGCCGGCCCGTCGCCCGCTCCTCGGCGCGGATCAGGCGGGTCGCCTCCAGGCCGTCGGTGCCCGGCATCCGCTTGTCCATCCACACGAGGTGGGGGCGCCACTCGCGCCAGGCGGCCACGGCCTGCCCGCCGTCTTCGGCCTCGCGCACGTCGAAGCCGACCGAGCGCAGCAGGTCGCGCAGCAGCGCGCGGTTCTCCGCGACGTCGTCGACGACCAGCACCCGCCACGCGGGCTGATCGGGCGCGAGGGCGCGCACCCGCCGCCGGTCGCCGCGGCCGGCGACGGCCTGGCCGGGCGCGGCGGCCGGAAGCCGCACCTCGAGCCGGAAGCGGCTGCCGCGCCCGAGTTCGCTCTGCGCGGTCAGGTCGCCGCCCATCAGCCGCGCGTACTGGCGGGAGAGAGCGAGACCCAGGCCCGAGCCCTCCTCCGCCCGGCGGCCGGTCTCGGACTGGGCGAAGGCCGTGAACAGGCCCGCGAGCTCCTCCGCCGCGATGCCGGGCCCGGTGTCCTCCACCTCGAAGACGGCCCGGTCGCCGGCCCAGCTCGCGCGCAGCGTCACGCGGCCCGCGGTCGTGAACTTCACCGCGTTGCCGAGCAGGTTGAGCAGCACCTGGCGCAGCTTGCCCTCGTCGCCGATCACGACGGGCAGCGCGTGCTCCTCGATCACGAGCGACAGGTGTCGCGCCTCGGCCCGCACCCGCACCAGCGCGGCGACCGCGTTCAGCAGCGCACCGGGATCGAACGGCGCCTCGCGCAGCTCGAGTTGCCCCGCCTCGATCCGCGACAGCGACAGCACGTCGTTGATCAGCCCCAGCAGGTGTTCGCCGCTCTTCAGGATGGTCGCGAGGTGGGCGCGGTCCTCGGGGCTGCGGTCCGGCGCGCGGTCCATGAGCTGGGCGAAGCCGAGCACGCCGTGCAGCGGCGTGCGCAGCTCGTGGCTCATGTGGGCGAGGAACGCGCTCTTGGCCCGGCTCGCCTCCTCGGCCCGCAGCCGCGCGTCTTCGGCCGCGCGCCGCGCCCGCTCCAGCAGCCGCAGCGAGCGCGCCTTGTCGAACGCCGAGAGGAAGTGCTCGCGCAGGGCGCGCAGCAGGTCGAGGTCGTGGGCATCGAAGGCCTCGACCTGGCGCTGGTTGGAGAACACGAGGTAGCCCTCGACCTGTTCCTCGATCCGGATCCGGACGACGAGCAGTGCGGCCGGCGCCACCTTCAGCCGCAGCTTGGCTTCGCCCGGGCGGCCGGCGGCGCCGCGGATCACGAACACGTCCGGCGAGACCTGCTCGGCGCCCGCCACGTAGCGGGCCTCGGCCTCCGCCAGGTCGAGCTCGATGCGCGCCTCGTCCTGCGTCTGGTAGCCGAGGCCCGCCCGGAAGGTGAAGCTGTCGGTGCCCGGCTGCCGGACCAGCGCGGCGGCCTTCTCGACGCCGCGCACGACGCCGCGGCACTCGCGCAGCATGGTCTCCAGCAGCTCGTCGAAGTCCTGGCGCTCGTTGATCGAACGCACGATCTTCTCCAGCGTCTCGAGCTGGTCGTTGCGCGCGCGCAGCTCGCGGGTGCGCAAGGCGACCATGCCCTCGAGCGTGCGCTTCTCGGCCTCGACCCGGCGCAGCCGCCAGCGCACCAGGCCGCGGCCGGCACCGGCCGCGAGCAGCAGCCACGCGCCCCACGCCAGCGGCGTGCGGTACCACGGCGGCGCGATCCGGAACGCGAAGCCGGCCTCTTCGCCTTCGGTCCCGAACAGGTCGCGGGAGCGGACCCGCAGGCGATAGGGGCCCGGTCCCAGGTTCGTGTACTCGCGGAAGGCCTGGTCGCTCCACGCCGACCACTCCGCGTCGTTGCCCTCGAGCCGGACCTGGAAGCGGGTCGCCGCCGGGGCGACGAAGGTCGATGCCGCGAACTCGAAGCGCAGCGCCTCGCGGGCGTGGGCGAACTCCACCGTGTCGACGTTCCCCGACCCGCCGTGGACGGGCTCGGCGTCGACGCGGCCGACCTGGCGCACCAGCGTCGCGAAGGGCTGCTCGAACGACCGCCGCCGCGCGGCGTCGAGGCGGAACAGGCCGTCGTCGCCGCCGGCCCACAGCGTCCCGTCGTGTTCGGCGTGCAGTGCCCAGATTCCGGAGGACTCGCCCAGCGCGCGCAGCGGCCGCGGATCCCACCGGTAGCTGCCGCCGGGCTGCGGCAGCGCGACGCCGGTTTCGTTGGACGAGCCGGTTTCGTCCTGGACGTGGAGCCAGACGCCGCCGCGGACGTCCTCGTGCATCGACGACACGCGACGAGGCGAGCCCGCGAACAACGTCGCGAAGCGCGGAGCCGGCACGAAACGACGACGCGCCTCGTCGAAGCGCATCACGCCGCGGTGGGTGGCGAACAGCGGCTCGCCCTGCACCGGGTAGACCGAGTTCTCGACCGGCCCCGGCAGGCCGTCGTCGATCCCGAACCGCTCCACCTGCGCGTTCGGGCGTGCCGGGCCGGCGGTCGCCTCGAAGCTCACCCGCAGCACGCCCTGCGCCTGGGTGCCCGCCCACACGCGTCCTTCCGCGTCCTCGAAGATCCGGCGCACGTCGCCGCTGGCCTCGGGGATCAGTCCTTCGGCGACCCACTCGCTCCCGGCGCGGCGCATCGAGGCGAGCCCGTCCGTGAGGCCGACGAACACCCGGCCCGGCGCCGCCCGCGACACGCGCAGCGCCGAGGCGCCGTCGCCCGCCATCGCGAGCCGCACGCGGTCGCCCCGCAGCTCGAAGACGCCGTCGTTGTTGGCGACCAGCAGGCCGGGGCCGCCCGCGCCGTCGACGCTGGCGAAGGCCCAGGTCTGGTTCTGCAGCCCCGGCACGGGGCGGAAGTGCGCCTCGGGCCCCGGCTCCAGCCGGAACACGCCCTGGCTGGTGCCGGCGAACAGGCGGCCTTCGTGGCGGTGGACCGCGATCACCATGCCGGGCAGGCCCGCACGCTCGTCGAAGCGGGTCAGCGGGTCGTCGACCTGGACCCGCGCCAGGCCGCGGTCGAGGCCGAGCCACAGGCCGCCCTCGCGGTCGACGAAGGTCGCCCACACGCAGGCGTCGGGCAGGCCGCGCGGCTTGTCGATGCGGCCGCGCAGGCGGCCCGCCGCGTCGAGCAGGTAGACGCCGCCCTGGATGGTGCCGAGCGCGACGCCGCCGCCCGGCAGCGCGGTGCCCGAGAAGACGAGGTCGCGGACGAGCGCCGCGTCGACGTCGGAGGGCAGCGCGCGGAAGCCGCCGCGGGGATCCAGCACGAACAGGCCGCGGGTGCGCGACGCGAGCAGGATCTCCCCGCCCGCGCCCCACGGCACCATCGCGTACACGCGCTCTTCGGCGAAGCTCTCGCCGCCCGCAACGAGCTGCAGGCGGTCGCCCTTCAGCTCGAGCAGGCCGCGGCCCTCCTCGCGCACGAACACGCGGCCGCCGACCTGGAACGCGAAGTGGAACGCCTGCTGCGGCGTGAACACCTCGGCCCGCTCGCCGCGCAGCAGGATCAGCCGCTCGAAGCTCGCGAACAGCACGGCGTCGCCGAGCACGAAGGTCTGGAACACGTCGGAGAAATCGCGGGCGCCGGGCGGCACGAAGCGCAGCAGGGACTGGTACTCGAGCCGGCCGCGGGCACCGGGCTCGAGCACGCCGACGTCGCCGACCGCGCCGACGTAGATGCGGCCCGAGGCGGGCTCGACGGCCAGCGAGCGGGCGATCGCGCGGGTCGCGGTCGGGATCAGCCGGAAGCGCTGGCCGTCGAACTCCAGCACGCCGCCGCCGTTGGCGACGTAGACGACGCCGCGCGCGTCCTGGGTGACGGCCCAGTTCTGCGCCTGCGCGCGGTAGTCCTTCGGGCTCCACGCCTGAAGGAACGGCAAGCCGGCCTCCGAAGAGGCAGGCGGCTGCGCACTCGCAGGGGGCGCGAGCAGCGAGGCCAGCAGGGCGGCGGCGAGCAGCGACCGGGTCATGCGCGCTCGGGACCGCTTCAGGAGGGAGGCGCGGCCGCGCGGCCGCGGTCGGCGACTCGCCGCGCGAAAGCCATCTCCTCGCGGATCGAGCCGAGCGCCATGCCCGTCTCGCGGATCAGGAACAGGGTGCCGAGGAACAGCGCCAGCGTGCCCAGGATGCCGAGGGCCACGGGCAGGAAGCCGAGCGCGCCGGTGAGCACCACGAGCGGGATCGCCACGGTGCAGGCGACGAACAGCGCGAGCGAGACGTACAGCGACGTCAGCGACGACTGGATCAGGCGCCCGCGCGTCGTGTGGGTCGCGATCTGGCGCTCGAGCTCCGCGCGCCGCTCCGCCTGCAGCTCGCCGGTCGGCGGCCCGGTCTCCTCGATCTGCCGCGCCAGCGTGCGCACGCGATCGACGATGCGGGCCAGGCGCGTCGCGGTGGAGAGGATCAGCATCCCGCTCGCCGAGATCAGCACGGCCGGCGTGATCATCGCGGACAGCAGGGACAGCGGCGCCGGGTCGGCCATCGCGGGGAAGCTAGCACGCTCGCCGCTTGCCGGGCCGCTTGCCGGGCGCGAGACAATCGGGGCGATGGCCGCCCAGTGGACCGTGCGCACCGGGGGCAGCGGCTTCCCGCCGCTGGTGTGGGGCGGACTCGCCCTGTGCTCGGCGGCGCTGCTCGTCGCCTCGCTGCTGACGAGCGTGCGGATGGTCGTCTTCGGCCGCGACGCCGAGGCGCGGATCGTCGACCTGACCTACCACCGCCGCATCACCACGGTGGTCGTCGAGTACGCGGTCGAAGGCCACGGCCTCGTGCGCTCGCGGCGGGGCGGTTTCAACGCGATGGAGCTGGTCGCGCTGGCCGAGAGCCTGGGCCGCTACCGCGAAGGCGAGGCGTGGACGAGCGACCTGCTGATCGGCGCGCCGGTCACCGTCCGCTACGCGATCGGCCGGCCGACCATGGCTCACATCAAGGCCTGGCGCCCGCTCTACCGCGAGCTCGTGTTCGGCCAGCTCCTGTGGATCGGCTGCGCGGCGCTGGCCCGCCTCACCTGGCGCCTGCGGCGGCGCTGAGCGTCCAGGTCGCGTCGACGTGCAGCGCCAACCGGGCCATCGCCGCGGCCAGTTCCTCTTCGGCATGCACGATGCGGGTGCGCGGATAGCCCCCGAGCTGCTCGCGCTGCTCGGGCAAGTGGACCCGCGCCACGACCTCGATCCGCGGGTTGACGCGGTGCGCGTAGTCGATGGCCGCGGCGGCGGCCATCGGGTTGGTGGCGGTGACCAGCAGCAGCCGTGCGTCGGCGATGCGAGCGCGGTCGAGGACCTTCGCGGAGGCCGCGTCGCCGGCGAGAGCCAGCGTTCCACCCGCCCGCAGCCGGCTCACGGTCAGCCAGTCCTGCTCGACGACGACGATAGGCAGGCCCCGCTGCCGCACCTCGTCGGCGAGCGCTGCGCCGACCCGCCCGTGCCCCAGCAGCACGACGTGGTCGCGCAGCGATGAGAGCTTCTCCTCGTCTGTGGCGGGCACGGGGGCGGGCTCCTCGACGGCGGCGGGCAGGGCCCCGGCCTCCGCGGCCGCGAACGGCTCGAGCAGCGCCTGTCGCACGGCCTCTTCGTCCTGCGGCCGCGCCAGCACGGTGACCTGGTCCCAGCCGAGCAGGCGCGTGTTACCGGTCGGCGGCACCACCTGATTGCCGCGGGTGATCAGCGTGATCAACGCGGAAGGCGGCAGGCTCAAGGAGCGCAGGCGCGGGCCCGGACGCCCGGGCGGCCCGGGCAGGTCGACCACGACGAGGTCGAGCTCGCTGTGGGCCATCGTCACCAGGTCGAGGCCGTAGCGGGGCTGCGGCCGCCGTGGCTCCGAAAGCCCGAGGCGCGACGCCAGCAGGCCGAGCGTCGATCCCTGAACCGCCACCGACAGCAGCACGGCCAGGAACACGAGATGGAAGACGTCGCTGCCGATCGGCAGCCCCGCGGCCATCGGGTAGGTGGCAAGCACGATCGGAACCGCACCGCGCAAACCGGCCCAGCTGATGAAGTGGCGCTCGCGGGCGCCGAGCTTCGTGTCGAGCGTGCCCAGCCACACCGCACAGGGCCGGGCGAAGAAGGCCAGCACGACGAACAGCAGGACTCCTTCGAGCCAGAGCTCGCGCCAGCGGCTGGGGAACACCAGGACGCCCATCAGCACGAAGATCCCGATGTTGGCGATGGTCGCCAACGCGGCGGCGAAGTTGCGGACCCCCTGGCGATAGACGAACCGCCGGTTGCCCATCACCAGTCCGGTGGTGAAGGCGGCCAGCATTCCGCTCGCGCCGACGCTCTCCGTCAGCCCGTAGCTCGACAGCACCACGCCGACGAGCAGCACGTAGTAGTACCCGCGATCCTGCGGGTTCAGCCGGTCGAAGATCGCGACGGCGCCGCGTGCGATCACCCAGCCGATCACCGGGCCCGCGACGAACTTCCACAGGAACAACGGTGCCGTCAGCCAGCCGTGGCTCTGGCCCGACGTGTAGAAGTCGACGACCACCAGGGTGGTGAGGATCGCCATCGGGTCGTTGGCGGCGCTCTCCACCTCGATGGTGGAGGCCAGGCGGCGCGGCAGGGCCTGGCGACGCAGGATGGAGAAGGTCGCAGCCGCGTCGGTCGAGGAGATGATGACCGCGAGCAGCAGCGACTTCTGGACCGGCCAGCCGAGCACGAAGTGGAGACCTCCGAACGTGGCCGCTGCCGTCAGCAGCACGCCCCAGGTGGCGAGGCCGCCGGCGGAGAGGGCCACCGCCTGGACGTCCTCCTGCTTGGTGGCCAGTCCGCCCTGGAAGAGGATGAACACCAGCGCGAGGTTCGCCAGCTGGTTGGTCAGAGCCACGTCCTCGAAGGCCCAGACGTTGAGGACGTCGCTGCCGAACAGGATCCCGATGCCCAGCGCGACCAGGATGACCGGCACGCTCCAACGGTCCAGCCACACGGCCGCGAGCACCACCGCGATCAGGAGCAGCGGGATGACGACGTAGAGGATCTCGATTCCCATCGGGCGGCGCTCATTTTCGCATGTGCCGAACTCCCGAGGTCTGGTTCTCGTCTACCCGTGTGCATGAGGCTCCAGATCGAGGACGTCCACAAGGACTACGGACGCGGAGTGAAGGGCCTCGCGGGCGTCTCGCTCGACCTCGGCCCCGGGGTGCTGGGGCTGCTGGGCCCCAACGGCGCGGGCAAGTCGTCGCTGATGCGGATCCTGGCGACGATCACGAAGCCCAGCGCAGGGCGCGTGCTGTGGAACGGGGTCGATGTCGCGCGCGACCCCGACGCCCTGCGCGAGACCGTCGGCTACCTGCCGCAAGACTTCGGCGTCTACCCGAACCTGAACCCGGTCGAGTTTCTCGAGCTGATCGCCGCCGCCAAGGGCCTGGCGGGCGTGGCCGCGCGACGCCGGATCGACGTCCTGCTCGCGCTGGTGAACCTGCAGGACGTGCGCAAGCGCGCGCTGGGCGGCTTCTCCGGCGGCATGCGCCAGCGCGTGGGCATCGCCCAGGCGCTGCTCAACGACCCGCGACTGCTGATCGTCGACGAGCCGACCGCCGGCCTCGACCCGGAGGAGCGGGTGCGCCTGCGCCACCTGCTCTCCGACCTCTCGGGCGAGCGGATCGTGATCCTTTCCACCCACGTCGTGTCCGACGTCGAGGCGACCGCCACCCGCATCGCGCTGATCGCCGGCGGGCGCCTGCTGCAGGACGCGGCGCCCGAGCGGCTGCTGGCGCAGATGGCGGGCAAGGTCTGGGAGTGGGTGGTGCCGAGCGAAGCGCTCGTCGAGCTGAAGCGGCGCCACATCCTGAGCGGGGCGATCCGCCGCAGCGACGGGGTCGCGGTCCGGGTCGTCAGCGATCACCCGCCGGCGCCCGGGGCGCGGCCGGCAGAGCCGGGGCTCGAGGACGCCTACCTCCACCACGTCGGCGCCGCCCGCGCCGCCGCCTGACGCGGCGCTCGCGATGACGCGCACGTTGCGCGCAGTGGTGGCCCTCGCCCGCGCCGACCTGCGCGAGCGCACGCGGCAGTACCCGTTCCTGTGGGCGCTCGGGTTCGTCTGCTGGCTCGGCTGGCTGACCAGCGAGGGCACGCTGCGCGTCCAGCTCGGCGACTTCCGCGGCCGCCTCGACGCCGCCTGGATCGGTGGCAGCCTCGCCGTGACCGCCTCCAACCTGCTCGCCCTGGTCGGCTTCTGGCTGGTGCGCGGCACGATCGAGCGCGACCGCCGCACCGGCGTCGGCCAGGTGCTGGCCACGACTCCGCTCACGCGCGGCGCCTACCTCGCCGGCAAGTGGCTCAGCCACGTCGCCTACCTCGGCCTGCTGCTGGCCCTGCTGGCCGTGGCCGCGGTGGCGATGACGCTGCGCAACGCCGAGGCCGGCGGGCTCGACCTCTTCGCGCTGTGGCTGCCGATGGCGCTGGTGGCGTTGCCGGCCCTGGCCTTCGTCGCCGGCCTCGTCGTCGCCTTCGAGGTGCTGCCCGGGCTGCGCGGCGGCTTCGGCAACGTGGCCTGGTTCTTCGCCTGGGGCCTGCTGTCGGTCGCCTCGATGCAACTGGGGCCCCTCGCCGACTTCAGCGGCCTCGCCCTCACCCGCGACAGCATGCGGGCTGCGATCCAGGCCGAACACGGCGTCGACGAGCCCAGCTTCACCCTCGGCGGCGGTCCCCGCCGCGCGAGCCGCACCTTCGTCTACGGCGGCCTCGACTGGGACGCGGAGCGCCTCGGCCAGCGGCTGTCGTGGATCGGCATCGGGGCGCTCGTGGCGCTGGCGGCAACGCCCTTCTTCGACCGCTTCGACCCGGCGCGGCGTCGCTTGCGGGGGCGCGGCCGCGCGACGATCGCCGACGAGGCGACGGCCGTCGCGGACGCCGCCTCGGCGCGCCCCGCACCCGAGGCGCGCGAGCTGCCCCCGGCGACCCGGGGCTGGAGCGCAGGGCCGGCGCTGGTCCGGGCCGAACTGGTGCGGGTGCTTCGCGGGCGCCGCGCCTGGTGGTGGCTGGCCACCGCGGCGGTCCTGGTGGCCGCGTTCACGGGCGGCGACGCGCGCGGTCCTGGTGCCTTCGCGTTGCTGTGGCCCGTGCTGTTGTGGTCCCGGCTGGGCGCTCCAGACGCCGCGGTCGAGCCGTTGCTCCGAGCCTGTCCGCACCCGGTGTCGCGCCCGCTGCTGGCGCGGTTCGCCGCCGGAGTGGCGATAGGGTTGCCGTTCGTGTGCGTGCGCGCCCTCGGCGCCGGCTCCGAGAGTCTGCTGGTCGTGGCGGCTGCGCTCCTCTTCCCGCCTGCGCTGGCTGTGGCGCTGGGGGGAGTGACTGGATCCGCGAAGGCGTTCGAGGCCGCGTGGACCGCGATCTGGTACCTCGCGCTGCAGACCCCGACGCTCGACTTCTTCGGCGCCACGAGCGCGCCGAACCCGGGACCGTTCCTGGCGGCGGTGCCAGCACTGTTGCTGTTCGCCGGGGCGGTCCAGTCCCGTCGCCAGAACTGAAGGACCAGCGGAGAACGCACGGGCCCCGCGGCGTGCGTCGCCGCGGGGCCAGGCGAACGGCCCTCGGACTAGCTGCCCGCGGGCGTCTCGTCCGTCGCGGTCGGCAGGAAGGTCCTGGCCATCTCTTCGACCTTGCCCTTGACCGCCATTCCGCTCTCGAAGGCCTTGATCAGGTCGCCGCCTTCGAACGCCTTGACCGCCTCGCCCCACGCCTGGCTGACGTTGGGCAAGTCGGCCTGGGCTGCGGTCACCGCGGCCTTGTCGACGCCGGCCGGCAGCTTCTTCATCGCCGCGTAGGTCTCGAGCTGCTTGCCGAGCGCTTCCAGGGTTGTCGGCAGGCTCGCCTTCATGCCCTCGAAAGCGGCGGTCAGCTCCTGCTGCTTGGCGCCCGCGGCCGTGACGGCGGCCTGGATCTTCGGCAGCAGGCCCTGGGCGGCGGTCATCGCCTCCTTGTAGTCGCCCTTTTCGAAGAGGGCCTTGGCCGCCGCCGCTTCGTCGGACAGCGACTTCCACTCGGCCGGCACGAACTTCTCGACCTGCGGCCGGGCCGCCTCGAGAGCGGTGTCGCTGGCCTTGAGTGCCGCTTCGGCGGGCGCCTTGCCGCAGGCCGCCGCGAAGGCCGCGAGAAGGAGCATCGGGAGGATCCGTTTGATCGATCGCATTCGGGGTCGACTCCTGTTGGGCGGACTGTTCCGCACCCCTGATGGTACGCCTCGCGGCCGGAGGCCTCGCGGATGGCGGCTCACAGCGGGCGCGGCAGGTCCTTCCAGGCGGCGAGGCCGTAGAGGTTGACGACGAGCGACCAGGCGAAGGCCGCGGCCATCGCCGGGGTGAAGCGGCGGGCGGTCAGCGCCAGCAGCGCGAAGCCCGTCGGCAGCAGGTCGATCAGGAAGCGGTAGCCGAACTGGCGCCAGCCGTTGGTCTCGTGCAGCAGCAGGCCCGACCAGGTCAGCACGAGCGAGAGCGCCGCGGTCGCGCGCAGCCACGGGTCGAGCGGCTCGCGCAGCAGCGCGCGCAGCGCGAACAGGAAGATCGCGTTGTTGAGCCAGAACGCGGTGCCCCACGGGTCGAAGTGCAGCGGTGGCCAGGCACCGGGCTGCCACTCCGGCAGCCGCAGCGTCGCGTGGTAGAGGTTCCGCCCGGCGTAGCGCAGGTCGAAGATGCCGTCGGGCAGGGCCTGGGCCCAGGCCAGGTAGCTGTGGCCGAACTCCAGCGGGTTGCCGAAGCGGGCGAAGTTGAGCGCCGCCAGCGCGGCCCCGAACGGCGCCATCCACAGGACGGCGTCGCGCGCCGCGCGCCGCAGGTCGCCGCGGCCGGTCTTCCAGTCGAGGGCGACGAACAGCGGCGCCATGAAGAGGTAGAAGGGCCGGCAGCCGACCGCCAGCGCCAGCAGCAGGTAGCCCGGCCCAGGACCGCGCCAGCCGGTGGCCGTGTTGCCGATCACCCGCGCGAGCCCGAGCACGGCGAGGCAGAAGCCGAGCCCCTGACCCCAGCCCCACACGTTGGCGCGGACGCACGAGGCGTAGACGTTGGTGCCGAACACGAACGCGAGCGCGAGCGCCCCCGCCTCCCACTCGCGCATCCCGCGCCGCGCGAGCACGCGTTGCATGGCGAAGAGCGCGGCGAGCCAGAACGCGTACATCGCGAGGCCGTTGGGCGTGCGGCGGCCGAAGGCGGCGACCAGCGGCAGCTCGACCAGCGTCGGCGTCGGCGGGAACGAGTTGTACGCGCGTCCCTCGTACCACGCGATCTCGAGGTAACCCGGCACCTTCTCCAGGTCGAGCCGGCCGGAGAGCCAGGCCCGCGCCTGCAGCGCGTGCTGGTCGATCGGGCTGTGGTCGAAGAGGCCCGAGCCGCCGCGCCAGCTCATCCCCAGGTACCACAGCGGGAACGAGACGGCGAACAGCGCGGCGACGACGGCGAGCCGGCGCAGGGGCCTACCCGAAGAAGAGGTACGCCGCCAGCAGCGCGCCGGCGAAGCCCGCCATCTCGGCGATCAGGCCGCAGGCGATCGCGTGGCGCGTGTTCTTGATGCCGACCGAGCCGAAGTAGACGGCGAGCACGTAGAAGGTCGTCTCGGTGCTGCCCTGGATGATGCAGGCGAGGCGGCTGGCGAAGGCGTCGGGGCCCAGCGTCTTCATCGTCTCGATCATCAGGCCGCGGGCGCCGCTGCCCGAGAACGGCCGCATCATCGCCACCGGCAGCGCGTCCACCCAGCGCGCGTCGATGCCGAGGCCGGTGATCACGAGCCGCACGGTGTCGAGCGCCAGGTCGAGCGCGCCCGATGCGCGCAGCACGCCGATCGCCACCAGCATCGCCACCAGGTACGGAATGATGCTGATCGCGACCTGGAAGCCCTCCTTCGCGCCTTCGACGAACGCCTCGTACATCGCCACCCCGCGCCGCGCGGCCAGCAGCAGGAAGCCGACGATCAGCGTGAAGATGAACAGGTTCGCCGCCAGCGTGGTCTGCCGCTCCAGCGTCTCGCGGTCGAGCTGCGCGCAGTAGGCGACGATCGCCGCCACCACCGCGGTGAAGCTGCCGAGATAGGCGAGCGTGACCGGGTGGGTCAGCTTCAGCTTCTGCACCGTCGCGGTCACCAGCAGGCCGACGAACGTCGAGCAGAAGGTGGCGAGCAGCAGCGGAACGAAGACGTCCGTCGGATCCGCGGCGCCCATCTGCGCCCGGTACGTCATGATCGCCGTCGGGATGATGGTGACGGCCGAGGCGTTGATGACCAGGAACAGGATCTGGTCGTTGGACGCCACGTCCTTGTCGGGGTTGAGCTCCTGCAGCTCCTTCATCGCCTTGAGGCCCAGCGGCGTCGCGGCGTTGTCGAGGCCGAGCATGTTGGCCGACATGTTCATCACGATCGAGGCCTGCGCCGGGTGGCCGCCGGGGATGCCGGGGAACAGCCGCTGCAGGAGCGGCGAGAAGCCGCGCGCGACCATCTCCACGGCGCCGCCCTTCTCGCCCACCTTCATGATGCCGAGCCACAGGCACATCACGCCCGTCAGGCCGAGCGAGATCTCGAAGCCCGTCTTCGCCATGTCGAAGGTGGAGCCGACCAGCGCGGCCCAGATGCCGGCGTTGCCGAGCACCAGCCACTGGAACAGCCCGGCGGCGAAGGCCACGAAGAAGAACGCCGCCCAGATCCAGTTCAGCAATGCGCCTCCTGCGGTGGCCGACGATGATAAACGCGCTGGCGAACGTCCGCGCGGTGGTAACGTTCGCGAATGCGCTCCCGCCGGTTCCGTGCCGCCGTCGTGTTCGCGCTCGCGACCTGTGCGCTGGCAGCCCTGGCCGCGCCCGGCGACGAGCAGCAGATGCGCCGCCACGCCGGCCAGGTGGGGACCTGGACGCTGCTCGTCGAGCAGGTGATCGGCCCGCTGCCCGCGGTCGCCGCGACCCCGTTCTTCGGCCTGGCGATGCTCTCCGGCGTCGGGCTCGTCACCGACGTCGGCTTCGTCAAGGACACGCGCTGGGGCTGGCTGCAGGGCGTGCGCGACAACGCGATCGTGGTCGAGGCGCGGCGCTACTCGACCTGGCCCCGCTTCTTCGTGCTCTGCGCGCTGGCGCTGGTCGGCTACCTCGCCAACTCGGGCAAGCTGCAGGGGCTGGCGGGCAAGGCGTTCCGAGTGTTCGAGGACTCGTCGGTGATGGTCGGCTACACGCTGCTGGCGATCGCGGCGCTGCCCGACGCCGCGCCGGCCTCCGCGCCCGCCGTGACGCAGGCGGGGCTCGGCGCGGAGTGGCTGATTCCGGTCGCCACCGGCCTCGCGCTGGCGGCGATGATGGCGGTGCGCTTCGCCTTCGACGTGCTGATCTGGCTGAGCCCGTTCCCGTTCGTCGACCTGCTGTTCGAGACGCTCAAGAAGGTGGCGACGATCGGCGTGCTGCTGCTCTACGCCACGAGCCCCGCGCTGTCCGCGCTGCTGTGCGTGGTGGTGCTGGTGGCCACCGGCCTCGTCGCCGGCTGGGCCTTCCGCGTGCTCGAGCTGTACCGGCGGGTGATCGTCAACCCGGTGCTCGGCCACTTCTTCCCGGCCTTCTTCCCGCGCGCCCTCGACGAGGGCGCGGCCCGCGAGTGCGGTCTCGACCCGCGCGGCCTGAAGCTGGCGGCGCCCGCCGTCGCGCTGAGGCTGCCGGGGCTGCCGGCGCGCAGCGGCGGCCTGCTGGTGGCCGGCGACGGGTTCGTGCGCTTCGTCGCGCGCGGCCTGCGCCGGCGCTCCACCCACGAGCTGGGCCTCGGCCCGGGCGAGCGCTTCCACATCGGCCGCTCGCTGCTGTGGATCGAGCTGCGGGTGGTCGACGACCGCGGCATCGTCGCCCGCTTCGCGCTCTCCCGCGCGCTGGAGCCCGCCTACGAGCGGATCCGCGACGCGACCAGCGCCGCCGACCTCGGCGGCCTCGGCGCGCTGGGCCTGATCGAGACCGCGGGCGAGGTGGCCGGCCGCAAGCTCGCCGAGGCCGAAGACCGCCTGCGCTAGCTAGCGCGGCTCGCCGGCTGCCGGCCAGGACTCGCCGGCCGCTTCGCGCAGCTTGTCGGCCAGCGCGCGGGAGACGTAGGCCGCGGCGCCAGGAAGGCGACGGAAGCGCAGCCGCACCGGGGGCCGGTACCAGCGCGGGTCCTCGTCGACCTCCACTTCCAGCCACGGCACCGCCACCGGCGCGTGGCCGGGCCGGAAGGGCAGCGGCACCGCGAGGTGGAGGTGGCTGGCGTCTGCGGCCATCGTCACGCAGTGGCCGTAGTTGGTCCAGCCGAACTGGATCGACTGCGCGTGCCAGCGCTGGCGGGGGAACGCCCCGCGCGCGGGGTAGGCCCGCGCCAGCCGGCCCCAGCCGCCGAGCAGGCCGATCAGCGCCATCAGCGCGACCCAGCCGAGCGGGACCAGGACCAGCAGCACCCACGGGTAGTCGTCGATCACGGCCTGCATCGTCGCCACTCCTCGCGAACCCGCACCGCGGCCGGGAGCCGGACGCGCCAGGGCGCCCGGCTCCCGAC
The DNA here is from genome assembly GCA_025994075.1 of Vicinamibacteria bacterium. GTDB lineage: Bacteria > Acidobacteriota > Vicinamibacteria > Fen-336 > Fen-336 > WYBL01. Next base: position 88,457 of record JAMQGV010000005.1, read on the forward strand.
GAGCCTACCGCCGCGCCGGCGCCAGCAGCGCGGCCAGCGCGCCGAGGCGCTCGCCCCAGAAAGCGCGGCGCGCGTCGGCCTCTGCCTTCGAGGGCAGCCGCACGTGCTGCACATGCACGCTGCTCCTGCCCGCACCCTTGGCGACGAACCACAGCTCGACCGACGTGCCGTCGGGCCACGTGATCCGCATCGAGCGCTCGGGCGTCGCCTTGCGCACCGTCAGCTTGACGCCCGGCAGCCAGCGCCGCCGCTGCCGCGCGTCGGCGAAAGCGGCGTAGAGCGCGTCGACGCCGACCGGCAGCGTCTTGCTGCGGTTGACGTCGTAGTGTCCCGTCCGCCGCTGGCCGATCTCGCGCAGGCCCTTGATCCGCTCGTAGCCGACGGTGACGCTCTGCGCCCACCACTCGCCGACGCCGAACTTCTCGTGGACCAGCGTGGCGATCTCGCGGTGGGACAGCGTCCCCGCCTCGTGATAGTCGAGCGCCGCGACCCACTTCTCCCAGGTGCAGCCCGTGCGCGCCTCGATCGTCGCGTCCTTGACGCCCGCGAGTGCCGCGTAGTCGGGCTTCGGCGCCACGGGCGGCGCGACGATCGCGGTCTTCGACTTGCGGGCGACGAGCTGGGCGCGGGCGGCCGTGTACGACTCGCCCGTCTTCTGCATGCGGGAGCGCACGAGGCGCTTGAGGTCCTTCTGCTTCGGCATCACGGACTCCTTCGTTTCCACACCGCGCCCGACCCCCCAGCGACCGCGCACGGCGAGACGAAGGTTTCGTGACTGCCGATCCGGGAGTACGCCCCCCTTTGCCTCGCTCGTGCTCTCGCTGGGGGAGAGCGGATGAGGTTGGGCGTGGACCACCGCCCGTGACCCGGGAGAGTGCGCCTGGCGCCGGGCCGTCGTCAAGCGGAATCGCGCGGGGCGGCGAGCAGCAGGCGGTTCTTCGGCGTGATCTCGGGCGGGACGACCTGCGTGTGCACCGCATAGCCGCGGGCCTGCAGCCACGCGACGCGGGCGACGTCGACCGCGAGCGCGGGGTCGAGCCAGCCCGCGAAGGCGCTCGCGGCCGCCTGGCCCTTCGCCTGGCAACACGGCAGCACCGCGACTCGCGCGCCCGCGGCCACGGCGCGTTCGAGCACGGCGTCGGTCAGCGCGCCGCAGGCGTGGGCGGAGACGACGACGTCGCCCGGCTGCAGCGTCACCTCGCCGAGAGAGGCCTCGACGAACCGCACGCGGTCGTGCAGTCGCGGCCACGCCGCGCACAGCGCCTCCGCCGCCTTCGCCGCGGAAGGCGGCAGCCGCCGATCGACGGCGACGGCCTCGGCCGAGCTGTCGTCGAGCAGCAGCATCAGGTGGGCGAGCAGCCCGTGGCCGCAGGCGAGGTCGACGACGCGCCCGCCGCGGAAGCGCCGCCGCACCCTCCGCGCGACCTCCCACGCCTCGAACAGCTCCTTGCGCGGGACGCATCCCGCGGCGCACAGCGCGCGGGCGACGCGGTCGAAGAGCCCGTCGCCGCGGAACAGCGTCGCCGAACGCGGCGTCAGCCGTGCCCGCGAGCCGGAGCGGGGACCGCGCACGGGATCGTCGTTCATCGCGTGTTCACGGTGTTGGGCGCACATCGTTTTGCGTCGCGCGTCGGGCCGATCGTGCCACGCTTTTCGCGGAGGATCGCCCGCATGTCCCAGCGCCTGGCCGCCGCCGTCGCCGTGTTGATCGCCGCGCCGCTCGCGGCGCAGACCGCTTCGCGCATCGCGCCGGAGGCGGCGCCGTCCGTCGCCTCCGTGGTTCCGGGCGGCGAGCCCGGCGTGCCGCTGCGGGTGGAGGGGGTCGTGCGCGGCGCCGACGGCCAGCCGGTCGCCGGCGCGTCGATCTACGTGTACCAGACCGACGCCCGCGGCTACTACCACCCGGACGACGCGATGGGGAACCGCAACCCGCGGCTGTTCGCGCTGCTGCGCAGCGACGCCGCGGGTCGCTACGCGTTCACGACCGTGCGCCCCGGGCCCTACCCGCGCGGCGGCGTGCAGGCCCACATTCACTACGAGGTGCGCGGTGCCGGCCATGCCGACCGCGTGTTCGAGCTGGTGTTCGACGACGACCCGCTGGTCGGCGAGCGGATCCGCAGCCAGGCGGCGCGCCCCGGCAGCTTCTTCGCGATCCGTGCGGTCGAACCGGGGGCGGGCGGCGGTCCCGGGCGGGTCCAGCTCGACGTCCAACTGACGCGCTGAGAGCGCCGAGACGTCCGCCCACGGGACACCTCCGTCCCGCAGCCGGACGCCTGCCCCACTCAGGCTGCCGGTTCGTCTCCGGCGGCGACCCACTCCGCGATCCGCTCGCGGCTCCAGCGGTGGTCGTCGTTGAGGTGGACGATCATCGCGCCCAGCGGGATGCGCTTGCGGCAGCCCTCCGGGCAGTTCCGCATCGAGTGCTCGAGGCAGTCGAAGAAGCGCTCCAGCTCGCGGGCGTTGGCGTGCGGGCCGTCGGTGGGCAGCCGATACAGGCCTTCGTAGGCGGCGCCCAGCGCGCAGGATTGCCGGCGGCCCAGGAAGTAGTCGCCGAACGCCTGCTCGGGGCGGCGCTTCAGTCCGACGCGGATCGCCGCGGCCAGGTCCTGCTCGTCTTCCCGGTAGCGCTGTGGTGTCACGGCGGGACTCCTTCCCCCGAACCCGAAACAAGCAACGACCGCGCCAGCGGAGCATACTTGCCGCAGAAAGGGGGCCGCATGCCACAGCCTGGACCGTTCCGCACCGCCCTCTGGCTCGCGCTGGCCGCGATCCCGGTCGCCGCGCTGCGCTACTTCATGAAGGGCTGGCTCGACCCGTGGGACGTCGGACCCGCGGCCGGCTCGTTCTTCGCGAGCCTCACCGTGCTGCTGCTCTTCGGCGTGTGGTGGATCTTCGGCGACGAGGCCCGCGTGCCCGAGCCGCGCTTCGCCCGCGCCGCCGGCGCCTTCGCCCTGGTCGCCGTCTGGTGCGAGGCGCTGGTGGTGACCGGCATCCTGGTCACCGAGGCCGCCCACGCGGACACGTACTATGCCGGCCCGTGGGAGGCCGTGCGCCACACCTTCGACTCGCCCGCGCAGCACGCGTTCGCGCACGCGCTCGGGTTCCCCGTGCGCCTGGCCCTGGGGCTGGCGCTGGGGGCCGGCGTGTTCCGCCTGCGCCGTCCGCGCGCCTGAACCACTACTGATCCGGAGAGACGCCATGATGATCCGCGCGACCCTCGCGCTGTGCCTCGCCGTTGCCGCCGTTCCGGCCCCCGCCGAGGATGCTTCGCTGAACCTGGCGATCGGCGACCCCGCCCGCCGCGATCGCACCGCGCCGCTCGTGCTCGACGCGGCGACCGACACGGCCACGGGCCAGGCGCTGTCGCCCGACGAACTGGCGGCGAAGCTCGACGGCGTGCGCGTGCTGTTCGTCGGCGAGAGCCACACGAGCATCGAGTTCCACAACGTCCAGCTCGCGGTGCTGCAGGCGCTGGCGCGCCGCGGCCGGCCCGTGCTGCTCGGGCTCGAGATGTTCCCGTACACCGAGCAGGCGGCGCTCGACCTGTGGAACTCGGGCACCGTCGACGAGGCGGCCTTCGTCGCCCAGTCGCGCTGGTACCGGATGTGGGGCTACCACTGGAACTACTACCGCGACATCTTCCTCGCCGCCCGCGCGGCGAAGATCAGGGTCCACGCGATCAACACCCCGCGCGAGGTGGTGTCGGCCGTGCGCAAGAAGGGCTTCAAGGACCTGACGCCCGAGGAGGCCGCCCACATCCCGGAGCGGATCGACGTCGACGACGCCGAGCACATGAAGCTGTTCCGCGCCTTCTTCGAGGGCGGCGACGGCATGCACTCGACGATGAGCGAGGAGATGTGGACCGCGATGTTCCGCGCGCAGTGCACGTGGGACGCGACGATGGGCTACAACGCGGTGCAGGCGCTGAAGAAGGACGGCCGGCCCGACGCGATCATGGTGGTGCTGATCGGCTCCGGCCACGTCGCCTACGGCAAGGGCGCGGAGCGCCAGGCCCGGCTCTGGTTCGACGGCAAGATGGCTTCGCTGATCCCGGTGCCGGTGGTCGACGAGAAGGGCGCGGCGCCGGTCGTGCGCGCGAGTTACGCCGACTACCTGTGGGGCGTGGCGCACGAGAAGCACGCGCTCTACCCGTCGCTCGGCCTGTCGACGCCGGAGCGCAAGGACGGCGAGCCCGCGAAGGTGATCGCGGTGCCGAAGGACTCGGTCGCCGGCCGCGCCGGCTTCGAGGTCGGCGACGTGCTGCTGTCGATGGACGGCGTGGCGATCGACAAGAAGGAGACGATGGCGACGCTGATGTCCGGCAAGCGCTGGGGCGACACCGCGACGTTCCGGGTGCGCCGCGGCGACGCGGAGCTGACGCTGGTCGCCGCCTTCCGCCGCCAGCCTTAGAGCCCGAGCGGGGGCGGGCGTATCCTCCGCGAACCGATGCCCGCCCCCACCGTGGACCCTGCCGGCGGCTGGACGCTCGCGCCGCTCGACGCCCGCCGCGCCGCGTCCGGAGCGGCGGTCGTGCAGGCGCTGCTCGACTCGCGCGCGCTCGCGCTGGACGGGGCCTGGCGCGCGCGGCCGCGCCGCCGACGGCGAGAGCCCGGGCCGCTCGAGCTGCGCCTGCCGCCCGGCCGCGTCGCGCTCGTCCGCCACGCTTCGGGGGCGTGGAGCGTCGGCGCGGGGCCCGTCTTCCAGGCCGACGCGTCGCGTCGCGGGGCAGGGCTCGACGTCCTGGTGCTGCGTGCGGCGGCGGCGTTCGCCCGCTTCGCGTTGCCGCAGGCGGCGCGCGCGTTCGAACAGGCGCTGTGGCGCGGCTCGCGGCGGCGGCTCGGCCTCGTCGAGGTCACCCGCGCGGGCCTCGTCGCGGGGCGGCTGCCACCTGCGCGGCTCCCGGGCGCGGGAGGCCGCCGGCTGCTGCTCCTGCACGGGACGTTCTCCTCGACCGAGCACGCGTTCGCAGCGCTCGGCCGCGGGCCGGCCGCGGCGCGGTTCTGGCGCTTCGCCGCCGAGCGCTATGCCGGCGGCGTCGTCGGCTTCAACCATCTGACGCTGGGCGAGGACCCGCGCGCCAACGCCGCGGCGCTGCGCAAGGTCCTCGGTCGCGGCCCGTTCGACGCGATCACCCACTCGCGCGGCGGCCTCGTGCTGCGCGCGCTGGTCGAAGGCGAGCGCGCGCCCGCGCTGGGCCACGCCGTGCTGGCGGCTGCGCCCAACGAGGGCACGCCGCTCGCGGCGCCGGCGCGGCGCGTGGAACTGGTCACGCTGCTGCTCAACCTCGCCGAAGAACTCGGGCCAGGGGCCCTCGGCTTCGGCGTGCCGTTCGTCGCCGCGGCGCTCGCGTGGCTGGCGCGGGGCGTCGCCGTCGCGCTGCCCGGCCTCTCGGCGATGGAGCCGGGCGGCGCATTCCTGCATTCGCTGAACGGCCCGCCACCCCCGCCCGAGGGCGCCTACGCCGTGCTCGCTTCGCGCACCCGCCTGGAGGGCAGCCGTCTCGCCCGCTTCGCCGACGCGGGGCTCGCGGCGCTGTTCGCACAGCCGCACGACCTGGTCGTGCCGACCGCGGGCGGCTGGGCGGTCGACGCGATCGGCCGTCCCGCGATCGACGCCGGGCGCATCGCCTGCTTCGGCGTCAACCTGCCCGGCGGCGCCCACCACTTCGACCTCTTCGCGCGGGCCGAGGCGGCCGACGTGCTGACCCGCGCGCTGGGCGGCGAGCCGCTGGGCCTGGCGCCGATCGACCCGGCTGCGGATCTCGAGCCCGCGGTCGCACCGCGGCGGGGGAGCCGTGCGGCTCGACCCGCGCCGCCCCGCGTCTCCCTCCTGGGTCCCGCGACCGCGGCGGGCGAGGCGCGGCTCGAGCTGTTCGTGATCGGCGGCGACGAGGCGCTGCTGCTCGCCTGCCACCGCGACGCCCGCGTGCTGGAGCCGTTCGCGCGACGCGGAGCGCGCTGGCAGCGCATCGTCGCAGGCCAGCGCCGGCTGCGGGCGGCGGCCCTGGGTGACGCGCCGCCGCCGGGCGAAGCCGCGCTGCGCGCGCTGGGCGCCGACCTGTTCGAGACGCTGCTGCCGGGCGACGCGCGGCGCCTGTTCGACGAAGCTCGCGGGGCTGCGCGTCCGCTCGAGGTGCGCGTCACCTCGACCCTCGACTGGGTCGCCGATGCGCCGTGGGAGCTGTGCTTCGATGCGCGGCGCGACGCCTGGCTCGCGGCCGAAGCCCACCTCGCGCGCGGGGTGTACTCGGCGTGCCCCGTCGAGTCGACGCGGCGGCGGAGCGGCCCGCTGCGGGTGCTGGTCGTCACCGCCAGCCCGCGCGCGCTGCCGGCGCTCTCGCTGGCGGCCGAGGAGCGGGCGCTGCGCGCGGCGCTCGCCCCGGGCGCGCTGGCGGGCCGGGTGACGCTCGAAGTGCTCGCCAAGGCGACGCCGGAGACGCTGGCGCGACGGCTCGACGGCGGCGACTGCGACGTCGTGCACTTCGTCGGCCACGGCGAGCACGACGTGCGGGGCGCCGAGCCCGGGCGCCTCGTGCTGGAGGATGGCCGCGGCGGCGTCGCCCTGCTGGACGCCGGGGCCGCGCGGTCGCTCTTCTGCGGGCGCGGCCTGTCGCTCGTGTTCCTGAACGCCTGCGAGACCAGCCTGCACGGCCGCGGCGATTTCGCCCGCGGCGTGGCGCCCGAACTGGCACGGGCCGGCGTCCCCGCCGTGATCGCCCACCAGACGAGCGTGCTCGACGCCTCGGCGCTGCGCTTCGCGCGCGCGTTCTACGAGGCCCTGGCCCGGGGCCGTTCGACCGCGGCCGCCGTGTCCGCGGCCCGCGCCGCGTTGCGCCTGGCCGATGCCGAGGGCCGCCACGACTGGTCGACCCCGGCCGTGTTCCTGCGCACGTGACGCCCGCGACACCGTCACACTGCGCCGCGCCGGGCGCCCCCCGCGCCGCGTAGCGTCGTCCGAGAGAGAAGGCCATGGAAATCCTCTTCGCGCTGATCGGCCTGGGCCTCGGGGTCCTCGTGCTCCTGGCGCCGCTGTTCTCGATCGCCTCGTTCGTGCGAGGCCGCCGCCAGGCGAAGGAGATCGAGGAGCTCCGCGCGGAGCACGCCTCGCTCCACGCCCGGGTGGAGTCGCTGTCCCGCGCCCTCCGCCGGATGTCGCCGCCTCCGTTCCCGACCGAGCCCCCGATCCCGACCGAGTCGACGACCCCGCCCGCGGCCGCCGAGCCCGAGTCGGCCGCCGCCCCGCCCGAGACTCCGGCCCCGACCGCACCCCCGCCTCCGACCGCACCTCCGCCCGCAGCGGCCGCCCCCGAACCCGAGCCCTCGCAACCTCGCCCGGCCTTCGAGTGGGAGTCGCTCCTCGGCGTCAAGGGCGCGGCGATCGTCGGTGCGATCGCGGTCGCCATCTCCGGCCTGCTGCTCGCGCGGCTCGCGATCGAGGCCGGCCTGTTCACGCCCGAGCTGCGGGTGATGCTGCTGCTGTTCGCCGGCGTCTCCTGCCTGCTCGGCGCCGAGTTCTCGCTGCGCCGCGGCTACGCCACCCAGGCCAACGCCGTGTGCGGTGCCGGCGTGTCGCTGCTCTACGCGGGCCTGTTCGCCGGCCACGCCCTCTACAAGCTGATCCCGTTCGCGCCGACCTTCGCGCTGATGGCGCTGGTCACGGCCGTCGCCGCACTGCTCGCGATCCGCTACGACGCGTGGACCACGGCGGTGCTCGGCCTGCTCGGCGGCTTCGCGACGCCCGTGGTGATCTCGACCGGGCGCGACAACCCGCTCGGGCTGTTCGGCTACCTGCTGCTGCTCAACCTCGGCCTGCTCGCGGTCGCCGTGCGCCAGCGCTGGCACGGCCTCGTCACCCTCGCCTTCGGCGCGACGCTGCTGATCCAGTTCGGATGGTTCGGCCGCCACATGGGGCCGGAGAAGCTGCTGATCGGCCTGGCCGCGTTCGCGCTGTTCGGGCTGCTGTTCCTGCTGCTGCCCCTGGTCACGAAGGCCGACGACGAGGGCGGCACGCTGTTCCGCACCGGGCTGGTCGCTGGCCTGGCGCCGTTCCTGTTCGGCCTGCTGATCGCTGCCGACGGCCGCTACGCGCCGGAGTGGCCGCTGCTCTTCGCCTTCCTCGGCCTGCTGCAGGTGGCGCTGTGCGCCGTGGCGGTCGCGCGGGGCCGCGAGGAACTGATGGTCGCGGCGGCCGCCGCGGTCGCCACCGCGCTGCCGCTGTGGGCGACGCGCGGACTGTCGCCCGAGCGGCTGCTGTGGCCCTCGCTCGCGGCCGCGGCCCTCGCGCTGATCCCCAACCTCGTCGCGCCGCTCCTGGCCCGCCTCGGCCGCGAGGCCCCGCGCCGGCTGCCGACCGAAGGCGCCGGCCTGCTCGGCTTCGCCGGCCTCGCGCTGTTCGCGCTGGTGATGGTGGCGAAGGACCTGGGCGAGCCGCCCGCGGCGTTCGTCGCCGTCGCCGCGGGCCTGCTCGCGATCGCGGCGCTGCGCACCGGCGAAACGCGGGTCCCGTTCGTCGGCACGCTGCTGCCGGCGGCCGTCGCGGCGCTGGCCCAGCTCTGGTTCCTGGCTTCGACCGGCGGCGCGCAGGTGCTGACCCACCTCGCGGTCCCGCTGCTGGTCGCGGCGCTGTGGTCGCTGCTGGCGGCCGCGCGGGCCGCGGCGCCGACCGACGCGGACGACGACGAGCGCGGCGCGGTGCTGGCGGCGCTCGCCGCGACGGGCGGGCTCTTCCTGTGCCTCGTGCGCACCTCGACGGGGCGCGAGCCGCTGCCGCTGTTCGCGGGCCTCTACGTCGCGACCGCGCTGCTGCTCGCTCCCGCGGTGCGCCGGCGCTGGGCGTGGCTGTCGCTGGTCGCGCTCTTCGCCGCTGCGGGCCTCGCGATCTCGTGGCACGGCCTCTACTTCCAGCCCGGCGACTTCGCGCTCTCGTTCCCGCTGACGGCGCTGCTCTACGTCGCGTTCCTCGCGCTGCCCTTCCTGCCGCTGCGGGCGCTGCGAAGTGCCTGGACCTCGCGCCGCTCTCCATGGTTCGCCTCGGCGCTCGCGGGCCCCGCCTTCTTCCTGCCGCTCGTCGACGCCGTCGAGCAGGCGTTCGGCAAGGCCTGGCTCGGCGCGTTCCCGCTGCTGCTGGCCGCGCTCAGCGTGCTCGCGCTGCGCGGCGTCGCCGGGCGCTTCCCGGTCTCCGGCCATCCCGAGTCCGCGGGCGCGCGGCTGCGCTACCTGGCGCTGTTCGCGGCCGTGGCGCTCGGCTTCGTCGCCGTCGCCATCCCGCTGCAGCTCGACCGCCAGTGGATGACGATCGCCTGGGCGCTCGAGGGCGCCGCGGTGTTCTTCCTCTTCGGGCGCCTGCCGCACCCCGGGCTGCGGCTGTTCGGCAGCGCGCTGTTCGCCGTGGTCGGCGTGCGGCTGCTGCTCAACCCCGAGGTGCTGCGCTACGAGACGGGCGGCGCCCCGGTCTTCAACTGGCTGCTCTACACCTACGGCGTGCCCGCCCTGTGCTGCCTGTTCGGCGCCCGCTTCCTGCGCGACGCCGAGGCCGCGCGCGCGGCGGACCCGGCGCGCCCCTCGCGCACCGCGAGCGCCGTCGCCGGCCTCGGCCTGCTGCTCGTCTTCGCCTGGCTCAACGCGGAGGTCGACCACACGTTCGCGGCGGCGCCCGAGTCCGCGCGCGACCTGGCGCGCTCGACGGCCTGGGGCCTGTACGCGATGGCGCTGCTGGTGCTGGGCGTGTGGAAGGCCCTCAGGCCGCTGCGCTACGCCTCGCTCGGCTTCCTGCTGCTGACCGTCGCCAAGGTTTTCCTCTACGACCTGTCGAACCTGCAGGGCGTCTACCGGGTGTTCTCGTTCCTCGGCCTCGGGGTCGCCCTGATGCTGGTGTCGCTCTTCTACCAGCGCTTCGTGTTCCGCAAGGAGGAGAAGTGAAGCCCGCCGCCCTGATGGCACTCGTCGTGCTGGCTCTGCCCGCGCTCGCCCAGGACCTCGACGTCCAGCGCAGCGCCTGGCGCCTGAAGCGATCCGTGTCCGCGGCCGAGCCCGGCCGGCTCGTCGCGCTGCCGCTGGAGCCGGAGCTGCTCGGCCAGGCCCAGGCCGAGGGCCGCGACCTGCGCCTGCTCGACGCGGCCGGCGTCGAGGTGCCGTTCCTGCTCGACCGGCTGGAGCCGCGCGAGGCCCGCGTCTCGTTCTCGGGCCACGTCGTCGCCGCCGACGCGCGGCGGCGCCAGGAGAGCTTCGTCGAGGTCGACTTCGGCACCCTCGCCCTGTTCGACACGCTCGAGGTTCAGGTCGCGGCCGCCGAGTTCGCCAAGCGCGCGCAGGTCGAGACCAGCGAAGACGGCGCGAGCTGGTCGACGGCGCTGCCGGCGGCGTCGCTGTTCGCGCGGCCGTGGGGCGGCGGCTTCGTGCGCCACCTGATCCTCGAACTGCCGGCGCCCGTGCGCGCCCGGCGCGTGCGGCTGACGCTCGACGACACCCGCTCGGAACCCGTCACGGTCACCGGCGTGACCGCCACCCGCCGCACCGCGCTCGACGGCGCGCGTTTCGAGCGCGAGGCGGCGCTGTTGCCGCTGGGCAGCGCAGCCGGCATCTCGCGATGGCGGCTGGAGCTGCCGCCCGGCATCCCGTTCGACGAGCTGACGCTCGACGCCGAGGACCGGCTGTTCGCGCGCCACGCGCGGCTGGCCGAAGTGCGGGAGAAGGGCGGAAGCAGCGAACGCCAGGTGCGCGGCGAGGCGCTCGTCTATCGCGTGTCCGAGGGCGACTTCGCGGGCTCGTCGCTGACCCTGCCGGTCGCGGGTCTGACGGGCGGCGAGCGTGTGCTCGAGGTCGTCGACGGCGACGCGCCGTTGCTGCGCCGACTCTCCGCCCGGGTTTCGGGCCCACGCACCCGGCTCGTCTACGTGGCCCCGGAAGGCCCGCTCGTCCTCTACTACGGCAACCGCGTGGTGCGAGCCGCCGACTACGGCCTCGAGCCGCTGCGCGCGCGGCTCGCCGCGGCGGGCGAACTGCCGGCCTCGGCGCTCGGCGCCGAGGAGCCCAACCCGCGCTTCCGCGAGGCGCCGCCCCTGCAGTTCGCGGCCCGTCCGGGCGCCGCGGTGGAACTGTCGAGGTACCGCTTCGTGCGCCGCGTCGGCGTGCCCGTCCGCGAGGACCTCTACGCGCTCACCCTCGACGCGGCCGACCTCGGCCTGCTGCGGCCCGACCTCGCCGACCTGCGTCTCGTCGACGCGCAGGCGCGGCAGGTGCCGTTCGTGCTCGAGCCCGCCGCCCGCGAGGAGCCGGTGATCCTGGAGCGCGAGGCCCTGGAGGCGCCGCCGGGACGAACCCGCTGGCGCTTCTCCGTCCCGCGGCGCGAGGACCGGGACCGCTCGGCGTTGCCCGTCGAGACGCTGGAGCTGAACCTCGCCGAGGGCTTCTTCTCGCGCGCCGCGCGGATCACGGTCGCGCGCCCGGACGGCCGCAGCGGCGAAGCCACCGCCTGGAGCGGGCGGCTCGAGCGGCGGGCGGGCGCCGACGCCGCGCTGCGGCTGCCGCTGCGCACGCGGGCCGGCGCCTTCACGCTCGAGGTCGAAGACGGCGACGACGCGCCGCTCACCGTCTCGGACGCGCGGGCCCTGGTGCGGGTGCCGCGCGTCGCGTTCAAGGCGGGTGGCGGCGAGCTGCGGCTGCTGCTGGGCGACCCGCAGGCGAGTGCGCCGCGCTACGACCTCGCCGCGCTGCGCGACGAGGTGCTCGCGTACTCCGCGGTGGCGGTGCAGGCGACGCCCGCCGAAGCGAGCGTCGCCCACCGCCGCGGGTGGCGCGAGCTGCTCGGCCAGGCGCCGCCCACGCTCCTCCTGTGGGGGGCGCTGCTGGCCGCAGCGGTCGCGCTCGTCGCACTCACGCTGCGGCTGGCGGGGCGCCCGCCGGAGGCGAGCTGACTACTCTTCTTCTTCGTCGCCCGCGCCGATCCGGTACATCGTCGTCGAGGTCGCGCCGGCGCGGGTCGTGAACCCTTCGTCACCCTGGCCCGTGTACTCCTGGAGGACCAGGACGACGTAGTAGTCGCCGTCCTCGTAGCGATCGACGTCGAACGGGCCGACCGCCGTGCTCTGGCGGTTGTAGCCGCCGTCGAGCGGCTGCAGGCTGCCGCTCTTCGCGATGGTGTAGCAGCCTCCGCCCTCGCCGAACGGCTCGTCGCACAGCTTCAACTGGAGGCGCAGGCTGCCCGAGCGCACGCCGCCGTAGTTGAAGACCTTGGCCTGGGCGCTGGCCTGGCCGTCGTTGATCTTCCAGCCCCACTCGCCGAGCTTGACGTCCGCGGCTTTCGGGCGCGGCGGGGCCGCCGGGGCCGAAGGTGCCGCGGGCCGCGCCACGGCGGCCACGGTGAACATCGTCGTCGACGTCCGGCAGGTGCGGTTGACCCAGCCCTGGCCGGTGTACTCGTGCGCGCACACGACGAAGTAGTACTGGCCGGGGCGGAACTGCGCGGGATCGTAGGGTCCGTTGACCGTGAGCTTCTTGTTGTAGCCGGCCGCCAGTCCCTGCTCGCCCTGGCCGCGGTACAGCGTGTAGAACTGCCCGCGCTGCCCGTGCGGAGCGGTCGAGAGCCGCAGCTCGGTCTGCAGCGAGCCCGACGTTCCGCCCTGGCTGCGGTTGGCCACCTGCACCCAGCCGGTGATCCTGCCGTTGCCGTAGCTGTAGTTCCAGTTCATCACTTCGAGTTCGGCAGCAGCCACCGGCGTGGCGGCGAACGTCAGGCCGAGCAGGGCACCAGCCAGGCGGCGGGCCCGCGAGTCGAACCGCATCGACGTCAGTCCTTTGTCGGGGGAGGGACGAAGGCGCGGAGCATAGCCGAGAATGTGCGGCCGAGGAGGCCTGATGGAGAGGATCACGGGGGCGGTTGCGCTGGCCGCGGGACTGTCGGTGGCGTGGGGCGCGACCGGCGACGAGGTGAAGATCGGCGGCCAGGTCAAGCAGTCGCGTGGCGTGCTGCAGTCGGCCGAGGCCGGCGACATCGCCTGCTACCTGACGCTGGTCGACGACCGCGGGCGCGAGTTCACGGAGCAGGCCGAGTTCGAGCTGTGCGAGGCGCCCCCGCTCCGAAAGCGCGTGCGGCTCCATTACCGGCTCGGCCAGGTGGCCTCGCCCCGCTGCGAGGGCGACCCCGACTGCAAGCTGACCGAGACCGTGCCGCTGGTCGTCCGACTCGAGACCGCGGCCGCCGCGAGTTCGGGCGGCTTCTGCGGCGCGGGCGAGAGCGTCGTGTTCCAGTGCGCGGCCGGCAAGGGCAAGGCGGTCTCGGTCTGCGCGGCCGCCGACGGCCGCACGCAGTACCGCTTCGGACGGCCGGGCACCGCGCCGGAGCTCTCGCTGCCGGCGACTCCCGTCGCCGCCGCCCGCGCGGCGCGAGGCGGGAGCGAGTCGTACTCGGGCGGCGGCGCGGCCTGGCTGCGCTTCCGCTCCGGAGACCACGCCTACGTCGTGTACACCGGCATCGGCAACTGGGGCCCGCGTGGCGAGAAGGTCGAGAAGCAGGGCCTCGTCGTCGAGAAGGACGGCGCGCGGATCGCCCACCTGCCGTGCAGCGGCGCCGTCCGCAGCGAGCTGGGCCCGGACTGGTTCGCGCGCGCCGGGGTCGAGCGAGGCGGCGAGGAGTTCGAGATCCCGGAGTAGCCCCGCCGTCAGTCCGCGAAGGTCCGGGGCTCGTCGATCCGCACCACCCGCCCGTCGGGGCCGAAGTGCACCGTGACGACCGCGCGCGTCGGCACCATGCCGCGGAACGAGAAGGACGCGCTGACGAGGCCCAGTGTCGGAGCGTGGCGGTCGAGCAGCGACCGCACCTCCGCCTCGCCGCTGGCGCTCTCGTCGCCGACGAGCGCCCGGCCGGCGACGATCCGCACTGTCGGCGCGCCCTCGGCGACGTTGACGAAGCCGTACCACGTCCCGTGCGGCCAGGCCGCGACCGCCACGTCCCCGAGCGTCATGCCGGGCCTCAGCTCGGCGTGGTACGCGCGGGCGTGGCGCGCCGGCTGGCTCATCGCGAACGAGAGCAGGGCCATGCCGGCCACGCCCAGTCCCAGCAGCACCGCGCAGCCGACCGCGACCCGCCGCAACGGCGGCACGACAGGGCGCGCCGCCACGGCCGCCGCGGGTGCCACCGCGGGCAGGCCGCGCGCGACGCGCCAGCGACGCACGGCCAGTTCTGCCAGCACGGCCAGCGCCGCGGGGGCGAACGGCAGCAGGCTCGCCGCGTAGACCCCGTCGAAGACCAGCAGGCCGGAGATCAGGAGCGGGAACACCAGGGCCAGCAGGACCGCCCGTGGGCGCGACTGGTGCCACAGGTTCCGCAGGCCCTGGACGGTGCCGGCGGCGGCCAGGGCGAGCAGGGCGTTCGCGAGCCAGGGGTGCCCGGCGCCGAGCGCCACGAGTGCCAGCGCGAAGCAGAGCACCGCGACCGAGCCCGCGTTGGCCAGCCAGCGATCGACGACGGCTCCCACGGCGGGGAGTCTACGCTCGCGACGGCGGGCGCCGCGCGCGGCATACTCGCCCCGGGGAGATGGAGATGCTCGAGTCCCGCGCGTCGCGCGTGATGGCCGTGCTGCTGCTGCTGATCGTCGGCCTGCACGGCGGCTGCACCGCGCTCTACCTCGCGTCCGACGGCCGCGGCGGCGTGCCCGACGCGCCGACGATCTACCACGCGCCGCTCGTGCTCGGCATGTTCGGTGCGATCCTCGCGCTGCTCGTCGCGCTCCCTCTCTCGCTCCGCTCGACGGCCGGCCCTGCGACGCGGGGCCTGGCGCTGCTGTCGGCGGCGTGGATCGCCTGCACGTTGCTGGCGGTTCAGCTCACGCCGGACCGCCGGCGACAGGCGATCGAGGCGATCGCGCAGCGCGGCGACGGGATCGTGCAGGCGATCCACGCTTACCAGAAGCAGCACGGGAAGCCGCCGACGACGCTCGCGGACCTGCCCCCGGACCCGCTCGCCCGGTTGACCGCGCTCGGCGTGCCCGCGCACCTCGTGCAGTACCGCACGCCGCCCGAGGGCGAGGCGTGGCCGCCGCCCGGCTGGCAGCTCCACGTCGTGCTGCCCCGCAGCGGCTTCATCGCCTCCGCGGACATCCTGTACCACCACCCCGCGGGCAGCGGGGCGCCGGGCCCGGCCCGCCAGGGACGGCGGATCGGCGACTGGGTGCTGGTGCTCGACTAGGCCTTCGCCATCGGCAGCGAGACCTTCATGAAGAAGTCGTTGCCCTTGTCGTCGACCAGGATGAAGGCGGGGAAGTTCTCGACCTCGATGCGGTAGATCGCCTCCATGCCCAGCTCCGGGTACTCGATCAGCTCCACGTTGCGGATCGACTCGTGCGCCAGCAGCGCCGCGGGGCCGCCGATCGAGCCGAGGTAGAAGCCGCCGTGCCTGTGGCAGGCGTCGGTCACCTGCTTGCTGCGGTTGCCCTTGGCGATCATCACCATCGAGCCGCCGTGGGACTGGAACAGGTCGACGTAGGAGTCCATGCGTCCGGCCGTCGTCGGGCCGAACGAACCCGAGGGCATGCCCGCCGGCGTCTTGGCCGGGCCGGCGTAGTACACCGGGTGGTTGGTGAAGTACGGCGGCAAGCCCTCGCCGCGATCGAGCCGCTCCTTCAGCTTCGCGTGGGCGATGTCGCGGGCGACGACGATCGGGCCGGTCAGCAGCAGCGGCGTCGACACCGGGTGCTTCGACAGCTCCGCGAGGATCTCCTTCATCGGCCGGTTGAGGTCGACCGGGACGCCGTGGCGGTGGCCGCCGGTGCGCGCCTTGGCGGGGATGAAGCGGCCCGGTTCGTGCTCGAGCTTCTCGAGCCACACGCCGTGGTGGTCGATGCGGGCCTTGACGTTGCGATCGGCCGAGCAGGACACGCCCATGCCCACGGGGCACGACGCGCCGTGGCGCGGCAGGCGCACGACCCGCACGTCGAGCGCGAAGTACTTGCCGCCGAACTGGGCGCCGATCCCGGTCTCCCGCGCCAGCTCCAGCGCCTTCGCCTCCAGCTCCGGGTCGCGGAACGCGCGGCCGTGGGCGTCGCCCGAGGTCGGCAGGTCGTCGAGGTAGCCCGTCGAGGCCAGCTTCACGGTCTTCAGGCACATCTCGGCCGAAGTGCCACCGATCACGAACACCAGGTGGTACGGAGGGCAGGCGGCGGTGCCGAGCGTGCGCATCTTCTCGGCCATGAACTTCTCGAGGCTCTGCGGGTTGAGCAGCGCCTTCGTCTCCTGGAACAGGAACGTCTTGTTCGCGGAGCCGCCGCCCTTGGCCACGAACAGGAACTCGTAGTGGTCGCCGTCCGTGGCGTGGATGTCGATCTGCGCCGGCAGGTTGGTGCCGGAGTTCTTCTCCTCGTACATCGTGAGCGGGATCGTCTGCGAGTAGCGCAGGTTCTCGCCGGTGTAGGTCTCGTACACGCCCTGCGCCAGCGCCGCGGCGTCGCCGCCGCCCGTCCACACGCGCTGGCCCTTCTTGGCGACGATGTTGGCCGTGCCCGTGTCCTGGCACATCGGGAGCTGGCCCTGGGCCGCGATCTCCGCGTTGCGCAGCAGCGCCAGTGCCACCCCGCGGTCGTTGGCCGAGGCCTCGGGGTCGTCGAGGATGGCGGCCACCTGCTGCAGGTGCCGCTCGCGGTAGAAGAAGGCGATCTCGCGGAAGGCCTCGCGCGCCAGCAGCGTCAGCGCCTCGGGCGCCACCTTCAGGATCTCCTGGCCGTCGAACTTCGCGCGCGAGACGTGGTCGGCGGTCAGCTTGCGGTAGTGGGTCTTGTCGTGCCCCGCGTGGGGAAACGGATCCGCGTAGTGGAACTCGGGCATCGAGAGGCTCCTTCTTGCCCGTCGATTCTCGCGCAATCGCGGCTCGCGGACACCTCTCGCGGGGAGCGAAGCTGATCCTCGAAGCGCAGCCATCCTGGCGAGACGCGATCGCGCAGTTCGAGGGGCGAGGAGCGGGTTGGCGGTGAGGATCGGCCGGGCTACGAGGCGGGTGGCGCCTTCTTCTTGACGACAACGCTGCGCGCGACCCAGCTCGCGTCCGTTGCTCCCGGCTCCCGTTCGTCGACGACGCTGGCCTCGACCTGGTCGCCCTTGGACAGCGTCTCGACTTCGACCGCCTCGCCCGTGGCGCTGGTGATCCTGCTGCGCTTCGGACTGGGCTTCTCGTGGTCGATCGACCACGGGATGTCGATCGAGCGGGCGTTTCCTTTCGGATCGGTGACCGTAGCCGTCGCCGAGAACGTCCAGCGCTTCACCTCGCCTGTCCTCAGGTTGCGGGCCGTGGTCTCGAGGAACCGGATGTCCGTGATCGCACCGGCCCAGGTCTCTGCGGCAGCCGTGGCGGGCGCCGGGTCCGATGCTTCCTGGGCCGCGGCGCCGGATGCGAGCACGATGCTCAGGAGCACTGATGCTGCGAGCGGCCGACCGAGATCGCTTCGCATGGCGATCCTCCAGCGCGCCGGAGGGGCGCCCCCGGGGGAGCCCGGCGCGGTTCGCCGTCCGGGGCTGTGGAGTTCTCCGCCAACCGGTTCAGCGAGTCGGAGACTCCAACGTCAAAGCTAGGCGACATCGCGTCCGTGTCAAGGCCGGGAGAACTCGACCCGGTGCTAGCATCGCCGCGCCGCGACGTTCGCGCGTGGCGCGGGCGCCGCGATCCATCCCGAAAGGCGGACCCGATGAAGCTGCCGCGCCTGCTCCCGCTCGCCCTGGCGCTCCCCTTCGCCCTGCAACTCGGGGCCGCGCCGCCGGCCCCCGCCGCTAGACCGAAGGACGCGCCCAGGCCCGCCGCGCTCTCCGAACAGCTCGCGGCGATGGAGCTGCGGCAGATCGGGCCGTTCCGCGGCGGCCGCGTCACGGCCGTGGCCGGCGTGCGTGGCGAGGCGATGACCTTCTACCAGGGCGCGACCGGCGGCGGCGTGCTGAAGACCACCGACGGCGGCGCGACGTGGGTGCCGATCTCGGAGAAGGACCTCCGCACCGGCTCGATCGGCGCGATCGCGGTCGCCGATGCCGATCCCAACGTCGTCTACGTCGGCACCGGCGAGCCGTGCGTGCGCGGCAACACCTCCGCGGGCGACGGCGTCTACAAGTCGACCGACGCGGGCAAGACCTGGAAGAACGTCGGCCTGGTCGAGACGCGGCAGATCTCGCAGGTGATCGTCCACCCGCGCGACCCGGAGACGGTGTGGGTGGCGGCCCAGGGCAAGCTGTGGGGCCCGCACGCGGAGCGCGGCGTCTTCAAGTCGACGGACGGCGGGAAGACCTGGCGCAAGACGCTGTACGTGAACGAGACCACGGGCGCCGCCGACCTCGCGATCGACCCCACCAACCCGCGCATCCTCTACGCCGCGATGTGGCAGCACGGCCGCCGGCCGTGGACGATGGAGAGCGGCGGCGAGTCGTCGGGCCTGTGGAAGTCGACGGACGGCGGCGAGACGTGGAAGAAGCTCGGTGGCGGGCTGCCCGGCGGGGGCTTGGGGGCGGAGGAGCTCCGTTCGCGACGGAGCCCCCATGGGACCGGCGACGGGCTCCGCCCGGCGACGGAACCCGTCGAACTGGTGGGCAAGATCGGCGTCTCCGTCTCCGGCGCGCGGCCCGAGCGGGTCTTCGCGCTGGTCGAGGCCGAGAAGGGCGGGCTCTTCCGCAGCGACGACGGCGGCGAGAAGTGGACGCGGGTGTCCGAGGACCGCAACCTGATCCAGCGCGCCTGGTACTACACCCACGTCTTCGCCCACCCGAAGAACCCCGACGAGGTGTTCGTGCTCAACGTCCAGGCCTGGCGCTCGCAGGACGGCGGCCGCACGTTCCAGCGCCTGCGCATCCGCCACGGCGACCACCACGACCTGTGGATCGATCCCGACGACCCGCGGCGCATGATCGAAGGCGACGACGGCGGCGCGACGATCACGTTCGACGCGGGCCGGAGCTGGTCGACCGAAGACAACCAGCCGACCGCCCAGATCTACCGCCTGGCGACCGACGACCGCACCCCGTACTGGGTCTACGGCGCGCAGCAGGACAACACCGACCTGATGATCCCGAGCGCGGTCCCGGGCCCGTACATCGACCAGGGCGAGTGGCGCGAGGCGGGCGGCGGCGAGAGCGGCTGGGCCCAGCCTGACCCCACCGATCCCGAGGTGACCTGGGGCGGAAGCTACGGGGGCGAGATCACCCGCCACGACCGCCGCACGCGCCAGTCGCGCGTCGTCACCGCCTGGCCGCAGCCGATCGACGGCAACGCGACGCGCGACCTCAGGTACCGCTTCAACTGGAACGCGCCGATCCTGGCCTCGAAGAACGAGCCCGGCGTCGTCTACCACGCGTCCCACAAGCTGCTGCGCACGACGGACGGCGGCACCACGTGGACCGAGGCGAGCCCGGACCTGACCCGCAACGACCTCTCGAAGCAGGGCTACGCGGGCGGCCCGATCACCCGCGAGATCACCGGCGTCGAGACCTACCCCACGATCTTCTACGTGATCGAGTCGCCCCGCGAGAAGGGCGTGATCTGGGCGGGCACCGACGACGGCCTGGTGTGGGTCACCCGCGACAACACGAAGACGTGGCAGAACGTGACGCCGAAGGGCCTGCCGGAGACGGCGCAGGTCAACGCCATCGACGTGGGCGCGCACGCCGACGGCGTCGCCTACGTCGCGGCGACCGCGTACCGCCAGGGCGACGACCGGCCGATGATGTGGAAGACCGCCGACCACGGGAAGACGTGGACCGCGATCGCGGCCGGCCTGCCCGCCGACGAGTTCGTGCGCGTGGTGCGCGAAGACCCCGGCCGCCACGGGCTGCTGTTCGCCGGCACCGAGCGCGGCGTGTGGGTCTCGCTCGACGACGGCGGCGCGTGGCACCGCTTCTCGCAGAACCTGCCCGCGGTGCCGGTCGCCGACCTGCAGGTGAAGCGCGGCGACCTCGTGCTGGCGACCCAGGGCCGCGGCTTCTGGATCCTCGACGACGTCACGCCGCTGCGGGCCTGGGCCGACAGCGTGGCCGCGGCGAGCGCCCACCTCTTCGCTCCGCGCACGACCCCGCGGCTGCACGGCTGGCCCGACTGGGGCGGCGGCGCGGGCAAGCTGCTGGCCGGACAGAGCGGTCCCGGCGGTGTCGTCGTCTGGTACTGGCTGAAGGACTACCCGGAGGAGTCGGCGAAGGAGAAGCCGGCGGTCGCGCTCGAGTTCCGCCAGGGCGACAAGCTGCTGCGCCGCTTCGTCACCGCGAAGCCGTCCGAAGACGGCTCGAAGGACCAGGGCGGCGAGAAGCCCCTCGAGCCGAAGCGGGGCCTCAACCGCTTCGTGTGGGACATGCACCTGCTCGACCCCGAGATCTACGGCTCGAAGGAGACCTTCGGCGATTTCCCGCCCGAGGGGCCGAAGGTGATCCCCGGCCGCTACTCGGTGCGCCTGGTGACGGGCGCGGGCACGAAGGACGAGAAGGTCCTCGAGCAGCCGTTCGAGATCGTGCCCGACCCCAACGTCAAGGCACCGGCGGCCGACCTCGAGGAGCAGTACGCGCTGCTGCTCGCGCTGCGCGACGACCTCGAGCGCGCCCACGACGTGCTGCGCCGCGTGCGCGAGACCCGCGACCAGGCGAAGGCGCTGGCGGCCAAGGCGGAGCGCCTCGGCCAGAAGGCGCTCGCCGACCCGGAGAAGGCGCTTTCCGCGAAGCTGACCGCGATCGAGGAGAAGATCATCAACCCGAAGATCCAGGCCAACCAGGACACGCTGAACTTCACCCCGAAGCTCGACTTCCAGTTCTCGGGCCTCGCGGCCTACGTCGGCAGCGCGGACGCGAAGCCGCCGGCCGCGGCCCTCGAGCGGCGCAAGGAGCTGGTCGCGCAGCTCGACGCGATCCAGCAGGAGTTCGACGCGCTCGTCGCCGCCGACCTCGCGGCCTTCAACAAGGCCGCCTCGGACGCGGCGATCCCGGCGGTTGCGATCCTCCCGAAGGAGAAGAAGGACTAACCCTCGCCCCAGAGCACGCGCAGGTCGAGCTCGATCGCGTCGAAGGGCTCGATCCGCGCGACCGCGGTGTCGGCGTGGGTCGCGAGCAGGCGCCAGGCGCCGTCCTCGAGGCGGTAGGACTCGAGGGTGCGCGTCGTCGGGTTCACGATCCAGGCGTGGCGGACGCCCTCGCGCGCGTACGCCGGCAGCTTCTTCGCGCGATCGAGGCGCTCGGTCGAAGCCGACACGATCTCGCACACCCAGTCGGGCGCCAGCGTGAAGAAGGGGGCCGGTTCGATGCGCGGCAGCCGCTCGCGCCGGAAACCGGCGAGATCGGGCACCAGCACGTCGCCGCCGAGGTGAAGCTCGGGCTCGGGGAGAATCCACCAGCCACCCGGCCCGCCGCGTCCCCGGTCGAACGGGCCGCCCAGGTCCACCTGGATCGCCGCGGCGGCCACGGCGTGCTGCAGCGCAGGCCGCGGGCTCACGTGGAGGTCGCCGGCCACGATCTCCCCGACGAGGTGCTCGGGGAGGTCGAACAGGTCCTCGTACCGCGCCTCCCGGCGCTGCGCCTGGCCCATGGGAATCAGTCTAGCGCGCGCTCGCCAGGTCGAGGATCGCCAGCGCCATCACCTTGGTCGAGGCGACCAGGTCGTCGATCGCGACCCACTCGTCGGGCTGGTGGGCGAGTTCCAGCACGCCGGGGCCGTAGGCGACGCAGTGGGGCACGCCGCCGATGCGGTCGAAGTGCTTCTGGTCGTAGGAGCCGGGGCTGGCGACGATGGCCGCCTCGCGGCCGAGCACCTCGCGGATGCCGCGCTGCAGCGCCGACACCAGCGGCGAGCCCGCGGGCGTCTCCGTCGGATGCACGAGCATGCGGTCGCGCAACTCGGCCTCGAAGCCCGGCACCCGCGCCTCCACCCGCTCGAGCAGCGCGACCACTTCCGCGCGCACGTCGTCGTAGTCCTCCTCGACGAGGTAGCGGCGGTCGAAGATGGCGAGCGCGCGGTCCGCGACGCACGGCGTCTGCACCGCCTGCCCGGCCTGGCCGCCCGCGACCGCGTTGACGTTGAGCGTCGCCCGGCCCGAGCCCGCGGGCACCACCGGCATCCGCGTGGTGCGCTTCGCGAGCTCCGGCTGCAGCTCGGTGCGCACCGCCTCCAGCACCGCGCCGATGTGGTCGATCGCCGACACCCCGAGGTACGGCATCGAGCCGTGGGCGATGCGGCCGCGGGCCTCCACCTCGAACCACCACACGCCGCGGTGGCCCGTGCAGATGCGGTCGACGTTCAGCGGCTCCGGGATGATCGCGTAGTCGACGCGTCCTTTCGCGAGCCGACCCTGCTCCGCGAGCCACGCGACGCCGGCCTGCCCGCCCGACTCCTCGTCGACCGTGCCGCTGACCTCGACCGTGCCGGCGAGCGCCACTCCCGCGCGGCGCAGCGCCTCGATCGCGAACACCGCCGCGGCGAGGCCGCCCTTCATGTCGCAGGCGCCGCGGCCCCAGACCCGCCCGTCGCGCACGAGCCCGCCGAACGGCTCGACGCTCCAGCCGCCGCCCGCCGGCGCCACGTCGAAGTGGCCGTTGAGGTGCACCGTCGGCCCGCCGCCGCTGCCGCGACGCGCGCCGATCACGTTGAGCCGCGGGTGCGCCTCGGTGTGCTCGGGCCGGCCCTCGGCCGCGTGGTACTCGACCTCGAGGCCCATCGCGGCGAAGCGCCGGCCGAGGAAGCGCGCGCAGTCGGCGTAGTGCTCGCCGGGCGGGTTGACGGTCGGGATCCGCACCAGCTCGGCCGTCAGCTCGACGATCTCGTCGCGCGCCGCCTCGACGGCGCGGCACACCGCCTCTCGCGCATCGAACATGGCCCGAATGGTAGACGGTCTAGACTCGTCGCAACGTGAACCTCCACCTCTGGCTGCTGCTCGTCTTCTGCGTCGCCCAGGTCGGCGTCGGCCTGTGGATCTCGCGCCGCGTGCGCGGCGCCGGCGATTTCTTCGTCGCCGGCCGCGCGCTCGGCCCCGGGCTGCTGGCGACCACCCTGATCGCCGCCAACATCGGCGCCGGCTCCACGGTCGGCGCCGCCGGCCTCGGCTACCGCGACGGCCTCGCCGCGTGGTGGTGGGTGGGCTCCGCCGCGATCGGCTCGCTGCTGCTGGCCTTCACCGTCGGCCCGCGGATCTGGAGCGTGGCCCGCGAGCACGACCTGCGCACGGTGGGCGACTACCTGGAGCACCGCTACCACCGCGGCGTGCGCGGGCTCGTCTCCGCGCTGCTGTGGCTCGGCACGCTGGCGATCCTCGCCGGGCAGCTCATCGCGCTGTCGTGGGTGCTTCACGTCGTCGCCGGGCTGCCCAAGTGGGCGGGCTGCCTGATCGGCGGCGTCGTCGCCACCGCCTACTTCTCCGCCGGCGGGCTGCTGACCTCCGCCTGGGTCAACCTGCTCCAGCTCGGCGTGATGCTCACGGGCTTCTTCGCCGCGCTGGCACTCGCGCCGCAGGCCGCGGGCGGCTGGGGCGAGGTCGCGTCGCGCGCGGCCGAGGCCAACCCGGGCCACTGGAACTTCTTCGCGAACGGCCCCTCCGGCTGGGCCTACGCGCCGCTGCTGATCCCCGCGTTCCTGATCTCGCCCGGCCTGCTGCAGAAGGTCTACGGAGCCCGCGAGGCCTCCGCCGTGCGCCGCGGCGTCGCGCTCAACGCGCTCGTCCTGTTCGCGTTCGCGTTCCTGCCCGTGCTGCTCGGCACCCTGGCCCGGGTGTCGCACCCCGGCCTCGACAACCGCGAGCTGGCGCTGCCCACGCTGCTGATGCACGACCTGCCGCCGCTGCTCGGCGCGCTCGGCCTCTCGGCGGTCGTCGCCGCCGAGATCAGCACCATCGACGCCATCCTCTTCATGCTCTCGACGTCGCTGTCGCAGGACCTCTACAAGCGCTTCGTGGACCCCGCCGCGGACGACGCCCGCGTGCTGCGCGTCGCGCGCGCGGCGGCGATGGCCGGCGCAGCGCTCGGCGTGCTGCTGGCGCTGGCGCTGCCCGACGTGATCGGCGCGCTGTCGATCTTCTACTCCGTGCTCTCGGTGTGCCTGTTCGTGCCGATCGTGGCCGGCCTCTACGTCGGCCGCGAGCGCTTCGGCACCCGCGAAGCCGCCGCCGCGATCGTCGCGGGCGTCGCCGTCCTGCTGCTGGTCCAGGCGGCGACCGGGGGACGCGGCTTCGGCCTCGTGTCGCCCGTGCTGGCCGGCCTGCTGGCCTCGGCGGCGGCCGCAGCGGGCAGCGCGGCCCTCGCCCGGGCGTCGAGGGACGGCGCGCTGTAGGCTCTCGTTCCGGGAGGCGAACCATGGGCGATCCGTTCCGGCTCGACGGCCGGGTGGCGGTGGTGGTGGGCGCGGGCTCGGGCATCGGCGAAGCCACAGCCCGCGCGTGCGCGGCGCAGGGGGCCGCGGTCGCCTGCGTCGACGTCGACCTCGCCAGGGCCGAGGTGGTGTCGGCCGCGCTGCGCGCGCAGGGGGCGCCGTCGGCGGCGTTCGCCGTCGACATCCGCGACGGGGCGGCGGTGCAGGCCTGCTTCGATCACGTGCGCGCGCGCCATGGCCGGCTCGACGCCTGCGTCTGCACACCGTCGATCAACGTGCGCAAGACGCTGCTCGACTACTCGGAGGAGGAGTTCGAACGCGTCGTCGCGCTCAACCTCAAGGGCAACTTCAACGTGCTGCGCGCCGCCGGCCGGATCATGAGCGCGGACGGGCGCGGCTCGATCGTGCTGGTGTCGTCGATCCGCTCGATCACGGTCGAGCCCGGCCAGGCCGTCTACGCGATGACCAAGGCCGGCATCGTCCAGCTCGTGCGCACGGCCGCCAGCGAACTCGCGGGCCGCGGCGTGCGCGTGAATGCGCTCGCGCCGGGCGTCGTCGACACCCCGCTGACCGCGCCGATCAAGGCGAACCCGGGCTGGTACCAGGCCTACGCCGACAAGAGCGCGATGAAGCGCTGGGCGGTGGCCGACGAGCAGGCGTGGCCCACGGTCTTCCTGCTCTCGGACGCCGCCAGCTACCTGACCGGCGCGGTGCTGTTCGTCGACGGCGGCTGGACGGCCCACGACGGACGCTTCGTGCCGCCCGGCATGTGAGTGTCAGTCGTTGACGTCGAGCTCCTCGATCGGCACGTACCACAGCGACGTCGGCTTGAAGTTGGTCACCCGGTAGCTGCGCACCGACGACGCCGGTCCGTACATCAGCGGCACCAGCGGCACCTCGCGGTCGGCGATGCGGGTGATGGCCAGCAGGTTCTCCGCCCGCCGGTCGCCCCGGAAGGCGTCGATGGCGGCGTCCATCTCGGGGCTGCGCAGCCGGCCCAGGTTCGAGGACACCGCCAGGTTGTCGGCCTGCGGCACCCGGTTGGACGCGAGGTTCGACTCCATGAAGTCGCACGGGTCCATGGTGTCCGCGATCCAGCCCGCGAGCGTCATGTCGTAGGAGCCCTCGACCGAGGTCTTCATGAAGTCGCTGCTGGAGGCCATCGGCTTGCACTGGACGCGGATGCCGAGCTGGCCGATCTGCGCCGCCACCAGGTCGCCCGCGCGCTGCGGGTAGGGCAGGTACGGGCGCGGCCCCCAGGGCAGGCGCAGCACCAGGCTGTCCGGCTTGTGCACGCCCGGCTCGGCGAGCAGCCGCTTGGCGGCATCGAGATCGAAGGTGCAGTCGACGTCCGCGGTGCCCATCGGTCGTGGCGTCAGGCTGGTGGCGGCGAAGGCCAGCGGGTTCGCGTAGGAAGTTGCCGCGATCGGCATCCGGTCGATGCAGCGGGCGATCGCCGTGCGCACGCGCCGATCGCCCAGCCGCGGGCTCTCGCAGTTCAGGTAGAGCATCGCCAGCGACACGCCCGGCAGCAGCGACTTGCGCACGCCCTTGACCTGGTCGATGTCGTCGCGTCCGAGCGACAGGGAGAGGTCCACCTCGCCGCTCTCGAGCGCAGCGATCAGGCGGCTGGCCCGGCCTTCGGCGTCGGGCTCGTAGGTGTCGAACCTCACCTCGTCGATCGCCACGGGCCGTCGATAGTGCGGGTTGCGGCGCAGTTTCACGTGCGCCGGCGTGCTCTCGGTGGCGATCAGGTACGGGCCGGTGCCGAGCAGCGTCTTGCCGTTCGCGCGGAACACGCTGCACTGGTAGTGGCTGAGGGCCAGGTCGAGGCGGGCGTTGGGGCGGCGCAGGGCGAACACGACGCGGTCACCCTCGGCCGAGACCTCGGCCTCGTCCTGGATCGGGGGAGCCGAGCGCAGCGACCGGACGACGTCCTCGGCGGTCATCTCGGACCCGTCCGAGAAACGGATGCCGGGGTGGACCCGGGCCTCGTACACCGTCGAGCCCGAGCCGCGGGCCAGCAGCGGACCCGAGAACAGTTGCGGCTCCACGTCGGTGCTGCCGTGCGGGCTGCCGAACGGCGTCTCGAAGACGTGGCGGATCACGAACGAGCTCTCGACGTCCCACGAGGTCCGGGGGTCGAGGTTGCGGGCCGGCGTCAGGTAGCCGACGCGGAGCATCTTGCTGCGGGTCTCGGTGGTCATCGGGGATCCTCTCGCCACGAAGGCGGAGGGAATCTAGCATGCGGCGGATGCCGGAGGTGCCGCGGATGAGCGCAACGAGACGCGTTGCCGTGCTGCCGGGCGACGGCATCGGGCCCGAGGTGATCGCGGCGGGCCTCGCCGTGCTCCGCCGCGCGGCGGCGGCCTGCGGAGTCGAGCTCGCGTGCGAGGAGTTCGACTGGGGCTGCGACCACCACGTGCGCACCGGCCGCATGATGCCGGCCGACGCGCTCGACCGGCTCGCCGGCTTCGACGCGATCTACCTCGGCGCGGTGGGGCGGCCCGACGTGCCGGACCACGTCTCGATCTGGGACATGATCCTGCCGATCCGCCAGCGCTTCGACCAGTACGTGAACCTGCGGCCGATGGCGCTGCTGCCCGGCGTCGCTTCGCCGCTCGCGGGCCGCGGGCCTGCCGAGATCGACATGGTCTGCGTGCGCGAGAACTCGGAGGGCGAGTACTCCGGCCGCGGCTCGCGCGACGCGGACGGCGCGCGCGAGGAGGCCGTGTTCACCCGCCGCGGCATCCGGCGCGTCGTGCGCCACGCCTTCGCGCTGGCCGACCGCCGCCCGCGGCGACTGCTGGCCAGCGCCACCAAGTCGAACGCGCTGCGCCACTCGATGGTGCTGTGGGACGAGGTCGTCGCCGAGGTCGCCCGCGAGTTCCCGCGGGTGAGCTGGCGCAGCTACCACGTCGACGCGCTGGCCGCGCGCATGGTGACCCACCCGCAGACGCTCGACGTGATCGTCGGCTCCAACCTGTTCGGCGACATCCTCACCGACCTCGGCGCGGCGATCAGCGGCAGCCTCGGCCTGGCACCCGGCGCCAACCTCAACCCCGAGCGCGTCCACCCCTCGATGTTCGAGCCGATCCACGGCTCCGCGCCGGACATCGCGGGCAAGGGCATCGCCAACCCGATCGGCGCGATCCAGGCCGGCGCGATGCTGCTCGACCACCTCGGCGCCGCGGAGGCCGCGGCCCTGGTCACGGCAGCCGTCCACGCGACGCTCGCCGCCGGCGCGCCCCGCACCCCCGACCTCGGCGGCGCGGCGACGACGGCGGACGTCACGCAGGCGATCCTCTCGCGCCTGCCCTGACGAGCGCGCGGGTAAGATCGCCGCATCCCTTCAGTGGCGGAGGACGGGGCGATGCCGGAGCGCAGGGACTGGGAACTGGTCGTGTGGCCGGGGGCGACCGCCGGCGCGATCGCGAAGCGGCGGCGCTGAGGCGATGGCGGCTCCCCGCGTCCCGCTCGGCTGGATCCTGGCCGGCGCCGGCTGCCTCGCGGTCGGCGGCACGGTCGGCACGCTCGTGGTCGGCGGCCTCGTCTGGTACGCGACGACTCGCGGCGAGGGCTCCGGCGCGCCGGACCCGAATCGCAAGCCGCGCGCGAACAAGTTCACGGGCACGGTGCGCGACGAGCGTGGCCAGCCGATCCGCCTGCCCGGGGCCAACGTCCGCGTGATGATCGAAGGCGTCGCCGAGCGCAGCGCCGAGCGCGTCAGCTACCAGCCGCCCGTCGACCGCTCCGGCCACTTCCAGACCCAGCTCGTCGCCGGCAACTACCACCCGCCGCGCGCGCAGGTGGAGATCGCCTTCGGCGGGCAGCGCTTCATCCTCGAGCTGCACCCCGTGCAGCCGAACCTCTCCGACCGCCCGTCGCGCCCCGGCATCCTGCAGGACTTCGTGTGGAAGCTGACCGGCGAGCGCGCGCGCTACGCGGGCGCCGCCGACCCGAAGAATCACACCCACTGGTACGGTGCCTCGGTCCACGTCAGCCGCAGCCTGTACCGCAACGACCTGAAGCGCCCGACCCCCGCGCTCGCCGCCGGCACCCGCTTCGTGTTCACGCTGACGCCGCAGGGCCCGCGCGTCGACGGCTCGCCGGCCGCCGTGGTCCGCTTCGAGCGCACCTGGACCGGCAGCGAGCTCGACAACGGCCTGCTCAACGACATCCCGCTCGCGCAGTACGTGCTGACCGGGGTGCAGGTCGGGGCCGACGGCCAGCGCCCGCTGATCTTCGAGACGAGCTACGCGAAGTTCGAGCCGCAGGCGCAGATCCACTTCGGCGCCAACATCGGCACCCCGAACGTGCTGCTCCTCTCCTTCGACGCGCAGTGAAGTCCCGGCGCGCGCGAGGCACGGCGCCGGGCGCGGCCGAGCGCCGGCTGGTGCGGGCCGCGCTCGCCCACGGCCGCCAGCGGGTCGCGGACCTGCGCGCGGCACGTCGCCGCGGCGGGGGCGACGTGCCGCGCGGCAGCCAGGGGCTGGTGATCGCCGAGGGCGACTCCTGGTTCGACTACCCGTTCTTCGACGTGCTCGGCGCGCTCGAGGAGCGCCACGGCTTCCGCGTCGAGTCGGTCGCCCACCGCGGCGACTCCGCGGAGTCGATGGCGTGGGACCCCTCGCAGCTCGCGCGCTCGGCGCGGCTGTTCGAGCGCCTCGCCCGCGAGGGCGCGACGCCGCGCGCGATCCTGCTCTCCGCCGGCGGCAACGACGTGGCCGGCGAGGAGCTGCGGGTGCTGCTCAACCACGCGGCCTCAGGCCTGCCCGCGCTCAACGACAAGGTCGTCGACGGCGTGCTCGGCGAGCGCGTGCGCTTCGCCCTCGCCAGCGTGATCGCGTCGCTGACCGAGCTCTCGAAGGAGCACTTCCGCCGCGCCGTGCCCGTGCTCGTCCACGGCTACGACCACCCCGTGCCCGACGGCCGCGGGTACGCGGGCGGCTTCTGGTTCCTGCCCGGCCCCTGGCTGCAGCCCGCCTTCCACCGCAAGGGCCACACCGACCTCGCCCGCAACGCCCTGGTGATGCGCGAGCTGATGGACCGCTTCAACGCGCTGCTCGCCACGCTGCCCGCGCACCCCGGCCTCCACCACGTCACCCACCTCGACCTGCGCGGCACGCTCCTCGGCGAGGTCCGCGGCGCCCGCTACCGCCAGCACTGGGGCGACGAACTCCACCCGACCCGCGCCGGCTTCGCCGCGATCGCCCGGCGCTTCGCCGACGCCCTGTCCCACCTCCCGCACCCCCGCGCCTGACCGTCGGCGGTCCCCGTGTTGACGGGTCGCCGTAGAGTGCAGTATGTATACCCATATGAAGACGACCGTGGAGATTGCGGACGGGCTGTTCGCGGAGGCCCGGAAGGTCGCCGAGCGGGAGCACACGACGCTGCGGTCGCTGGTCGAGGAGGGGCTGCGCAAGGTGGTCGCGGAGCGCAAGCGGCCGGCCCGGTTCCGGCTCCGGCGCGCCAGCTTCAAGGGCCAGGGACTCCAGCCGCCGCTCGTCGAGTCCTCCTGGGACCGAATCCGGGACATGTCCTACGAGGGCCGCGGGGCGTGATCGCGGTCGACACCAACATCCTGGTGTACGCGCACCGCGCGGATTCGACATGGCATGCGCGAGCGAACGAGCGGCTCACGAAGCTGGCCGAGGGGCGGGCTCCGTGGGCGCTGGCCTGGCCGTGCGTCCACGAGTTCCTGGCCATCGTGACGCATCCCCGCATCTACGCGCCGCCGACGCCGCTGGCCATCGCGATCGACCAGGTCGAGGCCTGGATGGAGTCTCCGAGCCTGGTCCTCCTGGGCGAGGGGCCGGGTTACTGGACGACGCTTCGGGACCTGCTTGCGGCGGGGCGGATCGACGGCCCGCGGGTGCACGACGCCCGCGTGGCCGCCTTGTGCGCGCAGCACGGTGTCAGCGAGTTGTGGTCGGCGGACCGCGACTTCAGCCGCTTCGGCGGCCTCGTCGTGCGCAACCCCCTGATCGGGTGAGCGCGCAGCCGCGCGCTTGACCCGGCCGCGCAGGCGGGCGTAGCGTCGGCTATCCCCGTCCTTCGCAAGGAGCCAAGAAAATGAACTGGACCCGCGTGGCCCTGGGCGGCGCCGTCGCCGGCGTCGTGACCTGGATCTCGGACTTCGCCCTGCACGGCCAGGTGATGGCCGCGACCTACCGGCGCCTGCCCCAGGTCTACTCGCAGGAGCAGGCGAACCCGATGCACTTCCTGCTGGTCGCGGTGACGATCTGCCTCATGTCGGTGCTGCTGTTCGCCCGCACCCGCTCGCACTGGGGCGCCGGCCCGAAAGGCGGCCTCACGTTCGGCTTCTTCCTCGGCCTCGTCGTCTTCTTCCAGCGCTTCTACGACCCGCTGGTGATCGACGGCTACCCCTACTACCTCGCCTGGTGCCAGGGCGGCATCGCGATGATCGACTGCCTGCTCGCCGGCGCGGTCCTCGGCACCATCGTCAAGGAGTAGCCCGATAGTCGGCGCCGCAGGCCGCGTTCCGCGACGGGATCGCCCGTGATTACAATGCAATGGAGGAAGAGGCTCGGAACATCCTGCGCCTGGCCCTGGCGGAAGGCGAGCCCGCGCCGGCAAGCCTCGCGGAAGCGATCGCCCGACGTTTCCGCGGCCTCGACGCATCCGGCCTGCAGATCCCTCCCCGGGAACCGATGCGTGAGCCGCCCCGCCCCGTCGCCGCGCGACGGAGGGCGCGTTGATCATCCTCGACACCGACGTCGTCTCGGAACTGATGAAGCGGGTGCCGGCCGCGGCGGTCGGCGCCTGGGTGTCGCGCCAGGCGTCGGCGGCCCTGTACACGACGAGCATCACCGAGGCCGAGATCCTCCACGGTGTGGCGCTGCTGCCGGCCAGCCAGCGCCGCACCCGCCTGCAGGCCGCGGCCGAAGCCATGTTCGCGGAGGACTTCCGGGGGCGTCAGTCCGCGAGCAGCTTCTCGAACTCCGGCTCGCCGTGCAGGCAGGCGAGGTCGGGGTCGCGGCGAATCCAGTCGGGGTTCGCGTAGCCGGCGGCCTTCGCGCGGCGCAGCATCTCGATCGCCTCCGGCTTGCGCTTCATCACCCCGTACGTGCAGGCCGCGTTGTAGAGGATGTTGGAGTCGTTGGGCCGCAGGTCGACCGCCTTCTGCAGCTCGCGCACCGCGTCGTCCTCGCGCTTCACCGAGGCGTAGTCGGCCGCGAGCAGGATGCGCGCCCGCACGTCCTCCGGCACGTCGCGGAGCTGCTGCTCCAGCACCGCGATCTCCCGCTCGCGCAGCTTCGCGGCGTCTTCGGCGCGGCCCAGGCCCTCGAGGATGTTCATGAACGGAACGTAGACGTTGTAGTCGTCGCCGTTGAGGGCGATCGCCGCGCTCGTGAACTCCAGCGCCTCCGCCCAGCGGTCCGACTCGAACAGCGAGCGGCCCAGGATGTTGTACGCGCCGTCGCACTCCTTCTTGATCTCGATCGCCCGCTTCACGTCGCGGATCGCGTCGTCGTAGCGCTTCTGCGCGTACAGGATGCGGCTGCGGGCGACCAGCGCCTCGGGCAGCGTGGCGTCGAGCGACAGCGCCTTCTCGCAGGCGGCGCGCCCGCGCTGCAGCCAGGCCGGCGCGTCGTCGTGCCACTCGTGGACCAGGCCGCAGGCGTTGCCGATCCCGGCGTGGGCCAGCGCGAAGCCGGGGTCGAGCAGGATCGCGTGCTCGAAGCTCTGCAGCGCCAGGTCGAGGTCCGACCGCGTCTGCCGCCGCGAGTACGCGCGCCCCTTCAGGTAGAAGTCGTAGGCGCGGGTGTCGCCGGTCGGCTTGGCCGCCAGCGCCTTCTCCTCCTGCGGCGTCAGCGTGATGCGCAGCGCCTGGGTGATGTTGCGCGCGATCTCGTCCTGCACCTCGAACACGTCCTGCAGCTCGCGGTCGTACCGCTCGGCCCACACGGAGGTGCCGGTCCGGCTCTCGACGAGCTGGGCCGTGATGCGCAGCCGCTGGCCGGCGCGGCGCAGCGAGCCGCCCAGCACGTACTGCGCGCCGAGCTGCTCGCCGACCTGCGGCGCGGTCACCGCCTGGTCGCGGAAGGCGACGACGGCCGCGCGCGGGAAGACGCGCAGGCCGCGCACCTTGGACAGCTCGGTGATCACGTCCTCGGTCATCCCGTCGCGGAAGTACTCGTCGTCCTTCGCTCCCGCCAGGTTCTCGAAGTAGAGGACCGCGACCGACTTGTCGCGCGACGCGGCGGGCGCGACGCGGCCCGAGTCGATCTCGCGCTTGAGCCGCTGCAGGTCGGCCCGCAGCTCGCTCGCCGACTGGTAGCGCAGCCGGCGGTCCTTCTCGAGCAGCTTGGCGACCATCTGCACGAGCCCCTCGGGCAGCGCCCGGTTGAGCTCGGCCGGCGGCTTCGGGTCCTGGTTCAGGATGCGCTCGAAGACGCTGGCCTGGGTCCCGCCCGCGAACGCGGCCTGGCCCGTCGCCATCTCGTACAGCACGGCGCCGAAGGAGAACAGGTCGGAGCGGGCGTCGACCTCCTCGCCGCGCGCCTGCTCGGGCGACATGTAGGCGACGGTGCCGAGCGTGGACCCGGTGGAGGTCGCGAACTCGCCGGTCGGCATCGCCGAGTCGACCGGCGCTTCGCCCGCGCGGCGGCTCTCCAGCAGCTTGGCGAGCCCGAAGTCGAGCACCTTGGCCTGGCCGCGGTCGGTGACGAAGATGTTGGCGGGCTTGATGTCGCGGTGGACGATGCCCTTGCGGTGGGCCGCCTCCAGCGCGTC
Organism: Vicinamibacteria bacterium; assembly: GCA_025994075.1. Taxonomy (GTDB): domain Bacteria; phylum Acidobacteriota; class Vicinamibacteria; order Fen-336; family Fen-336; genus WYBL01. Next base: position 121,505 of record JAMQGV010000005.1, read on the forward strand.
CGCCACGTGGGTCGCCAGCTCGACCAGTTCCTCGGCCTGCAGCGCCTTGCCGCCCAGCCGGCTCTTCAGGGTCTGCCCCTCGAGCAGCTCCATGGCGATGAACGGCCGGCCCTGGTCCTCGTCGGCGTCGTGGATCGTGCAGATGTGCGGGTGGTTCAGCGCGGACGCGGCCCGCGCCTCGCGCTTGAAGCGCTCCACCGCCTGCGCGTCGCGGGCCAGCTCGTCGGGCAGGAACTTGAGCGCGACCTGGCGGCCGAGGCGGGTGTCTTCGGCCCGGAAGACCACCCCCATCCCCCCGCCGCCGATCCGTTCGAGCACCCGGTAATGGGAAAAGGTCTCGCCAATCATGATGGACGGCGGATGGTATGCGCCCAGCGCGGCAGGCGCAATGCAGCCGCCGGCGGACGGTTCAGTAGCCGAGGGCGAAGAGCAGCGCTTCGCGAACCTCCTCCATGCGGCGAGGAGTGAGCGTCGTGACCAGGCTGCCGATCCGTTCGCGCGGGACGGTCTGGACGTGGTCGAGGTTGACGGCGCAGGTCTCCGGCAGGCCGTCGTCCGGGCCCAGCAGCACCTCCGAGTCGATCCCGCGGACTGTTCGGGTGATGGGGGCGACCGTGGCCTCGCCCAGGTAGTCGAGCACCGAATCGCGAGTCAGGACCAGGATCGGCCGCTGCTTGTCCGGCCGCGGGAAGCGGTACCAGCGCACCTCGGCCCGCCTCACTCGGGCCATGCCTGCTCCTTAGTCCATCCGTCGAACTCGCCGGGCTTCACCGGGTGCTTCGCGTAGCCCCGACGGTGGCGCTCTTCCTTCTCCAACATCGCCAGCCTGGCCAGCGCCTGCTCGAGGGCGTCCCGCGTGAACGCCGAACGCGTGGTTCCGAGGCGGCGAACGGCCTTGTCCACGCGCTGAACCAGGCGCTCGTCGATCGTCATCTGCACGGTTCTCATGAAGCCAGTATAGCTATGACTATGTTGTCCCGTGTCCACAGTGCGTCCCTCCCGCACGGAGGATGGAACGGACGCACGCCGCCGCAGGTCCAGTTCCGCTTGGGTGCACCGCCCGCACCGTGGGCCGCCGTCCCTCCTGCGCGCAGGCTCTCGACCAAGGCTCCTAAGGGACGTCGTCGCCCCAGCCGTCCGCAGGAGTCGGCCCCCGCCTGATCGGCCCTGTCGCTTTGCGCGCTGGTCACGTCGTCAGGCGGCCGTGCTTCTTCCTGTAGATCTCGACGGCATCGGCACTCAGGCGTCGCGCGTCAACGAAGCGCAGCACGACCTCGCCGCCGACGCCAGCCTGTCTATACTTCCCCTATGGGTGCGTTGGAACGGCTTCGCGCGCGCAAGGACGAGGTGATCCAGGCGGCGGCCCGTCACGGGGCCCGCGAGGTTCGCGTGTTCGGTTCGGTCGCTCGCGGAGAAGCGGGGCCTGCGAGCGACGTCGACATCCTTGTGCGCCTCGACGCGGGCCGGAGCTTGCTGGACCACGCGCGGCTTCAGGCGGAACTCGAGGCGTTGCTGGGCTGCAAGGTTGACGTGGCCTCCGAGCGCGGCCTTCGTCCGCGAGTCCGAGAGCGGGTTCTGGCCGAGGCCATCGCGCTGTGAGGCGAGACGTCGAGCGACTGGAGGACATCCTCTAGGCGCTCGACCGGATTCGCCAGCACACGAACGAGGGCCGCGAGGCGTTCGACCAGCAGGAACTCGTGCAAGTCTGGGTCATCCACCACCTCGAGATCGTGGGTGAGGCCTGCCGGGCGCTTTCTCCCGGCCTGCGCGAGCGGCACCCCGAAGTTCAGTGGAGCGCCATCACCGGCATGAGGAACATCCTGGTCCACGACTACTTTGGCCTGGACCTCGACGAGGTCTGGTCGGCGGTGGCACAGGACCTCCCGGTGCTGCGTGGTCAGATTGAGGCGATCATGGCCGAGGAGCGATCCCGCTCGTAGGGGTCCGCCCCCCCACACCCCTACCGCGGCTCGATCACCGTGCCGCTCGCGCGGGTGGCGACGGCTTCCGCGTAGGCGCGCGCCACGGTGGCCGCGGGCAGGCCGGAGAGCCCGGTCATCGCGTACGCCCGCAGCGTCTCGTCGACCCAGGGCGGGCTCACCACGTTCACCCGCAGCCCGCGCGGCAGGTCGAGCGCCGCGGCCTTCGCGAAGCCCTCGAGCCCGAGGTTGACGAGGCTGATCGGCGCGACGCCCGGCATCGGCTGCCGCCCCAGCACGCCGCTGGTGAGCGTGAACGAGCCGCCGTCCGCGACGTGGTCGATCCCGTAGCGGACCAGGTTGACCTGGCCCATCAGCTTGTTCGCGATCGAGTACGCGAAGTCCTCGTCGCCCTGCTCGGCCAGCGGCTTGATGCCCGCGGTCGCGCCCGCGGCGCTGACGACGGCGTCGACCCGCCCGACCTTCGCGTACATCGCCCGGATCGACGCCGGGTCCCCGAGGTCGACGCTCACCGGCGCGCTGCTGCGCGTCACCGCCACGACCTCGTTGCCGTCCGCGAGCGCCTTGACCACTTCGCTGCCGATGGTGCCGGTGGCACCGATGACCAGGATGCGCATGTCTCTTCTCCTCTGTTCTCTTCGAAGATCCGTGAAAGGGGGTGATTTCGGCGGCTCAGCGCCGGACCAGCAGCCGGTCGACCGAGGCCGCGCCGCTGCCGCGCAGCATCACGACCAGCGCGAGGCCGATGGCGAGCAGGTGGTACTCGAAACCCTCGCCGGCCTGGGTGCCGCCCCAGTTCATGAAGAAGCCGTGCGCGAAGTGGACGGTGGCCACGGCGCCGACCATGATCGCGGCCATCCCGGCCGCCATCGCCCGCCCGGCCACGCCCGCCACCAGCGCGGCGGCGCCCACGGACTCGAGCAGGATGATCAGCACCGCGAGAGCGGCCGGCAGGCCCATGGGGCCCGTCAGGAAGCCCATCGTGCCCTCGAAGCCGTGGCCGCCGAACCAGCCGAAGAGCTTCTGGGCCCCGTGCGGCAGCATCACCGCGCCGAGCGTCACCCGCGCCGCGGTGGCCGACCAGTCGGCGTCGGTGGCGAGCAGGGCGCGCACCCCGCGCGCGGCGAGGCTGCCCAGCGAGAGGGGCAGGGCGTCGGTCGTCGTCGGATGGGTCGTCGTCAGGGTCGTCATCGGTTCGTCTCCTTGGTTACACCGTTTTGTGTTGAAACACGTATTGAGCCAAAAAAGGGGCCTACTCCACGTCGGGCCCGAACAGCGCCTCGCACAGGTTCGCGAGCTCGCGCTGCTGGGGCGTCGTCAGCCGCTTCGCCACCTCGGCGTCCACGGCTCCCAGGGCCGCCGTCGCCCGGTGCAGCACGTCCATGCCGGCGGCGGTGATGCGGGCCCGCGAGCGGCGGGCGTCCTCCGGGTCGCGCTCGCGCTCGACCAGGCCGCGGGCCTCCAGCCGATCCAGCAGCCGCGTGACGTCCGGCGCCCGGTCGATCATGCGGCGGGCGATCTCGCAGCGCGGGTGCCCGTCGGGCCGCGCGCCGCCCAGGATGCGGAGCACGTTGTACTGCGCCATGCTCACGTCCAGCCCGGTGAGCGCCCGCTCGAGCCGGTCGTTCAGCCACGCCCCGGCCACCATCAGGCTCACCACCGCCTCGTCGACGGGGCTCTCCAGCGGCTTGGTCTGCTGCCGTCGCCGCATCAGCTTCTGTCCCACGGAGGAAAGATAGGCTCAGATAAACCGTGTGTCAACACGTTTTTGGTGAGGGCTCGAAAGCGGGAGCGTCGCCGGTGGAAGGCGCCACCCAGCCCTCAAAGCGCGGGCCACTCGGTGGTGTGTCCGACGGCTGTCCCTGGACAGCCCGGCCTCTACGGGCCGGTTACTCGTCCAGCGCGAACTGCCAGAGATGCTCTCTGGTCAGATCAGTAGCACAAGGGGCCCGGACACACAACGCATTGCAGGCCACCGTTCGGTGAACAGGTGCCTTGGCGATTCTGTGCGCACGTGTACTGCCCGTTATTGCACCGCCCGGTCGGCTTGCCACAAGATGCGTTGCTGGGCACGCCGGTACAGGCCGGATAGCCGCTGGGATTCGGGGGAGTGGGGCTGGCCGTCGGTCGAGGTGTCGGCGTCGGCGTTGGGAGTGGCGTCGGTGTCGTGCCCGGCGTTGGAGTGGCGGTCGGAGCGGGGGGCGGTCCGGGCGGGGCAACGGGCGAGCAGGTGATGCCGCCAGATGGGGCCGGCCCACCCGTTGTAAAGGTCACCTGCAGCACGCCCGAAACTGATTGGGGGCCCTTGTTGTAAACGAACACCTTTCGCGCACCAGGCGCGGTCGGGTCGACCGTGAGGTCATGGGACAGTACCTGTGTCTCGAAGACCGCTGGTTTACTGGTTCCTTGATCGCCGCCATAGATTCTGCAGCCGTCGTTGACAGCAGCTTGCACGCTTGGGCAACCGGCGAACGTGTAAAGGAGATCGACGTCGCTAGCGGATTCGTTCCAGTCGCCCGTGATTCTGAGCACTCCGACCAAGGTCGTTGAGCCGGTGGTCCCGCTACCTGGGAGATTGAAGCCCACCGAAATGCCGTCGTTGTTTGGGATCCCGCTGAAGCCCATGCAAGACAACACGGACGTCTGGGCCTGTGAGCCAGGCGGTGTTGCGGTTGCTGATGGAGTCGACGGAGTCCCGCCACCACCTCCACCGCAGCCCTGCAACAGCACAGAGAAGAGGATCAGCGGACCCGCGCCCTGGGCGGGCCTGGTTCGCGCTGCAGGCATTTCTGCTCCTCCCGTCAATCGATGTTCAGGAACGCGGCGGGCCCTCCCGCAGGGTCCGGAGGGTAGCCCAACTTCGCCCCGGCCATTCTAGGCAAGATCCCATGAACCGACTGGGGAAAGCTCCTTGAACTCGTGGGGGACGGGTTCTGGAAGTCGCCAGCGGACAGTGATGGGCCGCTCGCCCTCCCAGTCGATGAACTCGACGTCGCCGCAGTAGATGAATGGGGCGGCGCCACGCCCGCTGACCTTGCCCGTCTTGCGGATGAAGAGATGAACGGCCGTGCCTTTGGCCTTGTGGGTCTTGATCAACTGCCCGTGGCCGTCCGCCTGCCGGGTGCGGTTCTGGCTTTCCCACTGGAAGACCGTTGGGCTCAGGAAGTGGTCCTTGTACTGGAAATCCGTGCCCTTGCCGCTCTTGTCTAGGGTGACGAGCAAGAAGATGTGACCGGGCCGGGTGACGAAGCCTGCGTTCCACACCGCGGTCGAGAACGGGAAGCCGAACAGCGGAGGGATCTGCTCCCTCGAGTAGCGGCGCCAAAGCTGTAGGCCCTGGTCGCTTTGGCCCGATGGGCGCAGCAGCCAGGTGCCGTGTTCGTCCTGTTCGAGCACTACCGAGTGCAACGTGCCCGGGCGGCCGGCGTCAGGGCCGAACCAGCCGCGGAGGATTTCGGGGAGGCGGTTGCGGTCTTCGCCCGGAGCCTTGACCACGTTGAGGGCGACCTTCACGAAGTCGGCCTCGAACTCCTTGCCGTCGATCAGCAGGCGCGTCGGTCCGAGGGGGAGGCCGGGCTGCTGGTCGCGGTTCGGCAGGAAGATCATCGGCCGGTCGTTCGCGTGCGAGACCTTGCATACGTGGGCGGCGTCGGGTCGTCGGGTCAGGCGCTCGACGTACTCGGCCAGGCGCCAGTCGGCCAACTCTCGCGTGAGTTCCTGCAGGGCCACCCGCTGGGCCGGGTCGACCGCGAAGGTCGTCCTGAACACGCCGTTCGTGTACTCGAAGTAGGGCGTGCCGCCGGTGCCGCGGCCTTCCGTCCACGCCTTGATCGGGTTCTCCTCCAGGTGCCGCTTCAGGCCGGCCGGCGTCGCCGCCCTGGGGCCGAGGTCGGTCACGAGGAGGTGGTTGCGTGAGGCCAGGGCCCGCACCGCCTCGACGAGCGTATCGATGGTGATCTCGCCCGGGAATGCGTCCTCGTTGAGCATCGCCAGCAGGACGAGCATCTTGTAGCTCTTCGTCATCTGCGTGTCGTCGAGCTCGCTCAGGAACGCCTGGTGGCGGTCGAAGGCCGCGGCCTGGGTCTCGTCGAGGCCGCCTTGCGCGCGCACGAAGCCGAGCCACGAGCCGTGGTTGGCGCGGGCCGCGCGCGGGTTGTAGCCCTCGTGGAAGGCCTCGGCCGCTCGCGGGCGGGCGCCCTGCAGCTCCACGAACTCCTCGTAGTAGCGCTTGAGGGCCTCTTCCTTGTTCGCCGTGACGCGGATCAGGCCGCGCAGGATGTCGATCGTCTCCAGCTCGTAGGTGACCTCGCAGCCGGGGGCGATCTCGACCGGGCCCTGCTTCAGCCGCTCCAGCATGTTGAGGATGGGCTGGCCACCCGACGGGAGGCTGAAGAGGGTCTGGGGCTTGAGCAGGAACGTGCGGTGGTTGCCGATGTAGTCGATGACGGTGAGGCGCTTGTCGTCGTGCGACTTGCGCAGCCCGCGGCCGAACTGCTGGAGCCAGAGCACGCGCGACTCCGTGGGGCGCAGCATCAGGACCGTGTCGAGCTCCGGCAGGTCGAGGCCTTCGTTGAAAATGTCGACCGCGCAGAGGACGTCGAGGTGGCCGGCGGACAGCTCCTCGAGCGACTGGGTGCGGGGCGCCGAGGTGTCGCCGGAGTGGACCGCGACCGCGCGCAGGCCCGCGTCCTTGAAGAAGCCGGCCATGAAGTCGGCGTGGCGCTGCGAGACGCAGAAGGCGATGGTGCGCGTGCCCCCGCGTCGGCGGAGCTGGTCGAGTGCGTTCGCCGCGCGGGACTGCGTCGCGACGTGGTTCGTCAGCTCGTCGGTGTCGAAGCGGGAGTTGCGCCACGGGATGTTGCGGTAGTCGACGTCGTCCGGGACGCCGAAGTAGCGGAAGCGACAGAGCAGGTCTCGCTTCACGCCCTCGACGAGATCGCAGCGGTAGACGAGGTTCTCCTGGCACAGGCCGAGCAGGTCGCCGCCGTCCGCGCGCTCGGGCGTCGCGGTGAGCCCGAGCAGGAACTGCGGGCGGAACCAGTCGATCAGGCGGCGGTAGGTCGGGGCCGACGCGTGGTGGAACTCGTCCACGACGATGTAGTCGAAGGCGTCCCGCGCGAAGCGCTCGAGGTGGGTCATCCGGCCCAGCGTCTGGATCGAGGCGAAGAGAACGTCCGCGTCGGGATTGCGCTCCTGGCCGGTGTACAGACCGAGATTGGCCTCGGGGCGCAGGCGGCGGAACGTGTCGCGCGACTGGGTCAGGATCTCGTCGCGGTGGGCGACGAAGAGCAGCCGCTTGAACTCGGGGCGGTTGGAGTCGAAGGCGCTGAGCCAGGTCTTGCCCAGGCCCGTCGCGAGGACGACCAGGCCCGCCGTGTTGCCCTCGGCCCGCGTCGCCTCCAGCGCGGCGAGGGCCTCCTGCTGGATGGCGTGGGGCTGCGGGACGTCGCGCGGCTCGATGGCGATGTCGACGATGGCCGGGCGTGGCGCCTGCTCGGTGACCTTGCGGCGCGCGCGATAGCGCTCGATCCACGCGGGCGTCAGCTCGCGGGTCGCGGGGTGGTGGAAGAGCTGCTCGAACGCGGTGCGGACCTCGGAGAAGGCGTTGCCCTCGGCCGAGGAGACCGTCCGGTAGTTCCACTCGATGCCGGTGAGCAGCGCCGACTCGCTGAGGTTGGAGCTGCCGACGAACGCGACGCCCGTGCCCTCGCGCCGCTGGAAGAGGTAGGACTTGGGGTGGAAGCTGAGCGCCGGCTCGGGGCGGGGGTGCGTGTGCAGCGCCTCTGCGCGCCGGGTCTCGAAGACGCGGAGTTGGCGATCGCCCTCGAGGTCGAGCAGGCGGACGAGGGCGTCGGGGTCGGTCACGTCGAGGTAGTCGCCGGTGAGCAGGCGCAGGCGGCCGCCGCGGTCGAGGAACTCGCGCAGGTGGGAGACGAGGCGGCCGACGCCGCTGCCCATCACGAAGCCGACCGCGATGTCCGCGGCGTCCGAGGCCGCGAACTCGCGGGCGAGGTAGGGGAGCAGCGGGTCGGCCTCGCCGCCCGTGACGAGGCGGGGCGTCGAGCCTTCGGGCGCGCTCCCGCCGGCGAGCGTCGCGCTCGCGGGCGCGGCGGCGCGCGCGAGGTAGTTGCCCTTGCCGGGGATCACGTGGCGGACGCCGCCGCGGGGGTCGGGGACGTCGCCCTCGTAGCGCGGGATGACGTGGACGTGGAGGTGGAAGACCGTCTGGCCCGCCGCGCGGCCGACGTTGATGCCGATGTTGAAACCGTCCGGCCTGGGGTGGTCGGCGCGCTCGCTCAGCAGGTCGCGGGCGCGGTCGATGTTGGCGAGCAGTGCCGCGCGCTCCTCGTCCGCGGCGTCGAACCAGGTGGGCACGTGGCGGCGCGGGACGAGCAGCAGGTGGCCGGGGCTGACGGGGAAGCCGTCCCAGATCGCGCGCGTGAGCCGGTCCTCGAAGGCGATGCGCTCGCGCTCGGGATGGCAGAACGGGCAATCGGTCATCGGCTCGCCTCAGGCCCTCGGGTGATCGGAAGGAGGCGATCTTAGACGATGGCCAGGCTCCGCCCCCGGCTCAGTCCCACAGCGGCCTGCGTGATCTCGCAGCCCGGGCTCGCCGCAGGCGGGAAGACGCGCGACCTCGCTGCGCGTCGGGACCGGGTCAGCGCCGGGGGGCTTCTCGGGTGATCTCGAGGATGCCGGGGAGGCCGGCCTGGACGCAGGCGCGGCAGCGCCAGGCTTTCACCGGGCGCGCGGCCGTGCGGCTCGACTGGCAGACGGGGCACCAGTGCTCGTAGCGGACCCGCGTCGCGCTGCGGCGGGCAGGCTTCAGCGTGGGCCTTCGCGTCGCGGCTGCCAGGCGGCAGCGCCAGAGCGCGGCGGTCGGGTGTGCGATACCCGCCTGCGTCATCAGGCGGCGCCACTCGGGGCCGTGGGGGCGAGCAGTCGCGACGCCTGCGAGGGCCAGCGCCGCGTGCGCGGCCTCGTGAGTGAGGATGGCGTCGAGCGCCGCGAGGCGCAGCGCGCGCGGGCTGGTCTCGATGCGCTTCGCGCCGATGACGCAGCGGGCCAGGGTCCGCGAAAGACTGGGGTTGACCACGACCGCAACCGTACTCAGGTCCGGCGCCGCCCAGCGTCGCGCGAGCCGGATCAGCAGCCGGCGGGCGCGGGTCGCGGCTTTCGGGGGAAGCGGGCGCACGACTCCTCGAGCTTCCGGTAGCGCAACGCTGCCCGCAGTCGTTGCGGTCACGATCCGTGACCGCAAAGCGGTGGCACCCGGTCGATTGCCACACGAGTCATCACGGGGCGATTCTCGCGCAACCCCTCCGGCAAGGCGCCAGGCCTCAGCCGTGGAAGCCGAGCGGGCGGCGGGGACGGGAGGGCGGCTCGAGGAGCTGGCGGAGGGCCGCGAGGACGCTCTGGAGCTCGACGTCGTGGCCGGCGACGCGTCGCTCGAGGGCGGCGAGCTGGCGGGCAAGTTCCTCGTGGCCACGCGCGAGTTCGCGCAGGCGCACGAACCTGCGTGTCGAGGAGGCGTCCGGCTTCAGCCCTCGAGCAGGGCGAAGAGCAGGATCGCGGCGGCGGTGCCGTCGAGGGTGGGCTCGTTGGTCGAGTAGTCCGCGAGGTCGTCGTGGTAGACGGCTTCGCCCTGGAAGCGGGCGAGCGGGTCGGGGCGGGAGAGGCGGACGCCCTTGAGCGTCTCGAAGACGTCGCGGTAGACGGGGCCGTCGACCAGGCCGCCGACGACGGGGCGCTTGGTCAGGCTGGTCGTGCTCAGGTGGACGTCGGTGGGGAACGGGCCGGCGGCCGGGAGGCCGGTGAACATCGACGTGCCCCACGGGTTGCGGCCGAGCAGCCACTCGACGTGGACGAGGGCCAGCGCGCGCGCCTCGCGGGTGCCGGTCATGCGGTCGAGCAGCAGGGCCTGGGTCGCGAGCGCCGTCGCGAAGTTGTTCGAGCACCAGGCGAACGGCGCGGCCATGCCGTACGGGTTGCGCGCGGCGCGCGCGGCGGTCGCGGCGAGGCCCGCGCGGTAGAAGCCCTCGAGCTCGCGGCGCAGATCGGGCGGCGCGGTCTCGTGCAGCGCGTGGTGCCCGTAGGCGAAGAACGGGTAGTGCTGGTAGTGGCCGGGGCGGTCGATCGCCCACCAGCCGCCGGCGCCGAACGCGCGGGCGTGGCGCGCGGCGTCCTCGGCGTACGCGGCCTCGCCGGTGACGCGGTGGAGTTCGGCCGCGCCCCACGCCATGTCGTCGGTCCAGCTCTCCTCCCCGTAGCGGTAGGGCGCGCCGTACGAGTTGCCCTGCTGCACGCCGGGCCGCGCCTGGCCCAGCGCGTAGACCTCGCGCGCGGCCTGCAGGCAGCGCGCGGCGAAGGCGGGGTCGCGCTCGCGGAAGGCCTCGAACCCGAGCGCCATCGTCGCGGCGTAGCGGCCGGCGAGGTTGGCGAGGCCGTCGCTCGCGCTCCGGTGCTCGCGCAGACCCTGGGGCTGGCCGTCGGCGAAGTAGACGACGCGCTCGCGGCCGGGGCCCCAGCCGTAGTCGACGCGGTCGTCGTGCGGGAGGCGCCAGCCGGCGTGGTCGCGGTCGTCGGCGACCTGGTGGTACAGCTCGTCCGGCGCCGGGTGGAGCTTCAGCATCCACTCGAGGCCGTGGCGCGCCTCGTCGAGGACGTCGGGGAGGCCGTTGGGCGCCTGGGGCCGGCCGAGGGCGTCGTGGGTGTCGGCGAACGCCGCCGGCGCGAAGCGGTGCGCGAGGAGGAGGTGCGCGGTCGAGGTCGACGACGTGAGCAGGTACTTGAGCTGGTCGCCGGCGTCGTGCCAGCCGCCGCGGGCGTCGAGGTACGTGCCCGCGGGGCGGGGGCCGTAGGCGGTGCGGCCGTCGAGCGCGTGGCAGACCTGGTCGAGGAACGGGTTGTAGCCGCAGCGCTGCTGTCGCACGAACGCGAGCAGCGCGTCGGCGAGGCCGGCGTACGGTCGCTCCTTCACCTCGAACGGGTGCCGCGTCGCCTGGCGGCCGCGGCCGATCACCAGCTCGTAGCGGCCGACTTCGCGCACCGTGCTCGCGTCGACGAGGTAGTGGCGGGCGATCGATCCCCAGCGCGCCGGCAGCTCCTCAGGTGCGATCCGCGCCACGCGCCGCCCCGCCGCGTCCCGCACCTCGACCCGGCCCGCGAGCGGCGCGTCGGCGAGCACCACCAGCCGCCTGGCGTCGCCCGGCGCGGACCCGACGAGGCTCCCGCGCACGACGGGGAGCTCCTCGGCCGAGGCCCCGCCGGCCAGCAGCAGCACGAGCGCGCAACGGAGGGCCCGCATCGGCCGGGATGCTAGCGCCATCTCAGCCGAGGTAGCGGCGCTTCATCTCCTCCGTGATCGGGATGCGCTCGAGCAGGGCGTGGAACTGCGGCTCCGTCATCACGCGCACGCCGAGGGACTTCGCCTTCTCGAGCTTCGCGCCCGCCTTTGCGCCCGCCACCAGCACGGTCGTCTTCTTCGTGACGGACGAGGCGTAGACCGCCCCGCGGATCTCGACGCTCATCTGGATGCCGACCTGGGTCAGGTTCTCGAAGGTGCCCGAAGACGCGAACACCTGGCCTGCGATCGATTCGCCCATGTCTTCCACCTCCTGCCGCGCGCGCTGCTGCGCCACCGGGTCCGCTTCCGCCGCCTCCGCGGGTCTCGCCGCCACGGCATCCGTCGCGCGCCGCTTCGTCGCGCTCGCCGGCGTCTGCAGGGCCTCGAGCCGGGTGACGATGCGCGCCGCGTCCGGGCCGCCGGCGCGGTCGAGCGCCGCCTTCAGGTCGCGGGCGCGGGGCTTCGCGCCGCGGGCGAGCAGCGCTTCCACGCAGGCGAGCGAGCCGGCGACGGCCGCCGCGAGCAGCGGGTGCGGCGAGCCGGCAGTGCTGCGATTCGGATCGGCTCCGGCCGCGAGCAGCGTCTCCAGCATCGGGAGGTCGCTACGCGCGGCGGCGCGGGCGAGCGGCGCGTCGCCCCCGCCGCCGTCGTCCGGACCGGCGCCGGCCGCGAGCAGGTGCCGCGCCAGCTCGTGGGCGCCCGCGCTGACCGCCAGCGCCAGCACCGGGGTGCCGTTGCCCGTGCGGGCCCGGGCCAGCGCCGGGTCGCGCCCGATCTCCGCGATCGCCGCCTCCTCGTGGCGGGCGCGGTCCGCGTCGGAGAGCGCCTTCGGCGCCGGCGTCACCCGCGCGCGCTCGAGCTGGCGCGCCTGCTCCTCGCACAGCCGCTGGCGGTACTCCGGGCTCCGCGGCTGCTCGCGCGCGACGAAGGAGTCGAGTGTCGCGCGTTCGGCGTCCGACAGCCAGCCGGGCTCGGCGCCGCCGGCCAGCATCGCGTCGACCACATCCCAGCGCGCGTTCTTCACCGCGTCGCGGAAGTGGCTCCGGTACTTCGCCACGGGCGCGCCGGCCTTCAGGACGTGCTCGACGACGTCGAGCTTGCGGTTGGCGATGGGGAAGGCGAGCAGCGGGAAGGCGGAGCCCTCGGGGTCGAGGCTCGCGCCGCGCTCGACCAGCAGCTTCACCACCTCCAGGTGGCCGCGGCCGGCGGCGGCGGCGAGCGGCGACGCGAAGCCGATCGTGCGCTCCTCGATCTCGGCGCCGCCGTCGAGGAACGCGCGGACGGCGAGGGCGTCGCCGCGCACCGCGGCGTCGGTCAGGTTGACGGGCGGCAGCGGCCGCGCCGCCGCGTCTTCGGTCAGCGCGGTGAGCGCCGCGATCAGTCGATCCGGGTTTCCCACAGCGCAGGCCGCGAGGTGACGAGGTGCTGCGACTCGCGCGGCGTCAGCTCGTCGGTGGTCGCGAACTGGGTGACGTCGCCCGCGATGCGGAGCACGCCATCGCGCACCTCGATGGTGCACGCGGACGAGGCGTTCCACGGCGCGGGCACCAGCGCGTGCAGGTCGACGAACGAGGCGGCGTCGCCGCGCCACAGGGCCGCCTTCGTCGCCATGCTGCCGGAGCCGCTGCGCAGCGTGTCCTTGACCTGCACGACCCCGACCTGGAAGCCGCGGGCGCAGCCGCGGGCGTTCCCGGACGCGTGCCCTTTCGGGGTGAGGTCGACGAACGACTCGGCCGAGCCGCGCCACAGCGCGGCCGCGTTGCCCTTGCCGGTCCAGCGCACGCCCACCTGCTCGCCGTCGGCGACGGCGCAGGCCTCGGTGATCGAGCGCTCGTCCCCCAGCACGATCACCCGCGAACCGTCGGCGGGCCACAGCGCGGCCCGCTGTCCGCCGGTGCGGCCGACGCGGCCCACGATCCACTGCCCGTCGGTGCCCTCGGCCGAGGCCTCGTTGCCGGCCTCGGCGGGTGGCAGCTCGACGAGCGTGCCGTCCGGCCGCCAGAAGAGGGCGACGTCCTGCGACCGCTCGCCCTTCTTCGCCTTGCGCTCCCCGGAGCCGGCGAAGGCCCCGCCGCCGGAGCCCATCGCGATCGTGTGGTCCCACTCCTTGCCGGGATGGAGGTCGATCACCTCCAGCGCGTCGCCGGCCCGGCGCCAGGCGACGGCGCCGCCGAATCCGCCGCCGCTGCGGTTCCAGAAACCGGCGATCGCGTCGCCCGTCGCGAAGCGCGCCGCGACCCGCTTCTGCGTCGGGTGGGTGATCGGCTGCGGCTGTCCGCCCGGCCACCAGTGGGGGACCGGGGCGCCGCCGTTGCGGCCCTCGGTCTCGCCCACGACCTGGCCGCCGCAGAAGCCCGTCACGCGGGCGAACGCCATCCGCTTCGGCAGCGGCAGGACCGTCACGGTCCACCGCGCGGGATCGTCGAACGCAGCCGGCATCTTGTCCTCCGGGGGAGTGACGGAACTCTACCGCGGCGGCGTCGGGTTCGGGTGGACCGACTGGCCCATTGCACGGCGGCGAGGAAAGGCGCACCTTGGAGCCGTGCGGTGCCCTGGCTTCGTCGCGCTCGCGGCGGCGCTCCTGCTGGCAGGGGCTGCACGTCCCGCCGGAGCCGAGGCCAGCCACTGGGAGCTGTTCAAGGTCGACCACGCCTCGCACTCCGAGACCGGGCCCGGGCCCGGTGGCGGCAGCGCGGACGTGCGCCCGCGCGAGACCGGCCTGTCGCTCGCCTGCACCGAACTCTCGGAGGGGAAGCTCGTGCGCGACGTGGCGATGGGCGCGAGCTGGACCGCGCCGCCCGGCCGCGTCCGCGTCGGCGAGCGCTGGTCGCCGCGGTTCGAGGCCGCGGTCACCCGCAACTTCGCGGCGGAGGACTGGGCCAACGGGCTGGAGACGCGGCTGTCGGCCAGCGTCTACCTGCGCGACGTGCACAACCTCTATCACTTCCGGTCCGGGCTCGAGGCGCGGCTCGAGTCGGGCGTCGGCGTCGAACCGAAGCGGGACGACCGCCCGCTCGCGTTCCCCGACGCGGACCGGGTGCTCGACCTGCACGACAAGCCGATCGAGGAGCTGCCGCTGCCCGTGGCGTCGCGCGACGAGCGCGTCGACCTCGTCGAAGGCGAGATCTACCTCGTGGTGCAAGTCGATGCGTACCTGCGCGGCGGCTGTGCGACCACCTCCGACTCGTGGCGCCACTACCACCGCTGGGTGCGCGGCGACGAGGGCACCGTCAAGGGCGACCTGGCGATTGCCGCCCGCCACGCGCTGGGCGGCGCGGTCGCGGGGTTGCGCTTCTCCGTGCGCAACCTCGGCACCGGCCAGGCGACGCAGCTCACCACCGACGAGCACGGCCTGGCAAAGGGGCGCTTCGAGAGCGAGGCGGGAGCGGACCGCGTGCGGCTTCGCGTCGAGACCGCGGAGATCGTCGCGGCGACGCGGTACGCGCTCGCCCTGGAGCCCGCCGCGCCGTCGCGCGCGGTCGGGCGCCGGCCGCTGCGGGCGAACGTGGGACTGGAGGTCGAGATCCCGCGCGAGACGCCGTCGAAGCGCGTCGAGTACGCGCTGCCGCTCGCGAAGGTCGGGGTGCTGGCGCTGCGCTGGTCGGAGTCGGCCTCGCGCTGGGAGCCGATCCGCGCGACCGTCGCGCTGCGCGACGCCGCGGGCGAGTCGCGCCTGCAGGCCGGGCCCGAGGCGTTCACCGACCGCGGCGGCCAGCCCGGCCTCGACCTGTACGTGCCGGGGCCCGAGTTCTTCGGCACCCGGCGCGCGGGCGTGCTCGGCTACGACCCCGGGCAGAAGGTGCGCGACCTGAAGTTCCTCGCCTTGCCGCCGCGCGCGGGCGCGCCGACGCTCGTGACGCTGCACCTGTGCGACCTGGCCACGCGGATCGCGCGGCTGCGGGCGGACGTGTTCGACTACTTCCGCCCGATCGTGGGCGAAGACGCGGCGCGCCGCGTCGCGCGGCTGCAGGTCCGCTTCGACGCGTCGCGGCGGACGCCGGCCTACCTCGACGGCGTGCTGTTCCTGCCCCCGAGCCTCGACCTCGCCTCGGACGAAGGCGCCGAGACGCTGATGCACGAGTGGGGGCACCACGTCGCGGCGGTGCTGGCCGCCGACCCGGAGGTCGAGGACCAGCTCGGCGGACCCCACGACGTGTGGACGCCCGCCAGCCCGGAGCTGGCCTGGGACGAGGGCCGCGCCCACTTCTACGGCGTGCTGCTGACGCGCGGCCTCGACCTGCCGCGCAGCGCGGCCTCGTTCGGCCCGGGCAGCGCGCGGGGTGCCGTCGACGCGCACGACGCGGCCGGCGACCAGGTCGAGGGCGTCGTGGCGGCCGCGCTCGTGCACCTCTACACGAGCGCGGGCTACCGCAGGACGAAGGACGTGATGGCGGACTTCCAGGCCGCGTGCGACCACGCGGTCGCCACCCGCGGCCACCCGCCGCGCACGTCGCGCGAGTTCTTCGACGCGGTGGGCGGGCTCGTGGCCGAGCGCGAGCGCGCGGGGCGCATGGCGCCCGCCGGGGCCGAGGCCTGGCGGCGGCGCCTCGCCGCCGTGCGGCTCGAGTTCGAGGTGTCGCCGTGAGTGCGAAGCAGCGCCGCGGCTGCGGCTGCGCGGCCTGGGCCGCGGCCGGTTGCGGCTGCCTGGTCGCGCTGATCGTCTTCATGGTGGTGGCGGCGGCGCTGTGGTTCGGCGTGCGCAGCGAGCGCGTCGCCTGGCCTCCCTTCGGGCGCGACGGCGCGGCCGGCCCCACGGCGTCGCCCGCGGGCGACGCGGCCGGGACGTCGTCGACGGATTCGGCGGCGCCGGGACCGGTGGCGCCTGGCGACGCGAAGCGCCTCGCGCTCGACCTGCCGAAGCCGGGCGAGGATCGCTCGGAGACCTCGATCTTCCACCGCGGCGCGGCGCTGCCGGGCGGCGACGACTTCGTGTTCGACGACGGACCGGCGACGGGCGCGACGACGGGCGCGACGCCGGCCGCGACGCCGACCCCGAACGAAGCGCCGGATCTGGACGCGCGCCTGGCCGCGGCGCGACGCCGCCGCGACGCCGCCTTCGAGCGCTACACGCGACTCGTGACCGAAGGCGGCGAAGGCGACGTCAACCAGGCGCTGGCCGAGTACCGCGCCGCGGTCGAAGCCCTCGCCGCGCTCGAGCGCCAGGCTGCCGCCCGCCGCTGAAGCCCGGCGCCCGCGGCGGCTGATCGCAGGGTGTGGTGTCGGCTGATCGAAAGGCTGGCGCTACAGGCGGGAGCGGAGGACGACCGCCGAGTGGGGCGCGACCGCGACCATGCGGGCGGTGACCGGCGGCTCGTGGCCGGGCTCGGCGATGTCGTCGGGGCTCGGCCGCGAGGTGTCGACCACCCGCACCCAGCGGGTGCCGGGCGCGGGCCTCGGCAGCTCGAACCGCAGCGGGGACGTCCAGGCGTTGAACGCGACGTAGACGTCGTCGTCGGGCGTCGGCGCGTGCTCGCCGGCGAGGTGCATCGCCAGCGAGCGCGAGTGGTGCGAGAAGTCGGGCGCGTCCGCCTTCACGCCGTGCCACGAGACGTCGGCCCGGGGCGAGCGCGTCGTGCCCTGGCCCGTGAAGAACTCGCTGCGCCGTAGCGCGGGGTGGTCGCGGCGGAAGGCGATCAGCAGCCGCGCGAAGCGGAACAGGTCGGCGTGCGCCTCGAGCAGCCCCCAGTCCAGCCACGACAGCTCCGAGTCGTGACAGTAGGCGTTGTTGTTGCCGCGCTGGGTGCGGCCCATCTCGTCCCCCGCGAGCAGCATCGGCGTGCCCTGGGCGACGAACAGCGTGACCAGGAAGTTGCGGACCTGGCGCCGGCGCAGCGCGAGCACCTCGGGGTCGTCCGTCTCGCCTTCGGCGCCGCAGTTCCACGACAGGTCGTCGGCGGCGCCGTCGCGGTTCTGCTCGCCGTTGGCCTCGTTGCGCTTGCGGTCGTAGGAGACGAGGTCGCGCAACGTGAGGCCGTCGTGGCAGGTGACGAAGTTGATCGAGTGGTACGGCTTGCGGCCCGAGGCCTGGTACAGGTCGGCGCTGCCGGCCAGGCGCGAGGCGAGGGCCGGCACCATCCCCAGGTCGCCGCGCCAGAAGCGGCGCACGTCGTCGCGGAACGGGCCGTTCCACTCGCTCCATCGGCCCCAGGCGGGGAAGCTGCCGACCTGGTAGAGCCCGGCCGCGTCCCACGCCTCGGCGATCAGCGTGCAGTCCGCCATCACCGGGTCCTCGGCGATGCGCTCGACGAGCGGGGGCTCCGGCAGCACGCGGCCGTCGCGCCCGCGCGAGAGCACCGCGGCGAGGTCGAAGCGGAAGCCGTCGACGCCCATCTCGCCGGCCCAGTAGCGCAGCGCCTCGTGGACCAGCTCGCGGACGACGGGGTGGTTGCAGTTGAGGGTGTTGCCGCAGCCGGTGAAGTCGAGGTACTTCCCGGTCTGCGGGTCGAGCATGTAGTAGAGCGCGTTGTCGATGCCGCGGAACGAGAACGTGCGGTCGCGCGGCAGCCCGCCGCCTTCGGCCGTGTGGTTGAAGACGACGTCGAGCACCACCTCGAGGCCCGCGCGGTGCAGCTCGCGCACCATCTCCTTGAACTCCGCGACCTGGGCGCCGCGGCGCTGGTCGGCCGCGTAGCCCGCGTGCGGCGCGAAGAAGCCGATCGGGTTGTAGCCCCAGAAGTTGGTCAGCGTGCCGCGCAGCGCCGGGTCGATGTCGGGGTTGACCGCGTCGTCCTTCTCGTAGACGGGCAGCAGCTCGACCGTGGTCACCCCGAGCTGCTTCAGGTACGGGATCTTCTCGACCAGGCTGCGGTAGGTGCCGGGCGCCTGCACGCCCGACGACGGGTGGCGGGTGAAGCCGCGCACGTGCATCTCGTAGACGACCTTGTCGGCGGGCGCCACCCGCGGCGGCCGCACGAGCTGCCAGTCGAAGTCGTTGCCGACGTGGACCCCGCGCTTCTCGATCCGGCCGCCGACCTCGACGCCGTGGATCGCCCGCGCGTACGGGTCGAGCAGCACCTGCGCTGGGTCGTAGCGGTGGAAGCGGTCGCGCGGCGCGGGGCGGCGGTCGAAGCGCCAGCCGTACTCGAAGTCGGGCTCGAGCCCGGACAGGCAGATGTGCCACACGTCGCCGGTGCGGAAGTGGGGCCCCTCGAGCGGCAGCTCGAGGAACGGCTCCGCGTCTCCCGCGCCGTAGAGCACGAGCGTCGCGGCGGTCGCGTGGCGCGAGACGATCGCGAAGTTGTGGCCGTGGTGGGTGAGCGTGAGGCCGAGCGGCAGCGGCTTGCCGGGCCGGATCGTGAAGTCGGGACGGGTGCGCACCGCCAGCCGCACCTTCGGGTCGCTGATCAGCCGGCTGGGCGCCATCGGTGGGCGAGTGTAGCGCCTGGCACGGCGGGGGCGCAGAATCGGCCGAGGAGGTGTCCGGTGAGCGACACCTGTCCCGAGTGCGGCGAGCCGATGGAGCGGGCCGACGACTTCTGGTACTGCGACAACCCCGAGTGCCCGCGCGGGCGCGCCGCGGGCCGCGAGAAGGCCGGGCGGCCGGGGGCGCTGCCCGCGCCGTCCACTCCGCCGCGCGAGCCGCCCCCGCGCGAGGGCCGCTGACCCGCGCTACTGCTTCGCGCGGCCGAGCACGTCGAGCGCCTTCTCGCCGAAGTACTTGACGACGAGGCGGCTCCAGGTCGCGCTCTTGCGCACGTTGGCGAGGTAGTCGTCGAGCGCGGCCTTCAGCGCGGGGCTGCCCTTGCGCACCGCCCATGACGAGGTGCCCGGCGGGCCGACGAAGACTCCGCCCTCGAGCTCGGGGTTGCGCTTCGCGACCAGCGTGAAGTCCGAGATCGACATCACGGTCGCGTCCGCCTTGCCGCCCTTGATCGCGGCCACCACGGCTTCCGAGGTGGGCAGCCTGGACGCCGGCTGGACGCCGGCCTCGATCGCGGCGGTCGCCCACGAGCTGCCCTCCAGCAGCGCCACCTTCGCGGCGCGCAGCGCGTCGAGCGTCGCGATCGGCTTGCCCTTGAGCGACACCGCGAGGTGGCGCGTCGGCAGCACCTCGGCGGTGAAGGCCGCGGCGCGGCGCCGGGCGTCGGTCTCGACGATTCCGACCACGACGTCGCCTGCGCCGCGGTTGAGCGTCTCGATGCGCTCCTCCGAGCCCCGCACCGGCACCATCACGACCTTCAGCCCGTGCAGCTTGGCGAAGCCCTCGACCAGCTCGCGGTGGAAGCCGGGGTTGGGCCCGGGCTCGGCCGCGGTCGAGACCAGCTCCGGCTGGTCGTCGGCCATGCACACGATCTTGAGCGTTCCCGTCTTCTTGAGCGCGTCGAGATCCTGGGCGTCGGCGGCCGTCGCGAGGCCGGCTGCCAGGGCGAGGGTGAAGACGAGGTGGCGCATGGACCCTCCGATTTCCGGGGGAGTGTACCCCCGGCTGCTCACCGGCTGCGCGCTGCCGCGCTCACCAGGTGAGCGCCGGCGCCCCCGGTGGCCGGTGAAAAGGGCTTCCAGTGCCTGGCCCGGCACGTGCATGGACCGCAGCGAGCGAGATCCCGTGCTCGACCGCGACGAACGCGACGAACTGGAACGGCTGCGGCTGGCCCTCGAAGGCAGCGGGGACGGAGTCTGGGAGTGGGAGTTCGACTCCGAGCGCCAGTACCTCTCGCCACGCTGGCACGAGATCCTCGGCTACGCACCCGGCGAGTTCCCCGACGACATCGCCAGCTACGTCGCGGCGATCCACCCCGCGGACTGGCCGCGGGTGAGAACGGCCGTCGATGCCCACTTCGCCGAAGGGCGGCGCTACGACGTCGAGTTCCGCCTGCGCACGAAGTCCGCCGCCTGGAAGTGGGTGCGCTCGCGCGGACGAGTCGTTCCCGGAGACGGAGCCCGCCCGCGGCGCATCGTCGGCGTGATCACCGACATCGACGAGCGCAAGCAGCTCGAGGCCGCCCTCGTGCACGAGCGCGCCAAGCTCGAGGGGCTGTTCGCGCACATGCCCAGCCTCGCCTTCGTCAAGGACCTGGAGGGCCGCTACACCTACGTCAACCCGGCGCTCTGCCGCTGCTTCGGCCGCAGCGCCGAGCGCTGGCTGGGCCGCCGCGACGCCGACCTGCTGCCCGCGGAAGACGCGGAGGGTCTCGCCAGGCTCGATGCCCGGGTGCTGCACACCGGAGAGGCCCACACCGAGGCGGTGTCGTTCGCGTTCGAAGGCCGCAGCCGCGAGTTCCAGGTCGTGCTGTTCCCGCTGCGCGACGCCGCGCACGCCACCTTCGCGCTCGCCGGCGTCGCCACCGACGTCAGCGAGCTGCGCGAGGCCCAGCGGCTGGCCGGGCTGGGGCGCCTGCTCGGCGACTTCGCCCACGAGCTCCGCAACCCGCTCTTCGCCCTGTCCGCCAACCTCGACGTGCTGCGGCTGCAGCTCGGCGACGGCGGCTGCCCGGACGTGGACGCCTCGCTCTCGGCGGTCGAGGAGGAGAGCCAGCGGCTGATCGAGCTGACCGAGTCGCTGATCGCCTACAGCATGCCGACGGTGCCGGCGGACGTGGCGCCGCTCGAGCCGGTGCTGGAGGGCGCGATCTCCGCGCTCGCCCCGCGGCTGGCGGAGCGCGGCCAGCGCGTGGTACGGCTGCCGGGCCCGCCGCTGCGGGTGCGCATGGAGCCGGCGCGCCTCCACCTCGCCTTCCAGCGCCTGCTCGAGAACGCGAGCCAGCACGCGCCGCACGGCAGCGGCATCCACGTGACCGTGCGCCGCGAGGCGGTCCCGCCCCCGGCGCGGGCCGTGATCGAGATCGCGGACCGCGGGCCGGGGTTTCCGGCTCACGCGCTGCCGCGCCTGTTCCACCCCTTCTTCAGCCTGCGCCGCGGCGGGCTGGGGCTCGGCCTCGCGACCGTGCGCCGCATCGTCGAGGCGCACGGCGGCCGCGCGTCGCTCGAGAATCGCCACGACGGCGGCGCCCTGGCCACGATCAGGCTGCCGGTCGCCCACTGACGACGGCTCCGCGGGAGGCGGGCTTGCGGTACGCTTCCGCACTTCCGATGGCCAGCCCGGCGTTCGACTTCAGCACCTTCCTCGACCCCGACAGCCCGGTCGCCTGCCGCGCGGCCGGCGAGCTGATCATCGACATGCTCGAGCCCGGCGACCACATGTACGTCGTGCGCGCGGGCGAAGCGGCGATCAAGGTCGGCGACATCGTGCTGGAGACGATCGGGCCCGGCGCCGTGGTCGGCGAGATGGCGCTGCTCGATGAGCAGAACCGCAGCGCCAACGTGGTCGCGCTGCGGCCGTGCGAGGTGGTCGCCATCGACCGCGCGCGCTGCCTGGAGCTGGTGCGGGCGCGGCCGGAGTTCGCGCTCGAGCTGATGCGGCTGATCGTGCGCCGGCTGCGGGCGATGAACTTCTACGCCCACCACGACCCCGTCACCCGGCTGCCCAACCGGGCGAGCCTCGAGGAGCACCTGCGCGGCGCGGTGTCGCGGGCGAAGCGGCTGGGCAAGCCGCTGGCGCTCCTGACCGTGGACGTGTCCGGCCTGCAGGAGGTGGACGAGCTGCTCGGCTACGCGGCCGGCGACACCCTGCTCGACGTGGCCGTGCGCCGCCTGCGCGGCACGCTGCACGACGCCGACTTCGTCGCCCGCGTCGGCGGCCACCAGTTCGCGGTGGTGCTCGAGGAACTCGAGGACGTGCAGAGCGCGGCGCGGGTGGCGCAGCAGGTGGTGGCGGAGATGGCGCGCCCGTTCCCGCTCGGCGAGCAGCACGCGGCGCTCTCGGCGGCGGTCGGCATCGCCTCGTTCCCGCAGGACGGCGCCGACGGCAAGGACCTGGTGCGCGCGGCCGGGTCGGCGGTCAGCCGCGCCAAGGAGCAGGGCGGCGACCCGTGCCAGTTCTTCAGCCCCGAGCTCAACGTGCGGGCGCTGGAGGCGCTGGCGATCACCAACAAGCTGAAGCTGGCGCTGGAGCGCGACGAGTTCACGCTGCACTACCAGCCGCTGGTGGCGCTCGCCAGCGGGCGCGTCGTCGGGGCGGAAGCGCTGATCCGCTGGCACGAGCCGCTGATGGGGCTGATCGCGCCGGCGACGTTCATCCCGCTCGCCGAGCGGCGCGGGCTGATCGCGGAGATCGGCGACTGGGTGCTGCGCCAGGCCTGCCGCCGCGCCCGCGAGTGGCAGCAGGCGGGGGCGCCGCCGTTCCGCGTCACCGTCAACCTCTCGCTCGCCCAGCTCCACCGCCCGGGCCTCGCGGCCCGCATCGGCGAGATCCTCCACGAGACCGGCCTCCACCCGTCGCTGCTGGAGCTGGAGCTGACCGAGACCTTCGCGATGCAGGAGCCGGAGGCGACGGGCCGCGTGCTGGCGGAGCTGGGCGAGATGGGCGTCGGCCTCGCGATCGACGACTTCGGCACCGGCTACTCGTCGCTGTCCCACCTCAAGCGCTTCCCGGTCAACCGCCTCAAGATCGACCGCTCGTTCATCGCCGGCGTCCCGGGCGACGCCGACGACGCGGCGATCGCGCGCACGATCATCGCGATGGCCCACAGCCTCGGCATCAAGGTCGTCGCCGAAGGCGTGGAGACCGCGGAGCAGCGCGCGTTCCTCGCGGCGGAGGGTTGCGAGGAGGCGCAGGGCTGGGCTTTCGGCCGCGCGATGCCGCCCGCGGACCTGCTGCCGCTGCTCCTGCACGGCCTGCCGAAGTAGGCGCCGCCCGCGGATTCAGCGCGCGGCGTGGGTGACGGGCAGGCTCGCGATCCAGTCCCGCACCAGCGCGACCGCGTCGGAGTCCACCACGACCGAGCCGAGCGGCGGCATCTGCGACGACGGGCGGCGCGAGCCGAGCCGGTGCAGCAGCGCGCTGCGCTCCGGGTCGCCGGGCGCGACCAGCCGCGAGTCGTCGGGCGCGAGGCCGGGCATCACGTAGCGGCCGGCGGCGCCCACCGCGGTCGCCCGCGCCGGTTCCGGTGCGTCGCGCTCGCCGTCGCGCGCCACGTCGTGCAGCAGCACGAGGCCGAGCCGGGCCAGCGGGCCGCGGTCGTTGTGGCAGCCGCCGCAGTTGGCGGAGAGGTAGCCGAGCGCGGCGCGCGCGACCGGGTCGCGCTCGCGGATGCGCGGCGGCGTCGTCGCCCACTCGGGCCGCCGCGGGCGGAACCGGTCCTGCGCGACCAGCGCGCGCAGCGTCAGCGCGCCCGGCGGCAGCGGCTCCGCGTGCGGCGCCAGCGGGTCGCGGTCGTCGGAGAGCTGCAGCGCGCTGAAGCCGAGCACGGGTGAAGGCGCGAGGCCGTGGCAGGCGAGGCAGTCGTCCACCGCCGGGATCGAGTGGCGCTTGCCGGGCGCGATCTCGTGCGCGTTGCGCACGCCCGCCTCGGGGGCGAGCACCGCCTCCGTCTGCGCGTCGTTCCACACGTAGGTGGCGAACACCCAGCCGTCGTCCATCGCCTTCCAGATGAACCGCGTCTCGACCTTGCGTTCGCCCCAGGCGAACTCCTTCCACACCTTCGTGCCGGTGGGGAAGCGCCAGGCGTCGACGTCGGAGACGTCGATCCGCGCGCCCGTCGGGAGCTGGACGAACCGCGACTTGCGGGCGCCGTCCGTCCACAACGGGTACTGCGGGACGAAGCGCTCGACGGTCGCCGCCAGGCGCCCGTCGGGGCCGTAGAGCCCGGTCTCCGACAGCCGCTGCGGGGCCCGCGGTTCCGCGGGCTCCGTGGCGAGCGAACTCGCGCCCGCGGCGGCCGCGGCGGCGGCGAAGGCCAGGGCGGCCAGCGCCGGCCGCCGGGCGCGCGCGCGGACCACGTTCAGTTCGCCTCCGGCGGGTCGATCGGCTGCGGCACGCGGTTGCGCACCTTCGGGATCGACTGCAGGTACGCGAAGATCGCGCGCAGGTCCTCGTCGCTCGCGTTGCGGTACATCGGCCACGGCATCGGCGGCAGGATCGGCCGGCCCTGGCCCTCGTGGCGGCCGTTGCGGATCGCGGCCACGAAGGTCTCGGGCGTCCAGCGGCCGAGCCCCGTCTCCGGATCGGGCGTGAGGTTGGCGGTGAAGCTGACGCCCCACGGGCCCGCGAACGCGGTGTTGGTGCCGGCACCCGCCCACTGCCAGGCCCCGCCCAGCGCCGGCGGTGCCGTCACGGCCAGGTCTTCCGGGTGGCCGGAGAGTTCGCGGCTCATGTCGGGCTCGGGGCCGTTCGGGCCCATGTGCCACGGCGTGTGGCAGTCGTTGCAGACCATCACCTTGACGAGGTAGCGGCCGCGGGCGACGGGGTCGGCGGCGGTCGCGGAGGTCTCCGGCGGCGCGGCGGTGGTGACGTGGGCGGCGATCGCGCTGGCGGTCAGCGCGGTGATGACGAACGCGGACGTGCGGCGTGAGCTCATGGCGGGTCCTCCTCGAACCTCGCGCTGATGGACGCATCTCGCGCGGCCGCCGCACGCTCAATCCTTCCTAGACATTTCCTAAGCTTTCCCTAACATCGCGGCCATGCCCTCCACGATCCCGGAAGAGCTGTGCCGCTTCTTCGAACGCGGGCTCTCGATCCACGTCGCGACCCGCGACGGGGAGCTGCGACCGGACGGGTCCGCCGCCTGGGCGGCCCGCGTCCATCCGGATCGTCAGCGGATCACGGTCTACCTGCACGAGGCGTCCGCCGCCGCGATGCTGCGCAACCTGGAGCGCCATCCCGAGATCGCGGTGCTGTTCGAGCGGCCGAGCGTGCACAGCGGCTGGCAGGTCAAGGGCCGCTTCGCATCCTCGCGACCGGCGTCGGAGGCGGAGAAGGCCGAGGTGCTGCGCCAGGCCGAGGGCTTCCGCGAGGAGCTCCAGGCGATCGGCCTGCCGCGCGCGCTGACCGAGGCGTGGGCGCTGTGGCCGTGCGTCGCGCTCGAGTTCGACGCGGAGGCGATCTTCGAGCAGGCGCCAGGGCCGGGCTCGGGGGAGCGGCTCGCGTGATCCCGCTCGAGAGCCTGACCAACTCCTTCCAGGGCCTGATCCCGGCCTGGCTGTGCACCTGCTCGAAGGACGGCGTGCCCAACGTGGCGATCCTCAGCCACGTCGACTACGTGGACTCCCGCCACGTCGCGCTGTCGTTCCAGTTCTTCAACAAGAGCCGGCGCAACGTCGCGGAGAACCCGCAGGCGCTGGTGCGGATCTGCGATCCCGACACCTTCCAGTTCCACGCGCTGCGGCTGCGCTACGTGCGCACCGAGACGGAAGGGCCGCTGTTCGAGTCGATGCGGCTGCGGATCGAGGCGATCGCCTCGTACTCGGGGCTCAAGGGCATCTTCAAGCTGCTCGGCGCCGACGTGTACGAGGTGCTGTCGGTCGAGGCGATCGCCCACGAGGTCGGGCGATTGCCGGGGCCGGCGCGGGAGGCCGCCGCGGCGCGAGTGCCGTTCACGATGCGCGCGCTGCAGGAGCTGTCCGAGCGCATCCAGCGCGCCCCGTCGCTCGACGCGCTGCTCGATTCGATCCTGGAGGCGCTCGACGGGCTGTTCGGCTTCTCGCACGCGATGATCCTGCTCGCCGGCGACCGGCCGGGACGCCTGGAGACGATCGCGAGCCGCGGCTACGCGCAAGGCGGCGTCGGAGCGGAGGTCGAACTCGGCGAGGGGCTGATCGGGATGGTGGCGGAGGCCCGCAAGCCGATCCGCATCTCCGGGCTGCTGCGGCAGTTCGTGTACGCCGAGGCGGTGCGCCGCCGCGCCCAGGAGCGCGGCCTGTGCGCAGAGCGCGGGCGCATCCCGCTGCCGGGGCTCGCCCAGCCCGACAGCCAGCTCGGCATTCCGCTGCTCGTGCGCGACGAGCTGCTGGGCGTGCTGTGCATCGAGAGCGAGGAGCCGTACCGCTTCCACGAGGAGGACCGGGCCTACCTCGAGGTGCTGGGCGGCTACCTGGCGATCGCGATCCAGAACGCGATGCTGCGCGAGCGCAGCGAAGAGGCGGAGCCGGCACCGGAGCCCGCGCCCGGCCCGGCCCCCGTCGCAGCGGCTGCGCCGCTGGCGATCGAGTTCTACCGCAGTGAAGAGGTGATCCTCGTCGACGGCGAGTACCTGGTCCGCGGCGTGCCCGCGAAGATCCTGTGGAAGCTGCTGCACGAACGCGCAGGCGGCACGGCGGAGTTCACCAACCGCCGCCTGCGCCTCGACAAGGCGCTCGGGTTGCCCGAGCTCAAGGACAACCTGGAGAGCCGCCTGATCCTGCTGCGCCGCCGCCTCGAGGAGCGCTGCCCGGCGATCCGCCTCGTGCCCACCGGCCGCGGCCGCTTCCGCCTGGAACTCGCCGCCGAGCCGACACTCGCCGAA
Source organism: Vicinamibacteria bacterium (assembly GCA_025994075.1). GTDB lineage: Bacteria > Acidobacteriota > Vicinamibacteria > Fen-336 > Fen-336 > WYBL01. The sequence goes on from JAMQGV010000005.1 coordinate 148,069, forward strand.
CGCGACTGACGAGCGGGGCCGCGCCTCGTGACGCCGCCCGTGCGCCTACGCCGGGCGGTCGCGCGGCAGCGTCAGGCGGAGGGTCGTGCCGCGGCCGGGGCTGCTGTGGGCGACGATGCGGCCGCCGTGGGCCTCGACGGCTCGACGGCAGAAAGCGAGGCCGAGGCCGCTGCCGGCGCCCTCTCCGGAGCGCGCGAACTCCTCGAAGATGCGGTCCTCGATGTCCGGTGGCAGGCCGGGGCCGTCGTCCGAGACCGACAGCGTCACGGCGGCTGCGTCGGCCTCGGCCGCCACGCGGATCGTGCCGCCTTCGTGGGTGAACTTCACGGCGTTGCCGATCAGGTTCTGCAGCACGCGGGCGAGCAGCCGGGCGTCCGCGTCGATCGCCGGCAGGTCGGGCGGGAGCTCGGCCTCGAGCCGCTGCGCCTTGTCGCGCGCGAGCGGGCCCTGGATCACGAGCGCGTCCTGGACCAGCTCGTCGACGCGCACCGGGGCCCGCGCGAGCGGGAACTTCCCCGTGCGCAGGGCGTGCACCTCGAGGATGGCCGACACCAGCTCGAGCAGGCGCGTGATCGAGCGCTGGGCGGCCGGCACGAACGCCTCGCGCGGCATCAGCTCGAAGGCCCCGCGGATCACGGTCAGCGGGTTGCGCAGGTCGTGGACCAACATGCCGATCAGGTCCTGGCGCAGCCGCTCGACCGCCTTGCGCTCGGAGACGTCGAGCTTGACCGCGATGAAGTGCGTCACCTGCCCGCTGGGGTCCGTCACCGGCGCGATCGTCTGCTCCTCGCTGTAGAGACTGCCGTCGCGTCGCCGGTTCACCAGCTCGCCGTGCCAGGCCCGACCCGCGAGCACGGTCTGCCACATCTCCGCGTAGAAGGCGTCCGGGTGGGCCCCGGAGCGCAGCATCGAGGTCTTCTGTCCGCGCGCCTCCTCGAGCGGCCAGCCGGTGAGGCGGGTGAAGGCCGGATTCGCCCAGCGGATGCGGCCCTCGCGGTCGGTGATCACGATGCCGTTCGCCGCCGCCTCGAGCGCGGCCCCGCGCAGCCGCAGCTCCTCCTCGGCCTCGAGCTGGGCCGTGACCTCGCGCAGCACGACGACGCGGCCCAGGACTTCGTCCTGATCGGCATGCAGCGGGGTGACCCGCACGTCGAAGGCTTGGAGGGCCGCGGGCGTCGCGATGCGGACTGTCGCGTCGAAGGCGTCGGAGGCCGGCCGCCCGCCTGCGATCTCGCCCCACGCCGGCAGCAGCTCGTCCAGGCGTCGCCCGACGGCCGTGCCGAGGGGACACGAGAGCAGGCCGGCACCCGCCGCATTGGCGTCGAGCAGGCGGTCGCGGGCGTCGAGCACCAGCACGCCGTCGCGCAGGCTGGCGAAGACCACGTCGCGGGCGACCGGCACGAGATCGAGCAGGCGCGCCTCCAGCACCCCGCCCGCGAGCGCGACCGTGCTCGCGACCAGCGCGAACGGGTTGGGGTCGAAGCCCGCGAAGAAGCTCGTCGTCAGGTAGATCGCATGCACCGTCGCCGGGATCGCGGTCGCCACCGCCAGCACCACGAGCTGGCGCCGGACCAGGCCGGCCGTGCGCCGGATCGCGCGCGCGAGGAGCAGCAGGGTGACGGCGATCGTCGCCTGAACGTACAGGTTGTGGACGGAGTACCAGGCGCCCCGGGTGATCGATGTGACCGCGAACGGGCCACTGGTGTCGACGGCGAGCCGCTCCCAGACCAGCCCGTGAGCGTCGTTGGTCCACGCCAGGATCGACGTGGTCGTGGGGATCGCGAACAGCAGCGCCAGCCCGAGCGCGCCGGCGAAGCGCCGCATTCCGGTGTGGACCAGGACGAGGCCCAGCACGCAACCCGGGACGAACGGCAGGCCCAGGTACTGGACGCGCAGCCAGTGCTGCACGCCGGCGAGGTCGGGCGCTCCGAGCTCCATCGCGTAGCCGACGACGTAGGTGGCCACCGCGACCGCGAGGCAGCCGACCGCCACGGCCCCGGGAACCCGGCGGCGGCGCACGCACAGCGCCACGATGACGGCCATCAGCAGCGCTCCGACGAGGAGCGGCGCGGCGAGCGGCGTGAAACGCCAGGCCATCGCCCGAGGTTACCGCGGGCCGCCCGCTCTCAACGAGGGATGGCCGCGGTCGGCTCCAGGCTCGGCCAGCCGTCGAAGACGACCAGTTCGTGCGGGCGGCCCGAGAGGAAGCGGCGCTTGACCAGCGCGAAGCGGCCGTCGGGGCCGACGTCGTGGTTGCGCACCGGCATCAGGCGCAGGTCGTAGGGGCCGCGGAACAGCAGCTTCGGCGGGTCCGCCTGGAACACCGTCTTCGTGTCCACCGCGACCGCGTAGATCGCCTCGTCGGCGGCGTAGTAGAGCTCGCGGCTGTCGCGCGACCACACGGGGCAGTTGCCGCCGTCGCTCGACACCTGCCACTTGCCGCCGCCCGTCGGGAAGGTCTCGACGAACACCTCGTCGACGCCGGTCTCGGTGGACGTGTAGGCGACGAAGCGGCCGTCCGGCGAGAACGCGGGCGCGTACTCGCTGGTCGCCGGGTCGGCCCGGATCGGCTCGATCTGCCCCGTCGCGGGGTCCAGCAGCACCGCGTCGAAGGCCCCGCCCGTGTCCGTCACCGCAAGGCGGCCGTCGGGGGTCCAGGAGTTGGCAATGAACTGCTTGGTCGCGTGCTGCGCGAGCAACGCCTCTTCGCCGCTGCCGTCCGCGGCCTTCCAGGCGAGGCCCGTTGCGGCGCCAGCGCGGCCGTTCAGGTAGACGATGCGGCGCCCGTCCGGGGACCAGGTCGGGATGCCGTGGCCCTGGCCGAAGGTCAGGCGCCGCACGCGCTGGGTGGCGAGGTCCATCACGAACACGTCGTCGTCGGCGCCCGAGGCCGTGCCCTGGCCGAACGCCAGGCTGCGGCCGTCCGGCGAGAAGCGCGGGTTGTTGAAGGCGGCCGGCTGCACGGCCAGCTCCGTCTCGCGGCCCTCGCGGTCGACCAGCACCAGCGCCCGCTCGCTGGGGATCGCGCTCTCGGGCGCGAACGCCAGCAGGCCCGTCGCGCTGACGGCGAAGTACCCGGCGCCGGAGCTGGTCTCGCCGGCCGTGCCCTCGTGCAGCACGAACGGCTCGCCGCTCGTCTCCAGGCGCGAGGCGTCGAAGCGCACCGCCAGCAGCGCGCCGCGGCGCTGGAAGACGAGGTGGCCCGTCGCCGAGTAGCGCGCCATCCGCGCCCGCTCCAGCACCGTGCGCCGCTCGCCGCTGTCGAGGCGCACGGCGTCGATGCGGCCGTCGTCGTAGTCGCCGGGGCGCGACGCCTCGCCCACGGTGAAGAGGACCGTGCGGCCGTCGGGCAGCGGCGCCGGCCAGCGGTGGCTGCGCTCGCCGCGCGCGCTGTCGAGCTGCGTGACCTCCTTCGCGCCGCCGCCCGTCGCGGGCACCCGCCACAGCGCGCTGCTGTAGGCGGGGGAGTAGACGAGCGACCCGCCGTCGGGCATCCAGGCGACGCCGCGCGGCGCGCGGCCTTCGGCGAGGGAGAGCGCCGTGCCGCCCTCGAGCGGCAGCTTGCGCAACTGGCCGCCCGCGAAGAACGCGACCCAGCGGCCGTCGGGGGACAGGGCCGGGTGCTCGGCGCCGTCCGAGCCGGCGAGGCGTCGCACCTCGAGGCGATCGATCGCCCGGGTGAACACGCCGGTCCCGTCATCGCCCTCGGCGAGGAACACCAGCGTGCGGCCGTCGGCGGCGAGGTCCAGCAGCGGCGACTGCGAGCGCGGCAGGAAGCGGCCCTCGGGCACCAGCACGCCGAAGGCGGTGAGCCGTCGCGCGCCGGCGCGGCCGTCGTCGCCGCGCCCGACGAGGGCCAGCGTCGCGACGCTCGCGACGGCCGCCACGGCGAGCAGGGCCAGCGCCTGGGGCACGAAGCGGCGGCGCGAGGGAGCCTCGACGGCGGCGACGGCGCGGAAGCCGGAGGAGGTGATCGCTTCGCCCGCCGCGACGCGGGCGAGCGCGAGACGCGCCTCGCCGACGTCGCGCAGGCGCTGCTTCGGGTCCCGCTCCAGGCAGCGGCGCAGCAGGGCCTCGACGCCGGCCGGCAGCGAGGGCGGCAGCGCGGCCCAGTCGGGCTCGCGGGTGAGCACGGCCGCGAGCACGTCGCTCACGGTCTCGCCGTCGAACAGGCGCCGGCCGGTCAGCATCTCGAACAGCACCACGCCGAACGCCCAGATGTCGGCGCGCCGGTCGACCGCCTTGCCGCGGGCCTGCTCGGGCGACATGTAGGCCGCGGTGCCGAGGATGATTCCCGCCTGCGTTCCGGCCGCGGCCGCGAGCGTCGGCGACTGCGACAGGTCGTGCGAGCCCGAACTCGCCATCGGGTCGGCCGCGAACGCCTTGGCGAGGCCGAAGTCGAGCACCTTCACCTTGCCGTCGGGCGTGACCTTCACGTTGGCGGGCTTGAGGTCGCGGTGGACGATGCCCTTGTCGTGCGCCTCTTCCAGCGCTTCCGCGATCTGCCTCGCGATCGCCACGCACTCGTCGACCGGGATCGCGCCGCGCTTCAGCCGCTGCGACAGGTCCTCGCCTTCGACCAGTTCCATGGCCAGGAAGTGGACGGTGGAGCCGTCGGCCAGCGTCGCCTGCTCGAAGCCGTAGACGTGGGCGATGTTCGAGTGGTTGAGGGCGGCGAGCAGCTTCGCCTCGCGCTCGAAGCGGGCGAGGCGGTCGGCGTCCCCCGCCAGCGCCGCCGGCAGGACCTTGATCGCCACCTCGCGGTCGAGGCGGGTGTCGGTCGCGCGGTAGACCTCGCCCATGCCACCGGCTCCGAGGGCGGCAGTGATGCGGCAGGCGCCGAGAGTCGAGCCGGCGGGAAGGGGCAACGCCGCGAAGCCTATACGACTCGCCCGGGGCCGTCGAATGTGCTCTGGCGCAGGGTCGGCGCCCGGGGCTCGAACCGGACCACTTCCGCGTGGACGTCCGGCGGGCACAGCGCGCGCAGCCGGGCTGCAGACGTCGCCTCCGTGCCCGCGAGCGCCGCCGGCACCCGGAGCTGGAGCAGCGCGCGGGGCGGCAGCGCGGCGATCACGGAGCGCAGCTCTTCTTCGATCGGCACGCGCGCCGTCAGCTCGTGCACCCGCATGGGGCGCGCGGGCAGCCGGCGGAACGCGCCGGCCAGCAGGCGACCCCCGGCGCCGCCCGGGCCGACCGTCGCGATCACGAACCCCTTGGGCTCGTCGCGCTCGGCGAACGACGTGCGCTCCACCGAGCCCGCGTACACGACAGGCGCCGGCAGCGGCCTTCCGCTCAGGTCGCGGCGCAGCACCTGGGGACGGTGGATGTGGCCGCTCAGGACGACGGCGACGTCCGCGGGCAGGTCGCGGCCGCGCACGACGTCGTCGGCATCGCGGAAGGTGTGGCCGGGCGGCGGACCGCAGGTCGCGCCTTCGACGCACTGGTGGAAGCAGAGGACGCGGGCGTCGGCCGCGACGTCGCGGTAGCCGGTCGCGGCGAGCAGCGCCGGGAACGCCTGGCGCACGCCCCGGGCGTACGAGAACCCCGCGAACGCCACGCGCAGGCCGGCGCGGTGGACGACCACGGTGCGCGGGCGGTCGAAGAGGTGGAGGTTCGGGTGGCTCGCCAGCAGCGGGTACGGGATCGCCGAGCGCTCGTGGTTGCCGGCGACGAGCAGGACCGGCACGCCCGCCTCCGCCACCGCGAGCAGCGGCTGCAGCGCGCGGGCCACGAGCGAAGCCGGGACCCGGCTCCGGTGGAGCAGGTCGCCGCCGTGGACCACGACGTCGGCCTCGCCGCACCGCGCGGGGGCCAGCGCGCGGGAGAAGTTGGCGAAGAAGTCCGGCCCGCGCCGCACGCGGTCGACCCGTGGACGCGTCGGCAGGTCGAAGCCGAGGTGGGTGTCGGAGACGAACAGGACGCGCAGGGCGCGTTCCCCCGACTTCAGATCCACTGCAGGACCTCCCGCAGGCGCGGCTGCGAGAGCAGCACGTGCGGCCCCAGCCGCAGCTCGAGACGAGCGGCCCGGGGCGCCAGCCCACGCAGCTCGGTGACGAGCACGCGCAGGCGGTCGAAGGTCGCGACGTCGAAGTCGTGCTGGCGCTCCTGGCGCCCGCGGGTGTGGCCGGGCGGGGTCGGCAGCGGCGCGCCTGCGGCGATCCATTCGCGCTCGACGACGTGGCCGCGCTCGATCCGCAGCAGGCGGCTCACGGCCGCGCCGGGCTCGGACCAGCCCAGCGAGCTCTCGGCGAGACGCAGCAGCCAGCGGGCACGCCGCACGGCGTGGGTCGCCCGCGCGACGGTCGACTCGAGGGCCCGTGCGACGCGGTCCGCGTCCCAGGCCGGGCCGTCGCGCTCGCGCGGCAGCGGCCCGTCCTCCTCCTCGCGCCCGGGCCGGAGCGCGGTCCACGAGGCACGGCCCAGGCTCTCCAGGTCTCGCGCGCGGTCGAGCCGGCCGTGCTCGCGGACGAACTGGTCGAGGCCCGCGTCGAAGCTCGCGGGGTCCGGCGCCCAGCGCGCCTCGACGCCGACGGCCCGCCCGCGCATCGTGCAGGTCGCCCTCTCGCGCGCGGCGATCGCCTCGCGCAGCGCGCGCAGGGACTCGACCGCTGCCGGAGAGGCGAGCGGGCCGATCAGGTGCCGGTCGTCGGGCTCGGGCTGCAGCGAGTCGAGCTGCCTGTCGGCGAAGCGGAGCGCGCGCCCGGCCTCGGCGAGCGCGACGTTGTAGGGAGGCGCCAGCCGCTTGATCTCGTCGGCCTCGAGCAGCGCGGCCTCGAGCGCGGTCTCGGTGCCCGTGCATTCGACGTCGCGGACCTGGGTCAGCATCTCGAGCGAGCGCTCGTGCGCGGGGCGGGCGTGGAAGTGGCTGCCGACCCGGGTGCGCAGCGAGGCGGCCTTGCCGACGTAGAGCACGGCGCCGCCCGCGCGCAGGAAGCGGTAGACGCCCGGGCCGGCGGGCAGCGCGCGCCGCGCCTCGCGGCCGAGCGCGAACGAGCGCGGCGCCCGTCGCGCGGGTCGGGCGAGCCACGCGTGCAGGGCGGCGGTGTCGGCGAGGCCCTCGCGCTCGGCCAGCAGCCGGGCCAGGTGCCGCCAGACGAACGCCGTCGCCTCGACGTGGCCCGCGCAGCGGCGCAGCGGCGGCACCGCGGCGCCGAAGTAGCCGGCGAGGGCGCGCAGCGTCGCCCGGGGCAGCTCGGGCATCAGGCGCCGGGCGATCGCGTGCGTGCAGATCAAGTCGAACGGAAAGGCGCCGGACCCGTGACACCGATGGAGCGCGCGGAGGAACGGCTCCTCGAAGCGCGCGTAGTGGACCACGACGGGGAGCGGGGTCGCTCCGCGGGCTTCGGCGGCGAGTCGGGCCCAGACCGCGGAGGAGTCGAGCCCGCGGGTCCACTCCGAGTGCGAGAGCCCGGTCAGCCGCGCCACCGGGCGGGGCAGGGCGACGTCGGGCGGCGGGGCGACGACGTGGGCGCTGACGGCGACCGGAGCGTCGTCGCGCGGGGCCCAGGCCCAGCCGACCTCGAGCAGCGCGCCACGGCGCGAGGCGGCGGCCGTCGCCTGCACGTCGAGCGCGAGCACCGGAAAGTCCACCAGCGATGTCGATCCCATCGGCGCTCCCGGCGCGGAGTCTCGACCTCCCCACCGCCGCCACGGGTCCGCCCGGGTCGACCGTCAGCTCGCGGGTCGCCAGCCGAGCAGGACGGTGATCAGTGCCGTCTGCTCTTCCGGCACGATGGCGTTGAAGAGGAAGCGCTGGCCGTCGGCCGAGACCGCGAAGGGCGAGCGGTCGAGGCCGTCGCGCGTGATCGGTGGGCGGAACAGCGCGCGCGAGGAGCCGACCGCCAGGCCGTCACCGCTCGGGACGAGCAGGGACTCGACCAGGTTGCCGTCGGGGGCGAGGTGGAACAGGGCCTTGCCGTCGCGGCGCCAGGCGGGCGCGCGGCCGCCGCTCGTGGAGACGCGCCGCTTGTGGCCGCCCTCCGGGAAGGCCTGGACGTAGATCTCCGGGCGCCCCGACTCGTCCGACTGGAACGCGAGCCACCGGTCGTCGGGGGACAGCCGGCCCTGCAGCTCCGCGAAGGGCGTCTGCACCAGGGGCCGGGCCTGGGCCGCGCCGTCCGCCGTGATCATCCCGATGTCGCGGACGTTCCGGGCCTCGGAGAAGACGACGGTTCGCCCGTCGCGGGTCCAGGAGGTGGGCCACTTGCCGCCGGCGCCGACCGGGATCTCGGTCGCGGCGCCGCCGCCCACCGGCAGCGCGCGCAACGCCTCGCTGAAGTCCGTGACCAGCACCCGCGCGGAGTCGGCGGACCACAGCGGCAGGCCGACCCACTCTCCGTGGCTGGCGAAGCGCGAGCGGGTGCCCGTGGCGGCGTCGATCAGCCACACCGAGACGCGGCCGCCGCCCGGCTCGTGCATCTCGACCGCGACGTTGCGCTCGTCCGGCGACAGCGCAAGGGCGAAGTACGCCGCGGGTTCGCCCAGCGTGCCGAGCACGCGGCCCGTGCGGTCGATCCAGGTGAGGTGCCGGGTCTCGGCGCCGCTGCGCTGCCAGAACGCGATCGCGCCCGTCGGCGACGCGGTGAACGCGAAGCCCGCCGGCGTCTCCGCCGTCCAGCCGATGCCGTCGGCGACCTTCGCGGGTTCGCCGGACAGCGCGAGCGCGTCGGGGTCGAACGGCTGGGCGTACAGGTCGCCGTCCTTCACGTAGAAGAGGTGGCCGTTCGCGTACTCGGCCTTCGAAGGAATCGCGGCGACGTCCTTCACTTCGCCCGACTCCAGGTCGCCCACGGCGATGCCGCCGCCGCGGCTGAACAGGAAGCGGCGGCCGTCGGGCAGGAAGTGGGGGTACGAGTGGCGTTCGTTCATCTGCGCCCGGCTCGCCGCCGCCGTGGACGCCGAGGCGGCCACGGGCGTGGCGCCGCCGCCCGCGCTGGTCGTGCGGTGGATCGGGATGAACGAGGCCGGCGTGAACAGGATGTCGCCGCGCGCGTTCCAGGTGCCGCCGCGGGCGCGCGGGGCGTCGGCCAGCACCTGCGGCGAGCCGCCGGCGACGGGCACCTTCTTCAGCTTGCCGTCGGCGAAGAAGCCGATCCACCTGCCGTCGGGCGACCAGAACGGCTGCACCGCGCCGGTCGCGCCCTCGATCGCGCGGGCTTCCGGCGCGCCGAGTTCGCGCACGTAGAGCTGGCCGCCGCCGGCGACGCTGGCCGTGACGAACGCGAGCGAGCGGCCGTCGGGGGAGATCGCCGGATCCGTCATGCGGGGCGCGACGTCGCCGGGCGGCAGCACCGACATCCAGACCTGCGGCGGGGCGGGCGCCGTGCGCCGCACGAGCTCGCGCCCGGCGAAGGCGCCCACGACGAGCAGCACTGCCGCCGTCGCGGCCAGCGCCGCGGGCGAATGCGATCGGCGGGCCACGGTGGACGGACCGGTCGCGAGCGCGGCCTGGGGAGCCGGCGCGGAGCCCGCGGTTGCCAGCGCGAAGCGGGCCTCGCCGACGTCGCGCAGGCGGTCGTGCGGGTCGCGGGTCAGGCAGCGCCGCAGCAGCCGGACCGTCGACGTCGGCGTGTCCGCCGGCAGCGCGGTCCACGGGATCTCCTCGCGCAGCACCGCCGCCAGGGTGTCGCTGGCGGTGTCGCCGCGGAACAGCCGCTGGCCCGTCAGCATCTCGAACAGCACGACGCCGAAGGCCCAGATGTCGGCGCGCTTGTCGACCGCCTTGCCGCGGGCCTGCTCCGGCGACATGTAGGCCGCGGTGCCGAGGATCACGCCCGCCTGCGTGCCTGCGGCGGTCGCCAGCGTCGGCGACTGGGAGAGGTCGTGACTGCCCGAGGTGGCCATCGGGTCGGCCGCCATCGCCTTGGCGAGGCCGAAGTCGAGCACCTTGACCTTGCCGTCGGCGGTCACCTTCACGTTGGCGGGCTTGAGGTCGCGGTGGACGATCCCGCGCTCGTGCGCCTCCTCGAGCGCCTCCGCGATCTGCTTCGCGACGGCGATCGCCTCGTCGACGGGGATCGCGCCGCGCTTCAGCCGCTGCGCCAGGTCCTCGCCCTCGACCAGCTCCATCACGAGAGCGATCGTCCCATCGCTCTCTTCGAGGCCGTGGATCCCCGCGATGTTCGGATGGTTGAGGGAGGCGAGGATCTGCGCCTCGCGGCGGAAGCGGGCGACGCGCTCGGCGTCCTGGGCGAAGGCCGCGGGCAGCACCTTGATCGCGACGTCGCGGCCGAGCTTCGGGTCGCGCGCGCGCAGCACCTCGCCCATGCCGCCGGCGCCCAGCGGCGCGACGATCTCGTAGGGTCCCAGCCGGGAACCGTCAACCGAGGTCATGCGATGTCCTTGTTGCAGATTAGAAACGAAATTCTATAATGCAAGACATGCGCCGCCGTCGTCTCCGCGCCCTCCTGAGGGATCGCCTGAAGGCCGCGCCCGCCGTGGCCCTGCTGGGGCCGAGGCAGTGCGGCAAGACGACGCTCGCCCGGTCGCTCGGCGGCCACTACTTCGACCTGGAGCACGAGCCCGACCGGCTCCGCCTCGACCTGCTCTGGGACGACCTCCAGGCGGGGCGCGACCTCGTCATCCTCGACGAGGCGCAGACGTGGCCTGCCGTCTTCCCGCGCTTGCGCACCGCGATCGACAGGCAGCGCTCCCGGAGCGGCCGTTTCCTGCTGCTCGGCTCGGTCTCGCCGGCCCTGATGCGGGAGGTCTCGGAGTCGCTCGCGGGCCGAATGTCGCTGATCGAGTTGACCCCGTTCCTCTTCAACGAGGTCCCGGCGGCGTGGATGGCCCGCCTGTGGCGCCGCGGAGGGTTCCCCGACGGCGGTGTTCTCGGTGGGCGGGCCTATCCACGCTGGCAGCGCGACTTTCTGACCCTCCTGGCGCAACGCGACCTGCCGGCGTGGGGCCTGCCCGCCAAGCCGCAGGTCACCCTGCGGTTGATGCGGATGCTGGCCGCGCTCGACGCCCAGGTCTGGAACGCCTCGCAGATCGGCCAGAGCCTGGGTCTCTCGTATCACACGGTCAACAGTTACGTGGACTTCCTGACCGGCGCCTTCCTGATCCGGCGCCTGCCGCCATGGGCCGCGAGCTTCGGCGCTCGCCTCGTGAAGAGCCCGAAGGTCTACTGGCGCGATTCGGGGCTCCTTCACAGTCTGCTCGGGGCCGCGGACGACGAGTCGTTCCTCTCGCAACCCTGGATCGGAGCCAGTTGGGAGGGCTTCGTGATCGAGCAGGTCCTCGGTCTCTTCGCGCAGCGCGGGCTGGACCCGGGCGCCCACTACCTGCGCACCAGCGACCAGCGCGAGATCGACCTCGTGCTCGATCTCGGCAGCCGACTCTGGGCCATCGAGATCAAGCTGACCTCGTCGCCAGGGGCTTCCGACATGGAGAAGCTCGATCGTCATGCCGACCTGATCAAGGCGGACAAGCGGATCCTGGTCTCGCGCACGGCCCGGAACACGACCGCAGGGCGGCGGGTGTCGTGCAATCTGGCCGGGCTGGCCGAACTGGTCGCGGGCCTCTGATCCGTTCGCACGTCAGCGCCCATCGCTCGTCGACGCGCGCCGCCAGTCGCCGTCCGCAAGCACCAGCTCGCTGCGGCCCTGGCCGCTGCCCTTGACGAGCAGGAAGCGCCGGCCGTCGGGGGCGACCGCGTAGTGGCGCTCGACGTAGGTCGGCTCGATCAGCCTCGACCCGGCCGCCGAGCCGGAGAACAGGCGTTGGGCGGCGCCGACTTGCACGCGTTCCGGCGCCGGGTTCATCCCGGCGCTGGAACCCGTCGTCACGGGAGCGGCCATCAGGTCGTCGCCGGAAACGAAGAACAGCTCGCCGCCGCGCGGGTTCCACATCGGGTTCTGGCCGCCGCCCGAGGACACCTGCCAGCGGCCCTCGCCGCGCGGGAACGGCTGGACGTACACCTCCCATCGCCCCGAGGCGTCCGACTGATAGGCCACCAGCTTGCCGTCGGGCGAGATGCGGGGCAGCGCCTCGTTGGCGGGCGTCCGCAGCAGCTCGAACGGCTGGTCCGGCTTCGCGAGCTCGACGGCCCAGAGGTCGCGGAGCGTCTTCGGATCGACCACGTAGAAGGCGAGCCACGCGCCGTCGGACGAGAAGTGGCCGCCGACCGAGGCCTCCTTGCTCACGAGCGGCTTCGGATCGTCGCTGCCGTCGGCGCGGCGCATCCAGATCCCGCCTTGTCCCGGGCGGGCGAAGATCACGCGCTCGCCGTCCGGCGAGAGCTCGGGCTGGGCCACGCCCTGGGCGTCTCCGCCCAGCGTGGTCGCGACCCCGCGCGCCGTGTCCCAGACCATGACCCCGCGCCAGTCCACCGTGGCCGCCGCCCGGCGGCCGTCGAGGGACAGCGAGGGCACCTGCAGGTTGGAGTCGATCGCCTCGCCGAGCGCGCCTTCGACGCGGCCCGCGCGGTCGACCCACACGAGCTGCTGCGGCTCGGGATGGGGCAGGCCGTAGAGCAGGCTGCCGGTCACGGAGGCGCTCGCCCCGCCGCCGGACGCCGCGACGCGGAACGGCTCGCCGGTGGCCTTCAGCGTCGCGAGCGAGAACGGCAGCGCCCACAGCGAGGTCCGCGGCGGGCGCCCGCGCGAGAACAGGATGTGGCCCGTCGGCGACCACGAGGGCTCGGTCGACTGGTCGCCGAGGCCGAGCAGCGTGCGCACGCCGCCCTGGTCGATCGCGACCTCGCCCGTGTTGGCGTCGCGGGTGACGACCGTGTACAGCAGCGTGCGCCCGTCCGGCAGGAACGAGGGGTGGGTGAGCCGCCGCTCGCGGCGGTCGGGGTCGGGCCGCGTGAAGGGGCGCGGCTGGCCGCCGCCCGCGTCCACCTGCAGCACCTCGCCGTCCCAGTTCGCGCGCGACAGCGTGAACACGATTCCCTGCGTCTCGCTCCAGGTGCCGCCGGTGAAGCGGCCGCTGGCGAGCTTGCACAGCTCCTCCAGCTTGTCGCCGTCGACCCGGACCTTGACCAGCGCGCCCTCGATCGCGAACGCGACGGCGTCGCTGCGCGGCGACCAGAAGGGCAGGTGGGCTCCCTGCGAGCCCGTCACCTCGCGCGACTCGAGCTCGGCCAGGTTGCGGATCCAGAGCCGGTCGCCCGCGGTGTAGGCGACGAAGCGGCCGTCGGGGGAGATCGCCTGCGAGGCGTTCGGCGGCCGCGCGGCGGTGGGGATCGACAGCAGCCGCAGCGGCTGTGGAGCGGAGCTGGCCGCGGGCGAGCGCGTGGCGAGCGCCGTCGCCAGGACCGCGCCGATCGCCAGGCCGCCCAGCGCCCACGGCCAACGCGCCCCGCGCGACGGCACCGCGGCCGCGTCGAGCGCGGCACCCGCGACCTCAGGGCCGCCTTCGAACGCCAGCCGCGCTTCGCCGACGTCGCGCAGGCGACGCTTCGGGTCGCGATCGAGGCAGCGGCGCAACAGGCGGAGGATCGATGGCGGCGTGGCCGCGGGCAGCGCGGCCCACGGGATCTCCTCGCGCAGCACCGCCGCCAGGGTGTCACTGGCGGTGTCGCCCCGGAACAGGCGCTGGCCGGTCAGCGTCTCGAACAGCACGACGCCGAAGGCCCAGATGTCCGCGCGCTTGTCGACCGCCTTGCCGCGCGCCTGCTCGGGCGACATGTAGGCCGCGGTGCCGAGGATCACGCCGGCCTGGGTGCCGGCGGCGGTCGCCAGCGTCGGGGACTGCGAGAGGTCGTGCGACCCCGAGATGTTCATCGGGTCCGCGGAGAACGCCTTGGCGAGGCCGAAGTCGAGCACCTTGACCTTGCCGTCGGCCGTCACCTTCACGTTCGCAGGCTTCAGGTCGCGGTGGACGATGCCCTTCTCGTGGGCCTCCTCCAGCGCCTCCGCGATCTGCTTCGCGATCGCGATCACGTCGTCGACCGGGAGCGCCCCGCGCTTCAGCCGCTGAGCGAGGTCCTCGCCCTCGACGAGTTCCATCACGAGCGCGAGGGTGTCCTCGGATTCCTCGAGGCCGTGGATGCCGGCAATGCTGGGGTGGTTGAGCGAGGCCAGGATCTGCGCCTCGCGGCGGAAGCGGGCGACGCGCTCCGCGTCCTGCGCGAATGCGGCGGGCAGCACCTTGATCGCGACCTCGCGGCCGAGCTTGGTGTCGCGCGCGCGCAGCACCTCGCCCATGCCGCCGGCGCCCAGCGGCGCGACGATCTCGTACGGCCCGACTCGCGAGCCTGGGCTCACGGGCGCGCCTGGGCCTTCAACCGCGCCAGCTCGGCGGGCCAGTCGAAGACGAGCGCGATGTTCGAGCGGCCCTTGCGGCGCAGCATGTAGAGGCTGCCGTCGGCGGGGCTCACGTCGAAGACGGGGGCGAGGCCCGGGACCTGTTCGAGCGCGAACAGCGTCTGCGGCCGGCCGGCCGCGACGCGGCCGTCGCGCACCGTGACCCGGGCCGCGACCAGCCGGTTGCCCGCCAGGAACAGGATCTCGCCGCCGCGCGTCCACACCGGGGCCTCCCCGCCTTCGTTCGACACCTGCAGGCGGGTGTCGGCCGCGGGGAACGGCCGCACGAAGACCTCGGAGCGATCGGTGGCCTTCGTGTCGTAGGCCACGAACCGCCCGTCCGGCGAGAACGAACCGGCGAGGGCGCCCGCGGCGTCGGGGAAGAGCGGCCGGGAGGCGGCTCCGGGCGCCGGGTGCATCGCCCGCAGCCGCCCTGCGGGACCGGCGCCCTCGGTGAACAGCAACGTGCGGCCGTCGGCCGACAGCGCCAGCGGGACCTGGACCTCCCCGCTCGTCGTCAGCCGCAGTTCGGCGTCGCTGGCGTCCGCGCGCCGCGACCACAGGTTCCAGCGGACGGACTCGCGGGCCGAGGGGTAGATCAGGCGATCGCCTCCCGGTGTCCACACCGGCGGTCGCGGGAACGTCTGGGTGGCCACCGGCGTCAGGTTCGCGCGCTCGAGGTCGTAGACGAACAGGTTGCCCGGCGACACCCCGATGCTGATGGCGAGACGCCGGCCGTCCGGGGAGAAGCGCAGGCCGCCTTCGATCCGGTAGCCGCTGCCCTCCGGCGTCTGGGTCATCGACGCCGCCCGGGTTCCGCCCAGCGGGATGCTGGCCTCGACCACGCCCTGGCGCGAGACCTTCACGATCTCGATCCCGCCGACGTCGTTGCGCACGTGGCACAGCGTGCCGTCGGCAGCGATCGTCGGCGGCGAGGCGTTCGCGGCCACCAGGAACGGGGCGCCCGTCGTCTCCAGCCGGTCCAGCGAGAACGGCACGGCCCACAACCCGGGGCTCGTGGTCTGGCGCTCGTACAGCAGGTGGCCCGTCGCCGCGTAGACCGGCTGACGGAGGCTCTCGCCAGGCAGCTCCAGCACCGTCTTGCGCTGCTCGCCGACCAGCACGTCGATGCGGCTCGGCAGCCCGCCGAGGACGTGGACGGGGAACACGAACCCGCGCCCGTCGGGCAGCGCCGAGATCTCGTGCAGGTCGGACTCGCGGGTGCGATCGAGCTGCAGCAGGTCCCGGGACGGGCCGCCGGCCGCGGGGATCTCGAGCAGCCCGACCTTGTCGCTGCCCGCGAACAGCAGGCGGTCGTCGAGGGTCCAGACGCCGCCGCCCGAACCGCCGAGGTCCGGCGGCACGGTGCCCAGGTCGGTCGGCGTGCCGCCCGCCGCCGACACGCGCCAGGCGCGGCCGTCGCGCAGGTAGGCGAGGTTCCGGCTGTCGGGCGACCAGGCGAAGAAGTGGGCGGCCGAGCCCGCGACCTCGCGCGGCTCGAGCTCGTCGAGCTCCCGGATCCAGAGCCGGTCCTCCGAGGTGTAGGCGACGCGTCGCCCGTCCGGCGAGATCGACGGCGTGCGGCCGAGGCGGACCTGGAGGTCCGGGGCCGCCAGGTCGACCTTGTGCAGCCGCGTTGTGCCCGCGGCCGGCGCCGAACCGCGCCCGGCGGCGAACGCGAGCCCGATTCCGAGGAGCGCGAGCCCCGCCGCGAGCCAGGAGCGGGATCGCGCCCCGGGAGTCGCCGGCGCGGACTCGGCCGGCGCCGTGAGCGCGATGCGCGCTTCCCCGATCGCCTGCAGGCGCTGGCGGGCGTCGCGCTCGAGGCAGCGGCGGATCAGGCGCCGCACCGCGGGCGGCGTGGCCGCCGGCAGCGCCGACCCGTCGACCTCGCGGGTGAGCACGGCGGCCAGCGTGTCGCTGACCGTCTCGCCGCCGAACAGGCGCTGGCCGGTCAGCGTCTCGAACAGCACGACGCCGAAGGCCCAGATGTCGGCGCGCCGGTCCGCGGCCTTGCCCCGCGCCTGCTCGGGCGACATGTACGCCGCAGTGCCGAGGATCACGCCCGCCTGCGTGCCCGCGGCCGTCGCCAGCGTCGGCGACTGTGACAGATCGTGCGAGCCCGAGGCGCTCATCGGGTCCGCGGAAAACGCCTTGGCCAGGCCGAAGTCGAGCACCTTGACCTTGCCGTCGGCGGTGACCTTGACGTTCGCGGGCTTGAGGTCGCGGTGGACGATGCCGCGCTCGTGCGCTTCTTCGAGCGCCTCCGCGATCTGCCTCGCGATCGCGATCGATTCGTCGACGGGGATCGCGCCGCGCTTCAGGCGCTGCGCGAGGTCCTCGCCGTCGACCAGCTCCATCACCAGCGCGAGAGTGCCTTCGCCCTCCTCGAGTCCGTAGACCGCGGCGATGTTGGCGTGGTTGAGCGAGGCGAGGATCTGCGCCTCGCGCCGGAAGCGGGCGACGCGTTCCCCGTCCTGGGCGAAGGCCGCGGGCAGCACCTTGATCGCGACCTCGCGGCCGAGCTTCGGGTCCCGCGCGCGCAGGACTTCGCCCATGCCGCCGGCGCCGATCGGCGCGACGACCTCGTAGGGCCCGAGCCGCGACAACAAGACTGCCCCCTTCTGGAAGGACGTACGGGGAAGGAATTCCGTGGATTCTAGTTCAGGCGGCGGGCCCAGCCGGCCACGACGGTGAGCGGGCGTTCGCCCTCGGTCAGGCTCGAGACGACGAAGCGCTGGCCGTCGGGAGCGACGTCGAACGTGTCGGCCGCGAAGCGGAACAGCTCGCGGGGCGCCGAGAAGCGCGGCACCGGCCCCGGCGTCACGTCGACCGACATCAGGCGATCGGGCGGCGCCAGGAAGAACAGCTCGCGGCCGTCGGCCCGCCAGCGCGGCCGTCGGCCGCCCTCGCTCGAGACCTGCCAGCGCCCCTGCTCGCTGCCCAGGGACTGCACGTAGATCTCGGAGCGACCCGACTGCTCCGACCGGTAGGCCAGCAGGCGGTCGTCGCGGGACAGCGCCCCGTCGTCGTCGAGGAAGGGCGTCGCGACCAGCGGCTCGAGCTTCCGCGTGGAGACGTCGAAGCGCAGCACGTCCCGGACCGTCGCGGCCGTCTCCTGATGGACCACGACGAAGCTCCCGTCGCGCGACACGGCCAGCGGCATGATGCCCGCGGGCGTCGTCCCCAGTTCTTCGGGCGCGCCGCCGCCGTCCGCCCGCCGGCGGAACAGCGTGCCGTCGTTGTGGCGGTCGCTGCCGTAGACGAGGTGGACGCCGTCTGCAGACCAGACGGGGAAGGCCTCGCTGCCTTCCTCGAAGGTCAGCCGGTTCGAAGTGCCGCTCTGGGGGTCGTGAATCCAGATGTCGGCGCCGCCCTGTCCCAGCGCGTGGTAGGCGATCGCCAGCCGCTTGCCGTCCGGGGAGATCGCGACCTCGTAGCCCGAGCCGCCTTCGTGCACGCCCTGGACGCCCAGCCCGGACCGGTCCACCCAGATGAGCCGGGAGAGCATGCCGTGGGTGCCCTCGCGGTAGACCAGCGTTCCGCTGGCGGCGCTCGCGAGCACCTGCTCGTTCTGGTTGTACGCCGCCGAGGCCGCGACTTCGACGGGCTCGCCGGAGACTCCTCCGCCCGCGGCGTCGAAGCGCTGGGCGAGAAGCGCCCCGTCGCGCCAGAAGAGCAGCGCCCCGGCCGACGCGTCGAGCAGGGGTGACGAGTTGGAGGCGACGAGGCGCGTCCGCTTCCCGCTGCGGAGGTCGAGCCGGTCGATGCCGCTCGGATCGTTGCGCGTTCCCCCCTCCGCGGACTGGGCGAGGAACAGCAGCGACTCCCCACCGGGCAGGAAGACGGGGAAGCGATGGCTCTTCTCGCCCGCCTCCAGCTTCGTGAGCGGCTGGAGGGGCCCGCCGTTGGCGGCGACGATCGACAGCCCCTCGCGGAACGAGGCCGAGAGCACGATGCGGCCGTCCGCTCCCCACGTGGCGCCGCGCGGATTGGGTGCTTCGGCGAGCTCCTGCACGGCGCCGCCCCGGGCCGCGACCCGCTTGAGCTTGCCGCCCGCGAAGAATCCGATCTGGCCGCCGTCCGGCGACCAGAAGGGCAGCTCCGCGCCGGCCGTGCCCTCCAGCTTCGTGAGCTCGCCGGTCTCGAAGTCGCGCAGCCAGAGGGCGCGCGCGCCGGCCTTGTGATCCCAGGCCTCGAAGGCCAGCCAGCGCGCGTCGGGCGACAGCGCGAACGAGTCTCCCGTCGTGGTGCCCGCGGGGGACGGGAGCGAGGCCTGCAGCGTCCGCTGCGGGGGCGACGCGGTTCGGCGGCCGATCCAGGCGCCGGCCAGGGCGACGGCGGCCACGACCAGCACGGCGAGGGCGGCGTCCCTCCCGCGCCTGGGCCCCGGTGTCGCGGGACCCGAAACCGGAGCCGTCACCGTGGCGCGCGGCTCGCGCTCGAGCGCGGCGCGGGCCTCCCCGATCGCCTGCAGGCGCTGCCGCGGATTGCGCTCGAGACAGCGCTCGAGGACCTGTCGCAGCACGGGCGGCGTGCCCGGGGGCAGCGCGTTCCAGTCGACGTCCGTCTTGAGAACGCCGGCCAGCACGTCGCTGACCGTCTCGCCGGCGAACAGCCTCCGGCCGGTCAGCATCTCGAAGACCACGACTCCGAAGGCCCAGATGTCCGTGCGGCGATCGACGGCCTTGCCGCGCGCCTGCTCCGGCGACATGTAGGCCGCGGTGCCGAGGATGATCCCCGCCTGGGTGCCGGCCGCGGTCGCGAGCGTCGGCGACTGCGAGAGGTCGTGCGCGCCGGAGCTGGCCATCGGGTCCGCGGCGAAGGCCTTGGCGAGGCCGAAGTCGAGCACCTTGACCTTGCCGTCGGCCGTGACCTTGACGTTGGCCGGCTTGAGGTCGCGGTGGACGATGCCGCGCTCGTGCGCTTCTTCCAGCGCCTCCGCGATCTGCTTCGCGATCGCGATCGCCTCGTCTTCGGGGATCGCGCCGCGCTTCAGGCGCTGGGCGAGGTCCTCGCCCTCGACCAGCTCCATCACCAGCGCGAGGGTGCCCTCGCCTTCCTCCAGCCCGTAGATCGCGGCGATGTTGGAGTGATTCAGGGAAGCGAGGATCTGGGCCTCGCGGCGGAAGCGGGCGACGCGCTCCGCGTCTTCGGCGAAGGCCGCGGGCAGCACCTTGAGCGCGACCTCGCGGTCGAGCTTCGGGTCGCGTGCGCGCAGGACCTCGCCCATCCCGCCCGCGCCGATCGGCGCGAGCACCTCGTACGGCCCGAGCCGCGACAGCAAGGACGCCCCCTTGTCGGCTGGTGACGAACAGCCCGTGCGGGATTCTAGGTCGTGTGTCAGGGGATCACCGGCACTGGGTCGCGCTCGCTTTCCACGCAACCCGGAGGGGCTCGTCGACGTCTCATCAAGCAGCGGTGAGGAGGTGACCCGTGTTCAAGAGATTGTTCGGCCGCAGCGAGCCGGCGAAGCCCCGCGTCCGGGTCTGCGTCGAATGCGGGATGCCCGTCGCCGAGCACAAGGACTGGTGCGCGATCCACCGCGGCCAACTCGAGATCGAACGTCGAGCCGCGGAACGGCTGACCGCCGCTTCCTGACCTCTCGCCAGCGAACCGCAGCGGCGGGCGTTCACGGAACGAGGCCCGCCGCACGGCCCCAGCCGAGGACGACCCGGAGGCTGCGCCGCCTGTTGCCCGAGGCCACCTGGAACACCAGCAGGCGGCCGTCCGCGGCGACGTCGTACATCGTGTGGTCCAGGCTCCCGCGGGTGGTGCCGGCGTCCGAGGCCAGCACTCGCGGAGCGGCCGGGGCCAGGGCCTCACCGGCCCGCACGGCCACGCTCATGAAGTCGCGCGACGTGGTCGCGCGGTAGACGACCTCGCCGCCCTTCGGGTGCCAGACCGGCTCGGTGCCGCCGGCCACCGAGAGCTGGACCTTGTGGCCGAGGCCCGGGAAGGCCTGGGCGTAGACCTCGCTGCGGCCGGACTCGTCCGACGCGTAGACGATGAAGCGGCCGTCGCGGGAGACCCGGGCGCTCGGAGCGCCGCGAGCATCTGCGCCTCGCGGCGGAAGCGGGCGACGCGCTCGGCATCCAGCGCGAACGCCGCGGGCAGCACCTTGATCGCGACCTCGCGGCCGAGCTTCGTGTCGCGCGCGCGCAGCACCTCGCCCATGCCGCCGGCGCCGATCGGTGCGACGACTTCGTAGGGCCCGAGGCGCGCGACGCCTCCCGTCACCGGACCCTCTTCGCCAGCCAGTCGCTCCAGCCGACGACGACCGTCACGGTGGCCGGGTTGGCCAGGCGCTTGTCTTCGATCATCAGGAAGCGGCCGTCGGCCGCGACGTCGTACGTACGGGGCAGGCCCAGCTCGAACGGCGTGAAGCCGCCCTCGAAGAGCACGCGCTCGGCGCCCACGCTCAGCGCGCCGTCGCGGACCGTGACGGGAACCGCCACCAACTGGCGCAGGCGCTGGAAGAAGATCTCGCGGCCGTCGCGCGACCAGAGCGGCTCCTGGCCGCCCGCGGCCGACGCGCGCACGGGCGCGCCCGGCCCGGGGAAGGGCCGGACCCAGATCTCGACCTCGCCGGTCTGGTTGCTCTGGTACGCCACCCACCGGCCGTCGGGCGAGAACGCGGGCACCATCTCCATGAACCGCTCGGCGACCCACGGCTTCGGGGCCTGACCGCTGCCGAGGTTCAGCAGCGTCAGGTCGGCCTGGGTTTGCGGCGTGGTGGTCATGTACAGCACCGACCGGCCATCGGGCGAGACCGCGCCGATCGTCTGGCCCGGCATCGTGGCGAGCGGGTGGGGCGTGAGCTGGCTGCCGTCGGCGGGCATCCGGCTCAGGGTGCGGCCATCCGCCTCGAACACGCGGCCGCGCTCGGACGAGCCGGTCCAGAAGAGGAGTTCCCGGTCGTCGGCCGTCCACATCGGGAAGGTGTTGTGGCCCTCGAACGTGAGCTTCACGGGGGGCGCCGAGCCGACCAGGTCGAACAGCCAGAGCTGCCCCCTGTTGCCGCCGCCCACGACGGCCGCGAGCCGTCGGCCGTCGTGGGAGAGGCGGGGGTAGCGGGGGTACTCGAGATCCTCCGTGCCCACGGTCGCCAGCAGCGCGCCCGTGCGCGACCGCCAGACGAAGCGGCCCCTGTACGTCGAGTCGCCGCCCAGCGCCACGAAGGTGCCGTCGAGCGCGACGTCGAAGTTGGACCCGCCCCGACTCTTCTCGACGCCGACGTTCTCCTCGAGCGGCACCGCCTCGCCGGTCAGCCGCAACTCCCTCGTGTCGAAGCGCGCCGCGACGGCACGCCCGCCCTTGAGGAAGACCAGGTGGCCGTCCGCCGTCGTCTTCGGGAAGCTCGCGTTCTCGGCGACCTGGATCACCTCTCCGGTGGCCAGCAGGCGGGCCTCGATGCGCCGCTTGCCGCCGCTCTCGGCCGTGTAGAGGATCGCCCGGCCTCCCGGCACGACCTCGGGATGCAGGAAGCGGGCTTCCGGCTCGCTGGCGCCGGGCTCCGCGAGCACCTCCGGCGCGCCGCCGGCGGTCGCGACGCGGAACAGCTTCTCCTGCGCGAAGACGATCGTGTCGGCTCCGAGCCAGTCGGTGCCGTCCGGCGGGGCGGGGAGGTCGGCCAGCGAGGTGGCCTTGCCCGTGCCCAGGACCAGGGTCTGGAGCTTGTTGCCGCCGTGGAAGACCAGCGTCGCGCCGTCGGGAGACAGGCTGAAGGAGTTGGCGTTGGCCGTGCCGGGCAGCGGCACGCTCTCGTTGGTGGCCAGTTCGTGGACGGCGAGCACCTCGCCCAGCGAGGGCCCCTGGATGCGGTACACGACCCGCGAGCCCTCGGGCGAAACGACGACGTCGATCCCCGGCCCGACGGGCCGCGTCCGTGTGAAGGTCCCGGCCGGCGTCTCGACGTCGAAGCGCGCGACCCGCTGCGGCGCGGGTGCAGGGCGCAGCGCAGGGTAGATCAGCGCGACCGCAGCCGCGCCGCCGGCGATCGCGGCGAGGCCCGCGACGAGCGCCGTGCGACGGCCCCTGCCCGGGGAGCCCGGCGCCGTCGCAGGCGTCGCGCTGCGGCCGGCCAGCCAATCGTCGATGTCGAGGCGCACGACGGCGATGTCGGGCACGCGCTGTCGACGGTCCTTCTGCAGGCAGCGCCGCAGCAGCCGCTCGATCGGGGCCGGCGTGCGCGCGGGCAGCTTCGACCAGTCGGGCTCGCCGCGCAGCACGGCGGCCAGCGTGTCGGACACGTCTTCGCCGGTGAACGCGCGGGCTCCGGTCAGCAGCTCGAATACCACGCAGCCGAACGCCCACACGTCCGTGCGTCGGTCCGTGGGCTTGCCCTTCGCCTGCTCCGGCGACATGTAGGCGGCGGTGCCGAGAATGACGCCGGCCATCGTGCCGGCGCCGGCCAGGGTCGGCGACTGCGAGAGATCGTGGCTGCCGGAAACCGCCATCGGGTCGGCCGCGAAGGCCTTGGCGAGGCCGAAGTCGAGCACCTTGACCTTGCCTTCGGCCGTCACCTTGACGTTGGCAGGCTTGAGGTCGCGGTGGACGATGCCCTTATCGTGGGCTTCTTCGAGCGCCTCCGCCATCTGCCTCGCGATCGCGATCGCCTCGTCGACGGGGATCGCGCCGCGCTTCAGCCGCTGCGCGAGGTCCTCGCCCTCGACCAGCTCCATCACCAGCGCGAGCGTGCCCTCGGACTCCTCGAGCCCGTGGATGACGGCGATGTTCGGATGGTTGAGCGAGGCGAGGATCTGCGCTTCGCGGCGGAAGCGGGCGACGCGCTCGGCATCCAGCGCGAAGGCCGCGGGCAGCACCTTGATCGCGACCTCGCGGCCGAGCTTCGTGTCGCGCGCTCGCAGCACCTCGCCCATGCCGCCGGCGCCGATCGGCGCGACGATCTCGTAGGGCCCGATGCGGCCGCCCTGGCCCATCGTCACGGCTTCTCCTTTGCGAGCGTGGCGCGCCAGTTCTGGACGACCGTCACCGAGCCGGGCCCCGCCTTCTCCGGCACGATCGCGATGAACCGCTTGCGGTCGGGCATCGCGTCCAGCCACGTCACGTCGGGCGGCAGGTTCGCGATGTGCCTCGGCGTGCCGATCCCGAGCACGGCGCCGGGTCGCAGGTCGACCTGCCACAGGCTGCGTCCGAGGTCGTCGACGTAGAAGAGGCTGCGCCCGTCGGCGGTCCACCACGAGCGCGTCCCGCCGCCCTGCGAGACCTGCAGCCGTCGCCCGGGAGGCGGGAGCGACTGCAGGTACAGCTCGAAGCGGCCGGTGTCGTCCGCATTGAAGGCGAGCCAGCGGCCGTCCGGCGACAGCGGACCGGGCCTGTCGCGCACGGGCCCGCGCACGACGGGTACCAGTTCGCCCTGGCCCGACGCGGGCAGCATCAGGATGTCCTGCTGCGTCGCCTCGTCGAGCTGGCTGAGGAAGAGCCAGCGGCCGTCGGGAGACCACGCGTTGACGTTCTTGAAGGGCTGCCCGTTGCGGAACAGCACCACCTCCGGCGTGGCGTCGCCGATCGTCTTGACGTAGATCTCCTGGGGTCCGTCGCGATCGGACGAGAAGGCCACGCGGGTGCCGTCCGGCGACCACACCGGCCCGTCGTTCCGGCCCTGCCCGGACGAGAGCGGCGCGGCGCTGCCGCGGGCGAGGTCGACCAGCCACAGGCTCGATTCCGAAGGCGAGGTGGAGCGCACCAGCACGGCGCGGGTGCCGTCCGGGGAGATCGTCACCGTCTCGTAGTGAGCGGGGGGCAGGTCGAGCGTCCCCGTGATCCGTCCCGCCTGGTCCATCCAGCCGGCGTTGGTGTTCATCGCCGGCGCCGTGAAGTACGCGAGCGCCCCCGTCTGCGAGGCGGAGACCGCGCGGCCCGCGGTGAACGAGGAGGCCGGGTCGAGGATGCTCCTCGGCTCGTCCTCGAGCGTGACCGGCTCGCCCGTGACCTGCAGCGAGCGGGCGTCGAACGGCAGCGCCGTCAGCAGGCCCTGCCGCGCGAAC
>JAMQGV010000044.1 GCA_025994075.1 Vicinamibacteria bacterium
ACCTGTTCGGCACCGCCAACAACCTGTTCATCGAGGACGCGATCGAGGAGACCCAGGTGCTGACGTCCGGCATCTCGGCCGAGTACGGCCGCTTCTCGGGCGGCGTCATCAACGCCATCACCAAGCGCGGCGGCAACACCTTCTCGGGCAGCTTCCGCACCGACTTCACGAACTCCGCCTGGACCGACGAGACGCCCTACCAGAAGGAGCGCGGCCAGGAGCAGACCGACAAGCTGAACAAGGTCTACCAGGGCACCCTCGGCGGCCCGATCGTCAAGGACAAGCTGTGGTTCTTCGGCGCCACCCGCATCACGCCGGTCGCGACCACCTCGCAGACCTTCGCCGCGACGGGCATCCCGTACGAGACGCTGCTCAAGAACCGCCGCTACGAGGGCAAGCTGACCGGCTCGATCAACCCGAACCACACGGTCACGGTCAACTACGCGAAGAACTCGACCGACCAGACCCAGCCGTCGTTCGGCTTCTCGATCGACCCGCGCACGATCATCTCCCGCACGCTGCCGAACGATCTGCTGGTGGCCAACTACAACGGCGTGCTGTCGGCCAACCTGTTCTTCGAGGCGCAGTACTCGCAGAAGAAGTTCGGCTTCCGCGACTCGGGCAGCTCGTTCACGGACATCGTGGACTCGCCGTTCCTCGCGCTCGGCTTCGGCAGCGTCGCCGCGGTCAGCCACTACAACGCGCCGTACTTCGACAACGCCGACCCGGAGAACCGCGACAACAAGCAGATCACCGCGGCGCTGTCCTACTTCCTGTCGACGGCCGACTACGGCCGCCACGACCTGAAGTTCGGCTTCGAGAACTACAAGTCGACCCGCACCGGCGGCAACAGCCAGTCCTCGACCGGTTACGTCTTCGACGCCGACCCGCTGGAGATCGGCGGCGTCGTCCAGTTCTCCAACGGCCGCCTGATCCCGACGTTCGTGCCGGGCCGCAACCTGCTCGAGCGCTGGGACCCGGTCCGCAACGCGCAGATCGACATCACGACCAACAGCTTCTACGTCAACGACCGCTGGACCCTGAACGACCGCTGGAGCTTCAACCTCGGCGCCCGCTTCGAGCAGATCAAGACGGACGCGACCCAGGTCCAGGCCGGTGCCGACACCTCCTCGCTCGTGCCGCGCATCGGCGCGACCTGGGACGTCAAGGGTGACGGCAAGCACCGCGTGTTCGCGACCTACGCGCACTACGCGGGCAAGGCGTCCGAGACCCAGTTCGCGGACAACTCGAACGTCGGCACGCCGAACTACCGGCTCTACGTGTACACCGGCCCGGCCGGCCAGGGCCTGAACTTCGCGCCCGGCTTCGACATCCGCAACTACGAGATCATCGACGGCTCGTTCCCGACCGCCAACGTGTTCCTGGCCGAGGGCCTCGGCACCCCGCGCACCAAGGAGTGGACGCTGCAGTACGGCGCCCGCCTCGGCAGCAAGGGCGAGTTCAAGGTCATCTACACGAACCGCGTGATGGGCGACCTGCTCGAGGACTTCATCGACAACCCGACGGCCGCCGGCAAGACCACCGTCATCGTCGACGGCGTCAACTTCGGCACGTTCGACAACGTCGTGGTCCGCAACAGCGACTTCGCCGAGCGCAAGTTCCAGAGCCTGCAGTTCGAGGCCAGCTACCGCCTGACCGACAACTGGTCGATCGCCGGCCACTACACGAACCAGCTCAAGAACGAGGGCAACTTCGAGGGCGAGGGCACCAACACCCCGGGCAGCTACTCGATCATCGGCGACCGCCCGGAGATCTACTCCGAGGAGCGTCACTTCCCCTACGGCAAGACCAACGACTACCAGCAGCACAAGGCCCGCGTCTGGACGACGTACAACCTGGACCTGGGCAACGCTGGCGACCTGTCGCTGTCCGGCCTGTGGCGCTTCAACTCCGGCCTGGCCTACAGCCTGACGGCTGGCGGCGGCGGCGCGACGGCGATCCAGCGCGCGCTCAACCCGGGTTACGCGTCGATGCCCGGCGCGCAGACGATCTTCTTCGGCGGCCGCGGCTCCGAGGAGTTCGCCTCGTTCCACCTGTTCGACTTCGCGATGAACTACGAAGTCAAGGTGTGGAAGACGTTCCGTCCGTGGTTCAAGGCCGAAGTCCGCAACGCCTTCAACAACGACAAGCTGATCACCTGGAACACCACCATCACGGCGGTGCGGACGGCGGGCGCCCCGGTCGACAACCTCGGCCTGGCGACCACCTACACCAAGGGCGCGAACTTCGGCAAGGCCACCGGCAACGCGAACTACGCGACGCCGCGGACGTTCCAGGCCTCCGTCGGCTTCCGCTTCTAGTCGAAACCGGTCCCGGCCCGGCGCTGCCGGGCCGGTCCGTCGACGGGCCGGGGCGCCTCGCCCCGGCCCGTTCTTCATTCCGGCCCGACCGCGTGCCGCTGATGTGCCAGCTCTCGCTCGGCCACTACTTCCTGCAGGCCGGGCTCGACGCGATCGAGGTCTGGCACGACAGCGCGGCCTTCGCCAGGGGACCGCGACTTCTTCCCGCCCTGGCACTTCGACACGCTGCGGCGGGTGAGAGCCCTGGCCGGCGGCGACGTCTCCGTCCACTCCGAGGTGTTCTCCCCGTTCTCGCAGTTCCTCGAGCTGCTCGACTACGAGAACGGGCTGCTGGCGCTGATGGACGACCCGGTCAAGGCGAAGGCCTGCGCGAGCGCCACGACGTGCCGGCCTACACCCACACCTGCGGCGCCCGCTGCGGCCGTAGCTCGCCTATTCGACCCGGAGCGCAGCCGAAGGATCGACGCGAGCGGCCCGGCGTGCCGTCGGCCAGGCCGCGAGCGCCCCGCCGGAGAGCAGCAGCGCCGCCGCCGCAGCGATCGATGCGGGGTCGAGAGGCGTCACGCCCACGAGCTGCGACTCGAGGGACCGGCCCAGCAGGAGCGCGAGCGGCAGCCCGAGGCCGATGCCCGCCGCCACTTGCCGGGCCGACTGCCCGAGGACCGCGGCGGCGAGGCGCGCCGGCACCGCACCCAGCGCGAGGCGGACTCCGAGTTCGGGGATGCGTCGCGAGACGGTGTGGGCCGTCGTGCCGTAGACGCCGAGCAGTGCGAGTCCCAGGGCGACCAGGGCCAGGCCCGCCAGGCCTCGCGCCGCGAAGCGCCGCGGCGCGAGATCGCGATCGAGGGCCGCGGCGAGCGTCGCAATGCGGTCGAGCGGCTGCTGCGGGTCGATCGCCCACACCTCGCGCTGGATGGCGGCGAGCAGCGCCTGCCCTTCCGCCGACCGCACCGCGAGGTCGGCCAGGCGCACGGGGTAGAGCTGCGTCTGGGCGGCCGCGTAGTACACCTGCGGGGTCGCCGCTTCCGCCGGTCCGTCACGCCGCAGGTCGCGCACGACGCCGACCACGCGCGTCCACGGCGCGCCGCTGTGACGGCGCACGCGGCGGCCGAGCGGGTCGCGGCCGGCCAGGTGCTGGCGCACGAACGCCTCGTTGACGACGGCGACCGGCTCGCTGGAGGTGCTGTCGCCGGACTCGAACCCGCGCCCGAGCAGCACCGGGATGCCGAGCGTCCCGAAGTAGGAGGGGCTGACGGCCTGGGCGTCGGCCTCGAGCGGGTGCGAAACCTCGGGCATGCCGTCGACGTGGATCCCCGTGCCCCAGCCGCCGCGCAGCGGGAAGCGATTGGCGAAGCCCACCGCTTCGACCCCGGGCAGCGCCGCCACCCGCTCCTGGAGCTGTTCGAAGAAGGCCAGCCGGCGCGCCGCATCGGGATAGCGCGACGGCGGCAGGTCGAGCGACAGGCACAACACGCGATCGGCGTCGTAGCCCAGCGGCACGGCCTCGAGCGCCGCGAGGCTGCGTACCAGCAGCACGCCGCCCGAACCGAGCGCGAGAGCGAGCGCCGCCTGGGCCGCCACCATCCGCGCGCCCCAGGCGCCGCCGGGCACGGTTCGCGCGTCGGCACGCAACACGTCGGCCGCGGGATGGCGCAGCACGCGCAGGGCTGGCAGCAGGCCCGTCACCAGCGCGCAGGCCGTGCCCAGCGCGGCGGCTGCGGCGACCGAGCGCCAGTCGATCGTGGCGAACGCCAGCAGCGGAGTGCCCACGGGCGCCGTGGCCTGCAGGAAGGAGAGCAGGGCCGGAGCCAGCGCGCCCCCGGCCCCGGCGCCTCCGGCGGCCAGCAGCAGGGCCTCGGCCAGAGACTCGCGGACCAGCACGGCCCGCCGCGCGCCGAGTGCGCTGCGCACCGCCAGCTCGCGCGCCCGCGCCAGGCCGCGGACGACCATCAGGCCCGCCAGGTTGGCGCAGCCGATCAGCAGCACGGCCGCCGTCGCGGCCTGCAGCAGCAGCAGGCTGCCGCGGGCGCTGCCGACGACCATCTCGCGCAGCGGTCGCGCACTGGCCCGCACCTCGCGGTTCTCCGGGAACTGCGCCGCGAGCCGCTCGGAGACCGCGGTGAGCTGGGCCCGCGCCTGGTCGAGGGTGGCGTCGCGATCGAGGCGCGCGAACGCGCGGACCAGGTGCTCGCTGCGCCGCTCGAGCATCTCGCGCGGCAGCCGCACCGGGACATGCACGTCGAAAGGCCGGGCCTCGCGCAGGTCGCCCGGAGTGCGCACACCGGGGGGCAGGATGCCGACCACCTCGTGCATCAGGCCGCCGAGCTGGAGCTGGCGGCCGAGCAGGCCGGGATCGGCCCCGAAGCGCCGCCGCCACAGCCCGTCGGAGACGAGCGCCACGGGTGGCGCCGTCGGGTCGAAGTCGGCCGCCACGAACGTGCGGCCGAGTGCAGGGCGCACGCGGAGCAGTTCGAAGTAGCCCTGGCCGACGACCTGGCCCGACAGCGTCTCGGGTTCGCCCGCGCCGGCCAGCTCCATCCGCTGGGCGGCCCAGGCGGCGACGCCCTCGAACGCCGGCACGTGCCAGTCGCGCAGGTTGGCCGGCGCCACGGCCATCGACTCGCCGGTCGCGCGGCGCACCTCGTCGACCTGCACCAGCGCCTCCGCCTGGTCCCACGGCAGAGGCCTCAGCAGCACGGCGTCGATCGCGGCGAACAGGGCGGTGTTGGCGCCGATGCCCAGCGCCAGCGTCGCCAGCGCCACGGCGGCGAAGGCCGGCGCCCGCCGCAGCCGCCGGCCGGCCAGGCGCAGGTCCCGCGCCCAGTCCTCGAGCCGCGCGAAGGCGAACGCGTCGGTGCTCGCCTCCCGCAGCGACTCCGGGTTGCCGAAGGCGAGCCGCGCCTTGCGTCGCGCCTGGTCCGGCGCCAGGCCGCCGCGCTCGAGTTCTGCAGCCCGCATCTCGAGGTGGAACTGCAGTTCTTCGGCGTGCTCCGCGCGCACGTCGTCGCGCGCGAAGAGCGCGCGCAGCCTCGCTCGCCAGCCAGTCGATCCGCCCATCAGGCCTCCTCCAGGACGCGCAACACCGCGCCGGCGACGCGGCGGAATTCCGCCTCGCCGCGCGACAGCTCGCGGCGCCCGGCAGCCGTGAGCGCGTAGAAGCGCGCGCGGCGGTTGTTCTCCGAGAGGCCCCACTCGGCGGCCACCAGGCCCCGCGCCTCCAGCCGGTGCAGCGCGGGGTAGAGCGAGCCCTCCTCGACGCGCAGCACCTCCGACGACAGCAGGTGGATGGACTGCGCGATGCCAAAGCCGTGGGCGCGGCCGCGCGCGAGCACGCGCAGCACGAGCACCTCGAGAGTGCCGGGCAGCAGGTCGGGGTCGTTCTTTCCCATAGATGGTCTATGGGAAGCTCGGCGCGCGAGGCGCGCCTGTCAAGCTTCAGGTTTCTGGACGATCCGTCTGGTCAGTCGCGCGGATTCGGTCGCGACTCGGAGACGAGGGCCAGCCAGCGGCCGTCGGGGCTGACGGCGACGCGGGAGAGCGCCTGCAGGCCGGGCTCGTCGAAGGCGTGGACGCGCACCCAGTTCTCGTCGACCCCGGGACGCTGGCGGAACAGTTCGTTGCCCCGCGCCATCAGCAACGAGCCGTCGGGCAGCCACGCGAAGTCCATCGACTTCTCGAGGCAGCGCGCGAACGAGGTGACGTGGCCCTGCTCGACGTCCACCTCGCGGACCCAGCACTCGCCGCCGCCGAACCCCGTGAAGGCGACGGCGGCGCGCCCCGGCGACTTCTGGATCGAGCGCCCGGCGCCGCGGAACACGACCTCGGCCTTGCCGCTGCGGCGCGAAGCCAGGCGCAGCGTCGGCTGGTCGGCGTCGTTCTCGCCCGGCAGCACGAAGAGCGCCGCGCGGTCGGCGTCGCCCCAGGCGTAGTAGCCCACCGGCTTCACCTTCTCGAAGATCGGGTACGGCTCGCCGGCGAACGGCAGCGCCCACAGCCGCTGGGTCCCGTCGGCCTCCACTCGCACGACCGACAGTCCCGACCCGTCCGGCAGCACCTGAGGCGAGTACTCCAGCTCGGGTGTGCGGCGAAACACCTCGTCGCGGCTCGACTGCAGGTCGAAGCGCACGACGTCGGTCTGGTTCCCCTCCTGCGCCACGTAGTACAGCGCGCGGCCGTCCGGGGCGAACGCCGGCTGGTTGTGGTAGCCCTCGCCGCGGGTGAGGCGCTTCGGGGTCCTCACGCCGACCGTGCCGGCCGCCGTCTCCAGGCGGGCGAGCCAGACGTCGGACGCCGGCGGCGGTACGGGCGTGGCGGACGGCGCGGGGGCCTGCTCGCCGTGGGCGGTGGAGACGCCCGCGAGCAGCCACGCGAGGAGGGCGAAGGAGAACCGGAGGCTCACTGAATGCGGCGCATTCTAGCGCGCGCCCGAGGCAGGCCGCGCCGGGCGTCTTCCGACGCGCTCTCGGCGGCGCGTGCGTCGGCTTCGCCCGGGTCGGCCGGGCCGTAGCGGGCGGCCTCGAACAGCCGCGTCAGGGCCTGCACCGCGGCGCGCGCCGCGCCCAGCCGGGGCTCCCGCTCGCGCGGCGTGTCCGCCGGCCTCCAGCGCAGGCCCCGAGCTGCGGCATCGGCCAGCAGGCGGGCGTAGGCCCGCACGACGCGTCCGCGCGGGCCCGCGAGGCCGGCCTCGTCGGCGGTCGCCGCCTCCGTCAGCGGCTCGTCCTCGGCGACCGCCGACTCCAGGCCCTCGAACACCGCCTCGCGGCCCGTGTCCTCGCGACGCAGCAGCCGGGCGAGACCCAGCGTGCCGCCGACCCCGAACAGCGCCAGCAGCACCAGGCGCCGGTAGGCGGCCTCGATCTCGCCGCGCATCGCGCGGAGCTGCTCGAGCGGCAGCGCCTCGACGGCATACGGCGGCGCCGGCACCAGCAGCGCCGCGACCAGCAGCAGCGCGGCCGTGGGCAACGCGTACTGCGCCGCCCCGCGCACGGCTGCGAGGGTGACCGGCGCGGGACGTGCCGGATGCGCGAGCAGCCGGGCGGCCGCGTGGTCGAAGGCGAGCACGAAGGGGATCAGGAGCCCCGCCCCGGCGACCGCCCAGGCCGCGGCACCGCCGCCGCGCAGCGCGGCGATCACCACCAGCAGCAGTGCGTTGGCGAGCGCCAGGAGCCCGCGCCGGTCGAGTCCCGCGAGCAGCAGCAGCACGCCCTGCGCCGCGGCCCCGGCCAGCGCCACCCGGCGCAGCAGCGCGGGCTGCGGCGCGACGACGGCGAGGCCGAGCCCGAGGCCGGCCACCAGCGCGTAGAGCAGCGCGCCCAGCAGCGCGGCGCGTTCGCGTTCGCGGCGCTCGATGCGGTCGAAGTCGGCGGCCGCGCGCAGGCCGAGCCCGGCCGCCACGGCCAGCGCGAGGGCCAGCAGCGCGAGCGCCGGCCCCGAGACGCCGGCCCAGGCGATGCATGCGCCCCCGGCCGCGTGCAGCCCGAGCAGGTACAGGGCCGCCGTGCGGCCCAGCTCCAGCGGCGCCAGCGCCTCGCCGAGCGTGGTCCGCGGCGCGCTCACGCGAAACCGGTCCACGCCTCGGCGCGGCCGAGCACTGCCGCGAGGTCGTCGTCGGCGCCCACCACGCAACCCGCGACGCCCCAGGCCCGGAGCAGCGCCCGCAGTTCGTCGCGGCGGGCCGCCGCCGCCTCGGGGTGCAGCGCCAGCCGCGACATCGGCGCGAAGCTCTCCGAGTCGACGAACAGCGCGAGCGGGCTCGCCTCGCGCGCCCGCAGCGCGGCGAACGCCGCGTGCAGCGCCGCGGGATCGACGCGGATCGTGGCGAACAGCAGCGCGACCACGGCGCCGCGCGGCAGCAGCGGGGCGTGGTCGAGCAGCGCGTCGAGCAGCTCGCGCGGACCGTCCTGGTTCGTGCGCACGAGCGCCTCCATGCACAGCGCCGCGTGGGCGTCACCGCGCCCCGGCGGCGCGTGCACGCCGCGGGCGGCGGTGGCGACGAGCTCCACGTCGTCGCCGCGCCGGGCCGCGGCGGCGACGATGCCGCAGGCCGCGCGCAGCACGTACTCGCGCGTCGAGCGGCGGCCGGTGCCGGCGCGGTGGGCGCGGGCCAGGTCGACCAGCAGCGTGAGCCGCGGCGTCAGGTCGGTCTCGTGCTCGCGCACGACCGGGGTGCCGCGCCGCGCGGTCGCCGGCCAGTGGATGCGCCGCACGTCGTCGCCGGCGCGGTACTCGCGGGCGCCGAGGTAGGCGAGGCTGGCGCCGGGCCGCGCCAGGCTGCGCTCCTCGAGCGCGAAGCTGCGGCGGCTGCCGAGGCGTTCGAGGCCCGCCACCGGCGGCACCCGCGGGTAGACGACGAACGGCGCGACGCCGCCGAACGAGCGCTGGTGGTGGACGAGGCCGAGCGGGTCCGAGAGCTCGAGCGCGAGCGGGCCCAGCGTGAAGGCGCCGAAGCCGCGGCCGCAGTGGGCGCGGTAGCGCAGGCGGCGCCGCCGCCGGCCGGGCAGCGGCCCCGGCTCGAGCAGGCGCTGGCGGAACGCGACGCCGGGCCCGAAGGCGTCGGCCAGCAGCAGCAGGTGCTCGTCGCCCGCGCCGCGGTTGTCGACGCAGAGCGCGACCGGCACGTGGTCGTCTTCGACGGCCGAGCCCGGCGCCTCGCGTGCCAGCGACAGGAGCGCCATGCGGCGCCGGGTGGAGAGCGCCGCGGCCGCGATCCAGGCGACGAAGGCGAGGCCCAGCGCCGCCAGCGCGAAGATCCGGAGCTGGAGCCCGAGCACGAACAGCAGCCCCGCGGCGAAGGCCAGGAAGCCGCGGTGGCGCGAGCGGGTCACGACCCCGGCAGCACCGGCACCGCCACCTTGCCGAGCACGTCCTCGACCAGGCGGCGCCCGTCGACGCCCTGGACCCGCGCCCGCGGCTCGACGACAACGCGGTGGGCCAGCACCGGCACCGCCAGCCGCTTCACGTGGTCGGGCGTCACGAAAGCGGCGCCCTGCAGCGCGGCCAGCGCCTGCGCGGCGCGCAGCAGCGAGAGCGCGCCGCGCGGGCTGGCGCCCAGCGTCGCCTGCGGGTGGCGCCGGGTCTCGGCGACGAGGCGCTGCACGTAGCGCGCGATCAGCTCGTGGGCGAAAGTGGACGCCGCCGCGTCCTGCGCCGCGCGCAGCTCGTCGAGCGTGGCGACCGGCTGCAGGGCGTGCAGCGGGTGCACGGCGCGCTGCGCGAGCAGCAGCCGGACCTCGGTCTGGTCGTCGGGGTAGCCGAGCGAGACGCGGACCAGGAAGCGGTCGAGCTGGGCCTCGGGCAGCGGGAAGGTGCCGGCCATCTCGATCGGGTTTTCGGTGGCGATCAGGAAGAACGGGTCCGGCAGCGGGCGCGTCGTGCCGTCGGCCGACACCTGGCGCTCCTCCATCGCCTCCAGCAGCGCGGACTGGGTGCGCGGCGTCGCCCGGTTCACCTCGTCGGCCAGCAGCACGTTCGTGAACACGGGACCGGGACGGAAGTCGAAGGCGAGCGCGCGAGGGTCGTACACGGAGACGCCCGTGATGTCGGACGGCAGCAGGTCGGGCGTGCACTGCACGCGCCGGAAGTCGGCGTGCAGCGAGCGGGCGAGGGCGCGCGCCAGCACGGTCTTGCCGACGCCGGGCACGTCCTCGAGCAGCACGTGGCCGCGGGCCAGCAGCGCGGCGACCACCAGCTCGACCGCCTCGCGCTTGCCGAGGATCACCCGCTCGACGTTCTCGACGAGCGCGGGGAGCAGCGGCGGGGGCATCAGCCGCGGAGCCGGGCGCGGGCCTTGGCCAGCGCCCGGCGCAGGCCGGGGTCGAGGTCGAGCGCGGCCAGCTCGTCCCAGGCGAAGTAGCGCAGGTCCGCCGACTCCTCCTCCTGGCGCCGCGGCTCCGCCGCGCGCGGCGCGAGCACGAGGTAGCGCAGGTCGAGGTGGAGGTGGGCCGGCTCGTCGCGGCGGGCGGGGATCTCGTGTACGTCGACGTCGAGCAGCGGCGGCGGCCCGGGGTGCAGGCGCAGGCCGGCGAGCCCCGTCTCCTCGAGCGCCTCCCGCATCGCGACCGCCGCGCCCGAGCGCTCGCCCGGCTCGGCGTGCCCGCCAGGTTGCAGCCACCGCTCCAGCTTGCGGTGGTGCAGCAGCAGCACCCGCTCGCCGCTCTCGCACAGCACGACGGCGCTGCCGGTCAGGTGGCCTTCCACGATGCGGCGGTCGAACGGGTTCGCGTGGCGGGCGACGAAGTCGCGGATCACCGCGAGGTCGCGGGCCTCGGCCGCGTCCACCGCGGCGTGGCCGCGGAGCTCGTCTTCGAGTGTCACGCGGGCATTCTACGGGCCGCCGCCGCCGGCTCGCGCCGTGCCAGACTTGGCGCTCGCGAGCGGGAGGAGCGGATGGAGGCAGTGGCGATCAACGACGAGGGCACGCTCCTCGTCTCGGGCGAGATCGACGACTGGGACCTGGTCAAGCGGCTGCGGGTCGACACCATCGTCGACATGGACGGCGACGTCGACGAAGGCGTGCCGGAAGCGCCGAACGCGCTGCTCTACATCTACTTCCCGATCCTCGACGAGGCGCTGCCCGACCTGCGCAAGCTCGACGCCCTGGGACGCATGGTCGCGGACCTGGTGGCGGCCGGGCACGTCGTGCTCGTGCACTGCCGGATGGGCTTCAACCGCTCGATGCTGGTCGCCACCACCGCGCTCACCTACCTCGGCTGGAGCGGTCGCCGGGCGCTGCACCGCGCGCGCCAGGCGCGCTCCGGCGCGCTGTTCAACGAGGAGTTCGCGGCGCACGTGGCGGCGCTGCCCGCGCGCCGGCTGCGGCTCGAGGTGCTGCCGCCGGACCCCGCGGAGACGATGTGAAACCGGCCGCGCGCCCGCGGGTCAAGGTCTGCTGCATCGCCAGCCTGGCCGAGGCCGAGCTGGCCGCGGGGCTCGGCGCCGACGCGCTCGGCCTGGTGTCGGCGATGCCGTCCGGCCCCGGCGTGATCGCGGAGGACGTGATCGCGCAGGTCGCCGCACGGGTGCCGCCGCCGGTCGCCACGTTCCTGCTGACGAGCCTGGTCGAGCCCGGCGCGATCGTGGAACAGCAGCGCCGGCTGCGGGCGACGACGCTGCAACTCGTCGACCGCACGACGGCCGCGACCCGGCGCGCCGTGCGCGAGGCGCTGCCCGGCGTCCGCATCGTGCAGGTCGTGCACGTCACCGGTCCCGCCTCGCTCGACGAGGCGCTGCTGGCCCAGGAGGCGAGCGACGCGCTGCTGCTCGACTCCGGCAACGCGGACCTCGCGGTGAAGGAACTCGGCGGCACGGGCCGCGTCCACGACTGGGCCACCAGCGCGCGCATCCGCGAGGCCGTCGACGTGCCGCTGTTCCTCGCCGGCGGCCTGCGCCCGGACAACGTGCGCCAGGCCATCGACGAGGTCGGCCCGTTCGGCCTCGACGTCTGCTCGGGCGTGCGCACCGGCGGCCGGCTCGACGCGGCCAAGCTTGCGGCGCTGCTGGCCGCCGCGCGCTGAGGCGTCGGGATCAAAAGATGTGGCGGGCGGAACCCGGCCCGCGCACCCGCCGTCCATGGCGATGACCTGGAGGAGCTCGATGAACGTCGCGCCGCTGTCCGCTTTCGCCCTCGCGCTCGCCCTCGCACTGCCCGCCGCCGCGGCCGCCCCGACTCCGGAGGAGGCCGAGGGCATCCGCCGCGCGGCCCTCGACTACGCCGAGAGCTGGTACGCCGGCGACCCCGCGCAGATGGAGAAGGCCCTGCACCCCGACCTCGCCAAGCGCATCGTGCGGCCGGGCCGCGACGGGGCGCGGGCGCGCCTCGACCACATGGGCGCGCTCCAGCTCGTGCAGGGCGTGCGCACCGGCTACGGCAAGAACACGCCGGCGGACCAGCAGCTCAAGGACGTGACGATCCTGGACGTGACCGGCAACGCCGCCACGGTCAAGCTGGTGATGGCCGGCTGGGTCGACTACCTGCACGTCGCGCGGCTCGACGGCCAGTGGAAGATCGTCAACGTGTTGTGGGAGCTCACGACTCCGCGCTGAACCGCTTATGCTCGCGGGACCAACGAGGAGTCCCGATGAGATCAGTCCGCTGGATCGCCGTGGCCGCCGTCGTCGCCAGCCTCGCCGCCCATCCCGCTGCCGCCGCGTCCGAGCCGCCGGCCGACCTGAAGGCGAAGGTCGAGCGCTTCGTCGTCGACCACTTCCGGCTGGCCCCGCCCGACAAGGCCGAGGTGCTCTCCGCGTGGACGGCCGAGCCGCCCGAGCAGTGGCGCTTCCAGGTCCGCGTCACCCGCGACGGCAAGGCCGAGACCGCGGTCTACGCGGTCACCGCGGACTTCAAGGTCTTCGCGCTGAGCCGCATGTACGCGTTCCGCGACGTCCGCGCGGAGAACCGCGACAAGGTCGCCCTCGACGGCGCCCCCGTCCGCGGCGCCGCGAACGCGCCGGTCGCGATCGTCGCCTACTGCGACCTGCAGTGCCCGGACTGCGCGAACGCCATGGGCAAGCTGAAGAACGTGCTGCCCGCCTACGAGGGCCGCGCCAGGCTCGTCTTCAAGAACTTCCCGCTCAACCACATCCACCCGTGGGCCGAAGCGGCGGCGATCGGCGCGCGCTGCGCGTACGAGCAGAAGCCGGAGGCCTTCTGGGCGCTGCACGACCACTTCTTCGAGAAGCAGGGCGAGGTCAACGCCCGCAACGTGCGCGAGGTGGTCGCGACGGTCGGCGCGAAGGCCGGGGCCGACCGCGCGAAGCTGCTGGCCTGCTTCGACGCCAGGGCGACGCTGCCGGTCGTCCAGCGCGACGTCTACGAGGCGGGCAAGCTCGGGGTGCGCGGCACGCCGACCTTCCTGATCGACGGCCGCTTCGTCTTCAGCGAGACGCTCACCGAGGAGCAGTTCAAGGCGTTGATCGACGAGGCTCTGGCAGCGCAGCCCGCCCGCCCGTAACGGTCGGAGGCGGCGCCCCCGCTCAGGCGGCGGCGGGCGCCGCGCCCGAGCCGCCGAACAGCTTGACGGCGGCCCAGACCACGGCGCCGAAGAACAGGAACGGCAGCAGCGGGATCAGCACCAGCGTCATCACCGCCAGCACCACCAGCGCCAGCACGCCGAAGACCGAGAAGGCGAGCTTCACGAGGCCGGCCAGCAGGTTCCAGACCAGGCCGAACGCCAGCCCGATCAGCTTGAAGGGCAGCCAGAGCGCGAACGCGAGCACGCCGAACACCAGCTTCAGCAGCAGGATCGGCAGCAGCACCAGCAGGCCCACTCCGATCGCGAGCCCGACCAGCAGCTCCAGCATGGCCCTCCTCCTCGCGGGGCGGCGCCGGGACGCCCCCCTCGCCGTGACCCGCGTCACGTTTCTTCACCAGCGAATACGCGACAGGGGGGCGGCGGGTTCCGCGAGTCTCTAGGGCCGGAGGCCGAAGACGTTGACCTTCTTCGCCCGCAGCTCGTCGAGCACCGCGATCCCGGTGTCGACGTGGATCGCGGTGTGCTTCTCGAACACCTGGCGCGCGCTCTCCCGGGTCTTGACGCCCCCCTCGCGCAGCGGCAGGTCGGAGACCAGCATCAGGGCGCCGAGAGCGACCTTCCGTGCGTAGGCGGCGGTGAACAGGGTCGCGCACTCCATGTCGATGGCCTGCGCCCGCTCCTCGCGCAGGCGGGCGCGGAACGGCTCGTCGAACTCCCAGAAGCGCACGTTGGTCGTGTGGATCACGCCCGTGTGGTAGACGAGGTCACGGCGCTCCAGCTCGCGGCAGACGAAGCGCTGGATCTTGAACGAGGCCAGCGCCGGGCACTGCGGCGGCAGGAAGAAGTCGGACGTGCCCTCGTCGCGGATCGCCGCCACCGGGTTGAAGAAGTCGCCGACCGCGTAGCTGTCGCGCAGGCCGCCGCACATCCCCAGCAGCAGCACCGCGTGCGGCCTGACGAACGCCAGCAGCTCGACGATCAGCGCCGCGGTCGGCGAGCCCACGCCCATGTCGACGATCGACAGCCCCCGCCGCGGGCTGTGGGCGGCCATCATCACCGAGCCGCGGCGCACCTCGGCGTCGAAGCGGCGGGCGAACTCGTGGACGTAGAGCTCGAAGTTGGTGAGCAGCACGTAGCGCTGGAACTCCGCGGCCGCGCTGCCCGTGTAGCGCTCGAGCGTGCCGATGCCGACCCGGTCGCGGGTGAGCTGCCCGAGGCGCGCGGTGTCGGTCTCGCGGAGCGTGAGCTGGGCCGGTGGCTTCATGGCGTTCCCCTCGTGGCGGCGATCGTAGCGCCGCCCGGGGCCCGCCAGGCGCGCTACGCCGTGCGCCCGAGGTGGCGCAGGACCGCGTCCGCGGCGCGCCGACCCGAGTGCAGCGCGCCCTGGATCGAGGCCGTCTCGCGGTGGTCGCCGCAGACGAACAGGCCCTCGCCGAGCGCCACGGGCCGTTCCGCCGGCTGCAGCGCGCCGGGATCCTGGCGCGGCTGTGCGGCGCTCACGCGGTCGATCCGCAGCAGCCGCCACTCGCGCACCGGCGAGCCGAACCACGCGCGCATCTGGTCGCGCGCCGCGGCGACGAGCCGGACCGCGGGCTCGGAGCTCGGGTTCTCGGCGACGAACGCCGGCCCGGCGGCGGCCTCCAGCCCGAACGCCTGCGCGCTCTCCGCGAGCACGGAGGCGGTCACGAGGTGCTGGCCCGAAGGCGCGTACTCGGGAGCCACGAGGCTGGTCGGCGCCAGGTTGTTGATCGGGCCGTCGCCGTCGCCGCCCAGCACCAGCATCGGCTCGTCGATCGGCGGCCGCGGCGCCGCGAAGTGCAGCGCGAACACCGCCCGCGCGCCGGGGTCGGCGACGGCGGTGCCCAGCAGCCGATGAGCGGAGTGCCCCTCGGTGGCGACCACGATCGCGGGCGCCGCCAGCGTCTCGCCCCCGCGCAGGCCGACCTTGCCGCGCTCCACGCCGGCCACGGCCGTCTCCAGCCGGAGGACGCCAGCCGGCAGCGCCGCGGCGAGCTGGCGCGGCAGCTCGCCCATGCCGCGCGCCGGCACCGCGACGTCGCCCGCGCCCATCATCTGGAACACGAACTCGAACATGCGGCTGGAGGTGCTCAGCGAGCGGTCGAGCAGGATGCCGCCCAGCAGCGGGCGGAAGAAGCCGTCGATCATCGCGGCCGAGAAGCCGCGCCGCTGCAGCTCCGCGAGCGTCGAGCGCTCGGGGCGCGCCAGCACCGCGTCCAGCGGCAGGTCGGCGAGTTCCGCGCGCAGCCCCGCGATGCGGAGCTTGTCGACCAGGCTGCCGACGCCGGCGAGCAGCGTGCCGAGCGCCGAAGAGGGCTCGCGCCACGGGTCGCCGAGGCGGTGGAAGCGGCCGCCGCGGCGCACGATCGCGCCCGGCCGGAACGCGCGCAGGTCGAGCCCCGCGTAGTCGAAGACGGTGCGCGCCTCGGGGTAGGCCGTCAGCAGCACCTGGAAGCCGCGGTCGAGGCGGAAGCCCTCGACGACGTCCGTGCGCACCCGGCCGCCGACGCCGTCCGCCGCCTCGAGCACGCGCACGTCCACGCCGGCGCGGTGCAGCACGCGGGCGCAGGCGAGTCCCGCGAGCCCGGCGCCGACGACGATCGCCTCGGCCATCGCTCCCTCCTCGACCGCTTCAGCGGCCGAGCACGTGGCGCAGGGCCGGCTCCAGCTCCGCGAAGCGGAAACGGTAACCGCTCTGCTCCAGCCGCCGCGGCAGCACCCGCTGTCCGCCCAGCAGCAGCGCCTCGGCCATCTCGCCGAAGGCCAGCTTCAGCGCGAAAGCCGGGGCCGGAAACAGCGTCGGGCGCCCCAGCACGCGGCCCAGTATGCGGGTGAAGACGGCGTTGCGCACGGGGTTCGGCGCGGTCGCGTTGACCGCGCCCGACAGCCCCGGCGTGACCAGCGCGTGGTGGATCGCGCCGATCGCGTCGTCGATGGCGATCCAGCTCATCCACTGGCGTCCCGAGCCGAGCGGGCCGCCGAGGCCGAGCGAGAACGGCGTCAGCATCTTGCCGAGCGCGCCGCCGCGCGGCGACAGCACGATCCCTAAGCGCAGGTGGACGACGCGCACGCCGGCGCGGGCGGCCTCGGCCGAGGCGTCCTCCCAGGCTCGCCCCAGCTCGGCCAGGAAGTCGTCGCCCAGCGCGCTCTGCTCCGTCAGTTCTTCGTCGCCGCGATCGCCGTAGACGCCGACCGCGGACGCGCACAGCAGCGTGCGCGGCCCGCCCTCGGCGCGGGCGAGGGCGCGGGCGAGGGTCGCCGTGGGCAGCGTGCGGCTCGCGCGGAGCGCACGCTTGCGCGCCTCGTTCCAGCGCCCGTCGGCGACGTTTTCGCCAGCCAGGTGGACGACCGCGTCGAGCCCGCGCAGCGCGTCCGGGTCCAGGCTGCCGGCGGGGTCCCAGCCGATCTCGCCGGGGCCCGCGGCGCGGCCGCGCACGAAGCGCACCGCCTCGTGGCCGCCCGTCTGCAGGAACGGCGCGAGCGCCGAGCCGATCAGCCCGCTCGCCCCGGTGATCCCGATCCGCATGGCCCTTCTCCCCCGGGTCGCCGCGTGCGCGGCGAGGTCGTCGACCAGCACGCGGTGCCGGTAGCGGAACAGCCGCTCGAGCGTGGCGCGGGCGAAGCCGCCGCCGAGCGCCGCGCCCAGGGCACCGACGGGCAGAGCGTACTCGATGCGGTCCACGAGCCGCGAGCCGCCCCCGGATCGCTCCTCGATCACGTGCCGGTGGTCCCAGCGCGCGAACGGCCCGGAGACCTGGACGTCGCGGAAGCCGACGGCGCCCGCCACGTCCAGCGCGCGGTGCTCGGCGATCCAGCGCTGGCGCAGCGGGCCGACCGGGACCGAGAGCGTGACGCGATCGCCCGGGTCGATGCCGCCGCTGCGCGACTCCACGCGCACGTCGTCCCACGGCGGCGACAGCCGCTCGAAGGCCCCGGGTGCGCGGTGCCAGCGCAGCACCTCGGTGGCCGGCGCATCGAGTTCGACGGCGCGCTCGAAGACCGGCATCAGCCGCGCCCGCGCACGACCGCCAGGCCGCCGTCGACACCCACGACCTGGCCGGTGACCCACGACTGCGCCGGATCGAGCAGAAAGGCGAGCGCGCGCGACACGTCCTCCGCGTCTCCCACGCGGCCCATGGCGTGCAGTGCGACCGAGGCCTTGAGCGCGGGCTCCGACCCGGTGATGCGCCCGGCGAGCGGCGTGCGCACCAGGCCCGGCGCCACCGCGTTGACGCGCAGCCTCGGTGCGTAGGTCGCGGCGGCCGATCGCACCAGCCCCTCGACCGCTGCCTTGGACGCCGCGATCGCCTCGTGGTTCGGCAGGCCCAGCCGGGCCGCGGCAGAAGAGCACAGCGCCACGCTGCCTCCCGGAGACAGGGCGCGCGCACCCGCGCGCACGGCTGCGAACGCGGTGCGCACGTTGGCGGCGAGCGTCTGCTCCAGCTCCTCCTCGCTGGTCAGGTGCGCTGGCTTGAGCAGCAGCGACCCGACGCAGCAGGCGATGCCGTCCAGGTGCCCCAGCTCTTCCACCGCCCGCGCGGCGACGGCCTCGACCTCGGCGAAGCGCGTGGCATCGACCACCGCGTGCGCAGCGCCCAGCTCGGCGCCGAGCGCGGCGAGCGGCTCCGCGCGGCGGCCGGCCAGCATCACCCGCGCGCCGGCGGCGGTCAGTTGCCGCGCGAGCGCGGAGCCGATCCCGCCCGCGCCGCCCAGGATCAGGTGCACGCTCCCCTCGAGGCTCACCACTCCTCCTCCGGCTCCCACGGGAAGTCGCGGAAGTAGCGCTCCGTGCTGCACAGCGGCGACAGCAGCTCGTCCTCGGGATCGTAGTCCCACGCCACCTGGTCGAGCGCGTCGGCGGCCGGCGCCTCGGCCGGCGTCGGGGCCGGCTTCAAGCGCCGACCTCCACCCGCGGCCGGACGCCGAGCGCGACCAGCAGGTCGGCGTCGGCCGAGGCCGGCACCGGGTCCTGCAAGCGGGCGAGGCGGGCCTCCGTTCCGATCGCGAAGCGGCACGGCGCGGGCGGCAGCGTGCCGCACTGCAGTTCGAGGCCGGCCAGCGGCCGGCCCGAGAGGTGGCCGAGCACGCCGGCGTGGAAGCCGGCGACCAGCGCGCAGCAGCGCTCGCCCGCTTCGCCACCCGGCGCCTGCGGGCTGTCGTGGTGGGTGACGACGAGCAGCCCGCGCCGGCGCCAGGCGAGGTCGACCTCGGCGCGGCCGAGGCCGATCAGGGCCAGCGAGCCGGTCGCGTACTCCAGCGCGACGTGCAGTTCGACCTCGCGCAGCGCGAGGCGGTGGTCGCGCTGGACCATCGCCTCCAGCCGCAGCGCGTGGCGCTGGCCCCACTCGACGCCCATGCGGTGCAGGGTCTGCTCGCGCAGCGAGGAGCCGGCGCCGCCGAGCGCGACGTCCATCGCGCGCAGGAAGTCCGGGCCCAGCGCCAGCACCCGCTCGCCGGCGCCGTCCGCCAGCAGCCGGCGCTCGAGGTCGGGCGTCACGCCGGGGGTGGCCGCCAGCGCCAGCTCGCGCACGCGGTTGACGGTGACGATGATCTCGTCCTCGAGCGGCGAGCGGACCAGGCCGATGCGGACCTTCTGCGCGCCGTGGCGGAAGCGGAACTCGAAGTCGAAGGCGAGCGTCGGCTCGGTGACGCGGCCCGCGGCGAAGTCGCGGAAGCGCCCCTCGAACTCCTGGACCTGGGTGCAGGGCGCGACCTCGCGGAAGAAGTTGCGGCCCAGCACGCGAGCCGGGTCGGTGCGGGCGAGGTCGGCCTCGTAGCGGTTGTACTTGCGGATCTGGCCGTCGCGGTCGAGCCCGATGAAGCCGAACGGCAGGGCGTCGATCTCGGCGGCGGAAAGGCGCGACAGGTCGGTCATCGGGTGGACTCCAGTCCCAGGGCCTCGTAGAAGCCGAGCGACTCCAGGTCGCCGTGCACGGCCTCCGAGAGCAGCGCGAGGCGCGACAGCGGGAAGCGGCCGGGGAACGCGCGCTCGAGCCGGGCGAACAGCCGCCGCAGCCAGGCGGCCGTCGCGGCGACGACGCCCGCGTGGTCGTCGACCGCGCGCCCGCCGAAGGCCACCTGGCCGCCTGGGGTGACGAAGAAGGCGCCGAGCGCCGGGTGCTCGTCGAGCAGGGCCCGGCGCGCCTCGGTCAGGGCGGCCTCGACCAGCGCGGGTGCCGCGTGGTTGGCGGCGTAGGCCGCGGCCACGTTGAGCAGCGTCAGCGCGCGGTGGGTGGCCAGCACGGCCGGCGGCGGCGGCGGCGGCGGGTCCTCGAGGGCGGCGAAGGTCGGCCGGTCCGCCTCGCGCAGCGCCTCGTCGTGGCGCCGCGCGGCCTCGAGCAGCAGCCCGGTGGTCGAGGTCGCGATCCGCCGCGGCACGTCGACGGGACCGAAGCTCATCTCGAAGGCCGCGTCCCGCCAGCCGAACACGGCGACCACGGCGTCTTCGCCGCGCAGCCCCTCGTGGGTCTCGGCGTCGATCACCTGGCCCGCGGCGATCCACAGCACCGCGCGGCGCTCGCCGTCGCGCAGCAGCAGCACGCCCGTCCGCTTGCTGCCCTCGAGCGTTTGCAGCAGGTCGGGGAGCGACAGCAGGGCCAGGCTCCCGGCCAGCACGGAGCCGCCGCGCCGGCCCTCGGCCGCGCGCCCGGCCGCCTCGGCCACGGCGGTCAGCACGGCCTCGGCCGTCCACGGCGGGTCGACGCGCCGGGTCACGCCCAGGTGCAGCGCGCGCGCCGAGTCCTCCGCGCTGCCCGCCGCCAGCAGCA
This sequence comes from Vicinamibacteria bacterium, assembly GCA_025994075.1. Taxonomy (GTDB): domain Bacteria; phylum Acidobacteriota; class Vicinamibacteria; order Fen-336; family Fen-336; genus WYBL01. Next base: position 20,077 of record JAMQGV010000044.1, read on the forward strand.
GGACCGGGATGTCGCGGGTCAGCGGGTTCTCGCGCAGCCGCCGCAGCAGCGGCGTTCCGCCTTCGCCGCCCAGCCCCAGCAGCACCACGTCGGGCAGCAGGGCCCGGCCGCCACGCAGGTGGGCGAGCAGCCCCTCCTGCGAGGTGGCCGCCAGCACCTTGTAGCCAGCGGCGTCGAGGGCCGAGCCCAGGCGGGCGGTCACCGCCGGGTCGGGGTGGGTCAGGAACACGAGCTCGCCGGCCATACGAAGGCAGCCTACGGGGCGGCCCGCCCGATGTCAAGCTATTGAGTAGATTTTGACAAGAATCAGGATTTCGGCCGCTCGACCGCCCGCGCGAGGTCCGTGGCGAGCGAGGCCAGCGCCTCGTTGAGGCCTGCGACGGTGTCGCGGGCCCCCGGCCCGGCCGGGCGCGCCGTCTTCGCCGCGCGGTCCCGCGCGAGCAGCGTGCCGTCGGCCTGCGTCAGCTCCCAGCGCGCCTCCAGCCGCACGCTGCCGTCGGGCTGGCGCGAGGCGTCGAGCATGGTGATTGCCAGCCGCAGGTCCACCGCGTGGCGCGGGGGCACCGGTGTCGTCGCGACGCGATGGCCGGGCAGCAGCGCAGCGAGGTTCTCCGCGATCACCCGCTGCAGGCCGCGGGCCAGCGGCTCGCCCCAGCGCGCGCGCTCGTCGATCGCGATCGCGCCGGACGCGCCGCGCGCGACGAGTTGCGGGCGATCGAGCCAGTCGGGCACGGCCACCCGCTCGACGGCCAGCAGCGGGCCCGCCTCCGCGGCGGGATCGGCGGCCGCCTGCACCGCCAGCGGGTCGAGCACCCAGGTCGTGGCCGCCGGCGAGCGCCCGAGGGCGCAGCCGCCGAGGGCCAGGGTGGCCGCGAGGGCCAGTGCCTGCCGCGTCATCGCTTCTCCTCCGGGAGGGGCTTGCCCCGCAGCAGCGCCTCGGGGTGGCGCTGCAGGGTGTCCGCGAGCTGGCGCAGCGAGCGCAGCAGCTCGTTCATCTCGTCCAGGTTGCGCGCGGCCTCGTGCTGGACGTCGCCCGTGCGCTCGAGGCTGCGGTCGACCGTCGACAGCGTGCGGTCGAGCTTCGCGAGCGTGGCGTCGAGGCTCTTCAGCGTGGCGTCCGCGCCGCCGAGCGTGGCGCCCACCTGGTCGGCCACGCCGTCGAGCTTGTCGAGCGAGCGCTCCGCGCGGGTGAGCAGCTTCTCGGCCGCCGCCAGGCCGCTGCGCAACTGCTTCATCGAGGCCTCGACGTCCCCCTGGTCGAGCAGGCGCTGGGTGCTGGCCAGCGTCGCCTGCATCTGCAGCAGCACCTCGTCGATCGGCACGTCGGCGACCTTGCCGATCGCGGCCTCCACCTTCTCGCGAATGATCTCGAGGTCCGTGGGCGCCGTCGGGATCTCGGGGAACGGCAGGTCCTTCAGCCCCGAGTAGCGGGCGGCGACGCCGGGCTCGAAATCGAGGTCGAGGTACTTCTGTCCCGCCAGCGGGCTGGTGGAGCGCACGGTCGCGCGCAGGCCCAGCAGCGAGAGGTTGGCCGCCAGGTCGGCGTCGCTGAGGCCGGCCATCGACTCGCCGCCCATGCCGTGCAGCACCCGGCGGCGCACCGCGATCACGACCTGGACCTCGGACTGGACACCGAGGCCGGTGAAGACGAGCTCGACGTCCGTGACCTCGCCCAGCGGCGTTTGCCGGAACGTGACCGGCGCGCCCGCGCGCAGGCCGACCGGGTTGGGGAAGTAGACGACGAACTCCCGGCGGTCCTCGAACCAGGAGACGCCCGTGACGGCGCCCAGCACCAGCACCACCAGCAGCAGCCCGACCAGCGTGAAGACGCCGACGCGCGTCGAGCGCGGGTCGCGCGGGTTCGCCTCGTCCACCACTCCTCCCGCGGCCACTACAGCCGCACCCACTTGAACACGAAGGTCAGCGCGAGGTCGGCCAGCGCGACCGACGCGGCTGCGGCGACGACCGCGCGGCGCACTGCCCGGCCCAGCCCGCGCGGCCCCGGCTCCGCGCGCAACCCGTGCCAGCTCGCGGCGATGCCGACGACGAAGCCGAACACCGCCCCCTTGATGAGTCCCGCCACCGCGTGGTCCACCGCCAGGGTGGACGTCGTGGTCTCGAGGTGGGCGCGCAGCGTCAGCTCCGAGAGCCAGGTCAGGTCGGTGACGACGACGCCGGTGATCGTGGCCGCCACCAGCGCGAAGGCGTCGGCATAGGCGACCAGCAGCGGCCCGGCGAGCGTGAGTGCCAGCACCCGGGGCGCGACCAGCACGTCGTGCGGCGCGTGGCCCGCCGCGCGCAGCGCCGCGGCCTCGCCGGCGGCCACGGAGTGGGCCACGTCCACCGCGAATCCGGCCCCCACCCGGCCGGCCAGCGCCAGGCCGGTCATCAGCGCGGCCAGCTCGCGCAGGATCACGATCCCGACCAGGCGCGGGGCCAGGCCCGGCAGCCCGACGCGCTCGAGCTGCTGGGTGGCGAGCAGGCTCAGCGCCACCCCCGTGGCCACCGCGAACACCGCCACGATCGGCAGCGAGCCGACGCCGACGCGGTCGAACTCGGACGCGAGGCGCACGGCGGGGTGGCGGGTGCGGCGTCGGGCCACGCGCCACAGACCGATCACCGTGTCGCCGAAGAAGGCCAGCCGGGCCCGCACGTCCTGACCCCGCTCCAGCGTCCAGTCCCCGAGCGCGGCGGTCTGGTCCAGCGGCCGGACGAGGTCGGGCATGGCCCGTATCTTCCCCGAAGACGACCCGGTTCGTGCCGGCCCGTCGCCGGCCGGGGCATGATTCGGCGATGGGCCGTCGCCTCGTCCTCGCCTTCGCGCTCGCCGCGGGCCTCGCCGGTTGCGCCGAGGCGCCGCTGCCGACCGGCGATGCGGTCGAGGGCGGAGCCTCGGTGGCGCTCCTCAATGCCGGCGGCCAGTCCGAGGCCTACACGGGCGTGGGCCGCTTCCGCGCGTCGTCGAGCTGCACCGCGGTGCTCGTGCGCGCGCCCGGCGTCCCGCGCACGGCGCCGGCCCACGTGCTGACGAACGGCCACTGCGTCGGCAGCCTCGGATCCCAGGAAGTCGTGATCGGCGAGCCGTCGTCGGCGACGGTCACCTTCCACTGGTTCGCCGACACGCCGGCTGCCTGGCTGGAGGTGAAGGTGACGAGGGTGGCGCATGCCACCATGAAAGGTGCGGACCTCGCGGTGCTCGAGCTCGACGCGACGGTGGCCGAACTCGAGGCGCGTGGAGTGCGCGCCTGGACCTTGACCGGCGCGCCGCCCGAGCCGGGCGCTGCCGTGGTGGTGGTCGGCGCCCCGCTGGGATTTCCCGAGGGCCCGTACCTGCGGCTCGCGGCCTGCCGCCTGGGCGCGCGGGCGCCGCTGGTCGTGGAGCGGCAGTGGCACTGGTTCGACCTCTCTCGCGCCGACTGCGCCGACATCCGCGGTGGCAGCTCGGGCTCGCCGGTGCTGCAGCGCGACGGCGCGAGACTCGTCGGCCTCGTCAACACCACGACGCTCGGCAGCGAGGGGCTCGCCGACTGCTGGCTGAACCGGCCCTGCGAGGTCGGCCCGGACGGCGCGCGGTCGCTCCCCGGCACCAGCTACGTCGTGCCGCTGGGCGACCTGTGGCGCTGCTTCGACGAGGCCGGCGAGCTGGAGCCGACGCTCGCCGGCTGCCCGCTCGACGCGGGGCGCGGGCTGGCCGTCGACCCCGGCTGGCTGGGCGCGCGCCACCCGGGGCAGCCCGACGTGCTGGGCCGGCCCGCGGCGCGCGAGTGGAACGTCGCCGTCGCCGCGCCCGACTGGGCGTGGTACCGCTACAAGGTCGGCCCGCTGGGTCGCGTCGACTGCCGCAGCGGCGCGGGTTACGGGCCCGCGCTGCCGCTGGTGCCCGGCGCAACGATCGCCGACCCGCTGCCCGAGGCCGAAGGGCGCCACGCCCTGTGCGCCGTCGGCGGCCTCGACCGCGACCCCGCAGGCCGCTGGCAGGACCCGCGCACGGCCGCGCTGGTCGCGGTCGACATCGACCGCACGCCGCCGACGCTCGCGCCGCGGCTCGCGGTCGCGGACTTCGGCGACGCGTGGCGGGTGAGCTGGGAGTACGCGCCGCCGGAGCTCTCGGGCTACCTGGTCAAGACCGGCCCGCAGGCCGCGACCGACTGCGCCGACGCCGCGGGTTACGCGCCACCCCGTCTCGGCTTCACGACGCTCGCGAAAGCCGAGGCGCCGTGGCGGGTCTGCGCGATCGGCCTCGACGACGCCGACAACCGCACCCCGCCCCGCGTCCTCGACCTGCCCTGAACCGCTCCCGGCGCGGCGTGAGAGAATGCGCTCCCGCCGCAGTGTCACCGGCGTTTCTTCGAAAGGACGGGCATGGCTCCGCAGTTCATCTTCACCATGAAGGACCTCCGCAAGGTCACCCCGCAGGGGAAGGAGATCCTCAAGGGCATCTGGCTGTCGTTCTACCCGGGCGCCAAGATCGGCGTCATCGGCGGCAACGGGGCCGGCAAGTCCACGCTGCTGCGGGTGATGGCGGGGCTCGAGAAGGACTTCGCGGGCGAGGCGTTCCCGGCCGCGGGCACGCGCATCGGCTACCTGCCGCAGGAGCCGCAGCTCGACCCCGGCAAGAACGTGCAGGAGCACGTCGAGGAGGCGGTCGCGGCGCAGCGCAAGATCCTGCACCGCTACGAGGAACTGGCCGCCAACTACTCGGACGAGACCGCGGACGAGTTCTCGAAGCTGCAGGACCAGATCGACTCGCAGAACCTGTGGGAGCTCGACCGCCACGTCGAGATGGCGATGGACGCGCTGCGGCTGCCGCCGGGCGACGCCGACGTCACCAAGCTCTCGGGTGGCGAGAAGCGCCGGGTCGCGCTGTGCCGGCTGCTGCTGCAGCACCACGACATGCTGCTGCTCGACGAGCCCACCAACCACCTCGACGCCGAGTCCGTGGCCTGGCTCGAGCGCTTCCTCAAGGAATTCCAGGGCACGGTCGTCGCGATCACCCACGACCGCTACTTCCTCGACAACGTCGCCGGCTGGATCCTCGAGCTCGACCGCGGCATGGGCGTGCCGTGGGAGGGCAACTACTCCTCGTGGCTGGACCAGAAGAAGAACAAGCTGGCCCAGGAGGAGAAGGAGGAGTCCAAGCGCCAGAAGTCGCTGGAGCGCGAGCTCGAGTGGGTGCGGATGGCGCCGCGCGCGCGGCAGGCCAAGGGCAAGGCCCGCCTCAACGCGTACGAGGAGATGCTGGCCGCCGAGCAGGCCAACGAGAAGCGCGACACGGGCCGCGAGATCCAGATCCCGCCGGGCCCGCGCCTGGGCGACCTCGTGATCGAGGCGAAGAACGTCCGCAAGGCGTACGGCGACAACCTGCTGATGGACGACGTCAACTTCATCCTGCCGCGCGGCGGCATCGTCGGCGTGATCGGCCCCAACGGCGCGGGCAAGACCACGCTGTTCCGGATGATCGTCGGCCAGGAGAAGCCGGACTCGGGCGAGCTGAAGATCGGGCCGACGGTCCAGCTCTCCTACGTCGACCAGTCGCGCGACACGCTGAACGGCAACCACAACGTGTGGGAGGAGCTGTCGGACGGCGGCAAGGACATCGTGATGGTCGGCAAGCGCGAGGTGAACTCGCGCGCCTACTGCGCGTCCTTCAACTTCAAGGGCGCCGACCAGCAGAAGAAGGTCAAGGACCTGTCGGGCGGCGAGCGCAACCGGCTGCACCTGGCCAAGCTGTTGAAGAGCGGCGGCAACCTGCTGCTGCTCGACGAGCCGACCAACGACCTCGACGTCGACACCCTGCGCGCGCTGGAAGAGGCGCTGCTCAACTTCGCCGGCTGCGCGGTGGTGATCAGCCACGACCGCTGGTTCCTCGACCGCATCGCCACCCACATGCTGGCCTTCGAAGGCGACAGCGAGGTCGTCTGGTTCGAGGGCAACTTCCAGGACTACGAGGCCGACCGCCACCGCCGCCTCGGCACCGACGCGGACCAGCCCCACCGCATCAAGTACCGCAAGATCAAGGCCTAGCCGGGGAGGCGCACCTCGAACGGGACCCGGGCCACCTGCTCGGGAGCGCGGCCGACCCGCCGCAGGAGTTCCTGCCAGCGCGGGTCGGTCCGCAGGTTGTCGAACGCCGGGTCGAAGGCGTTGGCCTTGAAGCCCTCGCTCTCGACCGCCCCGGCGTCGTCCAGCCAGCGGAACGCCGCGTCCTTCTCGCCGCGGAAAGCCAGGGCCTGGGGCCCGTGCACCGTGCTCCCCGCGGCGAGGGTCCGCAGTTCGGCGAGGGCGGCTTCGGCCTCGGGCTTCCGACCGAGGGCGTGGTACGCCATCGCCAGCAGCGTCGCGCGTTCCCGTGCCGACGTCAGTTCCGGGGCCAGGGCCAGCACCTCGGCGGGGTTGCCGGCGAGCAGTTGCGCGCGCGCGAGGATCCGCAGCGCCGACTGCCGACCCGGCGACAGCCGCAGGACGCCGCGGGCCGCCTCGATCGCGTCGCGGTAGCGCCGATCCTCGTAGTAGGACGTGGCGAGGTTGACGAGGAACACGGGGTTCGCGGGGTCGAGCGAGACCACGTGCTCGAGCACGCGGACCGAGTCGGCCGTGCGGCCGAGGTAGGCGAGCAGCGTCGTGGACTCGGCGAGGACGATCAGGTTCGACGGGTCGAGTTCGACGGCACGGCGCAGGTGGCGGGCCGCCGTCTCGAGGTCGCCGCCCTCGGCCGCCATCACGCCGAGCCGGGCGTGGGCGGGCGCGAACTCCGGGTCGGCGGCGAGCGTGCGCTCGATCGCCTCGCGCGCCAGGCGCTCCGCTTCTTCTCCTCCCATCAGGCCGCGGTTGGCGCGGGCCAGGAAGTTGTAGGCCCGCTGATCCAGGGCCGGGGCGTACTGCGGGTCGATCGCGAGCGCGCGGTCGACCAGCTCGAGGGCCTGGTCCAGGCTCTCCTTCGGCGCCATGCGATTGAGTTGCCTCGCCTGCACGAACAGCGCGTGCGCCCGCGGGTCCACCGGTCGCCGCGTCGAACCGCTGCCGAGCAGCGACACCTTCAGTTGCCGTGCCACCGCCGCGGCGATCTCGTCCTGCACCTGCAGCGCGTCCTCCAGCGGCCGGTCGTAGCTCTCGCTCCACTGCTGCGAGGCATCCGCGCTGCGCACGAGCTGAGCGCTGATGCGGACTCGATCGCCCGACCGCCGCACCGACCCCTCGACGACGTAAGTGACGTTCAGCCTCTCGGCGATCGTCTTCACGTCGACCTGCTGACCCTTGAACGAGAACGCCGAGGTGCGGGCGATCACGCGCAGCTCGGGCACCCGGGCCAGCAGGCCCATCAACTCCTCGGCCAGCCCGTCGGCGAGGAAGGCCTGGTCCTTCTCGGCCGAGAGGTCGAGGAAGGGGAGCACGACGACCGAGTGGGCGGTCGCTCCTCCGCCCGCGGGCGGCCGACGCTGCCACAGGGCGAACACCCCGGCTCCGACGGCGAGCACGAGCAGGGCCGCGGCCGCGAGCCGCCGCCAGGGGAGCGCCCGACGACGCCCGGTTCGCGGGGCCGAGAGCTGCCCGGTTCGCCCCGCGCGGAGGCTCCGCAGGTCGGCCAGCAGCTCGGCCATGTGCTGGTACCGGAGCGCAGGATCCTTCTGAAGCGCCTTGGCAAGAATCCACTCGAGTTCCGGAGGCACGGCCGGGTTGATGCCGGAGGCCGGCGCCGGCTCGCTCTTCAGGATCGCAGCGAAGAACTCGGCGGCGCTGCCGCCCTCGAACGGGAGCCTCCCGGTCGCCATCTCGTAGAGCACGATGCCCAGCGAGAAGACGTCGCTGCGGGCGTCGACGGCGGCCCCGCGCGCCTGTTCGGGGGACATGTAGGCGACCGTGCCCACGGCGGACCCCGCAGCCGTCAGGAACTCGCCGCTGAGGGTCTGCGCTTCGGTCCCGTGGGCGGCGTCGGCGTGGGCGACGACTTTCGCGAGGCCGAAGTCGAGGACCTTGGCCTCGCCCCGGTCCGTCACCCAGAGGTTTGCGGGCTTGAGGTCGCGGTGGACGATGCCCGCGCCGTGAGCCGCGACGAGAGCGTCTGCGATCTGTTCCCCGAGCGCGAGGACCCGCTCCAGCGGCATCGGCTGGCCGGCGATGGCGGCCTTGAGGCTCGTGCCGCTGAGCCGTTCCATCACCAGGAACGGCTGGCCCTCGTGGGTGCCGACGTCGTGCACGACGCAGATGTTGGGGTGCGACAGCGCCGAGGCCGATCGCGCTTCGCGCCGGAAGCGCTCGAGCGCATCCGCGCTCTGCGTCGAGTCCTGCGGCAGGAATTTCACGGCGACGCGCCGGCCGAGCTCCGCGTCCTCGGCCTCGTACACGACGCCCATGCCACCGCCGCCGAGCCGGTTCAGGATGCGGTAGCGGCCGACGGTCGAGCCGATCATCGGACACCGCGGTGAGGGAGCATCCGCGGATTGTAGGTCGCCGGAGTCGGCACGGGCCGACCCGTCGGGGGCGGCGAGCGCCCGCTTTGCTAGCATGGGCAATGCTGCGCCGCCTGCTCGCTGCTCCCGACGTCGCGATCGACGTCGGCACCGCCACCACGCGGGTGGCCGTGGCCGGCTGCCGGCGGGTCGTCGAGGCGCCGTCGCAGGACCCGCTCTCCGGCGCCCGCGCGTTGCGGGCGGGCGTCGTCTGCAGCGTGGGCGCCGCGTCGAGGCTGCTGCGGCCGCTGCTCCACGGCCAGCGCGGCCTGCGGCCGCTGCCGCCGCGGGCGCTGTGCGGCGTGCCCTCCGACGCGAGCGGCGCCGAGCGCGAGGCGCTGCGCGAGGCCGCCCGCGCGGCCGGCGCCGAGCAGGTCGTGTTGATCCCCGAGCCGGTGGCCGCGGCCGTCGGCGCCGGCTGCGATCTCTCCGAGCCGCGCGCGGTGATGGTGATCGACGTCGGCGAGGGCGTCACGGACGTGGCATTGATCCGCGACCGCCGCGTCGTGCGCTCGCACGCCGTGCGGCTGGGCGTGGCCGACCTGCGCGAGACCGCCCACGGCGCTGCGCTCGTGGCGCTGCGCGCCCCGGTCAGCGCCGAGACCGCGGAACGGCTGCTCGCCCGCGTCGGCGCGACGCGGACCGGCGGCGACGAGCGGCTGGAGGTGCCCGGGTCCGGCTCGCGCGCGGTCTCCGCCCCGGTTCTTCGCGAGGCGCTGCGGCCGGTGCTGAAGCGGCTCTACGCCGCCGTGCACTCCGCCTTCCTGTCGCTGCCGGACCGCGACGCGGTCGAGGTGATCGAGGGCGGCGTGCTGCTCACGGGCGGCGGCGCGCTGCTGCCCGGCCTGCGTGGCGCGCTCGCCGACGTCACCGGCCTCGACCTGCGGCTCGCTCCCGACCCGCTGCACGCGGTGATCGACGGCGCGCGCGCCATCCTGGAGACCTCGGGCGACCGCCTGTTCGCCTGAAGGGATCGGCGCGGCGTTCACCCGCCGCGTTTCGGGCGGGTGGACCTCCTGAGCCTCTCGTAGAGACCGGCGACGTCCGCGTGGACAGCCGGGTTCTCCTGGCCGATCACCGACTCGTTGGCCGGGTCGAACCGCCGGTTGGCCTCGACGAGCCTCGGCCCCTCGGCGGTGAAGGCGACGTCCCAGCCGATCACCCGCATCGGAAGGAAGAGCAGGGCCGCGCGCTGCACGAGGGCGCAGGCCGCCGCCCAATCGGGCAGCCGGAAGCCGCTGAAGCCCTGCCGGGTCAGCGGGTGGTGGGCGAGCCGCGTCCAGCCGAGGCCGTCCGGAACCTTCCCGAGCGCGAACCCGAGGGTCCCCTCCGCGCGGTCCACGCAGCAGAGGAGGTTGCCGGTGCTCCCGCCCCCGAAGTTGTCGATCACGCGGTTGGCGGCGACGACCCTGAACACGGCGTAGACGATCCGGCAGTCGCCCCGGTCGTCCACCTCCGTCCAGATGCGTGCGGTCTGGAGGCTCGCCGTTCCGCTCAACCGCTGGAGCTCCGGATGGGACCTGAGCCGCTCCTGGATCACGAAGCTCGTGTAGCGCTCGTCGGTGAAGAAGGCGAACTGCATCTTCTCTGCGGCGTGCCAGCCGCTCGACGAACCCACGAAGCCGCCGTCCTGGCGCCGGAAGAGTTCCACGCCCCTGCCGTAGGCCCCGCGGCCGGGCTTGACGACGAACTCCTGGGGGAGGCTCGAGGCGAAGGCGCGCCAATCCTCCTCCGTCCTCAGCGGGTTTCCGCCGGCGGCGTACCCGACCGGCCGGGCTGCGACGCCGAGCAGCCGCGGGATCGGAAGCCCCAGTGCCCCGCAGTAGGCGTAGAAGACCGCCTTGTCCTCCGTCAGGCCGTCGAGGCGTGCCGGGTTGACTCGCGCCAGGAGCCCGAACAGGGTCTTCTTCGCGACGGTCGCGGCCAGGGCCGACTCGGGAAGCTGCGGGTCCAGGAGGCCATAGTCGAGCGCTTCCCGCGGCCCGAACCCGCCCCGCCGCCTCAGGTGGACCAGGCGGCGCAGCATCGGCAGCCAGCCCGTCTCGTGGCGGCGACGGGCCAGCCCCAGGTCGGCCATCAGGCGCATCGCGCGGCCGGGAAACGTCGACGAACGAAAGGCATCGCGTCGTGGCATCGAGTCCTCGGCGGAAGCGCGTCGAATCCTTGAAAGCGGCGCCGGGGATGTCAAGCGGACTCGGGTGGCGGACGGCTCAGGCCGCGCAGACGAAGTCGCGGCCGTCGACGAAGCCCAGCGCCGCCAGCGCCGCGCGGATCTCGGCGCGCGGACCGGCGCGGGCGACCGAGACCACGATCCTGCGGCCCGCGAGCGAGGGCAGCGCCTCGAGCGACACCACCGGCGCGCCGTGGATGCGGTTGCCGATCCGCGAGGGCTTCACCTCCACCACGTGCGACGGCGTCTTGCCGTGGACCGCCAGCGCGCGGCGCAGGGCCCGTCCCGTGCCCCCGTAACCCCAGAGCACGTAGCGATCGCAGGCGGTGAGGAAGCCGGTCGCGAGGTAGTGCGCCTTGCAGGCCGTGAACTGCGGCAGCGCGTAGCGCGAGTCGCTGCGGGTCAGGCGCCGGGGGCGATCGCGCCACGCCAGCAGTCGACGCGGCACCACGCCGATCCGCAGCCCCGCTGCAAGGGTGCGCAGCACCAGGTCGTAGTCCTCGGGCCACGGGCAGTCCTGGTACCCGAGCTCGCTCATCGCGCGGCGCATCATCAGGGTCGGGTGGGCGACCGGGCACTCGACGAAGGCGTCCCGCGCGACGCTCGCGGCCGAGTCCTGCCCGTTCAGCCAGGACTCGTACTCGCGCAGGCGCGGCGACAGGCCGGCGCGCGGGAACAGGCGGACGTGGCAGCCGACGCCGGCGAGAGTCGCGTCCGCTGCCAGCGCCGCCACCTGCGCCGCGAGGCGGTCGCGGCGCATCAGGTCGTCGGCGTCCATGCGGGCCACGAGCGGCGCCCGGCACGCGGCGAGCCCGTCGTTCAGCGCGGGCACGATCCCGCGATGCGGCCGCGCCAGCACCCGGAACCGCGTGTCCCGGGCGGCGAACGCGCCGGCGATCGCCGCGGTGTCGTCGGTCGATCCGTCGACGACCACGACGCACTCCCAGTCGCGGAGCGACTGCCGGCGCACGCTCTCGAGGCTCGCGGCGAGCGTCGCCCCCGCGTTCCACGCCGGCACCAGGACGGAGACGCGGGGTCGCAGCATGGAGGTGGAATCCTATTCTGCAAGAGCCGCGGTGCCGTGGACGCAAGGGGGTGTCCGGCGTGATACGTTCCGCGCGCGGAGGTCCTCATGCGCGTTCTCGCTCGCCGCTCCTTCCGTTTCGGTGTCGCCCTCGCCCTCGCCGCGCAGGCCGCTGGCGCAGCGCCGGCGCCGCGCCCCGCGGCCACGCCGGCGGTCACCGCGGAACAGCTCGCCGGGCTCGAGTTCCGCTCGATCGGGCCCGCGCTCATGGGCGGGCGCATCGACGACTTCGCCGTCGTGGAGAGCGACCCCGCCACCTTCTACGTCGCGACCGCGTCCGGCGGCGTGTTCAAGACCGTCAACGGCGGAACGACCTTCGCGCCCGTCTTCGACGACCAGGCGACGTCCTCGATCGGGGACGTCACCGTGGCGCCGTCCGACCCGCAGGTGGTGTGGGTCGGCACCGGCGAGCCGAACAACCGCCAGTCGTCGTCGTGGGGCAACGGCGTGTACCGCAGCACCGACGGCGGCGCGACGTGGACCCACGCGGGCCTCGCGGAGACGCACCACGTGGGGCGCATCGTCGTCCACCCGGGCAACCCCGAGGTCGCGTACGTCGCGGCGCTGGGCCGCCTCTGGGGCCCGAACCCCGAGCGTGGCCTCTACAAGACGACCGACGGCGGCCGCACCTGGGCGCTGTCGAAGTTCGTCGACGCCGACACCGGCTTCGTCGACGTGGCGATCGACCCGCAGAGCCCGGACACCCTGTACGCGGCGTCCTATCAGCGCCGCCGCACGCCGTTCGGCTTCAACGGCGGCGGCCCCGGCAGCGCGATCTGGAAGACGACGGACGGCGGCCGCACCTGGAAGAAGCTGACGAAGGGCCTGCCGGCGGAAGGCGACGTCGGCCGCATCGGCCTCGCGGTCTTCCGCCAGGACCCGCGGATCGTCTACGCGCTGGTCGAGCACGCGAAGGAGCAGGGGATCTACCGCTCGGAGGACCGCGGCGAGACGTTCGTGAAGATGTCGGACACCAACCCGAGGCCGAGCTACTACTCGAAGCTGCACGTCGACCCGAACAACGACCTGCGGGTGTGGGTGCTCGGCGCGCCGATCTACCACTCCCAGGACGGCGGGAGGACGTTCAAGACCGACCGCGGCGAGAAGATCCACGGCGACTACCACGGGATGTGGATCGACCCGCGCGACTCCGACCACATGCTGGTCGGCACCGACGGCGGCATCCACGTGAGCCGCGACGCCGGCCGCAACTGGGACTTCGTCAACACCATCCCGCTCGCCCAGTTCTACGAGGTGACCGTCGACAACCGCACGCCGTACCGCGTCTGCGGCGGCCTGCAGGACAACGGGAGCTGGTGCGGGCCGAGCCGCACGTTCACCCGCCAGGGCGTCACCAACGAGGACTGGTTCCGGGTCGGCGGCGGCGACGGCTTCTTCGTGCGCGTGGACCCGAGCGACCCCGACACCCTTTACCAGGAGAGCCAGGACGGCAACCTCGGCCGCGTCGACCTGCGGACCGGCGAGCGCCGCAACATCCGGCCCGAGCCGCCCGCGGGCGAGAAGTACCGCTTCAACTGGAACTCGCCGGTCGAGATCTCGCAGCACGACCCGAAGGTCGTCTACTACGGCGGCAACCGGCTGCTGCGCTCGACGAACCGCGGCGACGACTGGACGCCGATCAGCCCCGATCTGACGCGGGCGGAGAAACGCGACGAGCTGACGATCTTCGGCAAGGCCGCGAAGGACTTCCTGTCGCGCAACGACGGCGTCGTGCACTGGGGCACGATCACGACCTTCGCCGAGTCGCCGCTGGACCCGAAGGTGCTCTGGGCGGGCACCGACGACGGCCGCCTCCACGTCACCCGCGACCTCGGCGCGAGCTGGACCGAGCTGTTCGCGCCGGGCGTGCCGAAGGGGACCTACGTGAGCCGCGTCGAAGCCAGCCGCGCCGCAGCCGGCACGGCGACCGTCGCCTTCGACGGCCATCGCGGCAACGACTTCACGCCGTGGGTGTTCCGCACGGACGACTTCGGCAGGACGTGGACCCGGATCTTCACGTCGATCCCCGAGGGCTCGACCGTCAGCGTCGTCCGCGAGCACCCCGCGAACCCGGGCGTGCTCCTGTGCGGCACCGAGCGTGGGCTGTGGATCAGCTTCGACCGCGGCGCGACCGCGGTGCGGATGACCGGCAAGCTGCCGATGGTCCCGGTCGACGACCTGGTGTTCCACCCCGCGGGGGATCTCGTGGTCGGCACCCACGGCCGCGGCGTCTACGTGCTCGACGACGCCTCGGTGCTCGCGAAGCTGGCTCCCATCCCGCCGGCGCTGGCCGCGTTCGAGCCGCGTCCGGCGGTGGCCTGGCGCCTCGCCAACCACAAGGGCGACACCGGGGCCCGCTTCTTCGTCGCCGACAACCCGCCCGAAGGCGCGCTCGTCACCTATTTCCTGAAGGCGAAGCCCGGCGACAAGGACAAGGTCGAGGTGGCCGTCCGCGACGCCGCGGGCGCCGTCGTGCGCAAGCTCGAGAGCGGCAAGGCCGCGGGCTTCAACCGCGTTTCGTGGGACCTGCGCGGCGAGCCGCCTGTGAAGCCCGAGCCCGGCGCGGGCGGGTTCGGCGGGCCGCCGCGCGGGCCGCTGGTCGACCCCGGCCGCTACACGCTCGAACTCGCGGTCGGCTCCGAGAAGGCGTCGGTTGCCGTCGCGGTCGAGGAGGACCCGCGCGTGGCCATCGCCGCGGCCGACCGCGCGGCGTGGTCCGCGGCGCTGCGCGCCGCCGCCCGGGCCTGGGCCCGCGCCGACGCCGCGGACAAGCGGGTCGCCGCTGCGCAGAAGCAATTGAAGGAGCTGCAGGCGGCGCTCGGCAAGGCGCCGAAGGCCTCGGACCCGCTGAAGGCGGCGGTCAAGGCCGCCCTGGAAGCGGTGGAGCCGCAGGCGCGGGTGTTGCGCCGCGACGTGCCGATGGGCTTCGCGGGCGCGCCGCTGGCCAGCGAGCCCGACCCGCTGCTGCCGCGCGCGCGCGGCGTCTACTTCTCGCTCTCGTCCTACACCGCGCCGCCGACGGCGCAGCAGGAGCGCGTGGCGGCAGAGGTCGCGCGGCAGGTCGACGCGGCCGTGGTGGCCGCCAACGCGCTGTCGAAGACGCTCGCCGATCTCAATCGGCAACTGTTCGAGGAGGGCTTCGGCCGCCTCGATCCCGGCACCCCGATCGAATAGCGCGGAGGCTCCTCGTCCATGACGCCGCTCGACTGGTCCGTCGTCGTCGCCTACTTCGCGTTCTCCGCGTGGATCGGCCTGCGCTACGCGAAACGGGCGGGCGGCTCCACCGAGGAGTTCTTCCTCTCCGGCCGCGACCTGCCGTGGTGGCTGGCGGGCACCTCGATGGTGGCGACGACGTTCGCGGCCGACACCCCGCTGGCAGTGACGGAACTGGTCGCGCAGAGCGGCGTTGCCGGCAACTGGTTGTGGTGGAACGCGGTGTGCGGCGGCATGCTGACCGTGTTCTTCTTCGCCCGCCTGTGGCGGCGGGCGGGGATCATGACCGACGTCGAGCTGGTCGAGCTGCGCTACTCCGGCCGGCCCGCCGCGTTCCTCCGCGGCTTCCGCGCCCTCTACCTCGGCCTGTTCATGAACTGCGTCGTGATGGCCTGGGTCAACCTGGCGATGGCTTCCGTGCTCGAGGGCATGTTCGGCATCCCGCGCCAGGACGTGTGGATGTACGTGGCGCTGGCGCTCGTGATCACCGCGATCTACTCGGCGATGTCCGGCATGTGGGGCGTCGCCGTCACGGATGCCTTCCAGTTCCTGCTGGCGATGACCGGCACCGTGGTGCTCGCCTTCGTCGTGCTGGGACTGCCCGAGATCGGCGGACTCTCCGGGCTGCAGGCGAAGCTGCCCGAGTGGTCCCTGTGGATGACGCCGACCTTCGGCGACGCCGCCACCGCCGCCCAGGGCTTCGCGCTCTCGATCACGGCCTTCCTCGCCTACGTCGGCGTGCAGTGGTGGTCGTCGTGGTATCCCGGCGCCGAGCCGGGCGGCGGCGGCTACATCGCGCAGCGCATGATGTCCGCCCGGGACGAGAAGCACTCGCTGTTCGCGACGCTGTGGTTCACGGTGGCACACTACTGCGTGCGGCCGTGGCCGTGGATCGTGGTCGGCCTGGCGACGCTGGTCCTGTACCCCGACCTGCCCGCCGACCAGAAGCGGCTCGGTTACGTCTACGCGATGCGCGACCACCTGCCGGTCGGGCTGAAGGGCATGCTGGTCGCCTCGTTCTTCGCGGCCTACATGTCGACGATCGCGACCCAGCTCAACTGGGGAGCCTCGTACGTGATCAACGACTTCTGGCGGCGCTTCGTGCGGCCCGGCGCCGGCGAGCGCGACCTGGTGCGGGTCTCGCGCATCGTCACGCTGATGGTCATGGGCCTGTCGCTGGTGGTGACGCGGCTGATCGAGACCATCTCCGGCGCCTGGGCCTTCATCCTCGAGGCCAGCGCGGGCCTCGGCCTGGTGCTGATCCTGCGCTGGTTCTGGTGGCGGGTGAACGCGTGGAGCGAGATCGCGGCGATGGTGGCGCCGATCCTCGCGCTGGTCGCGCTCAAGGCGTGGGCGCCGGGGCTGGTCTTCCCGCAGAACCTGTTCGCGATCGTGGCGATCACCACGGTCGCCTGGCTGGCGATCACGTTCGCGACGCCGCCCACCGAGCGCGCGACGCTGCGCGCCTTCTACGAACGGGTCCACCCCGGCGGACCCGGCTGGAAGACGATCGCGGCGGAGCTGCCGCACGTGAAGTCCGACACGGGATTCGGCGGCCTGTTCGTGGCCTGGATCGCCGGCGTGGTGCTCGTCTACTCGACCCTGTTCGCGAGCGGCCGGCTGCTGTTCGGCCGCCCCGCCGAGGGCCTCGGTTTCGCAGCCCTGGCCGCGGTCGCCGCGTACGTCATCTACCGCGACCTGGACCGCCGCGGCTTCGAGACGCTGGCGCGCTGAGCGGGGCGCTCTCAGCCCGCTTGCGCAGGCGCACCCGGCGGAAGAAGCCGCCGGCGAGCGCGGCCTCGTCGCTCTCGACCACGAGCGGGGCGCCGCTCGCGGCGAGGATGTCGCCGAGGCGGCGGTCGAGGTGGGTGAAGAAGATCGAGGCCACCCGGCTGGCGGCTCGCCTGGCCAGGCTCGGCCGCTGGCCGTCGGGCACGAACTTGTCGAGCACCGCGATCGTGCCCCCGGGCCTGAGCACCCGCGCCGCCTCGCGCAGGCAACGCGCCGGGTCGGGGATCACCGCAACGACCAGGTGCAGCAGCACCGCGTCGAAGCTCTCGTCGGGCAGGTCGAGCGCGTGGCCGTCCATCACCCGCAGCTCGATGCCGGGGCGCAGCCGCGGGCGCGCCCGGGCCAGCATCGCCGGCGTCAGGTCGGTCGCCAGGACCGAAACGCCCTCGGGGATGAAGGGGAGATCGGCACCGGTGCCGGCGCCGACGATCAGGACGTGCTGCCCGGGCTGCAGTGCGAGGCCCGCGATCGAGGCCTTCCGCGCCCCGTCGAACGCCCGCACGAACGGGTGGTAGACGGGCGCCCACAGCGAGTAGCGCCAGCGGTTCCAGCGGTTGTCGTCGAAGAGAGTCACGCGAGCGAGGGGAGATGGTGGGCGCTATAGGATTCGAACCTATGACTTCCACCGTGTGAAGGTGGCACTCTACCGCTGAGTTAAGCGCCCGCGTCGCGGGAAGGAGAAATATAGGGCGAGCGCGCCCACGCGGTCAACTCGGCCTTTCAGTGCAGCGGGCAGATCTCCATCGGCTCGGTGCCGGCGACGAAGGCCTCGCCGAAGCGACTCGGGCAGCGCGGGCTGGCGCGGAAGCCGGTCTCCTTGTCGATCTCCACGAAGATCACGTTCTCGGGCGGGGCTCGCAGCTCGACCGGGTCGCGGCCTGCCGTCGCCGCCTTCATGAAGTCGATCCAGATCGGCAGCGCCGCCCGCGAGCCCGGCAGGTTGAGCGCGGTGTTGTCGTCGAAGCCCACCCACACGACGGCCAGCAGGTCGCCCGTGTAGCCGATGAACCAGGCGTCGCGCATGTCGTTGGTGGTGCCGGTCTTGCCCGCGATGTCCCCCTGCAGGCCCTGGGCCCGGATCGCCGCGCCCGAGCCCTCGTTGACCACGCTGCGCAGCATGTGGGTGACGAGGTAGGCCGACTCCTCGTGGACGACGCGCCGCGGCGGCGGCGGGTTGTGCTGCTCGATGTTCTCGCCCTTCGCGTCGAGCACGCCCAGGATCGTCACCGGGTCCACCTTCAGCCCGCCGTTGGCGAGCACGGTGTAGGCCGACGCCATCTGCAGCGGCGTGACCTCGAAGGAGCCGAGCGCCAGCGCGGGGTAGGGCTTGACGTCGCCGCCGACCTTCACGCGGTCATTCCAGAGCGCCGCCACCCGCGGGTAGCCGACCATCTCCGCGACCTTCACGGTGGCCACGTTGAGGCTCTTGGCCAGCGCCCGGCGCAGCGTGACGTGGCCCAGGTACTCGTCCTCGTAGTTCTGCGGGATGTACTCCTTGTCCTCGTAGAAGAACACCCACGGCGTGTCCTCGACCACCGTCGCCGGCGTCACCGGCGGCAGCGACGGGTCGTCGAACGTCGCCTCGAACGCCGCCAGGTAGACGAAGGGCTTGAAGGTCGACCCGGGCTGGCGCTTCGCCCTCAGCACGCGGTTGTACTGGCTGGCGCCGTACGAGCGGCCGCCGACGAGCGCGAGGATCGCGCCCGAGCGCGGCTCGAGCACGAGGATCGCGCCCTGGACGGGTTGCGGGCGCGCCTTCCTGAACAGCTTCTCCACGTTCTCCAGGCCGCGGGCGAGCGACTGCTCCGCGAGCGTCTGCAGGTGCAGGTCGAGCGACGTCCGGATCTCGAGGTTGCCGCCGAGCAGGTCCTGGCTCGCGTAGCGCTCGCCGAGCTGCGAGCGCACCAGGTCGACGTAGTACGGCGCGTCGGTGCGCGCCTTGCTGCGTTCGGCCTTGACCGGCTCCTGCTTCGCCGCCGCCGCGGCGGCCGCGTCCAGGTAGCCCGCCTCGACCATCGCGTCGAGCACCTGGTTGCGGCGGCGCATCGCCCGCTCCGGGTGCCGGAACGGGTTGTACGGGTTCGGCGACTGGATCATGCCGGCCAGCAGCGCGGCTTCGACCAGGTTGACGTTGGCGACGTCCTTGTCGAAGTAGAGCCGGGCCGCCTCGCCCACGCCGTTGATCGAGAACGAGCCCACCTGGCCGAGGTAGATCTCGTTCAGGTACAGCTCCAGGATCTCCTGCTTGGTGGCCCGCCGCTCGAGCACGAACGCGAACAGCGCCTCGTGCAGCTTGCGGGTCAGGCTGCGCTCCCAGGAGCCGTCGCGCTGGGCGATGAAGAAGTTCTTGGCGAGTTGCTGGGTGATCGTCGAGCCCCCCTGCGGAGGGCCCTCCGTGCGCATGTTGCGGATCGCGGCGCCGATGATGCGGAACGGGTCGAGCCCGGCGTGGCTGAAGAAGCGGCGGTCCTCGATCGCCAGCACCGCCTGCACGAGGTGCTCGGGGAGCTGCTCGAACTTGACGCGGCGCCGCTTCTCGCGGTTCTCGTCGAACAGCGCGGTGAGCAGCGCCCGCTCCAGCGTCAGCTCGCGGTAGACCGCGCGCGTCTTCTCGCCGCGCAGCTCCTTGAGCCGGCCCTTGTCGAAGGTCGCGACCAGCGGCTCGCCGGGGGCGTCGCCGAGCGTGCGCGGCGCGAAGCGCAGGCGGCCTTCGGCCGGCGGCACGTACTGGCCGGGCCCCGGGCTGCCGTCGCTGCGCTCCTCGTAGCGCAGCGCGTTGAGCAGGCGCAGCAGGTCCGCCTCCTGCAGCGCCATGCCCGTGCGCACGGTCACCGGCCGCGAGTAGAGCCGCGACGGCGCCAGCCACCGCTCGCCCTGCAGCCGCTGCTCGACCTGCACGCTGTAACGCAGGTAGTAATAGATGAGGGTGGCGGTGCCGAAGACCAGCGGCAGCGTGACCAGCGTCAGCAGGATCACGACCAGCCGCAGCCGCCGCGGCGAGTAGGTGCGGCCGCGGGGCGCGGCGGGGAGCGAGGCCATCGTTCGCGGCGATGATACCGCCGCCCGGCGCGCGGGCGGCGTCGTTCAGCCGATCACTTCGAGGCGCACGCGGCCGGTGCCGGGGCCGATCAGCCCGATCGCCGCGGCCGCCGCGCGCGACAGGTCGATCACGCGCTTCTTGTAGGAGGGGAAGCGGTCGTTGACGCGCACGACCACGCTCTTGCCCGTGCTGAGCAGCGTGACGCGCACCTTCGTCCCGAACTTCCAGCTCGGGTGGGCGGCGGTCAGCGCCTCCTGGTCGAACTTCTCGCCGCTGGCCGTGGGCTTGCCGTGGAAGCCCGGGCCGTACCACGAGGCAACGCCCTCGCTGACCTGCTTCGGGCCGGGCGCGTCGGCGGGGGGCCGCCAGCCGTAACGGCCCGCGCAGGCCGCGAGGCCCAGCGCGAGCAGCGGGAAGACGGCGCGGAGCAGCGGGCGGGGCACGCGCATGGCGCGAGTATAGGCAGTCAGAAGCGCGCGGAGAGCGAGAGGAGCGCGGTCCGGCCCGGGGCCAGCGCCGCGTTCTCGTCGGCGGTCTGACGGTAGGCGGTGTCGAGCAGGTTCTTGAGCGTCAGCCGCGCGTGCAGCGACTCGCGCAGGCGCCACGAGCCGCCGGCCTCGAGCGTGACCGCGCCGTCGAGGGCGATCTCGGTGGGCCCGAAGTCGGCGTCGTGCGCGCGCCACACGCCGCGCACGAACGCGTCGCCGCGCTCGCCGAGGCGCCGGCGCAGCGTGAGCCCGAGGCTCTCCGAAGGCACGTCGGCGACGGCGGCGCCGTCTTCGGTCTCGCCGCGGGCCGCCTGCGCCGCCAGCTCCAGCGTGGTCGCCTCGTCGAGGTTCGCCTGCAGCTCGAGCTCGACGCCGCGCAACAGCGCCTCGCCGCGGTTCCTGAAGAGGAAGTCGGCCCCCGTGCGGTAGCGCTCGACGAGGTCCTCGATCCTGTAGCGGTAGGCGTAGAGCGACGCCCGCACGCGGCCCGTGTAGCGCAGCGCGAGGTCGAGCTGGCGCGCCCGCTCGGGCTCGAGTTCCGGGTTGCCGACCACGAAGCCGCGGCCGCCGACGCCGCGGAAGTAGCGGTCGGACAGCGTGGGATCGCGGAAGCCGCTCGCGGCCTGAACGGTCGCGGTGGTGCCCAGCCAGGGACCGAGCAGCAGCGACGCGAACCCGGAGGCCGCCTCGTGGGGCTGCTCGCGGTCGCCGAAGAAGCCGCCCGTGTTGCGCGCGCGGACGAAGTCGAGACGGCCGCCGGCGGTGAGGCCGGCGAAGCGGGACAGCCGCCCGTCGATCGCCACGTAGGCGCCGAGGTCGCGGCGTGCGGCGTCTTCGATCGAGCGCTCGTCGCTGCGGGTCGTGGCCGCGCCCGACAGCGCGTAGCGCTGGATCGACCCGTCGGCACGCAGGTCGAAGCGGCCGGCGAAGTCGAGCCCGCCTTCCACCCGGAAGCCGCGCAGCGCCGTGGCGCCGGACGCGCGGAAGCCCCAGTCGCGGGCCGCGACGTCGGAGCTCGAGACCTCCCGCGGCACGGTCGACGTGGCCAGCCGTTCCCGCTCGGTGACCAGCCGGTACGCGCCGTAGAACGCCGAAAGCCCCCAGCGCGAGAACGCGCCGCGCGGGTCGCCCTCGTAGACGACGGTGTAGCGCGCGGAGTCCTCGCGCGGATAGGTCGTGGGCTGGGTCAGCGCGTCCAGCCCCGGCTTGCCGGTGTCGCGCCCGCGGTCGACCTGGACGATCGCGCCGAGCCGTCCGGGGCCGACCTCGTGGTCGACCCGCAGCCGCGCCCCCCAGTCCTCGAAACCCGAGTTGAACGCGTCGCCCTCGGGGGTGCGGTAGTCGTCCGCGCGGCGCCAGCGCGCCTGCGCGATGACGCCGCCCTGCTCGAAGCCGCGCGAGAGCTGGCCGGCGAGGGCGCGCTCGGGCACGCCGGCGCCGGCCGCGGCCTCGAGCCGGCCCTCGAGCGGCGCGCCCGGCGCCGCCTGGCGAGTGCGGGCGTGGATCACGCCGCCGAAGGCGTCGGAGCCGTAGGCGACGGCGCCCGGCCCGCGGCTGACCTCGATGCCCTCCAGGAAGAAGGGGTCGAGGAACGTGGCGGAAGGGCCAGCGCGCCGCTCGGCCGTCACCCGCTGGCCGTCGATCAGGATCAAGGTGCGGCCGCGGGCGAGGCCGCGGATCGCAGGCACCGAGGTGTGGCCCTCGTCGATGCGGCTCACGCCGGGCAGCGACTCGATCGCCTCGGCCAGCGTCTCCGGGCGGCGCTGCTCGAGTTCGCGGCGGCCGACCAGGGCGCCCGCGTTGGCGGGTGGCGCTTCGGTGAACGGCGTGCTGCCGGAGTCGACCGTCACCGACTCGCTGACCAGGCTGCGCAGGCGGATGGTCAGCGGGCCGGTCGCCGGCAGCGTTTCGACCAGCACGGGCGCGGCGACCATTCCGCCCTGCAGCACCACGAGCACCTCGAACGGCGGCACCGGCTCCGGCACCAGTCGAAACTCTCCCGCAGCGCCGGTGCGGGTCGAGCCGGAGCGGCCGAGTACCGAGACGGTGGCGTCGACCGCGGGCGAGCCCTCGGGCAGCAGCACCACGCCGTCGAGGGCGGCAGCCGCCGGCGCCAGCAACGACAGGGCGACGACGACCGCCAGACGCATGCGGACTACTTCTTGCCCCCGAACAGCGAGCCGAGCAGGCCCGCGCCCATCTGCGCGACGTCGTCGGCGACGGAGCCGTCGCCGTCGCGGTCGAGGATGCGGGTCAAGAGGTCGGCGCTCTGCGGCGCCCGCTGCTGCACGTCGGCCTGGGCGCCGCCGAGCAGCGCGCCGAGGTCGAAGCCGCCGCCCTGCTCTCCGCGGGCGCGGCCCAGCGCCGCCATCACGATCGGCGCCAGCAGCGCGAGGATCTGCCCGACCTGCGCCTTGTCGAGGCCGGTCGCCTGGCCGATCTGGTTCTCGACGGCGCCCTGCCGGCCGCCCAGGACGTGGCCGAGGATCGCCGCGCCGGCGCCGGCGTTGCCGCCGCCGCCCAGCAGGCCGCCCAGGTCGTCGAGCAGGCTGCCGTCGTGGTCGCGGCCCAGCGCCTTGTCCAGCGCCGCGGCGCCTTGCGGGTTCTGGGCGTTGCGGTTGAGCGCGCCGATCAGCACCGGCAGCGCCATCCCGATCGCGCTCTCGGCCTGTGCCGGCTGCACACCCGTCTGGCGGGCGATGCCCTGCAACGCGCCGCCCCCGAGGACCGGACCGAGGATCTCCATCAAGCTGGACATGTCGTGCCCCTTTCACTCGAGCGACGCCGCTTCCGAGTGTAGCCGCATCCGCGAGAGGGGCTTCAGCTCGGTCAGAGCAGCCGGCAACTGGTCGCGGGCAGGCGGGCCGCGTTGCGGGCCGCGTGCAGCACGGCGCCCTCGTAGAGCCGCCACATCGCGTCCGCGGCGGCGGCATCGAGCAGCGGCGAGCGTCGCGAGACGTCCCACGGCGGCACTCGCCCGTGGCCGCTCGCGTAGACGGTGAGCCAGGCCGAGTCCTCGGCGAAGAAGTCGTTGTCGTGCATCTTGACGCCGACGACGTACGGCGGCCGCGCTCCGCGCACGGTGCGGGCCTGCGCCGCCGCCGCCTCGATCAGCGCGGCCGGGTCCCCTCCGGCGTGCTCGAAGAGCTTGAGATCGACGTGCTCGGGGCGCACGAGCAGGCCGTTGCGGCCGTCGCCGAGGTTGGCGGCACGGCCGTGGACGACGGCGAAGCGGGCCCCGAGGTCGCCGAACACCGTGTCGGCCGCGGCCTGCACCGGCGCGTCGCAGTTCACACCCACGCACGGTGGGGCGTAGCCGAGGCGATCGACGAGCGCGGCGTAGCCGCCGTCGGCCGCCGTCGGCTGGCCGCTGACGAGGTCGAGCCCGTGAGTTTCGTAGTGGCGCACCAGCGCCTGCTGGTCGCCCGCGCCCAGCCCCGCGACGTCGAGCCAGTCGCACAGCGCGTGATAGGGCACCGGCGGCCGCACGTGATAGCCGACGCAGGCGACCGGCGACACGCGCAGCCGCTCGAACAGGTCGGGGAAGTCGCGCCAGAAGATGTCCGACTGGGTCGTGGTCAGCGAGACGTCGACGGGGATGCCCGCCGCCTCGTGGAGGTCCAGCGCGCGAGAGACGAGCGCGGCGGACAGCTCGGGCCAGGCGAAGTCCTGCACGTTGAGCGTGAAGAGCAGGAAGGTGTCGGCTGCCGCGCGAACTCGCGGCAGCGGCAGCGCCGCGGCCAGAGCGCCGGCCGCAGATGCGAGGAAACGCCGGCGCGAGGTCACGGCCGCACCACCACGGGAACCTGCGCGTACTCCTCGCGCCAGGTGCGGAGCACCGTCGGCAGCGTCGCCCACACGAGGTCGCCGGTCGCGACGTCCGGCGCGAAGCGGTCGAGGATCGCCGCGACCGCCGGCTGCAGCGCGGGGTCGGAGTCCAGGTTGCACTGGGGGATCATGATCGTCGCCGTGTACATGCGCCCCGGCTCCAGGCGATTCGTGCGAAGCAGGTCGAGCAGCGTCGCGAGGCCGTCGCCGGACGCCACGTCTGCCGTCCAGCCGCCGATGTTGGGCAGCGTCGAGGCGGGGTCGTCCTCGAAGTAGTGCTCCGCGTCGCGCGGGCGCCACACGCCGGAGGCGCGCGGGTCGTCGCGGTGGCCCGGCGAGGCGCCGCCCCACAGCGCCTGGGCCTGCCAGACCGGATACGGAGGACGGCGACCCGTCAGCGGCGCGCGCAGCCGCGTCCACGACTCGAGCTCCACGGGGCTCGCGGTGAAGCCGCCCACGATACCGGTCGTCGGCACGCCCAGTTGCGCCAGCGCGTGGGCCACGTCCGCGTAGTTCCAGCCGCTGCGCTCGTGGGAGTGGGCGTCGACGGCAATGCGGTCTGGAGCCAGCTCCGCGAGCCAGCGCACGACGTTCTTGCCGCCGGTGTCGCCCGTCACGGCGGCGTCGTCCCAGCTCGCGACGGCCTGCAGGTACTGCCACTCGGACTGGAAGTCCCACGCCCCTCCGCGCTCGAGCACCAGGCGCGCGGTGTCGACGACCGCCGCCCGGTTGGCCAGATAGCGCTCGCGGTTCGTGACCACGGGCGCGCACGGCGGGTTGCTGATCGCTTCCTCGTTGTGGGACACGAGGGTCGCGTAGACACGGGCTCGCGGCCCCTGCTGTGCCGTCGCCCGCGAACCGGCCACCCCGGGGAGCGCGACCGCGCCGAGCATCGCCCACGTGATCAGTCGTCGTCCCATCGCTGCCTCCTGCCCGGGTTCGACAGGCCCGGGGAGCCGGCGGTTGAGGCGGACGGCGCGGCGGCGTGTGCTAGAACACAGGGCGTGACCGCGCTGCTCCTCGCGCTCGCCCTTTCAGCGGCCCCCGCCGCCGAGGCGGCGGAGCTGCAGCCGCTGCCCGGCGGCACGTTCCGGATGGGCACGGACGAGGGCCTGCCGCACGAGGGCCCGAGCCACCGCGTCACCGTCTCGCCGTTCGCGATCGACCGCCACGAGGTGACCAACGCGCGCTTCGCGCGCTTCGTGGCCGCGACCGCCTACGTGACCGAGGCGGAGAAGATCGGCTGGGCCGGCGTGTTCCGCCCCGGAGCGGGATGGCAGCCGGTGAACGGCGCGTCGTGGAAGGCGCCGGGCGGCCCGAACTCGAGCGTGAAGGGCCGCGACGCGTACCCCGTCGTCCACGTCTCCTGGAACGACGCGCGCGCGTTCTGCGCCTGGGCCGGCAAGCGGCTGCCGACCGAGGCGGAGTTCGAGTTCGCCGCCCGCAGCGGGAAGCAGGGGGAGCTCTACGCGTGGGGCGGGCGGGAGCTCGCGCCCGGCGGTCGCCACCTCGCCAACACCTGGCAGGGTCCGTTCCCGGAGCGGGACAGCGGCGCCGACGGCTTCCGGGGCCCGGGGCCGGTGGGTTCGTTCCCGGCCAACGGGTACGGGCTCTTCGACGTGATCGGCAACGTCTGGGAGTGGACGGCCGACGGCTTCGATCCCCGCGCCTACCGCGGCCGCGACGGGGCCCGCGACCCGCGCGGCCCGGCGCGGGCCGAGCAGCGCGTGATCCGCGGCGGCTCGTGGATCTGCACGCCGCACTACTGCTCGGGATACCGCGTGGCGGCGCGGCAGAGTTCGCCGCCCGACTCGGCCCTCGACAACCTCGGCTTCCGTTGCGCGGCGGACGCCGCGCCGAAGAAGTGAACGCGTTGCGCGCCGCGGCGGTGGCGCTCGCGCTCGCGGCGGCGGCCTGCGGCGGAGGCGGGGCCCCGGCTCCGCAGCCCGGCGCTCCGGGGGCTGCCCCGTCGCCCACGCCCTTCACCGGCCGCCCGAACGTGATCGTCGTGCTCGCCGACGACCTGGGCTGGGCCGACCTGTCGAGCTACGGGGCGGCGCAGATCCGCACGCCGCACCTCGACCGCCTGGCGCAGGAGGGCGCGCGCTTCACCCAGTTCTACGTGGCCGCTCCCGTGTGCACGCCGTCGCGCGGCGCCCTGCTGACCGGCCTCTATCCGCCGCGCACCGGGATCGTCACCCAGCTCGCCGCGGGCGGAGAGGAGTCCGGCGCCGAAGGCGGGATGCCCGACACCGAGACGACGCTCGCCGAGGCCCTGCGCGACGCGGGCTACGCGACGGCGATGGTCGGCAAGTGGCACCTCGGGCAGCGCGCGGACTTCCTGCCCACCCGCCACGGCTTCGAGCGCTACTACGGCATTCCCACCGGCTACGACCTCAACGACATGCTCGACGGCGAGCGACCGGCCGCGGCGCCCGCTCTCGAGGAACTGACGCGGGCCTACACCGCGAGAGCGCGGCAGTGGATCGGCGAGCTGAAGGACCGGCCGTTCTTCCTCTACTTCTCGCACCGCGCGCCGCACGTCCCGCTGGCCCCGTCCTCCAGCTTTGCCGGTCGCTCGGCGGGCGGCACCTACGGCGACGACGTCGAAGAGCTCGACTGGAGCGTGGGCCAGCTCGTCGAGGCGCTGCGCGAGCACGGCCTCGAGCGCCGCACGCTCGTGTTCTTCCTGTCCGACAACGGGCCGTGGCTCTCGCAGCGCGAGCAGGGCGGCAGCGCGGGCCCGCTCTACTCGGGCAAGGGCTCGCCGTTCGAAGGCGGCATCCGGGTGCCGGCGATCGCCTGGTGGCCGGGGCGCATTCCCGCGGCGCGCACGATCGCGGAGCCGGCCGGGGCGCTCGACCTGCTGCCGACGCTGGTGCCGCTGGCGGGCGGCCGGCTGCGCGCCGACCGCGTCTACTACGGCGCCGACCTGATGCCGCTGCTCGCCGGCGACGTGACGCGCATCCCGGGCCCCGGGCAGGACGGCGGCCGCGAGTTCCTGTCCTTCTCGCGTGCCGAACCCGTGTCGCTGCGCTCGGGGCGCTACAAGTACGTGCGGCCCGGCTACTGGTCCGTCGTGCCCACGCTCTTCGACCTCGAAGCGGACCCCGGCGAGCGCAACGACCTCTACGCCGTCCGCCCCGAGCTGGCGGCCACCCTCCGCCAGCGGCTCATCGTGCTCGAGGACGAACTCTCCCAGGGCGCGCCGCCCCCGGTGCGCTGAGCCGCTTCAGTCGCGGCAGCCGGCGCCGCGGCAATCGCGCTTGCGGCGCAGGCGATCGGAGAGGGACTGGAGCAGTTCCGGCGGCGCGTCCCGGTGCCGGCTGTCGAGCTGGTGCGGGTCGCCGCGCATGTCGTAGAGCTCGCGCTCGCCCGACTCCAGCTCGTGGTACATCCACTCGTCGGTGCGCAGTGCGCTGCTGCGCCCCTCGGGGCTGCTGAAGTACTCGACCATCACGTCCCGCCGCCACGGCGCGGCCTCGCCCCCGGGTTTCAGCAGCGGCGCCAGCGAGCGGCCGTCCATCGTCTCGGGAACCGGCAGTCCGGCGAGGTCGAGCAGCGTCGGTGCCAGGTCGACGTTGAGCGCGAAGTGGCGGCGCTCGGCGCCGGCGGGGACGCCCGGGCCGTGGATCACCAGCGGCACACGGATCGCCTCTTCGTAGTTGTTGGCCTTGCGCAGTGCGAGGCGGTGCTCGCCCATCAGGATCCCGTTGTCGGAGGTGAACATCACGTAGGTCTCGTCCGCGCGCTCCGTGCGGTGGAGCGCGGCCAGCACGTCGCGCAGCAGGTCCTCCGTGGCCAGCATCGAGGTGAAGCGAAGCCGCTTCTGGCGCAGGGCGCGGTCCTGCTCCGCGGCGTCGAGCAGCGGCGCGTTGCGCACCCAGGCCGGCTTGTCGCTCACGTCGTCTTCGTTGAACGACGGCGTGACCAGCGCGCGCCCGTCGAACCAGCGCCCGGCGTGCCGGTCGGGGGCCAGCATCGGGAAGTGGGGAGCGTAGGGCATCACGACCAGCAGGAACGGGTCGCTGCCCTCGGTCGCCTGGCGCAGGAAGCGCAGTGCCCGTGCCGCGAGCACGTCGTCGAGGTAGTCGCCGTCGGCTTCCCCGAACTCCACCCGTTCTCCGTCGTCGTTGAGCCAGTAGCCGAAATAGCGATCGGGGCGCAGCGCTTCCAGCGGGGCGACGAAGTAGTCCCAGCCGGCGGGCTTGTAGCTCTCGGCGACGCCCCGCGGGTAGCCGTTCACGTACTTGCCGACGAAGCCGGTGCGATAGCCCGCCCGCTTCAGGTGGGTGGCCATGGTGTCGGCCTCGAGGCCCGAGGCGACGAAGCCCTCGATGCCCCCGTGCGGCGGGGCCGTCATCAGGACGCCGTGGTTGTGGGCGTAGCGGCCGGTCAGGATCGAGGCCCGGGACGGCGCGCACAACGCTGTGGTCACGTAGGCGCGCGGGAACGACACGCCGCCCTTGCGGAACTCGTCGCCCAGCCACGGCAGGTGCTCGAACAGCCGGACGTCGAGGTCGTCCGAGACCACGACCACGAAGCTGGGGCGCTTCGCCGCGGCGGGCGGGGTCGGGGCGGACGACGGCGCCGGCGGGGCCGCCGGGTTGCCGCCGCACCCGATCACGAGCACCAGCAGGCCGGCGAGGGCGATTCGGACGTTCACAGGGCTGGATTCTAGGACGGGCAACCGGTCCGCTGCGTGCCGCCGCGGCACTTTCGTCGCACAATCGGCGGCACCGGCCATCCCCGGCCGCAGGAGAACTCATGCTCACGACCGCCCTCGCCCTGCTGCTGGCCGCGGCCCCCGCCGCGGCGCCTTTCGAACTCGTGCCCGGCGCCCGCTACGACGCCAGCGTTCCCGGCCCGCAGCAGGTGCTGGGCCACGACTTCGGCGCCGAGATCACGCCGCCGGACGGCATCGCGCTGTACGTGAAGGCGCTGGCCGCCGCGGCCCCCGATCGCACCCGGCTCGTCGAGTACGGGCGCTCCTGGCAGGGCCGCCCGCTGCACGTGCTGGCGATCGGCTCGCCGGAGCGGATCGCGCAGCTCGACGCGGTCAAGGCGAAGCTGGCCCGCTTCGCGGACCCACGGCAGCACACGGCCGGCGAAGGCGAGGCGCTGCTGAAGGAACTGCCGGTCGTCACCTGGCTGCTGCACTCGGTGCACGGCAACGAGATCAGCTCGTCCGACGCTGCACTCGCGCTGGCCCGCCACCTGCTGGCGGCGCAGGGCGATCCCGACGTCGACGCGGTGCTGCGCGAGTCGATCGTGCTGATCGACCCGCTGCAGAATCCCGACGGCCGCGCCCGCTACGTCGCCCAGAACCAGCTCGGGCGCGCGGCGGAGCCCGACGCCGAGCCGGCCTCGGCCGAACACGACGAGGGGTGGCCGGGCGGCCGCTCCAACCACTACCTGTTCGACATGAACCGCGACTGGTTCGCGCTGACCCAGCCCGAGACCCGCGGCCGCGTGAAGCTGGCCCTCGAGTGGTTCCCGCACGTCAGCGTCGACATGCACGAGATGGGCGGCGACTCCACCTACTACTTCGCGCCGCCGGCCGATCCCGACAACCCGTACATCACCGAGGCCCAGCACCGCTGGTTCGACCGCTTCGGCCGCGCCAACGCCGACCGCTTCGACGGCCGCGGCTTCGCCTACTTCGTGCGCGAGGTGTTCGACTCGTTCTACCCCGGCTACGGCGAGAGCTGGCCGATCTTCCAGGGCGCGGTCGGCATGACCTACGAGCAGGCGTCGGCTCGCGGCCTGCGCTGGCGCCGCACCGACGACACCGTGCTGACCTATGCGCAGACGGTGCTCCAGCACGCCACCGCGTCGCTGCAGACCGCCGTGACCGCCGCGAAGAACCGCGAGGCGCTGCTGCGCGACTACCTCGAGTACCGCCGCTCCGCGGTCGCGGCCGCCGGCCCCGGCCCGCGCGAGTACGTCCTCGTGGCCGGCGGCGACCCGTCGCGCGCCGCGCGGCTGGCGGCGCTGCTCGCGTTCCAGGGCGTCGAGGTGCGGCGCGCCGAGGAGCCGGTCAAGCTCGGCACCCGCACGCTGCCCGCGGGCTCGTACCTGGTCTCGGCCGCGCAGCCGGCGGGCCGTCTCGTGCGCAACCTGCTCGAGGCCCACGTCCCGCTGCCCGAGGAGTTCGTCAAGCGCCAGCTCCAGCGCCGCGCCGACCGCCTGCGCGACGAGATCTACGACGTCACGGCCTGGAGCCTGCCGCTGCTGTTCGACGTCGAGGCGGTCGGCTCCGACCGCGCGCTCGCGGTGAAGGCGAGCCCGGTCGCCGGCGTGATCGACGACTTCGGCTTGCCCGCGCCCGCCGCGCCCGCGAAGGCGCTGCCCGCGGCGCGCGTCGGCTACCTGCTGCCGTGGGGTTCGGCCGCCGCCGAGACGGTGGCCGAGGCGCTGCGCGCGGGGCTCAAGGGCCGCGTCGCCGGCGACACGTTCAAGCTGGCGGGCCGCGACTACGGCGTCGGCGCCGTGCTGTTCCGCGCCTCGGAGAACGGGCCGGGCCTCGCCGCCGCGCTGGGCGCGATCGCCGGCCGCCACGGCGCCGAGGTCGTCGCCGTCGACAGCGGCTACGTCGACGACGGCATCTCGCTGGGCAGCGGCGAGGTGCAGCCGCTGCGCGCCCCGCGCGTCCTCTTGCTGTGGGACGCCCCGGCCTCGTCGCTGTCGGCGGGCTGGACGCGCTGGGTGCTGGAGCGCCGCTTCGGCCAGGCGGCGACAGTGGTGCGCACGAACACCCTGCGCCGGGTCGACCTGCGCCGCTTCGACGTGATCGTGATCCCCTCGGGCGACTACTCCGCGGCCCTCGCCGGCGAAGGGGTGCGACGGCTGAAGGACTGGGTCCGCACCGGCGGCACGCTGATCACGCTGGGCGAGGCCTCGCGCTGGGCCGCGAAGGAGAAGGTCGGCCTGCTCGCCACCCGCACCGAGCTCAAGGGCGGCAGCCCCGAGGTCGAGGAGGAGGAGGGCGGCGCCGACAAGGGGAAGAAGCCGGCCGCCGCCAAGGACGACAAGCCCTTCGACTACGACAAGGCGATCACGCCGGACAAGGAGCGCCCCGACCTGACCCCGGGAGCGCTGCTGCGGGTGATGCTCGAGACTCATCACTGGCTGGCCGCGGGCCACGACGGGGAGACGGCGGCGCTGGTCGAGAGCCAGCGCGTCTTCACGCCGATCAAGCTCGACGAGGGCCGCAACGTCGGCACCTACGCCGAGGCCGACAAGCTGGTGCTGTCGGGCCTCGCCTGGGACGAGGCGAAGAAGCAGCTCGCCCGCAAGTCGTACCTGATCCACCAGCCGATGGGCGAGGGGCACGTGGTCGCCTTCGCCGAGGACCCCAACTACCGCGGCTACACCGAGGCGACGTCCCTGCTGTTCATGAACGCCGTGCTGTTCGGGCCGGCGTTCTGACCGTGGCGACGCCCGCGGGCCCCGAGCGGGAGCGCCGCCTCGTCGACCGCCTGCTGGCGGCCTTTTCCGAGGTGCGTCCTGGCGAAGGCCCGCGGGCGTTGCTGATGCTCGCCAACATCTTCCTGATCCTGGTCGCCTACTACGTGATCAAGACGGTGCGCGAGCCGCTGATCCTCAACACCGAGGTGCCGGGCTTCCTGCAGGCGCTCGGCATCCGCGGCCCGGCCGAGGTCAAGGCCTACGCGGCTGCAGGGCAGGCGCTGGTGCTGATGGTGTTCGTGCCCACCTACTCGTGGTTCGCTTCTCGCGTCGACCACGTCAAGCTGATCGTCGGCGTGACGCTGTTCTTCTTCGCCAACGTGGTGGGCTTCGCGCTGGCCGTCTCGGCCGGCGTGCCGTTCGTCGGCGTCGCGTTCTACGTGTGGGTCGGCTTCTTCAGCCTGTCGGTGATCGCCCAGTTCTGGTCGTACGCCAACGACATCTACTCGCGCGAGGTCGGCAACCGGCTGTTTCCCGTGATCGGCATCGGGATGACCGCGGGCACCCCGGTCGGGGCCTGGATCGCCGGCGAGCTGTTCGCGGCGCACGTGCCGGTGCCCTACATGCTCTACTTCGCGGCGGCGCTGCTGCTGTGCAGCCTCGCCCTCTACCGCGTCGTGCACCGCGACGCCCACGCCGCCGGCCACGGGCCGCAGCCGGGCGCCGCGCTGGAGCAGAGCGACGGCTTCGCGCTCGTGTTCCGCAACCCCTACATCCTGCTGGCCGCCGTGCTGCTGGTCGTGCTCAACGTCGTCAACACGACCGGCGAGTACATCCTGAGCAGCCTGGTGGTGGAGCAGGCGCGGGCCCTGGCCGCCGCCGACCCGTCGTTCGACCGCAACGGCTTCGTCGGCGCCTTCTACGGCCACTTCTTCTTCTGGGTCAACGTCGGCTCGGTCGTGCTGCAGGCCTTCGTCGCCTCGCGGATCGTCAAGCGCTGGGGCTTCGCCGGCGTGCTGTTCGCGCTGCCGGTGATCGCGCTGGGCGCCTACGGCCTGATCGCCGCCGGTGCGACGCTCGCGCTGGTGCGCTGGATGAAGACCGCCGAGAACGCGACCGACTACTCGATCATGAACACCGCGCGCCAGCTCCTGTGGCTGCCGACCAGCCGCGAGGAGAAGTACAAGGCCAAGCAGGCCGTCGACGCCTTCTTCGTGCGGCTGGGCGACCTGGCGGCGGCGCTCGTCGTCTACGCCGGCACCGCCTGGGCGGCGCTGGGACCGAGCGGCTTCGCGCTCGTCAACCTCGTGTTCATCGTGCTCTGGCTGGCCCTGGCCGCCCTGCTCGTGCGGCGCAACCACGAGCTGTGCGCGAAGGTCGGCTGCGCCTGAAGCACGTCGGGGTCCGACGCCCGCGCGCCGGACCCGGGACGCGCCGCGCTACGCCTCGAGGGTGACCTCGACCGGCACGCCGTGGCTGACCACGTCGAACACCGGCGAGCGCTGCTGGGCGACGCGCACCAGCTCCTCGAGCGTCTCGCGCGGGGCGTCGGCCTCGATCCGGAACTTCACGCGGATGCGCTCGTAGCCGTTGCGCACCTCGTCCGAGAGGCCGAGCAGGCCGCGCACGTCGAGGTCGCCCTCGAAGGTCGACTCGACCGCGTCGAGCGCGATGCCGCGGGCCGCCGCGTGCAGCACCATCGAGGTCGTCAGGCAGCCGGCCAGCGCGTGCAGCACGAACTCGACCGGGTTGGCGCCGCGGTTCTCGCCGAGCAGCACCGGCGGCTCGTCGTTGTCGAACACGAACGCGCTCGCGCGCGACGTGTCCTCCTGCCCCGCGCCGTAGAAGTCGCGGATCGTCGAGCGGTTGAGGCCGCCGCCGAGCCACTTGTTGCGGTTGCGGAACTGGAACCGGGCCAGGCCCGGCTGGGACCGGATCGCCTTCACGGTCGAGAAGATCTGCTCCACGCTCAGGCCGTTGCAGGTGGCCGCGGGGGTCGCCGTCGTCATCGCTTCATCCTCCTCGCGCGCTCGCTGGTGGCGCGCTGTCTGGTCGCAGGAAGAGGCGAGGCCCGTGCCAGGCCGGGTGGGTGGTTCGAAGTGACGGACGCGACGGGAGTTGGGCGAAAGACGCGGGCGCGCCGTACGACGCGGGACCTCGCGTCCGCGCGAGATCTCGCGCCGGCGACTACGAGATCTCGCGTCCGCCCAAACCGAGCCCCTTCATCCGCGAGCGCAGCGTCGAGGGCTTCACGCCCAGCAGCTCCGCGGCGCCTCCCGCGCCCGCGACCCGCCCACCACACTGCGCCAGGGCCCGCTCGAGGTTGTCGCGCTCCAGGGCTCGCAGCTCGGCGTCGGTCAGGACGCGGAGCCCGGCCGCCGGCCCTCCGGGCGGCGCCGTCGGCGCGGCGGCCGGGAGCGCGCGGTCGAGGTCGAGCCGGCCGTCGACGGAAGTCACCAGCGCGCGCTCGATCACGTTCTGCAGCTCGCGCACGTTGCCCGGCCAGTCGTACTCGCGCAGCCGCGCCAGCGCCTCCAGCCCCGGCGGGCGGAACGGCTTGCCGAGCCGGCGCGCGATGCGGGACACGAAGCGCTCGGCCAGCGGGGCGATGTCGTCGCGCCGCTCGCGCAACGGCGGCAGCCGCAGCGGGAACACGCTCAGCCGATAGAAGAGGTCCTCGCGGAAGCGGCCGGCCCGCACCTCGGCCTGCAGGTCGCGGTTGGTGGCGGCGATCACCCGCACGTCCACCTTGCGGGCGCGGGTCGCGCCGACCGGCTCGAACTCGCCCTCCTGCAGCGCGCGCAGCAGCTTGGGCTGCAGCTCGAGCGGCAGCTCGCCGACCTCGTCGAGGAACAGCGTGCCGCGGTCGGCCAGCGCGAAGCGTCCCTCGCGCCGCGCCGTGGCGCCCGTGAAGGCGCCCTTCTCGTGGCCGAAGAACTCGCTCTCGATCAGCGTCGCCGGGATCGCGGCGCAGTTGACGCGGACGAACGCGCGAGCGCTGCGGGCGCTCTGCTCGTGGATCGCGCTGGCGACCAGCTCCTTGCCGGTGCCGGTCTCGCCCAGGACCAGGACCGTCGTGTCGCCCGGCGCCACCAGGGCGACCTGGCGGCGCACCTCGGCGAGCGCCGCGCTGCGGCCCACCAGCGCGGCGCCGGACTGCATCTCCTCGCGGCGCCAGGCCGCCTCGTCGGCGGCCTCGCGCCAGGCCCGCTCGGCCAGCGCCGCCCGCAGCTCCGCCGCCGCGCGCTCGGCGAAGAGCCGGAACACGGCCAGCAGCCGCGGTTCCTCGGGCAGCGGCCGGGTGTCGATCACGGCCAGGTGGCCGAGGATGCGGCCCTCGTCGTCGCGCAGCGGCACGCCCATGTAGCTCTCGGCGTGCTGCGCGCGCAGGTCGGCGTCGAGCGGGAACAGGTCGGCGACGCGCTCCGGGAAGTTGACGAGGCAGGCCCGCTCCAGCACCGGTTCGCAGGAGGTGCCGGCGACGTCGTACTCGTAGTCGGGCACGAAGCGGTCGCCGGCCCAGAAGGCCAGCGCGCGGAGCCGCCGCCGCTCCGGCAGGTACTCGGTGACCCACGCCCCGTGCACGTCGAGGGCCTCGGCCAGGCCGCGCACGAGGCGCTCGAAAGGCGACGTCCCGGGACCCGCATCGGCGCCCGCGAGCAGCGAGCGCAGCGCGGAGTCCGGGTCCTCGAGCCGGCGGGAGGGATCGGGCATGGGGCAGTCTAACGGCGCCCCGCCGCCCTTCAGCGCGGGAAGGCGACGACCGCGCCGTCCTCCTGCAGCACCAGCCACGCGTCGTCGCGCAGGGCGAGGCCCACGGGCCGCGAGAGCCCGTCGAGACCGCGGGCGGCGACGACCTCGCGGGTCGCGAGGTCGATCTCGAGCAGGGTGGAGAACGCCGCCGAGAGCGCGTGGAGCCGCCCGTCCGCGATCGCCAGGCCGGTCACGAAGTACTCGTCGAGCGAGCGCGCTTCGCCGGCCAGGGCGAGCCCGGGGCCGAGGGCCGGGAGGAACTCCTCGGCGAGCGTCATGTCCGAGCGCTCGAAGCGCGACACCACCAGCCGCCGGTGCCGCGCGTTGGGCACGCTCGCCGTCAGCAGCGACGGCCGCGCGGGGTCGAAGGCGAGGGCGGCGACGTGGTTCATCCGCGCCCGCACCGTCGCGAAGCGGCCGCGCGCCCGCTCCTCGAAGCGCTCGCCGCCGGCCAGGAAGTGGCGCCAGTTCTTCGCCGCGTCCCCACGCTCGACCTCCGCGAGCGTGGCGAAGCTCTTGCTCTCGGTCAGCGCGACGAGCGTCGTCGCGTCGACCCAGGCGACGCCGACGAGGCCGCGGCCGAGGTCCACCGAGTAGCCGGGGTCGAGCCGCGCCGAGTGCTCGATGCGGGCCAGGTCGGCGTCGAGCACGGCCACCTGGTGGCGGCCGGTGACGACGGCGAAGCGGCCGCTCGCCGGGTCGCGGGCGAAGTCCGCCGGCGTGCCGTCGAGCCCCGCCGCGATCCGGGTCCGCGAGCCGGCCGCGACCCGCGCCAGGCCGCGCAGCGGGCCGCGAGCCGGGTCCGCGTCGAGGCCGTCGATCGAGGGCGAAGCGAACGCGTAGCGCCCGCGCAGCGAGATCGCGGCAGGCTCCCACTCCTCGAGCGACCAGATCCAGGTCTTCGGGTCGAACGAGAAGCGCACCGGGTCGCTCTGGCCCATGTACGGGGGCGGCCCGGTCGAGGTGAACGCCTGGGCGACGTTGCCCGCGACCGCGAACAGGAAGACGACGATCGCCAGGCGGCCGAGCGGCCCGGGGTCGCGCGGCTCGGCGGTGGCCGCGCCGTCGCGCATCGCCATCAGCAGCAGGCCGATCGCCACGACGAAGACCCAGAAGATGAACGCGGACCAGGTGTAGGTGTGGGCGCCGAAGAACTCGCCGGCGAAACCCTGGCCGACGTCGCGCGCCCAGTGCAGCGCCGAGTGGCGCACGCCCATGTAGATGCCGTGTGCCGAGATCAGCAGCGCGAGGCCCACGTAGCGCGGGCGCGGGCCGAAGCGCAGGATGAAGGCGCAGCACAGCGCCACCAGCGTCATCGCCGTGCGCTGCTGCCAGCACAGCACGCAGGGCGACTCGCCGTGGGCGAAGCCGAGCCACCAGGCGGCGACCCCGATCGGAGCGATCGAGACGAGGAGCAGCAGCGCCGCGAGCAGGCGGTACAGGGGCTCGTTGCGCACGGGTCAGTAGTTGAAGGGCGGCAGCACGGACGTCCGCGAGCCGACGAAGAAGAGGAACACGGTCAGCGCCGCGCAGAAGAGCAGCAGCCGGAAGGCCAGCGCCTCCTTGTCCGGCCGCCGCAGGACCAGCACGCCCGTCACGAAGATGAGGACGAAGTTGAGGAACTCCATGGCGAGGCCGACGCTACGCCTCGCCGCCGGCGGGTTCAACCTTCGCGGGCGCGGTCCCGCTGGCGGGCGAGGAAGCGGCGCAGCGGCTCGTTGGAGGTCAGCGCCCGCGCTTCCTCCCAGGCCTTCGCGGCCTCGTCACGGCGCCCCAGCCGGTCGAGGAAGAAGCCGCGCGCAGCGTGACGCGGGGCGTAGGCCCGCAGCGCCCGCTGCGCTCCGAGCGCGTCGACCGCGTCGAGCCCGGCCTGCGCCCCGTCGCGCTGGCCGATCGCGATCGCCCGGTTGAGTGCCGCCACGGGCGAGGGCTGGAGCTCGAGCAGCAGGTCGTACAGGTGGACGATCTGCGACTCCGCTCGGCACCCGAACCCGTCGGCCGCGTGGAGGCCCGCGATCTCCGCCTCGAGGTGGTACGCCGTGAGTTTCTCGCCGCGGGCCGAGGCGCGCAGTCGCGCCACGCCGCGTGCCACGAGGCCGCGGTCCCACAGGCCGCGGTCCTGGTCGGCGAGCAGCAGCAGCTCGCCCGTCGCGTCGCGTCGCGCGCGCAGGCGCGAGGCCTGGAACAGCAGCAGCGCACACAACGCGTCCGCCTCCGGGGCCGCGGTCGCCGGGTGGTCGGCGATCCGTTCGGCGAGCCGGATCGCCTCCCGGCACACGTCTTCCCGCACCACGTCGGCGCCGGCGTGCGGCGCGTAGCCCTCGTTGAACATCAGGTAGAGGGCGGCCAGCGCCGCGTCGCGCCGCGGCGCCAGCTCCACGCCCGCGGGGATCGCCAGGGCGACCCCCGCCTCGCCCAGGCGCTGCCGGGCGCGCACCAGACGCTGCGCCATCGCCTCCTCACCGACCAGGAACGCTCGCGCGACCTCCGTCACCGCGAAGCCGCAGGCCGTCTTCAGCGTCAGCGCCACCTGGGCGGCCGGCGGCAGCGCCGGGTGGCAGCACGCGAACACCAGCGCCAGCGCGTCGTCGCGCAACTCGCCCGCGAAGGCGGGATCGGCCGCGGCGAACCCGGGCACCGCGACCGCGGCCCGCTCCAGCTCCGCTTCCCGCCGTTGCCAGCGTTTCGCGCGCCGCAGGCGGTCCAGCAGCCGGTTCTTCGCGACCTGGATCAGCCACGCGCGCGGGTTGTCCGGCCGACCCTGGAACGGCCAGCGTCGCAGCGCCAGCAGCAGCGCGTCCTGGACCGCGTCCTCGACGGCCTCGAGCTGGTCGAAGCCGAAGATGCGGCACAAGGTGGCGACCATCTGCCCGGCGTGGTGCCGGAACAGATGGTCGAGTTCCGCCTGCGTTGCGTCTGGCCCCGTCACTCCGCGCCCGTGGGCTCCACCTGGCGCAGCTCGATTCGGCCGCCGTACTTGAGGTGGGGGCAGCCCTTCGCGAGTTCGACCGCGTCGTCGTAGTCGCGGGCTTCGACCGTGAAGTAGCCGCCGATCACTTCGGCCGCCTCGGCGAACGGGCCGTCGACGACCTTCAGGTCGGCACCGAAGCCGCTGAGGTGGCGGCCGCCTTCGTCGCGCAGCTTCTCGCCGCCGGCAAGGCGCCCCTGCTTCTCGAGCGCCTCCCGCCAGGCGACGTATTCGCCGATCACCTGCTCCATCTGCTCCGGCGTCACGTCCGCGAAGCTCGCCGGGTTCTCGTGCAGCAACAGCATGAACTGGGCCAACGTTCCTCCTCGGGGCCGGATCGGCCCGCTTCGAGCACTAGACGCCCGGGGTCGCTCGCGGACGACACGCCGCCGCGATTATTCTTCGACCTTCCCGATGTCGTCTCCGGCCATGCCCGTTCGTCTACCCCGCGGAGGTGGAGAAATGATTCGACCGACCCCGGCCGCTTTGGCCCTGCTGTTGCTGGCCGCGCCCGCTCTCGCGCAGGCCCCGGCTCCCGCCACCGCGGCGCCCGCCGCGACGCCCGCAGCGTCCGCCCGCGTCGAGGACATGGCCTGGCTCGCCGGCCACTGGCGTGGCGAAGGCCTCGGCGGACAGGTGGAGGAGTTCTGGACCGAGCCCCAGGCCGGCCAGATGATCGGGCTGTTCCGACTCGTCAAGGACGGCAAGCTGGTCTTCAGCGAGCACATGGCGCTGGTCGTCGAACCGTCCGGCGCGCTGGTGATGAAGGTCAAGCACTTCACCCCCGAGTTCGTCGGCTGGGAGGACAAGGAAGGAGCGGTGCGCTTCGTGTTCGAAGAAGTGACGCCCGGCTTCGCCCGCTCGAAGGCGCTGACGATCCGGCGCGACGGCGACCGGCTCGACTTCGCCCTGCGCCTGCGCCGCGGCGAAGAGGTCCGCGAGGAGCCGATCCGCATGACCCGCGTGCGCCAGCCGTGAGGCGCTACTCGTAGCGCAGCGACTCGATCGGGTCGAGGGCGGCGGCGCGGGTCGCCGGGTAGAGGCCGGAGACGAGGCCGACGCCGACCGAGACGAGGGTCGCGAGCAGGATCGAGCCGAGCGTCACCACCGTCTCCCAGCCCGCCCACAGCGCGACACCTTTCGAGATCGCGACGCCCATCACCACGCCGAGCAGGCCGCCGGTCGCCGCCAGGGTGAAGGCCTCGATCACGAACTGGTTGCGGATGTCCTTGCGGGTGGCGCCGATCGCGCGGCGGATGCCGATCTCGCGGGTGCGCTCCATCACCGTCGCCAGCATGATGTTCATGATGCCGATGCCGCCGACCAGCAGCGAGATGCCGGCGATCGAGCCCATCACCAGGTCGAACAGGCGCTGGGTGCGGCGGCTCTGTTCCAGCAGCGCCTCGGGCACCACCAGCGCGAAGTCCTTCGCGCCGCCGTGCAGGCGCAGCAGCAGCGTCTCGATCGCCGCCGCGGCGAGTTGCGGCGGGTGTCCGGGCTCCATCTCCACGACCAGTTCGTCGAGCGCGCTGCGCAGCGGCGGCGCCGCGAACTTGCGCTGGGCCGTGGTCACGGGCAGGTAGACGTCGTCGGCGGTGGAGGCGAGCGTCACGCCTTGCACCTCGCGGCCGGCGCCGCGCGCCTGGCCGAGCACGCCGACGACCGTCAGCCAGCGCTCGTTGACCTTGAGGGCGCGGCCGAGCGCGGGGCCGAAGCCGAACAGCTCGCGGCGCGCGTTTTCGCCGATCACGCAGACCTGGGCGAACTCGGCCTCGTCGCGCGCGTCGAAGAAGCGGCCCTCGAGCAGCGTGAGCCGTTGCAGATCGAAGTAGCCGGGCGAGACGCCGAAGACGCGCGGCTTCGCGCGGCCGGCCTCGCCGAGGACCTTGTAGGTCTCCACGACCGACTTCTGGGCGACGCGGGCCACGCCCGGCACCGCCTCGGCGATCGCGCGGGCGTCGCGCTCGGAGAGGCCCACCGAGGAGCGGCGCAGCTCGAGCAGCTCGTTGTCGCGGGCCGGCTCGCGCACCTGCACGACGACGTTGCGCACGCCCATCGCGTCGATCAGCAGCATCGCCTGGGCCTCGGCGCCGGCGCCGATCGAGAGCATCGCGATCACGGCGCCGACGCCGAAGATCATGCCGAGCATGGTCAGGAACGCGCGCAGGCGCTGGGCGCGCAGGCTGTCGATGCCGCTCTGGAGCGCCTCGCGCAGGTCCATCAGCGGCCCCCGTTGCCGGTGGCGGCCGGGGCCGCGGCGCCGTTCGTGCCTGCAGGCGCCGCGGCGCCGGTGGCCGTGCGGCGCGGATCGGCCAGCGCGACGCGGTCGCCGGGAGCGAGCCCGATGAGCACCTGGACCCGGCCCAGGCTGCCGCCGCCGAGGGTGACGTCCTGTTCGCGCAGTTCGCCGCCGTCGGCCTTCAGCACGTAACGCCGCCCGTCCTTCTGGAACAGCGCCCCGCGCGGCACCCACACCGCGTCGGCGATCTCGGCCAGCAGGATCCGGGCGCGCACCCGCTGGCCCGGCTTGACCCGCTGGCCGGCGTCCGCGGGCAGGTCGAGCCAGGTCTCGAAGTACTTGACCGGGGAGCCGCGCTCGCGCGACTTGGCCAGCGCGTCGACGCGCTTGACCTTCGCCTCGTAGACGAGTCCCGGCTGGCCCTCGACCTCGAGCCGCGCCGAGCGGCCGACCTCGAGGCCCGAGGCGTCGCCCTCCAGCACGAACACCCGCGCCTCGAGCTGGGAGAGGTCGGGGATCTCGGCGATCGTCTGGCCCGGCCACACGGTGTCGCCGACGCTCAGCGAGTCGCCCCGCCAGTTGGCCGGGAACACCAGGATGCCGTCGTGGGGCGCGCCCACGCGCAGCGCGCCGAGACCCTTCTCGGCCAGCCGCAGCTTCATCTCGGCCTTGCGCCGCTCGATCGCGACCAGCTCCAGGTCGGCGGCGGTCAGCTCGCGGCTGGTCTCCTGGCGCTCGCCGGTGGCGGTCAGCCGCCGCTCGATCAGGTCGCGGTCGAGCTGGCCTTCGACGATCTGGTTGCGCGAGAAGATGCGCTCGTCGTCCGGCGCCACGTCGCGGGCCCGCTCGAGTTCGTCCCGCGTCACGCCCAGGTCGAGATCGAGGCCGCGCTGCTTCTGCTCGGCCTCGGCGCGGGTCTTGTCGCGCTTGCTGTCGGCCGAGCTGCGGTCGGCCCGCGAGTCGAGCGCGTCCTTCTCCAGGTCGGCAGGGTCGAACGAGAGCACCACGTCGCCCTTCGCCACCGGTCCCGGCGGCGCCAGCCACGACACCCGCATCGACATGTTCAGGTCGGCGGGAACGGAGATCGGCGTCTTACGCACGGCGTCGAGCCAGCCGCTGGCCAGGATCTCGTTGCGCAGCGTGGAGCGCTCGACGACGTGCAGCACGACGTCCGGCTCGCGCGCGGCGCGGACCGCAACCCATCCCGCGAGACCGAGGGCCAGGGCTGCCGCCAACCCGAGCGTCAGCCGCCGCCGCCTCACGCCCCGGCCTCCGGCTCGGCGAGGGCCACGACATCGCCTTCGTCGAGGCCGGCCCGGACCTCGACCCGACCGCGCCCGATGCGGCCGAGTTCCACGGGCTCGGCGCGGAAGCCGCGCCAGCCGCGGACGTGGACGACGGGGCCCGTGGCGCGGAAGAACACGGCCTCGCGCGGGATCTGGAGCACGGCCGGGTGGCGCGCGATCTCGATCTCGCCCCGGAAGCGCATCGCGGGCCGCAGCGCGGGGTCGGGCTTCGCCATCGCCAGCTCGACGCGGAAGACCTTGGAGGGAACCCGCGGCGACTTGCGGCGCACCGCGCGGCCGATGCGGGCGACCGTCGCCTCGAAATCGCGGTCGGGCAGCGCCTCCAGGCGCAGCGTGACGCGCTGGCCGGGAGCGATCGCGCCGCCGTCGGCCTCGTCGACGTCGCCTTCACCGCGCAGCCGCGTCAGGTCGGGCAGCGCGATCAGCTTCTCGCCCCACCACACGGTGTCGCCGACCTTCTTCTTCTCGTCGCGCCAGCCCGTCTTGTAGACGACGATGCCGTCCTGCGGCGCGCGCACGGTCATCCGCTCGATCGACTCGCGCAAGCTCGCCACCCGGCCGGCCGCGCGGTCGCGCTGGCTGCCCAGCGACCGCAGCGAGGCCTCTTCGGCCGCGTCCACCGCCGCGCGCCGACCCTCGAGGCTCGCCACCTCCTTCTCTGCGAGTTCGAGCTCGAGGGCCGCGTCCTTCGCCTCGTTGCGCGAGCGAAGCTCGTCGGGGATCTCGGCCTTCATCCGCGCCTTCTGCAGCCGTGAACGCGCCTCGGCGAGCTGCAGGTCCAGCTCGCGGCGTTTCTCGTCGGCCTCGATCCGGCCGCGCTCGATCTTCTGGGTGGCCTCCTCGAACTCGGCCTGCTTCTCCTCCAGCCGTCGCTGCAGCGACGAGGGGTCGAAGCGCACGACCGGCTGGCCGGGCTTCACGGAGGCGCCTTCGTCGGCGAGGAAGGCGATCTTGTAGTCCCACAGGTCGGGCACGCCGGGCGGGCCGAGTTCGAGGCTGGCGGCCGAGGCGATCTCGCCCTCGATGTCGACGGTCTGGACGAGCTCGCCGCGGCTGGCTTCCGCGGTGGGCACCTCGGCGCCGCTGCCGCCGCCCCGGGCGCCTGCGGCGACGAGCACGACGGCGAGGCCGGCGAGGAGCGCCGCCCGGGGCCGGGCGCGCACGCGGGCGACGAGGTCAGCGAAGCGCGACACGGTCGCCCTCCTGCAGTCCCTCGCGAACGACGCACTCCAGGGCCAGGCAGGTGGCGAGCGTCACGTCCGTCGTGCCGCCGCCCGGCCGCCGTGCCTGTGCCTGGTCTCCCTTCCAGGTGACCGCGCTGCGCGGCACGACCAGCACGTCCGCGAACACCTGGCGCACGACCTCGACCCGCGCCGACAGGCCCGGGCGCATCGAGCCCGGGTCGGTGCGCTGCAGCGAGACGCGGACCTTGAAGCCGCCGGCGTAGCGCGCGTCCTGGGCGACGGCGGCGACGTCTTCGACGCGGCCCGCGTGGACGCGGTCGAGCGCGGAGTCGAGGATCACGCGCGCGACTTGGCCCGGGCGGACGCGGCCGTCGTCGACCTCGGGCAGGTAACCCGCGACCTCGAGCAGGGAGAGGTCGGGCAGCGATGCGGCGCGCAGGCCGGGCCACAGCGTGTCGCCCACCTGCACGGGCCGGTCGTCGCGCGGGCTGCGCCCGAGCAGCACGACGCCGGGCCGCGGCGCCCGCAACTGCAGGCTGCGCAGCGACTCCTCGGCCTGGATCACCTCGCGCCGCGCCTTGTCGAGGGCGATGCGCTGCACGCTCAGCTCGGCCGCGCCGCCGCGATCGTGGGCCGCCAGCGCGAGGCGCGCCTTCTCGTGGGCGGCCTCGGCCGCGACCAGCGCCTGCTGCTTCTCGTGCCACTCCTTGCGCGAGCGCAGCTCCTGGGGGATCGCGGCCTCGACCCGGGCCTGCTC
Organism: Vicinamibacteria bacterium; assembly: GCA_025994075.1. Lineage (GTDB taxonomy): Bacteria > Acidobacteriota > Vicinamibacteria > Fen-336 > Fen-336 > WYBL01. The sequence goes on from JAMQGV010000044.1 coordinate 63,756, forward strand.
CAGCTCGACCGCGGTGCGCTCCAGCTCGAAGAGCTTGCTCGCGCGCTCGGCCTGGAGCGCGGACTCGCGCTGCTCGAGCGCGATCGCGGCCTGCACCGCCCGGGTGCGGTGCTCTTCCAGCGTGCTGCTGATGCGGCTGTTGTCGAGCTCGACCACCACGTCGCCGGCCGCGACCTCCGCGCCGTCTTCGGCGATCCACTGCACCTGCAGGCCGCCGCCCATGCCGGGAATGCGCGGCACGGCCAGCTCGACACCCCGTACGGCGGCCAGTTCCCCGGTCAGCAGGAACACGTCCTCGACCGTGCGCCTTTCGACCCGCGCCTCGGAGCCGGACGTGGCGGCGACGCTGCCGCAGGCGACCGTCGCCGCGGCGATCACTGCGAGTCCAGCGAGTTGGATCCTGTCGTCCACGCGCGACCGAAGTCTAAGACGCCGTTCGCGAGGCGTCGGTTGGGCCGCTCACAGGCCGAGGCCGAGCCGGGGCTCCTCCGGGCGTTCGAGCGGTGCGGTATCAGGCTGCATCGGCCACAGCCGCACCAGGGCCCACGCCAGCAGGCCCGCGACCGCATGGGGCATCAGCTCGAGCCGGCCGCCCAGCCACAGCGGCACGGCGAGCGCGAACGCCGCGAGCACAGGCGCGGCCAGCGTCCACAATGCGCAGCGCCGGTCCCAGGCGTAGGCCGCGAGGGAGAGCGGCAGCGCGAGCAGCGGGCCGAGCGGCGTCGGCGACCACCATGCCGTGACGGCGAGCGAGAGCAGCAGCGCCAGCACGCCACCGCGGATCGCGTCGAGCGCCACCAGCGTGCGGGCGTAGAGGTAGGGCAGCAGCCCCGCCGCCGCCACGGCGGCGAGCCAGGTGCGGGCCGGCATCGCGGGCAGCGCGAACGCCTCGCGCACGGCCGGCTCGAAGGCCAGCAGGAACGCGACGGGCGAGGCGTTGCGGACCCACTTCACGACCCGCCGCTGCGGGATCAGGAAGCGGTCCGCCAGCAGGTAGGCGAGATACGCGTAGGCGGGGGCGACCACCGCCCACGAGCGCGTCTTCCAGAACAGCAGCGTCGCCAGCAGCAGCGGCGGCACGCTCTCGTAGAGCCGCGGCCACGGCGCCTCCTTGCGGTAGACGACGGCGAGGCGCAGGTCGGCCTTGACGCCGGGGAGCAGCGAGCGCTCCACGCGGCGCCGCAGTTCCGCGGTCATCGCGTCGACGGCGGCCTCGCGGTCCTGTGCCGCGAACGCCGCGGGATCGATCGGCGGATGGAAGCGCACCTTGATCCGCCCTGGCTTGGGCAGCGGGCGGAAGTGGGGCCAGGCGCGGAAGGCGCCGGTGATCGTCGCCGGCACCAGCGGGGCGCCCGTCTCCAGCGAGAGCCGCGCCGCGCCCTCGCGCAGCTTCGGCTCCATCCAGCCGGCGCGCGAGCGCTGCCCCTCGGGGAAGATGCCGACCAGGTTGCCCTCTTCGACCAGCGCCCGGGCCCGGTCGTAGGCCGCGGCGCCGCGGCCCTTGCGGACGTCGACCGGGAAGGCGCCGAACGCGCGCAGCGCGGCGCCGAGCAGCGGGATGCGGAACAGGGCGTCCCAGGCCATGAAGTGGATCGGCCGCTGCACGCCGAGCGAGAGCAGCGCGGGGTCGAGGTACGACGGGTGGTTGGCCGCGACGACCGCGGGACCCTGCGCCGGCACGTGCTCCTCGCCTTCGTACTCGTAGACGAAGAGCACCTTGAACAACGCGTGCAGCAGGGGGGAGACGATCGCGCGCAAGGGCCGGCTAACCCGCGGCCGGCGCCAGGGCCGGGGCCGCCACCGCCTCGCGCTCGCGGCGGGCGACCGTGTCCAGAACCCGGTCCTGGTCGGCCGCCAGCGTGCGCATGCCGAGCAGGTACAGCACGCCCGAAACCGTCATCGCGCCGAGGCACGAGGCCTGGATCGCCGCGCCGAGGTCGGAGCGGTCGGAGAGCCAGCCGATCAGGATCGGCGACGGCACGTCGCCCAGCAGGTGGTAGACGAAGATCGCGAGCGCGATCGCGGTGGCCCGGATCTCGGGCAGCACCACGTTGACGAGCACGGCGTTGGCGGGACCGGTGTTGAGGAACAGCAGCACCTCGGCCATGAAGAACGCGGGCGCGTACACCGCCTGCGAGTCGGAGACCAGGCCGAGCCAGCAGAACGGCACGCCCAGCAGCATGCCGACGCCCGAGACGAGCAGGTACGACGCGCGAGTCCTCTTCTGCAGCACGTCGCCGAGCCAGCCGCCGAGGAAGGTGCCGACCAGGCCGGCGCCCACCGTGATGCCACCGAACAGCGTGTTGGCCTGGTCCAGCGACAGGCCCTTGGCGCGCACGAGGTAGGTCGGCATCCAGCTCGCCATGCCGCCCAGCGCGAAGGTCATCGCCGCCATGCCCAGCGTCGTCAGCACCAGCGAGCGGTTGCGGGCGAGGCCCAGCGCCGCCTTCAGGTCGAACTTCGCCTCCGCCTTCGTGACGCCGTCGCCCGCTCCGCGCGGCGGTTCGTGCATGCGGGTGGCAAGGTACGCGAGCAGCAGTCCCGGCGCGCCGGCGAGGAAGAACGCGCTGCGCCAGCCGAAGTGTTCGCCCATGAAGCCGCCGAGCAGGAAGCCGAGCGCGCTGCCGACCGGGATCGCGACGTAGAAGTAGGCGAGCATCCGCCCGCGCCGCTCCTTGGGGAACAGGTCCGAGATCAGCGTCGGCGACACCGCGCCGAAGCCGGCCTCGCCGATGCCGATGAAGGAGCGGGCGACGAGCAGTTGCCGGAAGCTGGTGGCGAGGCCCGACGCGGCGGTCGCCAGGCTCCACAACCCGACCCCGGCGGCGACCAGGTAGCGGCGCGGCAGCCGATCGCCGAGCACGCCCGTGAACGGCGAGGCCACCATGTACGCGACCATGAAGATCGACACCACCAGGCCGGCCGCCGTGTCGCTGACGTGGAACTCGGCCTGGATCAGCGGCAGCACCGCCGAGGCCACGTAGCGGTCGATGTAGTTGACGAAGTTGATCGCGAAGAGCAGCGCGACCGCGGAGCGGGCCGGGTTCATAGGTGGGGAATTCTATGCGGGCGCCCGGCCCTGCCCGCGGGCGTGTGACGCTCTCGCGGGCGTCCGCTTCAGTGGCGGCGGCCGGTGAACGGGCTGACCGAAAGCGAGTTGCCGGCGCCGGCCTGCGGGTAGAGCCGCAGCGGCGGGGCGTCCACGCCGGTGTCGGGATAGGCGAAGGCGCCGTAGCCGCCGATCCCGAACGCGCCGCGGGCGAAGCTGAAGCGGCGCGCCGACTCGTCGCGCAGGAACTCGGGCAGCCGCCGCTGCACGGCGGACTCGACGCTGGCGCTCAGCGAGCGCGCCTGCGGCGGCCGCCGAGCCTCCTGCAGGCTCTCGCCGCCGGCGCAGGTGGGGGCCAGCAGCCCCGCCAGCACGCCGGTTCCGATCAGGAACGCGCGCCGGTATCCCACGCCTCCAATCTACGCCCGCGGGCGGGCGGCGGCGAGCGTTTTTTCGCGGACGATCGAAGGAGGCGAGCCGGCTACGAGGTCGCGTGCGCCCACGGGCGGCGCGCGGCCCAGGCGGCGATCGCCGCCTGGTACTCGTCGAGGCGGCCGTCGAAGAAGTGGCTGGCGCCTTCGACGACGACCAGCTCGTGCGGCGGCGGGAGCTGCGCCACCTGGGCGCGGATCTCCGCGCCGTCGCCGAACTCGTCGGCGCCGCCCTGCACGAACAGCCGCGGCTGGACCGCCTGCGGGAAGCGCTCGCCGACGTACTCGCGGCGCAGCGGCACCGCGCAGGCGATCACCCCTCGCACCCGCTGTTCGCGCGACGCGACGCGCAGGGCCACGATCGAGCCGAACGAGAAGCCGCCCAGCAGCAGCGGCAGCCCCGGGTGGCGGCGCTCGAGCTCGTCGAGCGCGGCGCGAGCGTCGTCCTGCTCGCCGACGCCGTGGTCGTGCACGCCCTCGCTGCGGCCGACGCCGCGGAAATTGAAGCGCAGCGCGGCGATCCCGTGCTCCTGCAGCGCCTTCGCGGCCCGGAACACCGGCTTGAAGTGCATCACGCCGCCGAACAGCGGGTGGGCGTGGCAGAACACGGCGGCGGCCACGGGCGGCTCGTGCGGCGTCATCAGCACGGCCTCGAGGCGGCCCGCAGGCCCGGCGAGGTCGAAGTTCTCGGTCTGCGGCATGGAGGGCAGGCCATCCTAGCGGAGAAAAAACGAGGGGCCCCCGGCCGGCGCGACCCTCGACGCGCCTGCCGAGGACCCCTGACCCAGTGGGGGAGGAGATCCCTTTTCCGTACGACGTTCCGGACGACTTCCGAGTGGACTTCCCGACTTCCCGAACGACCCTTTCCTGAACGCCCGTGAAGACCCTTACGTCACGGGGTCCGGTTCCGTTCCTTCCTTTTGACGCCGCTCAGGCCGCCGCGGTCGCCGGCATCGGCCGCGCGGCGGCCGGGCGCGGCGACGGCGTGCCCTCGTTGGCGTGCTGGACGATGCGGCGGGCGCCCCGCTTGCGGGCCTGGCCCACCGTCTCGCGGCGCAGCTTTCGATCGGCGCTCTTGGCGTGCGGGCCCGGCAGGATCGCCAGCTCGTCCAGGCTGGCCACGATGCCGCCGACGCCGAGCTGGTAGCGCATCGCCAGCGACGCCATGCCGACGATCCGCCCGTCGTCCGACTCCGCGATGCGGACGAGGAAGTTGGGATCGTGGAGCGTGCGGCGATAGGTCTCCGCGAAGCCGATCGGCTCCGGGTAGTAGCCGACGCCCTCGAGCAGCGAGAGCACGGCGATGCCGTCCTGCAACGACGCCGGTCGAATGCGAACGCCCATGTGTCTGCTTGCCTCCGCTTATCCGTGGCGCCGGAGCCACGCTCCGTGTGCCCCCGACCACGCCCCCCGCCTGACGGCCAGTCGTTGCTGTTTCAACGACTTGCGGGGTTCGTGCCGGATCGGCCCCGGCTTCCGCACGGAACTAGAGCAAGCCCGGTGCCAGTCCCGGCGACCACGCCAGCCTCTGTGCCTCGGTGGCGCCGTTCCACGGGACGGCAACGACGCCACAGAGTCACCGAGGCCACCGAGACGCACAGAGGACGGACAGAGGACGGACAGAGGTGCAGGCCTTGAACGCCCTCTGTGAACCTCTGTGCCTCTGTGTCTCTGTGGCGCCGTTCCACGGGACGGCAACGACGCCACAGAGTCACCGAGGCCACCGAGACGCACAGAGGGCGGACAGAGGTGCAGGCCTTGGACGCCCTCTGTGAACCTCTGTGTCTCTGTGCCTCTGTGGCGCCGTTCCCAGATCCGGCGTTCAGGATCTCGGCGGCAGCGTCTTGCGGCGCGAGGCGCGGGCCTGGCGCTCGGAGAAGGACAGCAGCTTCCGGGTCAGGGCGCGGTCGCCCACGGCCAGGATCTTCACGGCGAGCAGGCCCGCGTTGCGGCCGTTGCCGATGGCGACCGTCGCGACCGGGACGCCCGAGGGCATCTGCACGATCGAGAGCAGCGAGTCGAGGCCGGACAGCGCCCTGCTCTGCACCGGCACGCCGATCACCGGCAGCGGCGTGAGGCTCGCGACCATGCCGGGCAGGTGGGCGGCGCCACCGGCGCCGGCGACGATCACCTCGAGGCCGCGGCGGTGCGCCGTGCGCGCGTACTCGACCATGTCGAGCGGCGTGCGGTGGGCGGACACGACCCGCGTCTCGCAGGCGATCCCGAACTCGGCGCAGGCCTCGGCGGCGGCCTGCATCGTCGGCCAGTCCGAGTCGCTGCCCATGATGATGCCGACGCGCGGCCTCTCGTGCTTCATCGCGGATCTCCGAACCCGATCGCCCGGGCGGCCTCGCGGGCGCGCGCGAGCGCGTCTTCGACCGTGTCGCCCAGCGCGGTGACGTGACCCATCTTGCGCCCGCGCCCGCTCGCGCGCTTGCCGTAGAGGTGGAGGTGGGCGCCGGGCACGGCCAGGGCGGCTTCCAGCCCCCGCGCCGCGCCGGAGCCGGGCCCGGTGCCGAGCAGGTTGACCATCGCGGCGGCCGGCGCGACCAGCGACGTGGAACCGAGCGGCAGGCCGAACACCGCGCGCACGTGGTTCTCGAACTGCGAGCACAGCGCGGCTTCGATCGTGTAGTGCCCCGAGTTGTGCACCCGCGGCGCCAGCTCGTTGACGACCACGCGGTCTCCCGGCAGCAGGAAGAGCTCGACGCCGAAGGTGCCGGTGCCGCCGACGGCCTCGATCGCGCGCAGCGCGACGCCGGCCGCGGCGTCGCGCGCCGCGGGCGCGACGGCCGCCGGCACGGTCACCTCGTGGCACACGTGGTCGCGCTGCACGGTCTCGACGACGGGGTAGGCCGCGGTGTCGCCGGTGCGGGAGCGGGTGACGATCACCGCCAGTTCCTTCTCGAACGGGCAGTGCTCCTCGACGTACAGCCCGCGGCCGCCGAGGGCCTGCCACGCGGCCTCGACCTCGGCGGGGCCGGCGACGGTCGCGTTGCCCTTGCCGTCGTAGCCGTTGCGGCGCACCTTGAGCAGCAGCGGCCAGCCGAAGTCGGCTGCCGCCGCGATCACGTCGGCGCGCGCCTCGACCGCCCGGAACCGCGGCACGGCCAGCCCCGCTGCGGCGAGGGCCTGTTTCTGCAGCAGCTTGTCCTGCACGAGGCGCATCGACTCGGCCGTCGGCAGCAGCCGCGCGCCGCGCCGCTCGAGCTCCGCGAGCAGCGCCGCGTCGATGAACTCGTTCTCGACCGTGACGACGTCGACGCCGGCCGCCAGTCGCGCCAGGGCTTCGACGTCGCCGTAGTCGCCGACCACGGTGTCGGCCGCGAGCGCTCCCGCGGGGCAGTCCTCGGCGCGCTCCAGCACCACGACGTCGATGCCGAGCGGGTACGCGGCGAGCGCGGTCATCCGCGCGAGCTGCCCGCCGCCGATGATGCCCAGGCGGCGCCCGCCCGGGCGGACGGCGTCCCCGTCGGGGCGCGCGGAGAGGACGGGCGCTGCGGGCATCGGGAGGCGATTCTCGCATCGACGCGCGGGCGTCGTTATGATCCCCGCCCCGCGATGCCGGAACTGCTGCTCTCCTGCCAGGACCTGGGCCACGCCCACGGCGCCGCCCCGCTGTTCGAGGGGCTGGCGCTCGGCCTGTTCGAAGGCGACCACGTCGGCCTGGTCGGCCCCAACGGCTCGGGCAAGTCGACGCTGCTGCGGATCCTGGCGGGTCTCGAGGAGCCGCAGAAGGGCACCCGCGCCGCGCGCAAGCGGCTGCGGATCGGCTACGTCGAGCAGGATCCGAGCTTCGCGCCGGGCTCGCGGGTGAGCACGGTCTTGCGCGCGGCGCTCGACGACCAGCCGGGCCTCGACCCCCACGAGAAGGACGCGCGGGTCGCGCTGGTGATGGGCCAGGCCGGCTTCGCCGACGCGGCCGCGGAGACGGCGTCGCTCTCCGGCGGCTGGCGCAAGCGGCTGGCGATCGCGCGCGAGCTGGTCAAGGGCCCGGAGCTGCTGCTGCTCGACGAGCCGACCAACCACCTCGACCTCGACGGCATCCTGTGGCTCGAGGAGCTGCTGCCGCGCGAGCCCGAGGCGTTCGTCGCCGTCAGCCACGACCGCTACTTCCTGGAAGCGGTCGCCGGCCGCGTGATCGAGCTGAACCGCGCTTTCGCCGCGGGGCTGTTCGACGTCAAGGGCCGCTACTCGCGCTTCCTCGAGAAGAAGGACGAGGCGCTCTCGGGCCAGGCCGCGTACCAGGAGTCGCTGCGCAACCGCGTGCGCGGCGAGCTCGACTGGCTCTCGCGCAAGGCGAAGGCGCGCACCCGCAAGGCGCAGGCGCGAATCGACGAGGCGGGCCGCCTGCAGGACGAGCTGCGCGACCTCGACGACCGCTCGAAAGGCGCGGGCGGCGGCGTGGCGATCGATTTCTCGGCGACCGAGCGGCGCACGAAGCGCCTGCTGTGGGCGGAGGGCCTGCGCAAGGGCTACGGCGGGCGCACGCTGATCGACGGCCTCGACCTGACGCTCGGGCCCGGCGCCCGGCTCGGCCTGCTCGGCGCCAACGGCAGCGGCAAGAGCACGCTGCTGCGGCTGCTCGCGGGCCAGGAGGCGCCGGACGCGGGCACGGTCGAGCGCGCGCCGAACCTGCGCGTCGTCGTCTTCGACCAGCACCGCTCGCGGCTCGACCCCGAAGTCACGCTCGAGCGCACGCTGGCGCCCGCGGGCGACTCGGTGATCTTCCAGGGCCGCGCCATCCACGTCGCGGGTTGGGCGAAGCGCTTCCTGTTCCGCTCGGAGCAGCTCGTGCAGCCCGTGGGCCGGCTGTCCGGCGGCGAGCAGGCGCGGGTGCTGATCGCGCGGCTGATGCTGGAGCCGGCCGACGTGCTGATGCTCGACGAGCCGACCAACGACCTCGACATCCCGACCCTCGAGGTGCTCGAGGAATCGCTGCTCGAGTTCCCCGGCGCGCTGGTGCTCGTCACCCACGACCGCTACCTGCTCGACCGCGTGTCGAACCGGCTGCTGGCCCTCGACGGCCGCGGCGGCGCCCTCTACTACGCCGACTACGCGCAGTGGGAGGCGGGGCAGGAGGCACTGCGGCAGGCGGAGCGCCTGCGCGAGCGGCCCGCCCCGCGTGCGACCGGCACGGCCGCGGCGACCGTCACCGCTGCGGCGCCCGCGGCCGAGAAGCCGAAGAAGCTCGGCTACCTCGAGCAGCGCGAGATGGAGGGGATGGAGGCCCGCATCCTCGACGCCGAGCTGGAACTCGAGGCGGCGAAGTCGGCGGCCGACGACCCGGCGATCGCGACCGATCCGGCGGCCCTGACCCGCGCCCACGAAGCCCTGGCCGCGGCGCAGGCGCAGGTCGACGCCCTCTACGCCCGCTGGGCCGAACTGGAGCACAAGCGCGGCTGAGGCCGGGACGCGGCTGGCAGGGGCGCCACGCCCGCCCGTGTCACAGCAGATCGGGGAAGCGTTCCAGCGCGATCCGCACCAGCTGGCTGCGGGTGCGCACGCCGACGCGCTCGAAGATCTGCTGGAGCACGGCCTTCACCGAGCTCTCGGAGAGGCCCAGGCGGACGGCGATCTCCTTGTTGGCGAGGCCGTCCAGCACGCCGCGCATGACGGCCCGCTCGCGGTCGCTGAAACGTCCGGCCGGCGCCCGCGGCGCGGCTTCCGAGGCCATCAGCGCCTGCAACTGGCGCTGGTCGATCCAGGCCTTGCCTTCGTTCACCGCGCGGATGCCGCGAGCCAGCGACTGCGCCGAGTCGTCCTTGCGGAAGATGCCGGCAGCTCCGCGGGCCAGGAGCCGCACCGCCTCGGCTTCGCTGACCCCGGCCGTCACCACCAGGACGGGTCCGGAGAAGCCCTGCTGCCGGGCCCGGGACAGGAAGTCGACCCCGCGACCGCTGCCGAGGTCCGCGTCGAGCAGCACCAGGTCCGGTCTCCGGGTCGCCAGCGCGGCCAGGGCGTCGTCGACCGTGCCGCAGTTGCCCACGACCTCCAGGTCGGGCTCGGCGGCCAGCAGCCTCTCGAGCCCCTCGCGGAAGAGGATGTGGTCGTCGACGATCAGCAACCGGACCCGCGTCGCCGAGCCGCTCATGGATCCTCCGCCGTCGAGCCGGAGCGCGCGAGCCGGACCACGAAGCGGCTGCCGCCGGGCACGGGCTCGTAGAGAAGGTCGCCGGCGAAGGAGCGGGCCAGCGTCCGCGAGATGAAGAGGCCGAGGCCCGTCCGGGGGCCGCCGCTGAAGAACGGCCGGAACAGGCTCTCCGGGTGGGCGACGCCGGGGCCGGTGTCCTCGAAGCGCAGCCGCACGTGATCCGGCTCGACCTCCGCGTCGACGGCCAGCCGCCGGATCGGCCGGGCCGCCAGTTCCCGCTGCGCGTTCTGGCCGAGGTTGAGGAAGATCTGGAGCAGGCCCTGCCGATCGGCCAGCACGGCCGGCAACTCGCGTTCCACCCGCCAGTCCAGCTCGATCCCGTGCTCGCGCAGGGCCGGCGCCAGCACGATGCGGAGCTCGTCGAGCACCTGGCCCAGCTCGATCGCGTCGACCGGAGGGCTGGCGCCGAGGCGCAGCTCCGCGGCGGCGAGCTGGCGCAGCCCTTCGACCAGCGAGCCGAGGGCCACGAAGTCCGCGTTCTCCCGCAGGCCGGCGGTGCGTGCCAGGTTGGCGTGGGCCACCGCCGCCGAGGCGGCCAGGTTGCGCACCTCGTGGGAGACGGCGGCGAAGAGCACGCGCGAGGCGGCGGCGACCGTGCCGAGGCCGAGTTCCTCGCGGTCGCGCAACTGCTCGGAAGCGTCGAGCGCGATCGCGGCCAGGCGCAGGCCGGCCGGCGTGCCGTAGGTCGAGAACCACACGTGGGCGAAGAACACGTCGCCGCCGCGGCGGCGCCCGATGCACTCCATGCTGGTCCGCAGCGGGCTGCCGGGATGCTCGAGCGCCGAGGCCAGGGCGGGCAGGTGCTCCGCGATCCCGGCGCCGCTGAGGGTGCCGGTCGGGAACCCCAGGAGATCGTGGGCCGCGCTGTTGGCGAGCAGCACGCGCCCGCTGCCGTCGAGGGTGAAGATGGCGGCGGGGCTGCTGTCGACGAGGGCCTGGAGGTCGCCTTGTGCCGTCTCGCGCAGCGCCACCTGCTGCTGCAGCTCGGTCGCGTGCTCCATCGCGCGCCGCCGGTTGCGGGCGAGCTCCGAGACGAACAGCGCGGTGCCGAGGAAGGCGAGCGCGCCCATCGCCATCCGCGGCAGCACGTCGTCGGCCCAGGGTGCCACGCTGAACGCCTCGCGCAGCACGCTGCAGGCGATCGCCGCGAACACGAGCCAGGCCCGACTCGCGAACAGCGCCAGCACCAGGATCGGGAACAGGTACAGGAAGCCGAGGGAGAGCTGCTCCTCCAGGCTGCGGTCGACCGCGGCGATGAGCAGGAACACCGGCAGCACCACGGCGAGCGCCCGGATCCGCGCCTCGCGCGAGTCGAGCACGGGGATGCGGTCGGGCAGCCCGCTCGCCGCCCGCGGCCCGCGATCGCCTTCCCGTTGCAAGGCCTTCACCCTCCATGCCGATGCCCGCCTTGGGAATTATCGGTTGCGGAGCGTCAGGCGGAGCCCCCGGCCTCGCAAAGATCCAGCGCACTGACCGTTCGGGCAGCCGCTCGGGCATCCACAAGATAGGTGGCCAGTTCGGGCCCGGTCCCCGCATCCTCCTCCGCGTGGGCCGGCGACCGCTTCGGCCCTTCCGTCGCCGTCCGCGCGGAGAGCCGACGCCGGCGACGGTCCACACGCCACGACGCATCTGGAACTGGAGGTACTGCCGATGAAGACGCGAATCCTGGGGTGCGGCCTGCTGCTCGCGGGCGCCCTGTCCCTCAACGCCCAGGACCCGGCGGAGGCGCCTGCGGCTGCGGAGCCTGCGGCCGTCGCGGAGGTGCGCGGCGACGTCGTTGCTGCGGACGCCGAAGCGAAGACGCTGAAGCTCAAGGCCGGCGAAGGCGACGCCGCCACCGAGTGGAGCCTCGTCGTCGAGGGCGAAGACGCGCTGAAGGCGCTCGGCGAGCTGAAGGCGGGCGAGGCGGTCGTCGTCGGATGCCGCGAAGGCACGTCCGGGGAGACCTGCGTCGTGGTCTCTGTCGCGGCCGCGAAGCCCGAGGCCTCGGAGTAATCGGCGCCCGGCGGGGCACCGGAGGAACCCATGAAGGGACTGTGTGTCGTGCTCGTCGCGATCCTGTTCAGCGCCGGTTGCAGCCGGCCCGTGCCCCCTCCGCCCCCGCCGGCCACCCCCGAGAGCCCGCCGCCAGCCCCGCCTCCGGCTCCCGAGCCGCCCGCTCCCGAACCCGACGAATACGAGCGGCTGCGCGCGCTGTCGCCGGAGCAGGTGGACGCGCTGGGACTGCTGCGCGAGCTGCGCTTCGACTACGACCGGGCCGAGATCCGGGCCGACCAGAGGGAGACCCTCGTCCACAACGCCGAGCAGTTGCGCCGCTTCGACTTCCTCGAAGTCGTGGTCGAAGGGCACTGCGACGAGCGCGGCACCGTGGACTACAACCTCGCCCTCGGCGAGCGCCGGTCGCGGGCCGTGCTCGACGCCCTGGTCGCCCTCGGCGTCGAAGCCGGCCGCCTGCGCGCGACCTCGTACGGCAAGGAACAGCCGGTGTGTGGCGAGTCGAGCGAAGACTGCTGGTCGCGCAACCGCCGGGCCCGCCTGAAGGTCGCCTCGACCGGCAGCCGATAGCCACTTCGGGGTCGCTCCACCCATAATCCGCGCGCGTGCGTGCGGGCCGCGGCCTCGGCCCGCACGCCACGAACCTGGAGGGGTGCGCTCCTGAACCTCGAGTCCACCGGCAGCCGGCAGCCCACGCCCCGGCTCCGGTCCCACGTCCTGCTGGCGCTCGTGCTGCTGCTGGCCACCGGCCTGCGCTTCACGGGGCTCGGCTGGGGCCTGCGCCACGAGCCGCACGAGGACGAGCGGCTGTTCGTGGACGCCGTCGAGCAGATGCTCGTCCACCGCGACCTGGACCACCGCTTCTACCAGTACCCGGGGCTGATGTTCTACCTGCTGGCGCCCGTGCTGGCGCTGGCCGATCCGCCGCCGTTCGGCGCCGGCGCGTTCCTGGCCGCGCGCGCGTTGATCGCGGCCTGCGGCGTGCTCGCGGTGTTCCTCGCCTGGCGGCTGGGCCGCCGGCTCGGCGGCGACGGCGCGGGCCTCGTCGCGGCGCTGCTGCTCGCCGTGTCGCCCGCGGACGTGCACACCGCCCACATGCTGCGGCCCGACGTGCCGCTGCAGGTGCTGGGGCTGCTGGCGCTGCTCTCGATGTGCCGGATCGGCGACCGCCTGCGCGACGACGCCCGGGCCGGCGCCTGGCTCGGCGCGGCGTTCGCCCTCAAGTTCAGCGCGGTGTTCCTGGGACCCGCCTACCTGGTGGTCCGCGGCCTGCGGAAAGGCCCGCGCGCGCGGGGCATCGCCGTCGCGGCGCTCGCGGCGGGCGTCGCGTTCGTGGTGCTGAGCCCCTACGCCGTGATCCACGCGTTCGAGTTCGTCGCCGGCGCGCGCGACCAGGTGGTTCACCACTACCAGGGCGACGAGACGCCCGCGTCGTCGCTCCTGTACTACCTCGGCCACCTCGGCCGCTCCCTGGGCCCGATCGGCGCCGGGCTGGTGGCCTTCGGCGCCTGGCAGCGCCGCCGCGACCCGCTGGTGCTGGCGGTGCTGGCCCAGGCCGTCGTGACGCTCGGCGTGATGTCGACGGCCGACACCCGCTTCCTGCGCCACCTGGTGCCCGCGATGGGCGGCCTGGCGGTCGTGGCCGGCCTCGGCTACGCGGCGCTGGCGCCGCGCCTGCCCCGGCTGGCGCCGGCGCTGGCCCTCCTCGGCGCGCTGCCGCCGCTGGCCGTCGCCGCCGACTACGTCCACGACGTCGCGCGGCCGAGCACGTGGGACCGGGCGGCGGACTGGGTGGCGGCCCACCTCCCGCAGGGGGCGGCGGTCCTCTCCAACGTGCCGCTCGGGCTCGACCCGGGCCGCCACGAACTGGTGCGCCCCACGGGCTCGATCGAGCTCGACCGGACGCTGGCGCGCGCGGTCGATGCCGTGGCCTGGGACCAGGGAGGCGACCCGCGGGTGATCGAGGGGTTCCAGCACCTCCACGTCGCCGCACCGCTGGGGCCGGCCAACGGGCTCCGGCTCGTCGTCGCCGCGGCACCGGAGTCGCTGCGTCCGCGCTACACGAGACTGGCGGCCCAGGCGACCTCGCTTCGCAGCTCGGAGCCCGGCCTCGATCTCGCCCCGCTGGTCGATGCGGACGAGACGTCGCGCGTCCGCATCCCGGCCGCCGAGCGGCCACGCTTCGTCGAGGTCGCGCTTCCGGGGCTGCAGCGGGTGGCTCGCGTGGTTCTGGGCCTGGGACCCCGCGGGCGAGGGCGTCGCGAGGGCGTCGAGCTCCTGCTCCGGCATCCGCGCCACGGGTGGGAACGGGCGCCCCACGTCGAGGCCCGCCCTCATCCCGTGCAACAGGCGCACGATCGCGCGGCGTCGCAGGTGCTGCTGATCGTCCCCGCCGAAGCCGACGCCGTGCGGGTCGTCTACCGCGGTCGCAGGGCCTGGGCCCTGGCCAGCCTCGAAATCGACGTCGTCCCGCAGCCGTGAGGCGCGCGGGCCGATGCCCGCGGCGGCCTCAGGGCGTGGCGAACTCGTCGCGCGGGAACAGGTCCTCGTTGAGCGCGTGCTCGCGCGCGGGCGGCTTCACGGGCGCGCTGGCCTTGGAGAGGAAGGGCACGAGGCTCTCGGCCAGCGCGGGCCCCAGGTAGGCGCGGACCTCGTCGGTGCGCGCCCGCGCGATCCAGGCCTCGTGGTCGAGCGGGATCGGCTGGTCGCTGCCGACGACCGCTCCCAGGCCGTCGATCCGCACGACGTGGGGGAACACCGAGCGGAACGTGCGGTACACGCGCAACGTCGGCAGCCAGGTGCACATCATGCCGCCGGGCTTCAGCCGGCTGCGGACCAGCTCGAAGAACTCGCGCGAGTACAGGTTGCCGCTGAACGCCATGTCGGGCGTCAGCGCGTCGGCCTGGATCACGTCGTAGCGGCGCTCCCCGGTCAGCAGCGCGTTGCGGCCGTCCGCCACCCGCACCCGGATCCGCGGATCGGCGAGCAGGGCGCGCAGCGGCTCGAACTGGGGCTGGTGCGCCGTCACCCCGGCCAGCCGCTCGAGCAGCCGCGGCTGCGGCCCGGAGATCTCGAACACGTCCACCCGCTCGGTCTCGCGGCGCAGGCCCGACGCCCACGCGGTGTCGCCGGACCCGAGGCCGATGATCGCCACCTCGCGCGGCGCGGGATGCACCAGCGCGGGCAGCGCGCCGAGGCGGGTGTGGATGCCGCCGAACGGGATCCAGCTGTGGCGGCGGCCGCTGACCACGACGCCCCAGCGCTCGGGGCCCTCGGGCACGAGGGCGGCGACGCCGGTGGCGTCTTCGTCGACGAGGCTGGCGGCGCCGCGACCGTGCAGGCGCTGCCACAGGGCGTCCTGGCCCGGCAGCGCCCAGGCCGTCGCCAGCAGCGCCGCGGCGAGCGCAGGGAACGGCGAGCGCCAGCCGCTGGTCGCCACTCCCACGGCGGCGAAAGCGAGGCCCGCGCCCACCAGCAGCCGCAGCGTGCCCGAAGACCCGAAGGCGTCGAACAGCACGAGGCCGACGAGCAGCGAGCCCAGCGTGCAGCCCAGGATGTTCGCCGCCTGCAGCATCCCGACCTTGCGGCCGCTGGTCGCCGGGTCGTCCTGCACCGCGCGCTGCAGCACCGGGAACGAGAAGCCCATCAGCAGCGTGGGCGGACCGAACAGCACCGCGGGCAACGCGACGTAGAGCCGGAAGAAGGTGTCCCAGTCGAACGCGGCGCCGAGGCCGAAGGCGGTCGGCCCGGCCCAGTAATCGGTCAGCCAGCGCAGGCCCGGCGCGCCGTCCGGAGCCAGCGAGGCGGCGACCACGACGGCCCCGGAGTAGAGCAGCAGCAGGCACTGCGCGAGCAGGAACGCGCGCAGCGGCCGGCGCACGCGGGCGACCACCGCCGAGCCGGCCAGGGTGCCGAGGCCGCAGCCGAGCAGGTAGAAGCAGAGCAGGCTGCCGAAGGTGAACGGGGTCGAGCGCACCGCCACGTCCATCAGCCGGAACCAGACGATCTCCAGCGACAGCGCGCAGCCTCCCGAGGCGGCGTACAGCGCGAGCCACAGCCGGAAGGGAGCCCCGGCCGGTCCCGCCGCCGCGACGACCGGCGTGGTAACGGTGGCGGCGGCCGGCGCCTGCGACCGCGGCGCCGCCAGCCGGATCAGCACCGGCACGGTGAGCGCGGCCAGTCCGTTGGCGGCGGCGGCGACCAGGGTCGCGCCCTCGAAGCCCAGGAAGCGCAGCAGCACCCACGGGGTCAGCGCCGCGCCGGTCGCAGCGCCCAGCACGTTGACCGCGTAGAGCAGCCCGATCCGGCGGCTCGCCGTCTCGGCGTCGAGCACCATGCCGCGGACCAGCAGCGGCAGCGACATCCCCATCAGCAGGGTGGGCGGGGCCAGGCTCGCGAGGTGGAGCAGCGCGGCGCGCCACAGCGGCGTGTACCACTCGATCGCGGCTCCGTACAGCCAGTCGTAGTAGAGCGTGCAGCTCAGCGCGCCCCAGGTCGCGATCCCGACCTCGACCAGGGCGAACGCGGCCAGCGCGCCGCGCCGGCCGAGGCGCAGGCTCAGGGCGCCGCCCGCGTGGCTGCCGAGCCCGAGCCCGAGCATGAAGCTGGCCACGATCACGGCGATCGAGTAGATGCCGATGCCGGTGTGCAGCGCGAGGATCCGCTGCCACGTGACCTGGTACACCAGAGCCGCGACGCCGCTCGCGAAGAACGCCACACCGGCGGCCGCCAGCGCCGCCGTCTCCCGACTCCTCACCGTCACTCCTGCACCTCGTCGCGAACCGCTCGCGCCTTGCGATGGCGGCACCATAGGAGGGGCGCCCCGCAGCGTCCAATAGTCCGGCGCCACGGTACACCATAGCGGCCGACTATCACGCCTGCTTGTCGAGCCAGACCTCGAGGCCCTGGGCGTTGAGCTCGACGTCGAGCGCCAGCAGGGCGTCGAACGCGGCGCCGCCCAGCGGGCACTCCAGGTCCGCCGCGCGGGCGCGGAACTGGTCGGCGATGGCCGCGCGCAGGTATGCCCCGCGATCGGCGCGCGCCGCCGCGCCGCGGCCGAGCGCGACCTGGGCGTCGATCTGCTCGTGCAGCGACCCCGCCAGCGGCTCGAGGCCGGTCACCCGCGAGTAGTGGGTGAGGAACATCGCCTCGGGTCGGAACGCCATCAGCCGGTCGATCGAGGCGTGCAGCGCCTCGGGTTCGAACTGCACCGGCGTCGTGGTCGGGATCAGGAACGGGCCCTTCGCACCGGCCAGCTCGGGGTACGCGAGGCCGAAGGTGTCGCCGGTGAAGAAAGAGCGCGAGGCCTCGTCCCACACGCAGAAGTGGTGGCGGGCGTGACCGGGCGTGTCCAGGAAGCGCAGCGAGCGCCCGCCCAGCGACAGCCCGAACTCGTCCGGCGCCTCGATCACGCGCTCCGCCGGCACCGGCACCAGCGTGCCGTAGCTGCGCTGCATCTCCTCCTCGCCGTAGACCGCCGTCGCGCCGGCGATCAGCTTCGAGGGGTCGATCATGTGGCGCGCGCCGCGCGGGTGCACGACCAGCTTCGCCTGCGGCAGCGACTGCATCAGCAGTCCCGCGCCGCCGGCGTGATCGAGGTGGACGTGGGTCAGGATCACGTGGTCGACAGCGTCACGTGCCACCCCCAGGCCCTCCAGCGCCTCGAGCAGGCGCGGGATCGAGTGGTTGGTGCCGACGTCGACGAACGCGGCGCGGCCGCCCTCGACGATCAGGTGGCTGGCGTCGAAGCGGGGCCGGATGAAGCCGGTGTCGATCGCGTGGATGCCGTGGCCGTGGTGGACGACGTCTTCGGCGGCGAGCGGGGCCATCTCTCAGAGCTCCAGGAACATGACGTGGGCGCCCACGTGGCCGTGGACGTCGTGGCGGAACACGCCGGGCAGGGTGGCCAGGATGCGGAAGCCGAGCTTCTGCCACAGCTTCACCGCGGCGGTGTTGGTCTCGACGACGAGGTTGAACTGCATGGCGCGATAGCCGAGCCGGCGCGCCTCGGAGATCGAGTGGCGGCCCAGCGCCTCGCCGACCCCGTGGCCGCGGGCCGCGCTCGCGACCGCGTAGGACGCCGTCGCGACGTGCGAGCCGCGGCCCATCCACTGCGGCTTCATCAGGTAGACGCCCGCGATCCGGCCGTCCAGCAGGGCGACGACGAGCTGCCCCTTCGGCGCGAACCAGTACCCGACCAGCTCGTCGTCGGTCATCTCCGCGGTGTGCGGGTAGACGCCGCCGTCCGCGATCAGCTCGCGGGTGATCGCCACGATCGCGGCCGCGTCGGCGGGCGTGGCCGGGCGCAGCTCGGGTTCCGCCATGCGCGCCCATCTTCGCCCCGCGGGGCCGCGAACGCGAAGCGGGTAGACTCCACGGGTTTTGAACGACCCGTCCGCTCCCCCTGCGCCGCCGCTGCCGCGCGGCGTGCTCGCCGCCGCCGGCCTGCTCTTCTTCCTGAGCGGGGCGACGGCACTCGTGTACCAGGTGGTGTGGCAACGGCTGCTCGCCCTGCAGAGCGGGGTCGGCATCTACTCGATCGCGATGATCGTGGCCGCGTTCCTGCTCGGGCTCGGCTTCGGCGCCCACTTCGGCGGCGTGCTGAGCGCGCGCTTCGGCGCCCGCGGGGCGCTCTTCGGCTTCGCCGGCGCCGAGCTGGCGATCGGCGCCTTCGGGGCGTCGAGCGCCGCGATCTACTACGACTGGATCGGGCCGCGCGCCGCCTGGCTCTACGAGCCCGCCTGGCGCGCCGGGCTCGTCCACCTCGCCTCGCTGCTGCCGCCGACGCTGCTGATGGGGATGACGCTGCCGCTGCTGGTGCGGGCCCTGGTCCGCGAGGTGCGCGGCGCCGAGCGCGTCGTCGGCTTCCTCTACGGGATCAACGCCCTGGGCGCGGCCTTCGGCGCGGCGGTGACGCCGTGGCTGCTGGTGCGCCACCTCGGCATGCGCACGGCGCTCGACGTGGCAGCCGCGGTCAACGTCTCGGTGGGGCTCGGGGCGCTGCTGCTGGCGCTGCTGGCGATTCGGGACTCGGGCTCCGCGGCTGCCGACGAGCAGCGCCCGCTGGAGACGGCCGACGCGCAGGCGGCCACGCCGTCGAGCGAGGCGCGCCAGCCGTTCGCGCTGTGGTTCGCGCTCTACGCGACCTCCGGCTTCTGCGCGCTGTCGCTCGAGATCCTGTGGTTCCGGCTGATCGACGTCGGCGTCAAGTCGACCGCGTTCACGTTCGGCACCGTGCTCTGCGTCTACCTGACCGGCCTCGGCCTCGGGACGCTGGCAGCGCTGCCGGTCGCGCGCCGGCTGCGGCGGCCGCTGGCGGCCTTCCTCGCGCTGCAGTGCGGCCTCCTGGCCTACGCAGGCCTGGCCGCGCTGGCGCTGGTCCACCTCCCGCCCGACACGCCGTTCTTCCAGTGGTTCTTCGACCTCTGGGGCGGGCGCGACAGCTACAACCTGGGCGGCGCCTGGCGCTGGGAGCCGGTGCTGAAGCTGTACCTGCTGCTGCCGGTGACGCTGTTCGGGCCGCCGACGCTGATGATGGGCGCCGCCTTCACCGTACTGCAGCGGGCCGTGCAGGACGACGTGCGTCAGAGCGGCCGCAAGGTCGGCATCCTGCAGGCGGGCAACATCCTCGGCTGCGTCGCGGGCAGCCTGCTGGTCGGCCTCGCCGGGCTCGGCGGGCTCGGCACCTCCGGCAGCCTGCGCGTCCTGCTGGGTTGCGGCGCGGCGCTCGCCCTGCTCGGCTTCGCCCTCTTCCCGCCGCTGCGAGCGCGCTTCGCCGTCGCGGCGGCGTCGCTCGCCGCGCTGCTCGCGCTCGCCCCCGGCAACGAGGCGCTGTGGCTGCGCATGCACGGCATGGCGCAGCCGGGCGCGCTGATCGCCGAAGACGCCTCGGGCGTGGTCGCGATCTCGCCGGAGCCGGGCCGCCACCGGGTCTGGGTCAACGGCCGCTCGCACAGCGTGCTGCCGTTCGGCGGCATCCACACGGCGCTCGGCGCGCTGCCCGCGATCGTCCACCCGTTCCCGCAGCAGGCCGCGATCATCGGGCTCGGCTCGGGCGACACGGCGTGGGCGGCCGGCTGCCGGCGCCGCACCGAGCGGATCGTCGTCTACGAGATCTGCGCGCCGCAACTCGGGCTGCTGCAGCGGCTGTCGGCCCGCGACCCGCAGGTCGACCGGCTGGCCGCGTTCCTCGCCGACCCGCGCTTCGAGCACCGCATCGCCGACGGCCGCAACGCGCTGCTGCGCGCGGGTGCCGACTTCGACGTGATCGAGATGGACGCGCTGCCGCCGAGCAGCCCCTACGCCGGCAACCTGTACTCGGTCGAGTTCTTCCGGCTGGCCGCGAGCCGGCTGCGCGAGGGCGGGCTGATGTCGACCTGGGCACCCACGGGGCGCACCCGCGCCTCGTTCGCGGCGGCCTTCCCCCACGTGCTGGCGACCGAAGACGGCAAGGTGCTGATCGGCAGCCGGCAGCCGATCCCGCTCGATCGCGAGGGCTGGGAACGGCGCGCGCTCTCGCCCGCGGTGATCGACTACCTCGGCCTCAAGCGCGCCGAGGAGATCGCCGCCCTGCTGCGCGAGCTGCGGCCGCTGGATCCCGCGGACGCGGCCGGCGAGCGCAACACCGACCTCTACCCGCGCGACGAGTTCGCCGCGCGCTGAACACGCCGTCCGGCGCGACCCCGGCCCTCGTCAGAACGCGAGCGCCACGCGCAACGTGGCGACGAAGGCGTGGCCCGCCGACGCTTCCGCGGGGGCGACCACCCACTGCACGTCGGGCTTGACGTGCAGCCACGGCCGCACCCGGGCGCCGTAGAACGCCTCGATCGCGTGCTCGCTGCGGCGGCCGTCCGCGAAGCGGAGCTGGCTCCACAGCAGGCCCGCGCTGTCGTCGGCGCGGCCGGGCAGCGGCGCCCGCGCGGCCACGCCCAGCGCCAGGTGACGGTCGATCGTGGCGAGCGCGCGATCGGCACGGCCCCACTGGACGAACACGCCGAGCCCGGGCGCGTCGAAGTCGCCGCGCGACAGGCGCTGCTCGAGCACCGCGTAGTGCCCGCTCGTGCCCGCTGCGGGCCCGCCGTCGTGGCGGGCGAAGTCGCCGCTGTGGCGCCAGGCGCCCGCCGCCACCCGGCTCGCGCGTCCGCCGCTCGTGCGCGTGAGGCCGACTTCGCCGATCGTGAACAGCGCGTCGGGCGCGCCCCAGAACGTGCCGAGGCCGCGGTTGCCCGTGCGGCCGTGGCAGCCGGCCTGGGTGGCGCCGTCGTAGAGCGCGGCGCCGAGTTGGAGCCAGGGCGCCGGCTGCGCCAGCAGGTTCACGCTCGCCGCCGGGTCGGGATAGGTGGGGAAGCCCTGGATCGTGGGGCTGAAGCCGGCCACCGAGTTGAGGAACTCGCCGCCCTGCAGCACCCGGGCGAACTCGGTGTTGGCGTCGACCTTGCCGAGCTTGAGGCGCAGCCGGCCGCCCCAGGCCGACTGCTCGAGCCAGGCCTCGGAGACCTGGTCGAACGCGGGAGCATCGACGTTGTCGAAGCCGTGGGCGTCGCCGACCAGCTCTCCGCCGTGGTCGCCCGCGTGCGACTGGGTCGCCAACCGGAAGCGGCCGCCGCGCCAGCCGAGCAGCCGGTCGGCATCGACCTCGACCGCGGCCAGCAGCGGTCGTCGCAGCGTCGCGCCCCGCCGCCGGCCGCCGCTGAGGTTGGCGGAGGCGTCCGCCTGGATCGCGAACTCGAGCTCCACGCCGCGCCGCGCGAGCCGGTCTCGCAGCCCGGCCGCTTCCTGGGCGGTGGCGGGGAAGGAGCAGGCGAGCGCCGCGAACAACGAGACCGTCGCGCGGCGCACGTCGGGCGGACAGACCTCCGGCATGGGACCTCCGGGGAGCGATCTTCGGGATGCGGCGCTCAGGCCAGCAGTCGGCTGAGCGTCTGGTAGGTCACGAAGGCGGCGCTCCAGGCGAGCGCCGTCATGTAGAAGAACTGGAACGCGGCGAACTTCCACGAGCCGGTCTCGCGGCGGGTCACCGCCTGGGTCGGCAGGCACTGCATCGCCAGCGCGAAGAAGACCAGCAGCGAGGCGGCGGTCGCGGTGTCGAACAGCGGCCGCCCGTCGGGGCGCGTCTGCGTGCGCAAGGCGTCGCGCAGGCCTGTCGACTCGACCTCGTCTTCGCCGACCGCGAACACGACGGCCAGCGTGGAAACCAGCGTCTCGCGCGCGGCGAACGAGCTGAGCACGCCGATGTCGATCCGCCAGTCGAAGCCGAGCGGCGCGAACAGCGGCTCGATCGCCTTGCCGATGCGGCCGGCGGCGGCGTGCTCGAGACGGGTCGGCCCCTCGAGGGCCGCGGCCCGCGCCGCGGCTTCTTCGGTGCCCAGCGCGCGCGCGGCGGCCGCCTCCTCGCGGGCCTGCGCCGGCATCGCCGCCAGCAGCTCGGCGTCGGAGAGCTTCGGGTAGGTGGAGAGCGCCCACATGCCGATCGAGATCAGCAGGATCACGCTGCCCGCCTTGCCCAGGAACACGACGCCGCGGTCGACGGCGGAGAGCAGCGCGTCGCGCAGGCTCGGCATCTTGTAGGTCGGCAGCTCCAGCACCAGCGGCTGGCTGTCGCCCTTGAGCAGCGTGCGCTTGAACAGGAACGCCATGCACAGCGCCGCGACGATGCCGAGGGAGTAGGCGCCGGCGAACATCACCCCGCCCAGCAGCGGCTGGCCGGCGAACAGCAGCGCCGCGATCATCGCGTAGACGGGCAGCCGCGCCGAGCAGGTGAGCAGCGGGAGGATCAGGATCGTCACCAGCCGGTCGCGGCGGTCCTCGATCACCCGCGTCGACATCAGCGCCGGGATCGCGCAGGCGTGGGCCGAGAGCATCGGCACGAAGGCCTTGCCCGGCAGCCCGACCTTGCCCATCAGGCGGTCCATGACGAACGCGGCGCGGGCCAGGTAGCCGCTGTCCTCGAGCAGCGAGAGCAGGAAGAACAGCAGGCAGATCTGGGGCAGGAACACGAGCACGCCGCCGACGCCCCCGATCACGCCGTCGACCACGAAGCTGCTCAGGTCGCCTGCCGGAAGCCGCGCTGCGACCGCGTCGCCGAGCGCCGCCACCGCGGTCTCGATCGCGTCCATCGGGATCTCGGCCAGGCTGAACAGCGTGACGAACAGCGCCGCCATCACGAACGCGAAGGCGGCGAGGCCGGCGACCGGGTGGGTCAGCACCCGGTCGAGCGCGGCCGTGCGCTGCGCGGAGAGGTGTGGCGCCCCTTCGGAAGCGCGGGAGGCGACGTCTTCGGCCCAGTCGAAGCGGGCGGCGCTGTGGGCGCAGCCGCGGCAGCCGGAGCAGCCGCCGCCCTGCAGCGCGACGGGCAGCGGCGCGACCGCGGCCGAGCCGCCGAGCAGCGGCTCGAGCTTCTCCAGCAGCGCGGGCAGGCCCTCGCCGGTGCGGGCGCTGATCGCCACCACGGGTGCGCCGATCTCGCGCTCGAGCGTCGCGGTGTCGACCTTCAGCCCCTCGGCGCCGGCGAGGTCGCTCATGTTGAGCGCGACCAGCACCGGTACGCCGAGCTCGCGGACCTGGCCGACGAGGTACAGGTTGCGCGCGAGGTGGGTCTGGTCGACGACCACCACCGCGGCGGTCGGTTTCGGGTGGCCGTGCTCGCCGAGCAGGGCGTCGCGCGCGACCCGCTCCTCGAGCGTGCCGGCGTTGAGTCCGTAGAGGCCGGGCAGGTCCATCACGTCGACCCGGCGGCCGCCCGCGATCAGGCTGCCCATCCGGCGCTCGAGCGTGGTGCCGGGGAAGTTCGCGGTCTTGGCGCGCAGGCCCGTCAGCCGGTTGAACAGCGTGGTCTTGCCGGTATTCGGGTTGCCGATCAGCGCGAGCAGCGGGCGCGAGGTCGTCGCGGTCGGCTGCGGTGTGGGCAGGGAGGAAGAAGAAGACAGGGGGCCCAAGGGAGTCAGTCTCCGATCCGCACGCGGATGGCGCGGGCGAGCGACGCGGCGAGGCCGATGCGGGTGCCGAGCACGCGCACGATCATCGGGTCGCCGCCTTTTGCGACCTCGACGGTGCGGCCCGCGCACAGGCCCATCACCTCGAGCCGGGCGAGGTCGAGGTCGCGGGCGTCGATCGCCTCGATCCGGGCCGGCCGGCCCTCGGGGAGGGCCGCCAGGTCGCAAGTGAAATCGAGTTTCATCTTCCGGCAATTAAAGCAAACCCCAAGCCAGGGCGGTACCCGGTCTCGGGGTCGGGATGGAAATCCCTGGGGATGAACTATTTATGGGGTGAGCGCCGAACGGGGGAGAGACCGGGCCACGCAGGCCCTGCGGAGCGGGCCATGGCCCGCCCCGCAAGGATTCGCCGCCTTACGCGCGAGTTCTGCCCGTCATTTCTCCTGCGCGCCGGCCCGGATCGTCTCCAGGCCGTGGGCGTCCGGCCCGGTTTCCGCGCGGCGCAGGAGCCACGCGAAGAGCACGCCGAGGAAGCCGAGGGTCGAGAAGATCCACATGCCGAGCGCGTAGCCGCCGGGGTTGGTCGCGCTGGCCGTCGAGAAGTCGTTGGCCCAGCCGATGCCCCAGTTGACGCCCAGCACGCCGATCTGCTGGACGAGCGTCATCAGGGCGTAGGCCGTGCCCAGCCGCTTGGCGTCGACGACGTAGGTGACCGCGGGCCACATCACGGCGGGCACCAGCGAGTAGCCGATGCCGAGCAGCGCCACCGGCACCGCGAGCGGGACGCCGGAGCCCGGCACCAGCAGCACGAAGGCGGGGAACAGCAGCGCCGAGCCGGCCAGCATGAACAGCGCGCGGCGGGCGACCTTGTCGACCAGCAGGCCGAACAGCGGGGTCGCGATCATCGCGGACAGCGGCAGCAGGCTGTTGAGGAAGCCGCCCATCTCGCGCGAGGCGCCGTGGCCCTCCATGAAGAACTTGATCGCGAACGTGCGGAACGGCAGCACCGCGGAGTAGAAGACGAGGCACAGCGCGACGACGTACCAGTACGAGCGGGTGAAGCGGAACAGGTCGCCGAGCACCAGCTTGTCGGTCTCGCCGGCGGTGCCGAGGTCGTACTGTCGCTCGGCGTTGCGCTCCATCCACCAGTAGACGACCGCGCCGAACACGCCGATCACGCCGGCGCCGACGGCCAGCCACAGCGGATCGCGCCAGTTCGTGTAGAGCGTGCCCGCCCAGGTCGGGGAGTTGTCGGCGGCGACCGAGGCCAGCCGCGCGACCAGCAGGTTGATCCCGAAGGCGAAGCCCAGCTCCTTGCCCTTGAACCACTTGGCGAGCGCGGTGGTGACCGCGACGATCAGCGACTCGGCGCCCAGCCCCAGCACGAAGCGGCCGGCCAGCATCACCCACAGCGAGCCCGAGGAGACGCAGATGAGCGCGCCGAGCAGGCACAGCGCCGCGAAGACGACGCTCGCGACCTTGGTGCCGATGCGGTCGATGATGATGCCGCCGATCAGCAGGGTGCCGATCGCCGCCACGCTGTAGATCGCGTTGAGCCAGCCGATCTGGGTGTCCGTGTAGCCGAGCTGCTGGCTGAGCAGGTCGGCGATCGGCGCGATGGAGTCGTAGATGTAGTAGTTGCCGGCCATCGCCAGGCTGACGAACAGCAGCACCAGCCAGCGGGTCAGCGACGGCGGTTGGGGACGCGCGTTCTCGGGCATTTGGAGCGGGATTATAGGGGCCGCGCTACGGGCGCGCGGCCGGCTCGGCCGCCTTTTCGGCCTTCTCGGCCTTCTCGGGCTTCTCCGGCAGCGAAGGGGCTGCGAAGTCGGGCGCCGCACCACCGAACAGGTGGTGGTCGAAGAAGTCCAGGTTGTGGCGGATCACGGCGCGCATCGACTTCGGCTTGGTGATGCCGTGGCCGAAGCCCTTGTAGACGATCATCGCGACCGGCACGCCGCGGTCCTCGAGACCCTGGCGCAGCTCGTAGGCGTTGGCGATCGGCACCCGGCGGTCGTTCTCGCCGTGCTGGATCAGGGTCGGCGTCTTCGCGCCCTTCACGTACGACATCGGCGAAGTCTTGCGGTACACCTCGGGATCGTCGGCTGGGTCGTCGCCGAGATAGTGGATCGTGAACGGCGTGATGTCGGTGTTGTAGTAGTAGGTCGCCCAGTTCGAGATGCCGGCGCCGACGGAGATCGCCTTGAAGCGGGTGGTCGAGGTGGTCAGGAACGCCGAGATGTAGCCGCCCTGGCTCCAGCCCATCGAGCCGAGCCGGTTCTCGTCGACGAAGCCCTGCTGCACCAGGTGGTCGATGCCCGAGAGCACGTCCCAGGCGTCGCCGACGCCCAGGTTCTTCTCGTTCAGGCGGCGGAAGCGCTCGCCGTAGCCGGCGCTGCCGCGGTAGTTGACCTTCAGCACGAGGGCGCCCTTCGCCGCGAACAGGTCGCTCGGGTAGTAGCGCAGGTCGGGCTGGAGCAGGATCGGGCGGTCGGTGCCGGTCGGGCCGCCGTGGATGATCGTGACCAGCGCGTACTTCTTCTTCGGGTCGAAGTCGGCGGGCTTGATCAGCACGCCTTCGATCTCCTCGCCGTCCTGGCTCTTCCAGCGCACCAGCTCGCGACTGCCGAGGCGGAAGCCCTTCGCCTCTTCGCCGACGGTGGTCAGCGCCCGCGGAGCGAAGGGCGCAAGGGCCGAGACGTGCACCTCGGGCACCGCGGTCGGCGAGCCGGACACGAACGCGACGCGCTTCGCGTCCTTCGAGAGCGAATAGCCGAAGCCGATGCGGTCGGCGGGCTCGCTGGCGCGCGCGACGCGGCCGCTCGTCAAGTCGACCCGGAACAGGTGGTAGGCCGTGCGTTGCGCCGCGGTGAACCACAGCCCCGCCGCGTCCCACGCGAGCAGGTTCGGGTCCTCGTCGAAGGCGTCCGTGAGCGAGCGCGGGCTGCCGCCGGCCGCGTCGACGACCGCGATCCGGGTGTTGGCCGCCCAGGTCACCTCGCGCCCCATCGTCGTCTCGAACGCGATCTGCCTTCCATCCGGCGACCACGCCGGAGAGGTGTCGGGCCCGGGCCAGGTCACGACAGGCTTCACCGCTTCGTCCTTAAGATCGAGCACGTAGAGGTCGCTGGTGTGGCCCTGGACCAGGTCGGGGTTGCGGGTGGCGGCGAAGGCGATGCGGGTGCCGTCTGGCGCCCACGAGAAGGAGGCGACGCTGCGCTCCCGGCCCTTCGTGCGCGCGGTGCCGGCGACCGGCGCCTTCAGCGCTTCCGCGACCTCGAAGGTGAAGAGCTGGACGAACGCGTAGTCCCCGCGCACCACCTCGTACGCGCCGTAGTGGTCCTTGCGGGCCTTCTGCTCCTTGTCCTCCGCCGCGGCGGCCGTGAAGGCGATCTGCTTCCCGTCCGGCGACCACTCGAAGGCGTTGACCGCCGTCTCCGACTTCGTGAGCTGGACCGCCTCGCCGCCGTCGGCGCGCAGCGCGAAGACCTGGTTCTTGTCGCCCGCGCGCGAAGAGAGGAAGGCGATCCACCGGCCGTCCGGCGACCACGCGGGCGCGGTCGACGACTTGTCGCCGCGGGTGAGCTGGACCGCGCTGCCGGCGGGCGCGTCGGCCTTCGCCAGGAAGAGCTGGGTGACGAACGCGTCCTTCTCGAAGTCGGCCCGCGTCACGCCGTAGACGACCCGCGAGCCGTCCGGCGAGAGCGCGACCGCTCCCAGCGTGGGGAAGCGCGCCAGCTCGTCGATCTCGGGCACGCGGCGCTCGTCCGGGGTCGGCGCTGCGGCCAGCACCGGAAGCGGGGTCAGGGCGGCGGCCAGGGCCAGGGCCAGGGACAGGGACAGGGACAGTGTCTTTCGCATCATCGGCTCCATTTACTCTGGAGTCGCGGAGCCACCTGACGGTGTCTCCGCGCTCCGCGGGGGCTACGTCGGGCGACGAAGCCTCCTCCGCCCCCGCACCCCCATCTAGTAGCGCCAGCTCGTCAGGTCGGCGCCGGGAGGCGCGGACTTCAGGATTCGCTCCACGATCTTCGGCGCGAACATCTGGTGGTAGCGCAGGCGCGACAGCGCGTTGGGCCGCGTGTGGTCGCCGTTCCAGCAGTGTTCCGCGCGGTCGCCGTAGTCGACCTCGCCGCCGTAGGGCGGGTTCGTCGTCGACTTCAGGAACTCCTCGGCCGCGTAGACCGCGTTGTTCAGGTAGTAGTTGTCCATGTCGCCCACGTAGATGTGGACCTTGCCGGCGAGCTTCGCGCCGAGCCCCTTCTCCCAGTCGCGCTTCATCACGTGCACGAGGTCGTAGTTCTCGCGCCAGTGCTCGGCGACCGCGCGGTCGATCACGCCGGTGCGCTTGTCGAAGATCGGCTTCGGGTAGCCGTCGGCGCCGACCGGCGAGTAGACGGCCTGCCAGACGTCGAACTGGCCGCCCGAGCGGGCGTTCGTGCCGAGCACCAGCTCCATGCGGTTCATCTGCTCCATCGTCGCGCTCAGGTGGCCGAGCCAGTCGCGGTGGGCGGGCCGCGCCACCGTCTTCCACGGGCCGCGCGCGAAGAACGCGTTTTCGTCCTCGTACAGGTTCGTCGTCACGTAGTGGCGGAAGTCGATCGGGTCGGGGCAGGCCGCCCAGCAGCCGTTGAACTCGTCCGGATAGAGCACCTGCGCCGCCAGCGCCTCCCAGCCGCCCGTCGAGCCGCCGTACATGAACCGCGCCCAGCCCTGGCCGAGGCCGCGGAACGTCTTCTCGATGTGCGGGATCAGCTCGCGCACGATCGCGTCGCCGTACGGGCCGAGGTTCTGCGAGTTCACCGCGTACGAGTCGTCGTAGTACGGGTTCGCGTGCTGGATCTCGACCAGCAGGAAGCGCGGGAAGCCGGGGCCCGTCCAGTCCTCGTAGAACTGGTGCGCCGCCTCCTGCTCGATGCGGTTGTAGCCGTGGAGCCTGAAGCGCGCGGAGTAGTCGGGCTTCAGGTCGGGGTCCGGCGGCTGCTCGCGGAAGCCCTCGAGGTCGTGCGAGAAGTGGCCGTGGTTGATCACCAGCGGGTAGCGCGCCTGCGGGTGTTCGTCGAAGCCCGCGGGCAGCAGCACGTGGGCGCCCAGGTGCATGTCGCGGCCCCAGAACTTCGACAGCAGCTCGGAACGGATGCGGACGTGCTTGATCCACTTCGTGTCGGCGGGCGGCTCGATCGGCGGGATCACGCGGTCGAGCTGCACGCGCAGCGGCTCGGCGGCCGCCGGGTCGAACTCGACCTTGCGCGGCGCGCTGTACAAGTTGCCGGGCGCGCGGTTCCACTGTTGCCCCTCGCCGCGGTCCATCGGCAGCTTCACGACGTGGCCGTCGGCTCGGCGGAACGTCTCGTAGCGGTGCAGCAGCGCCTGCACCGTGTACGTCCCCTTCGGCACCTGCGCGAGCGAGTCCAGCGGATAGCCGAGCACCGACGCGTCGAACGCGGCCGTGGTCCCGGGCTTCCAGCCGTCGACGTCGATCCCGAACACCTGCTGGGTGCGCAGCGACGTGTCGCTGACCTGGAACCGCGGCTCCGCGGAGTCGTCGGTCGAGAACAGCAGCAGCAGCCTTCCGTCCGCGGGCTCCGCGGCCAGCGAAGCGTCGAAGGTGACGCTCACCCGTGGGCCGGCCGGTCCCGCCGCCGCGGCCGTCGCGGCCCCGAAGAGACCCGCCACCACCAGCCCAGCGCCCGCGATCCGTGGCATCACCCCTCCTTCCGCCGTCCCGGGCGGATGCTACGCCCGCGGCGCTTGACGGCGCGCCCGCCCGGAAGAAAATGTCCCACCGCTTCCAAAGGAGTCCATCGATGCCGGCGACGCCTCGCCTGCCGCGGCCCGGCGGCCGCTACGTCGAGCTGTTCAACAGCGGTCTCGAGGTCTGGCTCTACGACGAGTCGCACCGCGAGGCCTTGCGCCGGAGCGGGGCCCTGGCTTTCGGCCGCAAGACCCAGGAGTCGAAGTACCGGACCCAGGCGCGGAAAGGACGAATCGTCGCCTACAGCCTGCGCCAGGACGACGCGCTGAGCCTCGCGGTCTACGTCGGAGACCCGCTCACCGACCAGGAACTCTCGGAAAGCCGCTGGCTCGAGCCGCAGGTCGCGCTGCTCGACCTGCCGTCGGGCCAGCTCTGCGTCGAAACCAACGACTCCTGCCGCCTGCTGCCGGATGGCGACGAACCCGGCGGCCGCCTCGACGTTCCCCCGGGCCGCTATCGCCTGACGCTCTACCGCGTGGACCACGAAACGCTGGCCCGCGAGGGCCTGCCGTGGTCGGCGCCGCAGGAGATCGTCGTGCTGACGCCCGGCGGCCGGCCCGCGGACGCGGCCGAGGCGCTGCTGCCGTTCCGGCCCCGCCGCGATCGCACCTGGGTCGAGAAGTACGCCGTGGCGGCGGGCCGCGCCGACGCCCTCGCGTGGTTCTTCGACGCCCGCGACACCTTCGCCGTCAACCTCGACGCCCGCGCGGTCGAAGCGCTCGGCCTGAAGCACGGCGGCTACTTCCGGACCCGGGTGCCCGCCGTCGGCCTGGAGCTGACCAGCGTGTTCGGGCCCTCCTGGCGGGAAGCGCGCGCGCTTCCGCTGCCGGACCTCGACGGGCTCGTGGAGTACGGATTCGCCACCCTGTCGCCGCTGGCCGATTGGGATGGCGCCGTCGGGCTCTTCGCGCGCCGCGAGCGCGGGCAGGCCGCCGTGCCCGCGGCGGCGCTGCGCGTGTGGCACCCCGCGACGGTCGAGCTGCTGGCGGTGGGGCCGCGCCGCGTCGAGCCGGGCCCGAACGACGCCCGCTTCGAGCCGCTGGCGCTCGCGGACGTCGAGCACTGCGACGCGGGATTCCTGGCCTTCGTGCTGGGCGACGCGCTGGGCACCAGCGACCTCGACGAGTTGCCGTGGCCGGAGGCGCTGGCGCGCCTCGACGCAGCGTTCGCGAGCGTCGGCCTGCAGCCGGCCGGAGACGCGGCGTGGCGGGCCCGCTACCACGACGCCGAGCTCGCCTACGACCTGCGGCTCTACGCGGGGGCGAAGGAGACCTTCGGCGTCGTGCTGACCCGCGAGGCGTCGCTCGAACTGCTGCTGATCAGCGCGCTCGCGGACGGCTCCTGGCTCGCCACCGGCCTGGCCGACACCCTGGAGCGGATCCGCGCCGAGTTGCAGGGGCGGGGCCTCGACGTCGCCGGTTTCCGGCTCCAGAACTGCGACCAGCCGTTCGCGGCGCTGGCCGCGGCCCACGCGGCGCGGCTCGCCTCGTCCGCGACGCGACCGAACGTGGTGGCCACCGACGCCGACTCTGCCCGCGAGGCGCTCGGGCGCTTCTTCGCCGCCGTGTTTCCGTGAGCCTTCAGCCGGACCGCCGGCACGGGAAAACCTGGTCGGTGCCGCCCTCGTCGTCGATCGGGCGGGTGATCAGCTCCAGCACCGTGTCGCAGGGCGTCAGCGTGTCGTAAAGGAGCATTCCCGAGGGTAACGTTGTCCGGGGGCTCGCGGGAGGGCGGATGCGGATCGCCTGGATGACCGTGCTGCTGCTGGCGTCGGGACCGGTCGCGGGACCGGGGCCGGACGGGCGCTGGCTCGACGGCGGCCTCGTCCAGTGGAACGCGGCGGGCGCGGCCGTGCCGGCGCCGCCGCAGGCCCCCGCCGGCGACGACGCGTTCGCGCACGCGCAGCGACGGTGCGCCTCGCTGCTGAAGGTGGCGGAGACGGCGTCCGAGCGCGCCGTCGCCGCCGCCGGCTGGAAGCTGCGCGAAGGCGGGACCTCGAGCCGGGGGCGCATCGAGCTGGTGACCGGGTTCGCCGCGTTCGGCAGCCAGTGCCGCTCCGCTTCGGCCCAGGTCTTCGCCTTCGCCGACGGGAAGTTCGCCGGCACGCTGTCGCCGCATCCCATGGACCAGCGCACGGACGGCGGCCTGGTCGCCACGCAGATCCACGAGGACGGCCGCGTGGACGCCCTCTACGCGCGGTACCTCGACCCGCGGTCGGCGTGTTGCCCGACCAGCCACGCGCGCGCCCGCTTCGGCGTGGTCACGGACGAGCGCGGCGTACCCCGCCTGGTGTGGTCGTCGTTGGAGGAGATCGCCGAGCCGTAGGCCAGCCGCTACGCCGCTCCCTCGCGCAGCAGGCGCTCCAGCTCGATCGCCGGGCACACCGCGTGGCCGAGGTAGTGGAGCAGGTTGGAGGCGACCGAGCGGACCAGCTTCTCGACGCCCGGGTCGAGGCAGCGGCCGTCCGCGTCGAACACCCCGTGGATCGGCATGGAGGCGGCCGGGGTCGCAATCCTCGAGGGGCGGACGGCTGCGCGAGCTGCCGGCCTTCCGCTCCGCCCCGATCGACGACGCGCGCTTCTTCCTCGAGGACGACCCGCGACGGCCTGTCCGCGAACGCGGTCGAGGGCCCGCGGTGGATGCTACGCCGCGCCGCGCGATACTGGGGGCGCCGCCGGCCGGGCCGGCGGGAGCGGAGGCACGCATGTTGTCCACGCCCGAGTGGATCGCCGCCCACCGGACGCGCTCGCAGGCCGCCGCCTACGCCGACTTCTACGGCCGCCGCGACGCGCTGCGTTGGCTGTTCCGCTTCGACGTGCGCTACCGCTGCCGCCGGCTCGTCGAGGTCGCGAACCAGCTCGGCCTCGACCTCGAGGGCCGGTCGGTGCTCGACGTCGGCTTCGGCGGCGGCCACCTGCTGGCCGCGTTTCCCCGCAGTTGCACGCTGTGCGGCGCCGACGTGTCGCGCTCCGCCGTGAAGCGGGCGGGGCGCGATCCGCGCTTCCACCGCTGGCGAGGCGCGCGCTTCGTGGAGGTGCGCGAGGACGACCCGGAGGACCTGCCGCCCGGGCCGTTCGACGTCGTCCTCTCGTCGCACACGCTCGAGCACGTGCCCGACGACCGCGCGCTGCTCGCGGCCGTCCGCCGCCGCCTCGCGCCCGGCGGCACGTTCTTCCTGTTCGTGCCGATCGAGGAGCCGGACTACAACCCCGATCACGTGCGCAACTACTCCGTCGAGAGCATCGGCGAGCGCGTGCGCGACGCCGGCTTCGAGGTGCTCTTCGTCGAGGGCAGCATGCACGTCAACGGCCACGTCTGGAAGGTGATCACCGTTCCGAGCCGCCGCCGCTGGCCCGTGCTCCGCGGCGTCGTCGACGGCCTGCGCCTCGCCACCCTTTCGGCGCTCACCTACCGCGGGCAGCGGTTCTTCGACGCGGCCCTCGACCGCTGGGGTTTCGGTCCCCGCCAGGCGTTCCTGGTATGCCGCCGGCCCGGCGGCGCGAGGTTCTGAACCGACCCCTCAGCCCTGGGCGCGCCAGGCGTCGGGCGCCGAGCAGGTGCGGGCGCAACCGAGCGTGCAGCGGTCGGCGCAGGCGCCCTTCGGGAGGTGGAACTGCGCGGCGAGGTCCCTGGCCCCGTACTCCAGCAGCGGCCGCGCGAAGCGTGCGGCCTGCTGGCTGCACCAGTGGGCGTCGCCATGCTCGTCGACGTAGACGTAGCGCGAGCCCGCGCGGCAGCGGAACGGTGCCGCCCGCCCTGCGAGCAGGCGATCGCGGTAGCCGCCGGCCTCGCGGCGGCGCCGGCCCAGGCGCGCCATCGCCGCCCGGTAGTCGCGCGCCACGGTCGCGTCCGGCTCGAGCTGCCCGGTCCCGCCGTGCAGCAGCAGGACCCGCGGCCGCAGCCCGTGCGCCCGCGCGAAGTCGATCGTCTCCAGGGTCTCCTCCGGCGGGCAGGCGCCGACGACGGCGCTGACGACCACGCGGAAGCGCGCCCGTTCCGCGAGGCGCACCAGCCTGTCGCGTAGGGTGTCGAGGGTCTTGCGGGTGGTTTCGTTGGCGCGGGCGCCGTCGACGCTGACCTGGAGGTCCGTGAGTCCCGCGTCGTTCAGCCCGTCGATCGCCTCGTCGCTCAGCAGCACCGCGTTCGAGATCAGCATCCGGCGCGGGAAGTCGTGCCGCGTGGCCAGCCGCACGAGGTCGACGAGCCGCGGGTGGAGCAGCGGCTCGCCGCCCGTGAACTCGAGGGCCAGCGCGCCCAGTTCGCGGATGCGGCCGACGCGGGCGACCAGGTCGTCCCAGGGCACGGGCGCGCTGGTGCGGTCGTACTCGTTGCAGTAGCCGCAGCGCAGGTTGCAGCGGCGGGTGACGACGAGCTGGACAAGGTAGGGAGCGTAGGCGATGCGGTCGCGCAGCGGGATCAGCCCGGGCCGCCGGCCGAAGACGAACCGCGCCAGTGACGGCAGCGTCATCACGTGCTCCTGCCCGGGGCATGTTAGCGCCGCCGGTGCGCCATGATCGCGGCGGGAGATACTGCAGCGCGGAGGCTCCCCATGACCGCGCCGGTCCCGACGCTCGCCGAGTTCCCGCTGAAGACGCACGAGAAGCTGCGCTACGCCGACACCGACCGCCAGGGGCACGTCAACAACGCCGTGTTCGCCACGATGCTGGAGACGGGACGAGTCGAGCTGCTCCTCGCCCCCGACCAGCCGCTGTTCGAACCGGGCTGCGGCTTCGTCATCGCCAGCCTCCAGGTCGACTTCCGGGGCGAGATCCTGTGGCCGGGCCAGGTCGAGATCGGCACCCGGGTGGCCGCGACGGGCCGCAGCTCGGTGACCCTCGAGCAGGCGCTGTTCCAGGGCGGACGCTGCGTGGCCACGGCGCGCAGCGTGATCGTGCACGTGAACGAGGCCAGCCGCCGCTCGCACCCGCTCGGCCCCGACGCGTTGCGCCGGCTCGCGGCCCTCGGGCCGACGGGGCCCGCTCCGCGCTGAACCCCGCGGTCAGGGGCGACGGCAGAGGAACACCTCGTCGGTGCCGCCTTCTTCGTCGATCGGGCGCGCGATCAGCTCGACGCGGTAGCCGGTCGCCTCCAGCAGCGCGATCCACGTCGCGCGGGGGAACAGGCCCTCGAGGTGGCGATCGTGGATCGCCCGCACCTCGTTTCCCTCGCGCAGCAGGAACGCGTACTCGGCGCGGTAGGTGCAGTCCGCGGGGTCCGGGTCCCAGCACCACTCGATGCAGCGCAGCGCGCGATCGCCGTCCTCGCCTTCGATCAGGGCCGTGCCGGCCCGGAAGCGCTCGCGCACGAAGTCCGGAGCGAACAGCGCGGCCCCGCCGGGCCGGGTATGGACGAACGCGGTCTCGATCGCTGCGCGCAGGTCGGTCTCGCTCGTCATGTAGACGATCGCGTCGTGGACCAGCACCGCGTCGAACGTGCGACCGAGCCGCAGCGAGCGCATGTCGCCCGCCACGTGCTCGCACTCGGGGTTGAGCTCGCGGGAGAGGTCCTGCATCGCCGGCGACAGGTCGGACAGCGTGCACTGGAAGCGGCGCTTGAGGTGGACCGCGTTGTGGCCGGCGCCTGCGCCGAGCTCGAGCAGGGAGTGCGTGTCCCCGGAGGCGGCGCGCACGAGCCCGGCTTCGTAGGCCGCGGCTTCTTCGGCGTGATCCTCGGGCGGGTCCACCAGTCGGTACCAGGGCGTGAGGGCGTCGTAGAGCTGCATGCCCCGAGGCTAGCGCACGTGCGCCGCCGGCTTGGCACAATCCGCGCGGGATGCAGGCGCTGGACGACGAGGCGGGGCGCCCCGCCGCCGACGAGCGGGGCGGGTTCCACCGCTGGCTGGAGCGACGGCTCTGCGTGCCCGGCTGGGCGCACGCGACGGCGATCGCCGCACTGCTGCTGGCCACCGCCTTCTCGTTCCCGGTGCCGCAGCAGGCGGGGGCGGACAACGCCCGCATCCTCGACGAGCGGTGGGGCCGGGTCGTCGACGAGAAGGTCGCGGACCCGCTGCGCGACATGGCGCGCCACCATCCGCCGAAGACCAACGAGGCGAAGCGCACGTTCCGGATCACTGCGCCCGCAGTGGCCTACGCGACGGGCACGGGCCGGACGGGTGCGCGGACTTTCGCGCTCGCCTGCGGCTACGCCCTGCTGCTGGCGACGGCCCGGCTCGGCCAGCGACTGACCGGCAGCCGGGCGGGCGCGGCCTCGCTCACGGTGATGGCGGCGGCGAGCTACTTCGGGAGCGCCGCCCTCGTCGACCACTACTGGTGGTTCGACTCGGTCGCCTTCGCGTTCCTGCTCGCGGCCATGCTGACCCCGCAGCGCGCCGGACGCGCGGCGGCGCTCGTCGCCGCCTTCTTCTGCGACGAGCGCGCGCTGCTCGTGTCGCCTGCGACCGCGCTGGTCGGCGGGCCCGGGACCTCGCGGCGCGGCGCGTGGGCCGCGACCGGCGTCGCGATCGGGCTCTACGCCGCGCTGCGCGCCGGCCTGACGGCCGCGCTGGACCTCCAGACGGCGGTCGCGGGCATCGGCGTCGAGGAGGCCGCGAAGCACGTCTCCGTCGCCGGCTGGGCGCTGTGGTCGGGCCTCGAGGGCGGCTGGCTCCTCGTCGGGGCCGGCCTGGTCTGGCTGGGCCGCCAGCCGGAGACGCGGGCCGCCACCACGGTCTGGGTGCTCTACGCGACCGCCTT
Organism: Vicinamibacteria bacterium; assembly: GCA_025994075.1. Lineage (GTDB taxonomy): Bacteria > Acidobacteriota > Vicinamibacteria > Fen-336 > Fen-336 > WYBL01. Next base: position 99,762 of record JAMQGV010000044.1, read on the forward strand.
CGCGGCGTCCTGCTTCCTCGTGCACGACGTGACCCGCAGCCTGTCGTTCGGCTTCGTGTTCCTGTTCCCGCTGGTCGCCGCGCTGAGACGGCGCATGCCGCCCGCGGCCCTGCACGACCTGCTGCTGGCGGCGGCCCTGGCGTCGCTGATCGTCCCCAACGTGTTCGTCGCCAACCGCATCGACTACCAGGTCGACGTGGTCTCGCACTGGCTCGGGCGCTGAAGCCCGGCCAACGCGGGCCCAGCGCCGGATCGCCGCCTCGGCCACAATCGGAGCGTGGGGGAACTGCAGCCGGGCCTGCTGCTGCTGCACAAGCCTGTCGGCCCGACCAGCGCGTCGCTCGTGCGGGAGCTCGCTGCGCAAGCCGCAGCAGCCGGTGGACCACGTTTGCCGACGTGCCACGGCGGCACCCTGGACCCGTTCGCGCGCGGGCTGCTGATCGTCGCGCTCGGCCAGGCGACGCGGGTCGTCGACCTCGTGCACGACGTGCCGAAGGAGTACCAGGCGGTCGTCGCGTGGGGGACGGAGACCGACAACGGCGACCCGCTCGGGCGTGTGATCGCCACGGGCGACGCATCGGAGCTCACGGCGGAGCGGCTCGACGCCGTCCTCGCCGAGCGCCTGGGCTGGCGCGAACAGGTGCCGCCCGCCACGTCGGCGAAGCGCGTCGGCGGCGAGCGTGCCTATGCCCGCGCGCACCGCGGCGAGGTCTTCGAGCTGCCGCCCGTGCGCGTGCTGCTCCACGAGGCGCGCTGGCTCGGACACGACCTCGCCGCCGGCCGCAGCCGCCTGTTCCTGCGCTGCGGCCGCGGCTACTACGTGCGCTCGCTGGTGCGCGACCTCGGCCGCGCGCTCGGCTGCCGCGCCCACGTCGCGGAGCTGCACCGCGGGGCGATCGGCCCCTGGCGCGATCCCGGCGCAGGCCATGCGATACCTGTCACCGGCGAGGCGTTGTTCCCGTGGCTCGCGGCCCGCGACCTCGACGAGCGCGAGGCGCGCCAGGTCGCGCAGGGCCAGCCGATCGCGACTGCGAGCCTGCGCGCACCGGCCTGGACCGTCCCGCCGGGGTTCCCGCCGTCCCAGGGCCCGGTGCGCGGCCTGGCCGCCGGCCGCCTCGTCGCCCTGCTGCGCCGCACCGACGACGCCCGGCTCGCCCCCTTCGCCAACCTGCGCCGAGGCCTCTGACCCGGGTCCACCCGCCCGGCACGTTGCGACTTCCGCACGTAGAGCCCCGCCGAAGTCGCGCGCCCGCACCAGCGGGTCGACCGGGTCGGCCGGCTCCCCGCTCGCCGGGAGGCGGGTGAGCGTCGTCGTCACTGTGGAGGCCCCAGCCGAGGCGATCGTCTCGACCTACCGTCCGGAGCAGCCCGGGGCGCTATAGTCCAGGCCCGTGTTCCTCCACCTGCACCGGCCCGGACCCCCGCTCGACCGCTTCGTCGAGCTCGTCACGTACTACGCCGACTTCCAGCCCGACCACTCGATGGAGCGGCTGCTGCCGGACGGCGCCGTCGAGCTGATCGTCGACCTCACCGAGACGCCCAAGAAGCTCCACGATTCGGACGACCCTGCGAGCTTCCGCACGTTCCGCCACGCGTGGTTGTCCGGCATGCGCCACGAGTCGATCGTGATCGAGGCGGCGCCGGGCTCGTCGATGGCCGTGATCCGCTTCCGGCCCGGGGGTGCGCTGCCGTTCCTGGGGTTCGCCGTCGACGGCGTGACCGACGTCGTGGAGCCGCTCGACGTCGTGCTCGGCGCGCGCGCGATGGCGCTGCGCGACCGCATTCTCGAGGCCGCGACCGTGCCGCTCAAGATGGCCGCCGTCGAGGCCTGGCTGCTGGAGCGCTCGCGCGGGCGACTGGAGGCGAACCCCGTGGTCGAGTACCTGGCGACCCGCCTGTTCGCCCCCGCCGGACTGCGCATCGCCGACGTCGTGGCCGAAGTCGGCTACAGCCAACGCCACGTGCTGGGCCTGTTCCAGCGCTGGGTGGGGATGGCCCCGAAGCAGTACCACCGCATCCGTCGCTTCCAGCAGGTGCTGCACCAGGTGACGGCCGAGGTCCGGTCCGACGACCTCGCCGCCGCCCTCGCCCTCGAGCTCCGCGGCCGGCCGGCCACCGAGCCCGACTGGGCCGACGTCGCGCTGGCCCACGGTTACTACGACCAGTCCCACCTGGCCCGCGACTTCCGCGAGCTGGCCCGCGTCACGCCGAGCGAGTACGTGCGCCGCTACCGCGGCCTCGTCAACTACCTGCCGATCGGCTGAGCTTCCGATTTTTCCAAGCCACGGTGCCCGCGCCGCGGCTAGCTTGGCCTCACGCCCCGGGAGCGGGGCGAGGAGGTGCTCGGGACATGGAAGGAATCAACGTCTGGGCCGTGCTGGCGGCCGCCGTCGCCAACTTCGTCGTGGGCGGGCTGTGGTACTCGCCGGCGCTCTTCTACAAGCCGTGGATGGCGGCCAACGGCTTCACCGAGGAGGACCTGAAGAAGGGCTCGCCGGCCACGATCTTCGGCTTCGCGTTCGTGTTCTGCCTGGTGATGGCCGCCAACCTGGCCGCCTTCCTCGCCGACCCGAAGACGACGGTGGCGTGGGCGGTGACCGCGGGAGTGCTCGCCGGCTTCGGCTGGGCTGCCCTCGGCCTCGGCGTCGTCGCCCTCTTCGAGCGGCGCCCGTGGAGCTACATCCTGATCAACGGCGGCTACCTCACGGTTTCCTTCGCGCTGATGGGGCTGATCCTCGGCGTCTGGCGCTGACGTGCCGCGACCCGCAGAGCGGGCGCGACGGGTCGCCTGCGGGTCGCGGAGTTGGTCGCGACGTGATCGAGGTCGCGGAGCGGCGTGCCGCCGCCGGCGAGGTCCCGGGGCCCGGCGCCCCCGAGGATCTCGCCCGAGCGGACGGTTTCGGGGATACTCACGGCCCGATCTGCCACCACCCCGGGGTCGCGCTGGCCACGCCAGCGCTGCCCCGTCGCGCGTGGCCCGGAGATGCGTGTTGAATCGTGACCGCCTGCTGTTCGTGCACGTGATGAAGACCGCGGGCAGCTACGTCGAGCGCCACCTTCGCCAGCACCTGCTGGGCCCGCGGGGCTACGAGACCTACAACTCGTGGGGTCGGCTCGGGCGCGACTGGAACGAGGATGAACTCGAGGAGATCCGTCTCGGTGCAGGCCCACGCGCGTACGTCCACAACCACGTGGGCAACTGGTCGCCGGAAACCGTGGCCCGCTTCGCGGCCGACGGCTGGACCACGTTCGCTTTCGCCCGCCACCCGGGCGACCAGTGGTGCTCGCAGTGGCACTACGCCCGCAAGCGCGGCTGGCCGTCGGCGCTCGCCACCCCGCTCGATGCCTACCTGGCGCGGGCCTTCGCCGACGAGTGGCCGTTCCGACCCCGCCGCCACGTCGACCTGCCCGACTGGTGGCAGACGCTCGACTACGTCGCGGTCTTCTCGGACGCGGCCTTCGCCCGCTTCCTGCGCGGGTTCGGGCTCGGCTACTCGCCGGGAGCCCGCGTCAACGTCGGCGCCAACCCCGGCTACGACCACTATCGACGCACCGGGGAAGTGAGCGACGCCACCCACGAGCGCCTGCTGGCCTCGGCCCGCTGGGCCCGCTACCAGCAGCTGCTGGCCCGCGAGGCGGCCGCCGGCGATCCGATTGCAGAAGGGAACCCCACCTCTTGATCTCGCTCTCTCGCGTTTCGAAGCAGTACGGCAAGCAGTTGCTGTTCGTCGAGGCCTCGTTCCAGTTGAACCCGGGCGAGAAGGTCGGCCTGGTGGGGCCCAACGGCGCGGGCAAGACGACGCTGTTCCGGCTGATCACCGGCGAAGAAGGCGTCGACGAGGGCGAGGTCTCGGTCCCGAAGAAGCTGACGATCGGCTACTTCAAGCAGGACGTCGAGGAGATGAAGGGCCGCAGCGTGCTCGACGAGGCGATCGCCGGCAGCGGCCGCGTCGGCGACCTCCACCACGAGCTGGAGGAACTCCAGCACGCGATGGGCGATCCCGATCGCGCCGACGAGATGGACAAGATCCTCGAGCGCTTCGGCCACGTGCAGGAGGAGTACGACCACCTCGGCGGCTACGCGCTGGAGGCGCAGGCGCGCGAGATCCTGCACGGCCTCGGCTTCGACGACGAGCGGATCGAGGGCGATGTCGGCGCGCTCTCGGGCGGCTGGAAGATGCGGGTGGCGATGGCCCGCGTGCTGCTCGGCAAGCCCGACGTGCTGCTGATGGACGAGCCCACCAACCACCTCGACCTGGAGTCGATCCTGTGGCTGGAGGGCTTCCTGAAGCAGCACCCGGGCGCCCTGCTGATGACCTCGCACGACCGCGACTTCATGAACCGGATCGTGACCAGGATCGCCGAGATCGACGGCGGCGAGATCACGGTCTACTCCGGCGACTACGAGTTCTACGTGCGCGAGCGCCAGATCCGCGAGGCGAACCAGGAGGCGGCGTTCGCGCGGCAGCAGGCGATGTTCGCCAAGGAGCAGCGCTTCATCGAGCGCTTCGCCGCCCACGCCGCCAAGGCCGCCCAGGTGCAGAGCCGGGTCAAGGCGCTGGAGAAGATCGAGAAGGTCGAGCCGCCCAAGAAGCGGGTGGTGGTCAGCTTCGACTTCCGCACGCCGCCGCGCTCGGGCGAGGAGGTGGCGACGCTCGCGGGCGTCTCCAAGGCCTACGGCCCGCGCGTCGTGCACGAGAAGCTGGGCCTGGTGATCCGCCGCGGCGAGCGCTGGTGCGTGATGGGCAAGAACGGCGCCGGCAAGACCACGCTGCTCAAGATGGTGGCGGGCGTGCTGGCGCCGGACGCGGGCGAGGTGAAGATCGGCGCCTCGGTGAAGCTGGGCTACTTCGCCCAGCAGTCGCTCGAGCTGCTGAACCCGGACCTGACGATCTGGGAGCAGTTCCAGCAGGACTTCCCGAAGGAGACGATCGGCGCGCTGCGCGGGCTGCTGGGCGCCTTCCAGTTCTCGGGCGACGACGTCGAGAAGAAGGTCCGCTCGCTCTCGGGCGGCGAGCGCTCGCGGCTGGTGATGGCGCGGATGCTGTTCGACCCGCCCAACTTCCTGGTGCTCGACGAGCCGACCAACCACCTCGACCTCGCGACCAAGGAGATGCTGGTCGAGAAGCTCAAGGACTTCGAGGGCACGATGCTGTTCGTGTCCCACGACCGCGCCTTCCTGCGCGGGCTCAGCAACCGCGTGATCGAGCTGGGCGGCGAGAGCGGCACGGAGGTCGAGCCACACCTCTATCCGGGCAGCTACGCGGAGTACGTCGAGCGCAGCGGCCACGAGGCGCCGGGGGTCCACGCCTAGCCCCCTTCCGTTTCGAGCCGGTCCGTGACTCGTGTCGAACCTGTCCGTGGCTGTTGTCGAGCCGACCGGAACGGGCGTCGAACCGGCCCGTGGGGTTCGTCGAACGGATCGACGCTCCGCAGATGAGGCTCGACGCTCGCAGCGGTCGGCTCGACGCTCCGCAGACGGGCTCGACGCTCGCATCGGTCGGCTCGAAACGGACTCGCGCCCCCGGCCTCGTCGTGACCGTTCCCCGGTTGTCCTGCACGACCGGCGCCAGCACCGCGGTGCACGGTCGCTGCTGGCACCGCTCGTGCCCCGTTGCGGTGGGAACCCGGTTGTCCCCGGCGCGCCACCTCCTCGCTCCCGGGCCCATCGCCCGCCTCCTTCTGCGAAGGCGGGGCGATGGACCCCGACGAGGAGGTGGCGCGATGGCTTCGACGACAACGAACTCGGTTCACGGCAGCGCCGGTCCCCGGCTCGGGCGGCTGGACGCCTACCGGCGGGCGGTCGAGTTTCACGGACTGGCCTCGCGGCTGGAGCTGCACGGCTCCGGTCTTGGTGACCAGTTGCGGCGGGCGAGCGCATCGACGGTGCTCTGCATTGCGGAGGGGGTGGGGCGGGTGACTCCCGCGGACCGGGCGCGGTTCTTCGCGATGGCGCGGGCGTCGGCGATGGAGTGCGCGGCGGCCCTGGATCTGCTCACGCTCGAGGGACGGTCGGAGCAGGTCCTCGAAGCCCAGCGGTTGCTGGTGCGATTGATCCAGACGACGACGGGCCTCTGGCGCAAGCAGATCGGCTGACGGCCGATGCCGGAAGGCGTGGTCCCCGCCCGCTGCCGGCTCGGGCCCTACCGCTGCTAGAGTGCGGACCTTCGCGTCGTAGGCACACGGCCGACGGGATTCCGAGTGGGGCGTCCTGACTGTGTCAGGCGACAGGAAGAACGGACCCGCTTACACGAGCCCGGGCGTATAGTTGCCAGCCGGTCAAGCGCCGTCGGACCAGCGCAGGGAGCGATCCGAACGATGAGCGACTCCGAGCGAGACCCAGAAGGAGTGGCGACGGAGCTCGCAGGCAAGCTCGCCGCCAGGACACGTCACGTATGCACCTTCCTTGGTGCTGGCGCCTCTCGATCTGCCGGCCTCCCCGATCTCACCGGCCTCCAAGGGGCCGTGAAACAGTCGGACCTCTTAACGGATGTTCAGCGGGAGCAGGTGACCCATCTCCTCGAGAAGAGGAACCTGGAGGAGGTCCTGAGCTACTTGCGTCGGCTCGTGTCTATTCTGGATGGTGATCAGTCTCTCGGCGGTCTCGATGGAGCCTCCGCAAAGAATCTGCAACGCGCCATCACGAGTGCCATTATTCCCGCACTCGATCACACGAGCGCCCGACGAGGGCCCTTCCGCGACTTCGCCACGTGGGTCTCTGGTGGGTACTACCAACTCCCGATCGAGGTCTTCACAGTCAACTATGACCTCTTGCTCGAAACAGGGCTCGAGGAGCTTGCCGTGCCCTACTTCGACGGCTTCGTCGGGACGCTTGGTGGCCGCTTCCGACCGGAGTTGGTTGACAACATTGATCCCAGTGATCGACGGCAAGGCCTGCCGTCGACCTTTGTGCGGCTCTGGAAGCTCCATGGCTCTGTGAACTGGGAAGAGATTCTGGAGGGTACGCGTCGCCGGATCGTGCGCCGGGGCGTGCCAGTGTCAGGGCCCGAGACAGCGGTAGCTGCCATCTATCCATCCGACGAGAAGTACGACCAGTCTCGCCGCGTGCCTTTCGTCGTCCTAATGGACCGGTTTAGACGCGCTCTTGCGGTTCCTGAAACGGTGACGCTTGTCTCCGGCTACTCCTTCGGCGACCAGCACCTCAACGAGATGCTGATCGACGCTGCGAGAACCCATCCGAGGTCAGAAACGGTCGTCTTCTGCTTCGCCGACATCCCAGATGTCGTCGCTGAGTTCGCAACCTCCACTCGCAACATCTCCATTCTCGGCGCGACGCACGGAATCCTCGGTGGGCAACGAGTCAAGTGGGCTCGGGATGGCGACATCCCGGGCGTGTGGGAGAACGGATCCTTTCAGTTAGGGGACTTCGAGCACCTTGCGAGATTCTTGGCGACCAAGGCCCGCGTGGGCGACGTCAGTGCGTGATCCCCGGGCTATAGGTCGTGTACGGCACGTTCGCGGGGCGACTGTCACCGTCGAACTGGATCAATCGCTTGCAGGAGTCACGCCGCTGTGGGAAGGGCGCCTGCATCCGATCGGTCAGGTCGGATCTCTTGTCGAGATCCCGCAGGGTCCGGTCAAGCTCGTGGCGTCTGTCACGCTGGTTGGAATCGCCGAGTTGTCAGGTGTCTTGGAGCCGAGCGCTGCCGTGCAGGTGGGCGATCGATGGCTGCAGGTCCAGTTACTCGGGGAGGTCGACGGTCTCGGGCGGTTCCAGCGTGGGGTGACCACCTATCCAGGGCTAGATGACCCTGTTCACTTCACCACGCCGGCGGGACTACGCACGATATTCCCACCCCCGGGAGTGTCGCATGTTCGCCTGGGCTCGTTGGCGGGGGCCTCCGATGTGGAAGTGGCCCTGGCCGCGCAGCCTCTCGTGATGCGCCATGGTGCGATAGTCGGATCTACCGGCTCTGGAAAGACGAGCGCTGTCGCGTCACTGCTGCAAAGCTTCGTCAGGGATGGATGGACCTCAGCCAACGTGGTTGTCGTCGACCCTCACGGAGAATACGCTAAGGCCTTTGGGGCAAGTGCCACTGTTCGGTCTGTACTCGGGACCGGCGACAGCATGCTCAGGGTTCCCTTTTGGGCGCTGCCCGCAGCAGACATCTTGCGTGCATTCTGCGGGCGCGACGAGTCGGCAATAGTGTCGAGCCGGTTCGGCGACCTAGTGACGTCTGCTCGTCGCGACTTCGTTCGCGGCGCCAAATGGCTCCAGATGGAACCAGCTGCCGTGACCGCAGACACTCCGGTGCCTTTCGACCTTTTCCAAGTCTGGTATCGCTTGGACTACGAAAACAACGCGACGTACTCGCAGGCAGGCGGAAAGGGCGACGCGGAGGTCGATGAGGCAGGTGATGCCCCGACTTTGAAGCCAACGCGGTTTAGGTCGTATGGGATGGGCAGTGCAGCACCATTCAAAGGGCCGTTCTACCAGAACTATCAAGCCGCTCCAGATCGGCTGAGACTGCGGTTAACCGACCCTCGCTTTCGCTTCTTCTTGGAGCCGCAGGGTGATCCGGGAGGCGAAGACCCCTTGCCCCGCGTAATCCTGGATTGGCTTGGCAACGCGCGTCCCCTTTCGGTCCTGGATTTCAGCGGGGTTCCCAGTGAGGCGGCTGACTTGGCGGTGGGCTTGGTCTTGCAAATGCTCTTCGAGCTTGCCGTCAGAAGCCAAGCCACAGGAATCGGGAGGCCCCGGCCCGTCCTCATTGTTCTAGAGGAGGCCCATCGCTATTTGGGTGACTCTGCAACGACGCGAGTAGCGAAGGAATCCGCGAATCGGATAGCGAGAGAAGGACGCAAGTACGGAATCGGGCTGCTGCTGGTGACGCAGCGCCCCTCGGAACTGCCCGACACGGCGTTGTCCCAAGTAGGGACTATCGTGGCCCTGCGGCTCACCAACGGCAAGGACCAGTCCACCGTCAAATCCGCACTGCCTGACGCAGTGGCGGGCCTTGCAGAAGCCCTTCCAGCCCTGAGGACCGGGGAAGCAATTGTCGCGGGAGAGGCCGTGACGCTCCCATGCCGCGTTCAGATCTCACGACCGAATCCTGGGCCTGAGGCGGATGATCCCTCCCTCGACTCGTGGCGGACAGCACCGTCTGAGAACGATGTGGCGGATGCGATCGAGCGCTGGCGAGGCGGCCCGCCGGGAAAGGGCACGCCATGATTAGTTGGCTTGAAGTCTCAGATTCGACGAGGGTAGCCGCCGTTGCGTATGACCCAGATCAGGGAACCATCTACGTTCGCTTCAAGGACGATGGGGTTGAATGGTGGTATGGATCATGCCCGCCGCATGTCTGGGAACAGTTCACTCTTCCGGGTGTGTCCAAGGGCCGCTTCATTCGGGAGGTGCTGGATAGTCACCCGAACGGACGGTACGTGGGCTGACTGACCGAGAGCGGACCTTGGCGGTCCCTTGGTTCGGTTGGCACCGTCATGCCCCAGGCCCTGCCGCGAATCGGCGTGCCAGCCCTTCGATCGTGGCGTTGGCTTCGATTGCCGTGTCCGGGATGAGGAGGTAGCGCCAGGGTTTGCCGCCGTTCGTGGTGGCGTGGTCTGTGGCGTAGCCGCACCACAGGACTGCTGCGCGGGCCTTGTCGCGGACCTCCGGGTCGTCCATGGCGTTGGCGGCCTTGGGCTCGCACATGAGCATTTCCGTCTTGGTCTCGACTACGAAGTCGGGCTCGTAGGCGGAGTCGCCACGGTAGAAGAGCTGGAAGGCTCCGCGGGCGGGCTTGACCCACTTCTCCACGTCGCGGTCGTCCTCGAGGATCGTCGCGAAGCGCCATTCCGGGGTGCTGTCGAAGCGCTGGATGGGGTAGACGCAGCGGGCGAAACCCTGGAAGAGGAGGGTTCGGATGTCCGTGCCCGGCGGGATCGGGGCGCGGAAGCCGCGGGGGACCTCGCCGGCCGCCAGCGTGTAGTGGGCTGGGGCGAGGCGGGTGAAGCCGCGGGTGACCTTGCCCTCGTAGCCGACCGCGCGCTCCTCGTGGTGCTGGACGAGCTGGGCGTGGACCAGGGCGGCGAGCTGGTTCTGGTAGAACTGCAGGACGTTGAGGACCTCGTCGTCGTCCTTCAGGTAGCTACGCAGGTGGGCGACGAGCTGCCCAGCCAGCTTGTACAGCAGGGCGGAGTGGTCGTCGTAGGAGACGTCGTCGAAGTCCATCAGGCGACGGACGACGTAGTCCTCCAAGCGGCGTTCGGGGAGAAAGCCGCTGCCCGCCGCCAGACGCTCCTGGTCGTGGGACTGGAGGTGCTTGACCAGGATCTCCTGTTCGACCGGCTGGAAGCGGACCGAGGCGATGTCCAGGTCGAAGTCGCGGTAGGTCGAGGTGGAGGCGCCGGTGGGCGTGACTACGATCCGGGGGATGTCGATCGTACGCTCGACGAACAGGGCCGTCGTTCGGTCGACGAGCGCCGGGATGTCGATCGCCGGCTCGGCAACGCCCTGCAGGGCTCCCTGCACTGGTTGCACGCGCTCCGTGACGAGGGCCACCAGTTTCTCGCGGACTTCGGGCCGAGTGAGATCGCGGGAGCGCGGCAGGGCCTCGAACTCTCGAATGGCTTCCACCGTGGCGCGGGCGACCTGCTGCTCCTGGGGCGTCGTGAACAGCAGCGGTTGCTGCGTCGCGGTCGCGGCTTCCGGAGGGGTGGTCACGAGAGTGTCGAGGAACGTGGGGACCGCCACCGGGCGCGGGGCCTCGCGCGGAATGTCCCGTCCGATCACGACACCGGAGCGGATGATGGAGTCGGGCTTGTTCGCGTCGTCGAGGATCTCCTGGAAGCGATCGTGGGCGACGATCGTCAGGCGATCGACCGGCGGGACGCCGGTGCGGCGACCGAAGGGCAGGCGGAGGCCGCGGCCGATCGACTGCTCGACGAGCGTCCGCGAGTTAGCGGCGCGCAGCGGCACGATCGTGTAGAGGTTGGTGACGTCCCACCCCTCCTTGAGCATGTTGACGTGGATCACGATCTCGACGGGGTTGTCGGGTGACTCGATCGCCAGCAGCTTGGCGATGTTCTCGTCGCGCTCCTCGCCGCGCTGGTTCGAGTGCACGGTCAGGACACGGCCCCGGTAGCGGCCGTCGAAGAACGAGTCCATCTCGATCTGGTCGGCGATGTAGGCCGCGTGGATCGTGTCCTGAGCGACGACGAGGACGAACGGCTTGACCCGCGGGCGGTCGTTCTGGTCGGAGTAGACCTGAAGGGCCGCCTTCGTGTGCTCGTGCAGAACGATGCCGTCCTCGAGCTTGATCTTCTCCAGTTCGTCGGCCGACCACTCGGACGCGTCGAAGTCGGCGCGGGTCGAGACTGCGGGTTCCTTGACGAAGCCGTCCGCGATGGCCTGGCCGAGCTCGTACTCGTAGAGGATGTTCTGGAATCGCACGGACTGACTGCCCCGCTCGACCTGGGGTGTAGCCGTCAGTTCGAGGCCCAGGATCGGCTGCAGCTCGTTCAGGACGCGGACGCCGGCGTCGGCCCGGTAGCGGTGGCTTTCGTCCATGATCAGGACGAGGTCCTGCAATCCGGCCAGGTAGCTGAAGTAGCTTTCGCCCAGGACTTCGCGCGGGCTCTTGATCCGCGGCATCCGGTCCCCGCGTACCTCGGCGTTCATCTTCGAGATGTTGAAGATGTTGATGTGGACGGACTCGAACAGGCCCGACTGCCCTGGAAACCTTGAATCGTAGGTCTCGCCGGTGATCACTTCCGGCGGGTGGGTGGCGAACTCGCCGATTCCGTTCAGGACGTACTTCGGGGTGTTCGGCGTGAAGTCGCGGATCAGCTTGTCGTAGATCGTCAGGTTGGGCGCCAGGACCAGGAAGTGACGCAGGCCCCTGGACTGGTACAGGTACGTGATGAACGCGCCCATCAGGCGGGTCTTGCCGACGCCCGTGGCCAGCGCGAAGCAGAGCGACGGGAAGTCGCGCTCGAACGACTGGACCTGCGGGTACTCGGCCTGCAGTGCGCGGAGCGCGTCGTCGACCGCCCCGCCCTTGGTCGGTCGCATCAGATCCACGGCATGGGCGAGGCGTTCGAGGGCGTGCCGCTGCGGGGCCCGAAGGCTGAGGCGGGCCGCCGTCTGATGGACCAAGGCATTCATTCTTCGCCTCCCGAGGGCGGGAACAGGGAGAGGTTCGTCGCAGATCGGGAACGCGAGCCTGTGACGGGTCCGGGCTCCGGTTCGGGTTGTGCCGACATCGCCGGCGCGGCCGGCAGGTTCTCCACCTGGAGGCTGTAGTCGTCCTTGCCCCACTCGCAGCGATTGAGCACCGCGTTCGGGATCTTCTTGATCGTGAGGTTCGGGAAGGAGTCCGCCTTCGTCCGGAAGGCCATGCAGTAGACGAGCAGCGATCGCGAGTCGCCCACGCTCTCAGAGAGGGCCTCCAGTTGTGCGCGCGAGAGGTTCTGAGTCGTTACGTAGATGAAGTCGCGCTCGGTGGACTGGCCGTGCTGCCAGTAGACGGTATCACTCGGGGAGTAGGTGAAGCCTTCGAGCTTGCAGACGGCCTCGGCAAGCATCGCGGCGTTGTACTGTTTGCTCACGACCCAGTTACCCCAAGAGTCCTTCTCGAGCAGCGACGGGGCGAGGCGGAAGTACCGAAAGCCCCCGCCGCCCAACCAGTCAGCGGCCGAGCTGATGCCTCCGCTGTCAGTGCCGTCTATGACTTGCCTAAGGCGAGGAATGATATGAGTGTGACAGTGGTTGCCGAGTTCAGCGAGAATCCAACGTCTGCCCAGCTTGTGGGCAACGGCTCCGGTCGTTCCTGAGCCGGCGAAGGAGTCGAGCACCCAGTCCCCCGGATTGGAGGCAATCTCGAGGATTCGACGCATCAGGCGCTCGGGCTTGGCAGTGTCGAAGGAGCTATCCTTACCGAAGAGCGCTTGACTCTCCTTGCGGGCCTCGTCGGTGTGGCCGACTTCCTCATGGGGCCACCAAGTCCAGGGTACATGACCTTCGACCTCGCTGAGGTATCGAATGATGTTGGGTTGGCTGTCGTTGGTCTTACCGAAGTAGATGCGCCCCTCCGCCAGTAGCTTCTTGTAGTTGTCCTCAGTGGTACTCCAGCACCGACCCTCCGGGGGACGGTGCGTAACGCCCGTTGGCGTCGTGATCGGGTACATCTGATTCGGTCGGTATCCCTGGGCCGTCATCGGGATCGCACGCCACGGACCACGGGGATCGTTGTTGGGGTTCTTGTAGACGGCCCTACTCTTCGCCTCGAGTGGAACTCGATTTCGGGTCGCCTTGAAGGCGTCCGCATCGACGGCGTAGACCAGCACGTACTCGTGCACATCCCCGATGGCTTCGCGGTTTTCTCTTGAGTAGCGCTTTTGCCAAACATTGCAGGCAATGAAGGACTTCCGGCCGAAGACCTCGTCCATCAAGACTCGAAGGTAGGCTAGCTCCGCGTCATCGATGCTGATCCAAAGCGACCCGTCGGGTCGGAGGAGCCGTCTTAGGAGCTCCAGGCGATCCCGCATAAGGGACAGCCACAGGGAATGCTCAAGGCCGTCATCGTAGTGCGTGAAGGCGGACCCCGTGTTGTAGGGCGGGTCGATGTAGATGCACTTGATCTTGCCGGCGAACTCCTGCTCCAGTGCCTTCAGGGCCAGCAGGTTGTCGCCGAAGATCAGGCGGTTGTCGAAGATGTCGTCGTTGGTCACGCGGTGCTTGGCGTGGTAGGACTTCTCGGGGTCCTCCAGCAGGATGCGGGGCTCCAGCCGCGGGCGCTTCTCCTTGCCGACCCAGGTCAGTTCCAGCCGCGTCTTCATGCGGGCCCCCAGACGGGCGTCGGACCTGCCGGGGCAGGGGGGTGGGCGAACGTCCGGACCCACGGACACGGGCGGCCCAGGCTTGCGCGAGGAGGGGTCATGGAATACCTTCGAAGGATGGCGGACGATAACCCAACTGCCTTGGACGAGTACGCCGACCGGATGGCGCGGATCACGGCGGGGGCGCTCGCCGGCCTCGGCGAGGCCGAGCGCGGCGAGCGCATCGCGGCGTTCGAGCGGGCCGTCATCAGCTCACCTTCCAGCCCTGCTTCTGGCGGTAGTCGCGCCAGTGGCTCAGAAGGGCCTGGTGCTCCGCCGACGCCACGGGCAGCCGGAGCGCATCGGCGATAAGCCGGGAGACCTTCTTCTCGTCCGGCTCGTTCAGCAGCCGTCGGTAGGTCTGACGGAGGCGTTCGAGTTCTTCTTCGGTCGCCATCGCGCCCGATTATCCCGAGCGCCCCTCCGCAGCAGGACCGCATTCAGGCCACCTCGAACCGAATCGTGAACAACCGGGTCTCCGACACGCTCTGAGCGAGCCGGGCCTCGATCTCGGCCAGCAGGTTCTCCTTCCGCGATTCGATCTCGTCCTGCGCCTCGAACAGCGCGCGGCGCTTGGCGTTGCGCTGGGACTCGAGCTCCTTGATGCGGCGCTGCGCGGCCACCTTGGCGTCCAGGCTGGCCTGCAGGCGCGCGTCTCGCTTCGCCGCCCGGATCTCCTGATCGAGGTCCTTGATCTCCTGCTCGACGCCGGCCTTGAGATCGTCGGCCCAGCGCTCCAGCTTCTCCATTTCATCCTCGAAGAAGCGGCGGTTGCGGGCCTCAAGCCGTTCGAGCAGGCCGCCGCGGAGTTGGGCGTACTGATCGGTCAACAACTGCTCCACGGCGGGTGAGGGAGCTGCCCAGGGGGCGGCCGTGGCGTCGACGAGCATCAGGCGCTCGAGGGTCTCGGCGTCCAGTGGGATGCCCGCGTCGGTCGCGCCGGACAGCAGGAGGTGTTCCTCTCGTTCCAGCGCGGTGACCTCGACCCGGTGAAGGGCCAGGTGGCCCCGCTCGCCGACGAGCCGCTCGACCAGGGCCAGGCGGGTTGGCCGCCCTGAGTACTGGAACACGAGGCCGCCGGTCGGCAGCTCGCGGGCGGCGGCGCGCTCCCGAATCTCCTGGGCCAGGGGATGTCCCAGGCGGTACACATGATCCGCAGCCGTGGCACGCCCGGGCGTGAGCATCACGTAGCGCTGGCCGGGGGCCGCGGCCAGCTCGAACGAGTGGGTGCCGTCATCGAAGGTCGCCAGGCCCCCCAGCTCGTGGCGGGTCAGGGCCCACAGCGCACGGCTCAGGCGGTCGAGGTGGGTCTGGGTGTCGCGCTGGTGGACGCGCAGGCGCTCGTGGACCTCCTCGTCGAAGTTTTCGAGGAGCTGGGCGCGGGTGGTCAGGAGTTGGGCCTGAATCTGCTGGCTCAGGTCGGCCTGCAGGGCGTCGAAGGCGCGGTCGATCTCCTCTGGCGTGCGACAGGACTGGTAGATCGAGGCGATCCGGCGCTCGAAGTCGACGCCGGACTCGAGGGCGCCGAGGACTTCGTCGGAGGCGCCGAAGACGCCGTCGAAGAGCTTGAACTTCTCCGACAGGATCGTGAAGACGCGCTGGTCGGCCTCGTTGCGGCGATTCAGGAAGTTGATGACCACCACGTCGTGCTTCTGGCCGTAGCGGTGGCAGCGGCCGATGCGCTGCTCGACACGCTGGGGGTTCCAGGGCAGGTCGTAGTTGACGACCAGCGAACAGAACTGGAGGTTGACGCCCTCCGCCGCCGCTTCGGTGGCGACCAGGATGGAGGCGGACTCGCGGAAGTGGTCGACCAGGGCGGCGCGCAGGTCCACCGAGCGATTGCCGGTCGCGCGCTCGGTGTCGGCGTGGGCGGCCCGCCAGGACGAGAAGATGGCCGACGATCGGCCGTCCGTGTTGGTGCCATTCAGGGTCATCACCTGGCCGGCGTAGCCGTTGGCCTCGAGTAGCACGACCAGATACTCCTGCGTACGCCGGGACTCCGTGAAGATCACGGCCTTGCGGGCGGCTCCGAGCGTCGCGAGCTTGTCGAAGCCCGAGGCCAGGGCGGTCAGCAGCGCCTGGCCCTTGGCGTTGCGGGTGATGGAGGTGGCGAGGTCCTTGAAGCCGGCCAGCTCGTCGATCTCGGCTTCGACTTCGGCCCGCTCCCGGGTCGCGCCGTCGTCCCGATCGTCGGGCTCGCCGTCGCCTTCGGCCCACTCGTCGGACATCTCAGGCAAGGCCTCGAAGTCCTGGGCGAGCAGTTCCGCCGCCGTCTCGGCGTCCAGCCGCGCCACCTCGCCGCGCAATCGCTGGACCAGCGTCTCGAGCGTGCCGGCGATGGCGAAGCTCGAGGAAGCGAGCAGGCGCCGGAGGACCAACGTCATCAGCTTGCGCTGCCCCGACGGCAGGGCGTGCAGGTTGTCGCGCAGGAGGTAGGTGGAGACGGCGTCGTACAGCCGCTGTTCTTCGTCCGTCGGGGTGAAGTCCTGAGTGATCGGGATGCGGCGCGTGTAGCGCACGTACTCCACGACCTGGCGGCGCAGGGTCCGCTTGCAGACCGGCGCCAGGCGGTGGCGCAGGTCGCGGAACAGCGACTCCGAGAGCGGGCCTCGCAGGTACGCCGCGCGGAACGCCGGCATGTCGCCGAACAGGTGGTCGTCGAGGAACGACACCAGGCCGAACAGCTCCAGCAACGAGTTCTGGAGGGGAGTGGCGGTCAGCAGGAGCTTGGGCTTGCCGCGCAGGGCGTCGCGTAGCTCGCGGGCGATCTTGTTCTGGGGCTTGTAGACGTTCCGCAGGCGGTGAGCCTCGTCGACGATGACGAGATCCCAGGACACGCGCGCCATCACCGCCGCGTGGGCCCGAGCGAAGTTGTAGGAGCAGACGACGACCCCATCCGCGCTCGTGAACGGGTGGGCCTCGCCGGCGTCGAGTGAGGCCTTGAGGGTCGAGGTGTCGACGGCGCGGGCCGGGATGAAGAACTTGTCGGCCAACTCCTGAACCCACTGACTTCGCAGGGTCGTGGGCACGATGGCCAGGATGTGGCGGCGGCGCTCCGCCCAGAGCTGGGCGACGACGAGGCCGGCTTCGATCGTCTTGCCGAGGCCGACCTCGTCGGCGAGCAGGGCGCCACGCGAGAGGGGCGAGCGGAAGGCGAAGAGCGCTGCGTCGATCTGGTGGGGGTTGAGATCGACGGTGGCGTTGAGAAGCGACGAGCCGAGCTTGGCCAGGCTGTCCGAGGGGGAGCGCAGGCCCAGCATGTGGGCGTAGTACTTGGCGTGGTAGTCGGTGGTGCCAGCCCGCATGGGTTCCCGAAGTAAATCACGGCCGGCAGACGTTGTGAGCCTACGGCGCCCACCGACGCACTTGTTCCCGTTTGCGCTGCTCCTGCTGCTCGACGAGTTGGTCGGTCGGTGTGAAGAAGACCTTCAGCACTTCCGCGGTGGTGACCTTGCTGTCGCACCACGAGCGGAGGCTGTAGTCCACGTGCGATGCGTCGAAATCCAGCACGGCGCGAGCCCATTTGTCGAGGTGGGCGACGTACACCGCGGCCCATTCGAGCCACTGCTCGAGGGCGGCCTTCTGGTCTGACGGCGCGTCCGTGGGTGCGGATTCCCGGACCGCGGCGGCGACGGTCTCGATCTCGCGGGCCAGCCGCCAGTGTCCAAGGCGGGCCTCGAGGTCCTTGGCAAGGGCCTGGTGAGCGTGATCCTGCAGCTCACGGGCCTCCTTTCGCTTGGCCCTCTGGATCGCCTCGACCCGCTGGCGCTCTTCTTCGAGTCTGGCGAGCCGCAGGCGCTCGGCCGCCACCTCGACGCTCGCCACGAACTCGTTCAGGCGCCGCTCGATCGGATCGGCCTTGCGGTCGGTCCAGGTCGTGGGGGAACCGTTGAGCTGCACGTTGTCGATGCACAGGTTCAGCACGCCGGTCGGCTTGTATTCGTACTGTCGCTTCGGCCGCTGGCCGGGGGGCGCGCCCGCTGCAGCCGGCGGTACCGGAAGCGCGGACTTGCGGACCGATTCCTCGATGCTGATCCGCACGGCCGATTCGCCGATCCGGACCAGAGTCCGACTCGCCACCCTGGCCGCCCTGGGGTCCTCGGGGACTTGCGGGCTGGTCACCTCGATCGAGTAGCCGCGCTCTTCGAAGGCCTTCAAGAGGGTGTCCATGATCCGGCAAGCGCGGAGCAGGGCCTCGCCGGTCGCGAAGATGTCGAGGCAGCGCTGTCGTTCCGTCGCGCGCCGGGGCTTGCCCTCGGTTCGCTGCAGCGCCGGCAGCGAGCGGGCGATCCAGGGATGAGGATCGGAAAGGGCCTCGGGCACCGCGAGCGGCGGCTGGTCCGAGGCGTGGCGACCGATCTCCTCGCGGACTTCCGCGGCCTTCTGAATCTCCGCGGGACTCGCGACGTATCGGCGCACGTCGTAGGCCAGCAGCGTCCCAGGCTTGGGTGGACGGAGTTGCGGCACGCGGGCGGGCCAACCCGCAGCCCGGCGGGCCCAGTACCCGCGGCCGGGTCGCGGGATGTCCATCCGCCGGCAGACCTTGGCGAGCGCCACGTCCGAGATCCCGAGCCGCGCCGCGACGTGGGTCATCGGCTCGGCCCAGACGGCTTTGAAGATGTCCTCGCGCCTGTGAACGATCGTCTGCCAGCCCATGGCGCCTCCCTGACATCGAAGGCTATGCCTACTGGTTCGAAGCCAGGAGTACCAGGGTGAGGAGAGGGGGAACCCCACGTCAAGAACCGAAGCGCCAGGCGCCAGCCGATTGGCCCGTGGGCGACTGCTTCCCTACTCTAGAACCAGGAACGAAGCGACAGGGTCGGCCCCGAACGCTCGCAGGTCGGTCGATCGCTGGGCGAGTAGCTCGGCGATGGCCACAGTCGAGCAGTTCCCGCGCCAGCGAACCGGCGTCCGGCGGGGGCCGTCAGACCAGGCTGCCGACGAGCTGGGCGAGCTTGTCCGGGTCGACCGGCTTGGTGAGATAGGCGCTGGCGCCCTTGGCCATCAGCTCCCGCTCGAGGTCGGCGGATTCGTAGGCCGTGAGCAGCACGACCGGCGTGTCGCGATGCCCCGGCTCGCCCTTCATCCAGGTGACGACCTCGGACCCGCTCACGTTCGGCATGTCGAGGTCGAGCACCACGCAGTCGAAGCGGCGGCCCTCCTTCATCAGCCGGATCGCCTCGCCCCCGTCCGCGGCCGTCGTGACCTCGCCGACCCTGGCGAGTGCGAGCGCGATCACGCTGAGGACGGTTCCTTCGTCGTCGACGGCCAGAACTTGTTTCATCGCTCCCCCGCCTTCCCCGAACCCGTCTTGCCGCAAACAGTACTGCGCAAGCCGGTTCTCGGGTACTCCAGGTCCTGAAACTCGAAGTCCGGGCCGAGCTCGGGATCGGGCAAGCGGAGTCCCCGCCGCAGCGCTTCCGCGCGGAAGTCGGGAGGGACCGGGGCCGTGACGCGGAGCGGCTGCTGGGTCAGCGGGTGGGTCAGCTCCAGTTCCGCCGCGTGGAGCATCGGGCGCTCCGCGTTGCGCTCGCCGTAGAGCCAGTCGCCGGCGAGGGGGTGGCCGATGGCGGAGAGGTGGACGCGGAGCTGATGGGTGCGGCCGGTCTCGAGGCGGAGGGCGACCAGCGAGCCGGTCGGCCGCGCCTCGATCGGCTCGACGTGCGTGATCGCGCGCTTGCCGCCCTCGCGGACGCCGAACTGGATCGCGCCGACGCGGGCGATCGGGAGGTCGATCGTGCGCGGCTCGGCGAGCGCGCCTTCGACGATCGCGAGGTAGCGCTTGCGGATGCGCTTGCGCTCGAACTGGCGGGTCAGGCGGGCGTTGAGCTCGCCGCGCTTCGAGAAGAAGAGCACGCCGCTGGTCCCGCGGTCGAGCCGCTGCAGCAGCGAGACCGGTCCCACCTGGCGCTCGACGAGGTCGAGCAGGAACGGCTCGTCGGGCGCGTGCAGGCGGCGCTGCACGACGATGCCGGCCGGCTTGTCGACGAAGACGAGGCACTCGTCCTCGAACAGGACGCGGATCATGGCGTGGACCCCCGAAAACTACCTCCGTTCCCGGGCCCCGGGCGTTCGGGCGTGCGCTGCGCCACGCTCGTAACGCGATTTCACGAATCTCCGGACCCCTGCGACCCGTCTCGGCTGCTAGGCTTCATCCCCCGCAGCATCGTCTTTCTGGAGGCTTCCGTGAACCGGACCCTATCGGTCGTGCCCGCCCTCGCCGTCCTTCTCGCCGCCTGTGGGGGGCAGGCGCCTCCGCCCGGCGGACCGCCCGCGATGCCCGTCGAAATCGTGACCCTGGCGCCGCGGGCGGTCGAGCAGACGACCGAGTTCGTGGGCACGGTCCTCTCGCGCCGCTCGACGGCCGTGCAGCCGCAGGTCGAAGGCTTCCTGACCCGCATCCTGGTCCGCTCGGGGCAGCGGGTGGAGGCCGGGGCCCCGCTGATGGAGGTCGACCCGCGCCGGCAGGCGGCGACGGTGGCGAGCCTCGAGTCGCAGCGCGCGAGCCGCGAGGCGGAGCTGCAGCTCGCCCGCCAGGACGCGGCGCGGGTGGCCAAGCTGCACGCGGCCGGCGCGGCCAGCCTGGCGCAGAAGGAGCAGGCGGACACGGCGCTGCAGACCGCCGAGGCGCGGCTGGCGGCGGCCGAGGCGCAGCTCGCCGAGCAGCGCGTCGAACTCGGCTACCACACCGTGACCTCGCCCGTGGCCGGCGTCGTCGGCGACATCCCGCTGCGGGTCGGCGACAGCGTCACCAAGTCCACGGTGCTGACGACGCTCGACCAGGCCGGCGGGCTCGAGGCCTACGTCAACGTCCCGGTGCAGCAGGCGCCCCGGCTGCGCACGGGGCTCGTCGTGCACCTGGTCGACGACGCCGGGCGCGACCTGGCGTCGACCCGGATCTCGTTCGTCTCCCCGTCCGTGGAGGCCGACACCCAGTCGGTGCTGGTCAAGGCGCCGCTGGACGCGGGCCAGGGCTTCCGCACCGGCCAGTTCGTGCGCGCCCGCATCGTGTGGTCGGCCGAGCCGTCGCTGACCGTGCCGCTGCTGGCGGTCAGCCGCGTCGGCGGCCAGCACTTCGCCTTCGTCGCGGTCGACGAAGGGGGCCAGACGCTCGCGCGCCAGCGGCAGGTCACGCTCGGAGCGGTCGTCGGCAACGACTACGTGCTGGAGTCGGGGTTGCAGGCGGGCGAGCGCCTGATCGTCGCGGGGATCCAGAAGATCGGCGACGGTTCGCCCGTCCAGGTCAAGCTGGCCGGCGACGGGACGCGGGGCGAGTAAGTGTTCTCCGACGTCTTCATTCGCCGTCCGATCCTGGCCACGGTCTGCTCGCTGCTGATCATCCTGGCGGGCGCCATCTGCATCCCGCTGCTGCCGATCGCCCGCTACCCCGACCTGGCGCCGCCGTCGGTGACGATCACCGCCATCTACACCGGCGCCGACGCCCAGGCGGTCGAGACGGCCGTGACCACGCCGATCGAGCAGGTGGTCAACGGCGTCGAGGGCATGACGTACATCCAGTCCTCGTCGACCAACAGCGGTTTCGCGACCATCAACGTCTTCTTCGACATCGGCCGCGACCCCGACCTGGCCGCGGTCGACGTCCAGAACCGGGTCAACCAGGTGCTGGGCCGGCTGCCGGCCGAGGTGCGCACGACGGGCGTCACCGTCACCAAGAACACCGCCGGCTTCATGGGCGGCCTCGGCTTCTTCTCGAAGGACAACCGCTACAGCGCGCAGTTCATCTCCAACTACGTCGACCTCTACGTGCGCGACGCGATCAAGCGCGTGCCCGGCGTCGGCAACGTGATCATCTTCGGCGAGCGCAAGTACGCGATGCGGCTGTGGCTCGACCCGGGCCGGCTGGCCGCCCGCGGCCTGACCGCCGGCGACGTGGTGCGCGCGCTGCGCGAGCAGAACCTGCAGGTGGCGGCGGGCGCGATCGGCGACGCCCCGGCCGACGCCGACCAGATGTACAGCATCAGCGTGCGCGCGCTGGGGCGGCTGACCGAGGTCTCCCAGTTCGAGGACGTGGTGCTGAAGGCGGGCCGCGGCGCGGCGCTCGTCCGCGTGCGCGACGTCGGCCGCGCGGAGCTCGGCGCCGAGACCTACTCCTCGAACCTGCGCTTCGTCGGCCTCGAGGCCTCGGGCATGGGCATCCAGCTCCTGCCCAGCGCCAACGCGCTGGCCGTCTACGACGGCGTGATGAAGGAGATGGCGCGGCTCGAGAAGTCGTTCCCGCCGGGGCTCGAGTGGCGGCTGGCCTTCGACAACGTCGGCGTCGTGCGCGAGTCGATCGTCGAGGTGCTGAAGACGCTGGTCGAGGCGATCGTGCTGGTCGTGCTGGTGATGTTCCTGTTCCTGCAGAACTGGCGCAGCACGCTGATCCCGGCGCTGACCATCCCCGTCTCGCTGGTCGGCACCTTCGCCTTCGTCAAGCTGTTCGACTTCTCGATCAACACGCTGACCCTGTTCGGCATCGTGCTGGCCACCGGCATCGTGGTCGACGACGCGATCGTCGTGATCGAGAACGTCGAGCGCCACATCACGACCTACCGCAAGTCCGCGTTCCAGGCGGCGGTCGACGCGATGCGCGAGGTGTTCGGCGCGGTGATCGTGATCGGCGTGGTGCTGGTGGCGGTGTTCGTGCCGGTCGCCTTCTTCCCGGGCACCACCGGCCGGCTCTACCAGCAGTTCTCGCTGACGATCGCCTTCGCCGTGATCCTCTCGGTGTTCAACGCGGTGACGCTGACGCCGGCGCTGTCGGCGCTGCTGCTCGACAAGGAGAGCCACACCCACGGCCGCTTCTTCAGCGCGGTCAACCGCGTGATCGAGTCCGGCACGGCCGGCTACGTCTCGCTGCTGCGCCGGCTGCTCGACCGCCGCGCGCTGATGCTCGGGCTGTTCGCGGGCGGGCTCGCGCTCACGGTGTGGCTGTTCCGGGTGACGCCCACGGCGTTCGTGCCCGAGGAGGACGAGGGCTACTTCATCACCGTGATGCAGGGCCCGCCGGGGGCCTCGCTCGAGTACACGACGGAGATCGCCAAGCAGGCGGAGAAGATCCTGTTCGCCGACCGCGACATCATGAGCGCCTTCGCGGTGGTCGGCTTCAGCTTCAGCGGCGCCGCGCCCAACAACGGCCTGATCTTCACCCGCCTCAAGCCCTACGAGGAGCGCGAGGGCAAGGAGCACTCGCTGAACGCCGTGCTCGACCGCATCCGCGGCCCGCTGATGTCGATCCCGGGCGCGATGGTGATCCCGTTCGCGCCGCCGGGCATCCAGGGGCTGTCGACGTTCGGCGGCTTCCAGTACCACCTGCTCGACCAGACCGGCGGCCCCGTCGACGGCCTCTCGGACGCGCTGCAGGGCTTCCTCGGCCGTGCGCGACAGGAGCCGCGGGTGGTCGGCCTGTTCTCCAGCTTCCGCGCCAGCGATCCGCAGCTGCAGGTCGAGATCGACCGCGACCGCGCGCGCAGTCTCGACCTGCCGCTCTCGGAGGTGACGGACGCGATGCAGGTCTTCCTCGGCTCGGCCTACGTCAACGACTTCGACTTCGCCAACCGCTCGTACCGCGTCTACGTGCAGGCCGACAAGGCGTTCCGCTCCGACCCGGCCGACCTGCGCCAGCTCTACGCCCGCAACGAGGCTGGCGAGATGGTGTCGCTCGACAACGTCGTGCGCGTCAGGGAGACGACCGCGCCGCAGGTGATCAGCCACTTCAACCTGTTCCGCTCGGCCGAGATCAACGGCGTGGCGGCGCCCGGCTTCAGTTCCGGTGACGCGCTGAAGGCGATGGAGGAACTCTCGCGCGAGGCGCTGCCGCCCGGGTTCGACTTCGCCTGGTCCGGCCAGTCGCTCGAAGAGGTGAAGGCCGGGCGCCAGACCGTGTTCATCTTCCTGCTCAGCCTGCTGATCGTGTACCTGGTGCTGGCCGGCCAGTACGAGAGCTGGGTGCTGCCCTTCATCATCCTGCTCGGCGTGCCGCTGGCCGTGATCGGCGGGCTCGGCGCCCAGTGGCTGCGCGGGTTGACCAACGACGTGTTCTGCCAGGTCGGGCTCGTGATGCTGATCGGCCTCGCCGCCAAGAACTCGATCCTGATCGTCGAGTTCGCCGAGCAGCTCCGGGCCCAGGGCCTCGGCATCGAGGAGGCGGCACTCGAGGCCGGCCGCATCCGGCTGCGGCCGATCCTGATGACCTCGTTCGCGCTGATCCTCGGCGTGCTGCCGCTGGCGCTCGCGACCGGCGCCGGCGCCGGCGCCCGCAACTCGGTCGGCACGTCGGTCGCGGGCGGCATGCTCGCCTCGACCGTGCTGTCGATCTTCTTCATCCCGGTGCTCTACGTGATCGTCCGCCGGCTGGCCCCGGGCAAGATCCGCGGTGCACCGGCCGAAGGCGCCGAGGCCGTCGAAGGAGGCACCCATGCGTGAGCGATCCTTCGCAGCGCCGCTGCTGATCGCGGCTGCGCTCTGCGCCGGCCCGGTTCTGGCGCAGGAGCCCGAGGCCGTCACCTTCGAGCAGGCGGTGGCGCGCGCGCTGGAGCGCAACCCGTCGGCCGTGCAGGCCGGGCTCGCGGTCGAGCGCGCCCGCGCCCTGCTCGACGAGGCGAAGTCCGTGTTCCGGCCCCAGCTCCACGCCTCGGTCGGGCGCACGATCCTCGACGACGCCCGCGGCTTCGACGACAACGTGACCCAGCCGAAGGAGCAGTGGGCGCTCTCGGGCACGGCCTCGTTCGCGTTCCTCGCGCCGGCGCGCTGGGCGGCGAAGAGCCAGGCGGGCGATCGCCTCGGCCTCGCGCGGCTCTCGGCCGAGGAGGTCCGCAGGCAGGTGGCGCTGCTGGCCGGGCAGGCCCACATCGCGGCGCTCGGCGCCGGCCGCCAGCTCGCCATTGCGGAGCGCACGCTGGAGACGGCGCGCGCGCTCGAGGCGCACGCCCGCACCCGCTTCGACGCGGGACAGGGCACGCGGCTCGACCTCGTGCGCGCGACGCAGGAGCGGGCGACTGCCGAGCAACGCGCGCAGGCGGCGCAGCTCGCGCTGGCGCGCAGCCGCGAGGCGCTCGGCATCGCGCTGTTCGCCGATGCACCTCTGGCTGCCGTGGGCGAGCCCGAGCTGCGGCCCGCGGACGCGGCCGACGGCTCGATCGAGGCGCGGCCCGACGTGCGCCTCGCGGAGGCCGAGCTGCGCGCCGCGGAACGGATCGCGGGCGACGTGTGGAAGTCCTGGGTGCCGGAGGGCGTGGCCTCGTTCACGCCGCGCCACGTCAGCCCGGCCGGGCTGTTCGAGCCGGCCAGCACCTGGCGCGCCACGTTCGAGCTGCAGATCCCGATCTACGACGGGACCCTGGGCTCGACGCGCCGCCTGCGCAATGCGGAGCGCGACGGCGCGCGGGTGCGGCTGGAGGCGGCGCGGCAGCAGGCGCGCTCCGAGGCGCGGCTGGCGCACGAGGCGGTCCGCCGCAACGAGCAGATCGTGGCCACCAGCCGCGTCGCCGCCGAGAGCGCGGGTGAGGCGCTGCGCATCACCGAGGTCGCCTGGCGCGAGGGCGCCACCAGCAACCTCGAGCTGGTCCAGGCCCAGCAGGGCGCGCGCATCGCGGAGGGCGTGCTGGCGCTGGCGGAAGACGCCCTGCGTCGCGCCCGCCTCGAGCTGCTGGTCGCCCTCGGCCAGTTCCCGGCTCAATAGCGGACTGGGGCATCGATCGGTCTCGCGTGCTACGCTGAATCGATCGAGGTGGAGATGGCCGAGACCGTGTCCGTGTCGCCGAAGTTCCAGGTCGTGATCCCGAAGGCCGTGCGGGAGTCGATGGGCCTCGCGCCCGGCCAGAGGCTGCACGTGTTCCGCCACGAGAACCGGATCGAGCTGATCCCGGTCGAGCCGCTGAAGAAGTTGCGCGGGTTCGTGCGCGGGATCGACACCAGCGTGCCCCGCGACGAAGACCGGGTGTGAACGTCGTCGACTCGAGCGCCTGGCTCGAGTACTTCGCGGACGGCCCGAACGCCGCGTTCTTCGCGCCCGCGATCGAGGATCCGCGGCGCCTGGTGGTGCCCTCGATCTGCCTGGTCGAGGTGTTCCGCCGGTTGATGCAGCAGGTGGGCGTGGAAGCCGCGCTGCGCGCGACCGCGGCGATGCAGTCGGGCGAAGTCGTCGCGCTCGACGCCGCGCTGTCGCGCGACGCCGGCCGGGTCGGGGTCGAACGGCGGCTGGCGCTGGCGGACAGCATCGTGCTGGCGACCGCGCTGTCGCGCGACGCCTTCCTCTGGACCCAGGACGCGAACTTCGAGGGCTATCCGAAACTGCGCTTTCGCGCGAAGGCCTAGAAGGTCGGCTTCTCGCTGCCGGTCAGGCCGGGACGGCCGGGTTCGGGGGCGCCGGGAGCGGGCGGATCGGGGACTGGAGTTCCGGGTACTTCGGCTTGATGTGGGCGTAGGCCGCGGCGAAGAGCGGGAAGTCGCGCTCGATGTCGCCGGTCGGGTGGATCACGCCCGGCAGGATGCCGCCGGTCTTCGTGCCGTAGTCGATGTAACCGCAGACGATCGGCACCTGCGCTTCCACCGCCATCCAGTAGAAGCCCGACTTCCAGCCCTCGGTCAGGCGGCGCGTGCCTTCCGGTGCGACACCGAGCAGGAAGCGGTCCGACGAGCGGAACCACGCCGCCGCCTGCTGCACGACGTTCCGCCGCTCGGAGCGGTACACGGGGACGGCGCCGAGGCCGCGCATCAGCCAGCCGAGCGGCCACTGGAACATCTGGTGCTTGCCGAGGAAGCGCAGGTCGAGGCCGAGCAGCGAGGCGCAGCCGAGCATCCAGAAGCCGTCCCAGTAGGACGTGTGCGGCGCGCAGATCATTACGTACTTGGGCACGCCGGGCGGCGGACCGCCGACGGCGCGCCAGCCGGTCGCCCAGAACACCAGCCGGGCGAGCGCGCGGATCAGGCGGGTCTGGATCAGGGGGTTGCGCGGCGGCTCCTGCGCGGGAGCCGCGGGCTCCCGGTCGGTGTTCGTCATCGGCGTTCTCTCCGCCGCCATCCTACGACAGGCCGCACCCGCGTTCGTCAGCCGGCGAGGTCGTGCAGGGCCGAAGCCGTCACCTGCTGCTTCACCGAGCGGTAGCGCGCCCACGGGTCGGCGCTGCGGCCCGCGGCCTGCTCCAGGACCCGCAGCGGGACCTCGGCCACGGTGAAGTCGGCCGGGCCGGAGAGGCGGTCGAGCTCGTCCCACTCGACGGGGACCGAGACCGGCGCGCCGGGCTTCGCGCGCGTCGAGAAGACGCCGACCGCGTTGGCCCCGCGCACGTTGCGCAGGTAGTCGACGAACACCTTGCCCTTGCGCTGCGCCTTCGCGATGTTGGCCGTGAAGGTGCCCGGCTCGTCGCGGGCGAGCCGCAGCGCGATCGCGCGGCTGAAGGCCTCGACGTCCTCCCACGCGAGCTGCGGCTCGAGCGGCACGCACACGTGCAGCCCCTTGCCGCCGGTCGTCTTCACGAAGCTCTCTAGGCCGAGCCGCCGCAGCAGCGCGCGCACGGCGCGGGCCGCCGCCGCCGTGCGCGAAAAAGGCAGCGCCTCGTCGGGGTCGAGGTCGAGGATGAACTGGTCCGGCTGGTCGATCGCCGCGATCCGCGAGTTCCACGGGTGGACCTCGAGGATGCCGGCCTGGGCGAGCGCGACCAGCCCGGGCACCGAGTCGACGAACAGGTGCTCCTCCTGGCGGCCGGGCGGCGAGTGCCGGCGGATCTGGGGCGGGGTCCAGAAGCCCGACTTCTTCTGGTAGAAGGTCTCGCCGTCGATGCCGTCCGGGCAGCGCACGAGCGTCAGCGGCCGGCCCTCGAGGTGGGGCAGCACCTGCTCCGCGAGGGTGACGTAGTAGAGCGCCAGGTCCAGCTTGGTGAAGCCGAGGTCGGGCCAGTAGATGCGGTCGGGGTGGGTGAGCCGCACGCCGAGCAGCTCGACGACCTGCTCGCCGCCGGCGGTGGTGGTCCGCGTCGCGTGGGAGCGCAGCGCCTCCCACGGCCGGCCCGCGGCGACCGTGTCGACGCCGCCACCCTCGACCGCTCCCGGCCGCTCGCGAACGACGTGGCGCGCGAACCGATCGTCGCGCAGGCCGAGGAACACGGGCTGGCGGAGGCGGCCGTCGTCGGTCCACTGGGTGAACTCGACCTGACAGACGAGTTCCGGTTCGGCCCACTGCGAGTCGCGCGCCCAGTCCGGTGGCACGGCGACGAACGGGGACGCGTCGCGGCGCCGTGCCTGCAGCCGCCGCAGCAGGTCCTCCACCACGCGCTCGGCGAGCCCCGAGCCGACCTTGCCCGCGTAGACGAACTGCTCGCCCTCCCAGAAACCGACGTGGAGCGCGCCGATCGAGTCGCGGCCGTCCGAGGGCCGCGTCCAGCCGCCGATCACGAACTCCTGGCTGAGGCGGCACTTCGACTTCAGCCAGTCGCCGCCGCGCCCCGCGCGGTACGGCGCGTCGGCGCGCTTGCTGATCACGCCCTCGAGCCCGGCCTGGCGGACCTGCTCCCAGAACGCCGGGCCCTGGCCGCGCACGTGGTCGCTGTAGCGCAGCGTCTCCGGCGCGCCCTCGAGCAGCCGCCGCAGCACTTCCTTGCGCTCGGCCAGCGGCACGGCGTGCAGGTTCCAGCCGTCGAGGTGGAGCAGGTCGAAGACGAAGTAGAAGAGCGGCGCCGCGTTGTCGGCGCGGCGCTGCAGGGCCTCGAAGCTGGTCGCCCCGCCGGGCAGCACGGCGGCGACCTCGCCGTCGAGCAGCGCCGTGCCCGCCGGCAGCCGGCCGACGGCGCGCGCGACCTGCGGGAACTCCTTCGTCCAGTCCTTGCCGTTGCGGGACACGAGCCGCACCTCGCCTTCGTCGAGGCGGGCGACGATGCGGTAGCCGTCGTGCTTGATCTCGTGCAGCCAGCCGTCGCCGTCCGGCGGCGCCTCGGCGACGGTCGCCAGCGCCAGCGGCTGCGTGCGCGGCATCGTCGCGCGCGCCGCACCCGGCAACTCTGCCAGGCGCAGCCGCGCCCCGCCTTCACCGGGGGCCGGGCCGCCGGGGCCGACCTCGACGCCGGGCCGCACGGGTTTCGAGTGCCACAGCCGGTCGCGCTCGGCCGCGACCTCCGCGAGGCCGCGCCCGCTGGCGACGCTCTCGGGGCGCTCGGCGATCACGTCGTAGTCGACCAGGCTGCGGGCGTGCTCGTCCTTGTCCTTGACCAGGAGCCACGCCTTCGGGTCGTCGCCCTTGATGCGGACCAGCGCCCACTTGCCCTGCAGCTTCTCGCCGTGGAGCAGGAACTTGAGCTCGCCCTTCTTCAGCGCCGGCCCGGGCTCGATCACCGGCTCCCAGGTGCCGCGGTCCCACAAGACGACCGTGCCGGCGCCGTACTCGCCGCTCGGGATCACGCCCTCGAAGCCGCCGTACTCGACGGGGTGGTCCTCGACGTGCATCGCCAGCCGCTTCTCGCGCGGGTCGAAGGACGGCCCCTTGGGGACCGCCCAGCTCAGCAGCACGCCGTCGAGTTCGAGCCGGAAGTCGTAGTGGAGCCGCGAGGCCGCGTGCTTCTGGATGCAATACGAGAAGCCGCCCGGGGCCTTCGCCTCGCCCGGCGGCTCGGGCGTCTTGGTGAAGTCGCGCTTGCGGTTGTACTCCTCGAGCGGCATCAGCCGCTCCAGCGGAACTCCCACGTGCACTCGGAGTCGCCGCGGGCGCCGCAGGTCGCGTGATCGACGCGAGCGTCCCTGGCCGAGCGCTCGGCGATCACGGTGAACCAGCCGGTGATGCGACCGCAGCCCGCCGCGTCGGGGACGAAGTCGCGGACCCGGATGCGGGCCCCGCGCTCCCCGGGCTCGACCACGACTTCGCCCGCGTCGTACACCTTCTTCCACATCATCGGCGAGGCGTTGAGCACCGACTGCGGCGACATCAGGGCGAGGATGAACTTGTAGACCGTCTTCAGCCCGAGCGCGGCCCCGTGGCGGCCGGCGCGCACCGCGAAGTCGGTCACCGGCTCGCCCTTCTGCGCCGCTGCCGCGCGGGTGAAGGTGTTGACGGCGCCGAGCGGGACCATGGCCGAGGCGATCAGGTCGCCGCCGAAGAGCTTGCGCTGCTCCGGCGGCAGCGCGGCGAGCACGGCCTCGAACTGCTGCGCGGACAGCTCGCCGCGCACGAAGGACACCAGGCCGTTGACAGGCGTTGCCTTGACGTTCGGTTCGCTCATGCCCGGACTCCGCGGGGAATGAACGACGATAGCACCGACGGGGTTCCGACGCCGGGTAGAACCCGGCGCCGGTCCCATGGGGGCTCCGTCGGACGACTCCGGCCTCCTCCGCCCCCAAACCCCCGACGGGCCTGAGGTCCTCAGCGCTTCAGGTCGAGCTCGACGTGGAACAGGTCCGGCACGCGGGTGTAGGCCTGCAGCGCGTCGGCCGCGGCCGGCGAGGTGCGCCGCAGCAGGCCGCCGAGCGAGGCCCGCACGTCGGGCGGGACCTCGGTCTTGGAGACCACCTCGACGCTCACCTCCGTGCGCGGGTGGCGGCGCGGGCCGCCTTCGCGCAGCACCAGGTCGGTCATCAGCGGGTTGGGGTCGATCACCCTGACGCCGGGGTAGCCGAGGCGCTCGAAGCTCTTCGCCCACAGCTCGCCCGCGTAGCCGAAGTGGGTGCAGTTGAGGCTCGCGACCAGCGGCCCCTTCGCCGCCGGCAGCTTCGACACCGCCTGCTCGACGAAGGCCTGCACGCGCTCGGCCGTCTCGGCGCCCTGCGCGTCGCGCTCGATGGCGCCGGTCAGCCGCGGGCACGCCTGGCCGACCACGCGGGTCTCCGGCACGCCGCCTTCCACCAGCAGCCGCTTGTGGGTGCCGGCGTCGATCGTGCCCTGGGTGCCGAACACGACGGTCGTCGCGCCCGGCGTCTCGGCCAGCGTCTTCTCGATCAGCTCGACGCCCATCGGCACGATGCTGACGGCCTGGGTCGCGCCGCGCTTCGCGTGCTCGGTCTGGTCGTAGAACACGGACAGCGTGTTGCACGCGATCAGGATCAGGTCCGGCCGGTAGCGGCTCTCCATTGCCGCCAGCGCGGCGTCGAAGACGCGCACCTTGTCGGCGAGTTGCGGGATGTCGTTGTAGCCGATCGCGTCGTCGAGCAGCGCGTTGACGAACACGATCCGCGCCTTGCCGACGATCCCGCTCTCCGGCAGCCGCGCCGCCAGGTCGGCGACCACCGACAGCCCGCCGAGCCCGGAGTCGGTGACGACGATCGTCACCTCGCTCTTCTGCGCGGCGGCGGTCGCGAACCGCGTCGGCGCCGCCTGCTGGGCGAGCGCGGCGGGGGCAGGCGTCGCCAGCAGCACGGCAGCGAGCGCGAGCGGGGCGGTCAACGGACGGAACCGGGTCATCTTGCCTCCTCGATCGGCCATCCTACGATGCTGCGGCGCCGGATGGCGTCGCGGGCCGGGGCTAAAGCGGCGGCGGGGAGTCGTCGGGCAGGACGTAGAGCCCGCCTTCGTCGTGGACCACGTGCCAGGCCGGGTGCCTGGCGAGCTTGCCGGCCAGCAGCAGCGAGGACAGCGGCGCGCGGACCAGGCGGTCGATCGCCCGCTGCGCCGCGCGCGCGCCGTGCTCCGGGCTCCACGCCTCGCGGGCGATCAGGTCGAGCGCCTCGGGCTCGATTCGCAACCGCACCCCGTGCCGGGCCTGCACGTCTTCCGCGAGCGCCGCGAGCTGGCGGCGCACGACCTCGGCCGCAGCCTCGCGGGCGAGCGGCGCGAACAGCACCTGTTCGTCGATCCGGTTGAGCAACTCGGGGCGGAAGAAGCGGCGCGCCTCTTCGACCGCGGCGGCGCCGCCGCCAACCGCGGGCGTGGCGGTGAACCCGGCCGCGGGGGCACTGGTCGCCGACCCCAGGTTCGAGGTCATCACCACGATCGCGTGGCGCGCGTCGGCCGTGCGCCCCGCGGCGTCGGTCAGCCGGCCCTCGTCGAAGAGCTGCAGGCACACGTCGAGCACCCGCGGGTGCGCCTTCTCGACCTCGTCGAACAGCACCAGCGTCCACGGGTCGCGGCGCAGGCCGCCGGTGAGCTGGCCCTCCTCGCGGTGGCCGACGTAGCCCGGGGGGGAGCCGATCAGCCGCGCGACGGAGTGCTGCTCCTGGTACTCCGACATGTCCAGCCGCAAGAGCTTGTCGCCGGCGCCGAAGACGAACTGCGCGAGCAGCTTCGCCATCTCCGTCTTGCCGGTGCCGCTGGGGCCCAGGAAGAGCAGCACCGCGAGCGGCCCGCGCTCGCGCTGCAGGCCCGAGAAGGCGAGGCGCACGCGGCGCGCGACCTGGGCGATCGCCGCCTCCTGTCCGACGAGCCGGGCGGCGAGGAACGCCTCGAGCTCGGCGAGCCGGGCGTGGTCGCCGGCGCCGAGCGCCATCAGCACACGGTCCACCGGCAGGCCGCGCTTCGCGGCCACCACGGCGGCGACGTCGCGCGGCGTCACCCGCTGCGGCCCCGCGCTCGCCGCCTCGGCCGCGCCCATGCTGAGCTGCGGGACGCGGGCCTGGGCGCAGGCGCGGTCCGCCGCGTCGACCGCCTTGTCCGGCCAGCGCCGCTCGGGGTCGAAGCGGCCGGTCAGGTCCACCGCCGCCGCCAGCGCCGCGTCTTCGATCGCGACGCCGTGATGGGCCTCCCAGCGCGGTCGCCAGCCGCGCAGGATCTCGAGCGTCTCGTCGCGATCGGGCTCGCCGACCAGGACCTTCTCGAAGCGGCGCGCGAGGGCGGCGTCGGCCTCGACGTGGCGCGCGTACTCGTCGGCGGTGGTGGCGCCGATGCAGGCGACCTCGCCGCGCGCGAGCGCCGGCTTGAGCAGGTTGGCGGCGTCCGGCCCGCCGCGGCCGACGGCCCCGGCGCCGACCAGGGTGTGGAGCTCGTCGAGGAACAGGATCACCTCGGGGTGCTCGCGCGCTTCGACCAGGACCGCGAGCAGCCGCTCCTCGAACTCGCCGCGGTGGTCGGCGCCGGCCACCAGCGCGCCGATCGGAAGCTCGACGATGCGGCGGCCGGCGAGCGAAGCGTCGCGCCCCTCGGCGATCCGGCGGGCGAGGCCCTCGACGACCGCCGACTTGCCGACGCCGGCTTCGCCGACCAGGACGGGATTCGACTTGCCCGCGCGGGCGAGGGTCTGGACGAGCGCGAGCAGTTCCGCGCGGCGGCCGACCACCGGCGGCAGCTCGCCGCGGCGGGCGAGGGCGGTCAGGTCGCGGCCGAAGCGGTCGAGCATCGGCGTCGCGGAGCTCGCCGCCGCGGGCGGCGCGGCGGGGCGCGGCGCTTCTTCGGCCACTCCGGGAGGCGGCTCGGCGGCGGCGGCGAGCGCGGCCCGGCGCAGCTCCGGAGGGCGCGCGCCGAGCTCGACGAACAGGCCGAAGGTGAGCGGGTCCGCGCCTTCCGCCATGGCGGCGACGAGGTGCAGCCCGGAGAGCCGGGGCGCGCCCGCCGCCAGCGCCTCGGCCGCCTCGAACACGGCCTTCGTCACCAGGCTGCGGCTGATCGCGCCCTGCGGCGGGGCGGCCAGCGGGCCGCGGCCCACCCGCTCGCGGGCGAGGCGCCGCGCTTTCGTGGCGTCGAGGCGCGCCGCATCCAGCGCGACCGCGAGCTGCGCCTCCTCGTGCTGGATGCGGTCGAGCGCCGCCTGGTCGATCCCGAGCGCGGCGGGTTTCGCCTTGACGACCTTCTCGAGGCTCAACAGGCCGATCAGCAGGTGCGCGGGCTCGATGCGCTCGTGGCGGCTGGCGGCGGCTTCGCCCGCGGCGATCCGCCACGCCAGCTCGGTCGCGGGAGTGAGCTTCACGCGCCGCCCCGCAGGACCTGCAGCCGCGCCCGCGCCTCCTGGACCTGGGCCTGCATCGTGATCGGCGCCAGCGACAGGAACTGCTGGTAGGCGCGGGCCGCCTCGTCGCGTCGCCCGAGGCGCTCCAGCACCTTGCCCAGCTCGAGCTTGGGCAGCGGCGAGCGCGGCTCGATCGCCAGCGCCTTCTCGTGGCTGGCCAGCGCCTCGTCGACGCGGCCGAGGGCGAAGAGCGCGATGCCGCGGCTGGTCCACAGCGCCGGGCTCTGCGGGTCGCACTCGACCGCGCGCTCGAACGCGGCGAGTGCCTCCTCGCCGCGGCCGAGCGCCTCGAGGCAGGCCCCCTTCTGCTGCCACAGGCGGCCGTGCTGGGGGCGCACGCCGATCGCCCCCTCGAAGCAGGCGAGCGCCTCGGCCGCGCGCCGGAAGAAGAACAGGCACTCGCCCTTGCCGGCCAGCGCGTCCGCGTGCGCGGGTTCCGCGCGCAGCACGGCCTCGAACCACTCGAGCGCCTTGTCGCGCTGGCCCTGGCCCAGGCAGAACTTCGCCTTCTTCAGCGACTCGGCAGCCGCGGCCCGGGCCGCGGCCGGGTCGGGGGGCGGCGCCGCGGCGGCGCCCGGCCGCAACGCGGCGTCCTGGGCCTGGCCGCGCAGCGCCTGGACGCGCGCCCGCAGCGGAGCGACGCGCGGGTCGGCGGCCGGGGCCAGCGTCAGGAACCGCGCGATGGCGGCGGCGGCGTCCGCGGGTCGCCCCGCGCCCTCCAGGCAGTCCCCCCTGGCCAGGAGCGTCGCGAGGTCGCCGGGGTGGGCCGCGAGGACCGCGTCGAAGCAGGCCAGCGCGTCGTCGAAGCGTCGGGCGCGCGTCAGCAGGCGTCCCTTCTCCTGCAGCGCCGGCGCGAAGCCCGGCTCGATGCGCAGCGCGACGTCGCAGGCGGCGAGCGCCTCCTCCGCGCGGCCCAGCGCGTCGAGGCAGCGGGCCTCCAGCAGCGCGGCCTCGTTGAAGCCCGAATGCAGCTCGCGGGCCCGCTCGCTGCAGGGCAGCGCGTCGGCCGGGCGCTGCAGCGCGTGGAACAGCTCGTGGGCCTTGTTGAACCAGGCGTTGGCCTTGTCCGGCTCGAGCGCGATCGCGCGGTCGTAGGCGGCGACCGACTCCGGCGGGCGCCCGAGGTCGGACAGCGCGTTGCCCTTCAGGTACCAGGCGTGGGCCCGGCCCTGCGCGGAGAGCTCGAGCGCGCGCTCCGCCGCGGCGAGGCCTTCGGCGGGCCGGCGCAGCCGCAGCAGGCAGGAGGCGCGCGCCTCCTGGACCGCGGGTTCGCCGTCGCCGCCGGGCACGCCGTCGAGCACGAGCAGCGCCTTCTCGTGCTGGCCCGCCGCCGCGTAGGCGTGGCCCAGCGGCAGCCACACGTCGACGGCATCGCTCAGCAGCGAGGCCATCTGCAGCGGCAGCAGCGCGTCCCTGGCGCGTCCCATCTGCATCAGGAGCCGCCCGCGCGCGCCGAGCACGGGCCCGGCGTCGGCGCACAGCGGCTGCGCCTTGTCGAGTGCCGCGAGCGCTTCGTCCAGGCGCCCCAGCGCCTGCAGATCGTCCGCCAGCTCGAGCCAGGCGGCGCCGTCGTCGGCCTCACGCTCGAGGTGCTCGCGGAGCAGGGCCGCGGCGCGCTCGCGATCCCCGGCCTGGCGCGCGGCCGCGGCGTTGCCTCGCCCCGCACTCGCGGCTGCCGCGGGTGACGCCGAGGTCGCCACGCCGGCGAGCACGGCGCTGGCGATGGCGGCCGGCGATCCCGGTGCCGGCCGAGGCGCGGGTGCGGGCGCGACAGGGTCGGGCGCCGGCGTCGCGGGTGGCGGGTCGTGGCGGAGCTTCGCGGCGAGGGTCGGCGGGTCGGGCGCGGGCGGCGGCAGCACCGCGAGGCGGTCGCGCGCCGTCTCGATCTGCGCTTCCTGGCCCGGGCCTGCACGCTCCAGGAACCGGCGATAGCTGCGGGCCGCCTCCGGCAGCCAGCCGAGGCGATCCTCGGAGAGCGCGCGGTTCCACCACGGCGCCGGGTTGTCGGGGGCCAGCAGGCTCGCGCACTCGATCGAGGCGATCGACTCCTCGTGGCGGTCCATCGCCCCGAGGTAGCGCCCGCGGTCGGCCCACGTCGCCGCGTGATCGGGGTCCTGGCGCAGCGCCTCGTCGAACGCGGCCAGCGCCTCGTCGAAGCGCCGGTGCCGCGCCAGCGCCATGCCCTTGCCGTGCCAGGCGCGCGCGTCGCGCGGCTCCAGCGCGATCGCCTTCTCGTAGCTCTCGATCGCCTCGTCCCAGTCCCCGCCGCCGTTCTGGGCTTCGCCCCGCAGGGTCCACAGCATGGCCATCCGCGGATCGAGCCCGAGGCCGCGGTCGAAGGCCTCGATCGCCTCCCGCAGCCGGCCGTCGGCGCCGTGGCGGCAGCCGGCCGCGGCCCACGCCAGCGCGTCGCGGGGCGCCGGCGGCACCTTCTTCGCGGCGAGCCGGTCGAGCTGGACCCGCGCGTCCTGGACGAGCCCCGCGAGGTCGCCGCCCTGAGCCAGCGCCACGAACTCGCGGAACGACGTGCTGGCCAGCGGCGCCTGGCCCAGCGCCAGCTCCACGTGGGCCTTGGAGTGCCAGAAGATGGCGAGGACCGGGTCGATCGCCAGCGCCGCGCGCACGGCCTGCAGCGCCTCCTCGCGGCGGCCGAGCGAGAACAGCGCATTGGCGCGGTTGCCGTGGGCCCGCGCGTGGAACGGGTGGAGCGCGAGGGCCTTCTCGAAGCAGGCGAGCGCCTCGGCGTAGCGCTGCTCGCCGTAGAGCGTGGTGCCGCGGCCGTTGAGCTCGCCCGTCGCGTGGCTGCGCACGCCCACGTCGACCGTCGACGGGTGGCGCGGCACCTCGGGGCCGGGCCGGTGCACGTAGCCCGGGGGCGCCTCGGGGATCTCGCCGGCAGCCGCCAGGACTTTCGGGCCCTTTTGCGCGGCCGCCGCGGCCACGCCGGAGGCGGCCGCCTCGCGATCGACCACCGTGTCGGTGGCGTTGCGGAGGGCGCCCGGCGCCTGCGGCCGGCGGGGCAGCGAGCGCACCTCTCCGCTCGCGACCGCGGCCGCCAGGCGCTCGGCCCCCTCGCGCAGCGGGTCGGCCGCCGGGGCCTGCGCCAGATAGCGGCGCAGGCACGGCAGCGCCTCGCCGGGGCGCTCCAGCACCAGCAGCGCGAGCGCGCGGTTGTACCAGGGCACCGCGGCCTCCGGCTGCAGCTCGCAGGTGCGGGCGAAGCTGGCCAGCGCGTCCTCGTAGCGGCCGGCCTGCACCAGCGCGTTGCCGCGGTTGTACCAGCCCTGGCCGAAGCCGGGGTCGAGGCGCACGCACTCGTCGCAGGCGCCGAGCGCTTCGTCGATCCGCCCCAGGGCCGCGAGGATCGTGCCCTGGCCGTCCCAGTAGGAGGCGTTGCGCGGGTCGAGGCCCAGCGCCCGCGCGCTGGCCGCGAGGGCCTCGTCGAGCCGCCCCGCCTCCAGCAGCAGCCCGGCCTTGTTGGACCACGCGCGGCCGTCGCGCGGGTCGGCCGCGAGCGCCGCGTCGAAGGCCGCGGCTGCCTCGGCGTGGCGGCCCAGCCGCCACAGCATCACGCCTTTCGCCGTCCACGCGTCGTTGCTGCGCGGGTTGCGGGCGACGGCCTCGTCGAAGCAGCGCAGGGCCTCGTCCTCGCGGCCCGCGTCCACGCAGGCCAGGCCCTTGTTGAGCCAGACGTCGTCGCGCTCGGGCGCCAGCTCGAGCGCGCGATCGAGGCTCGCGTGGGCGGCGTCGAGGCGGCCGAGGCGACGCAGCACGTTGCCGCGGGCCGACAGCAGGCGCGGCTCGTCGGGCCGCAGCGCCAGCGCCTGCTCGTAGCAGGCGAGCGCCTCGTCGAGGCGATCCAGGCCCGACAGGCTTGCGGCGCGCGCCGACAGCTCCCAGGCCGGGTCGATCTCGCCGCTCGGCACCTCGACCGGGGCCGCGCCGAGCGCCGCGAGCAGGCCCTCGAGCTCGGCGCGCAGCGCGGCGAACGAGGCGAAGCGCTGGGCCGGGTCCTTGCGCAGGCAGCGCTCGATGACGGGCCACAGCGGCGACTCGAGCGGCGTCGGCGCGACGTCGCGGTGCAGCCTTCGCAGCTCGTGGAACAGCCGGGCCTGGGCGTCGGGTCCCTTCGGCACGCGTGGCACGAACGGCAGCGCACCGCCGGCCGCCATCTGGTGGAGCACGACCCCGAAGGCGTAGGCGTCGCTGCGCGCGTCGCAGCGCTCCACGCCTTCGAACTGCTCCGGCGGCATGTGGGTGGGCGTGCCGAACACCGTGCCCGCCACCGTGTGGCCGTCGCCGCCTGCCGCCGCCATCGCCGGGCCGCCCGGCGCGGCGCCCGCGATCCCGAAGTCCGACACGCGCACGTTGCCGTCGGGGCCGATCAGCACGTTGGCCGGCTTCAG
This sequence comes from Vicinamibacteria bacterium, assembly GCA_025994075.1. Taxonomy (GTDB): domain Bacteria; phylum Acidobacteriota; class Vicinamibacteria; order Fen-336; family Fen-336; genus WYBL01. The sequence goes on from JAMQGV010000044.1 coordinate 137,860, forward strand.
GTCGCGGTGGCAGCGGATCCCGCGGGCGTGGGCGTGCTCCATGCCGTGACAGGCCTGGATCGCCCAGCGCAGCGCCTGCTCGAGCGGCAGCGGCCGCCGCTGCAGGTGCTCCTGGAGGCTGTTGAAGCCGCCGGGCGGCGCCGCGACGAACTCCATCGCGATGAACAGGCGCCCGTCGTCCTCGAACACCTCGTCGGCCTGCACCAGGAAAGGGTGGCGGCCGAGGGCGACCCAGATCTCGGCCTCCTTGCGGAACAGGGCGCGGGCGCGGTCGTCGCGCACCAGCTCGTCGCGCACGGTCTTGACCGCGCGCACGGCGTCGCCGGAGCGGCGCGCCGCGAGATAGACGAGGCCGAACCCGCCTTCGCCGAGCAGCCGCAGCACGCGATAGCGCTCGCCGATCGCGTCGCCCGGGCGATACGGCGCGGCCAGGGCGACGCGCGGCGGAGCCGCCGCGGGTGGCGGAGGGACAGCGGTCCCCGGCGCCGCGGGCCCGGTGACGGGGGCCGCAGCAAGCCGCGACTCCGGGGCGGCCGGGACGCCGGTCGGAGCGGCGGCGACCGCCTGCGAGACGCCGAGTGGCGCCTTGCAGAACGGGCAGGCGGGGGCGCGATCCGAGACCTTCTTGCCGCACTGCGGACACGAGAGGAGCGCCATGGCCCCGGCTCTCCCGGAGGGGTGCGCGGATGATATCGCCGGGCCGCGCCCGGCGCTCAGAGGTCGACGTGGAACAGGTCCCGGTCCAGCGTGCAGTCGCGGAGCGCCGCGGCGGTCGCGGGCGACACGGCGTGCAGCAGCCGGCCGAGCGAGGCGCGCACGTCGTCGGGCAGCGGCGTCTTCGAGACCACCTCGACCGCGACCTCCGTCGCGGGGAAGCGGCGCGGGCCGAAGCGCTCCAGCACGACGTCGGCGAGGCGCGGGTTGGGGTCGAGCACCGGTGTGCCCGGGAAGCCCGCGGCCGCGAACGCCTCCGCCCACAGCGGGCCCGCGTAGCCGTAGTGGGTGCAGTTGAGGCTGGCGACGAGCGGCCCGCGATACCCGGGAAGCTGCGCGAGCGCGGCCGCGACGAACTCGCCGATGCGCTCGGCCGCCTGCGGCCCGCGCGGGTCGTGCTCGATCACGGTGCTCAGCCGCGGGCAGGCCTGGCCGACGATGCGGTGGTCCGCGACGCCCCGCGCCACCAGGGCGCGGCGGTGGGCGCCGGCGGCGATCGTGCCCGGCGTCGCGAACAGGATCGCGGTCGCCTCCGGTTGCGCGGCGAGCGCGTGGTCGACCAGCTCGACGCCGGCCGGCACGATGCTGTCGGCGGGACGCTCGGCGGCCTGCGCGTGCCTGGTGAGCGGATAGAACACCGACAGCGTGTTGCACGCGATCAGGATCGCGTCTGGGCGGCAGCGCCGTTCGATGGCCTCCAGGGCGGCGTCGAACACCCGGGCCCGCGCGGCGTCGTCGGGCAGGTCGTTGTACCAGACCGCGTCGTCGAACAGCGCGTTGACGAAGGCGACGCGGGCCCGCCGCGCGATCCCGCTCCCGGCCAGGCGCGCCGCGAGGTCGGCCGCCACCGACAGCCCGCCGAGGCCGGAGTCGGTGACGGCGACCGTCAGCTCCTCCACGGCTACTGCGGGCGGGCCGGCGTCCGCATCCCGACGACCGTGAACGGCACCTCGCGCGCGGCGGTGGCGCTGCCCGTGCGGGTGCGCGCGGCGATCTTCAGCACGTAGGTGCCGTCGGCCAGGTCGGGCAGCGGCAGCGTCGTGGTGACCGCCACCCGCCGGTCCCGGAGCGAGCCGGACGCGTGCTCCTCGCTGCTGCGCAGGACCACGCTGCCGTCCTCGAGCCGCGTCACGGTCGTCGTCACCTCCAGCGTGTGGGGCGCCTTCTCGTTGTCGTAGACCTCCGCGTAGGCAATGGCCTGGTCGTTGCGCAGGAACTCGCGCAGCGCCGCCGGGGCCGCGGGAAGCGCGTTGCCGAGCTCCGCGTCGGGCCGCGCCGTGGGCACCGCCTGCGCCATCGCCGAGGCGATCGCGATGCCGCTGATCGACAGCGGGTCCTTGTGGAAGTCAGGGATCGCCAGGTCCATCACCACCGAACCGGTGCGGTCGTTGCCGCCGTCGTGGGCGGCCACCCGGAGCTGGTGGCGGCCGGGCGGCAGCTCGAAGCGGCTGAACACCCGCAGCCCGCTGCCGCGAATCCGCTCGCGCGACTGCGGTCGGAGCGCGAACGAGACCGTCTCGGTCGAGCCGCCGCGGACCTCGCCTTTGGCATCGACGGCCAGCGACGAGATCTCGAGCTGGCCGGTCTCGGCGAGGCTCAGCTCGCGGCCCTCGACCTCGGTGCCGATCAGCACCGAGGCCCCCTTGCCGGAACCCGCGCGGAACGGCGCCGCGAACACGGAGAGCGTCAGCCCGCTGACGGGCAGCGGGCTGTTCAGGGTGGCGTGGATGCGCGGGTTGCCGGTGGGCTTCTCGGCGGCCTTCGGCCTGCCGCGCGGGCTCGCGTAGCCGCGGCGGTGCTCGACCTTCAGGCCGGGGCGCTTCACGCGCACCTCGATCTTGTGGAACTTGCCGTCCGGCTTGTGGTCGGGCGGGTCGTAGGCCAGCACGTAGTAGCTGCTGTTCTCGCGCACGATGCGCTCGAAGGCGCCGTCGAACTCGTTGTCGTTGACGACGGCGAAGCCGCCGGTCTCCGCCGAGACCATCTGCAGGCTGCGCTGCGCGAAGCGCACCTCGTCGCGCAGGCCGCCGGTGATGCTGAGGCCCGGCTCCTCGCTCAGCGGCGAGGCGCCGATCATGATCTCCTCGTCGCCGAGCATCGTCAGGCCGCGCGGGTCGATGCCGTAGAAGACGACGTTGGCGCGCGCGGCGGCAGCGATCGTGTCGCGCATCGCGTCGAGCACGATCGAGGCCGAGCGGTTGCCGAAGATGTCGGTGAAGTCGTAGCTGATGCCCTCGCTGACGAAGAGGATCGCCTTGCGCCGGCCGCGCACGGCCGACAGCCACTCGGCCACGCCGCGCAGCGTGTCGAGGGTGCTGCGCGCGTCCTGCGCGCGCAGCGCCTCGTCGGGGTCGGTCAGGGCCGTGTCCTGGCCGGGCAGCGCCTGGCCGGCGGGCTGCCGCCGGATCAGTTCCTGGGTCAGGTTGTAGTTGTCGATCCGTGCCGCGGTGGCCGAGCGCAGCGCGCGGCCCGTCGTGCGGTCGACCGCCGCCAGCAGCAGTGCCTTGTCGTTCGTCAGCTCCTGGCTGGCGTCGCGGGGCCCGGCCGTGTGCACGACGGCCATCAGGTCGTTGGCAGCCATCCGCTTCTCGATGAACTCGCGGGCCGCGCGGCGGGCCAGGCCCGTGCGCGTGAAGCGGGTGTGGGTGTCGTCGATCACCATCACGTAGACCCGGCCCTCGAACGGCCGCGCGTTGCTCCGCACGTCGGGCGGCGGCGCCGTCGCCCGCCCCGGGAAGCCGGTCTCCTCGCGCTCGACGGGCAGGTCGACCAGGTTGAACGCCGCGATCGGGCGCGGCTTGCCGTCCTCCAGCAGCTCGAAGTCGTCGAGCGTCAGCCCGCGCACGAACGCGCCCTTGTCGTCGGTCACCCGCACGTCGACCTCGACGTAGGTGACCTCGCTGCGGAACACGGGCACCGGCGCCTGCGCGACGGCGAGCGTGGCCGCGGCGGCCACGGCCAGGCCGGCGGGCAGGACGGAGAATCGGGTCATGGCGGGAGCGCTCCTCATGCCCCGACGGTAGCAAGGAAGGCCGTGGCCGCGCATCCACGGGGCTGGAGCCGGCCGTTGACGGGCTTCTCGGGTCCCGTATAGCGTCGCGAAAAGTATGGCGACGACGGGAGACGGCCTCGGTCACGACCTGCGCCACTCGCTGCGGCTGCTGCGGCGGGCTCCGGGTCACACGGCGCTCACGCTGCTGACGCTCGCACTGGGCGTGGGCATCGTCACCGGGCTGGCGAGCCTGGTCCACGGCGTGCTGCTGCGCCCGCTGCCGTGGGCCGACGCCGGGCGCGTGGTACGCCTGGCCGAGACCCGCGAGGACGCCACCCGCCGCTGGCCCTGGATGTTCACGAACGGCACCTACCGGCCGTGGGCCGAGAAGCACGAGACGCTGGAGCTGCTGGCCGGCTACGACGGCGGCGGCGACACGACGGTGATGGAGCACGCCGGCCAGGTCGCGCGCGTCGAGGTGGTCGCGGTGACCGCGTCGTTGTTCGAGCTGCTGCGCGCGCGCCCGCTGCTGGGCGCGACCTTCACGGCCGCGGACGAGGAGGCGGGCGGCGTGGTCCTGTTGTCCCACGCGCTGTGGGAAGGCGCGTTCGGCGCCGACCCCGGCGTCGTCGGCCGCACGCTGAAGTTCGACGGCACCGACCATCGCATCGTCGGCGTGATGCCGGCGAGCTTCGCGTTCCCGGGGCCGGAAGCCCGGGCCTGGACGCCGCTCGCGGTGCCGCCGCTGACCGGGCCCGGCGAAGGCCAGATGCGGCTCGCGATGTTCTCCGCGCTCGGCCGGATGCGCCCGGGCGTGACCCCCGAGCAGGTGGCCGCCGAAGGCACGGCCCGAGGTCGCGCCGCGCCGGATGCGGGCCTCGTCAGCCAGGCGCTCTTCGGCGGCTCGGGGGCCGTGCAGGTGAGCGCGGTGCCGGTGCTGGAGTCGATCACGGCCGAGGTGCGGCCCGCGCTGCTGCTGCTGCTCGGGGCCGGGCTGCTGCTGCTCGCCACCGCGACCGCCAACGTCGCCAGCCTGCAGCTCGCCAGGGTCACGGCGCGCCGCCGCGAGCTGGCGGTGCGCGGCGCGCTCGGCGCCGGCACCGGCCTCCTCGTGCGCCAGCTCGTGGTCGAGAACCTGCTGCTGTCGGGCCTTGGCGGCGGCCTCGGCCTCGGCCTCGCCGCGGCGCTCCACGCGGCGCTGCCGTCGCTCCTCCCCGCCGGCTTCCCGCGCGCCCTCGAGCTGTCGCTGGGCCTGCCGGCGGCGGCCGTCGCGATGGCCGCCGCGGTCGCCGCCGGCCTCGGCTGCGCGCTGCTGCCGGCGGCGATGGCGCGCCGCCTCGATCTCGCCCGCGCGCTCGCCGACGACTCGGCGGGCTCGGTCGGGGCGGGGCGCTCGCGGGTCGCCGACGCGCGCGCGCTGATCCTGACCGGGCAGGTTGCAGTCGCCTCGGTGCTGCTGGTCGGCGCCGTGCAGCTCGGCCGCAGCTTCGACGCGCTGTCCCGCACCGACCTCGGCTTCCAGCCCTCGAACGTGCTGGTGGCGACGCTGCCGATGCCCGCGCCGGGCTACACGCCGCAGCGCCGGGCCCAGGTGCTCGACGCCGTGCTGGCACGCGTCGCGGCGTTGCCGGGCGTGAGCGTCGCGGCGTTCTCGTCGATCGCGCCCCTCTCGAACAGCGAGGCGATGGTCTCGTTCACGATGCCGACCCGCGGGGGTGGCGAGCCGGTGCAGGCCAACGCCTCGATGCGCACGGTCAGCGCCGGCTACTTCGAGGCGCTGTCGCGACCGCTGGTCGCCGGGCGCGGTTTCGACGCGCGCGATGTCGCGGGCGCGGCCCCGGCGCTGGTGGTGAGCCGGACCTTCGCCCAGCGCTACCTGGGCCCGGAGCCGCTCGGCCAGGTGGTGCCGGCCGGCGCCGACGGGCGCCGCGACTGGGTGGTGGTCGGCGTCGTCGAGGACTCCCGGCAGCAGGGGCCGCTGGATCGAGTTCAACCCGAGCTGTTCGTGCCCCACACCCAGCTCTCCGGCGGCGTGCGCCCGCCGGTGGTCTCGCTGCTGCTGCGCAGCGCCACCGATCCGGCGGCGCTGGCGCCGCGGGTGCGCGAGATCCTGCGCGAGGCGGACCCGGGCCTGGTGCCCGGCGAGGTCGCGACGCTGCGCGAGCGGCTGCAGCGGACGCTGGCCCGGCCCCGCCTGTACGCCCTGCTGTTCGGGGGCTTCGCCGGCGCCGCGCTGCTGCTGGCCGGCGTCGGGCTGTTCGGCGTGCTGTCCTACCTGGTCGCCCTGCGCACCCGCGAGGTCGGCGTGCGGATGGCACTGGGGGCGCGGCCGCGCGACGTCGTCGCGCTGGTCACCGGCGGCGGGCTGCGGCTGGCGCTCTGTGGCGTCGCGCTGGGGCTGCTCGCGGCGCTGGCGGGAGGAGAAGCGCTGCGCGGCCTGCTGCACGGCGTCGAGCCCCTCGATCCGCTGGTGGCCCTCGCGGTGCCGCTGCTGGTCGCTGCCGTCACGGGCCTCGCCTGCGCGCTGCCGGCCTGGCGCGCGGCCCGCGTCGACCCGCAGCAGGCGCTGCGCACGAGCTGAGGTTCGCCCGGCGATAATCGGGCCGTGAAGCCGCAGGTGGTCCACTGCCCGAACTGCTCCGCGCCCCTCCACGTCGCGATGGGGGAGACGGAGGTGCTCTGCGAGTACTGCGCCTCGAAGCTCCGCTTCGTGCCCGGCCACGCCGAGCTCGAGGTCGTCCGCACCCGCGAGGAGATGAAGCGCCGCGAGCGGGTCGACGTGCAGAAGGCGATCCTCGAGAAGCAGCTCCGCCAGGAGGAACTGGCGCGCTGGCGCGAGACCGCGGCCCACGTCGCGATCAAGGCGATGCCGGTGGTGGGCGAAGCCGTCGGCCGCGCGGCGTTCCGCACCGCGGTGTCCCACGCCGGCGGCGCGGGCTGCGGCTGCATGAGCTCGCTGCTGGCCCTGGGCGGCCTGCTCGCCGGCCTTCTCGCGCTGTTGTAGCCGGCCGCGGGCCCCGGCTCAGGGCTGGCGCAGGATCAGCGAGCAGCAGGTGACGCCGGCTTCGGCCTTGGCGAGCTCCGAGACGTCGACGGGCATCACCTCGAGGCCGAGCGCGCGCACCCGTTCCGCCGTGCGCGGATGCGCCGCAGGCAGGATCACGCGGCTGCCGATCGCCAGCGCGTTGGCCGCGTGCGGCTCCGCGGGGTCGACTTCGACGACGTCCTCGGCGCCGAACGGCGCGGGGTCGACCCACGCGGGGTTGACGATCAGCACGCCGCCGCCGAGCGCCGTCACCGCGGTCTTCAGGTGCAGCGCGCCCGCGACGGGCACGCCGCGCACGGCGTAGCCGAAGGCGGCCAGCCACTCGCCGAGCTGGGCGACGGCGTGCGCGTTCGAGCGCGTCGTCAGCCCCACGAACACCCGCCGCCCGAGCACCAGCACGTCGCCGCCGTCGAGCGTGCCCGGCTCGGCGACGAAGCGCAGGGGACGCAGCGGCGCCAGCGCGGTGGCCACCGAGCGGGTCTCCGGGCGCCGCGACTCGGCGCCGGGTCGTGCGATCACGGCGACCTCGTCGAGCACGACCGCCGTGTCCTCGACGAACACCGCGTCGGCCTGCTCGGGCAGCGGCGGCAGCGCGCGCACCTCGCAGCCGCAGGCGCGCAGCGCGTCCTCGTAGGCGGCGTGCTGGGCGCGGGCGCGGGCGACGTCGATCGGCTGCCGCGCGAGGTGGGTCAGCTCGCACTCGGCGAGCCGGTCCGGCACCGCGCGCGTGAAGGCGACGAGGCTCATGGCCTCGCAGTGTAAGGGGGCGGCGCCCGGGGCGTGGGCCCCGGGGCGCCGCGGGAGGGCTAGAAGCGGAAGCCGACCGCGAAGTAGAAGCTCCGGGGGGCCTGGTAGTCGGCGGCAGACAGGGCCTGCCCGAAGTCCGGGCCGTACTCGTAGTGGGTGCCGTACACGGGGGTCGTCGTGAACGGGTTGAAAGCCTGCAGCGTGCGCGCGGCGTTCTGGTTGGCCGCCGTGAACACCGTCTCGTTGCCCGTGCTGTCGCGCTTGGCCTGGTCGAACAGGTTGTCGACGACGACGCGCACGAAGAACTGGCTCTTCTTCATCCAGCCGACCGGGAGGTAGTAGTTGAGCGAAAGGTCGGTCGAGGTGATGGTGTCGGTCACCAGGTCGCCGCGGCCGCCGAAGTAGTAGGTGACGCTCGAGGGCGGCGTCAGGTAGCCGGGGTTGGTGACGTAGGGCCGGGTGTCGACCGAGCCGTCGGTCGAGGAAGGGGTGCCCGAACTCAGGTTCTGCAGCACGCCGACCACGACGCGGCCGGCGCCGCCGAGGCTGCGCTCCCAGTTGGCCCACAGCCGCAGCTTGTGGCGCTGGTCGATCGACAGGTTGCCGGTCGGGGTGTTCCACGACAGGTCCTTGTACTCGACGTAGGCCAGCACGTCGTCCTGGACCGGGCCGCTCGCCGCCGTCTCGCCGTTGACGTTGCCGCGCGACTGCGACAGCGTGTAGTTGCCGCCGAGGGTCAGGTCGTCGGTGAAGCGGTACTGGATCTGCCCCATCAGCGCCTTGTACTTGCGGTCGAGCTCGTTGCTGTTGACCACCAGGTTGAGGTCGAACGCGCGGCCCGCCGGGTCGGAGGCCGTGCGGCCGGGCACGACCTGGTCGGTGTAGAAGTCGTTCGCGTCGCGGTAGACCGCGTCCACGCGGTACGAGCCGCGGGTGCCGAGGCTGCCGCCGAGGCCGAGGCTGTACTCCCAGGTCGTCGGGGTGGTCAGGGTCTCGTCGATGCGGCGGTTGATGCCGGGGTAGCTGGGGTTGCCGCGCAGCGGGCGGCTGGTGCCGCCGTTGGCGTAGAACCAGTCGAACACCGTGCGCAGCGCCGTTGCCGGGGACACCGGGTTCGCCGCGTTGGGGTCGAGGTTGATGGCGGGGCCGCGATAGACGTAGGTGAAGGTCGCGGATCGTCCCGCGCCCGAGCCCAGGTCGGCGATGCCGCTGGTGACGGGCATCACGTAGCGGGCGAGGCCTGCGCGGAAGTTCAGCTTGCCGTCACCGCGGGGATCGAACGTCGCCGAAAGGCGGGGGCTGAAGGCCTGGTCGTCCGAGACCTTGTTGCCGGCCTGGTCCTGCTCGTCGGTCTTGTCCCAGCGCACGCCCACGTTGAAGCTCCACTTCGAGTTCAGCCGCCAGGCGTCGTTGAAGAACGCCGAGTAGGTGCGGAGCCGGCTGCCCTGGGTGTTCTCGAAGATCGGATTCCACTGGATGTACGACGCCGCCGTGTCGCGGTCGGAGGTGCCGGGGCGCACGACGGGGTAGAGGCTCTCGCCGCGGATGATGGTGCCGGACGCGAACAGCCGGAACTCGGACCCCGACTGCCAGTTGTTGTTCTCGCGGCTGTCCTCGAAGGCGTCGAAGCCGAACACCAGGTTGTGGGTGCCCAGGTCCGAGGTGGACAGGAAGTAGGTCCCCTTGACCAGCACGTTCTGGTTGTCGCGCTTCTCCTCGTTGAGCTTGCCGTCGGCGATGTCCTGATCGGACAGGCCGCACACCGCACAGAACGTCGGCGAGTTCCAGCGCACGTTGCCGCGCGAGCGGTCGAGGATCATGGTGCCGCGCTCGATGTCCGTGAAACGGGAGCCCGACCCGATGAACGACAGGCGGCGGCTCGCGTACTGGGCCTCGACGAAGAAGTTCGAGGAGAGCACGCCGGTGTAGTTGAAGGAGAGGAGCTTTTCGGGCTGCGAGCTGTCGTAGAAGCTGGCGCGGTCCATCACGTCGCCGAAGGTGTTGTTGAGCTCCTCGCGGTCGCGCTGCGTGTACCCGGCCTTGAACGTGTGGTTCCGGCTCAGGGCCCAGGTCAGCTTGCCCTCGTAGCGCTTGTCGTCGACCACGTTTTCGTACGCGATGTTGGTGTAGAACGTCGTGTCGGACGCGGTGTCCTCGCGCAGCCGGGTGGCGCCGAAGAACCACAGCTTGTCCTTGAGGATGGGGCCGCCGAGCGTGGCCTCCCAGGTCGGGACGACCTTGGACACGCGGGGGTCGGCGTCGAGATCCTGCTCGAACGGCGTCAGCGAGCGCCACTTGTCGTTGTCGAACGTCACCCGCAGCGAGCCGCTGAACTCGTTGCCGCCCGACTTGGTGATCACGCTGGCGACGCCGCCGGCGAAGCGGCCGAACTCGGCCGAGATGTTGGCGGTGGACGTGCGCGTCTCCTCGATCGCGTCCTCGATGAAGACGAGCGAGGCCTGGTTGCGGAGCGTCTCGTTGAGCACGACGCCGTTGAGCAGGAACAGGCCCTCGAACGACATCGCGCCGGAGAACGTGACGTTGCCCGACGGACCCGTGGAAGTGGTCCCCGGCGACAGCAGCACCGCCCCCGTTATGGCGCGGCTGACGGGCAGAGTGTCGATCACCTCCGCCTTGTAGCTCGCCGCGGCGGTCGCGGTCTGCGTGAAGTCGGACGGGGCCTCGGCGGTCACCGTCAGCTCCTCGGACACGCCGCCCACCGCGAGGGTGGCGTCGATCACCGACGTCTCGGCGATCTGGACTCGGACCTTGCGTTCGGCCGCCTGGAAGCCCTGCAACTCGAAGCGCACGACGTAGTCGCCCGGCGGCAGGAAAGGAAGGATGTAGTCGCCGTTGGCCGACGTGGTGGCCGTTCGCGCGCCCTGCAGCGCGGGTGACGTGGCCGTCACCGTGACGCCGGGGAGCACCAGGCCGCCGCTGTCCGCAACCGTCCCCGAGAGGGTACCCGTGGGGTTGCCCTGTGCGCCGAGTTGGGCAGCAAAGAGCAGGCTCGCGGCGAGCACGCGCCACGCGTTCTTCATGACGTGACCTCCTGCCCGGCGAAGCGGGTAGTCCAGGTCGTTGGATGTCGGCGACGCCAGGCCCTTGGCGCGGAAGATACGCCTGCCGCCGGGGTCTTGTCAGCGGGCCGCGGTGGCGACTGGCTCGCCGAGGCCGACGAGGTGGCCGAGCGTGCGCACGACGAGCAGGCCGTCCGAGGCGGCCGGGGTCGCCATCACGACGTCGTCCATCGCGTTCTTGTGCAGCAGCTCGGGTTTCGCGCCGGCCTTCAGCACGAACACTTCGCCCGTCTCGCTCCACAGGTAGAGCGCGCCGTCGGCCGCGATCGGAGAGGCCGAGAACGAGGTGCCCGCCTCGCCGATCCGGGTCTGGTAGAGCTGCGTGCCGTCGCCCTCGCGGTAGCACGCGAGCACGCCGTTGTTGTTCAGCGTGTAGAGATGGCCGTCGTAGAGCAGCGGGCTCGGCAGGTAGGTGCCGCCGCGGGCGTGGCTCCACGCGATCGCCGCGCTGGCGCGCTCGCCCTCGGGCAGGCTCAGGTCGCCGCGGTGGCCGGCGCGGATCGCGTACACGGGCCGCACTGGCGGGTAGCCCGCGGTGACGTAGGCGACGCCGTCGCCGATCACGGGCGTCGCGACGACCACCTCCGAGTTGGGGCCGAGCGTCCACAGGACCGCCCCCGTCTTCGGGTCGTAGCCGCGAATCACGTGGCCGTTGGTGACGAGCTCCGGACCTTTCGGGCCGGGCAGCACGTTGGGCGTCGCCCAGGTCGAGGCCTCGTCGCGGGCGACCCGCCACGCCGGCCGTCCGTCGACGAGCTGGAACGCGGCGAGGAACGAGTCGCGGCGGCGGTCGCCCTGCACGAAGACGAGGCCGTCGTGGATCACGGGCGAGCTGGCGTGGCCCCACTCGGCGTTCCCGGACTGCGGGTCGTTGGCGTCGAGCACGCCGACGTCCTGATTCCACAGCGGCGCGCCGTCGACGCCGAACGCCGCCAGCGCGCCGACCGAGCCGAACAGCACGACGACGCGTTCGCCATCCGTGGCCGGCGTCGCGTTGGCGAGGCTCGACTTGAGATGGCGGCGCACGGTGGGCGCGCCGCGGAAGACCTCGCGCTCCCACAACAGCTTGCCGTTCGCCGCGTCGAAGGCGTGCAGGGAGAAGACGTGCTCCGAGAGGTCGTCGACCGAGGTGCCGTCTCCGTAGAGCCCGGTGCGGAACGTGCGGTCGCCCTTCGCGCTGGTCGCGCTGGTGACGAACACCCGCCCGCCGTGGATCACCGGGCTCGACAGCGCGAGCCCGGGCAGCGGCGTCTTCCAGCGCACGTTGGCGCCGGAGGCGACGTTCCACGTGCGCGGCACGCCCTGGCCGTCGGCGTTGCCGGAGGCAGCCGGCCCGCGGAACTGCGGCCACGGGCGTGCCGCGGCTCGCGGGCGTTCCGCCTCGGCGGGCACCGCGGCCACCGCGATCTCCGCCATCGGGCCCGACGCCGGCGCCATGCGGGTGACGGTGCCGGCCTCGTTCAGCGTCACGAACTCGATCGCGCCGGCCCTGCCGCCGAACGACAGTTCTGCAGCGCCATCGGCCGTCTCGAACTCGCGCGCGGCGATCGGGCGAAGCGCGATCTCCGGAGCGCCGGGGCGTGCCAGGCGCAGCCCGTCTTCCGTGGCCGTCACAGTGGCCTGGCCGCCGCCGCGCATGTCGTAGCGGCCGGCGAGGCGCGCCAGCTCCGCCGCCGGCAGCGGCTTCGTGGCGCGCGCCCGGCGCGGCGGCGTGGCTGCGGCGATGCGGTCGGCGAAGGCCGGCTGCTCGCGGCGACGAGCCTCGGCCGCCCACGCGAGCCCGTCGAGGTGGCCGAGGTGGCCACCCTTCAGCGCGGCGGCGAGCAACTCCTCGTCCTTCTTCTCCAGCGCTTCCCCGATCGCCGAGCCCACGTCGCGGGCGCCGCGCTCCAGCAGCAGCAGCGCCAGCTCGCGGTGGCCGCCGCCCAGGGCCGCGCTCAGCGGGGTGACGCCGAAGAAGCGCTCCTCGTTGTCGACGTTCGCGCCGCGCTGCAGCAGCTCCCGCACGACGTCGACTCGGCCGGCCTCCGCCGCGAACTGCAGCGCGGTCTGGCCGTGCCGCGCGGGGGCGTCGACGGGGGTGCCCGCGTCGAGCAGCCGCGTCACGGTCGCGAGGTCGCCGCCGCGCGCGGCATCGCGCAGCGCGGTGCCGGGATCGGGGGACTGCGCGGCCAGCGGAAGGGCCGCCGCAACACACACGAGGAGCAGGGACGCGAGGCGGTGGAGCATGCGCGATCCTACGCCGGTTCGCGCGGTGCGTCAGGGAGCGGGGCGCGACAGGCGGCGCGACAGGCTGAACAGCGGCAGCCCTGCGGCCATCACGGCGGTCCCGGCCAGCGCGACCGCGGGACGCGTCCACGCCACGCGCAGGGCCACCGCGATCAGCACGGCCGTGAAGACGGCGGGCAGCCACGGGTAGCCGGGCACGCGGAACCCGGCCTCGTCGCCGCGGCCGCCGCGGCCGCGGCGGCGCAGCACGAACAGCGTCGAGGCCACCGTGGCGATCGCCAGCGCGTCGGAGAACATCACGTAGTCGAGAAGCTGGCCGAAGGAGCCGAGCGCCAGCGCCGGGACCAGCATGGTCGCCGCGAAGAAGGCGAGCCCCGCGCGCTGGACCCCGGTGTCCGGGTCGACCCGCAGGAACGCCGCGGGCAGCGCCCCGTCCTGCGCCATCGCGTAGTAGCTGCGCGGCATCTGCAGGATGGTGGCGTTCACGAAGCCCGCGGCCGAGAGGAAGATCGCGACCGCGACCGCCGTCTCGCCCCACGTGCCGAGCGCCGCGCGAGCCAGGGCGGCGGCGACCAGCGGCGAGCTCGCCACGCCGTCGAGGCCGAGCGTGCGCTCGTAGGCGAGGTTGATCACGAGGTAGAGCGCGACGACGGCGAGCATGCCCGCGGTCACGCCGCGCGGCAGGGTGCGCGCGGGGTCGCGCACGTCGCCGCCCAGGTTCATCGCACCCTGGTAGCCGCCGCACGTGTAGAAGACGGCGACCGCGGCCGAAGCCAGGCCGCCGGCGGTCACGCCCGGGCCGGGGGCGGTCGTCGCGACCGCCGGGGCCAGCGCGAAAGCCGCGGCGGCCAGCCCCGCGATCATCACCAGCTTGCCGAGCGAGAGCGCGTTCTGGGTGCGGGCGCCCGTGCGGATGCCCATCGCGTTGGCCGCGAGCAGCGCCACCATCAGCGCCAGCGCCGAGCCGAGGTTCGCCGCCGGCGTGCGCGCGGGCTCCGGCAGCAGGACGAGGTTCAGGTATTCCGCGCCGATGAACGCGACGCCCGCCGCGCCGGCGCCCTGCAGCAGCGCCTGCGACCAGTTGAGCACGAACGCCAGCCGCGGGTGGTAGCACTCCGCGACGACGCGGTAGTAACCGCCGGCGCGCGGCAGCCGTGAGCCGATCTCGGCGAACGTCAAGGCGCCGGCCAGGCTGACCAGCCCGCCGGCCAGCCACACGCCGTGGAACGCGAGCGCGGAGCCGGCCTCGGTCGCCACCAGCGACGGCGTGCGAAAGATGCCGATGCCGATCACGAGGCTGACGACGACCATCGCGGTGTCGAAGCCCCCGAGCCGCGGCTGGATCGTCGCGGACCCGTCCCCCTCAGCCAACGAAGGCTTCGCGCAGCAGGGCCGCCAGCGCCCGGAACTGCGCGCGGTCGTTGTAGAGCTGGGCGGAGACGCGGACCAGAAGGCCGCCGTCCGCCGCCGGCCAGTCGTAGAACCAGCTCTGGATGCCGCGGTCGCGGACCCAGTGCATCAGGCCTTCCGCGTTCAGGCCCTCCGCCGGCGCCCCCGGCTTCGGCCGCGGCAGCGGCAGCGAGGCCATCGAGCCGCACAGGTCGTCGGGGCACGGCAGCGGCACGCCGAGCGCCTCGGCGACGATCTCGCGGGCCTCGAGCGCCAGCGCGTGGTTGCGGGCGCGGATCGCGTCCCAGCCGCCCGGGAGCAGGCCGTTCATGAACCGGATCGCCGCGGGCAGCGCCAGGAACGGAGTCGGGTCGTCGGTGCCGGTCCAGTCGAACTCGTCGCGGAAGCGCGCGCCCGCGCTCGCGGGGTCGAAGCCGTGGCTGATCGCCAGCGGGTGCACGCCGGACTGCAGGTCGTGGCGCACGTGGAGGAAGGCGGCGCCTTTGGGCGCGCACATCCACTTGTGGGCGTTGCCCGTGTAGTAGCCGGCGCCGAGCACGTCGAGCTCGACCGTGACCTGGCCCGGCGCGTGGGCGCCGTCGACCAGCGTCTCGACGCCGCGTGCGCGCAGCGCCTGGACCAGGTCGACGATCGGGAACACGAGCGCGGTCGGGCTCGTCACGTGGTCGAGCAGCGCGAGCCGGGTGCGCGGCGTGACCGCCGCCATCACGGCCTGGAACACGTCGTCGGCCGATCGCAGCGGGAACGGCACGTGCGCGGTGACGACCTTCGCGCCCGCGCGGCGGGCGACGTACTCGAAGGCCTTGCGGCAGGCGCCGTAGGCGTGGTCGGTGACGAGCACCTCGTCGCCGGCGGCCAGCTCCACCGAGCGGGCCACCGCGTTGACGCCGGCCGTCGCGTTGGGCACGAAGACGAGATCCTCCTCGCGCCCGGCGACGAAGTGGGCGAGCGCCTGCCGCGCCTCGTCGAGCCGCTGCGGGAAGCTGCGCCACAGGAAGTCCGTCGGCGCCTTCTCCATCTCCTCGCGCAGCTTGTGCTGAGCGGCCAGCACCTCGCGCGGACAGGCGCCGAAGGAGCCGTGGTTGAGGTGCAGCACGTCGAGGCGCAGGCCCCAGTGCCCACCCAGCCGGTGCCCGGTCGTGCTGGTGGCGTCGATCACCGCTCGTCGCCTTCCGTCGCCCCGAGCGCGAGGCCGCAGGCGGGGCACTCGGGGCGGCCCGCCGTCGGCTCGCCGCAGGCGGGGCACTCGGCGTAGGCGCCCGCCTCGTGATCGAAGCCGTCCGCGTGATCCGAGGGGGCGTGCTCGAGCGCAGGCACCGCGGGGAGCAGCTCGGCCAGGAGCTCCAGCGCTCGCGCCTTGTCGCCTTCGCCGACCTGGAGGCGGAAGCGGCCGGGCGAGGTCTCGACGCGCGAGAGCACGCCGTGGCTCGCGAGCCGCGCCACCAGCGGGTCGAGGTGGTACGCGCGGTCGACGCCGACGAGCGTCACCGCGTCGCCCTCCAGCTCGGGCAGCGGCTCGGGGTCGTCGCCGCCGGGCGGCGGCGCGCCGGACTCGTCGTCGTGCGGGACCAGGACGCCGCCGCAGTCCGAGCAGCGCAGCACGTCCGGGCGGAACTCTTCCTGGCAGGCGGGGCAGTAGTGGACGAGGGCCATGGCGTGGATGCTACCCGCCGCGCCCGTCGCGCGCGACCAACTTCCCGCCGGCCTCGGGCGTCTGAAGCAGCAACCCCGGAGGACGAGATGCCGCGCTTTCTGGCTGCCTTCACCCACGACCTCCGTGCCGCGCTGCGCACGCTCCGCCGGGCCCCCGGGTTCGCGGCCGTCGTCGTGGGTTCGCTGGCCCTCGGCATCGGCGCCAACACCGCCCTGTTCAGCCTGCTGAACGCGATCCTGTTGAAGTCGCTGCCCGTGGGCGCTCCCGAGCAACTCGTGCAGCTCACGGTGCCGCCCGAGGACGGCGAGCCGATCTCGATGAGCTGGACCAACCCCGTCTGGGAGCGCCTCCGCGACGGCGCCCACGGGCTCGACGGCCTGCTGGCGGTCGGCAGCCGCCGGATGAACCTGGCCACCGGGGGCGAAGCGCGGCTCGTGCGCGGCGCGCTGGTCAGCGGCTCCTTCTTCGAGACGCTGCAGGTGCGCGCGCACGCGGGCCGCGTGCTGACGGCGGCCGATGACCGGCGTGGCTGCCCGGGCGGCCCCGGCGCCGTGCTGAGCCACGGCTTCTGGCAGCGCGAGACGGGCGGCGCCCGCGACGCGATCGGACGGCCGCTGCGGCTCGACGGCCAGGCGTTCACCGTGATCGGCGTCGCGCCGCCGGGCTTCTTCGGCCTCGACGTGGGGTCCGACGTCGACGTCTACGTGCCGCTGTGCTCCGAGGACCTGATGCGCGGTCCCGACAGCCTGCTCGACCACCGCCAGGCCTGGTGGCTGAACGTGATCGGCCGGCTGCCGGAAGGACGCAGCCGCGAGCAGGCGGAGGCCGCGCTGCGCGCGCTGCAACCCTCGGTGCGGGCGGCCACGATGCCGGAGCGCGGCTCGCCGCGCGACCTCGAGGGCTACCTGAAGGACCCGTTCACGCTCGTGCCCGCCGGCTCCGGGCTCTCGTTCCTGCGCGAGCGCTACCGGCACGGCCTGCTGGCCCTGATGGCGGTCGCGGGCCTCGTGCTGCTGGCCGCCTGCGCCAACCTCGCCAACCTGATGCTGGCGCGGGCGGTCGCGCGCGGCCGCGAGCTGGCGGTGCGCACGGCGCTCGGCGCCCCCCGCGCGCGCCTGGTGCGCCAGCTCCTGCTGGAGAGCGCGCTGCTCGGCCTGGCCGGGGCCGTCGCGGGGCTGCTGGTCGCGCGGGGCGCAGCCCGACTGCTGGTCGCGCAGCTCTCGACCACGCGCAACGAAGTCTTCCTCGATCTCGCGCTCGACCCGCGGGTGCTGGCCTTCGCCACCGCGGCCGGGTTGCTGGCCAGCCTGCTGTTCGGCACGCTGCCCGCGCTGCGCGCCACGGGGCCCGCGCCGGTCGACGCCCTGCGCGACGCCTCGCGCGGCACCGCGCACGCTTCTCGCGCCGGCGCGGCGCGCTTCCTGGTGGCGGCCCAGGTGGGCCTGTCCTGCGTGATCGTCAGCGGCTCCGCGCTGTTCCTGCGCAGCTACGCGCACCTCGCGGGCCTCGACCCCGGCTTCGAGCGCGAGGGCGTGCTGATCGTCGGCGTCGACGCCTCGCGCGCGGGAGTCGCCCCGGAGGCGCGCGCCGCGCTCCACGAGCGCACGCTCGCGGCGTTCCGCGCCGTGCCCGGCGTGGCCGCGGCGGCGCAGTCGACCGTGGTGCCGATCAGCGGCAGCACCTGGCGCTTCCGCGTCCGCGTGCCCGGGGAGGAGGCGAAGCCCGCCGGCGAAGACGGGGCCTTCTACAACTTCGTCACCCCCGGCTACTTCGACACCCTCGGCACCCGCCTGCTGCGCGGCCGCGACTTCGCGGCGACCGACGCCGCGGGCGCGGAACGGGTCGCGATCGTCAACGAGGCGCTGGCCCGCAAGTTCTTCCCGGGCCGCGACCCCGTGGGCCTGCACTACGAGACCGAAGAGCGCGGCGAGTGGCGGCCCGTGCGCATCGTCGGCCTGGTCGAGGACGCGCGCTACCAGAACCTGCGCGACGCGGCGCCGCCGACGGCGTACGCGCCGCTTCCGCAGCTCGCGCGGCCGATGGCCTCGATCAGCGTCAGCCTGCGCGCCGCGGGCGAGCCGCTGGCGCTGCGCGAGGCGCTGGTGGCGGCCGCCGCGCGCGTCGACCCGGGCCTGTCGCTGACGCTGCGGCCGTTCGCGCGGATGGTCGACGACTCGCTCGTCCAGGAGCGGCTGGTGGCGACCGTCTCGAGCCTGTTCGGCGGGCTCGGGCTGCTGGTGGCCGCCGTGGGCCTCGGCGGGCTGGTGTCGTACGCGGTGCAGAGCCGCCGCGGCGAGCTCGGCGTGCGCGCCGCGCTGGGGGCGAGCCCGGGCTCGCTGGTGCGGCTGGTGCTGCGCGACGCGCTGGTCCTCGTCGCGTTCGGCCTCGCCGCCGGCGGCCTCGCCAGCGCCTGGGCCAGCCGGCTGGCCGGCTCGCTGCTCCACGGCGTCTCGGCGGGCGACCCCGCGACGCTGGGCGCGGCGATGGCCGTGCTGGCGGCGGTCGCCTCGGCCGCCGGGGCGTGGCCCGCGCGCGCGGCGGCGCGGGTCGACCCGCTGGAGTGCCTGCGCGCCGAGTAGCGGCTACGATCGGCGCTGATGCCGCTCGACGAGGTCCGCCTGTCGTTCGACGCGAACGCACAGCTCGGGCTGCAGGCGCTGCTGTTCGTCATCATGTTCGGGGTGGCGCTGGCGCTGACGGTCGACGACTTCCGCAACGTCGCCCGCCACCCGTGGCGGGCGCTGCTCGGCGCCGCGATGCAGATCTTCGGTCTCTCGGCGCTGACCTTCCTGGTCGCGAGCGCGCTGGCGCCGACGCCCAGCATGGCCTTCGGGATGCTCGTGGTCGCCGCCTGCCCGGGCGGCAACTTCTCGAACTTCCTCACCCAGTGGGCGCGCGGCGACGTCGCGCTGTCCGTCTCGCTGACCGCGATCTCGTCCGCGCTGGCGGTGGTGACCACGCCCTTCAACGTGCTGTTCTGGGGCAGCCGCCACCCCGAGATCGCGCCGCTGCTGCACGCGCTGGGCATCGACGCCGGCAGCTTCCTGCTGCAGACGGCGCTGATGCTGGGCCTGCCGCTGGCGCTCGGGATGATGGTCGCGGCGCGCTGGCCCGGGCTCGCCGCGCGACTTCACCGGCCCTGCCACCGGCTGGCCCTGGCGGGGCTCGTGGTCTTCCTCGCGGCGGCGCTCGGTGGCAACTGGCGCGAGTTGCGGACCTGGGGCCCGCTGCTGATGCCGCCCGTGATCGCCCACAACGCGCTCGCCTTCGCGGCCGGCTGGGTGGCGGCGACGCTCGCGCGCTTTCCCGACGCCCCGCGGCGGGCGCTGACGATCGAGCTCGGCGTCCAGAACGGCGGGCTCGCGCTCGTGATCGTGCTGACCCAGTTCCCGACGCTGGGCGGCGCGGCGCTGGTCGCCGCGGCGTGGGGCTTCTGGAACGTGATGGCGGGCTCTCTGCTGGCCGCCTTCTGGTCGCGCCGCGAGCCACCGCGGGTGCAGTTGCCTCCGGGGGGCGGGCAGTAGTCCAATGGAGGGCCCGCCGTCAGGGCCCATCCACGGAACCGGACGCCCGCCCGCGACCCGGGCTCCGGCGCCACCCGCAGCGGTCGCCAGGAACCTCCATGACCACCACTCCCGTCGCTCCCCGCGCCCAGGCGCTGATCGACCTCGAAAACCGCTTCGGCGCCCACAACTACCACCCGCTCGACGTCGTGGCCGAGCGCGGCGAAGGCGTCTACCTGTGGGACGTGGACGGCAAGCGCTACATGGACTTCCTGGCGGCCTACTCCGCCGTCAACCAGGGCCACAACCACCCGCGGATCGGGGCCGCGGTCAAGGAGCAGGTCGACCGCCTGGCGCTGACCTCGCGCGCGTTCCGCAACGACCGCTTCCCGCCGCTGCTCGAGAAGCTGTGCACGCTGACCGGCTTCGACAAGGCGCTGATGATGAACAGCGGCGCCGAGGCGGTGGAGACGGCGCTCAAGGCGATGCGGAAGTGGGGCTACGACGTCAAGGGCATCCCCTATCCCGAGGCCGAGATCGTCGTCTTCGACGGCAACTTCCACGGCCGCACGACGACCATCGTCGGCTTCTCGACCGATCCCGACAGCACCAGCCGCTTCGGCCCCTTCACGCCGGGCTTCAAGATCGTGACCTACGGCGACCTCGAGGCCGTGCGCGCCGCGATCGGGCCGAAGACCTGCGCGGTGTTCGTCGAGCCGATCCAGGGCGAAGGCGGCGTCGTGATCCCGCCGGCCGGCTTCATCCCCGGCCTGCGCAAGCTGTGCGACGAGCACAAGATCCTGCTGGTGCTCGACGAGATCCAGTCCGGCCTCGGGCGCACGGGCAAGCTGTTCGCGTTCGAGCACGCCGGCATCCGCCCGGACGGCATCACCATCGGCAAGGCGCTCTCCGGCGGCTTCTACCCGGTGTCCGCGTTCCTGGCCAGCGACGCGGTGATGAACGTCTTCACGCCCGGCATCCACGGCTCGACCTACGGCGGCAACCCGCTGGCCTGCGCGATCGCCTCGGCGGCGCTCGACGTGCTGGTCGAGGAGAAGCTCGTGGAGCGCGCGGCGGAACTGGGCCAGCACCTCTCGCAGCGGCTGAACGCGCTCGGCTCGCCGCTCGTCAAGGAGGTGCGTTGCCTCGGCCTGTGGGCCGGCATCGAGCTCAAGCCCGAGGCAGGCGGCGCGCGCCAGTACTGCTACAAGCTCAAGGACCGCGGGATGCTCTGCAAGGACACCCACGTGAACACGATCCGGCTGGCGCCGCCGCTCGTGATCACGAAGGAGCAGCTCGACTGGGCGGTCGACCAGTTGAAGGACGTGCTGGCCGGCTGACCCGCGGCCCTGGGGCCCGGGGGGCTCCGGCCCCCACGGCCGCGCCCCGCGCCGACAAAAAACCGACGCCCGCCAA
>JAMQGV010000006.1 GCA_025994075.1 Vicinamibacteria bacterium
CGCACCGACACCACGTGCGCCTTGCGGTGGAACACCCCGAGGTCGAGCGCCAGCAGCGCCAGCACCAGCAGGATGAAGCCCGCGTACATCCAGATCACGGAGCCTCCGACGGCCGACCCTCGATGCGGCGGGCCTCGAGCAGCAGCGCCACCAGCGTCTTGCCCTCGCGGATCTCGCCGCGGACGACGGCGTCCATCGCCTCGTCGAGCGTGAAGCGGCGCGCCTCGATGCGCTCGTCCTCCTCCGGCCGCGGCGGCACGGCGCGCAGGCCCGAGCCGCGGAACAGGTGCATCACCTCGTCGCAGAAGCCGGGCGTCGTCCAGAACTCGGCGATCTTCTCGAGGCGCTCGGCCTCGAGACCCACCTCCTCGACCAGCTCGCGGCGGGCGCCCTGCTCGGGCGTCTCGCCGGCATCGCGCCGGCCTGCCGGCAGCTCCCAGACCAGCGCTCGGGCGGGCCAGCGGTACTGGCGCACGAGGGTGACCGAGCCGTCCTCGTGCACGGGCAGAACCGCTACCGATCCCGAGTGGCGCACCACCTCGCGCGTCGCGCGCACCCCGCCGGGCTCTTCGACCTCGTCGAGGTCGAGGGCCAGCACCTTGCCCTCGTACAGGCGGCGCCCGCCGAGGCGTTCGCCGCCGGCCGCGTCCTTCATCGTTCCTCCAGGGCGGCGAGCAGCCGCCGCAGGTCGGCGGGCAGCGGGCTCTCGAACTCGAGGCTGCGCCCGTCGGGGTGGGTGAAGCACAGCCGCGTCGCGTGCAGCGCCGGGCGCTCCAGGGCGTCGAGCGCTGCCCGCGCCTCGGCACGCCGGCAGGCGGGGCGGAAGCGCGCTCCGTACAGGTGGTCGCCGGCGACCGGGTGGCCGATCGAGGCGAGGTGGACCCGGATCTGGTGGGTGCGGCCGGTGAAGATGCGAACTCTCAGCAGCGCAGCGCCGTCGAGGCGGCGTTCGACCGACCACTCGCTGGCCGCGTGCCGCGCGCGGGGAGCGTCGACCTTCATCTTCTTGCGATGCGCGGGGTCGCGGCCGATCGGGCGCTCGACGCGCCCTGCGGCCGTCTTCGGCTGGCCCAGCACGACCGCGAGGTACTCCTTGCGCACGCTGCGGTCGGCGAACTGGGCGGCCAGGAAGCGGTGGGACGCGTCGTCCTTGGCGACGAGCACCAGCCCGGAGGTGCCCTTGTCGAGGCGGTGGACGAGTCCGGGGCGCAACTCGCCGCCGATGCCCGAGAGGTCCTCGACGTGATGGAGCAGGGCGTTGACCAGCGTGCCGCTCGCGCGGCCCGCGCCGGGGTGCATGGCGAGGCCGGCGTCCTTGTCGACGACCAGCAGGTGGGCGTCCTCGTGCAGCACGCGCAGCGGGATGTCCTCGGGCCGCGGGGTGGCCTCGACCGGGGGCGGCACGTGGACCGCGATCGTCTCGCCGCCGCGCAGGCGGTGCGAGGGGCGTCTGCGGTCCCCGTCGACGAGCACCTCGCCGCTGTCGATCAGCACCTGGATGCGGGCCCGCGAGAGGTCGGGCCGGCGGGCGGCGAGATAGCGGTCGAGCCGCTGTCCTTCGGCGTCCGGCTCGGCGGTCAGGGTGTCGGGCGCGCCCAAGGCCCGCGCGGGGAGCCTCAGGCCTCGGCGGCAGGAGCCGTGGCGAGCGCGCGAGTGCGCGACAGCCGCGGCCAGAGGAACGCCGCCAGCGCCAGCAGGCCGATCGCCACGAGCTGCGAGGTCGAGACCAGGCCGCCCAGCCACAGCCCTCGCGCCACGTCGCCGCGCACGGTCTCGAGGGCGAAGCGGGCGACCGCGTAGAGCCCGAGGTACGACAGCACCACCTGCCCGTCGAAGCGCTTGCGGGCCGCGGTGCGCAGCAGCCACCACAGGATGCCGAAGGCCAGGATCGACTCGTAGAGCTGGACGGGGTGCATCGCCTGCCCGAGCGGCACGCCGACGGTCCGCGACGCGTACTCGTCGGTGTAGGTGATGCCCCACGGCAAGCTCGTCGGGGCGCCGTGGCAGCAGCCGGCGCACAGGCAGCCGAGGCGGCCGATCGCCTGGCCGAGGATCACGCCGGGAGCCAGCGCGTCCGCCGTCTTCCAGGCGTCGAGTCCGTTGCTGCGGGAGTACCAGAAGGCCACCGGCAGCGCCAGCAGCAGGCCGCCGTAGAAGACGCCGCCGCTCTGCAGCAGCGTCAGCAGTTCCGCCATCGAGAAGGAGAACGACCGCCACTCGACGACCAGCAGCATCAGCTTGGCGCCGAGCAGCCCCGACAGCAGCACGTAGATCGCCAGGTCGGCGACCTTGTTGCCGTCGAGTCCCTCGCGCCGGGCCTGGCGCGAGGCGATCCAGAGCCCGGCGACGAACGCGATCGCCAGCAGCACGCCGTAGCTGTGCAGGGTGAACGGGCCGAGCGTGCGGCCGGCCAGTTCGAAGGCCGGGATCGTGAACAGGCGGGGGAACATGGTCTACTCCGCGGCCGCCGCGACGCGGGGGCTGGCGCCGCCGTCGGGCGCGCCGGAGCCCGCGGCGGCGGGTTGGTCGGGCGAGGCGGCCGGCTCGTCCTCCGGCCGCCGCAGCATGTCGAACACCAGCAGCACGACGCCGACGGTGATCGCGGAGTCGGCGACGTTGAACGCGGGCCAGTGGTGCCGGCCCCAGTAGACGTCGACGAAGTCGATCACGTGGCCGAAGCGGGCGCGGTCGATCAGGTTGCCGACGGCGCCGGAGAGCACCAGCGCGAGCGCGAGCTGCACCAGGCGCTCGCCGGTCGGCGTGCGCAGCGAGTACCAGGCGATGGCGATCGTGGCCACCACGCCGATCAGCCCGAACCACAGCGGCTGCATCGGCAGGTTGGCGTCGGAGAGGAAGCCGAAGGCCCCGCCCCGGTTGCGGACGTGGGTGAGGTCGAGCAGGCCGGGGATCACCTCGACGCTCTCGTGCAGCCGCAGCCGCCCGAGCACGAGGCTCTTCGTCCACTGGTCGAGCGCGACGAGCACGAGCGCCAGGACGACCAGGCCGCGGCGCTCGGCGAGGGCCCGCCTCACGCCAGCGCCTCGACGACCGGGCGGCAGCGCGGGCACAGCGGGGCGTCGTCGCCCGCGACCTGCTCCGACCACGTCCAGCAGCGTTCGCAGCGGCGACCGCCGGCCCGGCTGACGGTGACCGCCAGCGCCCCGGCGCCGGGCTCCAGCGCCACCTCGCTGACGATGAACAGGTTGGCCAGGTTGCCGGGGAACGCGCTCGAGCGCGCTTCCCAGGCGCGCAGCGGCGCGAGCTCGGCTTCGCCCCCGCGCAGCGCCACGCGCGCCTCCAGGCTCTTGCCGATCGCCTTGGCGGCGCGCGCCTCCTCCAGCGCCTTCAGCACCACGGTGCGCGCGGCGAGCAGGGCCTCGAAGCCCTCGGGCGCCTTCAGGCCCGTCGCGGCGGGGAAGTGGGCGCAGTGGACCGAGCCCTGCGGCCGGCCGGGCAGCAGCGGCCACACCTCGTCGGCGGTGAAGGGCAGCACCGGCGCCATCAGCAGCGTCAGGTCGCGGGCGATGCGCGCCATCACCGTCTGCGCCGAGCGGCGGCGGGCGGCGTCCTTCGCGTCGCAGTACAGCCGGTCCTTGAGCACGTCGAGGTAGAACGCCGACAGGTCGGCGGCGCAGTACTGCACGAGCTGGTGGTAGACGACGTGGAACTCGAAGGCCTCGTAGGCCTCGCGCACGCGGGCGACCACGCGGTCGTGGCTCGCCAGGGCCATGCGGTCGAGGTCCTCGAGCGCCTCGTCGGCCACGGCGTGCCGCGCCGGGTCGAAGTCGGCCAGGTTCGACAGCAGGTAGCGCAGCGTGTTGCGGATCTTGAAGTAGGCCTCGGACAGCCGCGCGAACATCGCCTCGGACATCGGCATGTCCTCGCGGTAGTCGACCATCGCGACCCACAGCCGCAGGATCTCGGCGCCGTACTTGTCGCAGGCCTTCACCGGGTCGACGGTGTTGCCGAGGCTCTTCGACATCTTGCGGCCCTTCTCGTCGACCGTGAAGCCGTGGGTCAGGACCGCCTTGTACGGCGCGTGGCCGCGGGTGCCGATGCCGATCAGCAGCGACGAGTGGAACCAGCCGCGGTGCTGGTCGCTGCCCTCGAGGTAGACGTCCGCGGGCCACGCCAGCGCCGGGTCGCGGGCCAGCACCGCCGCGTGCGAGGAGCCGGAGTCGAACCACACGTCGAGGATGTCCTGCTCCTTGTCGAAATCGAGGCCGCCGCACTTGCGGCAGGCGAAGCCCGCCGGCAACAGATCCCTGGCGTCGCGCTCGTACCAGGCGTCGGCGCTCTCCTCCTCGAACACGTCGGCGACGTGGCGGCACAGCTCGGGCAGCAGGTGCGCCTCGCCGCAGCCGCGGCAGTAGAAGGCGGTGATCGGCACGCCCCACAGCCGCTGGCGCGAGATGCACCAGTCGGGGCGGGTGGCGATCATGTTGCGGATCCGCTCCTCGCCCCACGCCGGGTGCCACTGGACCTTGGCGATCGCCTCCAGGGCGCGCTCGCGGAACCCGTCCTTGTCGAGGCCGATGAACCACTGCCAGGTGGCGCGGAAGATGATCGGCTTCCGGCAGCGCCAGCAGGTCGGGTACGAGTGGACCTCGCGGCCCTCGGACAGCAGCACGCCGCGCTCGCGCATGAAGCGCACGATCTCGGGGTTGGCGTCGAACACGCGCTGGCCGGCGAAGTGCTCGACCTCTTCCGCGAAGCGACCGCCCTCGTCGACGGGGCAGTAGACCTCGAGCCCGTAGCGCACGCCGGTCAGGTAGTCGTCCCAGCCGTGTCCCGGGGCCGTGTGCACCACGCCGGTGCCGGCCTCCAGCGTGACGTAGTCGCCCAGCACGCCGGGCGAGTCGCGGTCGATCCACGGGTGGCGGAAGGCCACGCCCTCGAACAGCGCGCCCTTGACCACCGCCAGCGGCTCGCCCAGCGCCAGCTCCGGGTGCTCGCGGCGGAAGCGCTCGAGCGAGCGGTCGCGCAGCCCCTGGGCCAGGACCAGCACGTCGCCCGAGCCCTCGACGGGGTAGAAGCCGTAGTCGAGATCGGGGTGGAACGCGAGCGCCAGGTTGGCCGGCAGCGTCCACGGCGTCGTCGTCCAGATCACGGCGGACACGGCGCGGCCCGCGATCGCCGGCACGCTGGTCTCGACCTTCGAGCGCTCGCCGGCCGACAGCGGGAAGCGCACGTCGACCGACGGGCTCGCGTGGTTGTCGTCGTACTCGACCTCGGCCTCGGCCAGCGCGGTGCGGCACGAGATGCACCAGTGCACCGACTTCTTGGCCTTGTAGACGAGCCCGGCCTCGGCGAAGCCGGCGAGCTGGCGCACGATCTCGGCCTGGTAGACGGGGCTCATCGTCAGGTACGGCCGCTGCCAGTCGCCCATCACGCCGAGCCGCACGAACTGGCGGCGCTGGGTGTCGAGCCACTTCGTCGCGTACTCGCGGCAGGCCTTGCGGAAGGCGACCGGGCTCAGCTCCTTCTTCTTCGCGCCGAGGTCCTTGTCCACCTTCAGCTCGATCGGCAGCCCGTGGCAGTCCCAGCCCGGCACGTAGGGCGCGTCGAAGCCGGCCAGCGTGCGCGAGCGCACGACGAAGTCCTTGAGGACCTTGTTGAGCGCGGTGCCGAGGTGGATGTCGCCGTTGGCGTAGGGCGGGCCGTCGTGCAGCACGAACTTCGGCGCGCCTTCGCGGGCCTTGCGCACCTGCCCGTACAGCCGCGCCTCCTCCCAGGCCTGCAGCCGCCGCGGCTCGGACTGCGGCAGGTTGGCCTTCATCGGGAAATCGGTCTGCGGGAGGTTGAGTGTCGCCTTGAGGTCCATCGCCATGGGAACGGTCACGGTAGCACGCGGGTCGGAGGCGGTCAAAACCAATGGTTAGAGTGACTTGGAACCGGTGTATGATGCCCTGCATGAAGCGAAGCTCTCGCCTGTTCCTGGTCCTGCTGCTGCTCGCGGGAGCGTCGGTCGTCGCCTGCACCAAGGGCGACGAGTGCGACGTCTGCGAGACGGACTCCGACTGCAAGGACGGGTTCGTCTGCGTGAACTTCCTGGACGGCGGCGGCAACGTCGTCGGCAAGCGCTGCGGCTCCGGCGTCGGGGCCTCCACCTGCCGCGTGCGCTGAGCCCGTAGCGCCGCTCGATGGAGGGCGCGGACGGCGCCGCGGGGCGCGAGGCGACTCGTGGCAGCGCGGTGCGGCTGCTCGCCGAGGCAGGGAGCCGCGCGCTCACGTTCGTCACCGCGCTGCTGCTCGCCCACGGGCTCGGCGTGTCGGGCTTCGGCGAGTTCGGCTGGCTGGCGGGAATCGCCGTCGTCGCGGCCGAGCTGTTCGATCTCGGCCTCCACGGCACTGCGCAGCGCGCCCTGGTCAGCGGCGAGCTGTCGTTGCGCTCGATGCTGCGGGCCAAGCTGTGGCTGCTGCTCGCCGGCGGCGCGGTCGCGCTGGCGCTCTTCCCGCTCTCGCCCGTGCTCGCACTGCTGCTGCTGTTCTTCGGCGGCTCCGGCTGGGCCGAGTTCGCGGGCGTCGCGTTGCGCTGCCGTGGCCGCCGGGTCCAGGAGGCGGCGGTGTTGTGGCTGGTGCGCGGCAGCACCCTCGCGGCCGTCGCGCTCGCGTACGAACGCGGCAGCGGGCTGCTCGGGATGGCGCTCGCCCACGCGGTTTCGCCGTTGCCGGCCGTCGTCGTCGCGCTGCTGCTGCTGCGCCGGGCGGACGCCGGCCTGCCCGCTGCCGACAGCGTCGATCGCACGCCGCTCGCGGTGCTGCGCCTCGCCTGGCCGCTCGCGGTCAACGGCGGCCTCGCCCTGCTCAACCTGCGCGCGGAGCTGATCGTGCTCGGGCTGGTGCTGGGCAAGGCGCACCCCGCCGTGGGCCTGTTCCACGCCGCGCTGAAGCTGGTCGAGGTGCTGAACGCGGTGCCCAACGCGATCGCCGCCGGTGCGATGCCGGCGCTGACCCGCGAGGCCGTCGGCGGCGGCGAAGCCGTGCGCCGTTGCACCGCGCTGTTCGCGGCGGCGCTCGCGCTGCCGAGCGCCGTCGGCCTGCTCCTCACCGCTCCAGGCCTGATGGCGCTGCTGTGGGGTGCGGAGTTCGCGGCCGGCGGCCCGGCCGCGGCCGTCTTCGCGGTCTCCCTGGTACCCCTCTTCATGGGCCACGTGCGGCTGCACGCGCTGATCGCTGCGGGGCACGCGCGCGAGTTGCCGCGGCTGACCGCCGTGCGCCTGCTCGTCGCCGCGACGCTCGCGGCCGTGCTCGGCCCCAGCCTCGGGGCGACCGGTGCGGCGTTCGGGTTCCTGGTGTCGGAGCTGCTGCTGCTGGCCCTCGCCGGGCGGCGGGCGCGGGCGGCCGGATTCCCGGTGGCGATCGTGCGCCCGGTCGCGACTGCCGCATTGGCGACGGTGCCGATGGCGCTCTGCGTGGCCCCGCTGGCCGGGGGCGACGTCCGCGTGGCGGTGGCCGCGGGCGTCGGGGCGTTCGCCGTGACCGTCGCACTCGGCCGGCGGCGATTGCGCTTGCTGGGCGAAGGCGCGCTGCCTTGAGCGCCCGGCGCCCGCTGGTCCTCTACGAACCGCGCGGCCCGGGGCGGCGTTTGCCGATCGAGCTGCTGCTGGCCGCGGCCCGCGTGGACGACCGCGCCGTGGAAATCGTCGACGGCCGGCTCGAGGTCGCTCCCGAGGGGCGGGTCGTCGAGTTGTGCCGCGAAGCGGCGCTGCTGGTCGTGGCGGCCCCGTCCGGCCCGGCGCTGCTGGATGCGCAACGCATCTCGCGGGCGGCGCGGGCGGCGCGCCCCGACCTGTTCGTGCTCTGGATGGGAGAACACGCGACGGCGCGGCCCGGCGAGTGCCTGCGGGCCGGGGCCGACGCCAGCGCCGTCGGCCCGGCGGAGCACACGCTGCCCGAGTTGCTGGGGCTGCTCGACGCGGGCCTGGCAGCGGATCGGGTTCCAGGTCTCGTGCTCGACGACGCGGGCCGCGAGCGGAGCACGGGCCTCCGCGCCGACTTCGGCCCGCCCCCGACGCCGGCGCGATTCGACCGCCTCGATCTCGAGCGTCACTTTCGCTGGTGTGGCGAGCGACGCCTGCCGTGCCGTTCGAGCCGGGTCGCTCGCGAGGCGAACCGATCGCCGGCCGAGTGGCGCTGGGCGGGAGTCGCGGCGGAGGCCGTGGTCGCCGAAGTGACGGAATGGGTGGCGCGCGCCCGCGCCACGGGCATCGACTTCGTCGACGAGGAGTTCTTCGCGGACCTGCGCCGCGCGGAGGCGATCGCGCGCGGGCTCTGCGCGGCCGGAGTGCGCGCGAGCTGGACGGCGCGCGGCCGCGTCGAGACCCTGCGCCTGCTGACCGAAGACGCCGTGCTCGCGCTGCGCCAGGCGGGCTGCGAACGGGTGCGGATCGAGGTCGCGAGCGGCAGCGCGGGCGCGCGTGCGCTCTGGCCCGGGGCGCCCGACGAAGCGGCGGTCGTGGAGCTCGCCCACAAGCTCGCCCGCGGCGGGTTGCCGGCGCGGTGGGAGTTCGTCGTCGGCCGGCCCGGCGAGCCGCGCGACGCGCTGTTCGAGACGTATCGCTTCGCGCGCCGGCTGCACCGCGTCGCTGCGGGCAGCGAGACGCCGATCGCGCTGTGGCGGCCGCGGGCCGCTGGCCTCGGCGCCCAGCAGGGGCCGGGCGTGCCCGAGCCGGCCGACGTCGCGGGCTGGGCCGCGGCGGAAACCCGCGAGCCGGAGTGGATCGCCGCTCCCGTCCGGCGCTGGGCGCGGCGCTTCGACTTCTACCTGCGCTGGGCCCACCAGCGGCCCGATCGCGGGCTCGGGCGCTGGGTGATCCACTTCCTGGCCCGCCTGCGCGTCGCGACCGGCGTCTACGGCCTCGACGTCGAACGCGGGCTCGTCGAGCTCAGCCGCCGGGTTCGAACGGCCAACAAGGCGGCTCGTCCCGGCAGCATCGGCTGGGAGCCGTAGGCGCGCAGCCGACTCAGGGGCGCACGCCGAAGCGGCGGCGCAGCGCCGAGCGGGCCGCGTGGAAGCCGCACATGCCGTGGACCCCGCCGCCGGGCGGCGTTGCCGAGGAGCACAGGAAGAGAGCGGGGTCGGGCGTCGCCCAGGGATCGAGCGCGACCCGGGGCCGGAACGGGAACTGCGGGAAGGCCATCGAGCCGCCCGAGATGTCGCCGCCGACGAGGTTCGCGTTGCGCGCCTCCAGCTCGCGGGGACCCGAGACCGTGACCGCGCGGACGCGCTCGCGGAAGCCGGGCGCGAAGCGCTCGACCTGGGCGAGGATCGGCTCGCTGGCGTCGGCGCCGCCCGCGTACGGGACGTGGGCGTAGGCCCACAGCGTGTGCGCGCCCGCCGGCGCGCGCGAGGCGTCGAACGGGCTCTGCTGCGCGACCAGCACGTACGGGCGCTCCGAGAGCGCCGACGCGGCGCGGCGTTCGGCCTCGGCGATCTCGTCGAGCGTCGCGCCGAGGTGCAGGGTCCCGGCCTCCCCGCAGCGCGGGTCGTTCCAGGGCACCGGACCGTCGAGCGCGACGTCGAGCTTGAACGACGCGGTGCCGTGCCGGTACCGCATCAGCGCGTCCGCGAAGTGCGGCGGCAGCCGGTCGCCGGCGAGACGGGCCACCGCCCGCGGCATCAGGTCGAGCAGCACGGCGCGCGCGGGCGGCAGCTCGGCGAGCGATTCGACCCGCACGCCCGTGCGGACCTCGCCGCCGCGCGCGCGCAGCAGCGAGGCCAGCGCCTCGGCGATCCGCTGCGAGCCGCCGCGCGCCAGCGGGAAGCCGGTGGTGTGGGCCAGCAGCGTGAACATCAGCGCGAACGCGTTGGTGAGCGGCGCCTCCAGCGGCAGCACCGAGTGGCCCGCGAGCCCGGCCCAGTGGGCGCGGGTGCGCGGCTCGCGGAAGCGCGCCCGCGCGAAGCCGGCGGCGGAGCGGATCGCGTCGAGGCCGAAGCGCGCCAGCGTGAAGGGGTGGCGCGGCCAGCTCAGCACCTGGTTCAGCAACTGCGGCAGCAGCCGGTCGGCGCCCTCGGCCAGCGGTTCCGCGATCCGGCGGTAGGCGTCGGCATCGGCGCCCAGGCCGCGTGCCGTTTCGTCGATGCTGCGCACGACCAGCACCGAGCGGCCGTCGAGTTGCGGGTGGGCGACGTCCACAGGCGGGTGGACCCACTCGAGCCCGTGTTCGTGCAGCGGCAGCGAGCGGAAAAAAGGAGAGGCGACCGCCAGCGGGTGGATCGCCGAGCACAGGTCGTGGCGGAAACCGGGCAGCGTGACCTCGGCGGTACGGGTGCCGCCGCCGATCTCGTCTGCCGCCTCCAGCACCAGCACGTCGAGCCCGTGGCCGGCCAGTTCGACGGCGGCCGCCAGCCCGTTCGGGCCGGAGCCGACCACGATCGCGTCGCGCGCGTCGCTCGCGCCGGTCCTCATGGCTCGACGCCCTGCAGCCACGGCACGCGCGCCAGCACGCCCGCGTGGGCTCGGAGCAGCGAAGCGAGGCGACGGTGCACCGCGCGATCGAGGGCGCGCGGCACTCCGTCCACGCTCAGCGGCGTCCAGGCCGGGCTGGCGGCCTCCATCAACCCGGGCTCGCCGTAGAGCGCCACGCCGCGCACGATCACCAGCGCGACCGCATCGCGGCGGCCGGCCAGCAGGTCGGAGGACGAGCGGGTGACGAGCAGGTCGGCCGCGTCGCCGACGGCCTCGCCGGCCCGCGGCAGGCGCGCGACCTCCGCGGAGCCCGCGGTCGCCAGTTCCAGCAGCTCGTCCGGCGTCAAGGCGCCTCCGCGCGCGGCACAGGCGAGGCTCGAGAGCAGGTCGCGACCGCCCGCCATCGCGCTCTCGCTGCCGAGGCCCACGCGCACGCCGGCCGCGCGCAGCGCAGCGACGTCGGCCGCTCGACCGTAGAGCCGAAGGCCGGCCTCGGGGCACCAGGCGACGCACGCCTTCGCCGCGGCGATCGCCGCACGATCGGCCTCGGAGCAGGCGATCGCGTGGGCCACGACCGTGTTCTGCCGCAGGACGTTGGCCGCGGCCAGGCGTTCGATCTCGGCTGCCGCGACCGGATCGGTGCCTTCGGCCGCGTGGACGAGGAACGGGATGCGGCGGTCGGTCGTGCGGTACGCCTTGCGCAGTTGCGGCGTCTGGCCCGGCGAGTGGGCGAAGTCGTAGCGGTGCTGCACGCGCACGGGGAAGTCGTCGCGCTGCAGGGCGCGGTGGAAGGGCGCGTGATGGAGCACGCCGGTCGCGCCGCAGAGCAGGTTGCGGACCCCGCCGAGGAACAGGCGGTCGACGAGCGGCAGGGCCATCGCCGCCGCTGCCGCCGCCGCGTCGTGGCGGGCGACGTCTTCGGCCCACGCGTAGGCGTTCGGGTACGGGGGGCGGCCCAGCGGGGGGCAAGCTGCGAGGTCGAGGTGGTCGTGGGCGTTGACGAGGCCGGGCAGCACCCGCGCCTCGCCGAGGTCGACCGTGCGGCAGGCCGGCGACGGCGAGGCGTCGGCGGGCGCGACGCGGCCGGCCGCCAGCAGCAGCGGCGGCGCGCTGGCCCGCAGCAGCCGGAGCGGTGGGACGCTCAGCGGGTTTCGACCCCCGGCGCGGCAGTGACCTTCAGCTTGCGCTCCGCGGAGTGCGCGCCCGCCGTCAGCTTGACCGTGTACTCGCCGGGCGCCACGAACTTCTGGCCCTCGCCGCCGTACTCGGTGAGGTGCTCCTTGCCGATCCGCAGATCCCAGGTGACGCGGCCGAAGCCGGGTACACCGGGCGCCTTCAGTTCCGCGATGGCGCGGCCCTTCGCGTCGGAGATCGCGAGCGTCACGCCCTGCGGCGCCACGTCGCGCAGCCAGAACGTCAGCGCGGCCCCCGGCTCGGGGTTCTCGCCGCGGAAGTGGGCGACGCCGTTCCAGTCCGAGAACCCGGGCAGCAGGTGGAAGGCCTCCGCCGGTCGCGGCTCGAAGAGCTGCGCGCCAGTCGCGATCGCCTCCTTCGTCAGCGCCTCGAGGCCGCCGACGTCGTCGATCACGTAGAGGCTGCGGCCGTGGGTCGCGACCACCAGGTCGCGCTCCCGCGGGTGGATCAGCAGGTCGTCGACGGGGACCGTGGGGATCCCCGGGTGGCGCACGAAGCGGGCCCCGCGGTCGAGGCTGACGAAGAGGCCGGTTTCGGTGCCGGCGAAGAGCAGGTCGGGGTTCGACAGACCCTCGCGCACGACGCGCACGGGCACGTCCTTCGGCAGGTCGAGGCCGATCCGTTCCCAGGTCTTGCCCAGGTCGGCCGTGCGCCACACGAGCGGAGCGTGGTTTCCCGCGCGGTGGGCATCGACCACCAGGTAGGCGACGCGGGCGTCGAAGTGGCCCGGCTCGACGCGGTTGATCCACTGGCCGCGGGCCTCGGCGGGCAGCGTCTTCGTCAGGTCGGACCAGTTCGCGCCGCCGTCGAGGGTGACCCAGAGCTTGCCGTCGTCGGTGCCGGCCCACAGCAGGCCCTTCTCGAGCGGCGACTCCGCGAACGCGTAGACGACCGCGTAGTTCTCCGCGCCGGAGCCCACCGCCGTGATCTTGTCCGCCTCGCGGTTCGACAGGTCGGGGCTGATCGGCTGCCACTGCTCGCCGCGGTGCTCGAGGCGGAAGACGCGGTTGCCGGCGAGGTACAGCACGCCCTTCTCGTGGCGGCTGGCGACGAGCGGCGAGTTCCAGTGGAAGCGGAACGCGGGCTGGCCCTCGGTCGGCTCCGGGCGCAGGTCCTTGCTCTGGCCCGAGCGCAGGTCGAAGCGGTGCATGTACCCGCCCTGGCTCTCGGCGTAGACGATCTGCGGCTCGTCGGGGTCGAACGCGCAGTAGAAGCCGTCGCCGCCGCCGATGTTGATCCAGTCGGCGTTGACGATGCCGTCCTTCGTGCGGGTGCGGCTGGGGCCCACCCAGTTGAGGTTGTCCTGCAGGCCGCCGCAGATCCGGTAGGGCACGGAGTCGTCGACGTTCACGCGGTAGAACTGGCCCGCGGCCATGCGGTCGAGGTGGCCCCAGCTCTCGCCGCGGTCGTGGCTCAGGTAGGCGCCGCCGTCGGTGCCGAGCAGCAGCCGCCGCGGGTCCTTCGGGTCGATCTCCAGCGCGTGGAGGTCGGGGTGGACCTTCTCGAAGCGGTCCTCGCGCCAGGTGCGGCCGCCGTCCTCCGAGACGTGGAGCGCGAAGCCGAGCACGTAGACCCGGTCCGGGTCCTCCGGGTCGACGCGCAGCTTGCTGAAGTAGAACGGGCGCGGGTTGAGCGCGCTTTGCCGGGTCCAGGTCGCGCCGCCGTCGTCGCTGCGGAACACGCCGCCGCGCTTGCTGTGGACCTGGTCGATGCCGCTCTGGCCGCCCTCGTCGCTCTGCACGATCGCGTAGACGACCTTCGGGTCCTTGCGGTGCACGCTCAGCCCGATGCGGCCGGTGCGCGCGGGCAGCCCGTTCGTCAGCTTCGTCCAGGTCGCGCCGCCGTCGGTCGTCTTGAAGACCCCGCCGAGGTCCTTGCCCTCCGTCGCATCGGGCCCGTAGTTGAACGACCACGGCGTGCGGCGGCGGGCGTACAGCGCCGCGTACGCGACGTCGGGGTTCTGCGGGTCGAGCTGCAGGTCGCCGCAGCCGACGCGGTCGCCGTGCGGGGCCGGCGCCGTCAGCACCGCCTTCCAGGTGCGGCCCGCGTCCGTCGTCTTGAAGCAGCCGCGCTCGGCCGACGGCACCCACAGGTCGCCCACGGCGGCCACCCAGGCGACGTCGGCGTCGCGCGGGTCGACCTGCACGCGCAGGATCGCGCGGCTGCCGGCGAGGCCGGCGTGGGTCCACGACTGGCCGCCGTCGGTCGAGCGGTACACGCCGTCGCCCCAGCCCGAGGAGTTGCGGTCGTTGGCCTCGCCGGTGCCGACCCAGACGACGTCGGGCTTCGACGGCGCCACCTCGATCGCGCCGATCGAGGACGTGCCCTCCTTCTCGAACACCGCGGCGAAGCTCTGCCCGCCGTTCGTCGTCTTCATCACGCCGCCGGTCGCGAGGCCGACGTAGAAGGTCCAGGGGTCGGCCGGGTGCAGGGCGACGTCGGAGACGCGGCCGCCCATCACGGCCGGGCCGATCGCGCGCGGCGCCAAACCGCGCAGGTCGTCCGCCGTCAGCGCTCGCGGCGGGGGAGGCGGCGTGGGCGAGGCCTTGGCCTGGGCACCGGAACGGGACTGGGCCAGGGCCGGCAGCGCGGCGCAGGCGATGGCGAGGGCGATCGGGACCAGACGCATGGGCGAGCCTCCAGGGCGGTGCGCGAATCTACAACAGGTCGGCGGCAGCGGTGGCGGCCAGCGCCAGCCGCATGCCTTCGGCCTTGTGCAGCGTCTCTTCGTACTCGAAGTCGGGATCGGAGTCGGCGACGATGCCGCTGCCGGTGCTGAAGCGGGCGACGCCGCCCTCGACGACTGCCGAGCGGATCAGGATGTTGGCGTCGAGCCGAAGGGCGCCGGGGCCCTCGGGCGTCGCGTAGAAGAGGGCGCCCGTGTAGAAGCCGCGCGGCACCGGTTCCAGCGCGTCGAGGATCTGCATGCAGCGGCGCTTCGGCACGCCGGTGATGGTGCCGCCGGGGAACAGCGCGAACAGCGCGTCGAAGGCGTCGCGGCCGTCCGCGAGCGCCGCCCGCACGTTCGACACGATGTGGCGGACCTGGGCGTAGTCCTCGACCACCATCAGCTCGTCGACGTGCACCGAGCCGGTGCGCGCGACCTGGCCGAGGTCGTTGCGCGCCAGGTCGACGAGCATCAGGTGCTCGGCGCGCTCCTTCTCCGACAGCAGCAGCTCCGCGGCGAGCTCGCGGTCCCGTTCGGCGTTCGCCGAGCGGGGCCGGGTGCCCGCGATCGGGCGCGTGCTGGCCTCGCGGCCCTCCACGAGCAGCAGCCGCTCGGGCGAGGCGGACGCCAGTTCCAGGCCGCCGTGGCGGAAGTAGCCGGAGAAGGGGGCGGGCGAGACGCGGCGCAGCGCGCGCCACAGGGCGAGGCCCCCGCGCGGACACGGCAGCTCGAAGCGCTGCGAGAGGTTCGCCTGGTACACGTCGCCGCGGCCGATGTGCTCCTGCACGGCGAGGGTGAGGCGGCGATGCTCGGCGCGGCCCAGGCTCGAGTGGGGAGCCAGGTCGAGGCCTGCGGCGGCCCGGCGCGCGGCGTCGCGGAAGGCGGTCGCGCCGGCATCCGCGGCCTCCGGCGCGAAGGCCTCGAGTCGGGCCCCCGCCAGCGCGATCAGCAGCGTCGCGGGCTCGCCGGCCCGCGGCGGCCGGGCCAGGTCGTACGCGACGAGGCCGGCGACGGCGCCGCCCGTCGGCACCTCGGCGAGCAGCGCGCGCAATGCTCCGGCGGGATCGGGGGGCAGGGGCACGGTTCGATCCGTGTGCAGGTCCCGGCGCACGGCTCCGTGGCGCCCGAGCTCGAGGGCGGCGAACGGCTCCCGCAGCAGCAGCGTGCGGCGGGCGAGCGCGGTCTCGGGCCCGGGACTCTCGAACAGCGCGCAGGAGCCGCGCGCCGGGAGCAGCGCCTCGAGGGCGGGGCTCAGAAGCGCTCGGGGCGGGCCTCGACGAGGAACTCCGCGACGCCCGTGAACAGCTCCTGCGCGCGGCGCAGGTCGGCGGCGGTGAAGTCGGGCCCGGCCGCGGCCAGGCTGTCGCCCTTGCGCGAGATCTGGGCGACGCCGAACGCGTGTCCCCCGTGCAGGATCGGCAGCGTGATCATCTTCTGGATCGGGGCCGGCGACTCGCGCAGCCGCACGCTCTCGAAGAACGCGACGTGCTTGACCATCGGCACGTTGTTGTTGACGTCGCCCGTCTTCCGGTTGAGCACCGTGACCGCGATCGAGTCGCGCTTGGTGACCGGGATCGTGCCCAGCTCGGCCAGCTTGCGCGGGGCCACGAAGCGAAGGTGCTTCTCGTCGGAGGTCAGCATCAGGATCGCGACCTCGTCGGGCTTGGCGCCGAACAGGTTGACCGCGGTCTTGACGACGCGGTCGGCCATGTCGAGGAAGAGCTCCTTCGGGTTCTCGACCTCGCCCTTCTTGGCCGCCATCGCCCGCAGGATCTCGATCAGGTCGTTCACCGCTGCCTCGTGCCGGGGCGCAGTATAGCGCCCGGTCCGGTCACTGGATGCGGCCCGACTCGTCGCCCTGGAACGATCGCAGCCCCGGAAGCAGCGGCCGGGCGCTGACGCGGAACTCCTCGTCGCCCAATTGCAGCTCGAAACGGTAGCCGCGGCGCTGGAAGCCGTCGCCGCGCAGCGGCACGTCGAGGCGCAGCACGCCGGCCGAAGCGAGTTCGGAGAGCGAGCCGTAGCGGCCCTCGCGCCGGGCGTAGGTGTCCTGGGCGTCGATCAAGTGGCGCAGGGTGGCGACCGCGGGGCGCTCGGGCAGGCGCAACCCCTGGGGGCTGCGCGCCCGGGGCGCGAAACGGCCGCTGGGGGCGCTGCTGCCACCGCCGCTGCGGAAGGCCTCGGCGACCCGCCGCCCGGCCTCGCCGCCGTCCGGCTCACCGCCGTCGACCTCGTCGTCCAGGTGTTCGAACCCGGGCCGGGTGGTTTCGCCCGCGGCGGCAGGCGTCGGGGCCGGCACCGGCGGCGCCGTCATGGCGGGCCCGGCCCCGCCCTCGCGGCCCGCGGTGCGGGCGTCGGCGGTGCGAGTCGCCGCCGATGCGGTGGGCGCGGGCTCGGGCGCCGGCTCGGGCTCGCGCTCCTCCGCGCTGTTCGGAACGGGCGTCGCCTCCGGGGCGACCGCGTCTTGCGCAGGCGCCGAGGGCGGCGGCGTCACGACGGGAGCCGGGTCCGGCGTCGCAGTGGCCGTCGCCACGGGCTGCGGTCCGCGACCCAGGAACCACCAGGCGCCCCCCGCCGCGATCACGAGCAACCCCAGCGCCCCGACCGCGAGCAGGCCGAGGGCCAGCGCGGGCACGCGCGCGGGCGCCGCCGCCGCACGCGGGGGCGGGGGCGGCACTGCCGGCGGCGCGGGGCGCCGGGCCGCCGCAGGCGGCGGGGGCGGCGGCGAAGCCGCGGGCCGGCCCACGGTCGGGGCCGCCCCGACGACCGTGGGCGCTTCGGTCTGCGCGGTCGGGGCCTCGGTGACGGCGGTGGACGCCGCCGGAGCGGTCGCCGGCAGCACCCGCGTGGCCGGCGTGGCCCCCGGCGCCGCGGCCTTCAGCGTTGGCAGCGAACCGGCCGAGGCGACGGCGCGCAGGGCGTCCGCCATCTCCTGCCCGTTTGCGTAGCGGTCGGCCGGCGACTTGGCGAGCGCCTTGCGCACGATCGCCTCGAGCTCGTCGGGGATCTCGGGATCGTCGTCGCGCAGCGGCGGCGGCTCCTCCGCGATGATCTTGAACAGCAGCGCGGTGATCGAGTCGCCCTGGAACGCCTTGCGGCCCTTGAGCATCTCGTAGAGCACGCAGCCGAGCGAGAAGAGGTCGGAGCGGCCGTCGAGCTGCTGGCCGCGGGCCTGCTCCGGACTCATGTAAGA
Organism: Vicinamibacteria bacterium; assembly: GCA_025994075.1. Lineage (GTDB taxonomy): Bacteria > Acidobacteriota > Vicinamibacteria > Fen-336 > Fen-336 > WYBL01. Next base: position 17,468 of record JAMQGV010000006.1, read on the forward strand.
AGGCGTGCCGAGCAGGCTGCCGGTGGCGGTGAGCTGCTGCTCGCCGGCGTCCTTGACCTTCGCGATGCCGAAGTCGGCGACCTTCACCCGGTCGCCCGCCTCGATCATGATGTTGGCGGGCTTGATGTCGCGGTGCACGACGCCCTGCTCGTGGGCGTAGTGCAGCGCCTCGGCGACCTGGGCGCAGATCGCGGCGGCCCGGCCGGGCGCCACGCGCCGCTCGCCCGCGATGATGCGGTCGAGCCCCGAGCCCTCGATGAACTCCATCGCCAGGTAGTTCGCGCCGTCCGCTTCGCCGACGTCGTAGATCGTCACGATGCCGGGATGGCGGAGCTGGGCCGAGACCCGCGCCTCGCGCTGGAAGCGCTCGACCAGCTCCTCGAGCGCGGTCTGGGTCGCGACCAGCCCGTCGAGGCGGATGGTCTTGATCGCGACGCGGCGGCCGAGCAGCTTGTCCTTGGCCTTGTAGACCGTGCCGAACGCACCGGCGCCCAGGCGGGACTCGACCTGATAGCGGCCTGCGATCTCTGCGGGGAGCGGCGGCGGGGAGGAGCTCAAGCTCGAACTAGCCGGGGGGCCACGAGAACGTGCGGCCGCCGAGCAGGTGCAGGTGCAGGTGGAACACCGAGTACCCGGCGTCGGCACCGCAGTTGAAGTTGATGCGGTAGCCGCGCTCCGCGAGCCCGGCGTCGCGAGCCAGGTCCTTCGCGACGCGCACCATGCGGCCCACCAGCGCCTCGTCGTCGGGACCGAGGTCGTTCGGGCTCGTGACGTGCCGCTTCGGCACGACCAGCACGTGGGTCGGCGCCTGCGGCGCGATGTCGTGGAACGCGTACACGAGGTCGTCCTCGAAGGCCTTCTTCGAGGGGATGCGGCCGGCGACGATCTCGCAGAACAGGCAGGCCATGGCGAAAGTCTAACCCTGCGCGCGCCCCGGCGTGTTGCCCGGCCCGCCCGCCGTGAGCGGGCGCACGTCAGGCGAAAGGCAGCGGGCGCTGCGGCTGGTCGAGGCCGCGCAGTGCCTTGCGTGACAGGGCGGCGAGCGGCAGGGTCGCGAGTTCGTCGGGGGCGACGAAGCGGACCCGCTCGCGATCGCGTGGCGGCCGCGCCAGCAGCGTGGCGGCGTAGGCCTCGACGCGGATGCGGCGGAACGTGATCGCGTGGCGGGCTGTCGCCAGCAGCGCGCCGGGGGCCAGCTTCAACCCGTGGCCCTCGCGGGCCTCGCGGACGAGGTCGGCCAGGCCGCGCGACTCGAGCGAGGTCTGAGGCAGCTCCCAGAAGCGGCCCAGCAGCCGGCCTTCGGCGCGCCGCACGAGCAGCACCCGGCCGCGCTCCCTCACCACGGCCACGGCCACGGTGACGTCGACCGGCTTGCGCCGCTCGCGCGGCTCCGGGATGCGGTCGACCAGGCCGCCGGCGAGCGCCTGGCAGTCCGCGCGCAGCGGGCAGGCAGGGCAGGCGGGGCGGCGCGGGGTGCAGACGACGGCGCCGAGCTCCATCAGCGCCTGGTTCCAGTCGCCCGGGTGCTCGCGGTCGAGCAGCTCTTCGCCGAGCGCGTAGAAAGGAGGGTCGGACTGCCAGGCCGCGCCGCGCAGCGCGAACAGCCGCGAGAGCACGCGTCGCACGTTGCCGTCGACGACGGGCAGCGGCACCCCGTGGGCGATCGACAGCACCGCGCTCGCCGTGTACAGCCCCACGCCGTGAATCGCGAGTGCCGACTCGAGCTGCTTCGGAAACGTGCCGCCGTGGCGCTCGCGCACCAGCCGCGCGGCCCGCAGCAGGTTCCGCGCGCGGTGGTAGTAGCCGAGGCCCGACCAGGCGGCCAGCACCTCGTCTTCGTCGGCGGAGGCCAGCGCCTCGAGCGTCGGGTACTTCGCGAGGAACGCCTCGTAGTACGGGGTCGCGGTCCTGACCGTGGTCTGCTGGAGCATCACCTCCGAGAGCCAGACCCGGTAGGGGTCGGCGCTGTTCCGCCACGGCAGGTCGCGGCGGTTCCGGCGATACCACGCGAGGAGGCGGCGGCGCAGGGCCGCCGCCTGTTCGGACTCCAGGCGAGGAGCGGCCACGGCCGGTGGGGTCAGCGCCCGCCCGATCCGGCGGGCGAGGCGGCCGCCTTCGGCGGGCCGGGCGGCGTGTCGGTGACCGTGAACAGCTTGCCGTCGCGCAGGTACATCCGGCGCTGCTCGGCGAGGTCCAGGGGGCGCGAGCCCTTGCGGCCGAAGACGGCCGTCTGATGGCCCGTCTCGTCCACCGCGCGGTCGCGGTCGAGGCCGCGCGAGATCGACACCGCGTTGCCGTGCGTGTGGTACGTCGCGACCAGCTGCGGCGTCGGACGCGGCGAGAAGCCGTAGGCGCCGGGCGTGTGATTGGCGGAGACGAGCTGGACGACGCGCAGGCCGTGGCGGCCGTCGGCGACGTAGGCGAAGACCGAGCCGTTGGTGATGCCGAGCTTGACGTCGTGCACGTCGTCCATCTGGCCGCCGGCGTCGAAGCGCTCCACGAGTTGTGGCGCCTCGGGCCGGCCGACGTCGACGATGCCGATCCCCTCGCGGCCGGCGGCCACGTACGCGTACGTGCGCGCGACGTAGACGTTGCGCGCGTCGGCGAAGGGCACGGCCGCACCGGGCACGAGGCGCGGCGCCAGCGGGTCGGTGACGTCGAGCACCTTCAGGCCCTCGGCATCGACGACGAACGCGTAGCGGAACTGGACCGCGATGGCCCGCGGCTCGCGCAGCGGCAGCTCGGCCACGAGTCGGGGCTGCAGCGGCTGGTCGAGGTCGAGCACCACGAGCCCGCGCGGCGTCAGGCCGTAGGCGACCGTGCCGGCGAGGGTCAGGTGGCGCAGGCCCAGGAGCGCCCCGCCGCCGTCGAAGGTCGCCTGGCGGGAGATGAAGTTGTTGCGCGGGTCGCCGTCGAGCAGCGTGCGCAGCGGCCCGATCACCACCAGCCCCTCCTCGCGGTCGGCGACGTAGGCGTAGGCGTAGAGCGGGTGCACCGGCCGCTCGAGGTTCTCGGGGAGTTGCGGCCGCAGCGCGTCGATCGTCTGCGTCGAGGCCAGCGCGACCATCGCCGCGTCCTTCGTCTTCACGAAGAGGCGCTGGCCCAGTGGCGACACCGGCGCCGTGACGATGCGCTCGGAGAAACCCTTGTTGTCGATCGCTGCGATGTCGTAGGCGCGCACGCCCTTGCGACCCTGGGCGGCGAAGAGGTACTCGCCGAAGGCCTGGACCTGGTCCACCCGCCCGCCGTGGTGGTAGGCCTCCTTCAGCGCCCGCCCGCGCTTCACGTGGGCCGCGTGCTGGTCCGGGTAGACGACCGCGTGGAAGTCCGAGCCGATCACCGCCTGCGGCTCGTCGCGCTCGGCGACCACCACGCCCTCGAACCCGTGGTCCTCCAGCGCCACCCACGCGTAGCGGCCGATCCAGTTCATCAGGCCGGTGCCGTGGAGCAGCAGCGAGGCCATCCACGCGTTGTTGTCGCCCGAGGCGGCCACGTGGCAGTCGGTGCAGCGCTTGGTCTCCTTGCCGCGCACCGTGTGCGGGACGTAGGGCGAGAAGGCCGTGCCGGAGTAGCCGCCCGAGGACACCGTCTGCTGCTGCCAGTAGATCCACTCGCGGTTCTGGTTCTGCGACGAGACGAGGATCGAGCAGGCCGAGCGAGCCGGCGCGACGCGGTCGCGGATCTCGAGGCCGCCCTCGCGGGAGACGACCGGGCCCTGCTTGGCGAGGAAATAGGCGTCGTCGCGCAGCGTCTGGAAGTTGTAGCTCGTCCAGTTGCGACTCTCGCCGCCCTCGGAGTGCAGGTTGTCCTTCTTCTCGTTGGCCTTCTGCGCCAGGTGGCAGCCGAAGCAGGACGTGGTCCACGCCGAGTGGCAGGCGTAGCAGGTGATCTTGTCGTTGGCGTGCGCGAGCTGCGCGCGTTCCGCGTCCCCGTCGCCCCAGGTGAGGCCGTCGCGCAGGATCGTCTTGGCGAGCCGCGCGGCCTCGGAGTAGCGCGGGTGGCCGGGCGTCACCGTGTCCCGCACCTGCGGCAGCTCCCACTGCAGGCCCGGCGTCACCATCGAGCGCTGGACCAGCACCTTGCGCCCGTCCTTCTCGATCTCGTCGAAGCGAGGCTGGCGGCCGAACGGCGTGACCAGCTCGCCGAGCGGCTTGCTCTTCGAGGTCGCCGCCGGTCCCGACGGCTTCTCGTCGAAGACCCGGGCCCGCGCCTGCAGAGTGCCGTGGCAGTCGATGCAGTCGATCTCGATCGCGGCGCGCGGCTCCGCGTACAGGTTGCCGTCGCCGTGGCTGTCCTGCTCGAAGTGGCAGTCGACGCAGTGCATGCCCTTCTCGGTGTGGACGTCGAGCAGGTGCACCGCGCGCTGGAAGCGGTCCGGCGCCGCGTCGGGCACGACCCGGCCCTCGCGGTCGAGCAGCCGGCCCTCGCGGTCGCGCGCGAACACCTTGCGGAACACCCAGCCGTGGGAGTGGAAGTCCCCGAACTGGGTGACCTGAGCCTTCGGGTTGACGTCGCGCCAGAGCTCCGCGAGGAACTCGGGATCGGACCACAGGCCCTTCTTCGCCGCGCCTTCGGGGTTCGCGTTCTCGATCGCCGCCGCCTCGGCGTCCGAGAGGCGGCGCGGCTCCTTCGGGTACATCAGGGCCGCGTCGGACTCGTTGTCCCACCACGTGTAGCCGAGGTAGGTGGCGACCATGTTGGTCCCCGGGTGCATGTGGCAGCTCATGCACTGCGACGACGGAATCGCGCGCGTGAACGCGTGCTTGACCGGGTGGCCCGAGCGGTCCTTCGGGATCGTCGGGTCGACGCTGTGCGAGCGGCCGCGGTTGCCGTACTGCGCCCACGGCCCGGAGTTGGCGCCCTCGCGGTCGTTGGCGTAGACGACGTGGCAGGCGCTGCAGCCCGACGCCCGGTAATCGCCCGGGTGGTCGTTCGTGCCGAACAGCGACAGCAGCGGGTCGAGCAGCCGCGTCTTCTGGGCGCCGATCAGCACCGGGTCCGTGCGGTTGAAGGTGCCGAAGCCCCGCTCCGACAAGCCGCGGTCGGGGCGGCCCGGCTCCTCCTCGCGGTTGGGCACGCCGACCTCGAGCCGGCGGCGGCCGCCGCGCTCGAAGACGCGGTAGATGTTGCCGGGCCGCGACAGCTCCCAGCGCGGGAACGGCACCAGCGCGCCGACCAGCGCGCGGTCGCGGATCTCGTCGGCGCTCGGCGGCGGCAACTGCTTCAGCACCTGGGGCCGGCCCTGGCTGTCGTAGCTCTCGCCGACGATCGGGTCGCGGCCGGGGAGCACGCCGTTGTTGTAGAGCGCCGCCGCGTAGAGCATGGCGCCCGTCGTCATCGGGCTGCGCGTGACGTGGTGGACGATCGGGTTCTGGTCGGTGTCGTGGCAGCCGCCGCAGGCGAAAGGCGCGGCACGCAGGTCCCCGGGGTTGACGAAGCGGACGAACGCCAGGTCCTCCTGCAGCGCCTTCGCGTACGTGCGCTCGGGGTTCGCGGAGTTCCTCCACAACTCGCGGTCGCGGGGCAGCACGTGGGCACGGTCGGTCGCGGCGACGTAGGCGGCGCTGCCGGGGGCTCCGTCGACGCGCACGGCGGGGTCGCCGCCGTGGCAGTCGGCGCAGCCGATCGGCTGCGCGGTCGCGTGCATCGACGGGGCGTCGGTCGCCGTGTGACAGGTGAGGCAGCCGGCGCTCTTGCGCTGCACGTCTTCGGGCGACTGCTGGCGGGGCACGACGTGATCGCCGGGCAGGCGTCCGCCAGCCGGCGCCTCGTCGGCGCGGGCCACGGTCCAGGCGGCGACGACGGCCAGCGGCAGCGCGACGGCGAGCATGCGCAGGCGGGGCGAGCGGGGCCGCATCATCATCATCAGTAGAACAGCCTCACGAGGGCGAAGCCGGCGAAGAGCGGCTTCGAGGGGGCGCCGCAGATCCCGGCCGCGCACGAGGAGCGGTAGATGTCGCGGAAGCCGCCGCCGGGCAGGAAGCCGGTGACCCCCGCCGTCACCACGACGTTCTCGTTGAGCAGCGGGCGCCAGATCACGCCCGCGCCGCCGTCGAGGCCGATCGACTGCCGGACCCGGTCCTGGAACAGCAGCAGCCGCAGCACGTCGACGTCGTCGAAGCGGAGCAGGTTGAGGGCGGTCACCAGCTTCAGCTCCGGCTTGAGCTCGACGTCGACGCCGACGCCGAGCAGTTGCAGGCCCGGGTTCACGAAGCTGGCCTGGCCCTCGAACTTGTTGCTGCGCAGCGAGGGGATCAGCGAGCCGGGCGGCTTCAGCGTGACCGCCGTCTGGGTCAGCGCCACGCCGGTGCGGGTCCAGTAGCTGAACAGGCCGCCCGCGAAGTTGGACAGGTCGTAGATGACGTCGAAGCCCTCGGAGCGGGTGTCGTTGGGGTCGCCGTCGCCCGAGGCCCACAGCGCCGAGACCTTGAAGCGCGCCCAGTCCTTGTCGATCGAGGCCTCGGCGGCGGCGAACCAGCCGCGAATCTCGTGCTCCTCGCCCGTGATCAGGTCGTTCTCGTCGGTGCCGCGCACGTGGTACAGGGCCGACGTCAGGTTCAGGCGGCCGAAGTGCCCGTCGCCGGTGAGCCCGAAGTACGTGGAGCGCACCGCGCGCTCCTCGACCCGGGCGATGCGGGCTGGACGCACCAGGAAGCCGTTCTTGTCGTAGTGCGTGTCCGCCGCCTCCCGCGAGTGGTGGAGGCTGGCCTGCAGCGTGAATCCCTTCACGAACGTGTCCTGGCGGAACAGGCTCGCGACGTAGACCTGCTGCTTGCGCTTCTCGAAGGTGTTGAGCTCGGAGTTGGTCTCCTTCTCCAGCAGGTCGAAGGCGGCCAGGTTGAAGCTCCAGCGGTTGGCTCCGAGGTTGCCGAACAGCCGCGCGCCGAGGTTGAAGTCGTTGAACAGGAAGCCGCGGGCGTCGGTGACGAAGGGCTGGATGCCGACGCGCAGCGACACCGCGTCGTAGCGCGGCGAGAGGTCGGCCAGCTTGACCTCCGCGAACGCCTCCTCGAGCGCCAGGTCGGCGCGCACGCGGGTCTCGTCCTCGCGCACGTCCGTGTAGACCTGGTTGCGCTCGCGGGTCGCCAGCACGTTGACGTTGGCGGCGAGCGTCGCCTTGATCGCCCAGGTCTTCGGCTTGAACGCGGTCTGGCCCTTGAACAGCTCGGCCGAGACGAACGCGCGCGGCGTCGTGAAGAGCTGCTCGCCGCGGCCGAAGAACTCGTCCGTGTCGGGGCGCGAGGTGCTGACGCCGGTGAAGACCGGCGCGCGGCGGACCTCGGTCGGCGCGTCGAGGATGCCGGTCAGCACCAGGAAGAGGTCCTGGCCGGCGATCGGCAGGTCGCCCTTGAGGCGATTCTGGTTGTACGGGTCCTTCGCGCGGCCGGCGGGGAAGCGCGGGTCAGGGGGATAGGCGATCGACCAGCGGTCGGGCAGCGGCGCCGCCATCTGCGCACGGTCGCCGCGCGGGCGCGGGTCGGGCCGCGGCGAGGGCTCGAAGGGCGCCTCCAGTCCGGCGTCGGCAGCGGCGCCCGCGGCGGGCTCCGCGTCCGCGCCGCCGTCGAGGCGGGGGATGCGGGCGAGCGGTGGCCACAGGACGCGGTCCTCGGGCACGAAGAACGTCGCGCCGCCCATCGTCTCGAGGTAGACCGATCCCCCCTGGCGGGCCAGCGAGCGCACCGGCAGCCTGCGGCCGTCGGCAAGCTCGAGGATCTCGGCGGGCAACTGCTCGAGCGCCGGCTCGACCACCTGGTCCTCGGCCACGCTGAAGGTGCGACCTGCGGCGGTCTGGAACACGACCTGCCCGTCGCGGCGCACGGCTTCGATCACTCGGAAGCGGCGCCCGTCCCGCAGCTCGAGCGTGAAGGGCGCCGGCTCCGGCGCGACGGGAGCCTCGGGCACCAGCGCGGGGCCGAAGCGCAGCTCCGAGCCGAGCGCGGCCGGGGCCGAGGCGGCGGCGAGGGCGAGCACCAGTGAAAGTGCAGGGGTGAGCCGCATCGCGAAGGCGCGCAGAGTATCATCCTCCGCCCATGAGATGGCCCGCCCGCGCGACGGTCGCCGCCGTCGTCGCCCTGCTGACCGCCTCGCTGGTGCCGGAGCTGCCCTCCGGCGCTCCGCGCCCGCTGCTCGCGCTGGCCGCGCCGCCCGTGGCGCGGGCGGCGGGCCCGGGCGGCCCGGCCGCGATCCTGGTCGCCGACGACGTCGCCGCGGTGCTGCGCGCCGCCGCCGAGGCACTCGACGACCCGACGCTCGCGGTGGCCGTCGTCGACCGCGCGGGCACGATCCTCGGCGTCTACGCGCGGCCGCAGGCCGCGGAGCGCACGCCCGACGTGGCCGTCTCCCTCGCGCGCACGACCGCCTACTTCTCGAACGACCAGGCGCCGCTCAGCTCGCGCACCGTCCGCTTCATCAGCGGCATCCACTTCCCGCCGGGCATCTTCGACGCGCCGAACGCCGCGCTCTACGGCGTCGAGAACATCAACCGCGGCTGCCCGCTCGACGACACCGGCGACGCGATCTTCAACGCGCCGATCGTGCGCCCGCGCTCGCTCGCCGGCACCTTCGGGGCGAACCCGCTGCCGTGTCGGCCGGACGACACCCGCGGCTGCGCGGTGGGCGGGCCGATCGCCGGCCTCGACGGCCAGCCGATCTGGTCGCTCGGCATCACCACCGGCAAGCGCGACCTGCTCGACACCGACAACGGCGCGGAGTCGACCATCGACCCCGGCGGCATCCCGCTCTACCGCGGCGCGCAACTCGTCGGCGGCGTGGGCGTGGCGGGCGTCGCGCGCGAGCGGGCGGAGTTCGCGGCGCTGGTCGCCGCGCTCGGCGCGGGCCGCGGGTTGACCACGGGCATCGACCTGCCGAAGCCGCTGCCGCCGCCGGGCGCCATCTACATCGAGGGCATCCGCCTGCCCTTCACCTCCGCCGCTCCGGACCGCCGGCCCGCAGGCTCGGCGCCGGGCCGCTTCGCCGACGGTGCCTACGTCGTCGAACCGCGCGACGGGCGCCAGGCCCCTGAGGGCTACCTGATCGGGCCGCGCGGCAGCGCCGTGGCGGGCGGGCTCGACGAGGCCGACGTGCGCCGCATCGTCGAGCAGGCCGTGGCCCAGGCCGAGCGCTCGCGCGCCCAGGTGAGACTGCCGTACGGCGGCGCGGCGCCGCGCTTCATCGTCGCGGTCAGCGACGAGCGCGGCGAGGTGCTCGCCGAGTACCGGATGGGCGATGCGCTGTTCGACGCCGTCGACGTCGTGCCCAGCAAGGCGCGCAACGCCTACTACTTCTCGACCCGCGAGGGCTACGAGGTGCTGCGCGGCTACGTGCAGCGCGCCGGCTACGGCTGGGACGAGCCGCCGCCGGGCCAGGGCTGGGCGCTGACTTCGCGCACGATCAGCTTCGGCGGCCAGCCGCTGTTCCCGCCGGGGATCGACCGCAACGCGCCGAAGACGCCGGGCCCGTGGTTCGAGCTGTTCGTCTACGACACGCTGAACCCGTGCACCGAGGGCCCGGGGCCGTCGCGCGGCGGCGACCCTTCGTTCGTCAACCAGAACGGCATCACCTGGTTCCCGGGCTCGGCGCCGCTGTTCAAGAACGGCCGCCTGGTCGGCGGCCTCGGCGTGTCGGGCGACGGCGTCGAGCAGAACGACCTCGTCACCGCGGGCGGCGCCCAGGGCTTCGAGCCGCCGCTCGCGCTGCGGGTCGACAACAGCGAGATCCGGTCGCTCGACGGGCGCCGCGTGCGTCTGCCCTATCTGAAGTTCCCGCGCAACCCCGAGCAGCCTTGAGAGTCGCCGCGATTGCTGTAGCATCGCGCCCGCTTCGCTGATGACGATCGGCCACCACAGCCGACCGCTCCTGCGCCGGGCCGCGGCCCTCGCGCTCCTGCTGCTGCCGGCGGTGCCGGCTCGCTCGCAGGAGGTGCTGGGCCCGGCCGAGTGCATCCGCTGCCACAACCACTCGCTGCAGGCCGAGCGCTGGCAGAAGCGCGAGGTGGAGCAGTTCGGCCGCAAGGCCCACTTCAACACGCTCGCCCAGCTCCGCCTGCCGGAGGCGCAGAAGATCGCGCGTCTCGCCGGGCTGCGCCCCGACGACGCGCGCTGCGTCGCCTGCCACGGCACCGTCGTGCGCGGCCGGCCGCGGGCGGGCGTCTCCTGCGAGAGCTGCCACGGGCCGGGCTCGAAGTACAACGAGCCGCACCAGAAGCCGGACCAGTACGCGCTGTCCGTCTCGCTGGGCATGGCGGACCTGCGCGTCAAGCCGGCCAACATCGTCGAGGTCTGCGTGCGCTGCCACGTCACGGTCGACGGCGACCTGCGCGACGCGGGCCACCCGACGGGCGAGAAGTTCGACGTCGCGGTCGCGCTCGCCAAGATCGAGCACTGGGTGTGGGAGAAGCGGCGCACGGTGATCGACATGAAGGAAATCGACCGCCTCGGCCGCGCGGCCGTGGCGCGGCAGGTCGCGAAGATCCCGCCGCCGAAGCCGCGCGCGGAGGGCGCAGCCGCCGAGGCCGCCGCGCCGGCGGCCTCCGGACGCGGGCTCGATCCGGCCGCCGCCCAGCCGCTGCCCGACGACTACACGGAGTCTGCGGTCGCGGAGCCGGGAGGCGACTTCGACCTGCCCGCGTTCGACGTGGCCGGCCCGGCGGCGACCTCCGCGGGTTCGCCTTTCGCGGCCGCCCGCGCGGCGCAGGGCGGCGCCGCCGGCGAGCGCGAGCCGGCCCCGCGCTCCCGCCTGGCGCTGCGGCAGGAGGCCCTGAAGCTGCTTCTGGAGGCGGCCCGCGCGGGTCGCGGCGCTGGTGCGTTCGCCCCTGGCGAGTACGGCGGGCCCGACAGCGAGCTGCTGCGGCTGCAGGACGAACTCTTCGGCCTGGCGCTGCGTCCCGCGCCGGCCGCGACGCAGACCCCCGCGCCGTCGCCGGGAGGCACGCCGTGAGCGTCGACCGCGTGGAACTCATGGCCCGCCACGAGCAGCGCCTGCGGCTGATGGTGCCGGCGCCGCTCGACGACCTGCTGCCGCTCTCGCTGTTCCAGGGCCTGCCCGAGAAGGTGCGGCCCAAGGTGCTCGACAAGGCCCGCCGCAACCTGCACTTCGTCGACTACCAGGACGGCGAACTGGTGCTGCGGGCCGGCGCCTACTCCGACACGGCGTACTTCGTCGTCAAGGGCGAGGTCGAGGTGCTGGTGCCGGAGAGCGAGCGCCGCCTGGGGCCTGCAGAAGGCCACGAACCGGTGCTGATGGGCCCGGGCGAGCTGCTGGGCGAGCTCTCGGCGCTGACCCGCTTCCCGGCCTCGGCCGACGTGCGCGCGCGCGGGCCCGTGACGCTGCTGCACGTCAAGGTGCCTGGCCTGCGCATGCTGCTGGCGGCCTCGAAGGAGCTGAAGAAGTTCCTCGACGAGCGCTACCGCAAGCGCGCGCTGAAGGCGCTGTTCGGCCAGGCGCCGATCTTCGCCGGGTTGCCGGACGACGCCCTCGAGGCGCTGAAGGAGAAGGCCGAGCTGGTCTCGTTCGAGCCGGGCGCGGTGATCGAGGAGGAAGGCGCGCCCGCCAGCCACCTCTACGTCGTGCGCGGCGGCTACGTGAAGGTCAGCGTTCGCGCCGGCACCGCGGACCTGGCCGTGACCTACCTGCGCACGGGCGACTGCGCCGGCGAAGGCGCGGTGCTCGAGGACGCGGCGTGGCCGTTCCGGCTGCAGGCGCTCGAGCACGTCGAGGCCGTGAAGCTGAAGCTCGAGGACGTGCGCGCCGCTGCGCCGGGCGCTTCCGCGTTCGAGGACGCGCTGTGGCGCGGGGCGATCGAGCGGCTCAAGGCGCGCGGCGCGGTGCTCGACGACCCGCTGGCCGCCGAGCACGTGCAGATGGCGATGGACACCGGGCTGATCCACGGCGAGTCGGTGCTGCTCGTCGACCTCGCCGCCTGCACCTCCTGCGACGAGTGCGTGCGCGGCTGCGCCTCCACCCACGGCGGGGTGCCGCGCTTCCTGCGCGAGGGCACGACCTACCGGCACTGGCTGATCGCGACCGCGTGCTACCAGTGCACAGATCCCGTGTGCATGATCGACTGCCCGACGGGCGCCATCTCGCGCCAGATGGGCACGCTCGAGGTCACGATCAACGCGCTCGACCACCCGACCCGGCCCTGCATCGGCTGCGGCAACTGCGCCAAGCGCTGCCCGTGGGGCAACATCGTGATGCACGAGCCGGGCACGCTGCGGCCGGACGGCAAGCCGGTCGAGTTCGCGACCAAGTGCGACCTGTGCGTCGGCCGCGCCGAGGGCCCGGCCTGCGTGCAGATGTGCCCGCACGGCTGCGCGACCCGCGTCTCCTTCAAGGACCTCGGCCGCGTGGCCGCGCTGCTCGGGTAGCCTCGATGCGCGCCTCGACCCGCAAGCGGCTGATCCCCAAGCGCCTCGACCTGCTGGCGGCGACGGCGGCCGCCAGCGCGGCGTGCGGGCTGGCTTTCGCGGCCTCGTCGCTGTCGGGGCCGTGGAGCCCCAAGCGCGGGCTCGGCCTCGTCTTCGGGATCGCCGCGGCGCTGTGCTTCACGATCGCGATGGCCTACCCGGCACGGCGCCCGCGAGCGCGGCCGCTGCGCAACGCCGAGGACTGGTTCCAGGCCCACGTCTACCTCGGGGTGCTGGGGCTGGTGCTGACCCTGGCCCACGCCGGCTTCGCGTGGCCGGCGGGGTTCATGGGCTGGGCGCTGCTGCTGGGCTCGGCGCTGACCGCTGCCACCGGTCTCGGCGGCGCGTTCCTGCAGAAGGCGCTGCCGGCGGCGGCGGCCGAGGGGCTGCGCGTGTACGCCATGCACGACCGCATCCCGGGGCTGGTCGCCGACGCGCGGGCGAAGGCCGAGCAGGCCATGGAGGGCGCGGGGGAGGCGCTGCAGGGGCTGTGGGAGGAGCGGCTGGCGCCGCGCTTCGCGGCCCCGGAGCCGCGCTGGAGCTACCTGATCGACGTGCGTGCGGGCCGCGAGGACGAGTTGCGCCCGCTGCGGCGGCTGGCGCCGTTCGTCGAGGCCGAGGACCGCGAGCGGATCGGCCGCCTGCTCGCGCTCTTCGCGACCAAGCTCGAGCTCGACGCCCAGCTCCGCCTGCAGCGGGTGCTGCGCGGCTGGCTCTCGTGGCACGCGTGGCCGGCGGGCGCCCTGCTCGGGCTGCTGGTCCTCCACGTGCTCGGCTTCCTGGTGCACTGAGATGGCGCCCGAGGTCCCGTTCGGCACGCCGTCCCGCAGCCCGCACTGGGTGCCGCCGCCGCCCGCAAACCGCGGCTACCGCCGTGCTCTCGCCTTGCTCGCGCTGCTCTCGCTGGTGGGCTGCGGCCTGCTGCTGTCGCCGGAGGGCTGGCGGCTGCGCCGCCACGCCAGTCCCGGCCCGGTGGCGGCGGCCCACGCGGTGTTCGAGGACGGCTGCGCACAGTGCCACTCGCAGAGCGCCTCGCCATTCGAGCGCGGAGCGGCCGACGCCCGCTGCGTGCGCTGCCACGCCGTCACGCCGGGGGGCGACTTCGACCACCGTGACCACGTGCGCGCCGGCGGCGGCGACGGGGCCGGGACGACCGCGCGCCACGTCGCCCCGTCCTGTGCGAGCTGCCACGTCGACCACCGCGGGCGCGCCGCGGACCTGGCCGCGGTCGCCGACGGCCACTGCGCGCGCTGCCACTTCGGCCGCTTCGGCGCGCACCCCGAGTTCCAGGCCGTCCGCGAGCGCGCGCCCGAGGCGCCGGGCATCGCCTTCAACCACGAGCGCCACCTGCGGCCCGACGCCCTCAAGGCCTTCGCGGCCGAGGGACTGGGCGAGCGCGCGCGCGGCGAGGCCGTGTGCGCGTTCTGCCACGAGCCGGACGCCGCGACCCGCGAGTTCGTCGCGCCGGGCTTCGATCGCCACTGCGCGCGTTGTCACGAGCGCGAGCTGCAGGCGGGCAGCCGCGAGGTCGCGGCCGAGCTGGTGCTGTCGCCGCGCGAGCTGGCGTCGCACGGCGTCCAGGGGCCGGGGCTGCCGCCGATCGAAGCCGAAGCCGCGGCGCTGGAGTCGGCGCGCTTCGAAGCGACGGACTTCGGCGAGGTGCGGCTGCGGCGCGCCGTGCACCGCGACGCCTGGATCGTGACCAACCGCGACCGCCTCGCGCGTGGGCTGGCGCCTGCCGCGTTCGCCGCGACCCGGGAGCGGTTGATCGAGCGCCGCGACGCCCTGGTGGAGCGGCTGGCGGACGCCCCGGCCCTCGCCGCGCTCTCGCGCGACGAGCTGCGGGCGCGCGAGCTCGAGCTGGTGGGCGAATCGGCCGCGCTGGACCAGCGCCTGGCGGCGCGGGCGACGGCCGTCGACGCCGCTCCGCTCGGGGCGCTCGAGGCGCCGCTGCGCGGCCTCGTTTCGGACCCGGCGCTGGGTGCGCCCGCGCGCGAGCTGCTCGCGGCGGCCCGCAGCGCGAGCGTCGCCGACGACCGCGGCGAGCGCGACCGCAGCCGGCAGGCGCTGCTGGCGGCGGCACGCGACCTGGAGCGAGAGCGACCCGACCTGGAAGCCGAGCTGCAGCCGCTGATCGCGCGCCTCCGGGTCGCCCGCGTCGACGCCGACGCGGAACGCAGCCTCGAGCGCGCCCGGCGTCGCGTGGTGGCCGGCCTCGAGGCGGTCCGCGAGGAACTGCGCCTGATCGACGGCGGCGTGCGCGCCGCGGCAGGCAGCCGCCTGGGGCTGCCGCTGACGGCCCCGGCCGCGGCGGAGGAACTGGCGCGTCTCGACGAGGCGCTCGCGGCCTCCGATCCCGGCCTGCCCGGGCCGCCGGCGAAGGCGCCCGAGGAGATCCAGCGCGCGCTCGGTGCGCTGTGGGCGCCGTGCGCGAAGTGCCACCCGGGAGGAGCGACCGCCGCGCCGCTCCCGGAGGTGCGGTCGGCGGCCGGCGTGCTCGGCCACGCCCGCTTCCTCCACGCCCCCCACCTCGACGTGGCGGCGTGGGTGGGGGAGCCGGAGGCCGCCGCGGGCCGCTGCGCGACCTGCCACGCAGGTGTGGAGAAGAGCGCGAAAGCCGAAGACCTGCACCTGCCCGCCGTCGCGAGTTGCGCGCGCTGCCACGGCCGCGGCGAGGTCGGCTCGGGATGCATCGAGTGCCATTCGTACCATCCGGGGACGAGGCGATGAGCGGGCCCGCGCCCCGCGCCTTCCTGCGCTTCCGTCTGCCGGGCGAAGCCCCGCGCACCCAGGTGCTCGAGCACGAGGAGACGACGCTCGGACGCGATCGCGCCGCCGACCTGTGCCTGCCCTACGAGACGATCTCGCGGCTCCACGCGCGCATCGCGTGGGACGGCCGCCGCCACCTCGTCGAAGACCTGGGCAGCGCCAACGGCACCCGCGTCAACGGGCGGCTGGCCCGCCGCCAGCGCCTGCGCGATCTCGACGTCGTGTCGCTCGCGACCGACGTCGACCTGCTGTTCCTGACCGGCCGCAGCGCCGAGCGGATCGAGCTCGAGGGCGTCGTGGACGCGTGGCTGGAGCCGGCGGACGGGGGAGAGCGCGTCGCCGTGCCGCCCGGCGAGTTGACCCTCGGCCGCGCGGCGAGCGCGAACCACGTCGTCGAGAGTCCGGCGGTGTCGAAGCTCCACGCGCGGATCGAGCGCCACCCGACGGCCGTCTTCGTCGAGGACCTCGGGTCGAGCAACGGCACCGAGCTGAACGACCGCGTCGTCGCCCGCGCCCGCCTGCGCGACGGCGACGAGATCGTGCTCGCGGGGACCGCCCGCTACCGGGTCCGGATCGTCAGCGGCAAGGTGGCGACCACGGCCGCGACCGTTCCGTCCGAGCCGGTGGCCCCCGACGACGACGCCGACGTGACCATCGTGCGCCGCTTCGACGCCGACTGGCGGGCGAAGCTGGAGGCGGCCGGCGAAGAACTGGCGGCGGCCGCGGAACGCGAGCCGGCCGACGACCCGCGCCCGATCGCGGTGGTGCGGCTCGAGGGCGCCGGCCGCTACGTCGTGGTCACCGAGCCGGGCGAACACGAGATCGGACGCAGCGCGGCGCTGCGGCTGGAGCATCCGACGGTCTCACGGCGGCACGCCCGGCTGACGCTCTCGGCCGACCGCCGGACGGCCACGCTGGCCGATCTCGGCGCGAGCTACCCGGCCCGGGTCGAAGGCCGGCCGGTGAGCGGCGAGACCGCACTGCGCCACGGCGACCGCGTCGAGTTCGGCGACGTCGTGCTGACGGTCCGCTTCGTCCGCGGCTGATTCAGCGAGGCCGCGCCGCCCCGACGACCCGCGGGATGCCCTGCAGGTCCGGCCACGTTTCGACCTCGACCTGGCCCGCCGCGCGCGCGAGGTCGACCACCGCGTCCGCCTGGCCGGCGCCGACCTCGACCAGCGCGCGCCCGCCGGGCCGCAGCGCGATCGCGACCTGCGGCCACAGTCGCCGATAGACGGAGAGCGGCTCGCCCGGCGGGAACAGCGCGAGTGCCGGCTCGTGGTCCCGGACCTCGGGCGCGAGCGGGTCCGCCGGGTCGACGTAGGGCGGGTTGCTGACGATGAGGTCGATCTGCCCGTGCAGTTCGTCGACCGGCGCGAGCAGGTCGCCCTGCCGCCAGTCGACCCGGGCCTCGAGCCCGAGCCGGACCGCGTTGCGGCGTGCGACCTGCAGCGCGGCGGGGGAGAGATCGAGGCCGAACACGCGGGCGAGGGGCCGCTCCGCGGCGATCGAGAGCGCGAGGCAGCCGGTGCCGGTGCCGACGTCGACGACGAGGGCGGGATTCGTCGCCGGCAGCAGTTCGAGGGCGCGCTCCACGAGCAATTCCGTCTCCGGGCGCGGGATCAGCACCTCGGGCGTGACCAGGAACTCGTGGCGCCAGAAGGCCTGGACCCCGGTCAGGTGCTGCAGCGGCACCCGCGCCGCGCGTCGCTCGACGAGCGCGCCGAAGCGCTCGGCCGCGTCCGCGGGCAGCGGCTCGCCGGAGCGCGCCACGAGATCGGCGCGCGACCAGCCGAGCACGTGTCGGAGCAGCAGCTCCGCGTCCCACTCGGCCGCCCGCACGCCGGCGGCGCGCAGCCGCGCGGCAGCCTCGCGCAACGCCGAGGCCGCCGTGCTCAGGCAGCCTCCTCCGGAGGGTCCATCACCGTTCGCCGGGCCATCCGCGCCCACGCCTGCAGGATCACGCCCATCCGCTCGGCGACGTGGGCGAAGTGCGTCGCGTCGGCGTCGTCGAACAGTGCGCCGTCGGCCTTGTTCAGCAACTGCATCACCGCGAACACCTCGCCCGTGGCGTTCTTGACCGGCATGCAGAGCATCGTCCGCGTGCGGTAGCCGGTCTCGTCGTCGATGCGGCGGTTGAACAGCGGCTCCAGGTAAGCGTCCGCGATGTTCATCGGCTCGCCGGTCTGTGCGACGCGGCCCGCGATGCCCTGGCCCAGCGACAGCTTGATCAGGCCGGCCTTGTCCGCGACCTTCGACCACAGGAAGCCGTGTTCGCGGTCGACCACGAACAGCGTGGCGCGGTCCGCCCGCAGCATGCGGCCGATGCGGAGCGTGAACGCCTCGAGCACCTGCTCGAGCATCGACTCGAAGGCGTCCGAGCCGGAGAGCTCCATCACCCGGAGCAGTTGCTCGAACTCCTGGGTGACCTGGGCCAGGAACGTCGCGAACGCCTCGTCGGCGAGGCCCTGGACCCGCTCGGCGATGTCGTTCTCGCGGGTCGTGTGGATCAGCGCGTCGAGCATGCGCTGGGCCTCGGTCGAGACGGCGGCAGCGAAGCTCTGCAGGAAGCCGTCCTCGAGGTGGACGATGCGGTCGGCGATGTCGAGGATGCGGTTGTCGTGGGTGACCAGCAGCACGGCGCAGCGCTGCCGGCGGGCGAGATCGTTCATCAGGTCGACGACGTCGCGCCCCGACTGCTTGTCCAGCGAGGCCGTCGGCTCGTCGGCCAGGATCAGTCGCGGTCGCGGCGCCAGCGCGCGGGCGATCGCCACGCGCTGCTTCTGGCCCCCGGACATCTCGTCGGGGAAGTGGTGGCGGCGGTCGCCGAGGCCGACCGCCTCGAGCGCGGCGCGCGCCCGCTCCCGCCGTTCGGCCGGCGACAGCGGCTGGATCTCGAGGCCCAGCTCCACGTTCTCCTGGGCGTTCAGCGAGCGCATCAGGTTGTGGGACTGGAAGATGTAGCCGATCTGCCGGCGCACGGCGATCAGGCGTTCTTCGCCGGCGTCGCGCAGCTCGTGGCCGAGCACGCGCAGGCTGCCCTCCTGCGCGGAGCGCAGGGCGCCGATCAGGGTCAGCAGCGT
The DNA here is from genome assembly GCA_025994075.1 of Vicinamibacteria bacterium. Taxonomy (GTDB): domain Bacteria; phylum Acidobacteriota; class Vicinamibacteria; order Fen-336; family Fen-336; genus WYBL01. Next base: position 35,724 of record JAMQGV010000006.1, read on the forward strand.
GGTCTTTCCCGAGCCGGAAGGCCCGGTCATGATCACGATCTCGCCGGGCTCGATCGAGAGGTCGATCGCGTGCAGGATCTGCTTGCGCAGCGCGCCACGGCCGTAGAAGTGGCTGACGCCGCGGGCGACGATCAGCGGCTCCTGGGTCGTGGCTGCCATCAGAAGATCTCCGCCGGGTCGGCGCCGGCCAGCTTGCGCAGCGCCAGCATCCCCGACAGGCAGCACATGCCGAGGGTCAGCGCGAAGACCAGCCCCGCAACGACGCCCGTCAGCTCCATCGGCAGCCGGGTGGCGCGCTCCGCCGCGCCGTACAGGTAGGCGGCCATCCCGAGGCCCGGCAGGTATCCGAGGCCCGCCAGCACCAGCGACTCGGACAGCACCACGCCGGCCAGGTAGCGGTTGCGGAAGCCCATCGCCTTCATCGTCGCGTACTCGGCGAGGTGGTCGGAGACGTCCGCGAACAGGATCTGCGACACGATCACCGCGCCGACCCCGAACCCGATCAGCGCCCCGAGGCCGAGGATGTAGCCGATCGGCGTCACGGTGTTCCAGTAGGCCCGTTCGCGCGCCGCGTAGCCCTCGCGGGTCAGCACCAGCACGTCGTGCTCGAGCACCGCCCGCAGCTTCTCCTGCACCGCGGCGACGTCGGCACCGTCCGCGAGCCGGATCAGCCCGATCTCGATCTGCGAGGGCTCGTGGCCGGTCAGCGCCAGGAAGTTGCGGTCGCTGGTGATCAGCGTGCCGTCGATGCCGAACGAGGTGCCCATCGCGAACTGCCCGGCGACGTAGAGGCGGCGGGCGTTGACCTCGACCTCGGCCTCGGGCGCCTCGCGCAGCCACTCCGCGACCGGCCCGTACTCCTTGCGCGCCGCGCGGTCGAACAGCGCCCGCTCGGGGCGCCGCAGCACGTCGAGCTGTTCGATCACCTCGGGCATCCGCAGCGTCTCGCGGTCGGGGTCGATGCCTGCCAGGAACACGGTGCGAGTGGCGCCGTCGCGCGGGTTCTTCCAGATCGCGAGCGTCGCGTACACGGGCGCGACCTCGCGCACCCCGGGCACGCCCAACGCCTGGTCCAGCCGCCGCTTGGGGAAGCTCGCCATCCGGATCAGGTAGGGCGACTGCGGCGAGATCAGCACCAGGTCGGCGGCCAGCCGCTCGTGGAACCGGCTGGAGCTGCGCAGCATCGCGCTGCGGAAGCCGAGCTGCATCAGCATCAGCACGACGGCGAACGCGACGCCGCAGAGGGCGACCGCGAAGCGGACCTTCTCGCGCGTGAGCTGGCGCCAGGCCAGGCGGAACGGGCCCCTCATCGGGCGCGGATCAGGATCTCGACCTCGAGGTCGGTGAAGGCCGCTGCCGCCGCCGAGTCGTCGAGCCGGATCTTCACCTCGACGGCGCGCGCGTCGTTGCGGGCCGCGGGATCGGCGCCGACCGCGTGCAGCCGGCCGACCTTGAGGCCGACCCGCTCGACCACGCCCGCGAGCGGGCGCGCCAGCGCGGGGCTCTTCACCTCGGCCCGCTGCCCGGCCTTCACCTTCGGGACGTCGGTCTCGTAGACCTCGGCGACGGCGTACATCGCGCCCGTCTCGCCCAGCTCCGCGATGCCGTGCTCCGTGACCCGCTCGCCCTGGCGGGCGTGGACCTTCAGCACCCGGCCGTCGATCGGCGAGCGCACCAGGGCGCGGTCGCGCTCCGTCTCGGCCAGCTTGAGGGAGGCCTGGGCGGTGCCGAGATCGGCCTCCGCCTGGGCCAGCGCCGCGTCCGCGGCCTCGCGCCGCTTCTGCCAGCGCTCGGCCTCGGAGGCCGGGCCCACGCCCTGCCGGGCGAGCTGGCCGGCGCGGTCCTCCTCCTGGCGCGCGTTCTCGGCGTCCGCACGGGTGCGCACGATCGCGGCCTCCGCGGAAGCCAGCGCGGCGCGCAGGCGGGCGACCGCGGCCTCGCGCACGTCGAACGTGTCGGTCACCGCGATCACCTGGCCGCGGCGGACGGCGTCGCCTTCCTCCACGTCGAGGCGCGCCACGACCGCGACCATCTCGGCAGGGCCGGCCACCCGGCGGGCGCCGTTGCGCGGCTCCAGCCGACCGCGGGCGGAGACGTCGGCGAGGACGGCCGGCGCCAGCAGCAGGCCGCAGCAGAACGCCATCGAAAGTCGGTTCATGGACTCCCCGAGGTGAAAGAAAGGCGGGATGATAAGGCACGTTGACCACTTCCCTGGATGCGCCCGAGACGCCGCCCGCTCCACTGACGGGACCGTTCACGATCGAAGCGGTCGCGCCGGCACCGCAGCTCGCGCTGCCCGTCGTGGTCGCGCTCGGCCTGATCGGAGCGGCCGTCAACCTGCTCGGTGCCTGGGCCGGCGGCGGCGCGGCGCTGGGGGCGGCTGCAGCCTTCGTCGCCTTGCGCACCGCTCGGCTGCCGCATGGCGTCGCGGGGGCCGCACTCACGCTGCTCGGGCTGTGGCCCGCCGGGCTCGCGCTGATGGCGGGACATGCGCTGGAGGCGGCGGCGGTCTTCGGGTTCGCCACGATCACGCACAGCGTGACTGCGGCGGCGCTCGTGGCCTGGGCCATCGGCCTCGCCCTGAGCGCGGCGGCCGGGACGGCGCAGCCGTGGTTCGGGCCGGCCCTCGTCGGCCTCGGCGGCGCCGCGGTGGCCGAGGCGGCGACGTTGGCCTGGCACGCGCGGCATCGCTTCCGCGCACCCGAGCCGGCCTGGGCGGCCCCGCTGCGCCTGCACCTGCTGGCGAGCGTCGGCCCGCTCGTGATCGTGGGCGGCGCAGCGCTGGCTGCGGGGCAGGGCACGGGCCTGATCCTGGCCGCCATCCTCGCCGTCGCCGCGGGCCAGGCCGTCGCCGTCGTCGCGGGCAGTCGTGGCGAGGTGCCCGAGGCCGCGGTCCTCCACGACGAGGAGACGGGGTTGCCGAACCGCCGCCAGCTCGTGTCGCGGCTGCGGCAGTGGATCGAACGCGGCGGTGCGGAAGTCCCGGGCTTCGCGGTGCTCCACCTCGGGCTCGAGCGGCTGCGCAGCGTCGAGAGCTCGTTCGGCCGTCCTGCCGCGGACCAGTTGCGGGCGATGGCCGCGCGGCGCCTGGAGGCGAGCGCGCGCCCCGGCGACATGGTCGCGCGGGTGGGCGACGACGAGTTCGCGGTGCTCCTGCGCGACGTCTCGGAGCGCGAGACCGCCACCCGCCTCGGCGTCGCGCTGGTCGACGCGCTGGGCCGTCCGTTCGTGCTGCCCGCGGGCGAGGTGGCGATCAGCGCCCGCGTGGGCGTCGGCCTCTATCCGGGCGACGGCGCGACGGCCGAGGTGCTGCTGCGCAACGCGAGCGCGGCGACCTGGGCGGCGCAGCGGCTGGGCCGCGACGTCGTGCGCCACTACACATCGCGGGTCAACTCGCGCGAGGTGCGGCGGCTGACCCTGGAGGCGGGACTGCGCCGCGCGATCGAGGAGGACCGCATCGAGCTGTACCTCCAGCCGATCGTCCACGCCCGCGACGGCCGCGCCCTCGGCGCCGAGGCGCTGGTGCGCTGGCCCGCGCCGGACGGCTCGTTCCACACGCCGTCGGAGTTCATCCCGCTGGCGGAGGAGTCGGACCTGATCCTCGCCCTCGACGCCTGGATGCTCGACGCCGCGGGCCGTGCCATCGCCGGCCTCGGCTCCGCCGCCGACGGCCTCGTCATCTCGATCAACCTCTCGCCGCGCCAGCTCCAGCGCTCCGGGCTCGAGGGCCGCATCCGCGAGGTGCTCGAGCGCCATGGCGTCCCGCCCCACCGCCTGGGCGTCGAGATCACCGAGGGCACGGCGCTGCAGGACTTCGAGCGCACGGCCGAGACCCTGCGCGCGCTGCGTGCGGCCGGCATCAAGGTCTCGATCGACGACTTCGGCACCGGCTACTCGTCGCTGTCGTACCTGCGCCGGCTGCCGGTCGACGCGGTCAAGCTCGACGCCTCGTTCGTACGCGAGATCGACCGTGGCGAAGACGCGGCGGCGATCGCGGCGGCCGTGATCGCGATGTCGCACGGGCTGCGCCTCCAGGTCGTCGCGGAGGGTGTCGAGAACGCCGCCCAGCTCCGCTACCTGCGCTCCCACGGCTGCGACGCCGTGCAGGGCTACCTGGTCAGCCCTGCCGTGCCCCCGAAGGAGTTCGCGGCGCTGGTCGCCCGCCACCAGCCGCTGCTGGCCGGGGACTGACGGGAGCGCGTTCCGGATCAAACGGTCCATGGCGGCCGCGGGCGCGGGGGAGAAGAATCCCGGCAGCCTGCGGGGGAAGCCATGAAGAAGATCGCGGTGGTGCTGTCGGGCTGCGGCGTCTACGACGGCGCGGAGATCCACGAGGCGGTGATCACGCTGCTGGCCCTCGACCGCCACGGAGCCGAGGCCGTGATCTGCGCGCCGGACGTCGAGCAGATGCACGTCGTCGACCATCTCACGGGCGAGGTCGAGCCGGGTGCACGGCGCAACGTGCTCGTCGAGTCGGCCCGGATCGCGCGCGGAAGGATCCAGGACGTGGCGCGGGTCCGCGCGGCGGACGTCGACGGCCTGATGCTGCCGGGCGGCTTCGGCGCCGCCAAGAACCTGTGCGACTTCGCGGTCAGGGGCGCCGACTGCCACGTCGAGCCGGGCGTCGCGCGCCTCCTGCGCGAGGTCCACGCGGCGCACAAGCCCATCGCGGCCGTCTGCATCGCGCCGGCAGTGCTGGCGAAGGTGCTGGGCGGCGAAGCGCCGAAGCTGACGATCGGCGACGACGCGAAGACGGCGGCCGCGCTCTCCGCGATGGGCGCCCGCCACGAGACCTGCCCGGTCGACGGCGTCACGGTCGACCGCGAGAAGAAGCTGATCTCGTCGCCGGCCTACATGCTGGCCGGCCGCATCTCGGAGGCGGCGGCCGGCATCGAGAAGGCGGTGGCGGAACTGCTGGCGATGGCCTGAGCGGCCCTCAGTCGCCGAGCTCGAGGCGGCGCCGCAGCGCCGGCAGCGCGGCGGTCGGCCCGCGCCACTCCAGCTCGTCCACCGAGTCGAAGACGGGCACGTCCGTGCGCAGCGTGGCGAGCCGGCGGAACAGCAGCGCCTGCTCGCGCTGCGAACGCAATGTCGCCGCCAGCGCCTCGGCCCGGGCCAGCTTGAATCCCCACTCGCGGTGGTCGTCGGGGATCGCCTCGAGCCGGCCGAAGCGGGCCAGCACGGCCGCCGCCGACTTCGCCCCCCAGCCCGGCAGCCCGGGGAAGCCGTCCGCGCTGTCGCCCACGAGCGCGAGGTAGTCGGGGATCGCGGCCGGCGGGACCCCGAACTTCGAGACGACCCCGGCCTCGTCGCGCACGGTGCGCCGCATGCGGTCGAACTGGACGACCCGCGTGCCCTGCACGCACTGCGCGAGGTCCTTGTCGGGCGTGCAGATCACCACCTGCTCGACGCGCGGGTCGCGAGCGGCCCTCGCGGCGGCCGCGGCCAGCGCGTCGTCCGCCTCGAACTCGACCATCGCCCACGTCTTCACGCCCCACGCCAGGAGCCCCTCTTCCAGCAGCGGGAACTGCGCCCACAGCGCCGGGTCGATGCCTTCGCCGGTCTTGTAGCCAGGCCACAACTCGTTGCGGAACGACTCGATCACATGATCGGTCGCCACCCCGACGTGCGTCGCCCCGTCCTCGACCAGCCGCCGGATCGAGTGCATCACGCCCCGCACGGCGGCGACTTCTTCGCCGTCCCGGTTCTTCGCGGCCGGCATCGCGTAGAAGTGGCGGTACAACTCGAACGTCCCGTCGACGAGGTGAACCTTCATGGGGTGGGCTAAGCCGTGACCCAGTCGGCCGAGAGCAACTCGGCCTGCTCGAGGACCGTCTGCGTCGCCTTCTCCTGCTTGTCCGGCGGGTAGCCGTGCTTGCGCAGGATGCGCTTGACCAGGACGCGGAGCTGGGCGCGGACGTTCTCGCGCAGCGTCCAGTCGATCGTGACGTTCTGACGGACGGTGGCGACCAGTTCACGGGCGATCGCGCGCAGCGTGTCGTCGCCGAGCACCTTGACGGCGCTGTCGTTCGTCTCGAGCGCGTCGTAGAACGCCAGCTCGTCGTCGCTCAGCCCCAGCGCTTCGCCGCGGGCAGTGGCCTCGCGCATCTCCTTCGCGAGCTGGATCAACTCCTCGATGACCTGGGCCGCCTCGACGGCCCGGTTTTGGTAGCGCCTCAGGGTCTTCTCCAGCATCTCCGAGAACGATCGCGCCTGAACCACGTTCTTGCGTTTCCGGCTGCGCACCTCGCCCTTCAGCAGCTTCTGGAGCAGCTCGACCGCGAGGTTGCGGTGGGGCATCTCGCGCACCTCGGCCAGGAACTCCTCCGACAGCACCGAGATGTCTGGGCGCTGGAGGCCCGCGGCCGCGAAGATGTCCACCACCCCTTCGGGCGCGATCGCCCGCGAGATGATCTGGCGGACCGCCTGGTCTAGATCCTCCCCGGGGCGGGCGTCGCCTGGGGCCCGCTTGGAGAGGACCGACTGCACGGCCTGGAAGAACCCCACGTCGTCGCGGATGCGGAGGGCTTCCGGGTGCGGCACCGCGAGGGCGAACGCCTGCGACAGCTCGCGCACGCTGCGAAGGCAGCGCTCCTTGCCGTCGTTCAGGCCGAGCACGTGGTTGAGCGCGGGCCGCAACAGGCTCAGCCGCTCCGGCGCGGTGCCCGTCGTCCACCGCGACCAGTCGAAGCCGTGGAACAGGCCGCGACAGACCTCGTGCTTTTCCTGCATCACGGCGACGGCTTCGTCCTGATCCAGCGCCGTCCGCCCGGTCCCGCCGCTCTGCGTGTACGTCTGCAGCGCCGCCTTCAGCTCCGGCGCGAGCCCGAGGTAGTCGACCACCAGCCCGCCGGGCTTGTCCTTGAACACGCGATTCACACGCGCGATCGCCTGCATCAGGCCGTGTCCGCGCATCGGCTTGTCCAGGTACATCGTGTGCAGGGAGGGTGCGTCGAACCCGGTCAGCCACATGTCCCGCACGAGGACCATGCGGAACGGGTCCTTCGGGTCGCGGAAGCGATGCGCCAACGCTTCGCGCCGGGGCTTGTTGCGGATGTGGCCCTGCCACTCGGCGGGATCGGAAGCCGACCCGGTCATGATCACCTTCAGGGCGCCGCGTTCGTCGTCCTCGGCTACCCAGTCGGGCCGCAGCCGGCCGATCTCGCGATACAGGTCGACGCAGATGCGCCGGCTCATGCAGACGACCATGCCTTTGCCGTCGAGCGTCTCCAGCCGGCTCTCGAAGTGCTCGACCAGGTCGCGGGCGATCAGCGCGAGCCGTTTCTCGGCCCCGACCACCGCCTCGAGCTGGGCCCACTTCGACTTCAGCTTCTCCTTGCGCTCGACCTCTTCGCCCTCGGTCGCCTCCTCGAACTCGAGGTCGATCCGCGGCCGCTCGGCCTCGGCCAGCGCCAGGCGGGCGAGCCGGCTCTCGTAGTAGATCGGCACGGTCGCGCCGTCGCGCACCGCGGCCTGGATGTCGTAGACGCTGATGTAGTCGCCGAACACGGCCCGGGTGTTCGCGTCCTGCAACTCGACGGGCGTCCCGGTGAAGCCGATGAACGAGGCGTGGGGGAGCGCGTCGCGCATGTGGCGCGCGAAGCCGTCGACGAAATCGTACTGGCTGCGATGCGCCTCGTCAGCGATCACGACGATGTTCCGCCGGTCGGAGAGGGTGGGGTGACGGTCGCCCCTCTCTTCTGGAAAGAACTTGTGGATGGTGGTGAACACGACGCCGCCCGCGGCCACGCTCAGCAGCGCTCGCAGGTGCGCCCGGTTCTCGGCCTGGACGGGCGGCTGACGCAGTAGTTCCTTGCAGCGTGAGAACGTCGCGAAGAGCTGGTCGTCGAGGTCGTTGCGATCGGTCAGCACGACCAGCGTCGGGTTCTCCATCGCGGGCTCGCGAATCACCCGCCCGGCGTAGAACGCCATCGTCAGGCTCTTGCCCGACCCTTGCGTGTGCCACACGACGCCGACCCGCCGATCGCCGGGCTTGCCCCCGGGCCGCTGCCCGGCCTCGTAGCGCCCCCGCGCTTCGGCGATGCGATCCGCCTCCCGCGCCAGCTCGGCGGCACGCAACGTCTCCGCGACCGCGGCCTGCACAGCGTGGAACTGGTGATACCCGGCCATCTTCTTGACGACTCGGCCGTCCGTGTCCTCGAAGACGATGAAGTCGCGGACCAGGTCGAGGAATCGACGCGGCGCGAGCAGTCCCTGGACGAGCACCTGAAGCTCGGTCAGCTTCTCGTCGGCGAGCCCCTCGCCGCTCACGGTTCGCCACGGCTTGAACCACTCCCGCCCGGCGGTCAGCGTGCCGGCCCGGGCCTCCATCCCATCGGACGCGACCAGCAAGGCGTTTGCGGTGAACAGCGAGGGGATCTCGGCCTTGTAGGTCTGGAGCTGCTGAAACGCCGACCAGACGGTGGCGTTCTCGGCCGCCGCGTTCTTCAACTCGATCACGCACAGCGGCAGCCCATTGACGAACAGCAGGACGTCGGGCCGGCGGCTGTGCTTGTTCTCGGTGACGGCGAACTGGTTCACGGCCAGCCAGTCGTTCGCCTCGACCCGCTCGAAGTCGACGACCCGCGCCTGCGCGCCCCGCAGATCCCCGTCGCGATCGCGAAACTCGACGGTCACCCCGTCGACGAGCAGGCGGTGGAACGCCCGGTTCTGCGCGACGAGATCGGCCCCCTCGACCCGCGTCAGCTTCCGGAAGGCGTCTTCGAGCGCCTCGCCCGGCAGCCCGGGATTCAGCTGCGCCAGCGCGGCCCGCAACCGGCCGGCCAGCACGACCTGCCCGTAGTCGTCCCGCTCGGCCCCGGCCTCCCCTGGCGCGATCTCGGCCCCGTGGCGAACCGCCCACCCGGCGCCCACAAGCCAGTCGAGCGCGGCCACTTCGACGTCGGACTCGGTGAATCTGCCAGTCATGGGGGGCCCGGAGGCGGCAGGATAGCCGCTGAGGTCCCGACCCGCACCCCACCTGAGGCAGAATCAGCGCGGGAGGCCATCACGAACCAGGACCCGCATTCCGTGCCCGCGTACTCGCTGTCCGAGGCCGGCCGCCACCTTCGGCTGCCGCCCGCGACGCTGCGGTCGTGGTTCCTCGGACGTCCCTACTCGACGCGCCGCGGCCCGGCCCAATCGGAGCCGGTGCTCTCGCTCGCGCGGCGTACTCCAGCGACGCTGTCCTTCTGGAACCTGGTCGAAGCTCACGTCCTTCGCTCTCTTCGGGTTCAGCACACGGTGCCCTTGCCCGAGGTCCGGAAGGCACTGCGCTACGCGGAGCGCGAACTCAAGATCGAGCGCCTGCTGCTTCACGAAGAACTGTGCACCCAGGGCGGGCAGTTGTTCCTCGAACGCTACGGGCAGTTGATCAACCTCTCGGCCTCCGGGCAACTCGCCATGCGCCGCGTGTTCCAGGCCCACCTGAAGCGGGTCGAGTGGGGCGGCCTCGGGCACGCCGTCCGTCTCTATCCGTTCCTCTCGACGGATCAAGGCGACGCGCGCCCGATCCTCATCGACCCGGGCATCGCCTTCGGGCGGCCCGTGCTGGACAAGGCGTTCGTCTCGACCCGGACCATCGCGGAGCGCATCGACGCGGGCGAGACCGTCGAAGCCGTCGCTCGTGATTACGACCTCACCACGAATGACGTGGTGGAAGCCGTGGTCTACGAACGAGCGGCTTGACCCGCGTCTACTTCACGGATCGCGACCTCGGCAAGGCCTTCCCTGCGATCCTTCGCGAGGCAGGACTGGCCGTCGAGGCTCACCACGACCACTTCGCGCCAAGCTGTCCGGACGAGCAGTGGCTCGAAGTCGTGGGCTCACGGGGCTGGGTGGCGATCACGCACGACGCCAGAATCCGCTACAAGCCGAACGAAAAGGATGCGGTCCTCCGCCACGGCGTCCGCCTGCTCGTCGTCGTCGGCAAGGCCCCGTACCCTGAACTGGCCCGGACCTTCGTCGCAACCCACACGCGGATCGAGGCTTTCCTCGACCGCAATCTGCCCCCGCTGATCGCGAAGGTGTACCGCCCGACCCCCGCCGACCTGACCGACGATCCCGACGCGCCTGGCCGCATCGAACGCTGGTTTCCCTCGTAGCTTCCCTCGGACCTGTCGGCCCTGGCCCGCCGAACTCAGCCAGCCGAGCCCCGCTCCTGAAGTTCCTTCAAGGTCCGATCGGATGCATCCCTCCACTCGGTCCGGCCGTTGGCCGAGCGGCCGAGCAGGACGCCGGCAGCCGAGGAGGGGGAGCCGAACGTGTAGTCCTGGGCCAGGCGCCAGGTCTCGCCGGCGTCGACCAGGACGCCCTGCTGGACCAGGGTGCGCCGCAGGTCCGAGAGGAAGGCCTGGATCGACGGCACCTCGGACTTCACGACCCCAGCGCCCTCGCGGACGACGAAGCCGGCCGCGCTCTCGTAACCCTGGGCCTCGATCCCCTTGGACCGCAGGTACAGCGTGCGCACTCCGGCCGCCGCCCGCGGCTTCTCGAAGAAGTCGACGCCGACGACTGGCAGGCACAGCAGCATGTTGTCGAGGAAACCCTCGACGTCGGCGACGTCGGCCGGGCTCAGGCTCGGCGGCTGCGGCTGGTTGCCGTTGTCGAGCTCGCAGCGCCGCGCTTCCGCGGCCAGCTTGACGAGCCGGGCCTCGAGGTACTGGACGTGGGCCTTGTTCAGCGACTGGTCCTTGCTGACGAAGACCGCGGCATGAGTCCAGAAATCCTTCTTCTGCGCATGGCTCTCCAGCCGCTGCAGCACGCCGTCCCCCTCGCCGACGTAGACCCTCTGAAACGTCCCCGCGTCACTGGGCCCCCAGAGGATGTAGACCCCGGCCCGCGCGAAGTCCTGCACTCCCTTCACGTCCGCGAGCGCCGCCCGCGGAAACACCAGCCCCTGCCCGGTCCAGTTCGACTTCTCGACGATCCGCAGCCCCTCCGGCTCCCCGGTGGGCAGGAAGATCCGGACCGAGAACCCGGGATGCCCCATCACAGCACCTCACCGACGAACCTCTCAGCCTGCGGCACCCGCACCTCGCCGGAGATGAGCTTGGGAAGCAGCGTGTCGCGGAGCGCCGCCAGGGTGGCGCTCTCGCGGGCGTTGGCGACGATACGCCGATGGAGGGGGTCGGCGAGCGTCGCGAACGCATCGAGAACAGGGCTCGCTGGAGCCGACAGGGGGATGGGCCGGAAGTTCGATTTGCTGATCTCGAGGAAGGTCGAGCCGTTGGCCCGGCTGAGGATCGCCTCCTTCGCGCTCCTGGCCCAATGCAGCAGGAAAGTCGACGGCACTCCGAGCCGGGATTTCATGGCGATGAAGCCCTGATTGACGGCGACGGGCACTTCGGCGATGGCGAGGTAGCCGATCGGTGCTCGTGACGACAGAAGCACAGTCCCGACAGGCAGAAGACCCGAGCTGATCTGGCCAAGGCCGGCATCGGTGATTCGCCTCTCTGTGTGCAGGAGGACGGGCACATCGAGTGCGGATAGGTCCTTTGGGGTGGCCCAGCAGTGGGTACCACCTTCCCAGTAGATGGCCTCGCCCGTTCTTGGGGTGCTGCCTCCCACGACCTCTACAAGATCGCCGACCGTGCGCACTGCCCAGCCCTCGGGGATTTCGCCGAGTTCGGAGTCGACGAGGCGGGAGGGGAAGAGGTCGGCGAGGGGCTTGGGGAGGCCGGGGTCGCGGCCTTCGGCCTTGGCGCGGACGGGGTCGAAGTCCACGAACCACGACTGGAACAGCGCCCGCGCCATCGCCTCCAGCGTCTCGTTCATCCGCCGGTTCAACTCGATCTTGTCGTCCAGCGTCCCGAGGATGTGGGCGATGGTGCGCTGGTCGCGCAGCGGCGGGATTGAGAGCGTGAAGCGGGGCACATCCGCGCACCGGAGGCTGTCGAACACGGCGCCAACGTTCAGAAACTTCGCGACCTCGTCCCACCACTCGGGCCCCCGCACCAGCCAGCGGAGGAAGGATGGATCGACCTTCGTTCCGTCGGCACGAAGGATGACGAGATTCTGGCCAAGCGCGAAGTCCAGTCCTGGTGGGACGTGAGCGGTTTCGCCCGGGTTGCAGCGCCGGGAGAGGACCACATCGTGGGTCGCAGGTCTTGCCTTGCGTGTCCATTCGGCGAAGTGCTCGGGCTTGATGCGTCGGGCTTCCGACACATCGATCCGTCCCCCGCGCAGTTGCGGAATCGCCACGTACGGGTAGCCGGCATCCGAGGCCGGTGGCGTGCGGTGATCACAATCGATCAACTTGACGCCCGCTTCGGCCAGGGAAAGAGCCTGCCATGTGTCCCGAGAGCCCGAGCCTCGAGCCATCATTCGTCCCCGCTCGGCGGACGCTGGAACCCGATTCGGCGGCGGGGCAGGGCGGGGGGCGTCATCAGTCCGCGGATGGCCTGGAACACGACCTTGAACTGCGAGTCGTACTTCCGCTCCAGGTCGTCGAGGCGACGCCCGAGATCCGCGTGGGTCAGTGCGAGTTCGCGGAGCTGCACGAAGGCGCGGACGACCTGAATGCTCGCTTCGATCGCGATGCGGCTCCTGAGGACGTTGGCGATCATGACGGCGCCGTGCTCGGTGAAGGCGCGTGGCCGCGTCCTTCGGCCACCCCGGCCCTTCTTTGAGGTCGCAAACTGCGACTTCAAACCAGCCGCCTCCTCGGCGGTCAGGACGAACATGAAGTCCTCCGGGAATCGGTCCCGGTTGCGGGTGACCTGCTCGTTGAGCCGCTTCGTCGTGACACCGTAGAGCGCCGCGAGATCGGCATCGAGCATCACGCGATGACCTCGAATGTCGTGGATCGCGGTCGCGATTCGCGCAGGAGGTGGGGTCGACCTACCCGCCATAGCCGAGTCCCTTCAGGTTGCTGGCGATGGCGGCATCGAGCGTGGCGGCCGCCGATTGCTGCTCCCGCAGGGTCGCCGTGAGGCGCTTCATCTTCGCCTCGAACGGCTCGCCGGCGTCCTCCACGTCCTCCGCACCCACGTAGCGACCGGGCGTGAGCACGTGGGCGTGCTTGCGGACCTCGTCCATCGGGGCGCTCTTGCAGTAGCCGGGGGAGTCCGCGTAGTCGCCCGCGTCCTTCTCGCCCCGCCAGGCGTGGTAGGTGGCCGCGATGCGGGCGATGTCGTCGTCCGTCAGTTCCTTGTGGGTGCGGTCGACCATGCGGCCGAGCTTGCGGGCGTCGATGAAGAGGATCTCGCCGCGGCGGTCGCGGAACTTGCCGTTCTTGCGGTCACGGGCCAGGAACCAGAGGCAGGCAGGGATCTGGGTCGAATAGAAGAGCTGGGCGGGGAGGGCGACCATGCAGTCGACGAGTCCCGCTTCGACCAGGGCCTTGCGGATCTCGCCTTCGCCGGACTGGTTCGAGGACATCGAGCCGTTCGCCAGGACGAAGCCGGCGACGCCCGTGGGGGCCAGGTGGTGGGCGATATGCTGGACCCAGGCGAAGTTCGCGTTGCCCGCCGGCGGCGCGCCGTACTGCCAGCGCGGGTCCTCGCGCAGCCGCTCGCCGCCCCAGTCGGAAACGTTGAACGGCGGGTTGGCGAGGATGAAGTCGGCCTTGAGGTCGGGGTGGCGGTCGTCGTGGAAGGTGTCGCCGTGGGCGATCTGGCCGTCGATACCGCGGATCGCCAGGTTCATCTTGGCCAGGCGCCAGGTCGTGTAGTTCGACTCCTGGCCGTAGATCGAGATATCCGCCTTCGCGCGGCCCCCATTCCCGTTCCCTCCGGCGTGGGCGCGGATGAACTCGACCGACTGGACGAACATGCCGGACGAGCCGCAGCAGGGGTCGTAGACCCGGCCGCGGTAAGGTTCGAGCATCTCGACCAGCAGCTTGACCACGCAGCGTGGCGTGTAGAACTCGCCGCCCTTCTTGCCCTCGGCGCTCGCGAACTGGGAGAGGAAGTACTCGTAGACGCGGCCGAGCACGTCCTTCGAGCGGCTCTCCTGGTCGCCGACCTTGATGTTGCTGATCAGGTCGATGAGCTGGCCGAGCCGCTGCTTGTCGAGCGCCGGGCGCGCGTAGTCCTTCGGGAGCACACCCTTGAGCGCCGGGTTGTCGCGCTCGATCCCGGCCATCGCGTCGTCGACGAGCTGGCCGATCGTGGCCTGCCGAGCCTGCGCCTTGAGATGCGCCCAGCGCGCCTCGGGCGGCACCCAGAAGACGTTGTGAGCGCGGTACTCGTCGGGGTCCTCGGGATCAGCCCCGTGCGCCTTCTCGGCCAGCAGCGCGTCGTGCCGCTCCTCGAACGCGTCGGAGATGTACTTGAGGAACAGCAAGCCGAGCGCGACGTGCTTGTACTCGGCGGCATCCATGCTGCCCCGCAGCGCGTCCGCCATCTGCCAGAGCTGCGCCTCGTACCCGACCGTCGCGCCGCTGCCGTCGCCCTTCTTGGTTGCTGCCTTCCGCTTGGCCATGGGAAGCCCGATCTTGCCGCCCAACGGCCGGGCTCGCAAGAGTTGGGACCGGTCACCGCGAGTGCCTTCTCCACAGGCCCGTCGTGGTCTGGACGACCCGGACCAGGATTTGCCGAGCCTGGGCCACCCGCATCGTCCTGCGCGAGTTCACGGCCAGCAGGTCCAGGATCGCCACGCACTCCAGCGCCGAGCCCCGCGCCATCGCGAAGAAACGCGCCTGATCCCTCCGAGACGTCCGCCCGACGCCTTCCGCCAGGCAGAGCACGATCGAGGACGACGCCCGCCGAAGCTGATCGCCGAGACCGGAACCGTGCGGAGCCAGCCCGTCCGCAAGCTGGAAGAACTGTCGGGCCAGCCGATAAGCGTCGAGCTGATCGAGCTGGGTCGTCACCGAGTTCGTGCTGTGCGCCATCGCGTCACCTCCTCGGCGGGGCTGCTGGCCCCGCCTTCGCGAAAGGAGGCGGGGCCGGCAGCCTCACTCGCGAGGAGGTGACGCGCCGCAGCCGCGTTCGAGGACGACCGGGCACGGGTCGTGACAGCGCGAACCGTGGCCCGTCGCGCTGGCGCGAGCCGTGCGGGACCACCGCGAACGACCGCAGGGGCTCGCGGTCGTTTTCGAACCAAACGGAGCGCCGGGAACCCGACGCTCCGCTGTTCGAGCCGGCGGTCCGTCGGGCAGGTAGCGGACCGTTGGTTCGAACCGGCGCAGCGTC